>LJSF01000008.1 GCA_001314655.1 Rhodobacteraceae bacterium HLUCCA08 | reverse complement strand
GTCGAGGTGGCTCCGGTCAACGATGCGCCGGTGGCGCAGGACGACACCGCGTCGACGGACGAGGACACGCCGGTCACGATCGACGTGCTGGCCAATGACAGCGACGTGGACGGCGACCCGCTGACGGTGACCGAGGCGACCAGCCCGGATGGCGATGTCACGATCAATTCCGACGGGACGCTGACGTTCACGCCGACGCCCGGGTTCAGCGGTGACGCGACCGTGACCTACACGGTCGACGACGGCAATGGCGGCACCGATACCGCGACGCTGTTCGTTACCGTCGAAGAGAACCCTCTTGACGGCACGGTCGAGGGGACGGCGGGCGATGACCTGATCGACGTCAATTACCTGGGCGACCCCGACGGCGACCGCGTCGACAACGAAGACGCGATCCTGCCCGGCGCCGCGCCCAATGACGACCTGATCTTCGGGTTCGAGGGTAATGACACGATCCTGGCCGGGCTGGGCGATGACGAGGTCTATGGCGGCGACGATGACGATGTCATCAATGGCGGCGCCGGGGACGACACGCTGTTCGGCGACGATGGCGATGACAGCATCGAAGGCGGGACCGGCAACGATTCGATCTATGGCGGCGAAGGCAACGATACGCTGCGCGGCGGTCAGGACGACGATCTGATCGAGGGTGGCAATGGCGACGACAGCCTGTTCGGCGGGTCCGGCAACGACACGTTGATCGCCGGCGCCGGAAATGACGAGATCACCGGCGGCTCCGGCGATGACGTGATCTTTGCCGGAGAGGGCGATGACAGCGTGATCGCCGGTTCGGGCGACGACACGGTCTATGGTGGTGGCGGAAACAACACCATCTCGACCGGTGACGGCAATGACGTTGTCTATCTTGGCGACGGCGACAATGTCGTCGACACCTCGGGGCATGCGCCGATCCCGGATATCGGCTATCCCGGTGTCTATCCTTCCGATCCCGACCCGAACGATGACCGCGACCTTGTCTTTGGTGGCGCCGGGAACGATACCATCACCACCGGCGACGACCGTGACACGATCTTCGGCGGCGCGGGCAACGATGTGATCGATGCCGGGATCGACGACGACTATGTCGAAGCCGGCGAAGGCGACGACACGGTCATCGGCGGCGAAGGGCGTGACACGATCCTTGGCGGCGACGGCGACGATGTCCTTTACGGCGGGCTGGACCTGTCGGTTTCGGACCTGGTCAACCTGCCCGATGACGGCTCGGGCCCGTTCGGCCCCGACCTGGTCACCGACAACAACATCGACACGATCTTTGGCGGAGATGGCAACGACACCATCTACGGCATGGACGACAACGATGAACTGTATGGCGGCGAAGGTGACGACGTTGTCTTTGGCGGTGTCGACAACGATCTGATCCATGGCGATGCGGGCAATGACACCCTGTCGGGCGATCAGGGCGACGACACGATCTTTGGTGGCGACGGCGACGACGTGATCGAAGGCGGGATCGGCGCCGACCAGATGTTCGGCGGCTTCGGTTCCGACACTTTCCTGGGCGGCAATGGCGGTGACGTCGTCATTGGCGGCGAGGACCCCGACGGCAACGATTGGGACGTTCTGGACCTGACCGGGTCGAATGTCGACTTCATCACCTATGACGAGGACGACCCGACCTATGACCCGGTGACCGGCGTCGGCGAAAGCGGCACCGTGACCTTCCTCGACGGCTCGACCATGACCTTCGCCGAGATCGAGAACGTGATCCCCTGCTTCACGCCGGGCACCACGATCGCGACCCCGCGCGGCGAACGCCTGGTCGAAGAGCTTCAGGAAGGCGACCGGATCATCACCCGCGACAACGGCATCCAGGAGATCCGCTGGGTCGGCCACAAGGTGATCGACGGCAAGGCGCTGGTGCGCAACCCGCACCTCAAGCCGATCCTGATCAAGGCCGGGGCCCTGGGCAACGGTCTGCCCGAACGCGACATGCTGGTCAGCCCGAATCACCGGATCCTGGTCAGCGGCGACAAGACCCAGCTCTATTTCGAAGAGAGCGAGGTCCTCGCGGCGGCCAAGCATCTGGTCGGGGCCGAAGGGATCCACCAGGTGGATGTCATGCAGACGACCTATGTCCACTTCATGTTCGACCGCCACGAAGTGGTGCTGTCGAACGGTGCCTGGACCGAAAGCTTCCAGCCCGGCGACTACAGCCTCAAGGGCATCGGCAACAGCCAGCGCACCGAGATCTTCGAGCTCTTCCCCGAACTGAAGAGCAAGCCGGGTCTCGAAGGCTACCAGGCCGCGCGCCGGGCCCTGAAAAAGCACGAGGCGAAACTTCTGCTGAAGTGACGGATATATGCAGCTGCTGCCCGGGCGGAGTGCCGCCCGGAGAGGCATGGGAAACGGGGCCCTTCGGGGCCCCGTTTTTCGGTCAGTGCTGCCGGGCGCGCCAGGCGGCCCAGGCCTCGGGTGTGTCCAGATCGGCGCGGGCGCGATCCCCGGCAAGCGGCACCAGAACGCGCCGGTCGCGGTGCCGTTTCACGACTTCCGCAGCACCGGAATCCCCCGTCAGATCAGCGAATTGCGGCACAAGGCTCGCGTGGAAGATCAGCGGATGGCCGGGCATCCCATCGGCGGTCGCGGCCTGCCAGATCCGCGCCCCGGGTTCGCTCTGCCGGACCGCAATCAGAGTGCCGATATCGCGGCTGTCGATCCCGGGCATGTCGGGCAAAAGCACCATCAGGTCATCGCCCGTCACCGCCGCAGCCCGGCGAAGGCTCGCGGACAGGCCGGTCGCATGGTCGGGCACCGGGACAACCTCGACCCCGCCGGGCAGGACCGCCGCGCGGGCATGATCGGGGCCGGGCAGGGTGACGATGACGCGGCCATGGGGCAGGGCACGGGCCGCCATCTCGGCCAGTAGCGGACGGCCGTTCACCGGTTCGAGCAGCTTGTCGCGGCCGCGCATCCGGGACGACGCGCCAGCGGCGGGAATCAGGATCGCGACCATCGCCACCCCCCGCTCAACCGACCGGGCGCCTTGCCGGCATCACGTCGCGACACTGTCGGGGCCGCGACGATGCCCCGGGGGATCAGGGAATGATCCGGGTGTATTTCGTCCCCTCCAGCGTCGCCCCCAGGCGCAGGCCGGCCTGGGCAAAGACAACGGCGATCACCGGCGACAACGACGTCAGGGTCGACGCGGACAGCATCTCTCCCTCCGAATTGATGGCATATTGCAGATCGGCCCCGGCGGACCAGCCGGGCGAACGCCGGAATTCCATCAGCGCCTCGTCGGTCATGAAGAACAGCACATGGCTGAATTGCTGCGCCCCGATCTGCAACCCGCCCGAAACCGAAGCGGCGGAATAATAATCGACCGTCGACTCGCCGATCCGCAGCGCGCCGCGCCCGTAAGAGCCGCCAAGGCCCAGGCCGGCCTCGGTGATCAGTGGCATGACCAGCATGCCCGAGGCGTTCTGCGCCAGGTTGCGGGTGCCGGGATAGCGGCCATACATCTCGTTCAAGGTGGCGCTCACGCGGGCGTCGATCCGGGCCGCGCCTTGCCCGCCGATGCCGTTGGCGCAGGCGGCCAGCGACAGGGTCGCGCCGCCCAGGACGAATGTGCGTCTGGTGAAACTGCTCATGGGGTCTGCCTTGTGCCTGTCGGGGCGTTCGCGCCCTCTGATGCGCAGACTATAAGCGGTGTTCCGCCACCTGTCAGCCCCAAGATGCCGGTGCGGCGGGGTTTCGCCGGATCAGCCGCCCAGCGCCCGCGCGGCCTCGGGGGCGAAATAGGTCAGCACCCCGTCGCAGCCGGCGCGCTTGAAGGCCATCAGGCTTTCCAGCATCACCTTGTCCCCGTCGAGCCAGCCGTTTTGCGCCGCCGCCCTGAGCATCGCGTATTCGCCGCTGACCTGATAGGCAAAGGTCGGCACCCGGAAGGTCGATTTCACCCTCTGGACGATGTCCAGATAGGCCATGCCGGGCTTGACCATGACCATGTCGGCGCCTTCCGACAGGTCGCGTTCGACCAGGCGCATCGCCTCGTCCGAATTGGCGGGATCCATCTGGTAGGTGTTCTTGTCGCCGGTCAGCGCGCCGCTGGCCCCCACCGCATCGCGGAACGGGCCATAGAAGGCGCTGGCGTATTTCGCGGTGTAAGACAGGATCGTAACCTTCTGAAACCCCTCGCTTTCCAATGCGGTTCGGATCGCGCCGATACGGCCGTCCATCATGTCCGAAGGGCCCAGGATATCGGCGCCGGCAGCGGCCTGGGCCAGCGCCATCCTGACCAGCGCCTCGACCGTGCGGTCATTGACGATCTCGCCCGCCTCGACATAGCCGTCATGGCCGTTGATGTTGTAGGGGTCGAGCGCGATATCGGTCATCACCGCGATCTCGGGCACCGCCGACTTGATTTCCCGGATCGCGCGGTTGGACAGGTTGTCGGGGTTCCAGGCCTCGGCGCAATCCTCGGTCCGGTCGTCCTGCGCGGTGTAGGGAAAGATGCAGATCGCGGGGATGCCAAGCGCATGGGCCTGCCGGGCGGCTTCGGCCACCTTGTCGACACTGCGCCGGATCACGCCGGGCATCGACGGGATCGGTTCCTCGATCCCGGTCCCGGCCCGCACGAAGATCGGCCAGATGAAATCCGACGGGGTCAGCGTGGTTTCGCGCACCATGGCGCGCAGGGCGGGGGATGCGCGCAACCGGCGCAGACGGGCGGCGGGATAGGGGGCTAGGGTCATGATCGGGCCTTTGATGTCACACCGCAACAGGTTGCACGGGATCGCGGTCACCTCAAGTCTCGCCATTGTCGCGGCGCGGGGCTAGGGTCCGCGAAAACAACCCATGGCTGCCTTCCCTTGGACTGGACGAATACGCTTTTCGAAGTCATCGACATGCGATCCTTCTCGAACCTGTGGTTCTGGATCGCGCTGGCCGTGGTGTGGTCGTCCGCCGCCCATTGGGTGCTGGGGGTGCCCTATGACATGGTGACGCGCGCCCGCAAACATGGCGGCCAGGCCGAGCAGGACCTGCACGACATGGTGCGGATCAATGTGGCGCGGCTGCTTTATATCGGGCGGGTGTCGGGGCTGTGGCTGCTGGCGTTCCTTGCCTTTCTGCTGACCTCGCTGGGGATCCTGGCCTTTCTTTACGACATCGAATTCGCCCAGGCGGTGTTCCTGATCGCCTTTCCGATGACCATCGTCGGCGTTCTGAGCCTGGATACCGCCAGCAAGATCGAAGCCCGCGACCCCCGTGGCGACGACCTGCACCGGGTGCTGCACCGGCACCGGGTGAAGGTGCAGTTCATCGGCATGATCTCGATCTTCGCGACGGCGATGTGGGGCATGTATCAGAACCTGGCGGTGGGGCCGGGATTCTAGGACGGCGCGGTGGGGTGAAACCCCACCCAGCGGCTTGACACGGGCCGTGGCGGGGGTAGGTCAGCCAGCATGTCCGAGCAGTCCTCCAAGAAGATCACCGTCGGCGGCGCGCCCGAAGGTTTTGACGCCCGCCTGATCCTGTCCGAAATCGAAAGATCCGGCGGGCCGGTGGTGCATGTGGCGCGCGATGACAAGCGGCTGGCGGCGATGGCCGCGGCGCTGGCGTTCTTTGCGCCGGACATGCCGGTGGTGCGTTTCCCGGGCTGGGATTGCCTGCCCTATGACCGGGTATCGCCCAATGCCGACATCTCCGCCGCGCGGATGGCGACCCTGGCCGGGCTGGTCCATGGCGGCATGCCGTCTGGTTTCGTGTTGCTGACCACGCTGAACGCGGCGACGCAAAAGCTGCCGGCACGCGCGGTGCTGCGCGATGCGGCGTTCCGCGCCCGGGTCGGCGACCGGATCGACGAGGCGGGGCTGAAGGACTTCCTGGTGCGGATGGGGTTCACCCAGGCGCCCACCGTGACCGAACCGGGCGATTATGCCGTGCGCGGCGGCATCATCGACATCTATAGTCCGGGTGAGGCGGGGCCGGTGCGGCTGGACCTGTTCGGCGATGTGCTGGACGGCGCGCGGCGCTTCGATCCGGCGACCCAGCGCACCACCGACCGGCTGGAGATGGTGGAACTGGCCCCGGTCTCGGAGGTGATCCTGGACGAGGCGGCGATCACCCGGTTCCGACAGAATTACCGGCTGGAATTCGGCGCCGCGGGCACCGACGATCCGCTCTACGAGGCGGTCAGCGCGGGGCGCAAACATGCCGGGGTCGAACATTGGCTGCCGTTCTTTCACGACCGGCTCGAGACGCTGTTCGACTACCTGCCCGGCGTGTCGGTCACGCTGGATGACCATGCCGCCCAGCAGCGCCATGCCCGGTGGGAGGCGATCGAGGACAGCTATGATGCGCGGCGCGAGGCGATGCTGGCCAAGGGCCGGGTCGACAGCGTCTACAAGCCCGCCCCGCCGGGCAGCCTGTATCTGGACGAGGCCGCCTGGGACAGGGCCATCGCCGGGCGCCGGGTGCTGCAGTTCAGCGCGCTGCCCCAGGCCACCGGGCCCGGGGTGATCGACGCGGGCGGGCGGATCGGGCGCAATTTCGCGCCCGAACGTCAGCGGGAAAACATAAGCCTGTTCGGTGCCTTGGCGGCCCATGTGAAGG
This sequence comes from Rhodobacteraceae bacterium HLUCCA08, assembly GCA_001314655.1. GTDB lineage: Bacteria > Pseudomonadota > Alphaproteobacteria > Rhodobacterales > Rhodobacteraceae > Salibaculum. The sequence continues at coordinate 13,976 of LJSF01000008.1, read as the reverse complement.
CAAAGCTTAAAGACGGGCCGGTTGTTGTCGCCTCGTATTCCGAAGGCGCGCGGGAACGGCTGTCGGGCCTGATCGAAGATGAGGGCATCGCCGAGACGATCCCCGTCACCGATTTCACCCGGGTCGGCAAACACGGGTTGCACCTCGCGGTCTGGCCGCTGGAACACGGGTTCGACGGGCCATTGGGCGACCGGCGCCTGACGGTGATCTCGGAACAGGACGTGCTGGGCGAACGGCTGATCCGCCAGACCCGGCGCAAGCGCAAGGCCGAGAATTTCCTGACCGAAACCCAGAGCCTGACGCCCGGCGACCTTGTGGTGCATGTCGATCACGGGATCGGGCGCTATCGGGGCCTCGAGGTGATCACCGCCGCCGGTGCGGCCCATGAATGCCTGGTTCTGGAATATGCCGAACAGGCCAAGCTCTATCTGCCGGTCGAGAATATCGAACTGCTGAGCCGCTATGGCCACGAGGAGGGCCTGCTGGACCGGCTGGGCGGCGGCGCCTGGCAGGCCAAGAAGGCGCGGCTCAAGGAACGTATCCGCGAGATGGCCGAACGGCTGATCCGGGTCGCGGCGGAACGCGCGCTGCGCAAGGCTCCGGTGCTGACCCCGCCGGACGGGCTGTGGGACCAGTTCATCGCGCGCTTTCCCTACCAGGAAACCGACGACCAGTTGCAGGCGATTTCCGACGTGCTGGACGACCTGGATGCCGGCCGGCCGATGGACCGGCTGGTCTGCGGCGATGTCGGCTTCGGCAAGACCGAGGTGGCGATGCGCGCGGCCTTTGTCGCCGCCCTGTCCGGCGTGCAGGTCGCGGTGATCGCGCCCACCACGCTGTTGGCCCGGCAGCATTACCGCAGCTTTGCCGAACGGTTCCGGGGCTTTCCGATCCAGGTGCGGCCCTTGTCGCGCTTTGTCGGCCAGCGCGAGGCCGCGCTGACCCGTGACGGCATCGCCAATGGCACCGCCGATATCGTGATCGGCACCCATGCGCTGCTGGCCAAGGGGGTGAAGTTCCGCAACCTCGGCCTGCTTGTCATTGACGAAGAACAACATTTCGGGGTTCAGCACAAGGAGCGCCTCAAGCAGATGCGGTCCGACGTGCATGTGCTGACCCTGACCGCGACGCCGATCCCGCGCACCCTGCAGCTGTCGTTGTCGGGCGTGCGCGAGCTGTCGATCATCGGCACCCCGCCGGTCGACCGCCTGGCGATCCGCACCTATGTCAGCGAATTCGACACGGTCACGATCCGCGAGGCGCTGCTGCGCGAACATTACCGGGGCGGGCAATCCTTCTTTGTCGTGCCGCGCATCGCCGACCTGCCGGAAATCGAGGCCTTCCTGCGCGACGAGGTGCCCGAGGTCAGCGTCGTTACCGCCCATGGCCAGATGGCGGCGGGCGAGCTGGATGACCGCATGAACGCCTTTTATGACGGCAAATACGACGTGCTGCTGGCGACGACGATCGTGGAATCCGGCCTGGATATTCCCACGGCCAACACGATGGTGGTGCACCGGGCGGACATGTTCGGCCTGTCACAGCTGTATCAGATCCGCGGCCGCGTGGGCCGGTCCAAGACCCGCGCCTATGCCTATCTGACCTACCGGCCGCGCCAGCGCCTGACGCCGCAGGCGGAAAAGCGGCTGCGTGTGTTGGGGGCGATCGACACGCTGGGGGCGGGTTTTGCGCTGGCCAGCCAGGATCTGGACATCCGCGGCGCCGGCAATCTGCTGGGCGAGGAACAATCGGGCCAGATGCGCGAGGTTGGCTTCGAACTGTATCAGTCGATGCTGGAGGAGCAGATCGCCAAGCTGCGTTCGGGCGAGGCGACGATGGTCGAAGAGGGCGGCACCTGGGCGCCGCAGATCAACCTGGGCGTTCCGGTCTTGATTCCAGAGGATTACGTGCCCGATCTTGATGTGCGCCTGGGGCTGTATCGGCGTCTGTCGGACTTGTCGAGCAAGGTCGAGCTGGAGGGGTTCGCGGCCGAGTTGATCGACCGCTTCGGCACGCTGCCCAAAGAGGTCAACACCCTGATGCTGGTGGTTCGGATCAAGGCGATGTGCAAGCGCGCCGGGATCAGCCATCTGGATGGCGGACCCAAGGGCGCGACGATCCGGTTCCACAACGACAAATTCGCCAGCCCCGCGGGATTGGTGGAATTCATTCAGGCGCAGAACGGGCTGGCCAAGGTCAAGGACAACAAGATCGTGGTGCGGCGGGACTGGCGCTCGGATGCGGACAAGATCCGCGGCGCCTTCGCCATCGCCCGCGACCTGGCCGAAAAGGTCAAGGCGGCGAAGGCGGCATGAAAAGGGCCGCGTGGCGGGGATGTCACGCGGCCCGGATCAGGTCCTGGCGGTGAAGTCAGGCCTGCTTGCGGCGGCCGATCGCGACAGCGGCGCCCAGCGCGCCGATCAGCATCGGCAGCGAGGCGGGCAGCGGTACCGCCGCCGGGCCGTTGCCGGTCACAAGGTTGGCGTCGTCGAAGAGCAGGGTGCCGGCATAGGGGAATCCGGCCGAAAACAGCGTCGAAACCGTCGCGCCCGAGGCGAAGGTCAGGGTTACGACCTCGTCGCCCTGAAGGTTCGGGATCGGGGTGCCGACACCGGTGGTGCCGTTCCAGCCGTCATAATCGATACGGCCGTAGTTGAAGGTGCCGCCGGTTGCGACATTCAGCCCGGAAAAGATCGCGGTGAAGGCCCCGTTCGGCACCAGGTTGTCGAAGGTCACGTTCGGATCGGTCGACGAGGTCCCGGTATCCCAGAGCGGCGTCAGAGTGGTGCCGGCATCGGGAATGAAGTCGATCACCATCTGGGTGATCGCCTCGGAATGATTGTTGGTCAGCGTCCCGTCCTGGACATAGACCGAGTAGCTGAGTTCGGCGATCGTGGCGGCAGAGGCGGCGCTACCGACAATGGCCAGGGTCAGCCCGGCAAAGGCATGTTTGGCTTTCATGTGTTCATCTCCAATTTGTTTGGACGTCAAAAATCCCGGAACGTCACCGCGCTATTGATCCGGAATCGGGTATGGGAGTCAAATGCTGCGTTGATGATGCGGATCGGCTGCTTAATCTTCTGGTATCCGACCGGATTGTCGCCGTTTCCGAAACAATCCCGCGCTGTTTCCTGGCCTGCCGCGGGACGCGATCACTCGCCCGGGCGCTGGATTCCCCGGGTCAGCAGATAGGCGGCAAGCGACAGCACGAGGATGCCGATCGCCAGCGGCAGCGGCGTGCCGTCGAAGGTCAGCCCGATCGGGGCGGCGATGATCGCGGCCCCCACCGTCGACAGCGCCGTGATGACCGAGGCGGCCAGGCCCGCGACATGGCCCAGGGGCTCCATCGCCAGGGCGTTGAGATTGCCCATGGTCAGGCCAAGCTGCAGGAACAGGACCTGCACCCAAAGGTAATAGACCGCGAATTCGGCGACCGGCCCCAGCGGCAGCAGCAGCGCGGCGATCATCACAAGGGTCAACCCGGTGCTGACCAGCAGCGCGGCGCGGATGATCGGGCGCATGCCCAACCGCACCACGATCCGCGAATTCAGGAACGACCCGGACGAGGCGATCAGCGCCATGGCGAAGAACCACAGGTGGAAATCCTCGGCCCGGCCATAGCTGCGGTCGAAGACCGGCTGGATCGTGCTGACCGTGACGAAGAGCATGCCCATGATGCAGGTCTGGACCAGGATCGACAGCACGACCGTGCGGTGCGACAGAACCTCGGCCACCGCACCGAAGATCCGCCGCGCCGACAGCGGACGCCGGTGTTCGGGGGGCAGGGTCTCGGGCTGGCGCAGCAGGAACCACAGCGATGCGACCAGCGAAAAGCCGACGAAGACCAGAAAGATCCCGCGCCAGTCCCAGATCGCGATGATGCCGTAGCCGACCGCCGGGGCGACCGCGGGAAACAGCGCGAAGATCATGAAGACAAAGGACATGATCCGCGCCATCTGCGCCCCGGAATACAGGTCGCGCACCAGGGCGACGACGGCGACCCGCGGACCGGCGGCCCCCAGCCCCATCACCACCCTTCCGGCCAGCATCACGCCCAGCGACTGCGCCCGCCAGGCGATCAGCGTGCCGACGATATAAAGCGCCGCGCCCCCCAGCATCACCGCGCGCCGCCCGAACCGGTCGGACAGGGGTCCGGAAAAGAACGTGCCCAACCCCATGCCGAGCACGAAACTGGTGACGATCAGCTGGGCCCGGTCCGGCGCGTCGGGGGTCAGCGCCGTGGCGATGTCGGGCAGGGCCGGCAGCATGGCGTCGATGGAAAACGCGACCGTGGCCATCAGCATCGCCAGAAGTGCTATGAATTCGGGCGTCTGCAACCGCCGCGTCGGGGCGATGATCATGCGTCGGGGCCTTCCTTTCCGGCGGCTTCAAGGCGTTTTTCGGCCTCGGCGGCGGCCCGGCGGGCCGCGCGCAGCTTTTCGCGGGTCTCGGCCCGGCGCAGCACCGCGAAACGGCCGAAGTGCTGGATCGCCGCGGCGAAGATGCCGAGCCCGACGAAGATGAACACGGTCGTGGCGACCTTGCCCAGGGCGGTGGCGGGCACCAGGTTGCCGTAGCCGACGGTCGACAAGGTCACGACGGTGAAGAAATGGCTGTCGATCCAGGACCAGCCCTCGACCAGGTGAAAGAACACCGTGCCGCAGGCGACGATGGCGACGAGGACGCCCAGAAGGACACGGGCGGCTTCGCTCATTGCGGGGCGGCGTCGGATCGGGCGGCGATTTCGCGCATCACCTTGACCCAAAGCTCGGGCGGCTGGGCGCCCGGCACCGCGTGCTGGCCGGCGACGATGAAGGTCGGCACCGAGGTGACGCCCATCTCGCGCGCCGAGCTGTCGCGGGCGCGGATATCGTCGATATCGGCATCGCTGGCCAGAAGCCGCGCGATCATGGCCGCGTCCATCTCGACCCCGTCGGCGATGTCGCACAGGACCTCCGGGTCGCCGATATCGCGGCCATCGCGGAAATAGGCCTCGAACAGGCGCTGGACGACGAAGCCCTGGCGCTGCTCGATCCCGGCCCAATGGATCAGCCGATGGGCGTTGAGCGTATTGGGCGTGTGGGCGATGGCGTCGAAATTGATCTGCAGCCCGGCCTGGCCGGCCCGCTCCTGCACCGGCAGATAGGCCTGCACCGCGCCGTCCTTGCCGCCGAACTTGGCCTCCAGATAGCTGCGGCGGTCCATGCCTTCGGCCGGCATCTCGGGGTTGAGCTGGAACGGATGCCATTCGATGGTGAAAGGATGGTCGCCGATTTCGGACAGGGCGCGATCCAGCCAGGTCTTGCCGATGTAACACCACGGGCAGATCGGGTCCGAGAAGATGTCAAGTTTGACCATGGGCGGCCTCCCAGTCGCGCCGCAGGGCCTTGCGCTGCAGCTTGTTGTTGGCGCCCCGGGGCAGGGTTGGCCGATGGATGAAGATACGCGGGCATTTGTAGCGCGCCAACCGGGCAGAGGCAAAGGCGGCCAGATCGTCCTGCGCCAGCGGCACGGGGCCGGTATAGAAGGCGGCGATCACGCTGGTGTCGGGGGCGACGCGCAACTCCACCGCCGCCGCCTCGGCGATGCCGGGATGGGTGGCGAGCGCGGTTTCGACCTCGATCGGGGAAACGCGGTAGCCGCCGGCATTCATCATGTCATCGGCCCGGCCGTGATAGGCGATGGCGCCGTCGGGGGTTTCCTGGCCCATGTCGCCGGTCAGGAACCAGGCGCCGCGATGGCGCTCGGCCGCTTCGTCCATATGCCCGAGATAGCCCAGCATCAGGCCGGGATCGTCACGGTGGATCGCGATGATGCCCGGGGTGCCGGGGGCGACCGGCGTGCCGGCGTCATCGACCAGCGCGATCCGGCGGCCGGGCTGGGCAAAGCCCAGCGTATCGGGGGGCGCGGGCCGGTCGGGGCTGCCGGACAGGAAGGTGGAACATTCCGACATCCCGAAGGCTTCGTGAATGTCGGTGCCGGTGGCGTCGCGCCAGGCCTCGCGCAGGGTGTCGGGCAGCTTTTCCCCGGCCGACAGGCCGTGACGCAGCTGCGGCATGGGGTTGAGGTGGTGCCTGAGGAGTTGCCGGTAGATACCTGGAACTGCCGCGAAAATCGTCGCGTCATGGCGTTTGAGAAGCAGCGGCAGCAGGCCCGGTTCGGTGCCGGTTTCCGGGATCAGCGCGGTGGCCCCGACGCTCCAGGGGTCCAGCAATCCGGTGCCCAGCGTATAGGTCCAGTTGAAGGCGCCGGCATGCAGGACGCGGTCCTCCGGCGTCAGACCATACCAGCCGCGATGCATCGCCCGGCGCGCCCAGATCGCCCGGTGGGCATGGATCACCGCGCGCGGCCGGCCCGAGGTGCCGGAGGTATAGATGATATAGGCCGGCCGGTCCGGATCGCCCGGGGCCGGCGCCGTGGGCGGCCGGTCGCGAAAGCCGCGCAGGGTGTCGAGGGTCAGGACCGGGGCGGGATGCTCGGGCAGGGCAATCCCCGGTGCGGCGAGGATCCCGGCGGGCTGCAGCCCGGGGCAGAGCGCGGTGACCTCGGGCGCGGTCAGTTGCGACGAGGTCGGCACCGGGATCAGCCCGGCACTGATCGCGCCCAGAAAGGCGATGGGGAAATCGGGCGTATTGCCAAGCCGCAGGAGCAGCCGGTCGCCGGGCGCGAAGCCCGCGTCGATCAGCCCCGTCGCGGTGCCGTCGACCGCCGCGGCGAGCCGGCCATAGGACCAGCGTTCGGCCCGGGCGGGGCCAAGCACCGCCATGGCGATCCTGTCGGGCCGTGCCGCGGCAGGGGCCAGCACATGGGCGGCGAGGTTGAACGCCTCGGGGGGCGGGGGCAGGGTGGCCATGGGGCCGGGCTAACCCCGGGGCCGCGCAGTTGCAAGCCGGACCGGAACCGGGGTAAAGCCGCCGCCATGGCCGAGACCGACCCCCGCACCCTGATCCGCATCGCCCGCGAAAGCGGCGCGCCCGAGACCGCCCAGCCGCTGGACCTGGGCGCCCGGGTGCGCGAGTTGCGCAAGGCCCAGGGCTGGACCCTGGAACAGGCGGCGGGCCGGGCCGGGCTGGCCCGCTCGACCCTGTCCAAGATCGAGAACGGGCAGATGTCGCCGACCTATGAGGCGCTCAAGAAACTGGCCGTGGGGCTGGAGATTTCCGTGCCGCAACTGTTCACCCCGCCGGTCCGCGACCAGGTGACGGGCCGGCGCGACATCACCCGGGCGGGCGAAGGTGTCGCCCATGCGACGGCGACCTATGAACATGAATTGATGGCCGGCGCGCTGACCAACAAGGCGATGCTGCCCTATCGCGCGCGGATCCGCGCCCGCGACATCGCGGAATTCGACGGCTGGGTGCGCCATGACGGCGAGGAATTCCTGTATGTACTGACCGGAGTGATCCGGCTGTATACGGAATTCTACGAACCGGTCGAGATGCGCCGGGGCGACAGCGCCTATTACGACGCGGCCATGGGGCACAATGTGGTGTCGGTCAGCCCCGAGGATGCGACGATCCTGTGGGTGACCTCGCTGACCTAGGCCTCAGGCGGCGGCGGCCAGTGGCCGGGCGACGCGCAGCAACCAATCCTCGAGCGTTTCGGCGGCCTCGGCCAGGGTCAGGTCATGGGTATCGGCCAGATAGATCACCAGCTTGTCGCGATCGCCGCGAAACCGGCGCAGGGCGGCCTCTTCCAGGTGGCGGAAATCGCGGCACAGGCGATGGGCGATCCGGGGCCAATCGGCCAGAACATGTGTCCAGGGCATGTGAACCTTCCTTTGCATGGCGGACGTGCCGCATGGTGCACCGAAGTATGCTAAGGGATGGTTAAAGCGCCTTTGACACAGATCAAGGCAAAGGTGACGCAACGGGGCGCCGCAAGGGGCGCCCCGATTCCGTCTGCACCTTTGGCCCGTCCGCACCTCTGGCCAGCGTCAGCTGTCTTCCCACCACCAGACATCGGGCTGCCAGCCGGGCCAATCGCCGAAGATCGGCATCCTGTCGGGATAATGCAGCCGCTTGTCATGGGCGATGCGGCTGATGTTCCACTGGTAGATCGGGATGACATAGCGCCCCGAGGTCAGCAACCGGTCCAGCGCCCGGGTCGCGGCGAGGAAATCTTCCTGGCTGTCCGAGGTCAGCAGCGCCTCGATCATCGCGTCGATCGCCTCGGATTGCACGCCCATCAGATTGCGCCCGCCCGGGTCGTCCGCCGCCTCGGCGCCCCAGTAGAGATATTGCTCGTTGCCGGGCGACAGCGACAGGCCGCGCCGGATATAGGTCATGTCGAAATCATAGGAGTCGCTGCGTTCCTTGTATTGCGGCCCGTCGACCACGGTGACGGTGGCGGTGATGCCCAGCCGGGTCAGGCTTTCGACGAACATGTTGATGATCGACTGGTTTTCGGAACTGCCCTGTTCGAGCAGGATCTCGAAGGTGAAGGCATCGCCCCGGGCATTGCGCATCACCCCGTCGCCGTCGATCGTCCAGCCGGCCTGGTCCATCAGGTCGAGCGCGCGGATGATGCCGGGCCGGTTGCGTTCGGTGCCGTCGCCCACCGGCAGGGCATAGCCTTCGATCGCCTCGGCCGGGATGCTGTCCGCAAAGGGCGCGAGCAGCGCGCGCACGCGGTCCTCGGCCGGTCCCGGCTGCATCGCCAGCGGCGAGTTGGAGAAATACGAGGTGATCCGCGGCTGCTGGCCGCCGGTCATCGCCTCGTTGATGAATTCGAAGTTGAAAGCATGCAGCATGGCGTCGCGCACGCGGATGTCGGCAAACACGTCGCGGCGGGTGTTCATCACGAATCCGGTGATGCCCGAGGGCCGCGAATGGGGCAGGACCGCCTGCACGAAATCCCCCCGGCGGATCAGCGGGAAATCATACTGGCTCTCCCATTTGGCGACGTTGAATTCACGGTTGAAATTCACCTCTCCGGTCTTGAAGGCCTCGAAGGCGGCGGTTTCGTCGCCGAAGAATTCCAGCCGCAGGGTGTCGAGGTTGTAAAGCCCGTTGGTGAAGGGCACCACGCCGTCGCCCCAATATTCGGGGTTGCGGGTCAGTTCGATATACCGGCCCGCATCGACATCGGTGATGACATAGGGCGACGAGGTGATCGGGATCACGTCGAGCCCGCTTTCGGTGAAATCGCGCCCCTCCCATTGTGCCTTTTGCAGGACCGGGCGCATGCCGGCCAGCAGCGCCAGTTCCAGGTTGGCCTCGTCGAAGGTGAAGCGGATGGAGCGGTCGCCGGTCTGCTCCATGCTGGCGACACTGGACCAGAACCCGTGATAGCGCGGATGGCCGATCGTGCCGAGGGTCTCGTAGGACCACATCACGTCCTCGACCGTCACCGGGCTGCCGTCCGAGAATCGGGCCTCGGGGCGCAGGGTGAATTCGACCCATTCGCGATTCGGTCCGACCTCGATCGATTCGGCCAGAAGGCCGTAGAGCGTGAAGGGCTCGTCGAGCGATCTGGCCATCAGGCTTTCGCCGGTCAGAAAGCGCAGCTGCCAGGGAACACTGCCCTTGAGGATGTAGGGGTTGAGGCTGTCGAAGCCGCCGACCTCGCCCGTCACCATGCGCCCGCCGCGCGGCGCGTCGGGATTGGCATAGGGCAGATGCTCAAAATCTGGGGGCAGGGCGGGGTCGCCATACATAGCTATGCCATGCATCGGGTCGGCCTGTGCGGTTCCGGCCAGAATCGCCAGGGCGATGCCGGCGCCGGCGCGGCGCAGCGACGTGAAAAAATCTGGTGTCATTTCGTGGACAATCCCTCTGCTCCCTGTCTGCGTTGGCCGTAACGCTAACGGGGTGTCTGAGGGTTTTCAAACTTTTAGCTTGGACTTGGGCGGTCGAGTGCTTATAAAGGACGCACTGCTCGATAGGTTTCTTGCCTGTATGAAACCTGCCTCAATAACTCAACGCCGGCCTCGTGCCGGCGTTTTTTTATGCCCCGCTCCGGGGCCTAGAGCAGGCCCCAGAAATCGTCCTCGCCGCGACCGTCCCAATCGGTGAAGTCATCCGCGTCGATCTCGTCCAGCCGGAAATGCTGCAGCACGACACGGTGGCCCTCGCCGCTGTCGAAGACCACGTTCTGGCCCTGTTGCGCGGCGCCGGTCATGAACAGGGCATGGGCATCCGCCGCCGACAGGGCGGCGCCGGTGTTCAGCGCCAGCTTGTCGGCGCCGCTTTCGAACTGGCTGATATGGGTGGTGCCTTCGGCGCCGGTCAGGCCGGCGACATAGGTATCGTTGCCCTGGCCGCCGGTCAGCCGGTCATAGCCGTTGCCGCCGATCAACAGATCGTCGCCCTCGCCACCGATCAGCCGGTCATTGCCCGCATTGCCGATCAGGGTATCGTTGCCGGTGCCGCCGGCGATCAGGTCGTTGCCGTCGCCGCCGAAGGCCAGGTCGTCACCGCCGCCGCCCTTGATCCGGTCGGCGCCGGCGCCACCATCCATCCGGTCATCGCCATCGTCGCCGGTCAGCCAGTCGGTTCCCGCACCGCCGAACAGCAGATCATCGTCCAGACCGCCGGAAATCACGTCGTTTCCATCGCCGCCATAGGCCGTATCGTCGCCCGCCCCGCCATACAGCGTGTCGCGCCCGGCATTGCCGTGCAATTCGTCGTCCCCGTCCTGCCCGGCCAGCCGGTCATTGTCCCAGCCGCCCTTCAGGTAATCGTCGCCGTCGCCGCCGGCCAGGCTGTCGCGGCCATTGCCCCCGTACAGGAAATCGCGGTCCGCGCCGCCGATCAGAAGGTCGTTGCCGTTCTCGCCGCGCAACTGGTCGGTGTCATCGCCACCGTAGATCGTGTCATTGCCATCGCCGCCCCGCAGATCGTCGTCTCCGGCGCCGCCGGACAGGCGATCGGCCTCTGCGCCGCCGAACAGGCTGTCGGCACCGGCGTCGCCCCACAGGCTGTCACGCCCCGCGCCTCCGGAAATCGTGTCGTCGCCATTGCCGCCGCGCGCCTGGTTCACGCCATCTCCGGTGATGATGCTGTCGTTGCCGTCCATCCCGTGCAGACTGTCGTCGCGGCTGCCGCCGGCAAAGCTGTCATCGCCCGCGCCGCCGGTCCAGATCACCGCGTCATCGGCCTCTTGCAGGGCGCCGTCCTGGAACCGGTCGGCCGAGAACCAGGGGCTGCCCAGCCCGTCGAACAGCATGTTGAGCCGCGCCACATTCGCGGAAAAGCCCGAAAAGCTGCCATGGGTCTCAAGGACCGCGGTTTCGGAGCGGGTTTCATGGGTCATCTGGCCGATCGTGCCGCCCACCGGCGCGCCGGTCTCCGGATCATAGGTGAAATCGCTGCCGCGGATGACGGATCCGGCAAAGATCCAGTCGTCGTTCACCTGCTCGAAGGTTCCGAACAGGAACCGGGTCGGGCTTTGATTGCTGAGGATCGGGTCCATGGGACTTTCTCCGAATTGAATACAAACCATGCGTCAACTCGCCATTAACCATCAGACTGTGGACAAATTAGGGCAGGTTCGGGGGCGTTTTCCGGGCAAGGACTGCGGGAAAGGGCTGGATATTCTGCGTCTGCAGCATAGTGTCGGGCCGAACCGACAGCATCCAGGAGGACCCCATGTCTCTGAACGGCAAGACTGCGATCGTCACCGGCTCCAATTCCGGGATCGGATTGGGCATCGCGCGGGAACTGGCCCGGGCCGGGGCCGACGTGGTCCTGAATTCCTATACCGACCGGGACGAGGATCACGCCCTGGCGCGCGACCTGGGCGCGGAATTCGGTGTATCGGCCCGCTATGTCGCGGCCGATCTGTCCAAAGGCGATGCGGCGCGCGGCCTGGTCGAAGAGGTCGGCCGCTGCGACATCCTGGTCAACAATGCCGGGATCCAGCACGTGGCCCCGATCGACGAATTCCCGGTGGAAAAGTGGGATGCGATCCTGGCGATCATGCTGTCGAGCGCCTTTCACACCACCGCCGTGGCACTGCCGATGATGCGCAAGGCCGGCTGGGGCAGGGTGGTCAACCTGGCCAGCGCCCATGGCCTGACGGCGAGCCCCTACAAATCCGCCTATGTGGCGGCCAAGCATGGCATGGTGGGCATGACCAAGGTCGTGGCGCTGGAAACCGCGCGCGATCCGATCACCGCCAACGCGATCTGCCCGGGCTATGTTCTGACCCCGCTGGTCGAGGCGCAGATCCCCGACACGATGGAAAAATACGGCATGGGCCGCGACGAGGTGATCGAGAAGGTCATGCTGGAACGTCAGCCGTCCAAGGAATTCGCCACGGTCGAACAGATCGGCGGCACGGCGGTGTTCCTGTGCTCGGACGCGGCGGCGCAGATCACCGGCACGACGCTCAGCGTCGACGGCGGCTGGACGGCCTTGTGAGCATGTGATCGGGGCCGCAGGTCAAAGCCCCGATCGAGATCGGAGTTCAGGCCGGACGCGGCCGACCCCTATTCGCGGCGCCACCGGGCGGTGCGATCACCGCCCGATGGAACCGGATAGATGTCATTCGGGGATCACGTAGCCACCGTTGCCGTCGCTGCCCGAGGCGACGGCGATCAGCGCCGCGACGATGATCAGCGGGATCAGCAGACCGGCGCTGGACGAGCGGCTTTCGGTGTCGGCCTCCACGATCTGGACCGGCATCACCGGGTCGGCCATGCCGCCGGCCCAGGCCGACGACCCGACAAGGGAACAGATCACGGTGGTCTTGAGAATGCGTTTCATTGGAAAACTCCTGTTGTGAATGGCAAGATCTTGCCACACACCGGGCAGTTCGCCAAGCCGGGTGTCGGCCCGAGTTTTCCGATCGGGTCATTTTCCGGTCCGACCGAACCTGTGCTATGCTGCGATGCAGAGACAGCCGGAGGCACGTCATGACCAAACGGATCAACCTTGCGCTGCAGGGCGGTGGCGCTCATGGCGCCTTTACCTGGGGCGTGCTTGAACGCCTGCTCGAGGACGAAGCGGTCGAGATCGCGGCGATCTCGGGCACCTCGGCCGGGGCGTTGAACGGTGCGGCGCTGAAGGCCGGCATCATCCATGGCGGCCGGCAAGGCGCGATCGACAACCTGAACTGGCTCTGGGCGCAGATGGGCGGCGCGCTTGGCGAGATGGCCGAGTGGTTCAGCCCCGCCGCGCCGGCGGTGGCCGCGGCGCTGAGCTATTCGCCGGTCTATGCCACGCTCGACATCGCCTCGCGGATGATGTCGCCCTATGCCTGGGGACCGGCCTATGACAACCCGCTGCGCCGGGTGGTGGAGCGGTTTTCCTGGGACGAGGTCTGCGCCGCCGACGGGCCCGAACTGCATATCTGCGCCACCAATGTGCGCAGCGGCAAGATAAGGGTCTTCAGCGGCGACCAGATCGGGCCGGATCCGATCCTTGCCTCGGCCTGCCTGCCGACCCTGTTCCAGGCGGTGCGGATCGACGGCGACGCCTATTGGGACGGCGGCTATACCGGCAATCCGGCGCTGTTTCCGCTGTTCGCGCCGCATCTGCCCGATGACATCATGATCGTGAACATCAACCCGTTGGAGCGCGCGGACCTGCCCCGCGACCCGCAGGAAATCCAGAACCGGATCAATGAGATAAGCTTCAATGCGTCGCTATTGCGTGAACTTCGGGCGATCGCCTTCGTCAAGCGGCTGATCGCCGAAGGCAGCATGGAGCGGGGCCGGATGAAGGATGTTCTTGTCCACATGATCGCCGACGATCCGCTGATGAACCAGCTGAACGTGGCGACCAAGCTGTTGCCCAATCCGGTCATCATCGCCCGGCTGAAAGCGGCCGGACGCGATGCCGCCGATGCCTTCCTTGCCGCGCACCGTGATGACCTCAATCAGGTCGCCACGGTGGATCTGCGGGCGATGCTGGACTAGCAGTTCACGCAACCTTCCTGAAGCGGCACGGCATCGCTGCCACTGCCCGAGGCGACGGCGATCAGTGCCGCGACGATGATCAGCGGCAGCAGCAGACCCGCGCTGGAGGACC
>LJSF01000016.1 GCA_001314655.1 Rhodobacteraceae bacterium HLUCCA08 | reverse complement strand
AGAACCCCTCCGGATCCGACACCGAGGCCGCATACATCTCCTCATATTGCGCCGCGTCGACATGCGCCCGGGCAACAACCTCGGGGGAAGGCGGATAGAGTCCGCTGGCAACGTCGTCCTTCATGATGTCCTCCTCATGTGGTCGCAAGATCGACCCGCTGGCGAATACGGAACCTCCTTTCCGTATCACGGCGTGGGCACATCATAGGGGTAAGTAAACAAAACGGAATTGGGCGCTGGATTTATGGAGTTTTTTTGTAAATCCATTATCAAAAGTGATGTTTGTTTGTAAATTTTCCCTCTTACGCAGAGAATTTTTCGTGTTTTTTCAGTGAAATAGACCAAACGCCGCTGAAAATGTCCGGCATGCAAATGCATACCGTTTTGGGCGAGAGGCCGGATTGCTACCGCTAACCGCTCCTGCCGCCATTCCGGCAACCATGTGCGGGAGCACAGAATCGGTCTAGTCGCCCAAACCGCGAACACGCTCCAGGATGCGGTCCGCATGTCCGGTCGCGGCCCCCGCGCATTCGGCCATCTGCGGCAACAGCATCCATTCCAGCGCCCAGGCCGCGCCCGACCGTTCCTGTTCATGGACCAGTGCCTGGTGCAGCCCGCCCAGGGCCGTGGCATTGAACCGCGCCAGGGCGACCAGTATCTCGGCCTCGACCGGGTTGTGCTTGTGCGGCATCGCCGAGGACCGGCCGCCGCCGCCTTCGAACCTCACCGCGTCCAGCCCCTGTTGCGCCATCAGCGCCAGATCCTGGCCGATCTTGCCCAGCGCGCCGGTGACCAGCGACAGCCAGCCGCCGGTCTCGGCGATCCAGGCCCGGTCGGTATGGCTGCCCGGTGGCGCCGGCGACAGGTCCAGGGCGCGGGCCATGTGGGCGATCACCGCATGCGCCTGCGGGGCGTCCTGCAACCCCACGGGGCCGGCGTAATGCACCCGTTCGACCCGCCCGCGCAGCGCCGCCAGACCGTCCAACGCATGCGACAGCGGCGCACGCCATTGCGCGATACGATGCCGCGCAGTCACCGGCAGCGCCGCCTGCATCCGGGTCCGGCCCATCAGCGACGCATCGCCGTATTCGCGCACCAGCGCGTTGAGACGGTCGATCAGCCCGCGCAACCGGCCGGACAGCGCGTCGAACAGCGCCCTGAGGCTCAGGGCCAGGGTCGTGTCGATCACATCCTGGCTGGTCGCCCCGCGATGCAGCGCGACGGCACCGTCGCCGGCCTGCGCCCGAAGCTGCGCCAGCAGGCCCGGCACAGGAACGCCGTCGCGCCGGATCACCGCCTCCAGCCCTTCGGGATCGGGCCGGAACCCGTCGATCGCCGCCAGGGCCAGCCGCGCCAGGTCGGCATTCACCTGACCGGTTTCGGCAAGGGCGGCGGTCAGCGCGGCCTGGTAATCGCAGAACCCCGCCAGGCTCGCCTCGGTCGAGAACAGGGCCGCGATTTCCGGGTCGGCGAACAGGGGGGCGTAGAGCGCGTTGGACACAGGATGCATGACGGCAAGTCTAGCAGCGGCGGCGCCCCCGCGACCAGTCCCTCGCGTCTCGGGGTTCGAATATACCGGAGGGGCGCGCGGCGAGGGCAGCGCCCCCCGCCCGGCCTAACCCAGGAACCCCCGTGCCGTGACCAGGGCGGCCAGGTCATCTTCGGATTGCGCAAGGCTGCGGCCGGTGGTGTCGAGCCGCGCCTCGGCCCGGTCATAGAGCGCCTCACGGCTGGTCAGGATGGTGCGCAGGGTCGCCATCGCCTCGGGATTGCCGGCCATCGGGCGGGTATCGCCCTGGGCGCGGACACGGTCCATGTGATCCTCGGGGCTGGCCTTGATCCAGATCGTGTGGAAATGCGCGAGCAGCCGGGCGAAGGTGTCGGGTTCGGACACGATGCCGCCGGCGACGGCCAGGATCACCCGGGAATGGGTGGCGATGATCCGGTCGAGCGCCCGGGCCTCGAGATCGCGATAGCCTTCCTGGCCATACAGCGCCATGACCTCGGTCACCGGCATGCCGCTGTGGTCCTCGATCTCGCGGTTGAGTTCGACGAAGGGCACGCCCAGCCGCGCGCCCAGCCGTTCTCCCAGGGTCGATTTGCCGGCGCCGCGCAGGCCCAGCAGGCACAGCCGCTCGGCCCGCGCCTCGTCATCGCTTTCCGGGGCCAGCAGGGACAGCGCCCGGGTGCGCAGATCGGCAGGGGCGGTGCGGAACAGTTCGGTCATGCGGACGAGGTCCGAGGTCCAGGGGTCTTCCTCTCCGATCAGCCATTCGATGCGGTAATCCAGGGCGGTGGCGACCCGCGACAGCAGCGCGATCGAGATGTTGCCTTCGCCCGCCTCGAGCTGCGCCAGGTAGCGCGGCGACACGCCCGAGCGTTCCGACAGGACGCGGCGGGGGATGCCCTTGAGTTCGCGCGCCTTGCGGACCCGGTCGCCGACGCGGCGGATCAGCGCCTCGGCCTCGGCTTCGGGGCCCGGGGGTCCGGCGGCGCGTGCGCGGCCCTGGAAATCGGTAACTTCTGACATCTGCCCGGCAATCCTGAACTATAGTGCACAACACTACCCGAAAGACAGGCAGGAGCAACGGTCGGACACGGGAATCGGAATTATGTCGCGTCTTCGGGGATCAGATGGGCCTCGATGAGCTGCCGGATCTCGGGCGGCGGCGGCTGTTTGCGAAAGGCGCTGGCCTGGGTGAAGACACAGGTAAAACGCCCTTCGAAACACAGGGTGCGATCCTGATAGCCGTCGACGCGCCACGAGATCGAGGTCTTGCCCAGCCGGGTCGGCCAGACCTTGCAGATCAGCGGATGGCGGGGCGTGACCGGCGCGCGGAAATCCATGTTCAGGTTGACGAAGGGGGTGCCGACGTCACGGTCCAGTTCCATGTGGAACCAGCCGCCCTGGCCCAGCTTGGCCTCCCACCAGCCGTTGATCGCATCCAGCGCGAACCAGGGCAGTCGGGCGGTATAGGCGATCCGGGCCGGGTCGCAATCGCCCCAGGTGACGCGGATCGCGTGTTCGTGGATGTCGGGCACCTGCGGAGGGCTCAGGCGGCGCGCTTGAGAACGGTGTCGGGCACGGTCAGGGCGTCGATCAGCACCTGGCACAGACCCTTGCAACCGGGGCAGCCGATGCAGGTGGTCGGGTTTTGCGCGATCTTGCGGGCCAGTTCGCTGGTCCGGGGCGAGTCGCCGGTATTGCGGGTCACTTCCATGTCGGCATTCTCCTGCGAAGGGCCGGGCGCGGTCAAGCCGGACCGCGCCCTGTCACGAAATTTTCACGCCATATGCAGTTTGACGTATTCGAAATCGCCCGGCTTGTTGTCGATGCCGACCTTGGGCGCGGCGATCCAGCTGGCGTATTTGCCCGGCTCGTAGACCGGCTTCATGAGCGAGGCGATGTAGTCGCCATCGGCATGGGTCGGCAGCCATGTCGGCAGGCCGGCATCGTAATCCGCCCCCGAGATCACCTTGCCGTCGGGGTCGAAATTGCCGCCGGCGAAGACGCCGATCTGGCGGTGGAAGCTTTCATGCGGCAGCTTCAGTCGGAATTCGATCCCGGCCTTTTCGATGATCTTGTTCCAGCGCCCGACCCCGCCCGAGGCATCGCGGGTGTAATCGTCGCGCAGACGCATGTTGATGGCGGTCAGGGCCGGGACTTCCTTCTGCACCGGCTTGCCGTTTTCCAGATCCCAGACGACATAGGTATCGTCCTTGAGCATGTGGTCGTCGTCGATCCGGTGCTCCATGTAGCGGCCCTTGACGCCGGCGTTGAAGGCATTGGCGGCATTGGTCGACACTTCCTGCCCGAACAGGTCCAGCGACAGGGTGTAGTGCAGGTTCAGTTTCTTCTGGATCGTCGGCAGGTCGATCACGTCATAGCTGCGGATCCGGTCGACGTCGTAGGGGTCGGTGATGCCGTGTTCGTTCATCACCTCGCAGGTCTTCTGGATCACCCGGCCGACGCCGGTTTCGCCGACGAACATGTGGTGCGCTTCCTCGGTCAGCATGAAGCGGCAGGTGCGCGACAGCGGGTCGAAGCCGGATTGGGCCAGGCTTTCCAGCTGCATCTTGCCGTCCCGGTCGGTGAAATAGGTGAACATGAAGAAGGACAGCCAATCGGGCGTTTCCTCGTTGAAGGCGCCCAGCATGCGCGGGGCCTCTTCGCTGCCGGACGAGCGGCGCAGCAGGTCGTCGGCCTCTTCGCGGCCGTCCTTGCCGAAATACTTGTGCAGCAGGTAGACCATGGCCCAGAGGTGCCGGCCTTCCTCGACATTGACCTGGAACAGGTTGCGCATGTCGTAGAGCGACGGCGCGGTCAGACCGAGAAAGCGCTGCTGTTCGACGCTTGCCGGTTCGGTATCGCCCTGGATCACGATCAGCCGCTTGAGCATGTTGCGGTATTCGCCCGGCACCTCTTGCCAGGCGGGCTGGCCGGCATGTTCGCCACAGGGAATTCTCCGATCCTCGGCCTGCGGGGCCAGCAGCACGCCCCAGCGGTATTCGGGCATCTTGACGTAATCGAACTTGGCCCAGCCCTTGGGGTCCACGCTGACGGCGGTGCGCAGATAGACAAGGCTTTGCTGGAAATTGTCGGGGATCAGCCGGGTCCACCAGTCGATGTAACCGGGGTGCCATTTTTCCAGCGCCTTGAGCACGCGACGGTCGGAACTGAGCCCGACATTGTTCGGGATCTGGGTGTCGTAGCTGACATTGATGAGGTCGAGCATCTGGGTCCTCCCTGGGGTGGTGGGTTGGACACCCACCCTGCGGATGATGGCCGGCGGGGGTGCCGTATGGATATGCATGATAATGCGTTACTGCGGGTCAGTAAACGGGGAATGAGCGAAACGCTTTGGGATAGTTTTGTGGAATTTCTGGTATTTATCGGAATATCGCTTGATCTGCATTATATTGCAAATTACCCGGAATGCGCCAGGGAATCACGCCAGGCTCCGATCCGCTGGCCCATCACCATCGGCCCGCCCAGCGCCTCGGCCCGGTCCAGAAGGTCGGCGGCGGCGGCGCGCAGGCGGGCGGCGGCGCGGGGCTGGTTCATCGCCGTCTTGAGCCGCGCATTGGCGATCTGGATCAGGGCCTGGACCAGGGCGCGTTCGGCGCCGCCGTCCGGGCAGGCCATCCAGACCGGCTCCAGCACCTCGTGGGCCTCCCAGCAATAGCCGGTGTCCAGCCAGTCCAGGCCGATGCGGAACGCCTGGCTTGCGGCCAGGCTCTGGATGTCCGTCCCGGCGCGCACGCTGTCGCGGATCGCGTCGAAAGCGCCTTCGGGATGGCGCGGCGTGCGGCCGGGGATATGGGCGTGGGTGGGCGTCATCCCACGCGGATCACCACGGACATCGCGGAATCGCCCGCCGCGCAGCCCTGGAACAGCCCAGTGCCGCCGCCGCGCAGGACCAGTTCCTCGATCATCTCGATGATCGCGCGCAGGCCGGTCGGGCCCTGCGGATGGCCCCAGATCAGCGAGGAGCCATAATTGTTCATCCGCCGCCAATCGAGCCCGAAGGCGCGGGCAAAGGCGATGTCGTTCACCGCGAAGGGATTATGCGACTTGATCACGTCGACCGCGTCGATCCCGATTCCCAGCCGGTCCAGCGCCCGATGCGCCGCCGCGATCGGCGCGGCGGGCATGAAGCCCTTTTCCTCGCGCGCCTGGCCGGTGGTCAGGATCTCGATCCGCGGCCCGTCCGACAGCTCGGCGGCCCGTTCGGCGCTGGCGGTGATGACCATGCCGGCATTGCCGTCGGCCGGATGGGTCTGGCCGGCGAAGGTGACGGTGCCGCCGGGGATCACCGGTTTCAGCGCCGCCATCCTGGCGGGATCGACGGCCTGCACGCCGTCGTCGCCCTCCAGCACGGCCACGACCTTGCGGCCCTTCGCATCCATCACCTCGGTCTTTTCGGCCATGTAGCGGCGTTGAAAGGCGCGGTTGTCGGCCAGGGCGTCCTGGTACTGGCCGTAGCGGTGCACCACCAGGTCGTGCTGTTCCGCCGTGTCGATCCCGACCCGGGCGGCGACGTTTTCCGCCGTCTGTACCATGGCGTTCCCGGCCCAGGGATCGGCGCTGAAATTGTCCATCACCCAGTCTTCGGAGATTCCGGTCCCGCCCGGCGCGCCCGGGGCGGGGTAATAGACATGTGGCCCGTTCGACGTGCGGTCGCCGGACACGATCAATGCGGTGTCGGCCAGCCCTTGCGCGATCTCTCCGCCCGCGGTGGCGATCAGCCGGGCGCCGGTGGCGCAAGCCTGATTGATCGTCGGCCCGCCCAGCCGTTCGGCCCCGATCAGGGCGGTGAACCAGGGCGTGCAGAAGAAACTGCCGGGCTGCATCACGGTCTGGCCGAAGGCGCAGAAATCGAGCCTGCCCGGGTCCAGCCCGATCCGGTCCAGATTGGCCCGGGCGATGTCGGCGGCGAAGGTGATGGAGTTCAGATGGGCCAGAGATCCCTGCCAGCGGGCAAAGGGGGTGGACCAATAGGCGCCATGGGGGATGAAGGGCATCAGCGGGCCTCGATCAGGATGGTGGCGGGGTCGGCATCGTCATAAAGCCGGTCCAGAAGCGCAGCGCGCCGGGTCAGCAGCTTGCGGAAGTTGAGATTGCCCTTGGCGGTGATCTCGCCCTCGGCGATCGAGGGCGGATCGGCCAGGATCAGGGCGCGGCGCACCTGGGCCGACCGGCCTTCGGTCTTGATCCGCAACACGGCATCGTGGATCTGTTTCGCCGCGGCCTTGCCCACCAGGGCGCCGTCGTCGACATTGGTGATGTCGCGCAGGCCCGGGACCGGCAGGATCAGGATGCCGATCTCGTCCCGGTCGGCGCCGGTGACGATCACGTCCTGGGCGATGCCGCCCAGCGCCTCGAGCAGATCCAGCCGCAGATTGGCGGCGCGGACCCAGATCCCGGTGGACAGCTTGAAATCCTCCGACACGCGGCCGTCGAATCTCAGGCCCAGCGCCATGTCGGCCGGGTCGACGAAACGCATGGCGTCGCCGGTGATGAAATAGCCCTCGTCGTCGAAGGCCTCGGCGGTCTTGTCGGGCGCGTCCAGGTAGCCGGCAAAGATCGTCGGCCCCTTGACCCGGACGTCATAGCGGCCCGCATCGCCCGGATCGGGCACCAGCTTGGCCTCGATCCCCGGCAGCGGCACGCCGACGATGCCCGACCGCTGTGTCGGTTCGTGCTGCAGCAGGCAGGCGGGCGCGGTTTCGGTCAACCCCCAGGACGAGGTGAACAGCGGCATTTCCCCCCGCACCTCGATCGCCATGCGTTCCAGATCGGCCCAGACATCCTGCGGCAACGAGGCGCCGGCATAGAACAGCATGTCGAGGCTTTCGAAATAGGCGCGGCGCAGGCCGGCATCGTCGCGCATCACGTCGCGCAACCGGGCAAAGCCCACGGGCACGTTGAAGGCGATCGTGCCGGTGCGCATCGACAGGTTCTCGACACTGCGGTCGAACAGCGGCGGCACCGGCTTGCCGTCGTCGACATAGAGCGCGCCGCCATTGGCCAGCATCATGTTGAAATTGTGCGACCCGCCAAAGACGTGGTTCCAGGGCAGCCAATCGACGATGACCGGCGCCCGCGCGGTCAGGAAGGGCAGCGCCTGGGCCAGTTGCGCCTGGTTGGTGCACATCATCCGATGCGTGGTCAGCACCCCCTTGGGATCCGAGGTGGAGCCCGAGGTGAGCAGGATCTTGGCCAGTGTATCGGGGCCGATCGCGGCATTCGCGGCGTCGATCTCGGGCCCCGGCAGGCCCTGTTCGAGGGTGGCAAAGGCGGTCATGCCCCCGGGCACCTTGCTGGTCAGGACCTTTTCGATCCCGTCGAAGCAGTCCAGCGTCAGGGCGGCGCCGAAAGCCGCGCCGTCTTCGGCATAGACCAGGCCGGGCGTGACCAGGTCCGCGGCAAAGGCCAGCCGGCCATGGGCCTCGGGGATCAGGGCGTATTGTTCGGCCAGGGGGACGGTCGGAATGCCGACATATTGCGCGGCCAGGGTCAGCAGGCCGTGGTTCACCGAATTGCCCGAGATGATCAGGATCGGCCGGTCGGGGCCAAGCTCGCGCGCCAGCAGCGCGGCGGCGATCGCGCGCACCGCCTCCAGCGTCGCGGCATAGCTTTCCTCGCGCCAGCCGGGGCCGGAGCGTTCGGCCAGGAACACCGCGTCGGGGGTGCGGGCGGCCCAGCCGGTCAGCCAGTCGGTGGTGCAGCGGGCCACGGGGCCCAGGTCATGCCCGCAGCCCAGCAGGATCGTGCCATCGGCGCGATCGGTGCGCGCGACCTCATGGGCAAGATAGTTCGGCTGGGTCATCCTGGTCTCTCCTCCCGTTCTGCTCGACCCGCGCCAGGGCCCGAATCAGGGCCTGCCGCTCCTCCTCGGTCAGACCCGCGGTCATGCGGCGTTCATGGGCGTTCACCGCGGCCAATGCCTTGTCCAGCAGGCGCCGCCCGGCCAGCGTCAGTTGCAGCGCATAGGCGCGGCGATCTTCGGGCGGGCGCTGGCGGCTGATCAGCTCGGCGCGTTCCAGCTCGTCCACCACCACGACCAGGTTGGGCCGCTCCATCGCCAGGATATCGGCCAGCCGGGACTGCCGCAGGCCCGGGTTTTCGGCGATCACGGCGAGCGTGGAAAAGGTGATCATCCGCAGGCCCAGCGGCGCCAGCGCGGCGTTCACATCGGCCTGGATCGCGTTGAAGGCGCGTTTCATGCCATAGCCGGCATAGCGGCGCAGGGTGGCGTCACCGGTCATCCGAAGCTCGGGTCGCGTTTTTCGAGGAACGCCTTCAGCCCCTCGACCGCGTCCGGGCTGGTCTGGGTCAGCGCGGCGCAAAGGCTTTCGGTGAACAGCCCGTCCTGTTTCGACATGTCTTCGATCCGGGCCAGGGCCTGGATCATGATGTAGTTCGACAAGGGCGCATTGTCGGCGATGCGGCGGGCGATCTTGCGCGCCTCGGTCAGGGCCTGGCCGTCGGGGACGACGTAGTGGGTCAGGCCCAGGGCCAGGCCTTCCTCGGCGGAATACTTGCGCCCGGTCAGCATCATCTCGATCATCCGGTCGGCGCCCAGGATGCGGCCGACGCGGACCGAGGCGCCGCCGCCGACAAAGATGCCGCGCCGCCCCTCGGGCAGCTGGAAGATGGTCGAGGGCTCGGCGATGCGCACATGGGTGGCGGTGGCGATTTCAAGCCCGCCGCCGATCACCGCGCCGAACATCGCCGACACCACCGGCAGCCCGCCGAACTGGATCCGGTCAAGGGCGGCATGCCAGCCGCGCGAATGGCGCATCGTGGCCTCGGCGTCGCGGCTCTTGTGTTCGGCCAGGTCGAGGCCGGAACAGAAATGCCCCGCCGTGCCGGTGAGGATCGCGACCTTCACCTCGGGCGGCGGATTGATGAAAAAGCCGGTCAGTTCGTCGAACAGGGCGTCCGACATGGCGTTGCGCTTGCCCGGGCGGTTCAGGGTGAGGGTGGCGATGCCGTCCTCGATCTGGGTTTCGACCAATGCCATGCGGGTCACCTCGGCGGCAGGCGCACCGCGCCGTCCAGGCGGATCACGGTGCCGTTCAGATAGGGGTTTTCGACGATCTGGGCGGCCATCAGGGCGAATTCGCGCGGATCGCCCAGACGGGCGGGAAAGGGCACGTTGGCGGCGATCTTGTCGGCCAGCTCCGCGGGCAGGCCCTCCATCATCGGGGTGTGGAACAGGCCCGGAGCGATGGCCATGACGCGGATGCCATGGGTGGCGAATTCGCGCGCGGCCGGCAGACACATCGACACGATCCCGCCCTTGGAGGCGGCATAGGCGGCCTGGCCCAGCTGGCCGTCCTGCCAGGCCGCGGAGGCGGTGTTGAGGATCACGCCGCGTTCCTCGCCCAACGGGTCCAGCGCCTGCAGCGCCGCGGCGGCATGGGACATGACAGTGTAGGTGCCGATCAGGTTCACGCGGATCGTGCGGTCGAACAGGTCGATACTCAGCTTGCCTTCGCGCCCGACGATCCGGGCGGCGCTGCCGATACCGGCGCAATTGACGACGATGCGGGCCGGGCCATGGGCCGCGGCGGCCTCTTCAAGCGCGGATTTTACCGCGCTTTCATCGGCCACATCGGCCTGCACCGCGATGCCGCCGATGTCGCCGGCCACCGCCCGGGCCTTGTCACCGTCGAAGTCAAGAACAGCGACCCGCGCGCCGCGCCCGGCAAGCTCTCGCGCCGTGGCGGCGCCCAGGCCGGACCCACCGCCGGTGACCAGGGCGGCCGTTCCCGTGATCTGCATCGGCTCCTCCCGAAACTGATTACACCGTATAATGATTATACTGCGTAATCAGTCAAGGGATTCGTCAGAACAGCGGGATCAGGAACAGGGTGATCGCCGGGATCAGCACCAGGATCGTCACCCGGATCAGGTCCGAGGCGACGAAGGGCAGGACCGACCTGTAAGTGTCGAGCATCCGCGTGGACGGGTCCATCGCGTTGATCACGAACAGGTTCATGCCGACCGGCGGGGTGATCAGGCCGACCTCGACCACGATCAGCACCAGGATGCCGAACCAGATCGCGACCCGCTCCATGTTGATCCGGTTGAGCGCGCCCTCCGACACGCCGCGGATGCCCAGTTCGCGCAGCACGTCGCGCTCGATCTCGGCGCCGGCGGCGACGGCGGCGCGCGCCTGGTCGACCATCTCGGGCGTGGTTTCGTTCACCGCGGCGGTGATCTGGGCCAGGTTCAGATTGCCCGCCTCGGCCACGCTGCCCAGGCCCAGCGTCTGCATATGGGCATTCACCTCGGCCAGCGTTTCGGCGAAATCCTCGGCATCGAGGCCGCCTATGGCGCCGCTTCGGAGTCCGTCCCACAGCGCCTGCGCCTCGGCCAGGGCGACGTCCAGCTTGGCGGCGTGCAGATCGACCATCGAGACGAAGTTGAAATCCAGTTCCTGAACCAGGGGCCAGAAGATCGGGATGGTCAGCAGGATCATCGACAGGCTGTCCATGACGCAGCCCATGATCAGGTAGAAGACCAGGATCAGCGCCAGCACCACCCAGGGCGACAGCGGGGCGGCGCCGACCCAGTTCGCCAGTTCCTGCGGCAATTGGGTGCGGGCCAGAAAACCGTTGTAGAGGAAGGCGCCCAGGATGATGAAAAAGATCATCGCCGTCGACCGCGCCGTCACGATGAAGCTTTCGCCCAGGGTGCGGATGTTCAGACCGCGATTGGCCAGGGCGATGATGCCGGTGCCCAGCGCGCCCACGGCCGCGCCTTCGGTGGGCGAGAACCAGCCCAGGTAGATGCCGCCGACGACAAGGGCAAAGACCAGCAGGACCGGCCAGACATCGAACAATGCCCGGAACCGTTCGGCATAGGGGACCGGGGCGCGGATGCCGGCGCTGTCGGGGAACAGGCGCACATAGATCGAGATCACCAGCACATAGCCCAGCGCGGCCAGGATGCCGGGGATCACGGCGGCGATGAACAGCTTTTCGATGTTCTGCTCGGCCAGGATCGCGTAGATCACCAGCACGACCGAGGGCGGGATCAGGATGCCCAGCGTGCCGCCGGCGGCCAGCGTCGCGGTGGAAAAGCCGCCGCTGTAGCCGTAGCGTTTGAGTTCGGGCAGGGCGACCCGGCTCATGGTGGCGGCGGTGGCCAGAGAGCTGCCGCAGATCGCCCCGAACCCGGCGCAGGACCCCACGGCGGCCATGGCGACCCCGCCCTTGCGATGGCCGAGCCAGCCCTCGGCGGCCTTGAACAGCGCCTTTGACATGCCGCCAAGCGTCGCGAAATGGCCCATCAGCAGAAACATCGGCACGATCGAGAACGAGTAATTCGAAAACGTCGTGTAGGTTTCCGATTTCAGCCGGCCCAGCGTGGAGGTCAGGTCGCCGTCAAGGCTGATCAGCCCGCCGATGGCGACCACGAACATGGCCAGCCCGATGGGCATCCGCAGAAAGATCAGCCCCAGGAGGATCGGGAACGAGGCGATGCCGATCGCGATGTCGCTCAATGCTCTGCCCCCGTCGACAGCGGCAGAAGGTCCTGCCCGGTGACCGCCTCGAACACCCGGATGATCGCGACATAGGTCGCCACCAGGGCCGAAACGGCGGCCCCGGTCAGGCTGGCGGCATAGGCCCACCAGACCGGGAATTGCAGGAACAGGCTGGTCTGGCCGGTTTCCTTTTTCGAGATCATGCCGGCGAACAGCTGCACGGCGATCAGGATCATCGCCGTGGCGAACAGCACCTCGGCGATGGTCTGCAACAGCCGCGTCGCCTTCGGGCCCATCATCGAGGTGAAGATATCCACCACCGCATGCCCGGCGGTGATCTGGGTCAACGGGATGAAGGCAAAGATGACAAAGGCCATGCCGGCCTCGGTCAGTTCGTAGGCGCCGTTGATCTCGTTCACGCCGATCCTGTCCAGCAGAAATGTGCGCAGCCAGGGCAGATTGGTCGTGACCCAATCCAGGTGGCCGATCGTGTTCAGCTGCCGGCCGAGGATCGACAGGCAGGTCAGCACGATCAGCGCGGTCAGGACGGTCCCGCCGGCATAGGCCATCAGGCGGGACAATCTGTAAAAGAAGGTGAACATCTGTCGGACCGGAAAGCGGTTGCGCAGGGGCCGCGGCAGGGTCCCGCCGCGGCCCGGTTGGGTCAGGCGATCAGAAGCTGGATGTCGCCCCGGCGCAATCACCGGTCATCAGCGCCTGCGCCTGGTCGATCAGGGCCTGACCGTCGATCCCCTTGGACTCCATGTCGGCGATCCAGCTGTCGTAGACCGGCTGGGCCAGTTCACGCCATTCGGCGGTCTCGTCGGCCGGGATGGTCACGATGTCGTTGCCCATCTCGACCGCGAGTTCGCGGGCCGGCCCGTCCGCATCGGCCTGGGTGCCGCCGGCGAAGATCGAGAATTGCAGGCCCGAATGGTCGTCGATCACCTGTTGAAGATCCGCGGGCAGGTCGTTGTAGGCGCCCTCGTTCATCGCCAGAACGAAGGTCAGGTTATAAAGCGCCGGTCCCTCGAATTCGGTATGGTTCTCGACCAGTTCCTGAACCCGCAGCGAGGTGGTGACTTCCCACGGGATCGTGGTGCCGTCGATCACGCCCTTGGACAGGCCTTCGGACACGGCCGGAACCGGCATCCCGACGGGCGTCGCGCCCAGCAGTTCCAGCAGCTGGTTCACCAGGCGCGAGCCGCCGCGGATCTTCATGCCTTCGAGGTCGCCCGGCTCTTCGACCGGGTCGGCGGTGTGGAACATGCCGGGGCCGTGGACCCAGGTGCCGACGATCTTGAGCCCGGCGAAATCGTCGCGCATCTGTTCGTCGTAGATGGTCCAGTAGGCGCAGGACGCGGCCCGTGCATCCTCGACGAAGAACGGCAGTTCGAACACCTCGGTGCGCGGGAACCGCCCGGGCGTGTAGCCGACCACGGTCCAGACCACATCGGCGACGCCGTCGATCGCCTGGTCCATCAGTTCCGGCGGGGTGCCGCCCAGCTGCATCGAGGGGTAACGCTCGATCTCGATCCGGCCGTCCGAGGCGGCTTCGACCCTGTCGGCCCAGACATCGAGCACCTGGACCGGCACATTGGCCTGGGCCGGCAGGAACTGGTGCAGTTTGAGCGTGACCTCCTGCGCCAGCGCCGCGCCACCCAATGTGGCAAGAGCGGTGGCGCCGAGGGCGGCCTTGAGCATCTTGGTCTTGGTCATCATGTGTCCTCCCTAGTGACCAGTCGTTGTTGGCACTATTTTGCAACATTGAGCACGGGTTGCAGAATAATGCAAAGCCTTTCTAAGTCGCGTCTGTTGTGGTTTCGGGTCCGGCCGGTCGCGCACGGCGGTATCGCACCGCGGCGTTCGCCACCTTTGGCCATGCAAGCAAAGGAGTTTTCGGGGTCTCGCCCTTGTGACCGGGGCCGACCCCCGCGGGCGGGTCGCCGATGTCGCAGGCGCCCGACAAGATAGCGGTGTTCCCCATGGGCTCCTCCCCTCCCTCAGAGTGACCGATCGCAGAATTCATGTTAAATGAGCTTTCCGTCGGTTTGGATGAATTTTTCGGCAAGAATCATGCCGGTTCTCCGATGGTCAGGTGAACCGGGTCCAGCCCGTCGACCGATCCTTCCAGAACGTCGCCGGGGCGCACCGGGCCGACACCGGCGGGGGTGCCGGTCATGATCACGTCACCCGGGCGCAGGTGATAGAGGCCCGACAGATCGGCGATGATCGCGGGCACGGAATGGATCAGTTCGGCCAGGGTGCCGTCCTGCCTGACCGCGCCGTTGACGCTCAGCCGGATGCGCTGGCCGTCGATCGGCCCGAAGGCGGCGGCCGCGGTGACCGGGCCGAACACGGCCGAACCTTCGACATCCTTGCCGGTATCCCAGGGCCGGCCCCTGTCCTTGGCCTGGCCCTGCAGGTCGCGCCGGGTCATGTCCAGCGCGCAGCAATAGCCATGCACCGCCTCCATCGCGCGGTCTTCGGAAAGCTGCCAGGCCTCGGCGCCGAGGGTGACGGCGAATTCCATCTCGAAATGATAATTGTCGGTGCGCGAGGGGTAGGGCTGCGTCGTGCCCGAGCCGACCGCATGGGCCACGGACTTGGTGAAATAGAACGGGGCCTCGCGGTCGACCTCCTGGCCCATCTCGGCGGCATGGGCGGCGTAATTGCGGCCGACACAGAAGATGCGGAACAGCGGATAGCGCGCGGTCTGGCCCTGGACGGGCAGCGAAAACGGTTGCGGAAGGGGGAACAGAAGGTCGGTCATCGGGTGTGGTCCTTGTCGTCGCCGGGCTGCGGTCGCCGCGGACGGTCATGGCAGTCGAGGCTGAGGGCGGCGCCGTCCGGACCCTTGTAGATGCCCTGCGGCCCGCAACGAACCCCTTGCGTGTTGCCACGGCTGCGATCCGTGCCTTGCGCCGCGCCGGTCGCGGCCCCCTGCAAGCCGGCTATTGCCCGCTGGCCACCGCGTCGGCCAGATCCCCGATCGGGGGACGCGGCAGGGCCGAGAACAGCTCCATCACCGCGCGGCGGCAGTCCGCCGGCACCTCGCCGGCCAGCGCCACGGCAAGCGGGTTCGACCGCAGCACCAGACGGCGCCAGGAATGCAGCACCAGCATCCGCTGCGCGACCCGGTCGGTCAGCGGCAGGGCGCGGTTGCGGCGGATATCGGCCAGAAAGCCCTCGGCCAGGGCGAGCGTCGCGGCATAGCCCGTCAGCCGTGCCTCGCGCGCGACGATCGCCGCGGCCCAGGCCGGCAGTTGCGCCGGCCCGAGCGGCACCGCCAGCGCGCCTTCCGGCAGCGCCCCGTCGGGCAGCAGGCAGGCCTGACGCGACAGCGGCACCGCGCCCTGCACCGCGTCGGGCTGCATCTCGGGGGCCAGGATCGCCAGCATCGGCCGCGCCCTGGACGGGACCGCGCCGCCATAGATCGCCTCCGACACCTCGGCCGCCTGGGCCCGGCCCATGTCCGACAGGCGGTAATAGCCCACCCGCCCGTCCTTGCGGCTTTCGATCCAGCCGTCGCGCTTGAGCCGGTGCAGCGCCACGCGCATCGCCTGGGGCTGCAGGCCCATCCGTTCGATCAGTGCCGACAGGACCAGCCCGCTGACATCCGCGTCGCCCTCGGGCAGCAGATCGCCCAGGATGGTCACGATCACCGACCACAGCTTCATCCCCTGCGGGGCGGTCAGGACGGGAGAGTCGGGTTCGTCGGGGCCATGATCGGTCATGAGGCCCTGATACGCGACAATCGGGGGTCATGTCATGCGTCACCGCGCCACCATGGTCAGCAGGTCATAGACGCCCACGGTTTCGTCGCGCTGGTTCAGCATCTCGGCCCGCCAGCGCACTTCGCCATGGTCTTTCGCCCGGGGGGTCTTCTGTTTCACCGTCAGCCGCACCCGAAGGCTGTCGCCGGGATAGACCGGCTGGGTGAAGCGCAGGTTTTCGAGGCCGGTATTGGCCAGCACCGGGCCTTCGGCGGGCTCCACGAACAGCCCGGCGGCGAAGGACAGCAACAGGTAGCCATGGGCGACGCGACCCTCGAAGAACGGGTTCCGCGCGGCAGCGTCGGGGTCCATGTGGGCGTAGAAACTGTCGCCGGTGAAGGTGGCGAAATGTTCGATATCCTCCAGCGTGATCTCGCGCGCGCGCGTCAGGATCGACATTCCGATCGCCAGGTCGCCATAGCGCCGGGTGAAAGGGTGGGTGTCGGGTTCGGCCACCGTCGCGCCGGGCACGTAGGCGCCGGTGATCGCGGTCAGCATGTCGGGGCTGCCCTGGAGGGCCGTCCGCTGCATGTAGTGTTTCACGCCGCGGATGCCGCCCAGTTCCTCTCCGCCGCCGGCGCGGCCCGGCCCGCCATGGGTCATGTGCGGCATCGGGCTGCCATGGCCGGTGCTTTCGGGCGCGCCGGTCCGGTCGTTGATATAGAGCCGCCCGTGATGGGCCGCCGACGCGAGGACGAGTTCGCGCGCGACCTTCGGGTCATGGGTCATCACCGAGGCGACAAGCGATCCGCCGCCGCGATTGGCCAGGTCGGCGGCATGGGCCAGGTCGCGGTAGCCCATGACGGTGGAAACCGGACCGAACGCCTCGGTGTCATGGACCCGTTCGGCGCGGTCCGGATCGGCGCAATGGAACAGCATCGGCGGAACGAAGGCGCCGCCTTCGGGGCCTTGCGGGGTGAAGGTGTCGGGATCGCCCCAGACGCGTTCGGCCTCGGCGCCGATGATCGCGGCCTTGGCCAGCACATCGGCCTTCTGGTCGTTCGACACCAGCGCGCCCATCCGCACACCCTCGGCCTGCGGATCGCCGACGACGGTCCTGGCAAGCCGCGCCGACAGGGCCTCGATCACTGCCTCGACGCGGGTTTGCGGCGCGATGATCCGGCGCACGGCGGTGCATTTCTGCCCGGCCTTGACCGTCATCTCGCGGGCGATTTCCTTGATGAAAAGGTCGAATTCCGGGCTGTCCGGTTCGGCGTCGGGCCCCAGGATCGAGGCGTTCAAGCTGTCCTGTTCGGCGGTGAAATGCACCGAATTGGCCAGCAGGTTGGGGTTCGACCGCAACCGCAACGCCGTATCGGCCGAGCCGGTGAAGGTGACCGCATCTTGCGCGCCCAACCGGTCCAGCATGTCGCCGATCCCGCCGGTGACCAGCTGCAGCGCGCCCGGCGGCAGCACCCCGGCCCCCAGCATCAGCCGCACGCAGGCTTCGGTGACGTAGCAGGTCGCGGTGGCAGGTTTCACGATCGACGGCACCCCGGCCAGCAGCGCCGGGGCCAGCTTTTCCAGCATCCCCCAGACCGGGAAATTGAAGGCGTTCACATGCACCGCCACGCCCTGTTTCGAGGTGTGGACATGCTGGCCCAGGAAGGCACCTGATTTGCCGAATTGTTCGATATCGCCATCGACAAGGATGTGGGCGTCGGGCATTTCCCGCCGCCCCTTGGAGGCATAGACGAACAGCGTGCCGATCCCGCCATCCACGTCGATCAGGTGATCGGATTGCGTGGCACCGGTGGCGAAAGAGATGTCGTAAAGCGCCTGCTTGTTGGCGTTCAGGTGCAGGGCCAGCGCCTTGAGCATCGCGGCGCGCTGGTGAAAGGTCATCGCCCGCAGGGCCGGGCCGCCGGTATCGCGCGCCCAGTCCAGCATGCCGCCCCAGTCCAGCCCGTCATTGCCGGCATGGGCCATCGCCGCGCCGGTCACCGCGTTGTAGATCAGACGGGCGCCCGAACCGGGCCGCGCCCAATCGCCGCAGACGTAGCTTTCAACCTGTTGCATGCTGGTCCTTTCCTGTCGGCATCACGGGGCCGGGCCGGGACAGGAACCATGGGCTTTCCGTCATGGCGCCCTCCCCTGCGGCCGCGATGGAATCGAGTCGGCCGAGTTTATTGACCAACCGGTCGGTTTATGCAACCTCTGTCTGAACCGGCAGGAGGAGGAGGCGACATGTCCGAAACGATTCTGGTGCAGGACCACGGGGCTTGGGTGGAGATCACCCTGAACCGACCCGACCGCCTGAACGCCTTCAATGACGAGATGCACCGCGCCTTTGCCACCGCCCTGAGGGACGCGCAGGGCAAGCGGGCGGTGCTGATCACCGGCGCCGGACGCGGCTTTTGCGCCGGGCAGGACCTGGGCGACCGCGACCCGTCCAAGATGGCGGGAAAGCCGGATCTGTCGAAAACCCTGTCTGCGTTCTTCAACCCCAATATCCGGGCGATCCGGGGCCTTGATTGCCCGGTGATCTGTGCGGTCAACGGTGTCGCCGCCGGGGCCGGGGCGAACCTGGCGCTGAATTGCGACATCGTGCTGGCCGGACAAGGCGCGAAATTCATCCAGAGCTTCGCCAATGTCGGGCTGGTCCCGGATTCGGGCGGCACCTGGGTGCTGACCCGCCTGCTGGGCGAGGCGCGGGCCAAGGCACTGGCGCTGACCGGCGAACCGCTGAGCGCGGCCCAGGCCGCCGAATGGGGCCTGATCTGGAAATGTCTGCCCGATGAGCGGTTGATGGCAGAGGCGCGGGCGCTGACCGACCGGCTGGCCAGCGGCCCGACCCTTGGCCATGCGCTGACCAAGCAGGCGATCCATGCCGCCGCCACCAACAGCCTGGATCAGCAACTTGACCTGGAAGCGCAGCTGCAAAAGACCTGCGGCGAAAGCGCCGATTACGCCGAGGGCGTCAGCGCCTTTCTGGGCAAACGCAAACCCGTCTTCACCGGGGGCCGCGCATGACACCGCAACAGCGTGCCGAACGCGCGGCGCAGGTGATGTGGGCCAGCGACGCCGCATCGAAATGGCTGGGATTCGAGCTGCTGAAAGTGGCCGAGGGCAGCGCCACGCTTGCCCTGACCGTCGAAGCCCACCATTGCAACGGCCACGGCATCTGCCATGGCGGCATCACCTTTGCCCTGGCCGACAGCGCCTTTGCCTTTGCCTGCAATTCGCGCAACGTCGCCACCGTGGCCCAGCACAATTCGATCAGCTTTGTCGCCCCGGGCCGCCTGGGCGACCGGCTGACCGCGCGGGCGGTCGAGGTGTCGCTGGCCGGACGCTCGGGCCTGTATGACGTAAGCGTCAGCAACCAGGACGGCGCCGTGATCGCCGAGTTTCGCGGCGGCAGCCGGGCCGTCAGGGGCCATCTGTTCGAGGAGGAGGAAACATGAAGGACCTGACCCCGCCGAAAGGCAGCCTCGATCCGATCGAGACCGCCTCGCGCGATGAAATCGCCGCCCTGCAGCTGGAACGGATGACATGGTCATTGCGCCACGCCTATGACAACGTGCCGTTCTACCGCGCGAAATTCGACGCCGCCGGGGTGCATCCCGATGATCTGAAGACCCTGGCGGACCTGGCAAGGTTTCCCTTCACGGTGAAAACCGACCTGCGCGACAACTACCCCTTCGGGCTGTTCGCCGTGCCGCGCGACCGGATCGTGCGCATTCACGGATCCTCCGGCACCACCGGCAAGCCGACCGTGGTCGGCTACACCAAGAACGACATCGACATCTGGGCCGCGATGGTCGCCCGGTCGATGCGCGCCAGCGGCACCCGGCCGGGCGATATCGTCCATGTCGCCTATGGTTACGGGTTGTTCACCGGGGGCCTGGGCGCCCATTACGGGGCCGAGCGGCTGGGCTGCACCGTGGTGCCCGTATCCGGCGGGATGACCGAGCGCCAGGTCACGCTGATCGAGGATTTCGGCGCCTCCACGATCATGGTCACGCCCAGCTACATGCTGAACATCCTGGAACAATACCGCGCCATGGGGCTGGACCCCGCGCAATCCCCGCTGCAGGTCGGGATCTTCGGCGCCGAACCCTGGACCAACAAGATGCGGGCCGAGGTCGAAACGGCCTTCGACATGCATGCGGTCGATATCTACGGGCTGTCGGAAATCATGGGGCCGGGCGTGGCCAATGAATGCGTCGAGACCAAGGACGGCCTGCATATCTGGGAGGATCATTTCTATCCCGAGATCATCGATCCCGAAACCGGCGCGGTCCTGCCCGATGGCGAATTGGGCGAGCTGGTCTTTACCACGCTGACCAAGGAAGGCCTGCCGATCATCCGCTACCGCACCCGCGACCTGACCCGGCTGTTGCCGGGCACGGCGCGCACGATGCGGCGGATGGAAAAGATCACCGGGCGCAGCGACGACATGATCATCCTGCGCGGCGTCAACGTGTTCCCGACCCAGATCGAGGAACAGGTGCTGCGCACCGCCGGCCTGGCCCCGCATTTCCAGATCGAGCTTTACAGGAAGGGCCCGATGGACCGGATGCGCGTCCATGTGGAAAGTCTGCCCGACGCGGTGGATGGAGCCGCGGCCCAGGCGGCCGAGCTGAAAAAGCACATCCACGACGTGGTCGGCGTGTCGGCGGAAATCGCCGTGGCCCGGCCCGGCAGCGTGGCGCGGTCGCAGGGCAAGGCCCAGCGCGTGATCGACAACCGGGGCGCCTGATGGCCCGGCCCATCGCAGACGACCACGATGACAAGCGCGCGGCGATCCTCATCGCCGCGGCGCGGCTCTTCGCTGACCAGGGCTATGGCAGCGCGTCGATGGGGGCGCTGGCCGAGGCCTGCGGGATTTCGAAGGCCAATATCTATCACTACTACGCCTCGAAAGAGGCGATCCTGTTCGACATCCTCGACACCCATCTGCGGGGCCTGCGCGACCGGATCGCCGCGATCGACCATGCCGGCGATGACCCCGAAGAACAGCTGCGCGCGATCGTGCGCGAGATCCTGATGGCCTATCAGGGGGCGGATGCGGAACACGAGGTGCAGCTGAAATCCCTGTTCCTGCTGCCCGAAGCGCGGCAGGACACCTTGCGCGGCTATCAGCGCGACATCGTCGCCCAGGTCCGCGACCGGCTGGAACGGATCGCGCCCGACCAGGCCGCGGACCGGGCGCGGATGCGGGCGGTGACGATGTCGGTCTTTGCCATGCTGAACTGGTATTACCAGTGGAACACCGGCGCGGGCAGCCAGGCCCGGCGCGATTATGCCGGTCTGGTCGTCGACCTGACGCTGAACGGGTTGCGCGGGCTTTGACCACCCTCCGATCCTGACGTTCCTGTGTGACGGCCCGAGGGCGCGTCGCAATCGACTAGCCCTCGGACAATCGACCGCCTAACCTGCGCCGACCCGACCCAGCAAAGGCCGCCGACCGTGACCGATACGCCCCCCGATCCCAGCCGCCGCCCCCATCCCGGCGCCGCCCATGCCCGAGAACTGGAAGGCCATGTCGCCTGGCTCGACACCTTCACCGGCGGGGCGCTGGCGGTGCTGGCCGTCGCCTCGGGCATCTATACCTATCTGGGCGTGTCGACGCTGCTGGACGGCGACGGCGCGATGCGGGCCTTTGCCGCGATCGCCTATTCCATCGCGGTGTCGGTCGGCATCTTCGTCTTCTGGTCCTACCTGATGCGGCTGTTTCCGGCGATGCGCAATGCGCGCGACCGGATCGCGCTGTTCTTTGCCATGCTGCTGGGTTCGGTCGCGATCATCGCCATGTCGTCCTGGCTGAACGCCGCCGCCCTGGCCGGCGGCGCGGCGGTGGAACAGCACCTGGCCGAAACCGTGCAGGATTACCAGGCGGCGCTGGAACAGGCGCATGAGGTTGCGCTGTCGGCCCAGGCGCTGGGTCGGGACGTGGCGCGCGCCCGGCAAAGTTTCGAGGATCTGTCGGTCCAGGAGGCCTCGGGCGGGCTGTCGGGGTTCGCCGGCCAGGGTGCGGTGTTCCGGGTGCTGAGCCAGAAGGCCGACGAACTGGCCGCGCTCGAGGCCCAGATAGAACAGCAGGAGCCGCTGGTCGCCGCCGCCTTCGCCGAGGGCAACGCCCTGCTCAGCCGGATGCGCGAACTGACGGTCGAGCCGGGCCCGGTCGCGGCGCGGTCGGTCGAATTCTCGGAACGCGCGGTCGAATTGTCGGGCATCATCACGCGGCTGCGGCAGCTGTCGGTCGCGCCGCTGGTCCAGCGCGCGGCCAGCGACCTGAGCGCCTCGGTCGTGCTGCCCGAACTGGACAGCGGCAATGCGGCGCTGGCCGGGGCGCAGGGCGCGACGATCGAGTCGGTGCTGCAAGTGCTGGGCCGCCGTGCGGCCACGCTCGAAACCGCCGCGGCCGAGGTGCTGGCGATGCCCACGCCGCCGGAGACCACCTATACGCCGATTTCGGCCGCCGATGCGGTGATCCGTTATGCCGGCAATTTCGTGCCGTCCTGGGCCGGGGCCATCGCCATCGACCTGTTGCCCGCCGTTCTGGTGCTGATCCTGGCGATCACCCATGGCGCGATCCGCACCGGCCGCGACGGCACCGCGATGGAGGACAGGATGACCGTGGCCGAACTGCGCGCCGCCCTGGACGCGGCGCGGGACGTGGACCGGGCGCTGATCAGCCCGCGTGCCGATGATCCGGACCGCAATACATGACCGACGCACCCGGCAGCCCCGCACCGATCCGGCGCGCGATCCTGTGGGTTCTGGGGGTCCAGGTCGCGCTGGCGCTGCTGTTGTTCCTGGGCGATCTGGGCCGCGATTTCGCGCTGCCCCGGATCGGCCCCGGCGCCCCGGCTTTCGATCAACCGGTCAGCCCGGGCGACCAGACCCGCCGCTATCGCCCCGGGGATCTGCCCGTCACCGCCCCGGCCGATACCGCGCCCAGCGGCCCCCTGCCCGACCGTCTGACCCTGACCCGCGACGGTGACGACCTGCTGCTGCGCGGGGCGGTCGAGGCCGGCGATGCCGAGCGTATCATCCGCCAGATCACGGCGCAGGAGGGCGCGGCGCGGGTCGTTCTCGACAGCCCCGGCGGATCGGTCATGGACGCGCTTGCCATCGGGCGCGCGATCCGGGCCGAAGGGCTGGCCAGCCATGTCACCGCCACCGGCATCTGCCTGTCCGCCTGCCCCTACCTGCTGGCCGGCGGCACCGCCC
Organism: Rhodobacteraceae bacterium HLUCCA08; assembly: GCA_001314655.1. GTDB lineage: Bacteria > Pseudomonadota > Alphaproteobacteria > Rhodobacterales > Rhodobacteraceae > Salibaculum. The sequence goes on along the minus strand of LJSF01000016.1, from coordinate 355,535 downwards.
GCAGCGCCGAAGAGGGCGCCCGGATCGGCGTGCACCAGCATTACTTCGGCGAAAACACCCTGCTTCCGGCCTTTGCCGCCGTATCCGACATCCAGCGCGGCCAGGCCGAGGTCATGCGCTATCTCGACCAGATGGGGATCGACCCGATGCTGATGGCGCCGGCCCTGGCGACGCCGCCGGACCAGATCTATCTGCTGCTGCGGTCCGAGATGCTGGACACCGCCCTGCTGACCGAGGACGCAGCGCCTCAGTGATCCTCGTAGACGACGCTGACGGCCCCGGTCAGCGGGGTCGACTGGCAGGACAGGACATAGCCCTTTTCGACCTCGTAATCCTCGAGCGCGTGGTTCCGGGCCATCTCGACCTCTCCGGCGGTGACGCGGCACATGCAGGTGCTGCACACCCCGGCGGTGCAGGCATAGGGCACGGCGAGGTCATTGGCGAGGCCGGCCTCCAGGATGGTCTGGCCCGGTTCCATCTGGATGGTGCGGCTGGTGCCCTCCAGCGTGATGGTCAGCTCGGCGCCCGTCGCCCCGCCGGCACGCGCCGCGGCCCGCTGTTTCGCGCGGCCGGGCTGGCCGGAACCGAACAGTTCATAGGTGATCCGGTCCTTGTCCATCCCGTGGTCCAGCAGCGCCGCGCGGATCGCCAGCATCATCGGCTCGGGCCCGCAGATCAGCGCCTGGTCGACGCTGTCGATGTCGATCCAGGTGCGGAACAGCGCGGCGCATTTGGCGCCGTCGACGCGCCCTTCGAACAACGGGATGTCCTGTTCGGTTTCAAGGATGTGGATGACGTTGAAGCGGCCCATATGCCGGTTCTTGAGATCCTCCAGTTCCTCCCGGAACATGATCGTTGCGGCGGCGCGGTTGGCATAGACCAGGGTGAACCGGGTGTCGGGTTCACGCGCCAGCACGGTGCGCAGGATCGACAGGATCGGGGTGATGCCGGACCCGCCGGCAAAGGCCAGAAGATGGCGCGGGCCGGTCGCCTCTTTTGCCCGGAACCGGCCCTGCGGCGCCATCGCCTGCAGAACGTCGCCGACCCGCAAATCGGTATTGGCGAAGCTGGAGAACGCCCCGCCATCGACCCGCTTGATCCCGACCTGCAGCACGCCGTCATCGCCGCCGGAACAGATCGAATAGGACCGCCGCAACTCGTCCCCGTCGAAATCGCGCCGGAAGGTCAGGTATTGCCCGGGGACAAACGTGAAATCGCCCCCCTTCGGCCGCAGGGTCACCTCGACCGCGTCGCGGATCGTGTGGCGGATCGCGGTCACTTCCAGGTCGTGAAACTGGGCCATGCTCACCTCAGATGCATTTGAAGTAGTCGAAGGGTTCAAGACAGTCACGGCAGCGCCATTGCGCCTTGCACGGGGTCGAACCGAACTGGCTGACCCGTTCCAGGTCGGTGCCGCCGCAACGGGGGCAGTTTTCGGGGCCTCCGGCGGGCTGCGGCGGCGCGATACCATAGGCCAGCAGGCTGGCCCGGCCCTTGTCCGACAGCCAGTCCGTGGTCCAGGGCGGCGAAATCTGCCGCTTGATCTGCACGTTCTGGACGCCGTTTTTCCGCAAGGCACGCTCGATTTCCATATTGATGACGCTGGTCGCCGGACAGCCGGAATAGGTCGGCGTCACCGTGACCTGCAAGGTTTCCTCTTGCCATTTCAGGTCACGGATCACCCCGAGGTCGACCAGCGAGATCGCCGGGATTTCCGGGTCCGGAACCTGGTCGAGCCAGGCCCAGATTTCGGGCATCGTCGGTCTGTCCATGCGGACATTCATCCTTTGCTCGTCGCGCCCCGGACCTGATCCGGGGCCTCTTGCGGAACGGTCGAGGTCCCGGCCCGGAGGCCGGGACGGGTTGCGCCCCCTACCAGGTTGCGCCCGGATAGGCGCGTTGCAGCCACTGCATCTCGGTCAGCAGATGGCCCAGATGCTCTGTATGCCGGACCCCGTCGCGGCCGCCCTTGTGGGCGAAGCGGCTGTCGGGGATCGTCAATGTCGCCTCGGCCATGATCCCGGTGATCCGGGCGTCATAGGCGTCGCGCAGGTTGCCCGGATCGGGCGCGATCCCGGCCTCGGCCAGTGCCGCGTCAACCGCGTCGGTTTCGAACAGCTCGCCCACATAGGGATAAAGCCGGTCCAACGCCGCCTGCATCCGGGCGTGGCTTTCCTCGGTGCCGTCGCCCAGGCCGATCACCGTGTCGCGCGACCTCTCCAGGTGATAGGCGACCTCGCGGCTGGTCTTGTCGGCGATGGCGGCGATGCGGTCGTCGGTGCTGTCGCGCAGTTCGGCCAGCACCAGGTCGTGCCAGGCGTCGAACAGGCATTGGCGCATCATCGTCCGACCGAAATCGCCGTTGGGCAATTCGACCAGCAGCACGTTGCGGAAATCCCAGGCGTCACGGGTCATGGCCAGGGCATCGGCGTCGCGGCCCGCGCCCTCGACCTCGGCCGCCAGGCCCAGCCACAGCTGGGTCTGCCCGATCAGGTCCAGCGCGGTATTGGCCAGGGCGATATCCTCCTCCAGGACCGGGGAATGGCCGCACCACTCGGACACCCGGTGGCCCAGCACCAGCGTGTTGTCGCCCATCCGGCACAGGAATTCGAATGCTGGGTCCATCACATCGGCTCCACATCGTCGGGGATGTCGAAAAAGGTCGGGTGGCGATAGACCTTGGACCGGGCCGGATCGTACATCGGGCCCTTGTCCGAGGGCGACGACGCGGTGATCCGCGCCGCCTCGACCACCCAGATGCTCACGCCTTCGTTGCGGCGGGTATAGACGTCGCGGGCATTCTTGATCGCCATGTCGGCATCGGGCGCGTGCAGGCTGCCCACATGCCGATGCGCCATGCCGTGCTGTCCACGGATGAAGATTTCCCACAGGGGCCATTCGTTCGACATGTCGTCCTCCTATCCGCGCGTCTCGTCGAGCCCCTGGCTCTCCTCGCTGCGCACGACAGCGAAGAGGGGCCGCGAGGCTCCGATGAGCGCCTATTCCGCAGCGGTTTTCGCCGCACGTTTCTTTCGGGCATGCGCCAGCAGCCCCTCGCGCACCCAGGCGCCCTCGTCCCAGGCCTTGCGCCGGGCTTCCATGCGTTCCGCGTTGCAGGGGCCATCGCCCTTGAGCACGTCGAAGAATTCCGTCCAATCAGGTTCCGAGAAATCGTAATGTCCGGTTTCCGCGTTCCATTTCAGGTCCGGGTCGGGGATCGTCAGGCCCAGGTATTCCGCCTGCGGCACGGTCTGGTCGACGAATTTCTGGCGCAACTCGTCATTGGTGTTGATCTTGATCTTCCAGGCCATGTTCTGCGCGGAATGCACGCTTTCGGCATCGCTGGGACCGAACATCATCAAACTGGGATACCAGAACCGATCCAGCGCATTCTGCGCCATCCGCCGCTGTTCCGGCGTGCCGTTCGCCATCTTCATCATGATGTCGTAGCCTTGGCGCTGGTGGAACGACTCCTCCTTGCAGATCCGGATCATCGCGCGGGAATAGGGACCGAAGGATGTCCGCTGCAGCGGCACCTGGTTCATGATCGCCGCGCCATCGACCAGCCAGCCGACCGCTCCCATATCGGCCCAGGTCAGGGTCGGATAATTGAAGATCGACGAATATTTCATCGACCCGTCCAGCAGCTTTTCGGTCAGCGCGTCGCGGCTGATCCCCAGGGTTTCGGCGGCGCAGTACAGGTACAGCCCATGCCCCGCTTCGTCCTGAACCTTGGCCAGCAGGATCGCCTTGCGCTCCAGCGTCGGCGCGCGGGTGATCCAGTTGCCTTCGGGCAGCTGGCCGACGATTTCGCTATGGGCATGCTGGCCGATCTGGCGGATCAACGTGCGGCGATACCCCTCCGGCATCCAGTCCTTGGGCTCGATCTTTTCGCCCCGGTCGATACGGGCCTGGAATTCCGCCAGCGCCCGGGGGTCTTCATCGGTTTTCTCGGACTGGATCATCTGTGCATACATGGCTCAGACCCTTTCGATGAGGATGGCCGCGCCCTGGCCGACGCCCACGCACATGGTGCAAAGCGCATAGCGGCCGTTGCGGCGGTGAAGTTCGTTGGTCGCGGTCAGCACCAGCCGCGCGCCGGACATGCCCAGGGGATGGCCCAGCGCGATGGCGCCGCCATTGGGATTCACGTGTTCGGCATCATCGGGCAGGCCGAGTGCGCGCAGGGTCGCAAGCGCCTGGGACGCGAAGGCTTCGTTCAGCTCGATCACGTCGATCTGGTCGATCGTCAGCCCGGCCCGGGCCAGCACCTTGCGGCTGGCCGGCACCGGCCCGATCCCCATGACGCGCGGCGCGACACCCGCCGAGGCCATCGCCAGTATGCGCGCCCTCGGCGTCAATCCGTGACGCGAGGCAGCCTCGCCAGAGGCGACGAGCAATGCCGCCGCGCCGTCGTTGACGCCCGAGGCATTGCCCGCCGTCACCGTCAACTCCGGCCCGTTGACGCCCTTGAGGCCGGCCAATTGCTCGACCGTGGTGCCGGGGCGGGGATGTTCGTCGACCTCGACGACCAGCGGGGCGCCCTTGCGCTGCGGCACGCTGACCGGCGTGATCTCCTCGGCGAAAACGCCCGCCGCCTGCGCGGCGCCCCAGCGCGCCTGGCTGCGGGCGGCAAAGGCATCCTGGTCGGCCCGGCTGATGCCGTGATCGGCGGCGACATTGTCGGCGGTCTGGGGCATCGAATCGACGCCGTGGGCCGCCTCCATCCTGGGGTTCACGAAGCGCCAGCCGATCGTCGTGTCGTGGACGGCATTGGACCGGGTAAAGGCGCTGGTCGCCTTGGGCATCACGAAGGGTGCGCGCGACATGCTTTCGACACCGCCGGCGATGGTCAGGTCGTAATCGCCGGCCCGGATCCCCCGCGCGGCAAATCCCACCGCATCCATCCCGCTGGCGCAGAGCCGGTTCACGGTCGTGCCCGGCACGGTTTCGGGCAGCCCGGCCAGCAGCGCGGCCATGCGGGCGACGTTGCGATTGTCCTCGCCGGCCTGGTTGGCGGAGCCATAGATCACCTCGTCGATGGCGGCCGGGTCCAGCCCCGGATGGCGCGCGATCAGCGCCGCGATGGGGATCGCGGCCAGATCATCGGCCCGCACGCCGGACAGGGCACCGCCATAGCGGCCGATGGGCGTGCGCACACCATCGCAGATGAAAGCGTCCATGAGGCTCCTCCTTGGGTCCGACCCTAACGCGGTCATGCGAGTCGGATCAAGGAAAATGTTACATGAATGGCTTTGTTGGTTTTTTTTGTAACATATTGATGCACACCACCCCGTGAAGGAGGTTTCAGCGCGCTGGCATTTGCGCGCCCGTGCCCCATATCCTTCACCGAGACGCCCCCGGAGGAACCATGACCTACCGCAAGGATCCAGACGCCATCGCCGCCCTCACGCCGGAACAATACCGGGTGACGCAACAGAGCGGCACCGAACGCCCGGGCACCGGGCCCTATCTGCACACGACCGAGCCGGGGATCTATGTCGACATCGTCTCGGGCGAACCGCTGTTCGCGTCATCGGACAAGTTCGACGCCGGCTGTGGCTGGCCCAGCTTCACCAAGCCGATCGAACCGGCCCATGTGACCGAACTGCGCGATACCTCGCACGGGATGGTCCGGACCGAGGTGCGCAGTGCCCATGGCGACAGCCATCTGGGCCATGTCTTCGATGACGGGCCGCGCGACCGGGGCGGATTGCGCTATTGCATCAACGGCAATGCGCTGCGTTTCATTCCCAAGGCCGAGATGGAGGCCGAAGGGTATGGCGCCTACCTGACCCAAGTGGAGGACATCTAGATGACCGAACACCGCGCTGTCCTGGCCGGGGGCTGTTTCTGGGGCATGCAGGACCTGATCCGCAAGCTGCCCGGGGTTCTGAAAACCCGCGTCGGCTATACCGGCGGCGACGTGCCGAACGCGACCTATCGCAACCACGGCACCCATGCCGAGGGGATCGAGATCCTCTATGACCCGGCCCGGATCAGCTATCGGCAATTGCTGGAATTCTTCTTCCAGATCCACGACCCGACGACGAAGGACCGGCAGGGCAATGACCGCGGCATGTCCTACCGCTCGGCGATCTATCATGTGGATGACGACCAACGGCAGGTCGCGCTGGACACCATCGCCGATGTCGAGGCGTCCGGCCTCTGGCCCGGCAAGGTGGTGACCGAGGTCGAACCGGTCGGCGATTTCTGGGAGGCCGAACCCGAACACCAGGATTACCTGGTCAAGCACCCGAACGGCTATACCTGCCACTTCCCGCGGCCCGGCTGGGTCCTGCCAGGACGCGCGGCCGAGTAACACAAGGCGGTGGGGTGGAACCCCACCCTGCACCGTGATTTCGCCGTTGGCGCACGGCGGCCGACGGCGCCCCGACATCTGCACGCACCGTCGGGTAGGGTGTCACCCCAGCTTCCCAGAGAGCGTCACGACCTCGCCCGCCGCGGCCCGCGCGTCCTCGGCGTCATGGGTCACCAGCAGAACCGGAAGATCCCGCGCCCTTGCCCGGTCGAACACCAACTGCCGCACCTGCCCGCGCCGGTCCGCGTCCAGCCGCGAAAACGGCTCGTCCAGCAACAAGGCGCGCGGTTCGGCCAGCAGGGTCCGCATCAGCGCGACCCGCGCCCGCTGCCCGCCCGACAGGGTGGCCGGATCGCGGGCCGCGTAGCCCTCCAGCCCGACCTCCGAGAGCGCGGCGACGACCGTATCCCGCCGCGCCGCGCGGCTGCCGCCGGCGGCCAGGCCGAAGGCCAGGTTGCCGCCGACGCTCAGATGCGGAAACAGCAGCGCGTCCTGGAACAGCAGCCCGACGCCGCGCGCCTGCGGTGGCAGATCGGTGATGTCGCGCCCGTCGAGCAATATCCGCCCCTCCAGCGCAAAGGCCCGGTCCAGCGTCCCGGTGATCGCCGCCAGCAGGGTCGATTTGCCTGACCCGGACGGCCCCATCACCGTCAGCACCGCACCCGGCGGCACCGCCCGGTCCATCCTCAGCAGCACCTCGGCGCCCTTGCGGATCACCAGCCGCTCCAGCTTCAGGCCCCTATCCATGCAGCCCCCTGCGGTTGCGCCAGACCAGCGCCGGCAGGGCCAGCGCCAGGGCAAAGGGCAGCAATGCCGCGGCACTCTGGGCCAGCGCATAGACCCCGATCGCGCGCCGGTCCCCACCCGAAGCCAGGGCCACCGCCTCGGTCGTCAGGGTCGCGACGCGCCCCCCGCCGATCAGCAGGGTCGGCAGGTATTGCCCGACCGACACGGCCAGCCCGACGGCGGCGGCGGTCAGCACCGGGGCCAGCAGCATCGGCAATCGGATGCGCCAGAACACGGCCCCCGGTCCGGCGCCCAGCGTCGCGGCGATGGTCGCTTGCCGGCTGTCCCAGGCCCGCCAGGGATCGGCCAGGGACAGAAAGACATAGGGCAGGACGAAGACCAGATGCGCCAGGATCACCGACGCGACGCCCCGGTCGGCGCCCAGGCCCAGAAGGAAGGTCTGCAGCCCGGGCAGAAAGGCGGTCTGCGGCACCAGCAGCGGCAGATAGAGCAGCCACATCGCGCTGGCGCCGGGGCGGCGGCCGGTCCGCGCCTCGGCCTGCAGGCAGCCCAGCACCAGCACCAGCGCCAGCGCCGTGGCGATGCCGGCCACCAGGGCCGTCTGACCGAAGGCCGACCCTGCGCCCGGCCCGTGCCGCGCCCAGTTGGCCGGGCCGACGCCCTGGGGCCAGGCCGCGGGAAAGCCCCAGAACCCGGCGACGGACCAGACCGTGAGCACCGCCAGCCCGGCCAGCACCGCACCGGCGGACCCGGCGCCCAGCACAAGCGACACGCGGCGCAGCGGGTTTTCGTGCCGGCCGCGCCCGCCGCGCTCGGCCCAGGCGCAGCCCAGCCGGGCGACGACCACCTCGCCCAGCCGCCACGCCACCAGCGCGCCGATCACCAGCGCCAGCTGCAGCACCGCGCCGGCCGCGGCGACCAGCCGGGTTTCCAGCGCCGGCTCGCCGATCCAGCGCACGATCTGCACCGACAGCGGCGGCGGCGTCGAGGGCCCCAGGATCACCGCGACATCGACCACCGACATGGAATAGGCCAGAACCACATAGACCGGCAGCCGGATCTGGGCATAGACCGCCGGGAACACCGCCTTGAGCCAACCGGTCATCCGCCCGTAGCCCAGAACCTGCGTCAGCCGCAGCCGCTCGCCCGCCCGGACCTGCGGCAAGGCAGCCAGCACCATCAGCAGCAGGAACGGCACCTCCTTGATCACCAGACCGGCGGTCAACGCCAGGCCCCAGGGATCGTTCACGATCAGCGCGTCGGGTGGCCGGTCCCACCCGGTTGCCCAGGGCGAGAGGGCCCGCGCGATCCAGCCCGACGGCGCGATCAGGAAGGCCAGGCCAAAGGCGGCCGCCGCATGCGGCACCGACAGAAGCGGCGACAGCAGCCGCTGCAACAGGCGAAAGGCCCGCGTGCCCCACCAGCCGGCGCAGATCAGCGTCACCAGTGCCAGCGACAGAGCCGTCGCCAACAGACCGACGCCGACCGACAGCCGCACCGCCGCGCCCAGCCCCGGCCAATCGGCCAGGGCACGGAACGGGTCCAGCGAGGGCGCGGCGAACCCCGCCGCCGGCAGCACGCCGAAGGCCGGGCGGATCACGCCCCACAGCCCCGCCGCCACCGGGCCCAGCAACAAAAGCAGCGTCAGCGGCGGGACGGCGCGGATCACCTTACTGCGCGGTCCCGTAGCGGCTGGCCCAATCCTCGGCGATGCGGGTCATCCACTCGGGATGCGGCTCGGGCAGCGGGGTGCCCAGCGCCTCGGGCGGCAGGGTGGCGATGCCCAGGTCCAGCGCGGCAAAGCCTGCGGCGTCATCCTCGGGCAGTTTCGTCATGTCCAGCACCGTGCCATAGCCCAGCACGGCCGGGTCCTGGGCGCGCAACTGCGCCTCGGGCGACAGCAGGAAATTCGCCACCACCATCGCACCTTCGGGGGCCGAGGCATTATAGGGAATAGCCACGAAGGACGCGTTGCCGATCGTCCCGCCCGCGAGCACGAAGGTGCGCACGGTGTCGGGCAATTGGCCATTGGCGATCGCGGCGCTCGCCTCTCCGGGGCTGAAGGAAATCGCCAGGTCGATCTCCTGGTCCGCGATCAGCTGCAATTGCGCCGGGCCCGTCGCCGGATAGGCCCGGCCCTGACGCCACAGGTTCGGGGTCAGGTCTTCGAGGTAATCCCATAGCGGCGCGGTGGCGACCTCGTAGCTGGCATCGGTCGGCGCCTGCGCCAGCAGCGCCGGGTCCGGCGTCAGCTCGACCAGGGCCTGCTTGAGGAAGGTCAGCCCAAGGAAGTCCGGCGGCTGCGGATAGGTGAAGCGGCCGGGGTTCTGCGCGGCCCAATCGGCGATCGCGGCCATGCTGGGCTGCGGCGCCATGTCGGCGCTGTCATACATGAACACCACCTGGGCCAGGGCCCAGGGGCTTTCGTAACCCTCGGTCGGCACGGTGAAATCGGTGCGCACCGCCGGGCCATCAGCGACATGAACCCAGTTCGGCAGATCCTCGGCAAAGGGGCCGAACAGCAGATCGGCCTGTTTCATCGCCGCGAAATTGGCGCCGTTGATCCAGATCAGGTCGATCGCGCCGCCGCTGTCCTGCCCGGCCTGTCGTTCGCTCAGCACCCGGGTGACGGCATCGGCGGTGTCGGTCAGCTTCACATGTTCCAGAATGACGCCGTGATCTTCGGCCACCCGCGCGCCCACCCAGGCGATGAAATCGTTGGTCGTGGTCGACCCGCCCCAGGCGTTCCAATAGACGGTCTGGCCGCGCGCGGCCTCCAACACCGCGTCCCAGTCGGCGGGGTCGGTCTGGGCCTGGGCCAGCGTGGGCAACAGGGCAGCGGCAAGGGCAAGGGGGCGGATCATCGTCTCTCCATGGCAAAGGCCCGGCGCGCGCCGATCAGGCGCATCGCGGCGGTTACGAAACAGAGCGCGGCAAATATCCACGCGAGAAGGGCGAATTTCGAGGGGAGAAGACAAATCAGAACGAAAAAGGCGATCGTCTCGGTCCCTTCGAGCAATCCGTTGGAGAAGTAGAGCGACTTGATCCCCTGCGCCCTTGTGTCCAGCCCGCGTTTGGCCGCCAGCGTGGCATAGCCCAAAAACGAGGTGCCGTTGACATAGAAGGACAGCAACAGGAACGCGCCCGCCACGCCATTGGCGGCGGGATTCATCACCACGAAGGCAAAGGGGATCGCGCCGTAGAAGGTGAAATCGGCGGCAATGTCGAGAAGCCCGCCGAAATCGGTGCGCCGCGTCGCCCGCGCCACGGCGCCATCCAGTCCGTCGGCCAGGCGCGAGGCAAGCAGCGGCAGCAGCGCCAGCCCGGGCCAGCCCAGCGCGATCAGCAAGGCAGCCAACAGACCCAGCGCCAGTCCGACCAGGGTCACCGCATCGGCACCGATCCCGCGCGCGGCCAGACGGGCGCCCAGCGCGTTCAGCGGCGGGTCGATCAACTTGCGCGCGGCGCTGTCGAACATGGGCGGTCTCCGTTCATGTCGACTGTTTTGGCGCAGGGCGCGAAAGCCGTCCATCGGGCAAACGCAAACGTGAGCGGCGCGTCAGCCAGACCCGGGCCCCCTGCCGATGAGGCCCCGGGTCAAGCCCGGGGCGCGTCGGGTCAGAAATCCAGGTTCTCGACGCTCAGGGCATTCTGCTGGATGAATTCGCGGCGCGGCTCCACGACATCGCCCATAAGCTTGGTGAACAGGTCGTCGGCCTCGGTCACGTCGTCGATCTTGACCTGCAGGAAGGTCCGCGCATCCGGGTCCAGCGTGGTTTCCCACAGCTGGTCCGGGTTCATCTCGCCCAGGCCCTTGTAGCGTTGCAGGGACAGGCCGCGTTCGCCTTCCTCCAGGATCGCCGCGAGCAGGTCGAGCGGGCCATGGATCAGCTGCGCGCGGTCCTTTCGCATCAGCGTCGCGGGCAGGTCATAGACCGCCTGCAGCCCCTGCGTGAACGACCCCGTCTTGCGCGCCTCGCCCGAGCGCAGCATCGGCCCGTCCAGCGTCCTCACCTCTTCGACGCCGCGCAGGATCCGCGCCAGGCGGATGCCGTGATCCTGGGTGATCCGGCCCTGCCAGCCGCGTTCGTATTCCAGCGCGATCTGGTCCAGCCGCCGGGCCACCGTGTCGGCCACGCCCTGCAGATCCGCGTCCACGGCACCGGGCACAAAGGCCCCGGCGATCGCCGCCTGTTCCAGAATATGGCGCGGGTAATGGGTCGGAAAGGCGTCCAGCACGCGTTTCAGCTGCCGCGCCTCGTCGACCACGCGCTTGAGGTCCTGCGCGGTGATCTCTTCGCCATTGCCCTGGCGCAGGATCGCCCCGTCGACGCCCATCTCGATCAGGTAATCGTCCAGGGCCGCCTGGTCCTTGAGATAGACCTCGGACTTGCCGCGGCTGACCTTGTAGAGCGGCGGCTGCGCGATATAGAGGTAGCCGCCCTCGATCAGCTCGGGCATCTGCCGGAAGAAGAACGTCAGCAGCAGAGTGCGGATATGCGCACCGTCCACGTCGGCATCGGTCATGATGACGATCTTGTGGTAGCGCAGCTTGCCGATATTGAATTCGTCGCGCCCGATGCCGGTGCCCAGCGCCATCACCAGGTTGCCGATCTCCTGGCTGCCCAGCATCCGGTCGAACCGCGCCCGTTCCACGTTCAGGATCTTGCCGCGCAGGGGCAGGATCGCCTGGGTGCGGCGGTCGCGGCCGGTCTGGGCAGAACCGCCGGCGCTGTCGCCCTCGACCAGGAACAGCTCGCTCAGCGCGGGGTCCTTTTCCGAGCAATCCTTGAGCTTGCCGGCCAGGAAATTCACGTCCATCGCGGTCTTGCGCCGGGTCAGCTCGCGCGCCTTGCGGGCCGCCTCGCGGGCCAGGGCGGCCTCGACGATCTTGCCGACGATGATCCGGGCCTCGCCCGGATTCTCTTCGAACCATTCGGACAGCTTTTCGCCGACCAGGTTCTCGACCGCCGGGCGCACTTCGGAACTGACCAGCTTGTCCTTGGTCTGGCTGGAGAACTTCGGGTCCGGCACCTTGACCGACAGCACGCAGGTCAGCCCCTCGCGGGCATCGTCGCCGGTGAAGTTGACCTTTTCCTTCTTGGCGATGCCGCTGTCCTGGGCGTATTTCTGGATCACCCGGGTCAGGGCGGCGCGAAAGCCCGCCAGGTGGGTGCCGCCGTCGCGCTGCGGGATGTTGTTGGTGAACGGCAGCACCATCTCGTTGTAGCTGTCGTTCCACCACATCGCGACCTCGACGCCGATATCGTCGCGTTCACCGGTCATGTGGATCGGTTCGGGCATCACCGATGCCTTGTGCCGGTCGACATATTTGACGAATTCCCGGACGCCGCCTTCGTAGAACAGCTCGGATTTCAGCGGTTCGGCGGGGCGTTCGTCCTCCAGGATGATGCGCACGCCGCTGTTCAGGAACGCCAGTTCGCGCAGGCGTTTCTCCAGGATGCCGAATTCGTAGTCCAGGTTGCTGAACGTGCCGGTCGAGGCGAGGAACCGCACCTCGGTCCCGGTTTCGCCGCCGGCCTCGCCGATCACCTCCAGGTGCCGGACCGTCTCGCCATGTTCGAAACGCGCGGAATGGACCTTGCCACCCCGCCAGACCTTGAGCTCGAGCCAGACCGACAGGGCGTTGACGACCGATACGCCGACGCCGTGCAACCCGCCCGACACCTTGTAGGAATTGCTGTCGAATTTGCCGCCCGCATGCAGCTGGGTCATGATGACCTCGGCCGCGCTGACGCCTTCCTCCTGGTGGATATCCACCGGAATGCCACGGCCGTTGTCGCGCACGCTGACGCTGTTGTCGGCGTGGATCTTGACGTGGACATAGTCCGCGTGACCGGCCAGCGCCTCGTCGATGCCGTTGTCGACGACCTCGTAGACCATGTGATGCAGGCCGGAGCCGTCATCGGTGTCACCGATATACATGCCGGGACGTTTGCGAACCGCCTCCAACCCCTTGAGAACCTTGATGGAATCGGCGCCGTATTCGGCCTGCTGCTGCTGCTCTTCAGCCATTTCGGACCCTTCGTCTCTTTGATGCGGGTTTATACGAAATCCGGGGGAGGATGTCACGAAGAAGGGCTATATTTTGTGCAGTCACAGAAACGGAATCGCAAGGCCGACACCGATCAGCAGGCAACCGGCCGCAACGTTCATCCGGCGCACCGCCTGCGGCGATTTCAGCAGCGCCCGGGCCCGCACCACGAAGGTTGCCATGGTCAGGTTTCCGGCCAGCGGGACGATCGCCGACAGGGTGACGATGGCGACGATGTCGGCAGTGGTCAGGGCCGCCAGATCGAAAAAGCCCGGCAACATGCCCATGTAGAACAGGATCGCCTTGGGATTGGCCAGGATGACCACAAGACCGGCCAGGAATCCGGCCGCAAGGCCCGGGCGGGTCAGGCGGCTGTCGCGGTCGATCTGGTCCCCCGCCGATCGAAGCACCAGCCAGCCCATCAGCAGGAAGGTGCCGCAGGCGACCCAGGTCAGCACCTCCATCGCCCCGGCAAAGCTCTCCGCCACCCAGGCCATGCCCAGGATCGCCAGCACCGACCACAGCACGTCGCCCACGACGACGCCCAGGGTCAGCGGCCAGGCGGCGGCGAACCCGCCCGACAGGGTCCGCGCGATCAGGCCGACCCAGACCGGCCCCGGGGTGATGAACAGGAGGAACAGCGCCCCGGCGTAAAGCGCGGCCTCGACGACGGTGATCGTCATCTCAGAACTTCCATCCCAGCAGGTCCAGCGGCGCGTCCGGATCCCAGCTCATGTCGCCCAGCGGCAGCACCATCAACCCGTCGTCCCGGCCGCGTTCGACCGGCCCGGTGCGGGCATCGGTCAGATCGGTCCAGATCATCGGGTTGCGCTGCGAAACGAACCCGGTGCCGGCATAGAGCGGCTGATCCCCGAACAGCACCAGAAAGGCGGCGGGCATGGCGCGGCTCTCGGCCAGGACCGCCTGCATGAGGCGGGTCGCGATCCCTTCGCCGCGCCGGTCGGGGTCGGTCGCCACGTCGCCCAGGCAGGCGATCGTCACCAGGTCGTCGCCCAGCCGCACATCGCGCAGGCCCAGCGCCATGTGGCCGACGATACCCGGGTCGCGCGCGACCAGCCGGACATGATGCCGCTGCTGAAAGAACGACCGTCCGCCGAATTCCGGGCCGAAGGCGCGGTCCAGCAACCGGGCGATCGCCGCGGTATCGTCCGCGTTCAGGCGGGCCTCTTCGATCCGTTCAATCCGCATCGGTTCCTCCGTTCGCGACATGCGACGTCCCGTCCGTTTCGGTCACGCGCAGATCTTGCGCCCGGTCACCGAGTTCCGCGAAGAGTTCGGGCCCGGTTCCGGTCATGAAGGCCTGCGCCCCCAGCGCACAGATTTCATCATACAGCGCGGCGCGGCGGGCGGTGTCCAGATGGGCGGCGATCTCGTCCAGCAGCAGGATCGGCGGGGCGCCGAAATCCTGCGCCAGCGCACGGCCATTGGCCAGGATCAGCGCCACCAGCAGGGCCTTCTGTTCGCCGGTGGAACAATCGCGCGCCGGAACGCCCTTGGCGGCAAAGACCGCCTCCAGGTCGGTGCGATGGGGGCCGGTCAGGGTGCGGCCGGCGGCCATGTCGCGGGCGCGGCCCTCGGCCAGGGCGGCGCGCTGGTCCTCCGCATCGCCCGGCAGGTCGCCTTCGGCCTGGGACAGCGCCAGATCGGCCACCGGAAAGGCGGTTTCGGCCGCCGCCTGGGCTTCGGTCAGGCGGGCGATCGCGGCGGTGCGGCGGCGCTGGATCTCGGCCCCGGCAATGGCCATCTGGGCCTCCAGCGCATCATACCAATGGGCGTCCCGGACCATGTCCTTGAGCAGCCGGTTGCGCTCGCGCATGGCCTTTTCATGGGTCAGCACGGCCTCGGCATGGGCGGGTTCGAAGGACATCGTCGCCCGGTCCAGGAACCGCCGCCGCCCTTCGGCCCCCTCGATCCACAGCCGGTCCATCGAGGGCACCAGCCACAGCACCCGCGCGATCCGGCCCAGCGCCACTTGGGTGCTTGCCTTGCCGTCGATCTTCACCTGCCGGGCCTGGCTGCCCTCGGCCCAGGTCTCGACCTCGTGCTGCTGGTTCAGGGAGGTCAGATCGGCCCGGACCTTCCAGCCCGGCGCCTCGGGCTTGCGGGCCATTTCGGCGACCGCGGCGCGGCGCAATCCACGGCCCGGCGACAGCAGCGACACCGCTTCGAGGATGTTGGTCTTGCCCGCGCCATTGGCGCCATGGATCGCCACCGGCCGCCCGTCGAAATCCAGCACCGCGCGCCGGTGCGAGCGGAAATGCGACAGGGTCAGCGACGTGAGGTGAAGGCTCACACCCGCATCGGCATCACGACATAGATCGCCGTGGTGTCATTGCCTTCGCGCATCAGGGTCGGATCGCCGGACGAATTGAACAGGAACACCGCGTTTTCCCGGTCCACCTGGCTGGCGATTTCCAGCAGATACTTGGCGTTGAAGCCGATTTCCAGTCGCTCGTCGCCATAGGCGACGGCCAGCTCTTCTTCGGCGGCGCCGCTGTCGGGGGCGTTGACGGACAGGATCAGGCGATCTTCGTCCAGCTGCAGCTTGACCGCCCGGGACCGTTCCGAACTGACCGTGGCCACCCGGTCGACCGCCTTGGCGAATTCGGCGGCGTCGACCTCCATCTTGCGGGTATTTCCGGCGGGGATCACGCGGGTGTAATCCGGGAAGGTCCCGTCGATCACCTTGGAGGTCAGGGTGATGTCCGGCGTGGCGAAACGCACCTTGGTTTCGGACACGCTGACCGCGATCTTGGCATCGTCGTCGTCCAGCAGCTTGCGCAATTCGCCCACGGTCTTGCGCGGCACGATCACGCCGGCCATGCCGTCGGCGCCCTCGGGCAGGTCGGCGTCGATCCGGGCCAGGCGGTGGCCGTCGGTGGCGACGCAGCGCAGCACCTTGCCGCCGTCACTGTCGGCCACATGCATGAACACACCGTTGAGGTAATAGCGGGTCTCCTCGGTCGAGATCGCGAATTTCGACTTGTCGAACAGCCGCCGCAGGGTCGGCGCATCGCAAGAGAAATTGGTCTGGTAATCCGAAGACGCCATGACCGGGAAATCCTGCTTGGGCAGGGTGGCGAGCGAGAAGTTGGACCGGCCCGCCTCGATCGCCAGCCGTCCCGATGCGCCATCTTCGGACAGCGACACGAGCGCCCCGTCGGGCAACTTGCGGACGATCTCGTTCAGGGTCACGGCGCTGACCGTCGTCGCACCGGCACGCTCGACCTTGGCCGGGGCCCGGTCGACCACCTCGATATCCAGATCGGTGGCGCGGAAGTGAACCTCGTCTCCCTCGGCCTCGATCAGGACATTGGCCAGGATCGGGATGGTGTTGCGCCGTTCGACAACCGATTGCGCCTGCGCCACGGCCTTGAGCAGAACGCCCCGTTCGATGCTGAATTTCATGACTTTCTCCGTCCTGCGCCGCCCCCTCGGGCCGGGATCGGAAACGTAACCGTTTCCCCCCGCGGCACAAGGGGCTTTAGGCGACACTGGGCGAGTGTTGCGGGGGCGTCAATCCTCGAGCGCGCGGCGCAGCAATTCGAGGTCTTCGTCGATCGAACTGTCGGTCTTGCGCAGCTCTTCGATCTTGCGCACGCCATGCATGATCGTGGTGTGATCGCGCTTGCCGAACTTGCGGCCGATCTCGGGCAGCGACTTGTTGGTCATCTGCTTGCACAGCCACATCGCCACCTGGCGCGGCCGGGCATAGCTGCGCAACCGGCGCGGCCCGACCAGGTCGGACAGGCGGATCGCGTAATGTTCGCTGACCTTGCGCTGGATTTCGTCGATGGTGATCTTGCGGTCCGAGGCGCGCAGGATGTCGGCCAGGCATTCCTGGGCCATTTCCAGCGTCACCTCGCGCCCGACCAGCGAGGCGAAGGCGAAAAGCCGCATCAGGGCGCCTTCCAGCACACGCACGTTGGTCGAGATCCGATGGGCGAGGAATTCCAGCACCCCGTCGCGCAGAACGACCCCGGGATAGAGCGCCTCGTGCAGGCCGCGCTTGGCCTGCAGGATCGACAGGCGCAACTCGTAGTCGGTCGGGTGCAGATCGACCACCAGGCCACATTGGCAACGCGACTTGATCCGTTCGGACAGGTCCTTGATTTCGCCCGGGGCGCGATCGGCGGTCAGCACCAGTTGCTTGTTCTGGTCGACCAGGGCGTTGAAGGTGTGAAAGAATTCCTCCTGCGTGCCATCCTTGCCGGCGAAGAACTGGATGTCGTCGATCATCAGCACATCGGCCGAGCGGAACAGCTGCTTGAAGTCCATCATGCTTTTGTCGCGGATCGCCGAGACGAAGCGCATGATGAATTCGTCGGCCCGGATATAGAGCACCTTGGCCTCGGGCCGGGTCCGCTTCAGTTCATGGGCGATGGCATGCATCAGGTGCGTCTTGCCAAGGCCGACACCGCCATAGAGGAACAGCGGATTGAAGGTCACATGTTCGCTTTCGGCGACCCGGCGGGCGGCGGCATGGGCCAGTTCGTTGGGCTTGCCGACGACGAAATTGTCGAAGGTGAAGCGCGCATCGATCGGCGATCCGATGTCATCGCGGGACGCCACGGGCGGCTGCGGCGCCGGGGCCACGGCGGGCTGCGGCGCAGGCGCGGCGGTGCCGTTCACGGATTTGCCAACTTCGAAATCCAGGCGCTGAACCTTCGCGCCGCCGGCGTTGAGGTGATAGATGATCAGCTCGCCGAAGGTCTTGCGGACATAGGTCCCGTGAAAGGAATTCGGGGCGTCGAACAGGGCGACGCCGTCCTGCAGGCCCTGCAGTTCCAGCGGTTCGATCCAGTTCCTGAAATTGTTCGCCCCGACCGAGTCGCGAATGCCTGCCTTGACGCTACGCCATTCTTCGGTTGTCATCTGTGCCTCGGCCCCTTGATCTTTCTGTCCCACCGTCGTCCGCCTCTGTTCCGGGCGATACCACTCGTCACGCACAAATCGGACGTCCTGGTGCATCAAGAGGCTCGCCGCCTCGACAAGGTCGGGCGGTGCCGATGACAGACCGGTTCGACGAACAAACCCCAACCCCTGGTCGGGGCCGGATCCGACGGTCGGTACCGTACACAGGTGGCGGGGATCCGCGATGCCGGTCCCCATCCGGCATCCTGTCCGAGGCAAACAAGCCGTCGAACCCCCGGAATTCGGTATCGGAAAGCCAGGCCACCGATGCCGCCGTCTCCAGGCGTTAACCCCCGATTCTACCCGTGTCCCCCAGGAACGACATGAATCGCTGGGGCAACGTAGCAAGGGCGTTGAGGCCGTTTCAACTGCAAGAGAGGGCTTGACGCGCCGCCCGGACGAAACGAATCCCGACGCGCGTTGAATCTTCTGAGAAAGTCGCCACCGCTGTTGCCCGGATGCACAGAGGGCGGCTCAAACGAACCGCCCTCTTGAATTTCCTTCCCGAAGCCGTTCCGGCCGGCCCGGTAACGAGTCGCCGCTCAGCCCAGCGACTTCACGCGCGACGACAGGCGCGACATCTTGCGGGCAACGGTGTTCTTGTGCATCACGCCCTTGGTCACGCCGCGCATCAGCTCGGGCTGGGCGGCGCGCAGGGCGGCGATGGCGGCGTCCTTGTCGCCCGAGGCGATGGCCTCTTCGACCTTGCGCAGATAGGTGCGGATCCGCGACCGGCGCGCCTTGTTGACGGCGTAGCGGCGTTCGTTCTGGCGGGCGCGTTTCTTGGACTGGGGCGTGTTGGCCATGGGCGTGTTCTCTTTCGTCGGGTTCGTGTCAAAAACGGGTTTGCACGGGTGGTCCCGACCCCGGGTTCTCTACCGGGAGGTTCTGGCCAAGGCGGGCCGCACGCGCATGTCTGACGGCGGCGTATAGAGGAAACCGCCCGGAATGCAAACACCGATTTTCCTGCGGCGGCAGCCTATTTGTCGCGGAACTGCGCCTCGCGCTTGTCGATGAAGGCCGACATCCCCTCGGTCCGGTCCTCGGTCGCGAACAGCGCCTGGAACAGCTGCCTTTCGTAGCGGATGCCTTCGGACAACGGCAGCTCCTGCGACCGGTTCACCGCGTCCTTGGCGGCGATCACGGCAAGCTGCGATTTCTCGGCGATCTTGTGGGCGGCGCCCAGCGCCTCGTCACGCAGTTTCCTGGCCGGCACGACGCGGCTGACGAGGCCGGCCGACAGCGCCTCTTCGGCATCCATGAAACGCCCGGTCAGGATCATGTCCATCGCCTTGGCCTTGCCCACCGCACGGGCCAGGCGCTGGGTGCCGCCGATGCCGGGGATGACGCCAAGGTTGATCTCGGGCTGGCCGAACTTGGCGCTGTCGGCGGCGATGATGAAATCGCACATCATCGCCAGCTCGCAACCGCCGCCCAGGGCATAGCCGGCCACCGCGGCGATGATCGGCTTGCGCACCTTGAGGAACCGGTCGGCCTCGTCGGCAAAGAAATTTTCGCGAAAGATCTCGACGAAATCCTTCGCCGCCATCTCGGGGATATCGGCCCCGGCGGCAAAGGCCTTGTCGGTGCCGGTGATGACGATGCAGCGCACCTTGTCGCTGGCATCGGCGTCGACCAGGGCCTTGGACAATTCTCCCAGCATCTGGCTGTTCAGCGCGTTCAGCGCATCGGGGCGGTTCAGCGTGATCAGGGCCACGTCATCCGAGACATCGACGATGATGGTCTTGTAGGCCATGGGCACTCCGGGCTTGTTGGCGCAGACAGGGACGAAGGGTTAGCAGACAGGGCGCGGCAATCAAGCGCTGATTGGCCCTAGCGCTGGCAGCGCGGACAGTAGAAGGTCGAACGCCCGGATTGCACGATGCGGCGAATGGTGCCCGTGCAGGCATCGGTCCGGCAGGGCGCGCCTTCGCGGTCATAGACCCGGAAGCTGTGCTGGAAATAGCCCAGCTCTCCGTCGGTCTGGAGGTGATCGCGCAGGGAGGACCCCCCGGCGACGATCGCCTCGGACAGGACATCGCGGATCACCGGAACCAGCCGGGCGATGCGGCCGCGCGACAGGGAACCGGCCAGGCGCCTGGGGTTGATCCCGGCCCGGTGCAGGGCTTCGCAGACATAGATGTTGCCCAGGCCCGCGACATTGCGCTGGTCCAGCAGCGCCGCCTTGATCGGCGTGCGGCGGCCCGTCAGACGCGCGGCCAGGGTGGCGTCGTCGAAGCTGTTGCCCAGGGGTTCCGGCCCCAGGTTGACGAGCAACGGATGCGTGTCGAGCCTATCGGTGGGCCACAGGTCCATGGCGCCGAAGCGGCGGGCATCGTTGAAGGTGACGCGGGCGCCGTTGGCGATGTCCAGAACGACATGGTCATGTTTTTGCGGCGCGGGGTGGTGATGATGGAACCGCCCCAGCGGATCGCCCGAGACCAGGATGCGACCCGACATGCCCAGGTGCAGGATCAGCGTCTCGGCCCCGTCCAGATCGGCCAGGATGTATTTCGACCGCCGGCGCAGTGCCAGCACCCGCCGCCCGGTCAGCCGTTCGGCCATCCGATCGGGAAACGGCCAGCGCAGCCCGGCGCGGTTGACGCGGGCGCGGGCGATCACCTGACCCTCCATCGCGGGTTGCAGGCCGCGGCGAACGGTTTCGACTTCGGGAAGCTCCGGCATCAGCCCCTGATGTTATGGTCGATCCATTGCCGGCCATAGCCCAGCAGCTTGTCGATGCCCACAAGGTATTTCTGAACTTGAAGCGTGCGGCCGTCGGAAAACCGGAACCTGTAGTGGTAATGCCCGTCATCCCGGATATCGATCAGGTCGCCAAATGCGTGTTCCCGCCGCTGGAACAACCAGTTCGGCGCGCTGAGCATGTCACGGTCGAACCGGAGTTCGTAGGTGCCGATGAACAGCGCGGAATAGCAAGCGGCCATCGTGATCGCGGCGTTTCCCGTGGTCCCGAGCGAAAGCTCGGGAACCGTCCAGATCAGGCCGACGGCGCATGACGCCAGGCCCAGGGAGATGATCCGCATTCCCGGTGTGGGCCGCAGGATCCAGGTGTCGAGCGATGACCCGGGGTCGGCGTTCAGCCCCGTCCGCGCCACCAGCATCACAGATAGCGACAGCGACGGCTTCAACCGCGCGCCGATCGTGGGCCTTGGCCGCGTGCCGTCCGATGCCGAGGGGGTCATCCAGAGATACAGCGCGGTGCGCAGACGCGCGATCCCGACCAAGACCGCGATCAGCAAGGCGATACCGGCGATCTGGGCGATAACAGCGATCACGTTGACTTTGGTGCCGATCATGGTCCGGGGGGCTCCTGCGTCACAAAGGGCGTTTGTGTCTTGGACCACGGCACTATAACTCCGGTAGGACAGAATTCGGGCAAAGCCATGGCGATGAGCGATCAGGACGACAAGACCACCCATTTCGGGTTCCAGGACGTGCCGGAGGCCGAAAAGGCCGGCCGGGTGCATGGGGTCTTTACCTCGGTCGCGTCGAAATACGACGTGATGAACGACGCCATGAGCCTGGGCATCCACCGCCTGTGGAAAGACGCGATGATGGATTGGCTGGCGCCGCGCGCCGGGCAGCGCCTGCTGGACGTGGCCGGCGGCACCGGCGACATCGCGTTCCGCTTTCTGCGCCGCGCCGGGGATGCGCAGGCGGTCGTGCTGGACATGACCGAAAGCATGCTGATCGAAGGCCGCAAGCGGGCCGAGGCCGCGCGGCTGGCCGACAGCCTGGACTGGGTGGTGGGCGACGCGATGGCCCTGCCCTTCGAAGACAATTCCTTCGACGTCTACACGATCAGCTTCGGCATCCGGAACGTGACCCGGCCGGAGGCGGCGCTGACCGAGGCGTATCGGGTTCTCAAGCCCGGCGGCCGGCTGATGGTGCTGGAATTCTCGCAATTGCCGAATGACGGGCTGCAACGGCTGTATGACCTGTATTCCTTCAACGTGATCCCGCAGATGGGTCGGGCGATCACCGGTGACCGCGACAGCTATCAATACCTGGTCGAATCGATCCGCAAGTTCCCCGACCAGGGGACGTTTCTGGCGATGATCCGCGCGGCGGGGTTCGAAAACGCCAAATACCGCAACCTGTCCATGGGCATCGCCTGCCTGCATTCGGGGTGGAAGATCTAGGTGCGCGGACCTCACAACATCTGGCGCCTGATCCGCACCGGCGCGACCTTCGAGCGGACCGGGGCGATGCAGGCGATCCTCGATGCGTTCGAGGCGCCGCGGCTGATCCGGGTCGTGGTGCGCGCCGTGGTGTGGCCGTTCCGCTGGCTGGGCCATCGGGGCGATCCGGCGATGCCGCCGGTGACGCGGGCGCTGACCGTGCTGGGCCCGGCCTATATCAAGTTCGGCCAGATCCTGTCGACCCGGCCCGACGTGGTCGGCGACGAACTGGCCGAGCAGCTGCGCGTGCTGCAGGACCGGCTGCCGCCCTTTCCGGTGGCCGCGGCCAAGGCCGAGGTGGAGCGCGAACTGGGCGTCCCCGCCGACCAGCTGTTCGCCACGTTTTCCGAACCGGTCGCCGCCGCCTCGATCGCGCAGGTCCACAAGGCGACGCTGGCCGATACCGGCGAAGAGGTCGCGGTCAAGGTGCTGCGGCCGGGGATCGAGCGGGCCTTTCGCCGCGACCTGGATGCGTTCCATTTCGCCGCCAATGCGATCGGCGTGCTGCTGCCCGGGTCGCGCCGGCTGAAGCCGGTCGACGTGGTCGCCCATTTCGAGGGCGTCGTGATCGGCGAACTCGATCTGCGGCTCGAAGCCGCCTCGGCCTCGGAATTCCAGGCCAACACCCGGGACGACGACGGTTTTACCCTGCCACAGGTCCGCTGGGATCTGTCGAGCCGCCGGGTGATGACCCTTGGCTGGGCCGAAGGGATCGGGCTGGGCGATGTGGCGGCGATCGACGCCGCCGGCCATGACCGGCGCGACCTGGCGCTGCGGGTGATGCAGCTGTTCCTCAACCATGCCCTGCGCGACGGCTATTTCCATGGCGACATGCATCACGGCAACCTCAAGGTCGCGGCGAACGGCGATATCATCGCCTACGATTTCGGGATCATGGGGCATATCGACGAATATACCCGCCGGGTCTATGCCGGGATCCTGTTCGGTTTCATCCGCCGGGACTACAAGCGCGTGGCCGAGCTGCATTTCGAGGCCGGCTATGTGCCCGCCGACCGCGATGTCGACGAATTCGCCCGCGCCCTGCGCGCGGTCGGCGAACCGATCTTCGGCATGGATGCCAGCCGCATCTCGATGGGGCGCCTGCTGGCCTATCTGTTCGAGGTGACCGAGCGCTTCGGCATGGAAACCCGGACCGAGCTGATCCTGCTGCAGCGCACCATGGTGGTGGTCGAAGGCGTGGCCCGCACGCTGGATCCGCGCATGAACATCTGGGACGCGGCCAAGCCGGTGGTCGAGAAATACATCCGCAGCAGCATCGGCCCGCGGGCATTGACCCGGGACCTTGTCCAGACCGCGCGCGTCCTGGCGCGGTTCGGCCCGCGCCTGCCCGGCCTGGCCGAGGCCGTGCTGGTGCGCCAGATGCAGGGCGACCCGCCACCGCCGCGCCGACCGATCCGGGCGATCGCGGGCTGGATCGCACTGGGCGCCGGTGCGATGGCGGCGCTGGTCCTGCTGGCCGAGCTTCTATAGCGCCTCGGCGCTGCGCAGCGCGGTGACGTCATCGGCCGGCACGGCCACGCCACCATCGAGGATCAGCATGGTGGCCCCGTCCTGCAGCCGGACCTCCTGCACGCGGGCATAAAGCTCGGTCGGGGTCTCGGCGATCACCTCGTCGCCCTGGTAGCTGATCGTGGTGAAGCTGTAGATGCCATCGGGCCGGGTGGTGCCGGACCAGTCTGTCCCGCTCCAGGTGACGGTGTCGGCGGCGGGGTCGATGCCGAACCGCTCCAGCTCGGTGCCGAAGGCGTCGCGCACCACGATTTCCGCCCGGTCGGCCAGGGGTTCGGGCTGCGGCGCCAGGGCGATTGGATCGCCGTCGAACCGGGCCGGCATGGCCGCGCGCGCCTCGCGCCCGACCCAGCCGGCCATCTGGGCCATGCCACCGACCCCCATCTGGCCGATCATCGCCTGCAGAAGATCATTGGTCAGGACCTGCTGTTCGACGCTGGAAAAGGTCGCCAGCTGGGTCGCGTATTCGGTCGATTCGACCGGATTGAGCGGGTCCTGGTTTTCCATCTGCACGGTCAGCATCTTCAGGAAGGTCTCGAAATCCGAACTGATGACGGTGCGGGATGACGGTGCGGCCTGGGACGTCGGTGACGGCGCGGCCTGGGTCAGGGCGGTGGGTTCCATCTTGGGCTCCTAAAGGCGAAGGTCGAGGCCAGAGGCGGCGGTGGCAGAGGTGGCGTCGGATCGCGAGACCGGCTCCAGTTCGATCCAGTCGTCGGTCACGCCAGGGTCGGCGGCGTCCTGATGCGTGTCGGACCGTCCCTGCTGCGGCGCGGACCCGAAACTGAAGCTCAGATTGGCGTAGCCCATATCGCGGAATTCGGCAGAGAGCTGGTCAAGGTGGCGCCGGATCAGGTCGCCGGTTTCGGGCCGGTCGGCGATGATCGACAGGGTCAAGGCCCCTTCTCCGCCCGATACCGACAAGCGGACGCGGCCCAGCTCTTCGGGGTGAAGCGTGATTTCCGTCTCGCCCCCGGCGCTGCGGGAAATGGCAAGGGCAAGCTGCTGGGCGATCGGCTGTTGCGGCGCGGATTGCAAGGCCGGCGCACCGGCCGACGCGGCCGGTGCCGCGCGCGCCTCGCCCGCCGAGACCGCGACGAGTTCGGACAATGCGTCGCGATCGCGGCCGAATCGCGTCGAATCGCGCGGGTCCGGTGCCAGGTTGGCGGCGATCACGTGGGTCAGCGGTTGAAGCGACGCCTGGATGATCTGGGCCGGAACGGTCTGCATCGGCGCACGCGCGGGTCGCTCGGCCGCGGCCGCGGCGTCGGCGGCATGCTCGCGCGATTGTCGGCGGGTCGAGGCGAACTCGACCAGGGCTTCGCGCGCGGCCTGCGCGGCCTCGGACAGGCGGGCGGCCGGCGGGCCGTCGCCACCGGGCGCCAGCGGTTCGGCAGAGATCGACGGCGTCCGCCCACTGGACGTGCCGGCCGCTTCGGCACGCCGTCCCCCCCGGTCGGTGGTCGCGCCGGGGGCCATGGCAAGCTCGGAAACCGGACCGCGGCGGGGCAGGACCAACCCTTGCGCGGTCGCGGCCAGGTCAGGATCGCTGCCCGGCGGCAGGGCCTGCCCGGCAGGAACAGCCTCGGTGCCACGCAACGACGGGTCAGACGCCTTGTCCGGCTCCGCAATCGCGATGTCCGGGCGCAGCGTGACATCTGCCGCGTCCATGTCGGCGGCCTGCGCGGGCGGATCGGGGTCCGCGCCCGCATCCGCCTGAATTTCGGCGGGGTCTACCTTGGGGTCGGACGCGCCTTCCGCTGCGCCGGCGGCGGCCAGCACCTGCCACAACAACGGGGATTCTTCGCCGCCCGAGCGGTCCGCGACAAACGCGGCGAACGCCGTCGCGGACCCCTCTTCGCCCAGGGCCTTGCCGCCGGGGACGGCCGCGAAGAGCGTCGCAAGCTCGTTGGGGATAATCGGTTGCATCGGTTCTCCGATCCTCATGAGGTTCGGCTTCGGAATACGCCCCAGTGCTTACTCAATCTTTACCGCGATCGGCGAAGCCTGCCGGAAATCGTTCAAACTGGAGTTGTCCATGATCGACCCGATGACCCCCATTGCGGCGGCCCCGACCCCGCACGGCCCGGGAACGCCGCCGCGCGACCCGCGGCTTTGGGGTGCGGCCCAGGCGCTCGAGGCGAGTTTCCTGGCCGAAATGCTGAAATCCGCCGGTGTCGATGCGGCGCCGGGCGGCATGGGCAGCGGCGCCGGCCAGGATGCCTTCGCCCCCTATCTGTTGCAGGCCCAGGCCGAACGGATCGTCGCCGCCGGTGGTATCGGGCTGGCCGAATCGATCTATGCGGCGATGCAGGAGCGTGGTGATGTCCCAGAGTAGACTGGTCGACCGTATCGAACGGATCATCGCCCGGGAACGCGACGCCCTGTTGTCCGGAGACTATGCAAGCCTGTCGGACCTTGCGGCCGAGAAGCTCGAACTTGGCGACCGGCTGGAGGCCCTGGGCGCGGATGGCACGGCGCAGTTGAAGGCCCTCGCCGCCGCATTGAACCGCAATGAGCGGCTGTTGGCGCGGGCCGTCGACGGGGTCCGGGAGGCCGGCGACAGGCTGCGCCAGCAGGCCGAGGCGCGCAATGCGCTGCAGACCTATGGCCGCGATGGCAAGGGGTCCACGATCCGCACCGACACCCCGCGCCATACCAAGCGGTCGTGAGCGGGATTTACCTTGAATTTGCGGCAATCGCCACGAAATCGCCCGCTTGGCGTTAAGCCCCGGTTAGGTCGGCCGGTCACATGTTGCCCCTGCATCCCGAAAGGGACTGGCGCTGGCCGAGGGCCAAGCAACCGTCAGAACGACGTGTCCGAACCGCCCCGACCCCGGGGCTGACGAAATCGTGGCGTCAAAGGCGCCCGCAAAACAGGACCAAACGCATGTCCAGCATTCTGACCAACAACGGCGCCATGGTGGCGCTGCAAACCCTCAAGGGCATCAACAAGTCGCTCACCGATGTCCAGTCGAAGATCTCGACCGGCAAGGCCATCGGCTCGGCCAAGGACAATTCGGCCGTCTGGGCGATTTCCAAGGTCATGGAGTCCGACGTCAAGGGCTTCAAGGCGATCTCCGACAGCCTGTCCCTGGGTGAATCGACCGTCGCCGTCGCCCGCCAGGCGTCGGAAACCATCACCGATCTTCTGAACCAGATGAAGGGCAAGATCGTCGCCGCCCAGGAAGACAACGTCGACCGGGGCAAGATCAACGACGACGTCACCGCCCTGCGCAACCAGATCAACTCGGTCGTCAGCGCCGCGCAGTTCAACGGCCTGAACCTCGTCGACGGCAACACCGCCTCGGCCAGTGTGCTGGCCTCGCTGGATCGCGACAACAGCGGCAACGTCACCGCGTCGTCGATCACGGTGACCGGGCAGAACCTGTCCACCGGCGGCTACACGGCGATCGCCGGATTCACGGCGGCCAACACCGACGGCGTCGCCGCCGACGGGCAGGACCGCTTCGGCTTTTCGCTCGATGCCAATGGCGGAACCGACGACAACGGCCAGATCGAATTCGATACCCTGGCCAATGCCGGTTACAGCGCCGGCGACAGCGTGAACCTGCGGATCGGCGATTTCGATGTCTCCTACTCGATCACCCAGGCCGATGTGGATGCGACCTCGACCGAGGATGTCATCGCCGTTGGCGTGAAGGCTGCGATCGAGTCGTCGGGGGCCAATGTGTCGGTCGATTACGACGCCGCCAATCCCGGCCGTCTGGTGATCACCAACGAAGACACCACCGACGGTATCGCGATCAGCGGTCAGTTCAACAACGCCAACGCCGGCGGTCTGGGCGCCCTGTCTGCGATCAACGTGTCGAATGATGTCGGGGCGCAAGCCGCGCTGGGTTCGATCGAGACCCTGATCGACACCGCGATCACCGCTTCCGCCGCCTTCGGGTCGGTCGAGGGCCGCATCGCGACCCAGGCCGATTTCATCTCGAACCTGACGGACTCGCTGAAATCGGGTATCGGCGCCATGGTCGACGCCGACATGGAAGAGGCTTCGGCCCGTCTGCAGGCCCTGCAGGTCCAGCAGCAGCTGGGCACCCAGGCGCTGTCGATCGCCAACCAGGCGCCGCAGTCGATCCTGTCGCTGTTCCGGTAAGGGCATCCGCCTGACGGAGGGGCCGAAACCGGCCCCTCCTCCCCGCCGCGCGGCAAAGCCGCGCCAGCATTCCCGTATCGTCCCGAAAGGACATCACCGTGAACGCCCTGATGCAAGCCCAACAGGCCTATGCGCCGACGAAGTCGGCCACCCGAACCGGACGCGAAACCGAGACCGAACTGCTGCAGCGCTCGATCGCGCAACTCAGCCGTGCTGCCGCCGATCTGCCAAACAGCTTTCCCCAGCTTGTCGCCGCCCTGCACCAGAACCGCCGGGTCTGGACCCACCTCGCCGCGTCGGTCGCCGACCGCGACAATGCCCTGCCCGCGGATCTGCGGGCCCGCCTGTTCTACCTGTCGGAATTCGTCGAACACCACAGCCGCGCGGTGCTGTCGCGCAAGGCCGAGGTCGGCCCGCTGATCGACATCAATACCGCCGTCATGCGCGGGCTCAGCCAGCAAGGGGGGCGGTGATGTCCGGTCTGGTCCTGAAACTGGGACCCAAGGAACGGGTCCTGGTCAATGGCGCGGTGATCGAGAACGGCGACCGCCGGTCGCGCCTTTCGATCCTGACGCCCAATGCCAACATCCTGCGCCTGCGCGACGCGATCCGCCCGGACGAGGTCAAGACGCCGGTGCGCCGTGTCTGCTACATCGCCCAGCTGGTCCTGTCCGGCGATGCGGCCGAAGATGAGGCACGCCACCAGATCCTGCGCGGCATCGAACAATTGAGCCAGGTCCTGACCGACCCGGACAGTCGCACCCAATTGACCGCCGCGACGGAAGCCGTGCTGGAGGGCGAATTCTACCGGGCGCTGAAGCGCCTGCGCGCCCTGATCCCGCGCGAGGACCGGCTGCTGGACAGCAGACCACGCCCGTCATGAGCTTTCAACCGATCATCCCGCTGTCTGGCCTGACCGGTTGGCAGTTCCTGCAACGAACCTTGCCGGCCCAGCAGGAAGCGTTTTCCAACAGCGTCGTCGTCAAACGCGCGACCGAAACGTTTCGCGAACAGATCGGCCAGATCCGAACCGCCGAACAGCTGGTCGAGAACCGCCAGCTGCGCGAAGTCGCCCTGGGGGCATTCGGCCTGGACGACGACATCGACGCCAAGGCCTTCATCCGCCAGATCCTCGACAGTCCGTCGAGCGATCCCTCGGCCCTGGCCAACCGGTTGACCGACAATCGCTACAAGGCGATGGCCAAGACATTCGGCTTTGGTGAGTTGGGCGGCCCATTCACCGGGTTGTCCACGGCGATGGAGGACGTGATCACCCGCTACGAGGCGCGCCAGTTCGAGCGCGCCGTGGGGAACCAGGACAACACGATGCGACTGGCGATGAATGCGCGCCAGTCGCTGGAGGATGTCGCCAGGGACGTCGACGGCACGGATGCGCGCTGGTTCAGCATCATGGGCAATGCGCCGCTGCGCCAGGTGATCGAAACCGCGATGGGATTTTCATCGCGGATCGGTGCGCTGGACATCGACCAGCAGCTGGAGCAGTTCACCGACCGTGCCGAGCGCCTGTTCGGCAGTTCCGACCCGGCCGAGATGCTGACCGACGAGAACCACGAAAAGCTGATCCGGCTGTTCCTTGTCCGGTCCGAGGCCGCGGCGATTTCGACCACCAGCGGCGCCCAGGTCGCGTTGACCCTGTTGCAGAACATCGCCTGAGACGGGCGCCTATTGTCGCTCGCCTCCGGCCGGTTTGGCTGTCGCCAGGATCCGGCGCAGCATTTCGAAGGAATTGTCGACCCCGTGGGCCTCGGTCCGGGCCAGGAACGCGTCCAGCGCGCCGTAGCAGGCGATTGCCGCGTCGACGGCCGGGTCCGACCCCTTGGCATAAAGGCCCGAGCGGATCATCAGTTCCGCCCGGGCATGGGTGCCAAGGTGCTGGCGCGCCTGCTGGATCAGGCCGTTTTCCGTCGGGCTGGCGCAATCGGGCAAAGAGCGCGACACCGACCGCACCAGGTCCACCGCCGGAAACCGGCCCCGTTCTGCGATCTCGCGATCCAGGACGACATGGCCATCCAGGACCCCGCGCAGCATGTCGGCCACCGGTTCCTCCATGTCGGAGCCGGCCACAAGCACCGAATAGATCGCGGTGATATCGCCGGTCTCGCCCGTGCCGGGGCCGGCCCGTTCGCAAAGTGCGGCGATGGCGCCGGCGGTCGAGGGGGGGAACCCCCGCAAGGTCGCCGCTTCACCGGCCGCCGTCGCGACCTCGCGATGGGCCTCGGCGAACCGGGTCACACTGTCGATCAGCAACAGGACCTGCCGCCCCGCATCCCGAAAATGTTCGGCCACCGCGGTGGCCGCCGCGGCACACCGCCGGCGCACCTGGGGCGCGCGGTCGGACGTCGCGGCGACGACGACCGAGCGCTTCATCCCCTCCGTCCCCAGGACCTTGTCGACGAAATGCCGCAATTCCCGCCCGCGTTCGCCGACAAGGCCGATCACGATCACATCCGCATCAACCCGCGAGGCCAGGGTCGCCAGCAGGGTCGATTTGCCCACGCCCGACCCGGCGAACAGCCCCATCCGCTGACCGCGGGCCAGGGGCAGCAAGGTGTTGAACACGCACATGCCGGTCGACAACCGTTCGCCCATGTGGCGGCGCGCATGGGCCGGAGGCGGCGGCGCCTCGACCGCGCGCGGAACGGACCCGGGCAAGAGCGGCACCCCGTCCAGCGGGCGGCCATCGGGGTCGACCACACGCCCGATCCATCCGTCATGCGGCGCGAAAGGCCGCGGCGGATCTAGCCGCGCGATATCGCCCAGGGCAACGCCCGTCGCCGGCCCCTCGGGCAGCAGATCGACGGTTCGATCATCCAGCCGCACGATCTCTGCCCTCAGGCCGGTGCGCAACAGGGTCATCTGGTCGCCAAGGCCGGCCATGCCGGACACCCCGCGCACGCGTATCGTCGCGCCGGCCACATCGGTGACGCGCGCCACCGGGGCCCAGGGCCGGATCGCCCGGATCGGCGCAAGAAGGTAGTCAAGCTGATCGTCCATGTCTGTCGGCCTCGATTCAAGTTCATCGCAAACCAATCCTTAGGGAATCAGCCTTAATCCAAGGTTGAAGCCGCTCGAGGGAGAATCCCCGATGTACCAATCCCTGGATCTGTTCCGGGTCGCGGGCGAGATGTCCCGCCACGCAGGCGCCGCCCAGGCGGTGACCGCCCGGAACCTTGCCAATGCCGATACGCCGGGCTACCGCGCCCTGCAGATGACCCCGTTCAAGGAGGTCTATCGCCAATCCCCTGCCACGCCGATGCGCACGACGCGTCCCGGCCATGTCACAGGCCCCGACACGATCGGCGGCGCCCGGATCACCCCGGCCGAGGGCGAGGCGAAACCGAACGGCAATACCGTATCGCTGGAACGCGAAATGGTCCGCGCCGTCGACAACCAACGCCAGCACAGCCGCGCCCTGGCCGTCTATCGGCACACGATGACGATCCTGCGCGCCAGTATCGGGAGGCAATAGGGATGGCCGATTTCTCTGACGCCCTTCGGATCACCTCCAGCGGGCTCAGCGCCCAGTCGCAAAGGTTGCGGCACGTCTCCGAAAACGTCGCCAATGCCGATACGCCCGGATATCGGCGCAAGACGATCAGCTTTCACGAGACGGTCGACGCCGGGCGCGCGACCGGCGCCGTCGAAACCGGGCGGGTTCGCCTGGACCGGACCGAATTGCCGCAGATCTACGATCCCGCTCACCCGATGGCCGACGACACCGGTCATTACCAGGGGTCGAACGTGAACCTGTTGCTGGAAATCGCCGACGCGCGAGAAGCCCAGCGCAGCTACGAAGCCAACCTCAAACTGTTCGAGCAGATCCGGGGCATGTCGAGCGCCCTGATGGATCTGCTGAAACGCTGACGGAGAATCCGATGGACCTGAGAGCCGCCCTTGTCGCCGATCAATATGCCGCCAACCGCCAGGCCACCGCGCCGCAATCCGGCGGAACCGGCGGCGCCGCCTTCGCCCGCTTTGCCGAAGACTTCACCGCCACCCTGCAGCACAGCGAAAACACCGCCATGGCCGCGATGACCGGCAGCGCCGATCCCCATGCCCTGGTCCAGGCCCTGACCCAGACCGAACTGGCCGTCGAAACCGCCGTGACCGTTCGCGACAAGGTGGTCGAAGCCTACCAGGAAATCCTGCGGATGCCGGTCTGATGCTGGAAGAGGCGATCTTTTTCGACACGATGCGCGAGGGGCTCTGGGTCGCGGTGATCACGTCGCTGCCGATCCTGGGCGTGGCCCTGGCCGCGGGTCTGATCGTCGGCCTGTTCCAGGCTCTGACCGCGATCCAGGAAATGACGCTGACCTTCGTGCCCAAGCTTGCCGCGATCGTCGCGGTGTTCTGGGTGTCCATGGGCTTCATGTCGGAGACGCTGGTCAGTTTCTTTCAGCGCTCGATCG
Source organism: Rhodobacteraceae bacterium HLUCCA08 (assembly GCA_001314655.1). Classification (GTDB taxonomy): domain Bacteria; phylum Pseudomonadota; class Alphaproteobacteria; order Rhodobacterales; family Rhodobacteraceae; genus Salibaculum. The sequence continues at coordinate 323,194 of LJSF01000016.1, read as the reverse complement.
TGCCGGTCATCGCAGGAGGCTGAGAATGAGCAATTCCATCTATGCCGCGCTGACCCGCCAATCGGGCCTGATGAACGAGATGCGCGTGGTCGCCAACAACATCGCCAATGCCAGCACCTCCGGGTTCCGCGCCGAGGGGCTGATCTTTTCCGAACATGTCGCCGCACTGGACCGGGACGATCCGTCCTTGTCGATGGCCGCGGCGCGGGTGCGTGACACGTCCGAAATCCAGGGCTCGCTGAAACAGACCGGCGGACCTTTCGACCTGGCGATCGAGGGCGAGGGGTTCTTCCTGGTCCTGACCCCACAGGGCGAACGGCTGACCCGCGCCGGCAGCTTCACCCCGAACGAAAACGGCGACCTGGTGACGATGGAAGGCTATCCGGTTCTGGATGCCGGCGGTGCGCCGGTCTTTGTCCCGCAAGGCGCGGGCGCTGTCGGAATCGCCGCGGATGGCACGATCAGCGCCGGCGGTGTGCCGGTGGGCCAGATCGGCCTGGTGGTTCCGGAAAACCCGCTGGGCATGATGCGCGAGGATGGTGTCCGGTTCCGCGCCGATGACGGCTATGTTCCCGCGGAAACCGCGCGCGTGGCGCAGGGCTTTCTCGAACAATCCAACGTCAATCCGATCCTCGAACTGGCCCGGATGATCGAGGTGCAGCGCGCCTATGAGCTGGGCCAGAGCTTTATCGACAAGGAAGACCAGCGAATTCGCGAAGCAATCCGGACATTCGGCAAATAAACACACAAAGGAGCCAGCGACATGCGGGCACTCGATATCGCCGCGGCCGGGATGGCCGCCCAGCAGACCCGGGTCGAGGTAATCTCCAACAACCTCGCCAACATGAGCACAACGGGTTACAACGCCCGCCGCGCCGAATTCGCCGACCTGCATTACCAGCAGGTCGCCCGCCCCGGCACGATCAATGCCTCTGACGGCACGGTCCTGCCCACCGGCGTGCAACTGGGCCTGGGCGTGCGGCCGACCTCTGTCACCGTGATGCTGTCGCAAGGCGCGGTCGCCGCGACCGGTGGCGATCTGGACATGGCGATCGACGGCGGCGGCTATCTGGAGGTGACGCTGCCCGACGGCCGCGCCGCCTATACCCGCGATGGCGGCCTCAAACGCACCGGCGACGGGTTGATCGTGACGTCCGATGGCTATCCGGTGGTGCCGAACATCACCATCCCGGTCGATGCGCGGTCGATCTCGGTCAATGCCGAGGGCGAGGTCTATGCCTATTTCAACGACCGCGTCGAACCGGAATTCCTGGGCCAGTTCACGCTGGCCGGCTTCACCAACCCCAAGGGGCTGGAAGCGATCGGGTCGAACCTGTTCCTGGAAACGCCGGCCTCGGGGCCGTCGCTGGTGGGCACGCCGGGTCTCGACGGCCTCGGCACCCTGCGGCAGGGCTACCTCGAGGAAAGCTCGGTCGATCCGGTCAAGGAAGTGACCGACCTGATCCAGGCCCAGCGCGGCTACGAGCTGAATTCCAAGGTGATCTCGGCCGCCGACCAGATGCTGGGCGCGACGGTCCAGATCCGATGATCCGCGCCGCGCTTCTCCTGTGGCTGTTGGCCGGTCCGGCCCTGGCCGACACGATCGTCGCCGCCCGCACGATCCCCGCGCGCACGATCCTGGCGCCCGAGGACCTGGCCCTGCGCGCCGACGACATCGCCGGTGGCGTGTCCGATCCCGGGATGCTGCTGGGACAGGAGGCGCGTGTCGCGCTTTATGCCGGACGTCCGATCCGGCTGTCGGATATCGGGCCGCCGGCCGTGGTCGAACGCAATGCGGTGATCCCGCTGATCTATCGCAGCGGTGGTCTGGTCATCAGCACCGAGGGCCGCGCCCTGGATCGCGCCGGCCCCGGCGACGTGATCCGGGTCATGAACCTGTCGTCCCGCACCACCGTCACCGCCCGGATCGACGATACCGGCGCGGCCCATGTCTTCAACTAGGAGGCGCCGATGCGCATCGTGATCACCGCCCTTGCCCTGATGTCCCTTGGCCTTGCCGGATGCGGCCGGCTGGGCGATGTCGGCCAGGCGCCCGATTTCACCCCGGTCCAGGCCTCGACCGAGGCGACCGCGATGTCGACCTTCGGCATGGGCGAGGCTATTCCCGCAGCGTCAAGAGCGGCGCCGACCCCTTCACTATGGTCGGGAAACCGCGGTTCTTTGCTGGGCGACCGGCGCGCGATGCAGCGCGGAGATATCCTGACCGTGGTGATCGAGATCGACGACAGCGCCTCGATCACCAATTCGACCGATCGGTCGCGCAACGGGTCCGAAAGCCTGGGCATCCCGCAGCTTTTCGGCCTGCCGCAGCGGGTCGATGAAAACCTGCCGGACGGCGCGGCCATGGCCAATGCGGTGGAGTTGAATTCGTCCAGCACATTCGGCGGCGACGGCTCGGTCCGGCGCGGCGAACAGCTGGAGCTTCGGGTAGCCGCGACGATCGTCAACGTGATGCCGAACGGCGTGCTGCAGATCGAGGGGAGCCAGGAGGTGCGGGTGAACTTCGAGATGCGCGAGTTGTTCGTGTCAGGCTTCGTGCGCCCCGCCGATATCAGCCGCCAGAACGAGATCACCTATGACAAGATCGCCTCGGCGCGAATTTCCTATGGGGGTCGTGGCCAGATCACCGACATGCAACAACCCCGCTACGGCCAGCAGGTGGCCGACATCGTTCTGCCGTTCTGAGGTGAACCCGTGAAGATGCTCCTGATCCCGCTTGTCATGCTCATCATCGGTGTCGGAGGCGGCATCGGCGCGGGCATGTTTCTGTCACCCGGCAAAACGGAGGAAACGGTGACCCTGTCGCGCACCGAATACGATGCGTTGCTTGCCGGTGCGCCACCGCCCGCGGATGACGGCGCGACCGACCCGGCCGCCCGTCCCGAGGTCGACACCGCCGACAACGATGATGAAGACCCATCTGCCGGCAGTGAATATGCCAAGCTGAACAATCAGTTCGTCGTCCCGGTGGTGCGTGATGGACAGGTCGCGGCCCTTGTGGTTCTCTCGATCAGTGTCGAGGTTGCGGCCGGCGGAAAAGAGACTGTCTTTACCCATGAACCGCGGCTGCGCGACCTGTTCCTGCAAGTGTTGTTCAATCATGCCAACATGGGCGGGTTCGACGGAAATTTCACCTCGTCGACGAATATGGGGATGCTGCGGTCCGCCCTGCGTCAGACCGCGTTGGACAATGTCGGCGGGCCGATCACGGATGTCCTGATTGTGGATATCGTCCGCCAGGACGTCTGATCACGGCGCGCGACGCGCGGCCTTGCGGATTGCGTCGGCCCTGAGCTGCGCCTCGAGCCCGCGCGCCGCTTCGAGCTTGCCGAGGGAAACCCGCAGTTCGGCCTTGAGACTCTCTTCACCGGCACGCGCTTCGGCGAGCTGACGGTTGATCTGCTTGCGACGCTCGTCGGCCCAGACGTTCCAGCGCAGGTAGGCACCGGCGCGAAAGGCCGGATCGTCGGCCTGCGCCGCGTCGTGCCTCGCACCGAGCGCGGCCAGGCCGTCCTGCAAGGCGCGAACCTTTTCCTGGTGCTGTGCCAGCCGTGCCTGGCCGGCGGCGAACCGGGCCTCGAGGAGCGAAACCAGCCCGCGCATCTGCTGCAGATCCCCGCTCATGCCTTGCGCGCCTTGGCCCGCAACATATCGGCGAACCGGATCGCCGCGGCGACCGCGGCGTAATGGTCGGGCCGGATCTCTTCCCCGATCTCGACCGTGGCATGAAGCGCTCGCGCGGTGGGCGGGTCCGAATGGATCGGCACGGCGTTTTCCTGCGCGATTTCGCGGATCCGGGCCGCGACCAGATCGACACCCTTGGCGACGCAGATCGGTGCGTGCGGGGCCGAGGGATCCCATTTCAGCGCGACCGCGAAATGGGTCGGGTTGACGATGACCACCGCGGCCTCCGGCACGTCTCGCAGCATCTGGTTGGTGGCGATCGACACCGCCTTTTCCCGGCGCTGCTGCTTCATCATCGGATCGCCCTCGGATTCCTTGAGTTCGTCCATCAACTCCTTGCGGGACATCCGGTTCTTTCGGGCATGCTCGGCGCGTTGGAACACCATGTCGATCAGCGCCAGGGTCAGCGACACCGCCAGAACCATGCCCAGCAAACCGACCACGATTTTCAACAGCTCGACCACCATCATCGCCGGGCTCAGCTGCATCGCGCCCAGCATCCGGGGCAATTGCCCCCAAAGGTAGATGAACAGGATCGTCGAATAGATCGTCAGCTTGGTCGTGCTTTTGGCGAATTCGAACAGGCCGGAGCGGCCGAATTTCTGCTTTGCATTCTCGATCAGCGAGATACGCGACAATTTGGGCGCCAGCTTGGAGGGTGCAAAGACCAGGGAACGCTGACCCAGAACCATGAGCAAAGCCAACAGAAAGGGCGGGGCGAAGATGGCCAGGGAATGGCGCGCCATGTCACCGATCAGCGCCCCGGCAAAGCGGCCACCACCGCCGTTGAAACTGTCGTCGGACAGGCGGTCCGCCTGATCGAGCAGGCCGGCAAGCGTCGTGCCCATGCCCTTGAGCGCGACCGGACCCAGGGTCATTGCGGCGATCAGCAGACCGGCATAGGCCCCGGCCGTGATCAGGTCGTTCGATTTCGGCAGATCGCCCTTCTTGCGGGCGTCGTCGAGCTTCTTTTGCGTCGGTTCATATTGCTTGTCGTCGTCTTCGGCCTGTCCCGCGCTCATCCCTGGCCTCCGAACGGATCGGCGATGAAATCGCCCAGCGCGCCCGACCAGACCTGCAGCATGAACGGTGCCGCGATCAGCAACAGGATCAACCCGCCGGCGGTGATCGCCGGGGCCCCGACAAAGGCGACCATCAGCTGCGGCATCGCACGATTGATGACGCCGAGGGTCACGTTATAGACCAGCGAGGCGATGACGAAAGGCGCCGCAAGGGTAAAGCCGAGCGCGAAACTGCGGCCGATCTCGCCAAGCCCGGCCTCTGCCACTAGGGCGGCGGGCAGGATCACCCCGGGCGGGACCAGATCGTAGCTGGTCAACAGATATTCGGCCAGGCGGACATGCAGCCCGAGGATCGTCGCCAGAGCCAGCCCGCCCCAGAGCAGGACATGACCCATTGCCGGCTGAGGATCGGTCCCGGCGCTGCCACCGAAGATCTGGCTGAGCGAGGTCGATTGCGCAGCGATCGTGCCCGCAATCTGCAGCGCCAGCACGAACAGCCGCAGCGCCATACCAAAGAACAGACCGGCCAGTGTTTCGGTCAACAGGATCGGCGCAAAACCCAGCCCGGGGACCGGCGGCGGGATCCTTTCGGCCATGGCAGGCAGGACGACAAGGGTGAACATCAGGGCGAGGATCAGGCGCACACGCGCCGGGACCGTCTGTTCGCCGAAAGCCGGCAACAGCGCCATGGCCGCACCGACCCGCGCGAAAACGACGAAACCGGACCAGAGCGCGTCCTGACCGATCGACAGCAGCTCGGACAGGGCGGCGATCATGCCGCGACCAGCCCGACCAGCGCCGGTCGGGCCTCCAGGCCGATTTCCTCGAAGGACAGGACCGGGTTGGGAATGCCTTTCGCGGTCAGAACGGTGCGCAGGAACCGGCGGCGGCGGGTCGAGGTCACAAGGGCCGGGAACGTCCCCGCCTCGGCTGCGGCCGCGATCTTTTCGGCGACCGCATTGGCGAGGCGGTTGAAATCCTCGGGGGGCAGGGCCACGTCGCCAAGACCGCGATCCGACGGCATCTGGTAGGTGGTGAACACCTCCTCCCATTCCGGGGCCAGTTGCACCAGCGGGATGGTGCCATCCGCCCGACGCATCTGGGCCACCAGCTGAAAGCCGAGCCGCTGCCGGACATGTTCGGCGATCCCCTCGGTCGACGGATAAAGCTGACGCCCCTCCGACGCCGCCTCGATGATCAGCGACAGGTTGCGGATCGACACCCGTTCCTCCAGCAGCAGGCGCAGGACGGACAGCAGCGTGTCCATCGGCACCTTGTCGGGCACCAGATCGTCCAGAAGCTTGCGGTTGGCCTCGGTCCGGCCCGGATCCGACAGGTTCACCATCTCGTCCAGCAGGCGGCGCAGGGCCTTCATCGTCATCAGCCGCGGGAAGCTGCGCTTGATCACCTCCAGCAGATGGGTGGCCAGAACCTCGGTCGGTTGCACCGTGGTCAGGCCGGCCAGCGCGGCCTGTTCCTGATCATCGGGGGCGATCCATCGGGCCGGTGCGCCATAGACCGGTTCCTGGACGTCATCCCCGGACACCGCCGCGCTGCTGTCGCTGAGCAGGGCAAGCACGCGGTCCGGGCGCAGGCTGTCGCGCACCTGTTCGACGCCATGGATCTTGATCACATATTGTCCATCGGCCAGCGACGCATTGTCGGTCAGCCGGATTTCGGGCAGCAGCACGCCATATTCCGTTGCGACATGGTTGCGCATGTTGGCGATGCGGGCATCGAGACCGACCCCGGGGTCAAGCACCATTTCGACCAGGTCGGGGGCGAATTCGACATGGATATCGTCAAGGTCAAGCAGGTCGCCCATGCTCGACCGGGCTTCGGGTGTGCGCGGCATTTCGGCCGCGGCGATGTCGGCCTTGCGCTTCGCCTCGGCGGCGCGGGCACCCACGACTGCAGCCAAGCCAAGCACCGCGCCACCGGCGATGAACGGCACGAACGGCAAACCGGGCACCAGTGCGAACAATGCCATCAGGACCGCGACGGTGCCCAGCGCCGCGGGATAGCGCCCAAGTTGGCCGACGAGCGCGAGGTCGGTCGCGCCCGTCGCGCCGCCCCGGGCCAGTAGCAGGGCCGAGGCGATCGAGATGATGACGGCCGGGATCTGGTTCACCAGCCCGTCACCCACGGTGAGGATCGCGTAGGTCTCGAAAGCCAGGCCGGCCGGCATGCCATGGACGAAGATGCCCATCGTCAGACCCATGAGCAGGTTCAGCGCGGTGATCAGAAGCCCGGCTACCGCATCGCCCTTGACGAATTTCGACGCGCCGTCGAGCGAACCGAAGAAGGTCGTTTCGGCCTGTTCGGTTTCGCGACGGCGACGCGCTTCGGCGTGGTCGATCGCACCGGCGCTCATGTCGCTGTCGATCGCAAGCTGCTTGCCCGGCATCCCGTCCAGCGCAAAGCGCGCGCCGACCTCGGCCATCCGGGTCGCGCCCTTGTTGATGACGACGAAATTGACGATCAACAGAACGCCGAAAACCACGAGGCCCAGAAAGACCGACCCGCCCATGACGAAGCTGGCGAAGCCGGCGATGACGTCCCCCGCCGCCGTCGTGCCGGTGTGGCCTTCGCCGATGATCAGCTTGGTCGACGAGACATTGAGCGACAGGCGCAGCATCAGTGATGCGAGCAGCACGGTCGGAAAGGCCGAAAAATCCAGCGGCCGCTCGATGAACAGGGTGACGGTGAAGATCAGGATCGCCAACGCGAACGACGCGGCAAGGCCGATATCCAGAACCCAGGCCGGCATCGGCAGGATCATCATCACGATGATCGCCATCAGGGCCAGGGCCAGCAGAATGGTCGGGCGAAAGATGGCACCCAGGGTCAGCGCCGGCATGCCAGGCAGCCTCCTGACCCAAGATTGGCCGGCGCGCCGTTTGGCGCGTGATCCGGTTGTGCCGTCGACCGGGGCGGACGTGCTGTCCGAATCATTCCTGCGCACCTTCTGCTGCGTCTTCGACGCGAGGCTAAGACGCCGGGCGTTTAGAATTGGTAAGCGGCGATCAATTGCCGGGCGCCGCGGGCTCCAACTCGAACCGCAGGAGGAGTTCATCGACCAGTTCGCGGCTGTCACCCGACAGATCGAGCCGTTCGCGGGCTTCGGACAATGTCGCGACAGGCGTTGCGGGTTGGTCCGAGTCAGCGGCGAGCATATCGTCCGAGAGGGCGCGCAGCAGCGGGTCGTCCGAGGTCGCCAGGCGGGCCCAGGCCTCGGCACGCCAGGCTTCCAGCGGGTCGGTGGGATCTTCGGGCGGGACGCCCCGGGCGGCCATTGCAGACCGGTAATCGCCCGATAGCTCGTAGGCCCGGGCGCGCAATTCGGCCGCGCGCGGGTCCGAAAGCCCCATCAGGGCGGTCAGTGCGCTTTCGCCGTCACCCAGCATGATCGCCGCCTCGGCTTTGAGGTAGCGCCGCTCGGAGGCGTCCTCTCGCACCGCCTCGCCTGACAGGAATTCCTGCGCCTTTTCCGGAAAGCCGAGCGTCAGCAGCCGGGCGGCGAGCATGTTCTCGACGCGGGCCGGCAGGTTCGCGGGGATCGCGGAATAGGCGTGATCGAGAAAACTGCTGTCGTCGAGCTGCTCGGTCAGCATGGTCACGACATCGCCACGCAGACCGCGAACCAGCTCGGGGCCGAGTGCGGTGGCGGCGTTGGCGGCAAGGTCCAGGGCTTGCCGGAAATCGCCGCGGGCCGCATGGGCACGCACTTCGAGCTCGGCCAGCCGTGCCTCGAGGGGGTCGCCGGCATATTCGAACCGGAACCCCTCGGCCAGCGAGATCAGTTCAGGCGACGGAGCAATCCCTGCCGCCAGAGAGGTTTCGAGGTCGCGCAGGACGGTTTGCGGCGTCGGTCGGCGCGGCGCCTCGACCGCGGCGAGGTTGGATCCCTGGTCCAGCCCGGCCTCGTCCAGAGCGTCGCGGAAGTTTTCGACCACGACGGCGCTGTCGGGATCGGCCAGAACATCCCGTCCGGCCGCCGCATCGAGGATCATTCCGGCCGAATCCAGGTCGTTCGCGGCCAGGAACTGATCGGCGAGCGTCGGTCCCAGCTGCTGTTTCAACGGCCTCGGCAATTGCAGGAAGGCGCGCAGAACAAGGTTCCTGTCGACCGATCCGGCATCGGTCCCGCCGGCGAGCAGGGCCCACAATTCTCCTTCGGTGCCGCAGCCGGCCTGAGCCGACAGCACAGCGCCGGCCGGGGTTTCGCCATCGACGATGGCGGCCATTTCGCCCAGCAACAAGCGTTGCCGACTTTGCTTACCGTCCTGCGCGAGGATCATGCGCGCCTCGAGACCGAAGCCGAAATGGATATACGCCCGGGCCAGGTCGTCCGCCGCATCCTCGTCGACCCGGTCGATTGCCGTCGTCAACGCGACGCGGCGCGTGGATATCGCCTGTGCAAAGCCCTCGTCCTCGGCGATCCAGGAGGCGATATCAAAGCTTTCGGCAGGCTGGCACGCCGATTGCCGCGTTTCGATCGGAGCCATCGGAACCTGGGTGGCGAACGCCTCGTCCAGGCTGGTCCGGGCCTGGATTCCCGGTGCGCCGGTCATTGGCACGGCGCCTGGGTCCGGTTCGGTCGAAACGACCGGTTCAGGTGGGGGCATGGCCGGCGGATCGGACAGGACATCGGCGTCTGTCGGATGGGGAACCGCCCGCGTCAAATGCTCTTGCGATGCGCCTGGCGGGCGGGTCTGGACCGGTGGCGTCATCGGCGTCGCCGGCGTCAGCAACCCCTGGGTCGCGGCGCGGGCGATGCTTTCGACCAGGGCCTGTTCGTCGATGGCGATGTTCACGCTGGTCTGCGTCGCCCGCAAGTAATCGTCCAGCGGCGACGTCATGGCGAACGCTTCATCGGCCGTGATTGGCGGTTGTGGCCCGGGATCCGGCGCGACGTCGGCGACCGCGGGCGGGTCCGTTTCGGGCCGGGCGACAAGCAATTCATAGGGCGCGCGCGGTTCTGGCGGACCGTCGATGATGTCGATCACCAGCTGATTGCCGCGGAACAGGAAGGCGCCCGCATGGCAATCGTCGCAGGACAACGCCAAGCTCAGCCGGCCATCCCCCAGATCGGTCAGGTCGGCGACGCGGTCACGAGGGATCCGGGCGAAGGCGCGCGTCAGGTCATACCCGGGCGTCGTCGCCCCCAAGTCCAGAACGTATCCGGCATCCTCGGCAACCAGGGTCCAGGCCGCCTCGGGCGCGATCGGCAGGACCAAACGTGTGAAATCCGCGTGTTCGCCCCCGCGCAGGATGGTTTGCGCCGATGCGGGGGCCGCGAACATCGCCAGGGCAAGCGCCAACCGGATCATGCGGCATCCTGCTTGGTTGCCTTCAGGGCTTCTTCGAGGTCCGAGAAATTGGGCCGGTGATGATCGGGCGTGTTCTGGCGGCCGACCTCGATGCAGATGTTCGGCGCATGCTGATAGAGGTTCGCCACCAGGACTTCGCGGATCAGGAAATAGAAATGCGCATCCTCTTCGATGACGGCTTTCACCTTGGCCGCGAAGGGGCCGAAGAAACCGTAGGCCAGGAACACACCCAGAAACGTGCCGACAAGGGCGCCGCCGATCATCTTGCCGAGGATTTCCGGCGGCTGATCGATCGAGGCCATGGTCTTGATCACGCCAAGAACCGCGGCGACGATTCCCAGGGCCGGAAGACCGTCGGCGATGTTCTGCAGCGTGTGGCTGGAATGCTGCTTGTGATGCAGCGTCGCCTCGAGCCGTTTTTCCAGAACCTCTTCGACCTGGTGCGGATCGTCATAATTCATCGAGGCCGAGCGCAACGTGTCGCAGATCAGGCCCAGGGCCTCCTTGTCAGCCTGGATCTTGGGGTATTTCGAGAAGATCGCGCTGTCTTCGGGCCCCTCGATATGTTCCTCCAGCGCGACGGGGTTGGACCGCGCGACCCGGATCAACTCGAACAGCAGACACAAAAGATCCTTGTAGTCGTCGCTTTTCCATTTCGGGCCCTTGAACACCTTGCCGATGTCCTTGACCGTATGCTTGATCCCGGCGCCATCATTGGAAATCACGAAGGCCCCGAGGGCGGCGCCGCCGATCATGATCATCTCGAACGGAAGCGCCTTGACGATGATCCCCATCTTGCCGCCGGCAAGAAGGTAGCCGCCGAACACCATCACGAAGACGATGACGATACCGATTATGCCAACCATGACGGAGTCACCCCGATTTGCCTGTGGGTCAGAGACTGCACGGAATTGTTTAAGGCTTTGTCATTCCCGGCCCGTCATTCGGTGGGCGCATCGGCATTCTGCCCGGCCAGGATGACCGAGATCGTGTAGGCGTTCGCCGGCTCGAGTTCGGCCATGATCGCGGCCGCGGCATCGGGTCGCATCCGGCCCAGGAACCCGGCGGCGAAGGTCGGGTCCATCTCGGTGAACAACTCGGCCGCGTCGGGCGCCTTCATCTGCTCGTAGACCGCGACAAGGTTCGAGACGTCGTTCTCGGCCGCCGATTCGACGGTCGCGATCGTCTGCTCAAGCGAGGCTTCCGCCGCTTCGAGTTCGGCGCGGCGCAGGGCAAGCTGTTCCTCGGCGATGCGCAGCGCCTGGAGACGGTCTGCGATTCGCTGTTCCTGCTCATCAAGCCGCGCCTCGCGGTCGCGCAGGGCGGCCAGCAATTCCGGGTTCGGTGGCTCGGGGCAGGTTTCGGCCACGGGCGTGGCGGTGTCGTCCGCGGCGTCCTCGGCTTCGGCCAGGACCGGGCCGGCGCCGATGGCGACCCGGATCCCGAAGGAGGCGACGAACAACACGATGGTGACGGTCAGGACCCCGCCAAGGCGACGACGCTTCATCGCATCACCCGGTCCTTGTCGGACCCGCGCCGGAAGACCGGCGTCAGCGGCACCTCGGTCGCGCCGGTCTGGGGCAGGTCATGCAGAGATGCGATCAGCAGTTCCAGCTTGCGCGCGGCGTGTTCGGCACGGTCGGCCTGCCGCGCCAGATCCTCGGCCGAGGTTCTGGCGGCGCTTCGCGCACCCTTGAGCGCCTTGGTCAGTTCGTCCACCTGCACGGCCAGCACGGCGACCGCGCCCCCGACCCCTTTTTCAAGGTTGTTGAACCGCTTCAGGCGCCGCGCCAGAACGAAACAGTAGAAGGCCGCGGACAGCGCCCCGGCGGCCAGCAGGATATCGGCGATCATCGTCATCAGGTCAGCCTCCTAGTTCAGTACGAATTCCATGATCAGAAGGTCGCGCACGCGCCCTTCCCCGGTCACGACCTGGATCCGGCGCAACATCTGTGCCCGCAGGCGCGGCAGCACCATCGGATCCTCGAAATCGCCACTGTCGACCGCCCGCAGATATCCGTTGAGGACATCGACGATCCTGGGCTTGAGCCCCTCGACCTCGGCCTCGAAGCCCGGCGTGACCTCAAGCTGCGCAGTGAACCGCAGGTGGGTCGAGTTGTGGCCGGCAGGCAGGCTGACGACAAGCGGATCCAGCGGAACGAAGGCGACGGGCCCCAATGTCTCGACCTGCGGGTCGTCAACAGCCGCATCGTCGGCCGTGGCTTGATCTTCGGTTGCGCCGCCGATCAGGCCCATCTGCACGACAAGAAAACCACCGCCACCGCCGGCCAACAGCATGACCACGCCCAGAATCAGGGGCAGTTTGGATTTCTTTTTCGGTGCCGCATCCTCGGCGTCGATATCGGTGGTGTCGGTCATTCGGGCCTCCGTTCCGTGTCGCCACCTCAATAGTCCGCAAGTGGCTAACCGATTGTTAAGGCTGATCCCGCTATGACCGGGGCAAGAGGGCAGAACGCCCGAAGAAGGGGACGAACGTGGAAAACCTCTCTTCCATCTGGACGAGGCTGAGCGGCACCAAGAGGCTGGTGGTGATCGGGGCGACCGTGGCGATGTTCGCGGCGATCATCGCATTGTCGCGTGGCGTGTCGACCCGGGACATGAGCCTGCTTTACGCGGGCCTCGAAAGCGGTGCCGCGGGCGAAGTCGTGACCGCGCTGGAACAGCGCGGCGTGGCCTATGAGGTGCGGGGCAGCGCGATCTATGTCGATGCTTCCCAACGGGACACGCTGCGCTTGACTTTGGCATCCGAAGGCTTGCCCGCCAATGGCGCGCAAGGCTATGAGCTGCTCGACAACCTGTCCGGATTCGGCACAACGGCGCAGATGTTCGACGCCGCCTATTGGCGTGCCAAGGAAGGCGAACTGGCACGTACCATCGTGGCCAGCCCGCATATCCGCACCGCGCGGGTTCATATTTCGTCCACCACCGGCCAGCCGTTCCAGCGCAACCAGGATCCCAGCGCCGCCGTGACGGTGACCTCGGTCATGGGAACACTCGATCCGCGCCAGGCCGAAGCGCTTCGATTTCTTGTCGCCTCGGCAGTGCCGGGCCTCGATCCGGCCAAAGTCGCGGTGATCGACGGGGACAATGGCCTGGTTGGCCCGGCCGAGGCCAAGGCCGGTCTGGCCGATGAAAGCGACCGGGCCCGGGAATTGCGCGAACGGGTCGAACGGTTGCTGGCCGCCCGCGTCGGTGCCGGCAATGCCGTCGTCGAGGTCAGCGTCGAAACCGTGACCGAGACCGAAACAATCCTCGAACGGCGAATCGACCCCGACAGCCGCGTCGCGATCAGCTCCGAAACCGAGGAAAACGCCCAGAACTCGCAGGATACCGGACCGGGTGACGTCACCGTGGCCTCGAACCTGCCCGATGGTGACGCAGAGGCGAATGGCGGGCAATCCACCAACCAGAACACCCAGACCCGGGCCCTGACCAATTACGAGGTTTCCGAAACCCAGCGGGAAGTGCTGCGCGGACCGGGCGAGATTCGCAGGCTGAGTGTCGCGGTCCTGGTCAACGCCCCGACGGAAACCGCCGCCGACGGCACGGTGACCGTGATCGAGCGATCCCCCGAAGAGCTCGAATCGTTGCGTGCCCTGGTCGGATCCGCGGTCGGGTTCAACGAAGCACGCGGCGACGTGATCACGATTGAATCGATGCCCTTCGAACCGGTTTCCGAACTGGGTAGCGGCCCATCGGAGCTGCCCGGCGTCGGCGCATCCCTGGATATCATGCGCCTGGTGCAGACCGCGATCCTCGCCGCCGTCGCGCTGGTGCTGGGCCTGTTCGTGGTCCGGCCGGTTCTGTCGTCGCGGGCCTCGGGCGCCGCGGGCCAGCTTGCTCCGCCCGTCGATTTCGCGCCGGCCGGATTGCCGGGTGCGGGCACGGGTGCCGATCCGCTCGCGATCGGTGACGACGGGGATGGCTTTGGCGGGTTCGAGATGAACAACGCCTTCGACATGGGCGATTTCGGCAACGGGGTCGAGGAAGCCGAGATCGTCGATCCGGTCGGCCGCCTGCGCCAACTGATCGAGGAACGTCAGTCGGAAACCGTTCAGGTCCTGCGTCAATGGATGGAAGACCCGGGTGAAACCGCATGAGTGTTCTGTCCAGCCTTCTGGAATCCTTTGACGCCGCCGACGCGGTCCATCTGACCGAGCCGAGCGTCTCGCAGGATTTTCTCGACGGGTTCGCAGCCGGCCAGGAGGCGGCATTGTCGGATCTGGCCGCGCAGGACCACATGGTGCGCGAGGGTTTGCAACAGGCGCTGTCGGACCTCGCCTTCGGCTATCTCGAGGCACGTGAACACATCCTGTCGACCCTGTCCCCGGTTCTGGCGGCGATCGTCGACAAGGCCCTGCCCGATCTGGCCCGCGACGGGATGGCGGCGCGGGTCGTCGCCTATCTGGAGGACGTCGTCGTCGATGCTGCCGGTCAACCCGTCACATTGCACGTCGCGCCGGGCCATGGCGCCATTCTGCACGAAGCGCTCGGGCCCGAGCCGCCGTTTCCCGTCGAAATCACCGAGGACGCAACGCTCGTTCCTGGCCAGGCCCTGATCCGGACCGGCGTGACCGAGGCGCTGATCGACATCGACGCCATCACCGCGACGATCCGCGAGACGATCGGCGCCATCACCCTCCAGCAAAGGACATCCGGCAATGGCTGATCCAGATCAACACCCCGCGACCTCGAACCTGTTGCACGACCTGCCGGTCGAGGTCGTGATTTCTGTCGGCCGGGCCCGACCCATGGTCAAGGACCTGCTTGCCCTGAGCGAAAACGCGGTGCTTCCCCTCGATCGGCGGGTCGATGATCCGGTCGAGCTGTTCGTCGGCGGCCGGCTGATCGCGCGCGGACAGCTGGAAGAAGTCGAAGGGTCGGATAACGGGCAACTCGCCGTCCGGCTGACCGAAGTTGCTGGAACGGGCCTGGATCTTGGCTGACACGGGCCCAATCCGCATTGCGGCGCTGATTGCGACGGTCCTGGGCGCCATCATCCTGGCCGGGCCCGTCGCCGCGCAGGACGTCACGATTTCGCTGGGAGAGGATGGCTCTCTGGCGACCCGGTCGATCCAGTTGCTGATCCTCGTCACATTGCTGAGCCTGGTGCCCGGGCTGGTGGTGACGGTCACCAGCTTTCCCTTCATCGTCACTGTCCTGGCGATCCTGCGACAGGGAATCGGCCTGCAGCAATCGCCGCCGAACATGCTGATCGTCAGCCTGGCGCTGTTTCTGACCTATTTCGTCATGGAACCGGTCTTTCAGGAAGCCTGGACAATGGGCGTCGCACCGCTGAGCGCCGGAGAGCTGGGTCTGGAAGAGGCTTTCCTACAGGTCATGGAGCCGTTTCGAACCTTCATGTCCGGGCGGATACGTCCCGATACGTTCGCCGAGCTGGCAAGCCTGCGGCCCGATGTCGACCCGGCGCAGGACATCGTCTCGTCGCCACTGTCGGTCCTGGTCCCGTCCTTTCTGCTGAGCGAGATCGAGCGGGCCTTTCAGGTCGGGTTCCTGATATTCCTGCCGTTCCTGGTGATCGACCTGGTCGTGGCGGCGGTGCTCATGTCCATGGGCATGATGATGGTGCCGCCGGCGATCGTATCCTTGCCGTTCAAACTGGCGTTCTTTGTCATCGCCGATGGTTGGTCGCTGATCGCCGGAAGCCTGGTGCGCAGTTATTTCTGAATGTTTCGGATCGCTTGCGCGATCCGACCGACGCGCCCTTCGGGCGCGTTTTCGGTGTTCTCCGACTTCAATCCCCTCTCAGTGACGTTGCAAAAGCTCGATCCGGTTGCCAAAGGGGTCGAAGACATGAACGCGCCAGCTGCCCGGCAGGTCGCAATCGGGCGTCACCTTCACGCCATGGTCGTCGAGGTGGCAGCCCGCCCGGTCCAGGTCGTCGACCTGCAGGCCGGGATGCGCCTTTCGCATGGGGCGGAACGGAGTTTCGACCCCCAGGTGAAGCCGAAGCGCCCCCGTTTCGAACCAGAGCCCGCCGCGTCCGGCCAATGCCGCAGGTTTCTGGACTTCGGACAGGCCCAGGAGCCGCCCATGGAAGCGGCGCGCCCGCGCAGGTGCATCGGCCGTGTCCGGCATGGCGCGTTGAACATGATCAAGGGCCGTGATCTTCATGCAGGTATTGTATGCAATTGCATACCGAAATGCAATCGATCAACGGACCACGAATTCGGCGTGCAGCGCCCCGGCGGCCTTGATGCTTTTGAGGATGTCGATCATGTCGCGCGGCGCGACGCCCAGGGCATTCAGGCCGGCCACCACTTCGGACAGCGTGGCACCCGAGGAGATTTCGGCCAGGCCGATACCCGGCTCTTCCTCGATCGCGGCGTTGGTGCGCGGAACGACGATGGTTTCACCGTCGGAAAACGGGTTGGGCTGCACCACCAGCGGCGCCTCCTCGATCCGCAGGGTCAGGTTGCCCTGGCTGACGGCGACCCGGCTGATCCGGACATCGGCGCCCATCACGATGGTCCCGGATGCCTGATCGACCACGACACGGGCCCGCAATTCGGGCTCGACCAGCACGTTTTCCACCTGCACCAGCGCATGAGCCGGCGAGCGGGCACCGGTCGCGCCGATATCCAGCTGGACCGTCCCGGCGTCGAGCATGACCGCGACGCGGCGGCCGAAAGCCTCGTTCACAGCGGTTTCGATGCGCGCGGCGGTGGTGAAGTCGGGCGAGCGCAACGCCATCCGGATCGAGGCGAGCGACGTGAAATCGAAGGCGACCTCTCGCTCGACCGTGGCACCTGCCGGGATGACCCCCGAGGTCGGAACGCCCTGGACGACCTCTGCCCCGTCACCCGCGGCCGATACGCCACCGGCGATCACCGTGCCCTGGGAAACGGCGTAGATCTCTCCATCGGCGGCGTTGAGCGGGGTCATGACCAGTGTACCACCCAGCAGGCTGTCCGCATCGCCGATCGCCGAGACGGTGACGTCGATCCGCGACCCGGCCCGTGCAAAGGGGGGCAATTCGGCGGTGACCAGCACCGCGGCGACATTGTTGGGGCGGAATTGTTCGCCCGTCACGTTGACGCCAAGCCGTTCGAGGATGTTCGTCATGATCTCTTCGGTGAAAGGCGAATTGCGCAGCCCGTCGCCGGTGCCGTTCAGACCGACGACAAGGCCGTAGCCGACCAGATCGTTGCTGCGCACACCGTCGAATTCGACCAGATCCTTGATCCGCACAGGTGCGGCAAAGGCCGGCATGATCGCCAGAAGCAGGGCGGACAAGGCGGCGAGCAGGCGGGAGATCATGTCAGATATACTCCGTCAGGGACAGCCGGGCGAGCCGCGCGGTCAACACGTAATGGGTTTCCAGTTGCGTTTGCACCGCCTGCAACTCGGTCGCGGTCTCGTGGGGATCGGCGGCGACAAGCTCGTTGCGGGCGATGGTGAACGCCGCCTCGCTGGCCTGGGCGCGCACACGGGCCTCTTCGACCAATTGTTCGGCGCCGGCCAGGCGGCCGCGCATATCGGCGAGCGGCTTGGCGGCGGTCAACATCCGGGTCCCGGCCTCGCGGATCAGGCGCGACTCTTCCTCACCGGACAGGGCGACATAGCCAGCGTCGACAACCGCGGCCATCACCGTCGCGCCCAGAATCGAGCGGAGCGATGGATCATCGGCGCGTGCATCGATGCGCACGGTCTCGTTCAACCCGATGGGCCGCTCCACCGGGCCACCGGTATCGCCCGTATAGATGTTGGTTTCGAACCCGCCACCCGGAGTGTCGAAATAGGCATCGATTGTGTCGATCACGTCCTGGGCAGTGACGGCACCGGCCAGGGCGGCGCCGATATCGGCCATCAACGTCGCCTCGTCGGCGACCGCGGCCCGGTCGGTGGCATTGCCCGCCAGCAGGGTTTCATCGCCATAGCGGCTGTTGAGCTGGCTCAGGATCGACCCGACCGAAACCCGGGCGCGCGATGCGGCGGCCGCGCGTTCGACATCGGTCGAGGTGGCGCTGACCGGCAGGAATGCCTGGGTCAAGGTGTTGCGGATATCGTCGACACTTCCCAGGACCTGCTGGGTCATGCCGAGCTTCTGGGCGGTGCCGACCGTTGCGCGCAGATGGGAGTCGGCGAGTTTGAGGTGCCGGTCGATGTCGTCGAGCCGTGCCGTCTCTCCTCCCATCGCGCGGACCTTGTCGCGGATCTCGCCGCTGGACAGGGCGTCCGTCAGGGTGTTCATCCGGATCTTGAGCTGCGTGGTGTTGCGCGTCATCGCCAGGTGCTGGCGCATGTCGCCGATGCTGGACAGGGTCATGGCTCAAAGCTCCATCAGCAGGTTGATCAGCTGGTCGACGGTCTGGACCACCTTGGCATTCGCGGCATAGGCCTGTTCGATCCGCATGAGCATCTGCAGCTCGTGGTCGGTATCGACGCCACGCGCCGCCTCGGCATCGCGCAGGCTGGTCTGGCGTGCGGAGGCGAAGGCCATCTCGTCCTCGGACTCGACCCGGCGCGCGCCGATCGAAGAGGTGATCGCAGCAGCATGGCCGGCCAGGCTGCTTGGCGATCCGCCGGGGGTGAGCGGGGTCAGCGTGACCAAGGCGCCGCGCGAGGCGAGCAACTGGCTCGCGTCGCCGACCGGACCCTGGGAGCCGGCACCAAGCCCGTCGCGCAGCCGCCAGAGCGCGCCACCGGCGACCGGATCGACCAAGGCGTTCACCGACAGACGTTGCGCCAGGCCGACGGTGTCGAGCGGATCGAGCGGATTGCCGTCATCGGTGAACAGCCCCGGATCGCCCGGGGTCAGCGTGGCATCGGCCGACGGCTGCTCGAAGCGCGCGACGAGGTTGGCGGCGAAGGAATCGAGATCGGCCTGAACCTGCACCAATGTCTCATCCCGCATGGCAAACGCCGCCGACAGGCTACCGCCCGCGAGTTTGCCGATCCCGTCAGGGGCGGTTATCGGCTCGCCATTGATGCTGAGCCCGGACAAACCGCCGGAAGCCAGGGTCATTTCCGGGACCATGGCCGTGACATGGGTGAACCCGATCTCGGGCGCCGGCCCGTCCAGCAACATCTGGCCCGACGGTGTCATCAGCGCGACGCGATCCCCCTCGCGCAGGATGCTGCGGACCGGAACGATCTGCGCGATCCGGTCGACGACGACCTGGCGCTGGTCCATCAGCCCGGTCGCGTCATGGCCGATCGAACGGGCGCGGGTGATGTCGCCATTCAGCCGCTCGACCTGGGCCAGGGCGGTGTTCAGATCATCGACCCGGGAGGCGATCTGGGCATCGGTGTCGAAGCGCAGGGCCTGTATGTCGGCGCCGGCTTCGTTCACCGTGCCGGCCAGTTCGCCCAACCGGCGCTGCACCATGGACAGGCGCGAATCGCTGGCCGGGTCCGCGGCGGCGTCGGTCAACGCCTCTTCCAGCCGGGCGACGCGATCGGACAGGGACCCGGGCGTTCCGGCCGCGCCGATCACCTGTTCGATCCGTTTCAGCCCCTCGGTCATGGCCGTATGGTTCGACAGTTCCGAATCCGCCAGCCGGCGCTCGGTCAGGATGCCCGGGTCGAGCCGCCGTTCGACCCCAAGCACCTTGACCCCGGCGCCGCGTCCGCCGATCGATTGCGCGCTCAGCTCCAGCTCGCGGCGGGCGTAGCCGTCGGTCAGGGCGTTGGCGAGGTTGGACGAGACGACCTCGGTCATCCGGCCCTGGGCACTGAGGCCGCTCAGGGCGTTGGAAAGCGCGTTGGAGATGGTCATGTCGGACTCCGGTCGGTTGGCGGCGGCCTAGGCGCTACCGCTTGATGTTGGTGGTTTCCTGCAGCATCTCGTCGACGGTCTGGATGACCTTGGCGTTCGACGAATAGGCGCGCTGGGTCTGGATCAGGTCGGTCAGTTCGCCGGCCACGTCGGTGGCCGATTCCTCGCGCGCGTAACCCAGGATGTCGCCGGTCGGGCCGTCGCCGGCATCCCACAGCAGGAACTGGCCGCTGTCGGGCGTGACCTGGTAGCTCTGGTGATCCTTGGTCAACAATGCGTTGGGGTTGGGAACATCGACCAGGGGCACCTGGTAGATGACCCGGCTGATCCCGTTGTCGGCATAGGCATGGACATAGCCGTTGGCGTCGATTTCGACCGAGGTCATGTTGCCGATCGGAGAACCGTCGCGGGAAATCGCCCCGGGGGAATAGGCGCCCGACAACTGGGTGATGCCGTTGGCCGAGCCCAGTTCGCCGATCGTGATTTCGACCGGTCCGCCGGCGACGTTGACCGAGAAGCTGCCGGTCGCCGGATCATAGGCGCCGCCGCTGACGGCCGCGACGGATTGCATGGAACCGCCCAGCGCGCGGGTGTCGTCGAAGGTCAGGGTGTATTCGCCGACGACGGCGCCGCCCGACGCGCTGTCCTCGATGATCATGGTCCATTCGTTGGACGAGCCCGCCGCCGGAACGGTCGGCACGTAAGAGATCGACAACCGCTCCGCCTTGCCCAGGTTGTCGTAATATTCGACCGTGGTCTCGATCACCTCGCCGGCATCGGGCGAGGTCACGTCGGTCGCCGTCGCCGGCAGGTTCAACGCGAGGTCCAGCTGGGTCGTGGGGCTGCCCGAAAACACGGTGGTGTTCAGCCGGATCGGTTCCAGCCCTTCGATCGTATCGCGCGGGAAGGGCGGGATGGTGCCGTCGGAATTGGCCGGCCAGCCCATCAGGACAAGGCCGCTGGTGGTGGTCAGATATCCTTCGCGATCGGTGCGGAACGACCCGGTCGTTGCCAGCAGCAACGGCGAGCCTGCATCGGCGTCGATCGAGGACGCCTCGGTCACCGGGATCATGCCACGGCCGCGCACGGCGACATCGGTGGAATTGTCGGTTGTCACAAGGGGGCCGCGTTCGTCGATCAGGCGTTGCGTGGTGGTGCGCACGCCGCCGGCGGAATACGAACCCTCGCCCTGGCTGATGACCATGGAGTGGAAATCGGTGACGGCGCGCTTGTAGCCATAGGTCGCCGAGTTGGCGATGTTGTCGGAAATCGTCGCCAACCGGTTGGCATTGGCACTGAGGCCCGCGACACCGGCATTCAACGAAGAGGAAATCGTCATGAGCTTGGCCTTTCTGCGACAAGGGCTGACGGACAGGATCCCCCAAGCCCTAAGCCACCCAGCCTTAAGGACCGGCTAACAGATAAAATGCGGCAGAACTCCGGCGCTCATTGCGGGCTCCTGAGGAGAATGATTTCAAGTCTATCGTTTCTGGCCGACAGCACGTCTTCGATGGCCGGCTCTTTATCCGCATGACCGGTCAGGCGCTGGGTGCGCGCCGCGGGAAAGCCGGCCTGTTCCATGATCCGGCGCACCGCCTCGGCGCGGTCCGCGGAGATTTCCCAGACCGGATGATCGGCGACGACGATCGGGCGGGCGCGGACATGCGCGTCGATCGCCACCGGATTCTCGACCAGGGCAAAGGACCGGGCCAGGACCGTGGCGATATCTTCCAGAACGGGCATCGGCTCGGCCGTGTGCGGTTCGAAGATCGGGGCGTCCTCCAGCGCGAAGATCTCGATGATGAGGCCCTCGTCGGTCAGACGCGTGACCACGTGCTGGAGGGTCGCGTCGGACAGAAAGCTTTCGCCGCCCCGACCCAGCAGCACCGCCTCGACCTCTTCGAGGGCGCGGGTTTCGGTGGCGCGCTGGGCTTCGACTTCGGTCAGTTCGGTATCGCCGACATCGATCCCGGCATTGCCGGATGTGACCAGGACACCCCCGGTGCCGGCCTGCACGAGCGATTCATCGGTAAAGACACTGTCGCCGCCGAACATGCCGTCGCCACCGCCGGAAATGCGGTTCACCGCGACGGTCGGCGCGAAATAATCGGCAATGCCCTTGCGCTGCTGCTCGGTGGTTGCGTTGAGCAGCCACATGAGCAGGAAGAACGCCATCATGGCGGTCACGAAGTCCGCATAGGCCACCTTCCACGCCCCGCCGTGGTGGCCACCGCCGGCCACGACCTTCTTGCGCTTGATGATGACCGGAGCGTTTGATCCGGTACTCATGTTCCACACCCACCATTGGGCCCCCGTCGGACACCATGACGGGCCGGTCTTAAACCTGCGCTAACAGATCGAATTGCAGCTAGTTTGCGTCGCGCAGGCGATAGATCTCGTCCGGGCCGCAGAACTCCACCAGGTCGTATCCGACCGATTCCATGACCCCGCGCAGGCGCGTGTCCGCGGTGTTGTTCTCGATCGCCCAGACCTGGACTTCGTGCTGATCGAAGGGGAAATTCGCCAGAACCTCCAGCTCTCCGCCCTCGATATCGAGCGAGACGAAATGCGGGTCGGGCAGGCCGGCCTCGGTCAGGATGCGCGACAGGGTGCGGGTTTCGACCCGGGTGACGGCCTCGTCGTGGCGGTCATGGGCGCGGACTTCGGTCAGGATGCCCGGGTCATAGAGGTCCTTCAGCCCGCTCATCTGGGTGTAGCCGTCGCGGATTTCGATGAACTCGGCCTCGCCGTCGCGGGGGGCCACGGCGCACTGGATACAGGGACAGAAACGCAGGTCGCGCGCCTTGGCGATTTGCCGCGCGACCGGTTCGACAAGGATCCCGGTCCAGCCCCGGCGTTCCTCCAGAAACAGGGTGTTCGACCCGGTCAGGCCGTCATAGCCGCCGATATCGGCAAAGGTCAGGTCGCGGACCCCGTCAAAGATCCTGTCGACGACGAAATCCTGCCCGGCCTGCGACGTATAGGCATAGGCCGGCGACAAGGCCTGCCGAACCTCGTGCAGGCGGCGGTTCAGGGCCCCGCGCTTGCGGCTGCGCTCGCCCCGAAGGGCGGCGGCCAGGGCGCGCTCCTCTTCGGCCAGCAGGCGGCGCGCTTCGGCCAGGCGATCGGTCATCGGCGCACCCCGTGATCGGTATAGGATTTTTCCTCGACCAGGGCCGAACCCAGCGCCAGATTGATCCGCTTTTTCACCGCGGCGCGGCGATCATTGGTCAGATAGACGGCACGGGCCAGGCGGATGAACGCCTTGCCGAAGTCCTTGCGCGCCTCGCAATCGCGGATATCGTCCTCGATCTGCCAAAGCTCGGCGTTGATCCGATAAAGCTCCTGCGACAACGACGCCAGATCGGGCGTGTCGGGCAGATGGGTGTCGGCCGTGGCCTGCAGCACGGCCCGTTCCCGCCGCACATTGGCCAGCTTGGCCGGATCGTCGATCCGCTCTTCCTTGAGGCGCAGGATCGTCAGCTTGTCGATCAGCTCGCCCGGCGACGTGGGCACCAGGATATCGTCCATTCACACACCTTCCAGATGGGTTCGCAGCGCCGTCTGCACATCGTCCATCACCCCGGTCCAGTCCAGCGGCCGATGCTGCCGGAACAGGCGCATGCCGGGATACCAGTCTGTCGTTTCACCCTTGTGACGCCAGACCCAGAAGGCATCCCAGTGCAGCACGGTCCAGACCGGGATCCCCATCGACCCTGCGATATGGGCGCTGACCGTATCGGAGGTGATCACCAGGTCCATCCGCGCCATGGTCGCGGCGCAATCGGCGAAATCGCGGTCGGTCGAGGCGGTGTCGATGATGACGGCCCCGGCCCCGTCGGCATTGAACGCCTCCAGATACGGCCCCTTGTAGAGCGAAAACAGCTGCACCCCCGGGATATCCGTCAAGGGCAGCAGGTCGCGGTGCGAGAAAGAGCGGAAGCCATTGCCCTTGTAGGTGGCCGAACCCGACCAGACCACGCCGATCCTGAAGGTGTCGGCCCAGGGCGCAACGATCCGTTCGGCGCGGTCACGGCTGTCCTGCGGAATGGTCAAGGCGGCGGGCGGCGGTGGCGTGCCGTCTTCGTTTGGGCCATAGACCAGCAGCGGCATGTCCATCAGGTTCATCCAGCAATCGACCGGCGCGTCGCGCGGCAGGGCGGTGCCGACCCAGTCGGTGCCGGCGATCCCGTCGAACAGCCGGGCAAGCGGCTTTTCCGTCAGATACAGCACCCGGGCCCCGCGTTTTTCCAGCTCGGGGAAAAAGCGCGCGAACAGGATCGCGTCGCCAAAGCCCTGTTCGGGCACCACCAGCACGGTCTTTCCGGCGATCTCTGTCCCTTCGTCCCATTTGGGGAACGGCAGGTCCTTGGGTGTGAGTTCCTCGGACTGCCAGCGCGCGGCATAGTTGCGAAAGGCGGGGCCATAATGACCGGCGGCCAGCTGGGCAAAGGCCAGTTGCAGCGGAATCTCGCTTTCCTCCGGATGCCGGGTGCGGGCAGCCTCCAGATGGGCGATCGCGTCGTCATAGCGGCCCATGCCGCGCAGGCAGCGGCCGATCATCGCCTCCTGCATCGCATCATCCGGGTTCTGCGCCAGGATGATCCGGCGCAGCTCGATCGAGCGGTCGTAAGCGCCCACATCCGACAGGATATTGGCGTAATTGTTGCGGATGCCCGGCGCCTCCGGATCCATCGCATAGGCCCGCGCCTGGATCCGCCGCGCCATGTCGTATTGCCGCGCCTGGCGAAACAAGGCGCCCAGATTCGACAGGATTCCCGCATCATCCGGCCGCGCCGTCAGGTAGCGGACGTAAAGCGTCCGCGCCTTATCCAGCTTGCCGGCACGATGGGCGGCAACCGCCGCGTCGCGGATTGCGGCGGGTGGTCTGTCTGTCATTCGGTGTCGGCCCGCGACCGTTTCTTCGGCGTCAGCAGCACCTCTGGCCGGCGTTTTTCGGCCTCTTCGAACAAGGAGAATGTCTGGTTGACGTAGTTCACAGCGCCCGAGATCAGCTCCATGTAGTCGCGCAGATCATCGGTCAGTTCGGCCTCGACCATGCCGATGGGGCGCTCGGGCGACGGGGTTTCGAACCCGATGTAGAACAGCGGATCGCCACGCTTGATCCTGATCGGCTTGTCCGGCTCGTGCCATTCGAAGGCCCACATCAAGGGCCGCGGCCAGACATTGATCGGAAACCGCCCGCCAAAGATCGTGCCGGGCAACGGGTCCTTGTTGTAATGCATGAACGGGCTCAGCTGGGTGGCATGGACCGGCTCGTCGGTGATGAAGCAATAGGGCAGGGCCAGCTGGATCGTGGGGATGCCCGCGTGGCGCCATTCGACCTCGCTCGTGACATGCAGCTTTTCGCCCAGCTTGCTGCCGCGGATCCCGCTCATCGTGCCGGCCAGGTTGCGCAGGACGGGCTTGCCGTCCTTGTCGCGGGCGAAACCGATATGGATGTCGTAGGGGCTGCGGATCAGGAAATAGCGGCTTTCCATGTTGATGACCGCCGGGCACCGGCTGGCGGATTTGGCATGGGTCCGGTTCTGCTCGGCATGGCGCACGCGCTCGGGCGGGTAAAAGACGATGCCACCCTTCTGTTCGACCAGGAACCAGCCGACCATGACCGGCCCGCCCGCCTTGGGGGCGCCGCGTGTATCTTCGAAAGCAACCGACAACCGCATGGGGCACGCCTTTCACGATTTCCTTTCGATCGGTTGAATCGCAAACCAGGGCCCAAGTCAAAGCCGGCGCAGGACGCTCCGGGCGGTTTGCACGCAAACGCGGCAGGGCTGCATCGCGCGTTTCCACCATGAAATCCCACATGATATTGAATGACGAAGGGGTGCGGCGACATGTAACTGGACGCCGCATCCCTGCGCCTTAAGGTTTGGAACGATTCGACGTCTCGACCGAAACAACGAGGAAACCCAGATGAAAACCTTCGCTCTTGCCACCGCCGCGACCCTTCTGGCCGCCCCGCTGCTGGCCCAGGACGCCCCGACCGGCGATGCCGCCGCCGGGGAAGAGCAGTTCAACCGGCAATGCGTCACCTGCCACGTGGTGGTGAACGAGGCCGGCGAAACCCTGGCCGGCCGCAATGCCCGCACCGGCCCGAACCTCTACGGCATGGCCGGCGCGACGATCGGCGCGGTTGCCGATTTCCGCTATTCCGAGGCGCTGCTTGCGCTGAACGCCGAGGGCACGACCTGGGACGAAGACAGCTTCGTCGCCTATGTCCAGGATCCCACCGCCTGGCTGCGCGAAGCCACCGGCGACAGCCGTGCCCGCGGCCTGATGTCCTGGCGCGTCCGCGAGGAACAGCAGGCCCGCGACATCTACGCCTACCTGGCCTCGCTGGGCGAGTAACCCCGCCTGACCGGGACAGAAGGGCCGCCGGAACGCTCCGGCGGCCTTTTTGCGTCCGCTCACCCTGTTCTCCGGTGCCACCGGCGCACCCGAGACCGAGCGCAGCTATCGCCCCTTCGGCGAGATCCGGGTCGAGGACATCCAGACCCTCACCTCCCCCGGAGAGGTGGTCAGGTGGACGTTGAGGCGTGAAGTGGTGCCGCTGAAGGGACTCGAACCCCCGACCCCATCATTACGAATGACGTGCTCTACCAGCTGAGCTACAGCGGCAACCGTGGCGGCGCTCTTAGCACCGCAGGGGCGGGCGGGAAAGGGGCTATTTCGCCTCTTCCGCCGTCTTCGCCGGTGCGCCATCGGTGACGATCTCGGCATCGATCACCTCGGCCTCGAGCGGCGCTTCCGGTTCGGGGTCGCTGCGCTTGTCCTCGACCTGGCCGACGATCAGCGGCAGCATCTCGACCCCCGTCGGGGCCATCACCTCGGATTTCGGGGGCCGCGTCCAGGACAGGGTGTCGAAGCCGCCGCAATTGCCGCAGACCGGGCCCCAGACCGGTTCGATATTGTGGCACTTGTCGCAGATCCATTGTTCGGCCCGCGGCGCGGTCAGGGCCCGGGCCAGCCAACCGCGCACCACGGCATCCGAGGCACCCTCGCCCCGTTCCACCGCCGCCATGATCGTCAGGTTGCGGGTCGTGGGGTCGGTCTCGACCAGATCACCCAGGGCGCGGCGGGCGGCAGGGAAATCCTCGGCGGCGATGTTCAGCTCGGCCATCAGCATCCGCGATTCCGGCTGGCTGGCGGTTCCCTTGGTCAGCGCCTGGAACCGCTTGAGCCGGGCGCGGGCATCCTCATCCGGTTCGATCATGGCAAAGGCGTTGGCCAGGTCCGGATGCGGTTGCGCGGCCCAGGCCTTTTTCACGATCCGGGTCGCGGCGCGCTTGTTGCCCTGGTCGATATAGCCGCGCGCGGCCATCACCGCGGCGGGCACCAGGTCGGGCGACAGCCGGTTGGCCTCGATCGCGGCCTCGCGGGCCTCGATGCTCTTGCCCTCGTCGACGACATCGCGCGCCTGGCTGACCGCCAGCACCGCGTCGCGCCGCTTGTGCACGTCGCGCGGCAGGGTGCCGGATTTCAGCTTGGCCGCCAGGGTTTCGCGCGCGCCCGTCCAGTCGCCGCCGCCGGCCTGCAGACGCAGCAGGATGTCCTGGGTTTCCTCGTGCCGCGGCTTGAGCGCAAACGCCTTTTTCGCCAGCGCCATCGCGGTTTCGGTGTCACCTTCGTCCAGTTTCTGCTTCAGGATCCCGCGCACGCCGACAAAGCGGGTCCGCTCGTCCTCCAGCAGCTTGCGATAGGTCAGCTCGGCCATGCGCTTGTCGCCGGCCATCTCGGCCGCCTGGGCGGTCAGCAGGTTGGTCAGATCGGGGCGGTTCAGATAGCGATCCGCGCGCGTTGCCTTGGCCATCGCCAACCGCCCATCGCCCGAGGCCAGCGCCATCATCCCCTCGCTCAGCGCCTCGAAGCCGCGGCGTTCGCGGTTGCGGGCGAAATAGCGCGAAATCGCGGTTTCATCGCCGTTGAGGAACTTGAAGACAGCGACAAGCAGACCGACCAGCTTGAACAGAAGCCAGATCACGGCCACCAGGACGATCGCCCCGATCACCATGTCCAGGACCGAAAAGGAATAGGCCCGGCCGCCGATATCGACCACGGCACCGCCTTCGACCCCCATCAACATCGTCGCGCCAAAGGTCGCGGCGGTGATGGCAGCCACGAACAGCAGAATCTTCGTCAGGGACCAGAGCATGGGCGGCAGCCTCAATTATCGGAAACGGATTGCATCAGGGTATCGACGGCGGCCACGGCGTTGCGGCGCGCCTCGGCTTCGGCCAACCAATCGGTCATCGCGGCACGGGCGGCTTCGGGCAGGGTCTCGACCTCGGCCAGGGCATCGGACAGGCGGCCGTCGCGCACCGCCGCTTCGGCGCGGGACAGGACCGCGTCCGGGTCGTCGCCGTCGCGCGGCACGGTCGAGCGGACCTCGAACCGGTCACGCAGAAAGGCGCCGACGCCGCCGCTTGCGCCGTCCTCGGCCCGGGCCGCGGCAAGGGCTGCGCGGGCCGCGTCGGGGAAAGAGCTGCTCAGCTCCTGCACCGTCGGCACGCCGGCATCGGCGACCGAGGTCAGGGCGGCCGGCAGGTCGGCGCCCAGATCGCCCAGGTCAGGGATCAGCGACGCGAAGGGTTCGCCGGTATCCAGCGCGGCCCGCAGCCGGGCAAGCGTGGCGCGGGCCGCCGCATCGCGCGCGGCCTGTTCGATCGCCTGGGCTTCGGCCTCGGCGCCGGCCAGGGCGGTTTCGGCATCGGCGGCCAGCGCGGCCATCTGGTCCTGCTGGGCGTCGATCTCGGCGCGCAGCGTATCGAGGTCGCGCTGATAGGCGGCCATCGCCTGGTCCGACAGGGTGCCGTCGGCATTGGGCGCCTTTTCCAGATCGCTCAGCCGCTGGTCGAGATCGGCCAGCCGGGTCTCGGTCTGCTCGTTCTCTGATTGCAAGGTGTCCGACAGATCGGTCAGGCGACCGTCGATCGCGCCTACCTCGTCCCGCAGCGCGGACAGGTCCGGCACCGGCGGCAGGGCGTCCAGATCCGAGCGCAAGGTATCGATCGCGGTCCTGTTCGCGGCGATGTCCGGGGTCGGGTCGGGCGCCGCATCACGGAACAGATAAGTGGCGACGCCAAATCCGATCACTCCGGCCAGAAGACCGCCGAACAGACCACCGGCGAACCCGCCACGCCTTGGCGGTTCGGCGTCCACGGTGGGGTCGGGCCGGGTGTCGGCTGGCTCGTCAACCTGGTCGGCCTCGCGCCGATCCGGCTCGGTCACCGGCTCTTCGACATCGGGCTCCGCCTTGGGGGGGGTCGATCCTGCGGACGCCTCGGGCGTCGTCGCTGCGTCATCGGCACCCGTTTCGGGCGTGTCGTCCGGCGCCGCCTCCGCGGCGATCGACGCATCGCCATCGTCGGACTTTGCGTCTTCGTTGATTTCGGCATCCGTGATTTCGGCCTCGGGAACAACGAATTTCGGGTCCGACGGGTCGTCGGACGCGGGGGCGTTGCGGTTACCACGAGGCGGCTTCGTCGATTTCGCCAATATCCTTCCCCCTTCGGTGATCGTGTCGGACCGACATTCGGACCCTATCCCGCCGCCGGACGACCCTCAAGCGAGCAGGCGCAGAGTCAGCGTTAACATCGCCTCCGCCTCGGGCTGCGCCGCGATATCGAGCCGCGCCGCACAAAGCGGTGTCGCCGCCCGGGCCACCGCCGCGCTCATGGCGGCGATACGAAGCTCGGCCCGCCAAGGTCCCTGGCCAGAGACTAATTCAGCCGAACGGGGCGAAAACAGGGGAAGGATCACCGGAGCGTCCCCGTCCAGAAGCGCCTGCGCCCGGGCGCTCAGATTGCAGGGAACGGCGCGATAAACGACGCGGTCCGCGCAGGGCACCCCCGCGTCAGTCAGTCGCGCCGCGACATCGCCCCGGGCCTCGGCGCCGCGCAGATGCAGCAAGGCGCCCCGGGGAGGGTCGGCGAGAATCATCGCCACCAGCGCCTCGGCATCGCCGCCGGCGCTGATCGCATCAAGGCCCGCCCGGGATGCCCGCCCGGCCGTGGTGCCCCCGACGCAATAGGCCGTGGCGCCCGGAGCGAGCGTCGCCGCCGCCGGAACCGCATGGCCCGAGGTCAGGATCACGCCGCCGGGCGCCTTTGGGACATCGGTCACCGGAACCGGCTCGATCGCCATAATCGGGCTGATTTCGATATGGCCGGACCAATGCGCGCGCAGGGCCGATGCGAACCGGTCCGAGGCCGATTGCGGCCGGGTCAGCAGGATCACGGGGTCTTGCGGCATCGGCGGGACGTGCTCCTTCCGCGGCACAGCCTGTCGAAAGCCCCGGGACGGCGCAACGCCTATCCCAGCGGCGGGGCGGAAAAGACCGGCATCGGTGCCCCGTCCCGCCGGGCGGCCAGGATCGCCCGGGCACAATCCAGCGCCTCGCGGATGCAGCGATCCATGTCGAGATAGCGATAGGTGCCCAGCCGGCCGGCAAAGGTCACCCCGGTTTCGGACCGGGCAAGCGCCACGTAATCGGCCAGCAGCGCTTTTTCACGCACCAGGCGGATCGGGTAATAGGGAATGTCGTCCGGGCCGCAATCGCGCGCGCGTTCCCGGGTCCAGACGGTCCTGTCGTGCCGTTCCCAGGGGGCGAAATGCTTGTGTTCGGTGATGCGGGTCTGCGGCACGTCGACATCGCCGAAATTCATCACCGCGCAATCCTGGACCCTGCCCTCGGCGCGATGGTGTTCGAAATCCAGCGTGCGATAGCCCAGCCGACCCAGGCGATGCCCGAAATAGGCATCGAGCGGGCCGGTATAGACCAGATGCGCAGCGTCCGGATCGCCGTCGAACGGCGTCGACAGGTGCAGATCGACCCCCGGGTGGTCCAGGATCGACGCGACCATCGCGGTATAGCCGTCCTTCGGAATGCCCTCGAACCGGTGCGGGAAATAGCTGTCATCGGCGGTGAACCGCACCGGCAGGCGTTTCAGGATCGCGGCGGGCAGATCGCGCGGATGCACGCCCCATTGCTTTTGCGTGTAACCCTTGAAGAACGCCTCGTAGAGTTCGGGCCCGATCATCGCCAGCGCCTGCTCTTCGAAGGTTCGGGGCGGGCCATCGGGCTGCACGGTGCGGGCGCGGACAAAGGCCTCGGCCTCGTCCGGGGTCATGTCGAGGCCGAACAGCGCGTTGATCGTCGCCAGGTTGACGGGAAGCGAAAACACCCTGTCACCAACCGTCGTGCGCACTGTATGGCGATAGGGCATGAACCGGGCGTGCGCGTTGACGTAATCCCAGACCTCGGCATCGTCGGTGTGAAAGATATGCGGCCCATAGACATGGACCAACACGCCGGTCTCGGGGTCGCGGGCGGTGTGGCAATTGCCCGCGACATGATCGCGCGATTCGAAAACGGTCACGCCAAGGCCCGCCTCGGCCAGTTCCCGGGCCAGAACCGCGCCGGACAGCCCGGCGCCCGCGACGATGACCCGGTCCACGGCCACGTGCCCGTCAGCCGGCGTAATAGGCGTGGGTCGCACGGATCCCGTCGACAAACGGCGTGATCCGGTCGCCCAGCAACACGCGCACATCATCGCCATTGGCGATCACGTCGCGTGGCTCCGTCGCCAGCAGGTCCGTTGCGGGGATCTTTTCATAGGCCAGAGATCGGCCCGTCGCCGCTTCGATCGCGGCGACGACATCCATCAGCGAGGTGCTGTGGCCGGAACCCAGCATGTTGACCGGCGCGGTCGCTTCGCCCGCGCGCAGACGGTTGGCCAGCGTGGCGATGCCAAGACCCACGTCGCCCGCATAGATGAAATCTCGGCTTTGCAGCCCATCGCCGTTGATGGTGACGCTGTCGCCGGCGATCGCGGCGCGGGTGAAGGCATGGATCGCGCTTTTCTTGTTGTCGGAAAACCGTCCGAAGACATTGGTCAGACGCACCACGGAAAAGGTGCCGCCGCGCAGCTCGACCAGCTTGCCCAGGATCATTTCCTCGGCCGCCTTGGTCGCGCCATAGAAATTCTTGGGGCAATAGGGGCTGTCGACGCGCACCTCGAAGGTGCCGTCGAACAGCGCGCCGGCGGTCGAGATCAGGATGAACCTGTCGCCCGGCCGCACCGCCTGCATCACGAAGCGGGCGGGGTCGCTGATATTGGCGTCGATGAAATCCAGCGGCCTGTCCTTCGATTCCGCCACCCGGGTTTCGCCGGCCAGAAAGACGAAGATGCGCCCGTCGCGGTCGCCCTCCAGCCCGTCCAGAAAGGCCAGCGCCTCGGCGGTTTCGTAGCTGCCCGCATGGCTGGGCAGGTCCAGGGCCTCGTGCCCGGGCGCGGCGTTGGACAGATTGTCGATCACCACCGGATCGAGGCCCGAAAAGGCCGGGTCGGTCATCACCACATCCAGGATGTTGCGCCCGACGAAGCCGAAGCCGCCGACAAGCACCATGGTGGAGGAATTCTTCATCCGGACCGCCCTTTGTTTACCATCAACCGACCCGTCCTTAGGACGCGGCGCCCGAAGAATCAAACCGCTTGCACCGGAATGCGGCGCCGGGGCGAATGATTGCAATGGCCCGACGCAGGCTCTAGTCAACTGTCCACAGGCGCCAGGATGGGCGCCGCCTGGGGCAAGAGTTGCTTGGCTGAGCGTTTCGATCTTTCCGTCATCGTGACCGCGCATTCCGAAACCGTGGTTTCGGGCCCCACGATGCGTGCCGCCGATGCGGCCATCGCCATGGCCGAGGCCGAGGGTCACAGGGTCGAACGGATGATCGCCCTGGACAACGCGACCGCGGCGACCCAAGCCTTCTTTCACCAGCCGGCCCTGGATCACTGGACCCGGATCGAGGTGAATGGCGGTGACCTGGGTCGCACCCGCAACGCGATCCTGCCGCACAGCCGGGGCGCGGCCATCGCCTTTCTCGATGCGGACGACCTGTTTTCCGAAAACTGGCTGGCGCTGGGCCTGCGACGGCTGGCCGAAACCGGCCCCCGCGCCATCGTGCATCCCGAACTCAACTGGCTCTTCGACGGGACCCGTTCGGTCTTTCAAAAGATCGAACAGGACGACCCGCTGTTCACGCCCTACCATTTCTATTTCATGAACTACTACGACAGCCTCTGCCTTGCTCCGCGCGCGGCACATGAGGAGATCCCCTATGTCCACCGGGACATTCCCGCCGGGCTGTCGTTCCAGGACTGGCAATTCGCGATCGAGACGATGGCCGCCGGCTGGCGCCATGTGCATGCGCCCGATACGATCATCTTCAAGCGCCGGCGCGATGCCTCTCTGGTCACCGAAAGCCGCAGCCGCGATGCCCTGGTCCGCGCGATCGAGCCGATGGCGATCGACCGGGTGGCCGACCTGGCCCGCGCCGCCAAAGGTGAACCGCCGCCGCCGGGCGGTCAGGCCCGGCCCGCCGGTCCGCCGCGCCCTCAAGGGCCGTTGCACGGACCCGATTTCGACGCGCGGGTCGAACGGGCCCGGCAGCTGCACAACGATCGCGACAATCCGCGTCTTTATGCGGCGATCAAACCGCAGTTCGACCATGCCTATTACCTGGCCGCAAACCCCGACATCGCCGCGCAACCCGCGATCGACCCGGTCGCCCATTACATCCGCGCCGGCGCGCGCGAAGGGCGCAATCCGACCCCGTTCTTCGGCACCCAGCCCTACGCGCGCCGCCTGGCCGGGTCCGGGATGAAGGATCCGCCGACCGGCGCCGCGGCCTTTCAGCACTGGATCCAAACCGGGCGGGACGCGGGGCTGATTGGCGCGCCTTTCGCCGGGTTAGAGACACTTGCGGCGGCGTTGGGCCAGAATGCGCAAGGCCTCGAACGCGCCTGGCAGGACCGGTTCCGCACCCTGCGATCGCGCCTTTTGCACGGGGCGTTGGGCGAACAGGTCGCAAGGGCTGCAGCCTTCGAGCCGATCATCGAGCTGACCTGGCCGGCCGTGCAGGAATTGCGCATTCCTCCGCTACAGGACGACCTCACCACCAGGCGCACGGCCGCGATCTGGGATCTGCATCGCCAGGCCGGCAACCGGCGGGCCCGTGTGGTGATCGCCGTCAATCGTCCCCGTTTCGGGGGCGCACGGCGGATGGAGGGGCACCTGGCCCATGCCCTGGCCGATCTGTGCGGCGCGGAAAACGTCGTGCTGCTCACGACGGACGCCGGCGGCACCTTGCCCCCGGGGCGCCTGCCCGACGGGGTCCGCGTGGTCGACGCAAGCGCCTGGGGCAATCGCCTTGCGCCGAAACAGCACCAAAGACTGGTGGTGGAACTGATCCGTTCGCTGAAGGCCGAGGTGGTGTTCAACGTCAACAGCCGCACGCTCTGGGATGCGCTGGTGCCCTATGGCAACGCGCTGGCCGCGTCGTGCCGGATCGTGCCGTGCCTGCTGTGCGAGGAACGCAGCGACTTGGGATTGCGGACCGGTTATCCGCTCACGCGCTTCTACAAGCATTTCGACCTGGCCGGCGCGGTCTGCACCGATAGTCACTATCTTGCCGAAAAGCTGCGGTCCGATTTCCTCGTGCCGCCCGACCAGGCCGGCAAGCTGATCGTCCTGCCCGGGCCGGTCGACACCACCATCCCGGTGGCGCCGATCCCGGAGCCCGGATCGCGGCCGCAGGTGTTCTGGGCCGGACGGCTGGATCCGCAGAAACGCCCCGATCTGCTGGTCGAGATCGCCCGTGCCATGCCCGAGGCCGATTTCAGGGTCTGGGGTGAACAGGTCATGGGCGCCGGGGCCGAGGGGCTTCGGGCAGTTCCCGCCAACCTGAAGCTGGAAGGCACCTATGGCGCTTTCACCGACCTGCCGGTGCATCAGGCGTCGGCCTTTCTTTACACATCGGGCTGGGACGGGGTGCCGCAGATCCTGCTGGAGGTCGCGATGTCCGGGCTGCCGATCGTCGGCACCGCGATCGGTGGCACGCCCGAGGTGCTGGACCCCGAATTGTCGCGCCCGGTGCCGGGTTCTGCGGGCCCCGACGCCTATGTCGCGCAGTTGCGCGACGTCCTCGCGGCGCCCGACATGGCGCGAAAACAGGCTCTGACCTTGCGGGATTCGCTTCTTCGCCTCAGGACGGGCGACGCCTACAGGGGTCTGGTGGCGCGCGCCGCCGGCTGGTCGGTCGATCCCGCATGAGCCTGGACCCGCAGCAATATCTGAAGTCGTTCCACGTCGCACCGGCCCTGGGTCTGGTCTATGTGAACAACCCGAAGGTTGCCTGTTCGACGATCAAACTGTCCCTGCAAAGGGCCGAATTGGGCGACCAGGGCCATGAACCACGGCCCTCGGTGCACAGCCACGAAGGCTCTCCTCTGCTGACCTGGCCCGACCTGACCCCGGCCCGGCTGGAGCGCGAACGAGCCGGAAAGCTCCTGTTCAGTTTCGTGCGCAACCCGTTCGATCGGCTGCGCTCTGCCTATCTCAACAAGATCGCCCGGCCGCGGAAACATAGCCGGCCGCGCGAACAGGCCGGCTTTGATCCGGATCATCGACCCGGTTTCGCCGAATTCGTCGAGTCCCTTGATGGCCGGGATCCAGCGGGTTTCAACCCCCATTGGCGGCCCCAGGTCCTGAACCTTTCGGTGGACCGGCTGCAATTCGATTTCATCGGCCGGTTGGAACGCTTCGACGCGGATTGGGCATCGCTCGAAACGCGGGTCGGGCAGGCGTTGCCGATTTCCCGCGCCGGCAAGCGAACCGGGCGGGATGTCTCGCACCCGGCCGAGTACGACATGCGGCTGACCCGGATCGTCGCCCGGGTCTATGCCGCCGATTTCGCCCGCTTCGGCTATTCCGACGCGTCTGCCCCCTAGGTCCAGCGTCCGATGGCCGTGGCATAGACGGTCATCGTATCGCCCGGCTGGAAATCGGTTCCGCCGGTGCGGCGATAGAGCCGCAGAGAACAGCCGACATTGCCACCCGACACGCCGTGCCGAGCGCCGAAAAAGGCGAAATCCTCAGGGTCGGGCGTGGCCTCGAACTCGGTCGACAAGGACAGGTTGACCGACACGTCCGACCCGCTCGCGAAGGGCACCGGGTAGGTCCAGTCGCGCAACAGGCGGCTGCTGGCGTTGAAATTCAGCGTGGTGGTCAGGCGGCAGATCTGCGTCCCGTCCGCGAAACGCACCCAGGATCCGTCACTGTTGCTGCCGGATTCGAACAATGCGCCCGTCGGCACGCCTCCGACTTCGGCCACTGTCCCCAGGATGTCGGCCCGAAGGACACCATGTTCGGCAACCATCAGTCGACCCGGCGACGAGTCCGTGGCCGATTGCTGTATCGCCGCTCCGGTGATCGCGCCGGTGCCGGGATCGACATTCAGCGCCGTGGTCCAGGCGATTCCGTCCGGGCTGACCTTGACGCTGAACGCGGTGTCGCCGGCCAGCCCCATTTCGGCGTGGCCCGTAAAGCCGCTTTGGAACAGAAGCGACGCGGTATCGCCGGTCGTGGCCTTGTTGACCTTCAGCTGGTGCCCGGCGCCGTCATGGCCGAACAGGCTCGCCTCGGACGCCAGGGCGAAGCGATTGACCGGATCGGCGCTTGCATTGATCCCCACGCCGTCGAGGTTCTGCAGGTCAGCGGCGTTGAGGTTCACCGGGATCGGCGCCCAGCCCGTGCCGTCATGAGTCAGCAAGCCGCCAATCGATCGGTCATAGGCCTGCCAGCCCTCCTTGGGTTCGACGAAGACCCAGGCGGAAAAGTCGAAGATCGCCACCTGACCATCCTTGCCGGTCCAGTCGCCCGTCGCCCCGGAGGCGACGATGTGCCGGTCTCCGGGCTGCGGCGATGCCGGCGGTTGGGTCCGGTCGGCATCGGCGACGCTAAGCTGCACGATGGCGTCCAGCATCCGCAACGCCTCGTTATGTGTCACGTGTTTCTGGGCCTGCGCCGGCTGGATATAGGGCAGGTTCAGGATCTGCGAGGTTTCGGACATCGGTGGGGCTCCCGTCATGGATCGCGGGCACTCTGTCCGAGCCGTCTCACCAGCGCATGAAGCCGGCGTTCGCTGGGTGAGCAACGCTTGCTGCGCGACAAGTCGCCTTTTCCACGAGTTTCCCCGCGAAAGTTCGCGCCTTTCTCTGGCCTTTTGCCG
Source organism: Rhodobacteraceae bacterium HLUCCA08 (assembly GCA_001314655.1). GTDB lineage: Bacteria > Pseudomonadota > Alphaproteobacteria > Rhodobacterales > Rhodobacteraceae > Salibaculum. Next base: position 286,276 of record LJSF01000016.1, on the reverse strand, counting down.
CGTTTTGGGGAATCAACCGGTCCGAGTGAAACAAGGTTAGCCGAGAAGGACTCGCGGCATGAAAGTAATCATTCTTGGCGGTGACGGTTTCTGCGGATGGCCCAACGCCCTGCATCTGTCCAATGCGGGCCACGAGGTCATCATCGTCGACAACCTGTCGCGCCGGAAGATCGATGTCGAACTGGAGGTCGACAGCCTGACCCCGATCCGGCCGATCGGCGAACGGCTCGCGGTCTGGAAAGACCTGACCGGCAAGGAAATCCGGTTTCACAACATCACCGTCGGCAAGCAGTATCACCGCCTTCTGTCGCTGTTTCAGGACGAAAAGCCCGACGCCGTGATCCATTTCGCCGAACAGCGCGCCGCGCCTTATTCGATGAAATCGGCCCAGCACAAGCGCTACACGGTCGACAACAACCTGAACGCCACCAATGACGTCCTGGCCGCGATCGTGGAATCCGGGCTGGACATCCACCTGATCCACCTCGGGACGATGGGCGTCTACGGCTACGGCACCGCCGGGATGAAGATCCCCGAAGGCTATCTCAAGGTGAAGCTGGAAACCCCCCAGGGCGAGACCGAGACCGAAATCCTGTATCCGACCAACCCCGGCTCGATCTATCACCTGACGAAAAGCCAGGATCAGCTGTTCTTTTTCTACTACAACAAGAACGACAAGGTGAAGATCACCGATCTGCACCAGGGCATCGTCTGGGGCACCCAGACCGAAGAGACCAAGATGGACGAGCGGCTGATCAACCGCTTCGACTACGACGGCGATTACGGCACGGTGCTGAACCGCTTCATCATGCAGGCGGCAGTGAAATACCCGATGACCGTGCACGGCACCGGCGGCCAGACCCGGGCCTTCATCCATATCCAGGACACCTGCAAGTGCATCGAGCTGGCGTTGAACAACCCGCCGCAAAAGGGCGAACGGGTGAACATCCTCAACCAGATGACCGAAACCCACCGGTTGCGCGACCTGGCCCGGATGATCCACGACAAGATGGGCGCCGAGATCGCCTTTGTCGAAAACCCGCGCAACGAGGATGCGGAAAACGACCTGCACGTCGCCAATGACCGGTTCCTCGGCATGGGGCTCGACCCGATCAAGCTCGAAGCCGGGCTGATGGAAGAGGTCCACGAGATCGCCGAGAAATACGCCGACCGTTGCGACCGCTCCAAGATCCCCTGCGTGTCGACCTGGCGGTAACGTCGACCGTGGTCGATCTGACGGGGCGCCTTGCGGGGCGCCCTTGTCACCTCTGGACCAATCAACGCCCCTGGCGAGATCTGAGCCGGGCATAGAGGCGCAAAAGGACGGGACGTAGCACCGGAAAGCGGTTCGCGACCCGTGCACCGAACCGGACCAGCCGGCCATGGTCGGCGCCGGCAACCCGAGGCTTGGGCACGTGATGCGCGGTCTTCGTTCCTGCGATGACCTCGGCGAAATAGGGTGTGCGGCACAGGGCGCCCCAGTAATGCTCGGCCCAAAGGACAGGTATCGGAAGCCAGGGTTTGAAATCGCCGGACGCATAGTGGATCACCAGCGGGTCGCGCCGGGCCGCCATCGCCTTTGCGTGATTGTCCGCCGGCACGCGTCCATAGCCGGCAGCATCTGTGTTGAACACGTTCCAGCGGTCGTCCAGACGCGCGATGCGGCCTTTGAAATAGGCGTTCAGGATGTCCTGGTCGCGGAACAGAAAGGTCTTGGTCCGGGCCATCTCGACCAGATCGCGCCCGGTCCGCGGCACATCCATGGCCGCGAAATCGAACAGCACCAGCCCGGCATTCACATAGCCGGCGATGTCATCATCGGACAGACCCAGCACGTCGCGTTGATACCTGTAAAGGTCCGGAACCTGCGGGTCGACCGTGGGCGTCGGACCGGTCAGCGTCCGGGTCATGATGTAGTCCGGCACGGCGCCGATCGGCTGTCCGCCCAGATCGGCATCGAAAATCCTTGCCACGTCGCCGCGAAAGATCATGTCGGCATCGACATAAAGGATCCGGTCGATCCCCGGCAGCAGTTCGAACAGCAGGAACCGGTTGTAGGTCGCGTTCGACGGCGCCCGGCTTGCCGAACGATAGCTGGTGTCGAACACTGCGCCCACGTTGATTTCGGTCAGCGTCACGCCCGAGAGACCGGCCAGCATCGCGCGCAAGGGCGCAAGCGTGTCGACCCCGATCCGCGAATGCAGAAAGAACAGGGTATAGGTCCGGTCCGGCGCCGCATGATCGAACATCGATCGCAACATCGCCGCCGCGTGGGGCAGGTAAGCCCGGTCGGCGGAGAAGGCGATATTGACGTTGCGCGCACCGTTCAGGCTGTCATCGGCGATGACCGGCGTGACCAGCGCATCCGCGAAATTGACGATCGGCGCCTCGTGGATGTCGTAGGCGCCCGGATCCTCGGCCAGTTTCTCGGCAAAGACGGTCAGCAGCCGTTCGGCGATGAAGCCCGGGTAACGGGCCTGGTAGGTGCTGTATCGGCTTCGGTCCAGCGGCTCCGCTTCCAGCCGGTCGAGGATATCGAACAGCCAGCTGCAATAGCGGTCGAACAAGGGACGCGGGAAAAGGGCCATGTTTCCCAACCGCACCTTGCGGCCACGCGCGACCTTGTCGAAGACACCCAGATCGTCGGGGTGATGCGCTGCGATGATCCGGCGCACCGCCTCGAAATCCTGGATCGCATGACCGCGGGCGTAGTTCTCTTCGACGTTGCGGCCCATCACATGCGTCTCAGGCAACAGCACCGTGTTCGGCCCGATCTGGTCGACCCAACTCTCGATATCGGTCAAAAGGTCGGGGATATGGACGACCCCGGGCTTGCGTTCAGCCATGGTGCCATCGAACCGGCCGCCCAGGTCAAAGACCCGCCGGTAATGCATCAGCCCCAGATGGGTGCTGTCATGATCGTTCTTCCAGGCCCAATACAGGGCCGTAAGTTCACAATAGGCGGCGTTTCGACCTGAAATATGATCGCCGGTATCGTCACCGATCATGCCGGACAGCGGCGCGGCGGCGGTGGCGCGGCCCACGTGGATCGGCCTGACCGAGCGCGAGGCCAGCAAGGGCGCGGTCTTGTGATAGGCGGTGTAGAAACTGGCCCGCAACTCGTCGGCTCCCTGTGTCGGGCAATGCGCGTGGTGACGCGGCCCTGTCCTTAGTGCATCGATGCGCGCGGGTCCACCGGACCGGTGAAATTCACCGCAGGTCCGGCGCGCGCGGGATTCCGGTCCGGCGCCATCCGTGCCATGGTCCGCCCGACACAGGACCAGGACGACGACCATGCGCAGCGCATTCATCACCGGCAGTGCCGGATTCATCGGGTTTCACCTGGCGCAGGTGCTGCTGGACCAGGGCTGGCGCGTCGCCGGCTTCGACGGGATGACCGATTACTACGACATCCGGCTGAAGCAACGCCGCCACCAGATGCTGTTGCAGAATGCCGGCTTCACCGCCACCGAAGGCGCGCTGGAGGACCGCGATGCGCTTGCCCGCGCGGTCGCGGCCGCGCGGCCCGACGTGATCATCCACCTCGCCGCCCAGGCCGGGGTACGCTACAGCCTCGAAAACCCGCGCGCCTATATCGACAGCAACGTGGTCGGCACCTTCAACGTGATGGAACTGGCGCAAGAGCATGCGGTGGACCACCTTCTGATGGCCTCCACCTCGTCGGTCTACGGCGCCAACACGGACATGCCCTATGCCGAGGTCCACAAGGCCGACACGCCGCTGACGATCTATGCCGCCACCAAGAAGGCGACCGAGGCGATGGGCCATGCCTGGGCGCATCTGAACGCGCTGCCCACGACCTTGTTCCGGTTCTTTACCGTCTATGGCCCCTGGGGGCGGCCCGACATGGCCTATTTCAAGTTCACCCGCGCGATCCTGCAAGGCGACCCGATCGACATCTACAATCACGGCGACATGTGGCGCGACTTCACCTATGTCGAGGACCTGGTGCGGGGCATCGCCCTGCTGATCGATGCCGTGCCGCCCAAAGTGGCGGATCGGGCCGGAACAGAGCCTGTTTCGGGCGACACCCTGTCACCTGTCGCGCCGTTCCGCATCGTCAATATCGGCAATTCCGACAAGGTGCGGCTGCTGGACTTCATCGACGCGATCGAGGCCGAGATCGGCCGCCCCGCGATCCGCAACCTGATGGAGATGCAAAAGGGTGACGTGCCGGCGACCTGGGCCGATGCGACCCTGCTCAAGGCGCTTACAGGCTATGCGCCACAAACCGATTTCCGCGACGGCGTGGCGCGGTTCGTGCGTTGGTACAGGGAGTATTACGGCGTCTGAGGCGGCACGACCCGGCCGCTCAGCGTCACGCCGCCCCGAGGCGCGGCGCGATAATCTGTCACGAAACGGGCGATCGCCTGGAACGCGCGGTCGGGATCGCCTTCTTCAAGCGCCTGCCTCAGGGCCTTGATCGCCGCGGCGACCTCCAGTTCGGACAGGCCGGTTTCCGAGGTCTGCAGAATCTTCGGATGCCCGGTGGGCATCAATTCCGCCGATCCGCGCACCAGTTCCTCGTGCAGTTTTTCTCCGGGGCGCAGGCCGGTGACCGCGATCTCGATATCGCCGTCGGGATTGTCATCGTCGCGCACGGTATAGCCGGCCGCCTCGATCATCCGTCGGGCCAGCATGCGGATCGGGACAGGCTGGCCCATATCCAGCACAAAGACCCCGCCATCATCATTCAGGCTGCCCGATACCAGGACCAGCCGCGCTGCCTCGCCGATGGTCATGAAATAGCGCGTGACCTCTTCGTGGGTCAGGGTCAGGGGCCCGCCGCGGGCGATCTGTTCCTCGAACAGCGGCACGACCGAGCCGGAGGATCCAAGCACATTGCCGAATCTCACGATGGTGAACCGGGTCGCGTCGCTGCGCGCCGCCAGATCCAGCACGACCAGTTCGGCCAGCCGTTTCGACGCCCCCATGACATTGCGCGGGTTCACCGCCTTGTCGGTCGACACCAGCAGAAAGTCGGTCACGCCTTCGTCCCGGGCGACATCGGCCAGGACCTTGGTGCCCAGAACGTTGTTGCGCAGCCCTTCCAGTGGATTGGTCTCGACCAGCGGCACATGCTTGTAGGCGGCGGCGTGCAGGATGACCTCGACGCCGTGGTCGCGGATCGTGCGGCGCACCGCGTTCTCGCTGGTCACCGACCCCAGAACGGCGACGATTTCGAATCGCGTTGCCGCATCAAGCTCCGCCAATTCGCGCTCGACCTGATAGAGCGCCAATTCGCTCAATTCGAAAAGAACCAGCTTGCGCGGTGCATTGGCCAGCAATTGCCGCGCCAGTTCCGAACCGATGGACCCGCCGGCCCCGGTTATCATCACCACCTTTCCGGCATAGACCCCGCCGGTGGACACCAATGCGGCCTCCAGACCCTTGCGGCCCAGCAGCGTGTCGTGATCGATCGGCTGGATCCTGTCCAACAAGGACCCTTCGCTCAGCAATGCGGCAAAGGACGGCACCGCGCGCACCTCTCCGCCGGCCTTCTCGATCCGATGGGCGATCTGGTTCTGCCGCGCGCGCGGGATCGACGGCATCGCCAGCAGCACCCGGTCGATCCGCCGCTCGGTCATCAATCGCTCCAGCTTCATCGGGCCGTAGACCGGCAAACCTTCGACCATCCGGCCATGCTGGGCCGGGTTGTCGTCGATGAAGGCGATGGGAATCATCGAATCATCGTTCTTGAGCGCCGCGGCCAGTTGCAGTCCGGTCTTGCCGGCCCCGTAGATCAGCACCCGCTTGCAACCGCTGTGGCGGCGATAGATCCGGATCAGGATCGCCCGCATCGCGACCCGGACCGTCGCACCCAGGATCAGGAGGATCATGGTGAATACGGTCAACACCTGGCCGTCCACCATCCGCATTGGCGCCTGTGTCACCAGGACAGGCGCGCTCAGCCCGGCGGTCATGCCGATCAGGACGGCATAGATCGCGGTCAGCTGCAGCCCCTGCATTTCATAGGCATTCAGCTTGATCCGCGGCAGGCGAAGCAGATGCGCATAGACCGCACCGGCACAGGCCAGGCACAGAATCAATGGCAGCAGGGCGAAAAGGGCGCCGGCGTCGAGGGCCACCCAGGGGCGCAGCAGGCCGATCGCCAGGAACAGCGACATCGGGATCAGCAGCATGTCGATCAGAAGCAGGATCAACTGCTTCTGTCCCGGTGTCAGCGCGGTCACGAACCGAAAGAGCATGGTGTTGATCTGACGGTCAGGCCGCCCCAGGTGATCGTTGCAAGTCCAATCCGTTAGACCCGATATCGGCACGCGACACAACTCCTGGTCGAACCGGTGACAACGCGCCGCGCGACCGCGCTACCAGGACCCCAACAGGATCGCACCGGCCAATCCATCCGTCGTGTCCAGACCGTCCAGAAACAGGACCTGGTCAGCGCCGAAATCCAACACCAGCCCTTCTGCGCCGCGCAACACCCTGGCTGCGATTTCGGCGGCGTCCAGGTCGGGCGCGATGGCGCTGTCGATCAACAGCCGATCCAGCCCGGGGTCGAAATCGTCTATCCGATCCCGTCCGAAATCCGGCCGGAAGACGAACCGGTCCGCGCCTTCGCCGCCGCGCAGCCAATCGTTCCCGGACCCGCCTTCGAGCCAGTCATCGCCGCCACCGCCGTTCAGCCGGTCATCGCCGGCGCCGCCGAACAAGGTGTCATCATGGCGATTGCCCGAGATGATGTCGTCGCCATCGCCACCATGGGCGATGTCCCGGCGGGTTCCCCCCTTGATCCTGTCATCGCCACCATGGCCCCAGATGGTGTCGGAACCGCCTCCGCCGCGCAGAATGTCGCGGTCGTCGCCGCCATGAAGCGTGTCCCCATGACGTTGACCGTTCAGCACGTTCTGCCCCGACCCGCCATACAGCACGTCGCGTCCCGGCCCGCCACGAAGAACATCGTCGCCCTCGCCTCCATCCAGCCAATCGTCCCCGGTTCCGCCATGCAGTTCATCATCACCGCCACCGCCCAGCAGCGCGTCATCGCCGGCCTCTCCACGCAGGGTATTGGCGACACCGTTGCCGGTGATGTTGTCGGACCCGGCGCCGCCAAAGGCGTTTTCGATTACAACGCCATGGGCAATGGTGAATCCGCCGGCGATCCCCATGGCCGAGGATATCGGCCCCCCGCCGCCGTAATCGCCCTCCAACGTGGCGGCGTTCAGGTCGATCCGAAGGTCGCGCATGCCATCATAGACGATCGTGTCGATACCGCCCGCGTCCCACAAGGCACGCCAATAGGTGCCGCTGTCATTGACGTCGGGCAAACGATAGACGTCGTCGCCCGTGGCATGGGCCAGGTTCGGGCCATACAGCCGTTGCAGCGCCGCGATATCCAGCGCCATCGGGCCCAGTTCGGACCCCCAGCGCCCGTCGAAATCCCGCGGCGCACCCCATTCGCCGGTGCTCCAGCCCCGGTTATAGGACATCGTGGTAAAGATGCCCTGGTTAAGCTCGTGGATACCATAGCTGCCGCTGGACGCCAGGACCCCGGCCAGCACGTCGGTGCCCAGGACATCGTCATGGGGATGCGCAAGGCCAAGACCATGCAACAATTCGTGCACGATCGTCGTCATGCCGATTCCGCCGTCTTCGAGGTCGCCACCCGGGCCATCGTCCCACAGCGCCCCGTTGAACACCCCCAGCCCATCCAGGGCCGTGCCCAACGGGAAATACATGAAGCCAAGCGTGGCACCGCCCAGGTCGTCGGAATCAAGCACCAGCGTCAGGTCGGCCCGGTCCGGATCGGTCGTGATCCGAAACTCCACGTCGATCACCGCTTCGATCATGTCGAAGGCGCTTTCGAACCGCGCGATTTCGTAGTCACTGAACGCCTCTGCGTCGATCCGGCCGTAGCTGGTCAAGGGTGTTTGATAGCCGGGCGGCGCGAAGACAACGTCGATCACCCGCCCGTCGATGCGGGCCCCGGTATCCAATGATTCGACCGGATCGTAGGGTCCAGGGTCAACGGCGGCCGCGCCAGTCCCGGAAAGGTAACCGATCAACCCGTCGATCCGGGGGTGAAAACCGTCCAGATGTCCGTCGACGGACAGGGCACACATCATACACATGGTCCGGACTCCATTGACCCAGGCGGCGCCGATTCGCCGCTCATGCCCAATCAATTGCCCCGGCGAGCCCTGAAACGGAGTTAAGGCTGCTGAACAGGATCACGTCGCCTTCGCCGAGATCCAGCTCGACCCCCACCGACGTGATCTCGGCCCTGGCACTCACCAATTGCTCGGCCGATCCGCTCCAGAGCGTGGTTGTGATCACAAGCCGGTCTTCCTGCGGGTCGAAATCATCCACCTCGTCGCGCCCGAACCCGGTATCGAAGACGAACCGGTCCGCCCCTTCGCCGCCGCGCAACCAGTCGTTCCCGGGCCCGCCCTCGAGCCAGTCATCGCCGCCACCGCCGTTCAGCCGGTCATCGCCGGCACCGCCGAACAAGGTGTCATCGTGCCGATTGCCCGAGATGATGTCGTCGCCATCGCCACCATGGGCGATGTCCCGGCGGGTGCCCGCCTTGATCCTGTCATCGCCTCCGTGGCCCCAAATGGTGTCGGATCCACCGCCGCCCCGCAGGATGTCGCCATCATCGCCGCCATGCATGACGTCACCATAGTGCTGACCGCTGATCAGGTTTCTGCCGGGTCCGCCATAAAGGTAGTCGGTTTCTTTGCCGCCCTTGATGATATCATCGCCGGCGTCCCCGTAGATCGTGTCCGACCCAGCCCCGCCACGCAGGGAATCGTCACCGTCGCCGCCATGGATCGTGTCGTCGCCGGCCATGCCGTTGATCTTGTCGCGGCCGCCATTTCCGACCAGCAGGTCGCCATGGCTGCTTCCGATCAGCGTGTCGTCTCCGGAGCCGCCGTTCAGCGTCAGGCCAACAGGCGGCGGCGGTGCCAGCAACTCCTCGATGGTCACGACCCCGTCGGTCAAGCCAATGACCTCGACCCCGGTCAGGGTATCGCTGCCGTCGGCCGTGTCGACGCGGATCGCGCCATTGCCCAGATCAGTGATGGTGATGCTGTCCAACGCGACAGTGTAATCGACCCTGTCCCACCCCGAACCGCCGTCGATCAGGTCATCCCCGGCGCCTCCGGTCAGCACGTCATCGCCGGCGCCGCCGAACAGTTGGTCATTGCCGGCGCCGCCATGGAGCGTATCGTTTCCCGCGCCGCCCTCGACATGATCATCGCCGCCCAACCCGGTCAGGTAATCCGCCAATTCGGTCCCGACCAGCGTGTCGGCACCCGCGCCGCCGAACAGGGTGATCGGACCTTGCGGCGCCTGCCCCAAGGCCAGGAGCGCGTCCAACGTCAGGGTCATGTCCGAAAAGACAAAACGCTCCACGTTCCGGACGCGGTCGGTCCCCTGATCGGACGTGATCACAACCCAGCCGTCGTCCGCATCTTCGACACTCACGCTGCTCGAGGCGACATTCAGAATCATCTGGTCCAGCGTTCCGGCGCCGCCGTCGATAACGTCGTCGCCCAGATCGCCGATCAAGCTGTCGTTTCCCGCACCGCCATACAGGGTATCCTGACCCCAACTTCCCTCCAGAACATCGGGTCCGGAGGTGCCGGCAACCGTCAGCGCAGGCGGGGCGAACAGGCGGGTCGGTCCAAGCACGATCGTGTCGCGCACCGCATCCAGGTTGAAATCCATTCCGTCTCGATCGCGCAGTTCCAGCTCTTCGTCGCCGAATTGCAGGAGCGCACCGCCCGGGACAGCCGTGATCTGGACTTGATCGCGGTGTCGCAGGAAGGCCCAGTTGCCAAGATCCAACCGGTCGTTCCAGGGTTCGAAATTCTCGATGACATCGCGGGCGCCATCGCCGGACAGAATGAACAGGTCCTGCCCGAATCCCGCTTGAATAGTGTCTGATCCTGCTCCGTCATAGATGGTGTCGTGACCCCAACCGGTTTCGATCAGATCGTCGCCTGCGCCACCGACCAGGATTTCGGCACCGTTGGTTCCGACAAGCGTGTCGCCGCCGGGCGCGGCGACCGATGTCGGCGCATTCGTCCAGGTGTCGAAGGTCAGATGCGTGATGCCGGCTTCGGATTCCGATGCGGCAAAGATGTGCAGCGTGTCATCCTCATAGGCCATGTCCAACGCCCGGACGCCGCCCAAACCCGAGGACAAGCTGTCCTCGATCGATTGCAGATGTGCCAGCCGACCGTCCGGAAAAAGCATGAACAGGCTCAGCCCAAGGTCACCGCCCGCGGCGGCGACATAGGCGATCCCGTCGACTTCGGTCACCGCGACGGCCTGGGCGGCGCCGAACCGCGTGTCCAGCGTATCGGTCACGTGTTCGACCGGTTCCAGCGCACCACTGCCATTCAGCCGAAAGACCGACAGCGCACCGCTGTTGCCTCCGGCCGAGGCGACGACGACATAGGTCATATCACCCAGGGTGACGGCTGACAGCGCGGTCGGGGTCATCATGCCCAACCCCTCGGCCACGCCGAACGCGTCGCGCTGCACCAGATCGCCGCCGGCCGCGATCTGCCAGACGGTCAGCCCGCCGTCCAACTGGGTGGCGCCCTGACCGGCGGCGACCAGAAAATCGGTCCCGCCCACGGAAACGGTCGCGCCGTCGATCACGCCGGCCGCAAAGCTGGTCGCGTCGTCGGCGATGGCCTGCACCAGGCGCGCCGGTCCGCCGGGATCATGGGCATGGACGGACAGCCCCGAACCGGTCGGGTCGGCCAGAACGAACCCGGTCGGCGTCTGGATCAGGGTCGTGCCGGCGTTGCTGTCGACGGCAAGGGCTCCGCCGCCCGTGAAACCGCCATTTCCGTTCAACCCGCCTTCCCACAGCGCACCGCCCTGCAGGCCGCCGACCAGGACGGTCCCACCGCTGCCCTGATCAAGCACGACAAGTCCGGTCGTGCTGGATTGTCCCGTTTCGGGCTGAAACAGAGACTGGTCAACCAGGGTCGGCACCGTATCGCCGGTCACATTCCAGCTGGTCAGACCCCCCCAGGGACCGGTTGCGGCCAGCAACGTCATCGACCCGTCCGGATGTGTGATCACATCCAGATGGCAGATACCGAAATCAAGTGCGTCGAGCCCGCTCGATACCTGACCGACCACTTCCAGCCCGCGGATTCCCACAACCCAGCTCCATCGAAACCGACAGGCAGAGTGGGTGCGCCGAATGGCTGAAGGACGGGCCTGATCGCGGCGAAACCGCGGATCGCGCGTTCAATTTTCGCGGGATTCGCAAAGAATGTGCTTCAAATGCGTCGCTAGCGGGTATTGGCTTCGTGCAGGGCGATCGCCTCTTCGAGGTCGTCGAAATACAGCAGCCGGCCGTTTTCCAGAACGATCCCGGAATCACAGAAATCACGCACCTGGCGAAGATTGTGATTGACCATGATCGCGCTGGCATTCTTCAGCCGTTCCCGGAACACCGCGCGGCTCTTGCGGACAAAGGCCGGGTCGCCGACGGAGGTCGCCTCGTCCACCAGATAGGTATCGAAGCGGATTCCCATCGACAGGCCAAAGCCCAGCCGCGCCCGCATCCCGCTGGAATAGGTCTTGACCGGAAGGTGGAAATTCCGGCCCAGTTCGGCGAAATCCTCGACGAAATCGCTTAGTTCTTCGGTATCGACGCCATAGACCCGGGCGACGAAGCGCACGTTCTGCGCACCGGTCATCGCCTTGTGCAACGATCCGCCGAATCCCACCGGCCAGGAAATCGTGCCGTCACTGACGACCCGGCCGCTATCGGCGGGAATCACGCCGGCGACGATGTTCAGCAATGTCGACTTGCCCGCCCCGTTGCGCCCCAGCAAGGCCAGCGACTTGCCTGTGGGCAGGGTCAGATCCAGGTGGTCGATCACGGTCTTTTTCTGACCCCTGGCCCAATAGCTTTTCGACAGGTTCTCGAACCGGATCATTGCGGCGTCCTAGCGGCTGTCGCGAACCGAATAGTAGATCATCACCAGGATCGACCAGGCCAGCATCAGGAACAATGTCGCCAGGCCCAGGACCATGAACCGGCGCGGAAATTCGGCCGTTTCCGGACGCGTCGGGGCCAGGTAGGTCGCCAGATATCGGTTCTGCCGCGTGGCGTTGTTGCGTGCCACATCCAGCGCGGTCAACGCGACGCGATAGCTTTCCTCGGCGAATTCGCGATCCACGACCAGGCCCTCGTATTCCGCCAGAAGGGTCGGATAATCCTCACCATCGCCCGAGGAAACGGCCTCGCGTTCCTGTGCGATCCGGTTGCGGATCACGTCGATCCGCCGCGCGGCCTGTTCAAGACGCGGATTGTTCTCGGAGGTCGACTGTTCCAGCAGCAGGTCCTGCTCGATCAGCGCCTGGGCCAGTTGCTGTTGCAGGTTGTTGACCACGCCCAACCGACCCTGCAGATCGCTTTCGGGATCGACGATCTGGGTGCGGGTGCGGAACAGGGTCAGCGCCTCGCGCGCCAGCTTCAGCCGATCAAGCGCCGTATCCAGGTCTTCCTGGGCATAGCTGATCATGTCGGCCCGGGCCTGGGCGTTCATGTCGTTGATCAGGTCCTGGCTTTCCTCGACGATGGCACTGGCCAGGGTCTGCGCAAAATCCGGATCAAAGGCCAGAACGCGCAATTCGATCAGCCCGCTGGACTGATCGTAAGAGGTGCGCACGATCCGGCCCCAGTACCAGACCAGGTCCTCGATCGTCGCATCGGGCCACAGCGCCAGGACCGGATCCTGGTCCCAATATCGGGCGTAATGCCCGACCAGGTCGAAGCGCGCGTTCAACCGGGCGACCATGTCCTGGCTCTGGATGAACTCGAACAGCACATCCGTATCGGTCTGGGTTCCGCCACCGCCCAGCTCTGCGGCAACCCCCCCCAGAAAAGCTGTCGCGGGTGAACTGTCTTCCTGGCGCACGGTAAAACCGACGGTCGAGGCATATTGATCGGTCGCGACCCACCAAAGGTACCAGACCGACACGGCAAGCGGCGCCAGCACCATCAGCAAAAAGCTGAACAATACGCCCCAGTGGCGCCGGCGCATGCGCGCGGCACCGGCGATCGGCGCGACCTCGACGACCTCGGGGTCCGGCCGCTTCCTTGCCCGCGGGCCGTTGCGCTTGCCGCCGCGTTCCCCGTTCCGCGGCGCCTTGTCCGCCGAAGCTGGGTCTTCGCGGGTGGTGTCCTGGCGCTGTTCGGCGTCGCTCTTGTCCATGGCGCGACATTCGCACTATCGCTGACCCTCCGCAATTGCCGCGTCTCGGGTGCCGGTGTTTGATCTTTGTCCGATGCTCGGGCATGGTCGGCGCATTCCGGTGAATGATCGGGTCGGAGCATGGCTGGATTTCCCGCACCACAGACACCGCGCGGCTTCGGGTCGGGCAAGACCGGGATGCGGACCCGGACAACCCGGTTCGGCCGGACCGTCGTCGCGCTGATGCTGCGCGAAATGGCCTCGCGCTATGGTCGGTCGCCGGGCGGCTATGTCTGGGCGGTGATGGAACCGCTCGGCATGATCCTGTTGCTGTCGATCGGGTTCTCGCTGGTGATGCGGTCACCGGCGCTGGGCAACAGCTTCCTGCTGTTCTACGCAACCGGGTTCCTGCCGTTCAACCTGTACCAGCGGTTGGCAAATACCGTCGGCACCTCGCTGCCGTTCTCGCGCAATCTGCTGACCTATCCGGCCGTGTCCTGGTTCGACGCGATCAGCGCGCGCTTCGTGTTGAACACGATGACGCAATTGCTGGTGTCCTATGTGCTGATGGTCGGCATCCTCGTGGTGATCGACAGCCCTGTCGTCCTGTCCTTCGGGCCGATCCTGTTCGCCTTCGCATGTGCCGCATTGCTTGGACTTGGGGTCGGTCTGGTCAATGCGGTGCTGTTCGGCCTGGTTCCGGTCTGGCAACCGATCTACCGAATTCTGAACCGACCGCTGTTCCTCGCCTCGGGCATCATCCTGATCTACGAATCCATGCCGCCGCTGGCGCAGGACATCTTGTGGTGGAACCCGCTGCTGCACATCACCGGGCGCGCCCATGAAGGGTTCTTTGCCATGTATACGCCGCAATACGTCGTGAACGCCTATCCGATTGGCTGGGGGTTGGTTCTCACGGCGCTTGGCCTTCTGCTGTTGCGGCGCCATCACGCCCGGATTCTGCAGAACAGCTGAGCGCGACGACCTCCGGGTGCCGGCGCCCAAGCTGCCCGGTCAACCCGTCGCGCAGCCCGGCCCGGAACAATCGGCGCCAGGCGTCGCGTTTGTCTCCGGCCAGGCGACCGGCCCGGGACCAGCGCCAGGCGACCAGGGCCGCCACCGGCCAGAACAACACCGGTCCCGCCGCCCGCCGATAGACCCGCAACCGGTTGCGCGTCAGGTAATAGGTCTTCCAAAGCGGCACCGGGACCGGGCCGGCTTCGCTCAGCGTCTCGCAATCGTGCTCGAACCGAAGGGTCGGATCCAGCGCCAGACGCAAACCGGCGCGGGTCAGGCCCAGCGTGTACAACACATCGTCGCCATACAGGAACAACCGCCTGTCCGGCAGGCCACCGCGCGACAAGGCCGCGCGGGACAGGAACAGCCCGACGAACGACCCGCCATGCACGCGGGTCGGGACGTCGCCGTCATAGGCATTGTCGGCCAAGTGGAAACCGGCCCGGCCCTGGCGCAGGGTGCGCCGAAACGCCCGGACCGACCGGAACGGGTTCAGCCAGGGCCGGTTCATCTCGCAGATCCGGCCAGAGGGATAGCGCACCGCGGCCAGCCACCCGTCGAACGCGTCTCTATCCTGGCGGAAAAAGCCTCTCAGAACCTCCGGTTCCGGGCGCGCGTCATCGTCGGTCAACAGGATCCAGGGCGCGGTCGTCGCATCCCGCGCTTCCTGCATGCCGCGGGCGAAACCGCCGGCACCGCCCGTGTTCTCGGCCTCGGTCACGATCCGCAGGCGCGGATCGGCCTGGGCGGCAAGCCAGTCGGCCGTCCCGTCGTTCGAGGCATTGTCGACAACGATCAGCGCTTCGACCACGGGGCTGTCCAGCAAACGCGACACGGTCAACCGCAATTGCTTCAGCCGGTTGCAGGTCACGACAACGGCAGCCAGCCCACCCGTCTGCCCGGTCTGCCCCGTCATCGCACCGCCTCGGCCCATTGTTCGATCAGAGGGCAGATGTTACCTGCATGTGACCGCCGCGCAACCGAAAGCCCCATGACCAGAACCCTCACGATCCTCGGTATCGAAAGTTCGTGCGACGATACCGCCGCCGCCGTGGTCCGCGGCGTGCCGGACGGAGCAACGATCCTGTCGTCGGTCGTTCACGGTCAGACCGCGCTGCATGCCGGCTTTGGCGGTGTTGTGCCGGAAATCGCCGCACGCGCCCATGCGGAAAAGGTTGATATCGTGGTGGAACAGGCTCTGAATTGCGCCAATTTGAGCCTTGATGACATCGACGCGGTGGCCGTCACGGCCGGACCCGGGTTGATCGGCGGCGTGTTGTCCGGCGTGATGTGTGCCAAGGGGATTTCCGCCGCCACCGGCAAACCCCTGATCGGCGTCAATCACCTGGCCGGGCATGCGCTGACCCCGCGGCTGACCGATAGGGTGCCTTTTCCCTACCTGATGTTGCTGGTGTCGGGCGGGCATTGCCAATTCCTTCTGGTCGCTGGCCCGGGTGATTTCACCCGTCTGGGCGGCACGATCGATGACGCGCCGGGCGAGGCTTTCGACAAGGCCGCGCGGCTTCTCGGCTTGCCGCAGCCCGGTGGGCCGGCGGTCCAGGCTGCGGCTGAAACCGGCAATCCTGCGCGTTTTGCCCTGCCCCGGCCGCTTCTGGATCGGCCCGGTTGCGACATGTCCTTTTCCGGGCTCAAGACCGCCCTTTTGCGGACCCGGGATGCCTGTATCGCCGACAAGGGCGGGTTGACCCGGCAGGACCGGGCGGATCTGTGTGCCTCGTTCCAGCGCGCCGTGGCCGATATCCTGGCCGAGAAATCGCGACGAGCGCTTGACCTTTATCTTGCCAAGACGCCGCCCCATGCGACCCTCGCCGTCGCCGGGGGCGTCGCCGCGAACACCGAAATCCGCGCCGCGCTGACCACGCTTTGCGCCGAAACAGGGACGGATTTCAACGCACCGCCCCTGGCATTGTGCACCGACAACGCGGCGATGATCGCCTATGCCGGTCTCTGTCGTTTCGCCGTTGGCGACCAGGACGGGCTCGCGCTGTCCGCGAGACCGCGCTGGCCGCTCGACACCAGGGCCGCACCGCTTCTGGGCGGCGGCAGGAAAGGAGCCAAGGCATGACCGCGCCCGTTGTCGCCGGTGCCGGCGCATTCGGCACCGCGCTGGCCGTCGCCTTGTCGGCGAACGGCCCGGTGACACTGTGGGCGCGTGACCGGGAGGCAGCCGAACGGATCGCCCGAACCCGCTGCAACGTCGACAGGCTGCCGGGCGTCAACCTGCCGGAAAGCGTCTCTGTCACGGCCGAAAACAATGTATTGGTCCTTGCGGAAACGGTGTTGATCGCGGTGCCCGCCCAGCGCCTCCGACCGTGGCTGCAAAGCCACGCGGACCGGTTGCGGGGCAAGGCTCTGGTCGCCTGTTGCAAGGGGATCGACCTTGAAACCCTGACCGGCCCGGTCGCTTCGATCCGTGCGCTCGTGCCTGATGCGATGCCCGCGATCCTTACGGGCCCCAGTTTCGCCGCCGATATCGCGCGCGGATTGCCGACCGCCCTGACCCTGGCCTGCGAGGATGATGTCGCGGGAACGGCCCTGCAAGGCACCCTGTCGACGCCGGCCCTGCGGCTTTATCGCAGCACCGACACGATCGGCGCCGAACTCGGAGGCGCGCTCAAGAATGTCATCGCCATCGCATGCGGGGTCTGTATCGGTGCCGGTTTCGGGGAAAGCGCCCGGGCCGCGCTCATGACCCGTGGCTTCGCCGAAATGACACGGATCGGCGCCACGCTGGGCGCACGCCCCGAAACGCTGGCCGGTCTGTCCGGCTTCGGTGACCTGGCGTTGACCTGCACATCGGACCAGTCGCGCAATTACCGCTTTGGCCTGTCCATCGGACATGGCGACAGCTTTGACGCCACGATCACCGTCGAAGGCGCCGCCACCGCACGTGCAATTGTCGCGCTGGCCCGCGACCGCGGCCTGGATCTGCCGATTTGCGAGGTCGTGATGCGTCTCTGTTCCGGCGGAATTGATGCGAAAACCGCCCTCGATCTTTTGCTGTCCCGACCCCTGAAGGAGGAATGACATGGCCTTTGCCCTGATCTGCAATGACACGCCCGGACACCTTGAAATCCGCAAGGCGAACCGCGACGCGCACCTGGCCTATATCGCCGAAACCGGCTGCGTCCTGTTCGCCGGCCCGTTCCTGGCAGAGGGCGAGATGACCGGTTCGCTTGTCGTGATCGACGTGCCCGACATGGCGGCGGCGCGCGCCTGGGCCGAGGGCGATCCCTATGCCAAGGCGGGGCTGTTCGACAGCGTCGAGATCCGCGAATGGAAGAAGGTGATCGGCTGATGCGCTACTGGCTGTTCAAGTCCGAACCTTCGACCTGGTCCTGGGACAACCAGGTTGCCAAGGGCGATGCGGGCGAAGAATGGGACGGGGTCCGCAACTACCAGGCCCGCAATTTCATGCGGGACATGGCGCTGGGTGATCGCGGTTTTTTCTACCATTCGCAAAGCGAAAAGGCCGTGGTCGGTATCGTCGAGGTGATTGCCACGGCCCATCCCGACAGCACCACCGATGACGACCGTTGGGACTGCGTCGATATCAAGGCAGTGCGCCCCATGGCCCGGCCGGTGACGCTGGACCGGATCAAGGCCGATCCGCGCCTGAGCGAAATGATCCTGGTCCGCAATTCCCGCCTGTCCGTACAGCCGGTGACCACGGCCGAATGGCGCCTCGTCTGCGATCTGGGGCAGACAGAGCCCGATTGATCGGGCAATCTGGCGCCATTTCCGCATCGTGGGGAGCGTCATGGAAGTGCTGAACGTGTTGGCCGCTGCGGCCGGGTCCTGGGTGTTTGGTGCCATCTGGTACATGGCCCTGTCGAAACCCTGGCTTCAGGCCGCCGGGATCGAATGCGATGAAAACGGCCGTCCCAAGGGCGGGGGCAACCCGTTGCCTTTCGTTCTGTCGGCGATCGCCATGATCGTGGTGGCGGGCATGATGCGGCACATCTTCGGCATGGCGGGGATCGCGACGATCGGCGCCGGGCTTTTGTCGGGCCTCGGCATCGGTGCCTTCTTCATCGCACCCTGGGTGATGATCAACAACGCCTACGGGATGAAGCCCTTCACACTGACCCTGATCGACGGCGGCTATGCTGTGTTCGGATGCGCGATCATCGGCGTTGTCCTCACGCTGTTCTGAGCCGTTCGTCGAACGTGAAAAAGGGTTCGGACACGATGGACCGAACCCTTTCACTCACCCACGTGCAATATCCCACCACACGTGTATTCGAAGCCGGTTCGGGCCGTCCTGGCCGCCGTGACTGCTTAGCCCGAAATCGGGCCGTGAGCCAAGGTCAAAGCCCCGTGGTTTTGGATCAAATCCATCCTAAACGAAAACGCCCGCCAAGGCGGCGGGCGCTGTCATCCCTGGTCCGGCCGGGCGTCAGCCGTAGACGCTTTCCTTGCCGAAATGCTTGGTCAGCATGTAATAGACCACGGCGCGATACTTGTTACGCTCGGACTTGCCGTAGGTTTCCAGCACGCTGTCGATGGCTTTCATCAGATCGGGACCGTCCTTCAGACCCAGCTTCTTGATCAGAAAGTTGTCCTTGACGGTCTCGAGTTCGCTCTGTTGGCTGCCGGCAACGGTGCTGGCGTCGGCATTGTAGATCGACGGACCGCAACCGATCGTGACCTTGGTCAGAAGGTCCATATCCGGCGTCATGCCGCACTTGTTCTGCAGATCGTCGGCATATCGCGCGATCAGTTCGTCTCTTTTACCCATGTGAATGCTCCCACCTGTTCTTCGTTGGCACCGCGCGACCGCGCGGCTTCGAGCGAAGGTTAAGAGGTTCGATCATCTCAGGTAAAGGGAAATTCGCCGCCGGCCTCCCCCCGATCTGACGGTCGGCACACCGGCCGCGGCAGCCACGCGGGGCATGGTCCACGGGCTGGGGATCGGTTTTCGGTGCCGGCACAGCCCCGCAGGGTGCGTGACGCAAGGCCGCGTATCCCGGGAACCGACGGCCTTGCGCCGGAACAGGGTCGCACCTGCGCAGGTCCGGCGCGCTGTCTGGCCCACGGAAGACGCCGCCGGACATGACATCCGGCGGCGTTGCAGAATGGCTTGGTCAGCGTTGGACGGACCTGTCGCCTGTCAGTAGCGATAATGCTCCGGCTTGTAGGGCCCGTCGACAGCGACGCCGATATACTCGGCCTGGTCCTTGGCGAGCGTGCTCAGCTTCACGCCGATCCGGTCCAGGTGCAACCGGGCGACCTTTTCGTCCAGATGCTTGGGCAGGATGTAGACGCCGGGCGCGTATTCGTCGCCCTTGGTCCACAGCTCGATCTGGGCCAGGACCTGGTTGGTGAAGGACGCGCTCATCACGAAAGACGGATGACCGGTGGCGTTGCCCAGGTTCAGCAGGCGCCCCTCGGACAACAGGATAATCCGGTTGCCGCCCGGCATCTCGATCATGTCCACCTGGTCCTTGATGTTGGTCCATTTGTGGTTCTTCAGCGCGGCGACCTGAATTTCATTGTCGAAATGGCCGATATTGCCGACGATCGCCATGTCCTTCATCTCGCGCATGTGCTCGATGCGGATCACGTCCTTGTTGCCGGTCGTGGTGATGAAGATGTCGGCGGATGACACCACATCCTCCAGCGTCACCACCTCGAACCCGTCCATGGCGGCCTGAAGCGCGCAGATCGGGTCGATCTCGGTCACCTTGACCCGGGCGCCGGCACCCCGCAGGGACGCCGCCGACCCCTTGCCCACATCGCCGTAACCGCAGACCACGGCGACCTTGCCGGCCATCATCGTGTCGGTGGCGCGGCGGATGCCGTCGACCAGGCTTTCCTTGCAGCCATACTTGTTGTCGAATTTCGACTTGGTCACGCTGTCATTGACGTTGATCGCGGGGATCGGCAGCTGACCTTTCTTGTGCAGGTCATAAAGCCGGTGAACGCCAGTCGTGGTTTCCTCGGAAATACCCTTGATCTGGTCGCGGGTCCTGGTGAACCAGCCAGGGCTTTCCGCCATGCGCTTCTTGATCTGCGCCTTGATGACCTCTTCTTCCTCGGATTGCGGAACGGGGATGATATCCTCGCCCGCCTCGGCGCGGGCGCCAAGAAGGATGTAGAGCGTCGCATCGCCACCGTCATCGAGGATCATGTTCGCGCCTTCGGGGAAAAGGAACGACTTGTCGAGGTAATCCCAATGCTCTTCAAGGGTCTGGCCCTTGACCGCAAAGACCGGCACGTCTGCGGCGGCAATCGCGGCGGCGGCGTGATCCTGGGTCGAGAAGATGTTGCAGGACGCCCAGCGCACATCGGCGCCCAGCGCGACCAGCGTTTCGATCAGAACCGCGGTCTGGATGGTCATGTGAAGCGACCCGGTGATCCGCGCGCCGGTGAGCGGTTTGCTGGTGCCGTATTCGGCGCGCAGTGCCATCAGGCCCGGCATCTCGGTCTCGGCGATGTCCAGCTCCTTGCGGCCGAATTCGGCCAGGGCGATGTCCTTGATGATGTAGTCCTTGGCCACGCGCGTCACTCCTGGAATGGCTTACCTTGGCGCGGCATGTAGCACCGTGGCCCCACGGGGGCAATCTGCCTGCCAAGGCGCTTGCGCCCAGCCTCCCGATCCGGGCAAGGTCGGCGCAAAACTGGGGGTCGGAGGGCAGGCATGAAACGCACACGGGCATCGGTGCTGGACCATTTCAGGGAACACGGCCGCGGGGCCGAGATCGGCGTGTTCATGGCCGGGTTTTCCCAGAAGATCCTGAACCAGGTGAAGCCGACCAAACTTTACCTTGTCGATCCATGGGTGAATTTCGACGATCCCGGGCTGGACAAGAGCTGGTACAAGGACGGCTCGGAGTTCGACATGGACGCGATCCACGACAAGATCGCCGCCAAATACGACAAGCGGATCAAGAACGGCCAGGTGGAGATCCTGCGCGGCACCTCCGAGGCAATGCTGCCGAAGATCGGCGATGACAGCCTCGATTTCGTCTATATCGACGGCGATCACCGTTACGAGGCGGTTCGCCTGGATATCGCGCTCGCCTGGCCCAAGCTGGTCGAGGGCGGGGTGATGGCGGTGGATGACCACGTCACCGGCTATTGGTGGCAGGATGGCGTGGTGCGCGCGGTCAACGAATTCCTTGGCGCCAATGCCCGCACCGCCCAGATCGTCGCCTGTGATGAAAACCAGGTGGTGATCCGCAAGCACGCGCCCGTCCCCGATGACGCGATGCCGCCGCCACCCAGCTACGGGTCCGGCGCATGAGGCGGCCCCGCGCCTGGCAACGGATGCTGTCGGGGCGGCGGCTTGACCTGCTTGACCCGACCCCGGTCGATATCGAAATCGAGGACATCGCCCACGGCCTGGCCTTCGTCGCGCGCTGGAATGGCCAGACCCGCGGCGACTGGCCCTATTCCGTAGCTGAGCATTCACTTCTGGTGGAGCGTATCTTTGCCCTGCAACAGCCCGATGCGCCGGTGAAATGGCGGCTGGCGGCGCTGTTGCACGACGCGCCGGAATACGTGATCGGCGACATGATTTCCCCGGTCAAGGCCGCCGTCGGTCCGGCTTACGGGGAATTGGACGACCGGCTGCAAGCGGCAATCCATATTCGCTTTGGCCTGCCGGCGCAGGTGCCGCCCAGGGTCAAGAAACAGATCAAGGCGGCCGACAAGGTTTCGGCCTGGCTCGAGGCGACGCAGATCGCCGGATTCACCACCGCTGAAGCGGACCGGTTTTTCGGCAAAACAGACTCTGAATTGGCCCGAAACCTGCATATTCGCCTGCGTCCGCCGATCGAAGTCCGGGCGGATTACACCGCCCGCCATGCCGCGCTGATGGCGGCGCTCTAGGCCGGCGGCGGCGTTTACCAGGCGTCGCGCCCAAGGATCGGGCGGGTCGGCTTGCGCAGGCACGGCGTGGCACGGCCGGGGCGCAATGGCGCGCGACGGCGGCGGTCGGCGAGAGGTTTTGCCGAGCGGCGGTGTCCGGCCTGGGTCGCGGTCTTCAGGGTCTCTGCAAGAATTCCGAGCATCTCTGCCTCCAATCGCTGGATGTGTCCCTTTCCTAACCGCCCTTGCATCCGCAACGCGAGTCAGGAAGACTTGCAACATGTTAGCTGGACTTTCATGATGGCGTGGCGCGGCCTGCCCTCTCTCTCTGCCCTGCGCGCCTTCGAGGCCGCGGCCCGGACGGGTTCGTTTTCGGCCGCGGCGCGCGAACTGAACGTGACCCATGCGGCGATCGCCCAGCATGTGCGTGGGCTCGAGGATCATTTCGGCTGCCGCATGATGGAACGGCGTGGACGCGGCATGTTGCCGACGGTCTATGGCCAGGCCCTGGCCAATGCCCTGGCCGAGGGCTTCGGCACCATCGCCACCGCCTGCCGCGACCTCTCCGAACGTGATGCGATCCGGCCGCTGCGCATCGCCGTCACGCCCAGCTTCGCCGCCAATTGGCTGATGCCGCGCATCGGGTCCTTCTGGGAAACCCATCCCGAGGTCGAACTTGAAATCCTGCCCAGCCATACCCTGGTCGATCTGCGCGCCGACGGGATCGACATCGCGATCCGCTATGGCCGCGGCGGCTGGCCGGGGGTCAGCATCCGCCCGCTGATCCCCGCCGGGCATGTCGCCGTCGCCACACCCCGGGTCCTGGAAGGGCGCGATGTCCGCGGCTTGGCCGATCTGAGCGGCTTCGCCTGGCTGGTCGATGCCAACTATTCCGAGGAAACCCTATGGGCGGCGACTCATGGCATCGACCTGGCCCGGGAACGCACCCAATCCTTTGCCACCGGACAGCTCGTGCGCGAGGCCGCGCGGGCGGGATTGGGGGTCGCTATCCTGCCCGAACCGCTGGTCGAGGACGAGCTGAAGGCCGGCCGCCTGATCGCCATTGTCCGGGAAACCGACAGCCCGCTGGCCTATCACGTGCTGACCCGGCCGAGCCATGTCTCGGTCAATCGCGATGCCTTCGTGAAATGGCTGTTCCGCCAGGCCGCACCACCGGAGACCCGACGCGAGACCGACGAAATACCGTCGTCCGGGTCGGTGCGTTAACGGGGGCTGCGTTTCGCCAGGATCCGCTGCAGGGTCCGGCGATGCATGTTCAGCCGCCGCGCCGTTTCAGAGACATTGCGATCGCACAATTCATAGACCCGCTGGATATGTTCCCAGCGCACCCGATCCGCGCTCATCGGGTTTTCGGGCGGCGGCGGCAGGGCATCGGTCTTGACCAGAAGCGCGTTCATCACATCATCGGCATCGGCGGGTTTCGACAGGTAATCCGTCGCCCCGATCTTGACTGCGGCCACGGCGGTGGCGATGGCGCCATAGCCTGTCAGGACGACGATCCGGGCATCGGGCCGGCGTTCGCGCAAGGTCTCGACCACGTCGAGCCCGTTGCCATCCTCCAGCCGCAGATCGACCACCGCATAGGCCGGCGGACGGGCCGTGGCGATCGCCTTGCCCCCGGCGACGCTGTCAGCGGTTTCCACCTGAAACCCACGCTTTTCCATCGCCTTGGCCAGGCGCCGCAGAAACGGCTCGTCATCATCGACAAGCAGCAATGTCCGGTCGTCGCCGATTTCCGATGCGTCCATCTGCCCTGTTCGCTTTCCGTTTACCCTCGCGGGTAGGTAGAGCGAAAGGACCGGGGGGTCAATTGACCGGCGGATTCGGATCGTTTTCGGCCGCCTCGACATAGCATTGCAGCACCTCGACCAAGGCGTCGGGCGCCATGTCGCCATCGAAGAAATCCATGAAGCCGTAAGGCGGCATCATGAAGTAGGTGTTGGTCATGTGGTCGACCAGATAGAATTCGTCATCGCCTTCGCCGCGGGCATAGTAATTGCGATAGGCGTCCGACGCCGCCTTGACCTGTTCTGGGCTGCCGGTCAGGCCGACCATCCGGTCGTGGAAATTGAGGGTGAAATCGGCGACCCGCTCGGGTGTGTCCCGCTCCGGATCGACCGAAATGAAGACCGGCGTGACCATGATCCCGCGATCCTCCAGCTCCTGCACCGCCAGGGCGTTGCGCTGGGAATGGATCGGGCAGACATCGGGGCAGAAGGTATAGCCGAAATAGACCAGCGTCGGCCCGGTGATGACATCCGCGTCGGTGACGGTTTCCCCGGTCTCGCTGACCAGGGTGAAGGGCCCGCCGATATCGCCGCCGGCCACGGCACCCGAACGGCACTGGGCGAACACGTCCCCGTCCCCGCCGCCCCCGCGGGTGGCAAGCCAGGTTCCACCCAGCAAGGCGGCCAGGACGGCTGCGGCGGCAATGGCATAGACCCTGGACATGGTCCCTCTCCTTTCGCATCTGCGATTGATCCGCAGATAAGCGCAAAATAGCTTGGGCGAAACCTCAACCGGAACGGTGGGCCAAATTGGCGCAGATCGACACGAACATGCTGGCCGAACACCGGCGCAGCAATTGGGTCCGGCTTCGGACCCTGGTCCTGCTGCGCTGGGTCGCCATCATCGGACAGACAGCCGCGGTGCTGATCGCGATCTACGCCTTCGGCGTGCAGATCGAGGTCGGTCTGGTCGCAACCGTTATCGGCGCGGCCGTCATCGGCAACCTGTTCTTCACCGTCCTGTCGCCCGAAACCCGCCGCCTGCGGGAAGGCGAGGCTGTGCTGATGCTGATCTTCGACCTGGTTCAGCTGGCGGTGCTGCTCTACCTGACCGGCGGGCTCAACAACCCCTTCGCGCTGCTGATCCTGGCGCCGGTCACGATCGCCGCGACGGTTCTTCAGATGCGCAGCACCGTGGCGCTGGGCGTGCTTGCGATCGCTCTGGTGACCGCCTTGCGGGCCTGGCACCTGCCGATGCGTGACGCCACCGGCGCGCCGCTGGTGCTGCCCGACATCTTTACCTTCGGCTTCTGGATCGGGTTGGTGATCGGCATCGCCTTCATCGCCGCCTATGCCCGTCAGATCACGCGCGAAACCCTGTCGATGGGCGAAGCCCTGGTGGCCACCCAGATGGCCCTGGCCCGCGAACAGAAGCTGACCGACCTGGGTGGCGTGGTCGCCGCCGCCGCGCATGAACTGGGCACCCCGCTGGCCACGATCAAGCTGGTGTCGTCCGAACTGATGGACGACCTGGCCGATCACCCGTCGCTGCTCGAGGATGCCGCGTTGATTCGCGAACAAGCCGACCGGTGCCGCGATATCCTGCGGTCCATGGGCCGAGCCGGAAAGGAGGATCTGCACCTGCAGCGCGCGCCGTTCGAAACCGTGGTGCGGGAGGCGGCAGAACCGCATCTGACCCGCGGCAAGCCGGTCGATTTCCTGGTCCAGCCCGACGGATCCGAAGGCCTGCGGCAACCGGTGATCCATCGCCGGCCGGACATCGTCCACGGGCTGCGCAACCTGATCCAGAACGCCGTCGATTTCGCCGACAGTAGGGTCCAGGTCGAATTGTCCTGGACCCGCGACACGATCTCCTTGCGGATCAGCGACGATGGCGACGGGTTCCCCGCGTCGTTGATCGGCCGGATCGGCGATCCGTTCGTGCGGCGCCGGCGCAGCGGGGCCGACACCGCCACGCGTCCCGGCTACGAAGGCATGGGGCTGGGCCTTTTCATCGCCAAGACCCTTCTGGAGCGCTCCGGGGCCCGTCTGAATTTCTTCAACGGCGGGGCGCGGGTGATCTCGGGCGAGCCAGGCGGCGCGATCGTCACGGCCGACTGGCCCCGCAGCGCGATCGAGGCAGGATCGACCGGCGGATCCGAACCGCTGGGTCAGAACCGTCCGATCACCTCGTAAACGTAGGTTAACCGCGCCTTAACCAATTCGCGCGATGGTTGCGGTCGGCAAGGACCGGAACGGACGACCCTGTGACACAGATTTCCCTGCATCTCGCCGCCGCCGCACTGGGCGCTGTCTTCGCGGCGATCGCGGTTCTGCTTTGGCTGCGCCTGTCGGACCGCCGGCGGCAGTCGCGACGCGAATTGATGCGGGAAGTCGAGGGGACGATCGCCTTCCTGTTCGACGGCGAAGACCTGATCGACGCAACGCGACCCGCCCAGGACCTGGTCCGCCACCGCCAGCCCGGGCAG
This sequence comes from Rhodobacteraceae bacterium HLUCCA08, assembly GCA_001314655.1. Classification (GTDB taxonomy): domain Bacteria; phylum Pseudomonadota; class Alphaproteobacteria; order Rhodobacterales; family Rhodobacteraceae; genus Salibaculum. Next base: position 259,966 of record LJSF01000016.1, on the reverse strand, counting down.
ACGGATTGGGAGGCGCTGGTCGCCCTCGTCTCGGTCCGGTTCCCGGAGTTCCGCGCCCGATACGACACCATCGGTCTGACCGGCAATGCCACGCTCGAGGCCCAAGGCCACCGGGCCGGGCGGATCATGCTTGAAACCTGGGACGGTTATACGCGCGTCACGCTGGAGGCGCAGGGGACGGAAACCGGCCGTGCCGCTGTCGACGCGCTGACCTTCGAAGCGATCGAAGACGAACTCGAAACGCTCCGCGCGCTGGGAAACGAAGCGCCGTTCCCGGTCTGGAAACAGGATTCCAGCGGCGTCATCACATGGGCGAACCGGGCCTTCCTGTCGCTTTCGGCGCAACGCGAACCCGGCGACGGGGTGACACCGTCGTGGCCGCCGCAGCCGGTTTTCGATGTGCCGGTTCGCGTCAATGGCTCGGGTCCCGTCATGGCGCGCAAGTCCCTTGACCTGCCCGACCGCGACGATCCGGCCTGGTTCGAGGTCACCACCGTCCAGCGCGGGACCGGGACAATGCATTTCGCATTGGACGCGGATGCGGCGGTCCGGGCCGAAACCGCCCAGCGACAGTTCGTCCAGACCCTGTCCAAGACCTTTGCCCAGCTGACCGTCGGGATCGCAATCTTCGACCGGGACCGGAGCTTGGTGATGTTCAACCCCGCGCTACTGACCCTGACCGGTCTTCCGGCCGATTTCCTGATCGCGCGACCGGGGCTCACGGCGGTGCTGGACCGGTTGCGGCAGCGCCAGATGATCCCCGAGCCTCCCGATTACCAAAGCTGGCGGGACCGGTTCGCCGCCCTGGAATCCGCGGCCGAGGATGGCACCTATAGTGAAACCTGGCCGCTATCGAACGGCCGCACCTACCGCGTCACGGGTCGGCCGCATCCCGACGGAGCGATCGCCTTTCTGTTCGACGACATAAGCGCCGAGATGTCCCTGACCCGGCGGTTCCGCTCGCAGATCGAAATCGCCCATGGCGCGCTCGACGAGGTCGAGGATGCGATCGCGATCTTTTCAGAGGATCGTCGCCTGCTGCACACCAACCGCGCCTATCGCGACCTCTGGCAGAAGGACGACGACGAAACCCTCAATCAGCGGCGGTTCGAGGACGAGCTTGGCGCCTGGTCGGATGCGGCGGCGCCGTCCGCGATCTGGGCCGATCTGCGCCGGGTTGCGGTACCCGGGGCCCGGCGCGACACCTTCGTCGGCCTCGTGCACCTTTCCGACGGGCGCAGGGCCAGAGTCCGGGCCGTGCCCTTGCCGGCCGGCGCCTTGCTGATCGGATTCCAACCACAAGGCGTCGAACTGCCATTGTCGGAACCCTCTCGCAGCACCGGTGCCGCCGGCTGAACGGACCGCTTTTTCCAATTCAACGCCGGTGGAAAACGCTTTAGACAAGGGTCATGACGTTTTCCGCGGGCCCGATCCGACTGACCGGCGACATCGCCACCGAAGGCCTTGCCCGGCGTCTTGCCGGTCTGGCGCGACCCGGTGACACCTTTCTGCTCTGGGGCGATATCGGCGCCGGCAAATCGACCCTTGCACGGGCTTTCATCCGGGCGCTGACCAGCCCTTCGGAAGAGGTCCCTTCACCCACCTTCACGCTGGTCCAGACCTATGCCACGTCGAAAGGCGAGGTCTGGCACGCCGACCTTTATCGCCTGAGCGGCTCGGACGAGGTCATCGAACTCGGCCTGGCCGAGGCTTTCGACACCGCGATCTGCCTGGTCGAATGGCCCGACCGGATGGGCCCCGATCTGCCCCGAAACGCGCTGAACTTGCGCCTGGTCGCGGAAGATTTCAGTCATGCGCTGAGCTTCGACGGCCCGGGCCTCTGGGCCGACCGCTTGGAGAATGTGTTGAATGCCGCCTGATCCGATTGCCCGTTTCCTGGCGCACGGCCCCTGCGCCGGCTGGCAGCGCGATCCGATCCGGGGCGATGCTTCGGCCCGGTGCTTTGAACGGCTGACCGGGCCGGACGGCACTGCGATCCTGATGATCACTCCACCCGCCTTGTCCGATAGCCTGGCCGATTTCATCCGTATCGACACGCACCTGCGTGGCCTGGGGCTCGCGGCGCCCGAGATCCTGGACCGGGACGAAGCCGCGGGTCTGCTGCTGGTCGAAGACCTCGGGACCGAGGATTTCGCAGCCCGTCTCATTCACGCGCCGCAGGACGAAATGCGGCTCTATTCCAGCGCGGTCGATGTCTTGATTCGCTTGAAAGATAGCCTTCCGCCACCCGACTTGACGGCCCTGACACCCGAACACGCGGCCAAAATGACCGCGATCGCATGGGACTGGTTTGCTCCCGACACGCCGCCCGACCTCGCCCAGGAGGTCACCGCGACCCTCAGGGCGCAGCTGGCGGCGCTCGTTCCCGCTCCGGCCACCCTGGCGTTGCGTGACTTTCACGCCCAGAATCTGATCTGGCGCCCGGACCGGCTGGGTCTGGACCGGGTCGGGATCATCGATTTCCAGGACGCCGTCCTGTCCGATCCGGCCTACGACCTGGCCTCTCTGTTGCATGATGCGCGTCGCGATGTTCCCGACGACCTGCGCAACCAGATGATGGTGCGGTTCGCAGCGGCGACCGGAGCGTCGTTGGCCGATCTGACGGCGGCCGTCGCCGTGCTGGGCGTCCAGCGCGACTTGCGCATCCTCGGGGTCTTTTCACGACTGGCCCAGCGTGATGACAAACCCGGTTACCTGCGCTTCGTTCCGCGCGTGCTTGGCCATATCGCGCAACATCTCGAACACCCCGCCTTGACGCGCCTTGCCCCTGTCCTCGGCCGCGCTCTAGGGCTGGCCGAGCAGGTGAAGGCATGACCCCGAAATCCTGCCTGTTCTTCGCCGCCGGGCTGGGCACACGCATGGCGCCCCTCACCGCGACCCGCCCGAAACCGCTGATCCCCGTCGGGTCCACGACGCTTCTGGACCATGCGCTGGATCTGGGCCAACAGGCCGGATTGGCCCGTCCGGTCATCAACCTCCATTACCTGGGCGATCAGATCGAGGCCCATCTGGCCGGTCGCGGTGTCGCATTCTCGGACGAACGCGACGCGCTGCGCGATACCGGGGGCGGCTTGAAGAAGGCCCTGCCGATACTGGGTGAGAACCCGGTCTTTACCATGAATACCGACGCGGTCTGGGCCGGCGCCAACCCGTTCCGGCAACTCTATGCCGCCTGGCGCGACGGGATGGAGGGGTTGTTGCTTCTGATCCCGCGCGATCGCGCGGTCGGCCATCTCGGGACCGGCGATTTCCTGTCCGACACGACCGGACGCCTGACCCCCGGGCCCGGTGCGGTCTATACCGGCGCCCAGATCATCCGGACGGACCGGTTGCAGTCGATCACGGCGAAGGTGTTTTCCATGTGGGATCTCTGGCGACCGATGATCGACGCCGGAACGCTGTTCGGAACGCTGCATGGCGGGCAATGGTGCGATGTCGGCCGACCGGAAAGCCTGCCCCTGGCCAACGCGTTGATGGGGGGCGCCTAGGCCTTGTTCGAGACTGTTTCCACCCCCCGCGTGTTTGCCGTTCCGCCCGGCGTCGATTTCGGCCGGGCGCTGGTTTCAGGCCTGCTCGACCGGATCGGCGGCGCGCCGCCCGAGGCATTGGCCCGGGTCGAAATCTACGTCAACACCCGCCGCATGCAGCGCCATTTGCGCCGGGTTTTCGATGCTGGCCCGGCGCGTCTGTTGCCTCGGCTGCGGCTGGTCACGGATCTGGCCCGAACCGGCAGCGATCTGCCGCCACCGGTCAATCCTTTGCGGCGGAAGCTTGAGCTGGCCCAGCTTGTCGCCGGTCTGATCGACGCCGACCCGAGCCTCGCCCCGGCCACCGCGCGGTTCGACCTGGCCGACAGCCCGACCGCCTTGATGGACGAGATGCACGGCGAAGGCGTGCCGCCGCACGTGATCGAGGAGCTCGATGTCAGCGACCAGTCGGGGCATTGGCAGCGCGCCTTGTCCTTTGTGCGCCTGATCGCGCGGTATTTCGAGGCCGACGCCCCGCTCGACCTCGAAGCACGGCAGCGCCAGGTGATCGAGACGCTCGCCGCGCGTTGGGCCATCGATCCGCCCGATCATCCGGTGATCGTCGCGGGGTCCACCGGGTCTCGTGGGGCGACGGCGCTGTTCATGGAAACCGTCGCGCACTTGCCGCAAGGCGCCGTGATCCTGCCGGGGTTCGATGTCGCCTTGCCGGCGCGGGTCTGGGACAGCATGGACAGCGCCCTGCAGGCCGAGGATCATCCCCAATACCGGTTTCGCCGGTTCGCCGAAACCTTGGGCTGTCGACCCGAGATCATACCGCTTTGGGCCGGGACAGAGCCTGTTCGACCCGCCCGCAACCGACTTGTCTCCTTGTCGTTGCGGCCCGCCCCGGTCACCGATCACTGGATGCGCGACGGTGACGCGCTGGGCGATCTGATCAGCGCGACCGAAGGGCTTGGCCTGCTTGAGGCGCCAAGCCCGCGCGCCGAGGCCGACGCCATCGCCCTGCGCATGCGTCATGCCCTGGACCAGGGCAAGACCGTTGCCCTGATCAGCCCGGACCGGATGTTGACGCGCCAGGTCACCGCCGCGCTCGATCGCTGGGCCCTGGTGCCTGACGACAGCGCCGGCATTCCCTTGCCGCTCACCCCGCCCGGCCGGTTCCTGCGGCAAACCGCCGAATTGTTCGGAACCCGGCTGACCGCCGAGGCGCTTCTGGCGCTGCTCAAGCACCCGCTGACCCATTCCGGCCATCCCGAGCGCAACCTGCACCTGCGACGGTCGCGCGAACTGGAATTGCAGGTTCGTGGTGCAGGCATGCCGTTTCCGACGCGGGCCGCTCTGCTCGACTGGGCCGACACCACCGGCATGCATGATCCGGGGCGGCATGGTTGGGCGGCCTGGATCGCCGATCTTCTCGGCGGACTCGACACGGCATGTGCCGCCGATCTGGCGACCCTGGTCAAGCGGCATCTCGACCTGGCCGAAGCGCTGGCCGCCGGCCCCGACACGACCGGAACCGGTGGTCTGTGGGACGAAGCCGCCGGGCGCTCGGCGCGCGAAACGATGGCCGATCTGGCCGGCGCGGCCGAAGCCGGCGGCATCCTCGAACCGGGGGATTACACCAGATTGCTCGGTTCGGTTCTGAACGGTGCCGAGGTCCGCACGCCCGAGGCAGGTCACCCCGACCTGCTGATCTGGGGCACGCTGGAGGCGCGAGTGCAAAGCGCCGACCTGGTCATCCTTGGGGGGATGAACGAAGGCACCTGGCCCGAAGCCACCCGGCCCGACCCCTGGTTCAACCGGCAAATGCGGGCGCGGGCCGGGCTGTTGTTACCTGAACGTCGTATCGGGCTTTCGGCGCATGACTATCAGCAGGCGATCGGCGCACCCGAGGTGCTTGTCACCCGGGCGATCCGGTCGGTGGATGCCGATACGGTCCCGTCGCGTTGGATCAACCGCCTGACCACGCTTCTGGACGGGTTGCCCGCGCAAAATGGCCCCGAGGCCCTGAAAGCAATGCGGGCCGAAGGCGACCGCTGGCTTGCCGCCGCACAACGGCTTGCCCCCGCGATCCTGGCCGATCCCGCCCCGCGCCCCGCGCCCTGCCCGCCGGTCGCAGCACGGCCGCGCACGCTGTCCGTCACCCAGGTCAAGACCCTGATCCGCGACCCCTACGCGATCTATGCCCGCAAGATCCTGCGGCTGGACAGGCTTGGCCCGCTGCGGCAATCGGCCGATGCCCCCCTGCGCGGGACGGTCATCCACAAGGTTCTGGAACGGCACCTTGTCGAAGGCCAGGCGCCCGACGATCCGCAGGCGCGCGACCACCTGATGCAGATCGCGACCGAAGAGTTGGACACCCACTGTCCCTGGCCGGCAACGCGCCGTATGTGGCTGGCCCGGATCGACCGTGTCGCGACCTGGTTCCTGACCTCGGAACAGGCCCGACGATCCCTTGGCGAGCCGCGGTTTTTCGAGGTTTTCGGGCGGATCAGTCTCGAGTCCTGCGGCGTCGAACTGCGTGGCAAGGCTGATCGGATCGACGTCGCACCCGATGGCAGCGTGATCGTCTACGATTACAAGACCGGCACGCCACCGACAGCCAAAGAGCAGGAATATTTCGACATCCAGCTGCTGCTGGAGGCGGCGATGATCGAACGCGGTGCGTTCGATACGCTGGGCGCGCGGCGGGTCGCGTCGGCGATGTTCATCGGTCTGGGCGCCAGCCCGATCGAAGTGGCCGCCCCGCTCGACAAGATCCCGGCGGACGAGGTCTGGCGTCGTTTCAACGAGATGATCGCCGGCTGGATGGACCCGGCGCGCGGCTATACCGCCCGGCGCGCCCACCAAACCACGCGCTTTCCCGGCGATTACGACCACCTGTCGCGCTATGGCGAATGGGACGAAACCAGCGAGATCACGGGCGAGGTGCTGGAATGATCCCCAACGACGCGACCCTTGCCCAGATCCGCGCGGCCGATCCGCGTGCCTCGACCTGGTTGTCGGCGAATGCCGGGTCGGGCAAGACCCGCGTCCTGACCGACCGGGTGGCGCGCCTGCTGTTCGGCGGTGTGCGGCCCGAACACATCCTGTGCCTGACCTATACCAAGGCCGCGGCGGCCGAGATGCAGAACCGCCTGTTCCGACGCCTTGGCGAATGGGCGATGATGCCCGATGCGCAGCTGGTCCGGGCGCTGGGCGACCTGGGCGAACAGGGCCCGTTCAACGCCGAAACGCTGGGCCGCGCCCGGCGGCTGTTCGCGGCGGCGCTCGAAACCCCCGGCGGGCTGAGGATCCAGACGATCCACGCCTTTTGCGCCGGCATCCTGCGCCGGTTTCCGCTCGAGGCCGGCCTGAGCCCGCAGTTTTCCGAGATGGAGGACCGCGCCGCCGACCTCATGCGCCTCGATATCCTCGATGCGATGTCGGACGGGCCCGATGCCGGCCTGGTCGATGGGTTGGCGCGTGTCTTTACAGGCGAAGAAACCGACAAGCTGTTGAAAGAGATCACCGGCAAGGCCGAGGCGTTTCGAGACGAAATCAGTCTTCGGCAAATCGCTCATCTCGTCGGTGTTCCGCCGGGATTGTCTCTGAATGACGTTCTGGAGCGTGCTTTCCCCGGTGGTGAGCCCGACATCATCCGCGCCCTGCACGCTGCCTGTGCCGCTGGATCGTCGGCGGATGTGACGGCGGCCGGTAAGCTGTACCCGATCGTCGGAAAGACCGCCTTCGGCCTGTCCGAACTGCTGGTGCTTGAAACCGTCCTGCTGACCGGTAGCGGTGCCAATGCTCCGTTTTCGGCCAAGCTGGACAGCTTTCCGACCAAGGCGACGCGAACGGCCCATCCTGACCTTGTCGAACGGTTGAACCCGCTTATGGAACGTGTCCAACAGGCGCGTCGCGACAGGATCGCCATCGCCGCGCGCGACTCCACCCGCGCCCTGCACGCCTTCGCCCATCGCTTCGTCGCACGTTACGAGGCCGAAAAACAGCGGCGCGGGGTGCTGGATTTCGCCGATCTGATCGAGCGGGCGCGGGCGCTTTTGTCCGATCCGGCGGTGGCACAATGGGTGCTGTATCGGCTCGATGGCGGGGTCGAACACATCCTGGTGGACGAAGCCCAGGACACCTCGCCCGAACAATGGGACGTGGTCCGGCTGCTGACCGGCGAATTCGCGGTCGGCGACGGGGCGACGCAGGGCGCCGAACGGACGATCTTTGTCGTCGGCGACAAGAAACAGTCGATCTATTCCTTCCAAGGCGCCGCACCGGAAAAGTTCGACCAGATGCGCGACCATTTCGGGCAGCGCCTGGTCGATATCGGTCTAGCGCTGCAGGATTGCCGACTGGAGCATTCCTTCCGCTCTTCCGGGGCCATTCTCCGCCTGGTCGACCAGACCTTCCTGGGGCCGCGCGCCGACGGATTGGAAGACGACATCCTGCACCGCGCCTTCAAGGCCGACCTGCCGGGACGCGTCGATCTATGGCCCGTGATCGACAAGGCTGACGCCAAGGACGACCGCGCCTGGGACGATCCGCGTGACCTGCGCGGGCAGCGGCATCATGTGGTCCAGCTGGCCGACCGGATCGCGGGCGAAATCCGGCGGATGCTGGACCACGAGACCCTGCCGGTCACCGACAAGGACACCCACCAGGTGATCGGCCGGCGCAAGATCGAACCGGGCGACATCATGATCCTGGTGCGCCGTCGCAGTGGTGTGTTTGCCGAGGTGATCGCCGCCTGCAAGGCAAAGGGGCTTCAGATCGCCGGCGCCGACCGGCTGCGTCTGGGCGGTGAACTGGCGGTGCGCGACATCGCCGCGCTCTTGTCCTTCGTCGCCCTGCCCGAGGATGACCTGAGCCTCGCCGCCGCCTTGCGCTCGCCCTTGTTCGGCTGGTCGGAACAGCAATTGTTCACCCTGGCGCACCATCGCGGCAAAAGGCTGCTTTGGCAGGCGCTGCGAGAGCGTGACGATGTTCCCGAAACGCTCGACATCCTCCATGACCTGATGCGGAAAGCGGATTTTCTACGCCCTTATGACCTGATCAACCGCATCCTGACCCGCCATGGCGGGCGGCAGCGCCTGATCGGTCGGCTGGGGGACGAGGCCGAGGACGGGATCGACGCCTTGTTGGCGCAGGCGCTGGCCTATGAACAGAACGCCGTGCCCGGGCTGACCGGTTTTCTCAGCTGGCTGGAAACCGAGGAGGTCGAGATCAAGCGGCAGATGGGCAGTGCCGGAAACCGGATCCGGGTGATGACGGTGCATGGCGCCAAGGGGCTCGAGGCGCCGATCGTGATCCTGCCTGATACCGGGCTTTGGAAGCTGGAGCACAAGGGCAAGATCCTGGAGACCGACGGACCGCCGGTCTGGAGACCCAACAAGGACGACATGCCCGCCGCGCTTGAACCCGCGATGGAGGCCTGGCGTGACGCCCAGCGCCGTGAACGGCGGCGCCTGCTTTATGTCGCGATGACCCGCGCGGAAAGCTGGCTGATCGCCTGCGCGGCCGGCGACCTGGGAAAGGACGATGACGGCTGGTATCGGACGCTGGACAACGCGATGGACCATGCCGGGGCCGAGGCGCATGATTTTCCCTTCGGCACCGGCAAGCGCCTGCGCCATCAGGACTGGGAAACGGGACCGACCCTCGAACCGGATGCGACACCCGAAACAGTCTCTGACCTGCCGGAAATCGCCCCTCACCCACCCGATGTGCCGCGCCGGGACACGACTCTGTCCCCGTCCGACCTCGGCGGTGCAAAGGTGCTGCCCGGTGACCCTGCGGGCCAGGACAGGGACACCGCCCTGGCCCGCGGGCGGTTGGTGCACATGCTGCTGGAGTACCTGCCCGATCACCCGTCCGACATGCGCGCCCAGGCCGGGAAGCGCCTGATCGACAGCGACCCCGACGCGCTGCTGCTCCCCGATCTGCAGACCCTGGTGGACGAGGCCGTCGCGCTGCTCGACCGCCCCGATCTGGCTCATATCTTTGGTCCCGAGGCATTGGCCGAGGTCGACATTACCGCCGATCTGGACGCGCTGGGCGGGCGGCGGATTCACGGCGCGATCGACCGGCTGATCGTGCGGCCCGACGTCGTTCTGGCCGTCGATTTCAAGACCAACCGGCTGGTCCCGGATCGGGCCGAGGATACGCCGGACGGCCTGCTGGCTCAGATGGGCGCCTATCGCGACGCGCTGCGCCAGATCTATCCCGACCGGCGGGTCGAAACCGCGATCCTCTGGACCGCCAGCGCGACGCTCATGCCGCTACCCGATGCGCCGCTCGATGCCGCTCTCGCAACGGTGAGCGTGGCTTGACGACCTATCGGTGCACCCATAGGTTCCGCACCCAAGATATATCGCCCCCGCGCCAAGGAGATACCAAATGGCAACCGTTGCAGTCACCGACGACACGTTCGACGCCGAAGTCCGCCAATCCGACATTCCCGTCGTGGTTGATTTCTGGGCCGAATGGTGTGGTCCGTGCAAGATGATCGGCCCCGCCCTCGAGGAACTGTCGACCGAGCTGGACGGCAAGGTCAAGATCGTCAAGGTGGATGTCGACCAGAACCCCAATTCGCCGGCACAACTGGGCGTGCGCGGCATTCCGGCCCTGTTCATCTTCAAGGATGGCGAGGTGATTTCGAACCGCGCCGGCGCCGCGCCGAAGGCCGCGCTGCAAAGCTGGATCAACGACAGCATCTGACCCGGACCGGATCGTGACAAGGGCGCCCCTCGCGGCGCCCTTTTTGCTGCCCGCCTTGCCCCGGCCCGGCCCCACGGCCATATAGGGGCCAGTGTTTTCGGAGGCCCCATGGCAGACAGTGATTTTCCCGGCTGGCACGGCACCACGATCATCGGCGTCCGCAAGGGCGGCGAGGTGGTGATCGCCGGCGACGGCCAGGTCAGCCTGGGCCAGACCGTGATCAAGGGCACCGCCCGCAAGGTACGGCGCCTGTCGCCCGGCGGCTATGACGTGATCGCCGGTTTCGCGGGGTCCACCGCCGATGCCTTTACCCTGCTCGAACGGCTGGAAAAGAAACTGGAGGCGACGCCCGGCCAACTGGCCCGCGCCAGTGTCGAACTGGCCAAGGATTGGCGCACCGACAAGTATCTGCAGAAACTGGAGGCGTTCCTGATCGTGACGGACGGGGCCGATCTGTTCGTCATCACCGGCGCCGGTGACGTCCTGGAACCCGAACACGACGTGACCGCGATCGGCTCGGGCGGAAATTACGCCCTGGCCGCGGCGCGGGCGCTGATGGACAGCGACCTGGACGCCGAAGGCATCGCGCGCAAGGCGATGGCCATCGCCGCCGATATCTGCGTCTACACCAATGGAAACCTGACCGTGGAAAGCCTGGGAAAATGATCGACGAAACCGACCTGAAGGCCGGCGTCGCCTCGGGCATCCTGTCCGAAGGGCAGGCCGCCGCGCTGGCCTCCCTGGCCCATTCCCGAAGCGGCGCCCGCAAAGAGCTTGCCCCCGGTGACGAACCGTTCGAACTGTTTCGCGGCTTCAACGAGATCTTCATCGTGATCGGCCTGATCATCCTGGCCTCGGGCTGGTATGGCGTGACGACGGTCATGTTCGCCGGCAGCAACTACTTCGACGCCGCCGGGATGATCGCCCTGATCTCGGGCTTCGTGCTGTGGCTGTTGTCGGAATATTTCATCCGTCGCCGCCGGATGGTCGCCCCGGCGATCCTGCTGTCGATCCTGTTCGCGCTGAACGCCACGTTCGGCTTCTTCGCGATCTTCGCCCAGCCCTTCATGGTCGCGCAGGAGGATTTCAGCAGCCTGTCGCTCCCCTTCCTGGTCGCGACCTTGACGCTTCTGGCCTACTGGTTCCGGTTCCGCGTGCCCTTCGCCATGGCACTGATCGCCACCGGCGCCTTCGCCACCGCGCTGGTCTTTGCCAGCACCGTGAACGGATCGCCCTCTGACCCGTCCGAGCTTTTTCTGCTGTCCGCCGGCGGCCCCTTTGCCTGGATCACCCTGGCGCTGGGGGTGATCGTCTTCCTGGTCGCGATGTGGTTCGACATGTCCGACCCGCACCGCGTCACCCGACGCTCGGCCCAGGGGTTCTGGCTGCATATCGTCGCCGCGCCGGCACTGGTCAACACCCTGGCGCTGACGCTTCTGGAAGGCCAGGCCTACCTGCTGCTCTTTGTCGTGTTGCTGGTCTTCGCCCTTGTCGCCATCGTCATCGACCGGCGGTCCTTCCTGATCGCCGGGATCGGCTATTCGGTGATCCTGGCGACCATCGTGTCCGAAGGCCGCAGCGTGCCCTTCATCATCCTGGCACTGGGGATCATTCTGGTGCTGCTGGGGGCCTTCTGGGAACGGATCCGCGCCCGCGTGCTGGGCCTGTTCCCGTTCCTGCCGCTGGACCGCCTGCCGCCCTCCCATTCCGGAAAGATCGCATGACCGACCTGACCCCCCGCGAAATCGTCAGTGAACTCGACCGGTTCATCATCGGCCAGAAGGACGCCAAGCGCGCCGTCGCCGTGGCTCTGCGCAACCGCTGGCGGCGCAAGCAGCTGGCCGATGACCTGCGCGACGAGGTCTACCCCAAGAATATCCTGATGATCGGCCCAACCGGCGTCGGCAAGACCGAGATTTCCCGCCGCCTGGCCAAGCTCGCCCGCGCACCGTTCATCAAGGTCGAGGCGACCAAGTTCACCGAGGTGGGTTACGTCGGCCGCGATGTCGAACAGATCATCCGCGACCTGGTCGATGCCGCCATCGTCCAGACCCGCGACTGGATGCGCGAAGACGTGAAATCCAAGGCCGAAGCCGCTGCGGAAGAGCGCGTGATCACCGCCATCGCCGGCACCGATGCACGCGACGGCACGCGCGAGATGTTCCGCAAGAAGCTGCGCAGCGGAGATCTGGACGATACGCTGATCGAACTGGAACTGGCCGATACCTCGAACCCGATGGCCGCGTTCGAAATGCCCGGCCAGCCCGGCATGGCGCCCGGCATGGATCTGGGCGCGATCTTCGGCAAGGCCTTCGGCGGTCGCATTGTGAAGAAGAAGGTGACCGTCGCCGACAGCTACGAGCTGCTGATCGCCGACGAGGCCGACAAGCTTCTGGATGATGAAACCGTCACCAAGGCCGCCCTGGAGGCTGTCGAACAGAACGGCATCGTCTTTCTGGACGAAATCGACAAGGTCGCCCGCAATTCCGAGGCGCGCGGCGCCGATGTCAGCCGCGAAGGCGTGCAGCGCGACCTGCTGCCGCTGATCGAGGGCACGACCGTCAGCACCAAGCATGGCGCGGTCAAGACCGACCATATCCTGTTCATCGCCTCGGGCGCCTTCCACATCTCGAAACCGTCAGACCTGCTGCCCGAACTTCAGGGGCGCCTGCCGATCCGGGTCGAGCTGCGCGCGCTGACCGAAGAGGATTTCGTCCGCATCCTGACCGAAACCGACAATGCCCTGACCCGGCAATATGCCGCCCTGATGGGGACCGAAGAGGTCAGCGTCACCTTCACCGATGACGGTATCGCGGCCCTTGCGCGGATCGCCGCCGAGGTGAACACCAGCGTTGAAAACATCGGGGCGCGGCGGCTCTATACGGTCATGGAGCGCGTGTTCGAAGAGCTCAGCTTCACCGCCCCCGACCGCGCCGGAGAGGCGGTCGAGGTCAATGCCGATTTCGTCGAAACCCATCTTGGCGAACTCAGCCGGTCCACCGATCTCAGCCGATACGTGCTGTGATGCGATTGGCGGCGGCCCTGCTGGTCGGGCTGCTTGCTGCCTGCGCGCCTCGGGGCGATATCGTCATGCTGCCCGAGGCGGGCGCGGTGGGCCAGGTTCAGCCGGTCTATTTCGCGACCATGCGCGGCGCGTCCGAGGATCCGGACCGCATCTTTGACGGTGCGCGCAGCGAAGACATCAGCTATGGCCGCATCGACATTTCCGTGCCCCCCGACCGGGAACAGGGCGCGGTCGCCTATCCCGACCGTGCCGAACCCGATCCGGAAACGGAATTCCTCGCGATCGACCGGCACAGCTATGACGGGTCCGGCGCCTTCCGTGCCGCCCTCAGCCGCGAACTTGCCGCGCGCCGCGACGACGGGCGCGACGTGGTGATCTTTGTCCACGGCTTCAATGCGACCTTCGGTGAAGGCATGTTTCGTATGGCCCAGCTGATGCAGGATCTGCAGATCCCGGGCATCGGCGTGCACTATTCCTGGCCGAGCGCCGGCAATCCGCTGGGTTATTCCTACGACCGCGACAGCCAGCTTTTCGCCCGCGACGGGCTCGAGGCGCTGATCGCCGATATTCATGCCGCCGGTGCGCGCGACGTGGTCATCGTCGCCCATTCCATGGGCGCGCTGATGACCATGGAGGTCCTGCGCCAGATCGAGATCGCCCGCCCCGGCACCGCCCATCGCACTGTGGACGGTGTCGTGCTGTTTTCGCCCGATATCGATGTCGATCTGTTTCGCGCCCAGGCCCTGCGCATCGGCAAGCTGCCGCAGCCGTTCATCATCTTTACCTCGCGCCGCGATGCCGCTCTGGCCCTGGCCGCGCGGCTGACCGGACAGCGCGAACGCCTGGGCAACATCTCGGACGTCGCACAGGTTGCCGACCTCGACGTCACGATCCTGGACGTGTCGAACTTCAGTGACGGAACCCGACACCTGACCGCGGCGACCTCGCCGTCGCTTCTGCGCTTGCTGAGCGCCATGGGCCAGGTTTCCGACGCTTTCGCCGGCGACCAGGCCGGACGCACCGGGCTCTTGCCGGGCACGATCCTGACCATGCAGAACGCCACGCAGATCATCCTCGAACCGGCCGCGCCACAACGGCGCTGATTTGGTCTTTTCATCCGGCCCGATCGGGCGCAGACCGGGCGCCATGCGCCTGCACGACTTTCTTCGCGACAATGCCCCCTTTCTTGGGGCGGGCTTCCTGCTGACCTTCGGGTCGGCCTTCGGACAGACCTTCTTCATTTCGGTCTTCGCTGGTGAAATCCGGGCAGAGTTCGGCCTGTCTCATGGCCAATGGGGCCGGGCCTATTCGCTGGGCACGCTGGTTTCGGCCGCGGTGATGGTCTGGACCGGTGGACTGGTCGACCGGTTCCGCATTCGCGCCGCCGGCCTGTTCGTGTTGCTGACCCTGGCCTTTGCCTGCCTGTTCATGGCCTGGACCCCGGGGGCCTGGGCGCTGGTCCCGGCGGTGTTCCTGTTGCGCTTCGCAGGCCAGGGCATGATGAGCCATCTGGGCGCGGTCTCCATGGCGCGCTGGTTCGTCGCCTCGCGCGGGCGCGCCTTGTCGATCGCGGGGCTAGGGTTCGCCGCGGCCGAGGCGAGCCTGCCGATCCTCTTCGTCGCGCTGCTGGCCCTTTATGACTGGCGTCTGCTCTGGGTCGGGGCGGCACTGGCGACGCTGCTGCTGATCCCGATCCTGTTGCGTCTGCTGCGGCTGGAACGGACGCCGCAATCGCTGGCGAAGGGCAATGTGTCCTTCGGGATGGGCGGGCGGCACTGGACGCGAGGCCAGGTGCTGCGACATCGGCTGTTCTGGTTCATGGTGCCCGCACTTCTGGGCCCCGCCGCCTTCAATACCGCGCTGTTCTTTCAGCAGGTTCACGTGGCCGAGGTGAAGGGCTGGACGCATCTGGAGTTCGTCGCCCTGTTCCCGGTCTATACCGCGGCCAATGTCACCGCGCTGTTCCTGTCGGGCTTCCTGATCGACCGGTTCGGCACGGCGCGGATGATGCCGCTGTTCCAGGCGCCGATGATCCTGGGCTTTGCCCTGTTCGCCGTTGCGGACAGCCCGGCCGTCGCGCTGTTTGCCTTCCTGTTCCTGGGGCTTACCTCTGGTGCAAACGCCACACTGCCGTCGGCCTTCTGGGCCGAGTTCTACGGCACCGCCCATATCGGCGCGATCAAGGCCATGGCGGCGGCGATCATGGTGCTGGGATCGGCGATCGGGCCGGGTCTGACCGGCACGCTGATCAGTGCCGGGATCGGGATCGAAACGCAGTTCCTCTGGATCGCGGGCTATTTTGCGGCGACCTGTGCAAGCGTCGCTATCGGCATTTCCACCAGCCGTCGCGACCTAGCGCCGGCGGCGTAGGTAGACGTAATAGGCGCCGGCACCGCCATGGCTGCGATGGGCTTCGGTCACCTGCAGGACAGCGCCGGACAGCGGCGGCATCCGCAGCCATTGCGGCACCTGGTGGCGCAACACGCCGAACCGCGTCGGGATCGGCCCGCCTTCGTCCCGGGCCTTGCCCTTGCCGGTGATCACAAGGACCAGCCGACGCCCGGCCGCATGCGCGTTCAAGATGAACCCGGTCAGCGCCGGGTGCGCGCGCTCCAGCGTCATGCCGTGCAGGTCGATCCGCGCCTCGGGCGACAGTTTGCCGCGTTTCAGCCGGCCAAAAGCCTTGCGGTCCATCGCCACCCCGCCGGTATTGATCTGTTCGGTAAGGCCGGGCAGCAGATCGTGATCGGCATGGTGATCGACCTGCGCGCCCAGTCGGAACGGCGCCATCGGTTCGGTCTTGGCCCGGCTTGGCGCCGCCGGCGGCGATGGCGTCGGTTCGGTCATCACCTTGCCGTGCTTCGGCAGCCGCTCGGCACTGGCCGCGACCTTGTCCCACAGCGCCCGTTCCTCGGGGCGGAGCCTGCGTTTCCGGGTCATTCGACCGTTTCGGACAACGATGCCAAGGCGCGCTGGTTCGGCAGCAGCACGACCATCCGCCCGTCATCCCTGACCCGCCCGGCCTGTCGCCCCGCCTCGGCCCCGGTGCCGAAAAAGATATCGGCCCGCTGCGCCCCCTTGATCGCCGATCCGGTATCCTGCGCGATCATCAGGCGGCGAAACGCCGTCTCGCCCTCTGTCTCGATCCAGACCGGCGCACCCAGCGGCACATGGGCCGGGTCGACGGCAATGCTGCGCAACGCAGTGACCGGCCGGTTCATCGCGCCCAGTGGCCCCAGATCAGGCGGCACGTCGTTCACCTCTCGGAAAAAGACGTAAGAGGCGTTGGTCCACAGCAATTCGCGTCCGGCGTCCGGGTTGCTCTGCACCCAGTCGCGGATCGCGTCGGCCGAGACCAGATGCGGCTGAAGGATCCCGCGGGCCACCAATTCGCGTCCGACCGAGGAATAATCGTGCCCGTTGGTCCCGGCATATCCGACGCGGATCATCGTGCCGTCCTCCAGCCGGATCCGTCCCGATCCCTGGACCTGCAGGAAGAACAGGTCGACCGGGTCATCGACCCAGGCGATTTCCAGCCCCTGACCGGACAGAAGCGTGTCTTCCTCGATCTGGCGGCGGGTCGGCGTCGGATGGCCCAATCGGTCGGGCAAACCATAAACCGGGTGCTGGTAGCGACCGCCGGGTCGGCGGGCGCCGCGCAGTTCGGGTTCGAAATAGCCGGTAAACAGCGCCTCGACGCCGTCCTGGATCATCACCGGGGTAAAGAACCGCTCGAAGAATTCCCGCGGATCGGGGTTGGCATCGGCCATGGCGCGCAGGGCTGCCCGATCGGGCGGATCCATGTCGCCACAGGTGGAACGGAACACGTCGAAGGCCGCCTGCAGGTCGTCCTCTGCCCAGCCGGGCAGATCGTCGAAGCTCAGCAAAGATCGGCGCGGTTCGGCCAAGGCAGCCCCCGTCGGCACACGCGCCGAACCTGCGCCCAGCAGACCGGCGCGCATCCGTCTATTCGCCGGTCGCGACCAGCACCCAGTTCGGATCGTTCGATCCCATGGTCCGGGCAAAGGTCCAGACATCGCGTTGGCGCTTGATCTCGCTTGCGCTGCCTTCGATTACGTCGCCGCCGCGATCGCGCACGACCGAGGTCATTTCCCCGGTGAACCGCACGCTCAGCTCGGCCTCGTTGCTGACCTGGTCGAAGGTGGCATCGACCAGCCGGATTTCCGAGATACCGACGAAGGTGAAATCGATAGTCAGCCCTTCGGCCGCGCGCTGCTCGACCACCCCGGCGAAGGCGTCATAGACATCTTCTGACAGGAACGGCTTGATGCTGGCCAGGTCGCTGCGTTCGAAGGCGGTCAGGATCATCTCGTAGGCACCGCGGGCGCCGGTCAGGAAATCGGTCACGTTGAAATCGTGATCGAGGCGCTTCATCGCCGCCAGCGCCTCGGCGCTGTCGCTGCCTTCGGCGACGTGGTCGGTGATGTCGCGGTCCGGCCCGCCCTCGATCACCTCGAAATCCCGGCTTACGGCCGAACTGCGTTCTTTCGGCGGCAGCGGCGGCTTTTCGAACCCTTCGCGCGTCCCCAGAACACTGCGTAGCCGCAGGATCAGGAAAACCGCGATCCCGGCAAGAACCAGAAGTTGAAGAATGGGTGAGTTCATGAAGCGGCCTTCCGGGTGGCATGGTAACTGCGTCCTGCGGCACTTATGTAAGGTGCGGACCCGGTCAAGTCCACCATGGCAGGCCACTGCCCGCCGAAGTCAGAGAGGATTCCGCCAAGATGTGGCTGCTTGTCGCCTTCATTGCCGTTCCGCTCATCGAAATCGCGCTGTTCATCCAGGCGGGAAAGCTGATCGGATTGTGGCCCACCCTTGCGATCGTGGTGGTCACCGCCGTGCTCGGTGCCACGATGGTGCGCAGCCAGGGCGCCGGCGCACTGGCCGGTTTGCGTCAGTCCCTGAACGACCTGGAGGATCCCACCGAACACCTGGCCCATGGGGCGATGATCCTGTTTTCCGGCGCGCTGTTGCTGACGCCGGGCTTCTTCACCGATACGATCGGTTTCGCGTTGCTGATCCCGGGGATACGCCGGGCCGTCTATCGATACCTTCGTCAGCGGATCAGGATCGCGCGGTTCCGGGTCGGTCCGCAGAACGGCCCGCCGCCGCCCGGCGACCGGGTCGTCGATGCGGAGTACCGGGATGTCTCGGACAGCCGGAAACGCCCGACGCATGAACCCTCCGGTTGGACCAAGCATTGAGGCCACCGGGCCCGCCTGCTAGATATCGCGCAACCGGATTCTGAGGAGAGCCGACGATGGCCGAAAACGACACGCAAACCAACGGTGCCCAGGCCGCGGCCGATGCCGCCGCCCTGGCCCAGCAGATCAAGCAGCGCATCCTGGCGCAATTCGTCAAGGACCTGTCCTTCGAGAACATCATGGCCCAGACCGGGATCGAAGGCGAGGTGAAGCCCGAGATCAAGGTCGAGGTGGCGCTCGATGCCCGCAAGCGCAGCGCCGAACATCAGTACGAGGTCATCACCAAGCTCAAGATCACGTCGAACAACCAGGGCTCCGACAAGACCCTGTTCGTGATGGAGCTGGACTATTCCGGCATCTTTCACATCGAAGGCGTCAAGGAAGAGCACATGCATCCCTATCTGCACGTGGAATGCGCGCGGATGACCTTTCCCTTCGTGCGCCGCATCGTCAGCGACGTGACCCGGGACGGCGGCTTTCCACCGCTGAACCTGGAAACCATCGATTTCCTGCAGCTCTATCGCCAGCAGATCGCCCAGCGCGCGGCGGCACAACAGGCCGCTGCCAAGCCGGCGGACGCCTGACCGATCAAGCCTTGGACCAAAGAGCGCCGTCGCCCATCGCCTTGACAAAGGCCTCATGGGCGGCGGCTTCTTCCTTGGTCAGGCGCGTGGGCAGTTTTTCGGGCCGCGGCAACGGGCGCCAATCGCTGTCGGCCTCGACCGAGACCGTGGTCTGCACTGCCGCCAGCACCAGCCCTGGCTGTCGGCCACCGATCAGTTCCAGATAGACTTCGGCCAGGATTTCACTGTCCAGCAGCGCGCCGTGCAGCGTGCGTGACGAATTGTCGATCCCGAAGCGCCGGCACAGCGCATCCAGCGAGGCCGGCGAACCCGGAAACCTGCGCCGTGCCATGTCCAGCGTGTCGATGGCGCGCTCCCAGGGGATCGGAGGCCTGTTCACCCAACCAAGCTCGGCATTGAGGAACTTCATGTCGAAGGCCGCGTTGTGGATCACCAGCTTGGCATCGGCGACGAAATCCAGAAAGGCATCGGCGATGGCGGCAAAGACCGGTTTGTCGGCCAGGAAGGCATCGCCCAATCCGTGCACCGCAAAGGCATCTTCGGGCACGGACCGTTCGGGGTTGATGTATTGGTGATAGGTGCGCCCGGTCGGCATGTGGTTTTCCAGCTCGACCGCGCCGATCTCGACGATGCGGTCGCCGCCCTGAGGGTCGAAGCCGGTGGTTTCGGTATCGAGCACGATTTCACGCATCGTCCACCTCGTGTCGCAGCTGGTCCAGCACCGCACGGACCTGAGCGCGGGCCGCCTCCATCGTCAGCGTCTCGATGACGAAATCGGCGCGGGCGCGTTTGTCGGCATCAGGAAGCTGTCGGGCCAGGATAGTGTCGAAATCCGCCTGTGTCATGTCGGGACGCGACAGGACCCTGGAGCGTTGGATTTCAGGCGGTGCGGTAACCACGACAACCTTGTCGAGCCAGGAATCGGCCCCGGTTTCGAACAGCAGCGGAATGTCGAACAGGATCACCGGCGCATCGGCGTGATCGACACGGAACGTGGCGCGGTCGGCGGCGACCAGCGGATGCACGATGGCCTCGATCCGGGCCAGGGCGTCCGGGTCGCGGGCGATGTGATCCTTCAGCACCGCGCGCGACACGGCACCGTCGACGATCGCATCGGGGAAGGCCGCGCCGATCGGCTTGATCCCGGCGCCGCCGGGCGCATAGAGCCGATGCACCGCCGCGTCGGCGTCCCAGACCGGAATGCCTTCCTCCGCGAACATCGCCGCCGTGGTGGATTTGCCCATGCCGATCGATCCGGTCAGTCCGATGGACAGATTCATGCCAGGACCGCGGCGCGGGTATCGACATCGACCTCGGGCCGGACACCGAACCAGCGTTCGAACCCCGGCACGGCCTGGTGCAACAACATGCCCAGCCCATCGACGGTCACACAGCCAGCCTCGTCGGCGACCTGCAACAGGCGGGTGCGCAGCGGGGCATAGACCAGATCGGTCACCACGGCGCCGCGCTGCAAACCATCGAGGGGAACGCGCAGTTCGGGCTGGCCCTCCATACCCAAAGAGGTCGTGTTCACCACCGTCGCGGAATCCTCGAACATATTGCCGGCCTGAACCCAGTCCACGACCTTGATCCGGCGGCCGAATTCGGCCTGGAGCGCCTCGGCCTTGGGCCGGGTGCGGTTCGACAGCAGGATCTGCGGCACACCCACGTCAAGCAACGAGGCGATGACCGCCCGCGCCGCACCACCGGCGCCCAACACGGCGGCCGGACCGACATCGGGTCGCCATCCGGGCGCTCCGGCGCGCAGATTGGCGATGAAGCCGTAACCGTCGGTATTGTCGGCATGTATCTTGCCGTCCTTGCGGAAGATCACGGTATTGGCGGCACCGATCAGGGTCGCGCGGTCGGTGACCAGGTCGGCGATCTCCATCACCGCGACCTTGTGGGGGATGGTGACATTGATCCCGACAAAGCCCATCCGTGGCAGCGTGCGGATCACGTCGGCAAGGTCCCGTTCCGCGACATGGAGCGGCACGTAATGACCCGCGATATCGTATGTCCGCAGCCAATGCCGGAACAGGCGCGGCGACTTGGAATGGGAGATCGGGTTGCCGATCACCCCGGCCAGGGGAATGGGCTTGGCGGTCATGCCGGCACAATTCCGCGAAGCGAGAGGTAAGACAAGAGTTCGAGCAGCGGCAAACCCTGAACCGTGAACAGATCCCCTTCGATCCGGGAGAAAAGGCGCACGCCTTCTTCCTCGATCAGGTAGCCGCCGACGGAATGGCGGATCCGGCCCCAGTTCCGGTCGACATAATCGTCCAGATAGCGATCGGAGATGTCGCGCATGGTCATCCGCGCCGTCCCGGCATGGCGCCAGATCGGGGCGCCACCCTGGTAGAGCACGACCGCCGAGATCAACTGGTGGGTCCGGCCCGACAGAGCGCGGATCTGTGCGCGCGCCTCTTCGGGAGTCGCCGGCTTGGACAGGATCGTGGTCCCATCGTCCAGGACCTGGTCGGACCCGATCACAACCGCATCGGGGCGTCTGGCCGAGACGCGCCGGGCCTTCATCTCGGCCAAGGCATCGGCGATATCCCGGGGGCTCGCGGCTTCGGCAAGAAGCGCGGCTTTCAACGACTCCTCGTCGATTCGCGCCGCCACGACCTCGAATGCGACGGCCGCATCGCGCAACAGACGGGCCCGACTGGTGGAGGCAGAGGCGAGGATCATGGGATCTGGCATGTGGACAGGTTCGGGATAGGTCGGGGATCTCACTGGGTTCGGAATGTAGACAAGCCGCTGGCTCAGTTCCGACTTACGAAGTTTCTCGTTCCATCCGCAAGGACCGTTGCGGTTTTCCACTGTGGATCGGGACGACTCGTTGTTGTGGATGATTTGAGTATCCGGATACAGACTTGAAGAAGTCAATAGGGCCGGGTGAAGGGTTTTTCCGCCAAGACTTTGTTATATATATATTTTTCTATATTTGCCTTGCGAGTGTAACAGTTCGGTAATGGACCAGGGCTGGGTATAAACCTGCGGATAGTGAGGCCAGCACGAGTTTTCCACGTCCTCATCATAGCAATAACCTTTCTATAATCTTTTGTTAAAGAAGTGGTAATCGACCGGCTTGACCTCACCGGCCGGACCGACGCAGCACGTTGACAGGTTCGGTCGGAAGGACTAGGTCAGGGGCGCCCTTGTCCTAGGGTGGAACTTTCCAAAGAAACGATGACAGACCGGTCCGCGCTGACAAGGCGGTTGGATCGGTTCAGAGGTGACCCATGTCCGAGGACCGTTTGAATCTGGCCGACCTGAAGGCACACAGCCCGAAGGACCTGCTTGCCATGGCAGAGGAACTCGAGATCGAGAATGCCTCGACCATGCGCAAGGGCGACATGATGTTCGCGATCCTGAAGGAGCGCGCGGAAGAGGAATGGATCATCGGCGGTGACGGTGTCCTGGAGGTTCTACAGGACGGGTTCGGGTTCCTGCGCTCGCCCGAGGCGAATTACCTGCCCGGCCCGGACGATATCTATGTCAGCCCCGAGATGATCCGGCAATATTCGCTGCGGACCGGTGACACGGTCGAAGGGGTGATCAAGGAACCGTCGGACAACGAACGCTACTTTGCCCTGGTAAAGGTCGAGCGGATCAATTTCGAAGAACCGGAAAAGGCCCGGCACAAGGTCGCGTTCGAGAATCTGACGCCCTTGTTTCCGGATCAGCGGTTGAAGCTGGAAATCGAGGAAGACCCGACGCTGAAGGACCGGTCGTCGCGGATCATCGATCTTGTGGCGCCGATCGGGAAGGGGCAGCGGTCGCTGATCGTGGCGCCGCCGCGGACCGGCAAGACAGTGTTGCTGCAGAACATCGCCCATTCCATCGAACACAATCACCCGGAATGCTATGTCATCGTGCTGCTGATCGACGAACGTCCCGAAGAGGTGACGGACATGCAGCGGTCGGTGAAGGGCGAAGTCGTCTCTTCGACCTTCGATGAACCGGCCACGCGCCACGTCGCCGTTGCGGAGATGGTGATCGAGAAGGCGAAACGACTGGTCGAACACAAGCGTGACGTGGTGATCCTGCTGGACTCGATCACCCGGCTGGGCCGAGCGTTCAACACCGTGGTGCCGAGTTCGGGCAAGGTTCTGACGGGCGGTGTGGATGCCAATGCGTTGCAACGGCCGAAGCGGTTCTTCGGCGCGGCGCGGAACATCGAGGAAGGCGGGTCGCTGACCATCATCGCGACGGCGCTCATCGATACCGGCAGCCGCATGGACGAAGTGATCTTCGAAGAATTCAAGGGCACGGGCAACTCGGAAATCGTGCTGGATCGAAAAGTGGCCGACAAGCGCGTGTTTCCGGCGATGGACATTCTCAAATCCGGAACCCGGAAAGAGGATTTGCTGGTCGACAAGACCGATTTGCAAAAGACCTATGTGCTGCGCCGGATCCTGAACCCGATGGGCACCACCGATGCGATCGAATTCCTGATCTCGAAACTGAAGCAGACCAAGACGAATTCGGATTTCTTCGACTCCATGAACACCTGACTTATTGTTTAATTACAATGGGTTGATGATATGGACACGATTTTTGCGCTGGCCAGCGGTCCCGGGCGATCGGGTATCGCCGTCGTGCGTATATCCGGCCCCGGTGCGCGGAACGCAGTCTGTCGCATGGGGGTCGATCTTCCCCACTCAGGTCGCGGTCTGCGGCGATTGAAGGATGCGTCGGGCGCCTTGCTGGACGAAGCGTTGATCCTGGTTTTCCCGGCTGGCCGCAGTTTCACGGGCGAAGAAGTTGTCGAACTGCATCTGCATGGAAGCCCGGCGATCGTGAGCGTTGTTCTGCGCGATCTTGGTAACATGCCCGGGTTACGCATGGCCGAAGCCGGCGAGTTCACACGGCGAGCGATGGAGAACGGGCGGCTCGATCTGGCTCAGGTGGAAGGTCTGGCCGACCTGATCGACGCTGAAACGGAGAGCCAGCGAGTTCAGGCCTTGCGCGTTTTTTCCGGGGCATTGGGTGAAAAGGCCGAGGCATGGCGCGCCCGGTTGATCCGAGCTGCTGCGCTGATCGAAGCGACGATCGATTTCGTCGATGAAGATGTCCCGGTCGATGTCATGCCCGAAGTGGTGGCCTTGTTGGCCGGCGTCCTCGATGATCTGCGCACCGAAGCCGAGGGCGTGCGCATTCGCGAGCGTATCAGAAACGGGTTCGAGGTGGCGATCGTCGGGCCGCCGAATGCCGGGAAATCGACCTTGCTGAACCGTCTGGCTGGGCGCGACGCCGCTCTGACCTCGGACATAGCCGGGACGACTCGGGATGTGATCGAAGTCCGGATGGATCTGAAAGGACTTCCTGTTACTGTCCTCGATACGGCCGGGTTGCGCGAAGCCCGCGACGCGGTCGAGGAATTGGGAATCGAACGTGGCACCGAGCGGGCGCGATCCGCGGATATGCGGGTGCATTTGTGTGTGCCAGGTGAAGGCCCGATTATGGAGGTCATGGCCGGAGATATCGTCATCACCGGGAAAGCGGATGCGGACGACGACGGTGATGGTGTATCTGGGCTGACAGGCCGTGGTGTCGACCGGCTGGTGGACGGTATCGCGGCGGAATTGGGGGCGCGTATCATCGGCGACGGTCTTGCCACTCGGGAGCGCCATCGCGAAGCTATGATCGAGGCCGCCGACAAGTTGGACATGGTTATCGCCGCGGCGGCTCAGCCTGATGTCGCTGCTGACCTTTTGGCAGAAGACCTCAGATCCGCTATACGGGCAATTGAACGGATTGTCGGGCGAGTCGATATCGAATCACTTCTCGACGAGATTTTCGCGAGCTTTTGCATTGGGAAATAGGAGTGTTTCACGTGAAACATGACAGGCCGAGAATCGTGGTTGTCGGCGGCGGGCATGCCGGATGTGAAGCCGCCCATGCCGCGGCACGCATCGGCGCAGATGTCATCCTGGTGACGCTCAGTGTTTCCGGGATCGGTGTCATGTCATGCAACCCGGCCATTGGTGGCCTGGGCAAAGGCCATCTGGTGCGAGAAATCGATGCCCTTGATGGCGTCATGGGCCGTGTCGCCGATGCGGCGGGTATCCAGTTTCGGCTTTTGAACCGGCGCAAGGGGCCGGCCGTTCAGGGTCCACGAGCGCAAGCGGATCGTTCGATCTATCGCCGGTCGATGTTTCTGGAAATGCAGTCACACCCGAATATCACGATCTTCGAGGGCGAGGTCGCAGACCTGATCTGTCGCGACAGAGTGGTTCACGGCGTCACACTTGCCGATGGGTCCGAGATTCGTGCACAGGCCGTGATCCTTACCACGGGGACGTTTCTTCGTGGTGTGATCCATATCGGTGAATCCTCACGTCCAGGCGGTCGTATCGGAGATCGTCCGTCGGTGCGTTTGGCGGAGCGGATCGACACCTTCGGATTGCCGCTTGGTCGCTTAAAGACCGGGACGCCCCCCAGGCTGGACGGTCGAACGATCGACTGGTCCGGTCTAGAAATGCAGCCGGGCGATGCCGACCCGGTCATGTTTTCCTTTCTGAGCCACGCACCATCGGCGGAACAGATCGCCTGTGGGATCACACATACGAACGAGCGTACACACGAAATAATCCGCCGAAATCTCTCGCGTTCGGCGATGTATGGCGGTCATATCGACGGCGTTGGGCCGCGCTATTGTCCATCGATCGAAGACAAGGTTGTCAGGTTTGCCGACAAGACCTCGCATCAGGTGTTTCTTGAGCCGGAAGGCGTCAACGACCCGACGATCTATCCAAATGGAATTTCGACATCTTTGCCCGAAGACGTCCAGGAGGACTACGTTCATTCCATAACTGGGCTTGAAAACGCCAAAATTCTTCAGCCTGGATACGCGATCGAATATGATTATGTGGACCCGCGAGCGCTGCGCCGAACACTTCGGGTTCGGGAAATTGGCGGGTTGTACCTCGCTGGGCAAATTAACGGCACAACGGGTTACGAAGAAGCGGCGGCTCAGGGCTTGGTTGCCGGGTTGAATGCGGTTTCCGAAGCGTTTGGCGAGGCGCCCATCCACTTCGACAGGACGACGTCCTATATCGGTGTCATGATCGACGATCTTGTCACGCGCGGCGTCACGGAACCATATCGGATGTTCACGTCGCGGGCCGAGTTCCGCTTGTCTTTGCGTGCCGACAATGCCGACCAGCGTCTGACAGCCTGGGGCCGCCAAATCGGCTGCGTTGGTGAATCGCGCTGGCGATCGTTCGAGGAAAAGGCCAACGCCCTGAACGCTGCGCGGGAGACGCTGGACAACTGCAACTTTTCATCCCGTGAAGTGGCGGAACACGGGTTCTCGATCAACGTTGACGGTCCAAGACGCACGGGGTTGGAGCTGTTGTCGATCGCGAATGCGGACTTCGCCCTTCTGGAGCGTCTGGGCGTGGGTGTTGCATCGATTGCGCCCGAAATCCAGGACCAGGTGAAGCGAGACGCGCTCTATGCCCACTACGTGGCGCGACAGGCGCGCGATGTCGCAGCATTGCAACGTGATTCGGCGATTGAAATCCCGGCCAACCTCGATTTTCACGCCATCACCGGATTGTCCCGGGAAGTCGCCGAAAAGCTTAGCCAAACGCGACCCGAAACCATCGCTCATGCCAGCAGAATTGAAGGCGTAACGCCAGCGGCCCTGATGCTGCTTCTTGCTCGGCTGCAAGGACGATCGACTGATCGTGCTGCGGTATCGTGATGCCGGCAGGCGCTGCCAATGTTTCACGTGAAACAGAAGCCAAGCTCGCGGCCTATGCCGACCTGCTCAGAAAGTGGACACGAAAGATCAACCTGGTTTCGCGCGCCACGCTCGACGACCTCGAACATCGTCACATCGTAGACAGTGCTCAATTGCTTGATTGTGCGCCGATGGAATGGGAACATTGGGTGGATTTGGGGAGCGGCGGTGGCCTTCCCGGCCTTGTCATCGCAATCCATTCCGTTGGATCCGGACGGCACATAACGCTCGTCGAATCCGATCAGCGCAAAGCCGCGTTTTTGCGAACAGTCATCCGAGAGTTGGCGTTGCCTGCCAAGGTATCGGTCGGCCGCGTCGCGGACCAGGCTCCGTTGCGCGCGGATGTCATATCAGCAAGGGCGCTTGCCCCGCTGACGACCTTGTTGCGCTATGCCGAAAAGCACCTGTCGCCCGATGGCACCGCGGTTTTTCCCAAGGGCCGGACGGTAGCCGACGAGATTGCTACGGCCCGTACCGAATGGTCCTTTGCTCTGACGAAATTGCCGAGTAAGACCTCTCCGGACTCCGTCATCCTGCGCATCGAGGATATCCATCGTGCCTGACCTATCGCGATCAACGGATCCCAGGATCATCGCCGTCGCCAATCAGAAAGGCGGGGTCGGCAAGACGACGACGACCGTAAACCTTGGCGCCGCCCTCGCCGAAACCGGCCGGCGCGTATTGATCGTTGATCTCGATCCCCAGGGAAATGCGTCAACCGGTCTGGGACTCGATGCCCGGGATCGCGATGTCACGTCCTACGAGCTCCTTTCCGGTGAAGCGACACCAGTCGAAGCTGCAACCGCCACCACCGTCCCGAATCTTTTTGTCGTTCCAGCGACCACCGACCTCAGCGCCGCTGATATCGACCTCGTTTCGAACGAAAAGCGAAGCTTCCTGCTGCATGACGCACTCCGACAACCGTCTATCGATGAGTTGCGACTGGATTTCATCCTGATCGACTGCCCCCCGTCTCTCAGTATTCTGACAATCAACGCTATGGTCGCGGCCCATCGGGTGCTGGTGCCCTTGCAAAGCGAGTTCTATGCGCTCGAAGGGCTCTCCCAGCTCATGCTCACGGTTCGAGAAGTCCGGCAAACCGCAAACCCAGACCTGAGGATCGAAGGGGTCGTGCTTACAATGTACGATATCCGCAACAATCTGTCGCAGCAGGTCGAGGCTGACGCCCGCGACAACCTTCAGGAACTGGTCTTCAAGACGGTGATTCCCCGCAATGTCCGGGTCAGCGAGGCCCCGTCCTTTGCCCAATCCGTCTTGCAATACGACCCAATGTCCAAGGGCAGCCTCGCGTATCGTGAACTCGCCCGGGAATTCCTGGCGCGCAATCCATAAGGAGCAACACCTGATGAGCGAAAAAGCCCCTAGAACCCGGGGTCTCGGCCGCGGTCTTTCGGCCCTTATGTCAGATGTGCGCCCCGCGGAAGACACCGATGGCTCTGTCGCCGCCCCGGCGCCTGATGTTCGGATCGCGATCGAAAAGGTTCACCCCAACCCCGAGCAGCCAAGGCGCAGTTTCGATACCGAAGCTCTTGATGATCTTGCCGCGTCGGTTCGCGAGCATGGAATCATCCAGCCGCTGATCGTGCGCCCGTCTTCCCGCGAACCAGGGAACTACGAAATCGTCGCCGGCGAACGTCGCTGGCGCGCGGCCCAGATCGCCCAGTTGCACGAGGTGCCGATCCTTGTGCGTGACTTCAACGACCAGGAGGTTCTCGAAGTCGCCATCATCGAAAACGTCCAGCGCGCCGATCTGAACCCGATCGAGGAGGCTGCCGGATATCGTCAGCTCATGGACAGATTCGGCCATACCCAGGATGAGCTGTCCAGGGCGCTCGGAAAAAGCCGCAGCCATATCGCCAACCAGGTGCGGCTCCTGTCATTACCCGAGGATGTCCAGTCCTACCTGGTCGATGGTCGTTTATCGGCCGGACATGCGCGTACGCTCGTCGGCCATCCCGCCGCCGGCGATCTGGCGCGTGACATCATCCGCCGCGGTTTGTCAGTCCGCGCCGCCGAAAAACTTGCCAAATCGGATCCGAGCAAGCCCAAACCCAGCAAAAACGCGGCGACGCCAAAGGACCCGGACACGGTTCAGATCGAACGAGAGCTCGCCGCCACGCTCAACATGGCCGTCAACATCGATCACAAACAAGGCGCGGAGTCCGGGTCACTGACCTTGCGATACAAATCCTTGGCTCAGCTCGACGATCTGCTTCGCGTGCTTTCGGGCGGCTGATCGGCCAGCAAGTTCCGCAAGATCGCATTCAGGACAGGTCGACCGCGATCGCTCGCCCGCACTCGGCCCGCATCGTGCTCGATCAGCCCGATTTCGACTAAATAATTGATTTCATTGTAATTTATTTGGTCCAGAAGAAGGTGATCCGGAACCCCTTCGGTCACGCGCAATCCCATCATCACCCGCTCTTCGAACACATCAAGAACCGACAGCACCTCGCGCCGGTTTTCCCCGGATCCAAGTGTTTCAACGCGCTCCAGCCAGGATGACGGTGCCAATTCAGTCTCGGTCGCATGACGGCGCCCGTCCAACGTCAACCGACCATGCGCGCCAGGACCTATGCCTGCATAGTCGTGGCCTTGCCAACACAACATATTGTGGCGGCCCTCATCTCCGGGGTGCGCATGATTGGAAATTTCATAGGCGGGCAAGCCGGCATCCCGGCACATCGCGCCTGTCAATTCGAACATGTCGGCGCCCAGATCCTCGTTTGGCAACCCGGCCAGCTTGCCGGCTGAATATCGGGCTCCGAAGGCCGTTCCATCCTCGATCGTGAGTTGGTAGAGCGACAGATGGCGCGGGCGCAACTCCAGCGCACGTGACAATTCTTCACGCCAATCCGACAGGGACTGGTGCTGGCGGGCATAGATCAGGTCGAAACTCACCCGGTCAAAGACCTGCATGGCGACAGAGACCGCCCGCAAGGCCTGGTCGACATCGTGCAACCGTCCAAGACGGCGCAGATCGTCGTCATTCAGCGCCTGGACCCCCAACGACACCCGGTTCACGCCGGCCTCGCGATACCCGGCGAACCGTGCGGCTTCGACAGAGGACGGGTTCGCCTCCAGTGTGATCTCGATATCGTTCGCCATCGGCCATGTCGCCCGGACCCGACGCAGCACCGCGTCAACCAATGCCGGGCTCATCAGGCTGGGTGTTCCGCCGCCGAAATAGACCGACCGCAGCACGCGCCCCGAGGTCTCGGCCCCGACCCGGTCGATCTCGCTCAGGTAGGCGCGTTGCCAGCGCTCTTCGTCGACCGAGGCCGACACATGGGAATTGAAATCGCAATACGGGCATTTGGCCGCGCAGAACGGCCAATGCAGGTACAATCCGAATTTCGCCTCGGTCAAAAGCAGGCCTCGATCAGCGCGGCGAATGCCCGCGCACGATGGCTGATCCGGTTCTTTTCCGCCGCACCCATCTCTCCGAAGGTGATGGCATAGCCGTCCGGCTGAAAAACCGGATCATAACCATGTCCCTGCACCCCGCGCATCGGCCAGACCACTTGCCCGGGCATCACGCCGGTGAAGACTTCGTCATGTCCGTCGGGCCAGGCCAGAACAAGCGTGCAGTTGAACCGGGCCCGGCGGGGATAGGGCGCCCTGGCCCGTTCCAGCGCCTCCCAGGTCCGCGTCATCGCCATCACGAAATCGCGCCCGGTCGGCGTTTCGGCCCAATCCGCGGTGTGAACACCCGGCGCGCCGTCCAGCGCATCGACGGAAATCCCGCTGTCATCGGCCAGGGCCGGCAGCCCGGTCGCGCCAACGGCGGCATGGGCCTTGATCCGGGCGTTGCCGACGAAGGTCGTCTCGGTCTCCGCAGGCTCGGCCAGGCCCATCTCGGCCGCACCGACCACCTGGACGCCATGGGGCGCGAACAAGGCGACCATTTCCTCCAGCTTGCCGGCATTATGGGTGGCAACCAGCAACCGGTCGCCGGTGAATTTCCGGGTCACCCCGCGGCCTCCCGCTGGGCCGCGCTCAGCGCCGTGACGCCCTTCTCGGCCAGCGCCATCAGCTGGTCCATCTGATCCCGCGAAAAGGTGGATCCCTCCGCCGACATCTGAACCTCGATCAACCGGTCGCCGGTCATGACGAAATTGCCGTCGACGCCGGCCTCGCTGTCCTCGGGATAATCCAGGTCCAGCACCGCCTGCCCGGCAAAGATCCCGCAACTGACCGCGGCGACCGGATCGCCCAGAGGGTCGGAAGCGATCTGTCCCGCCTGCATCAGCTTGTTGATCGCGATCCGCAACGCGACCCAGCCACCGGTGATCGCGGCGCAGCGCGTGCCACCATCGGCCTGGATCACGTCGCAATCCACCACGATCTGCCGCTCGCCCAGCGCGACCCGGTCGACCCCGGCCC
Organism: Rhodobacteraceae bacterium HLUCCA08; assembly: GCA_001314655.1. Taxonomy (GTDB): domain Bacteria; phylum Pseudomonadota; class Alphaproteobacteria; order Rhodobacterales; family Rhodobacteraceae; genus Salibaculum. The sequence continues at coordinate 228,746 of LJSF01000016.1, read as the reverse complement.
GCAGGCTGCGCCCGATCAGCCTCTGGATCTCAACGGTGCGGCCACCCTGCTTGCCCGCCGTGGCCTCGCGCCGCATCCGGCTGCTGGTCGACCGCGGCAGCATCCCGTATTCCGCCGTGACCCAGCCCAACCCGCTGTTCTTCAGGAACGGCGGCACGCGTTCATCGACGCTGGCGGTGCACAGAACATGGGTATCGCCACATCGAATCAGGCACGACCCTTCCGCATGTTTCGTCACCCCGGTTTCGATGGAAATCTCGCGCAGTTCGTCTAGCTTTCGTCCTGAGGGTCGCATATCGGTCATCCCTTGCTGTTCCGCGCCGGGATACGCGGGCTGCCCGTCTTTTCCAACCCGCATTGCGGCCCGTTGACGTGACCGTCCGTGGTTATTTAATGCGGTTTGCCCGAAGGGATCCAGGACCATGACAGACCCGACCCCATCGCTCGATTCCATGAATGCCCGCTCGCGCGAGGTTTTTCGCCGCGTGGTCGAAGGATATCTCGATTCCGGCGCGCCGGTCGGCTCGCGCACGCTCAGCCGGACGATGACCGAACAGGTCAGCCCGGCGACGGTGCGCAACGTGATGCAGGATCTCGAATATCTCGGCCTCCTGGGCAGCCCCCATGTCAGCGCCGGTCGCGTCCCGACGGAACTGGGGTTGCGGCTTTTCGTCGACGGATTGCTCGAAGTCGGAGAGCTTGACGATGCCGACCGCGAAAAGCTCGATCAGACCCTGGGCGGCACAACCGACGAAGATGCGACCCTGTTCGATCGTATCGGGTCGGCCCTGTCCGGTGTCACACGCGGTGCCAGCCTGGTTTTGGCGCCCAAGCACGAGGCCCCGATCCGCCATATCGAATTCGTCTCGCTCGCGCTGGACCGGGCGCTGGTGGTGCTGGTCTATGCCGATGGCCATGTCGAGAACCGCGTCTTTACGCCGCCACTCGGCCAGACGCCATCGTCGATGCGAGAGGCCGCGAATTTCATCAACGCGGTGGCCGAGGGGCGCACCCTGTCGGAGCTTGGCAGCGTGATCGCCCGCGAAATCGCCACCCGTCGCCGGGAAATCGATTCGCTTGCCGCCGAGCTTGTCGAATCCGGCGATGCGATCTGGACCGACAAGGGCGAACGCACCGAACGACTGATCGTGCGCGGGCGTGGAAACCTGCTCGAAGACGGTGACCAACTCGACCTGGACCGGATCAAGGTCCTGTTCGACGATCTGGAACGCAAGCGGGATATCGCCGAGTTTCTCGAACTTGCCGAAGCCGGCGACGGCGTGCGGATCTTCATCGGATCCGAAAACAAGCTTTTTTCACTTTCGGGTTCCTCTTTGGTCGTCTCTCCCTATATGAACGCAGACCGAAAGATCGTCGGTGCGGTCGGGGTCATCGGCCCGACCCGGCTGAATTACGGGCGCATCGTTCCGATCGTTGATTATACCGCGCAGCTGGTCGGCCGGCTGATCTCGGACCGCGGATGAAGGACAAGACATGGCAGAGCGGAAGACCGAACAGGAAATGATCGAAGACATCCTGAACGAGGAGGGGCTGGATACCGACGGCAACCCTGTCGACGGGCCCGAGGACGAGGTCGACCCGATCGACCAGCTTCGCGCCGAGAACGCCGATCTGAAGGACGCCTATATGCGGGCGCTCGCCGATGCCGAGAATACCCGCAAACGCGCCCAGCGCGACAAGCGCGAGGCCGAGGCCTACGGCGCCACCCGCCTGGGCCGCGACCTGTTGCCGGTCTACGACAATCTCGACCGGGCGCTGAAGCTCGCGAAAGAGGACGGCAAGGATGGCGACAAGGCCCTGCTCGAAGGGGTCGAGCTGACGATGCGCGAATTGCTCAATGTCTTCAAACGCCACGGTATCGAACCCATCCTTCCCGAAATCGGCGAAAGGTTCGATCCGCAATTGCACGAAGCGATGTTCGAAGCGCCGGTGCCCGGCACCAAGGCCGGCGATATCCTGCAGGTTTCTGCCGCCGGCTTCCTGCTGCATGACCGGCTGCTGCGCCCTGCCCAGGTCGGCGTCAGTTCGACCCCGGCGTCCTGAGGTGCCCGGCATTCCCCGGACCTGATCCGGGGCCTGCGCCTATTCGCCCTGCAGCGCTTTCAACTCGTACAGCAGGTCCAGCGCCTCACGCGGTGTCAGGTGATCCGGCAGAACCCCGGCCAGGCGGTCCTCGACCGCGCTGGCGCATCTCGGTGACGGCGGCGCGGGTGCAGGGCTTGCGGCAAAAAGCGGCAGATCGTCGATCAGCGCCTTCTGGCTTCCCTCGCCTTCCCGCTCGCCCTTTTCCAGCGCATCGAGAACGACGCGCGCCCGCTCGACCACCCTCTGCGGAAGCCCGGCCAGCCGCGCCACCTGCACGCCATAACTGCGATCGGCCGTGCCGCGCCGCACCTCGTGCAGGAAGATCACCTCACCCTCCCATTCCTTGACCGCCACGGTGGCGTTGTCGACGCCCGCCAGCTTGCCGGCGAGGGCGGTCATTTCATGGTAATGGGTCGCAAAGATCGCGCGGCAGCGGTTGACCTCGTGCAGGTGTTCCAGCGTCGCCCAGGCGATCGACAACCCGTCATAGGTCGCGGTGCCGCGACCGATCTCGTCCAGGATCACCAGCGCGCGATCATCGGCCTGGTTCAGGATCGCCGCGGTCTCGACCATCTCGACCATGAAGGTCGACCGGCCCCGCGCCAGATCGTCCGAGGCCCCGACCCGGCTGAACACCTGGCTGACGATGCCGATGATCGCCGCGTCGGCGGGCACAAAAGCGCCCATCTGGGCCAGGATCGCGATCAGCGCGTTCTGGCGCAGGAATGTCGACTTGCCGGCCATGTTCGGCCCGGTCAGCAGCCAGACCGGCGTTTCCCCCAGGTCGCAATCATTGGCCACGAACGGATCGCCCGTCTTGCGCAGGGCGGCCTCGACCACCGGATGCCGCCCACCCGAAATGGTGAACTCACGGTCTTCGGTGACGACCGGTCGCACCCAATCCTCCTGTCGGGCCAGTTGCGCCAATGCGGCGGCCAGATCGAGTTCGGCCAGCGCCCGGGACAGGGTCGACAAACCTGCAGACTGTGCCAGAATCACATCTTTCAGGCCGGAATAGAGCCGCTTTTCGATCTCAAGTGCCCGCCCCCCGGCATTCAGGATCCGGGTCTCCAGGGCGCTCAGCTCGACAGTTGTGAAGCGCACCTGGTTCGCGGTCGTCTGGCGGTGGATGAACGTTTCGTTCAGCGGCGGCGACAGCATCTTGTCGGCATGGGTCGCGGTGGTTTCGATGAAATACCCCAGCACGTTATTGTGCTTGATCTTCAGGCTTTGCACCCCGGCGCGTTCTGCGTAATCGCGCTGCATCCCGGCGATGACCGACCGGCCCTCGTCCCGCAGGGTGCGCGCTTCGTCCAGTTCCGCGTCGTGGCCTGTGGCGATGAACCCGCCGTCGCGCGCCAGCAGTGGCGGTTCGGCGACCAGCGCCGCCTCCAGCAGGTCCAGCAGATCGTCATGGCCCACCAGGTCGCGCGCCGCCTCGGCCAGAAGCGGCGGCAAGTCCCCGGGCAGCATCGCGGCCATCGCCGCGCCCTGGCCGATGGAGTTGCGGATCGCCGCCATGTCGCGCGGCCCGCCGCGATCGAGGCCAAGACGCGACAGCGCCCGGTCCAGGTCATGCACGCCACGCAACGCCTCGCGCAGCCGATCGGCCAGTGCCCCATTGTCCAGCATCCAGGCGATGGCGTCCTGCCGTGCGGTGATCGCGCCGATATCCCGCGACGGGCTGGACAGCCGCCGTTCCAACAGTCGCGCGCCGCCGGCGGTCAGCGTCCGGTCGATCACCGACAACAGCGACCCTGCCCGACCGCCGCCCATGCCATGGGTCAGCTCCAGTGACCGCCGCGTCGCCGCGTCGATCTGCATCGCCGCCTCGCGCCGTTCCAGCACCGGCGGGCGAAGCAACGGCAGCTTTCCCTTCTGGGTGATTTCCAGGTATTCGACCAGCGCGCCCAGCGCCGAAACCTCGGCTCGGCCGAAGCTGCCGAAGGCATCCAGCGACCCCACGCCGAAGACCGCACAAAGCCGCTTTTCCGCACCTGCGCTGTCGAAGGCCGCATTGCCCAGCCCGGTCAGTGACGCGCCGGATTCAGTCACTGCATCGGCGTAAATCGGCTCTGACGCTTCGGATAGCAAGACTTCGCGCGGGGCCAGTCGCGCCAGTTCCGGGCCAAGGCTCGCGCCCGGGCAGGCCACGACCGACAGCGCCCCGGTCGAGATATCGACCCAGGCCAGGGCGCCCGCTTCGCGCACTTCGGCAAAGGCGGCCAGGAAATTGTGCTGACGTGCATCCAGCAGCGACTCTTCGGTCAGGGTGCCGGGCGTGACCAGCCGAACCACCTCGCGCCGGACCACCGCTTTCGATCCCCCGCGTTTCTTCGCCTCGGCCGGGTCTTCCATCTGTTCGCAGACGGCGACGCGGAACCCCTTGCGGATCAGGGTCAGCAGATAGCCTTCGGCGGAATGAACCGGCACGCCGCACATCGGGATATCCGCGTCCAGATGCTTGCCGCGCTTGGTCAGGGCGATATCCAGCGCCCCGGCCGCCTTGACCGCGTCGTCGAAGAACATCTCGTAGAAATCGCCCATCCGGTAGAACAGCAGCGCGTCGCGATGCGCTTCCTTGATCTCCAGATACTGCGCCATCATCGGCGTGACCTGCGTCATCCGACCCCCCGGTTGCGACTGTCCGGCGACCCTACAAAGCACGCCGGGCCCGTGAAAGTCGAAACTGCCCCGTTGCCCCGGCCCCGCGCATGGTCTTAAAGGGTCTCCGGCACCCGGGAGGACGAGATGACCAGGCAACGCATCACGCGCGAGGACGCGCTGCAATTCCATATCGAACCCACCCCCGGCAAATGGGAGGTCCAGGCCACGGTCCCGATGACCACCCAGCGCGACCTGAGCCTGGCCTATTCCCCCGGCGTCGCCGTGCCCTGCGAGGAAATCGCCCAGAACCCGGGCACCGCCTATGATTACACGAACAAGGGCAATCTGGTGGCGGTGATCTCGAACGGCACCGCCGTGCTCGGGCTGGGCAACCTGGGCGCGCTCGGCTCCAAGCCGGTGATGGAAGGCAAGGCGGTGCTGTTCAAACGCTTCGCCGATGTGAATTCCGTCGATATCGAGGTCGATACCGAAGACCCGGATGAATTCTGCAAGGCGGTGCGGCTGATCGGCCCGACCTTCGGCGGGATCAACCTCGAAGACATCAAGGCGCCCGAATGCTTCATCATCGAACAGCGCCTGAAGGAAGAGATGGACATCCCCGTCTTTCACGACGACCAGCACGGCACCGCCGTGATCTGTGCCGCCGGGTTGCTGAACGCGCTGCATCTGTCGGGCAAGAAGATCGAGGATGTGAAGATCGTCCTGAACGGCGCCGGCGCGGCCGGTATCGCCTGTATCGAACTGCTCAAATCCATGGGCGCACGGCACGACAACTGCATTGTCTGCGACACCAAGGGCGTCATCTACCAGGGTCGGACCGAGGGGATGAACCAGTGGAAATCGGCCCATGCGGTCAAGACCGACCTGCGCAGCCTGGATGAGGCGATGGAGGGCGCCGACGTCTTTCTGGGTGTCTCCGTGAAGGGCGCGGTGACGCCCGAGATGGTCCAGGCGATGGCCGATAACCCGGTCATCTTCGCGATGGCCAATCCGGACCCTGAAATCACCCCGGAAGAGGCGCACGCGGTCCGCGTCGATGCCATCGTCGCCACCGGGCGCAGCGACTATCCCAACCAGGTCAACAACGTGCTGGGCTTTCCCTACCTGTTCCGCGGCGCGCTCGATATCCACGCCCGCGCGATCAATGACGAGATGAAGATCGCCTGCGCCCAGGCCCTGGCCGATCTGGCCCGGGAAGACGTGCCCGACGAGGTCGCGATGGCCTATGGTCGCAAGCTGACCTTCGGCCGCGACTACATCATCCCGACGCCCTTCGACCCGCGGCTGATCCACCGGGTGCCGCCGGCCGTGGCCCGGGCCGGGATGGATACCGGTGTCGCCCGGCGGCCGATCATCGACCTGGACGGTTACGAGGAAACGCTCAAGACCCGGATGGACCCGACCGCCTCGATCCTGCGCGGGATCAATGCCCGGGCCCGGGCCAATCAATCCACCGTGGTCTTCGCCGAAGGCGACGATCCCCGCGTGCTGCGCGCGGCCGTGTCCTATCAGCGCGGCGGCTATGGCCGGGCGCTGGTCGTCGGCCGCGAAGCGGACGTGAAGCAGAAACTGGAGGCCGAGGGGCTGGGCGATGCGGTCCGCGAGTTGCGCGTGGTCAACGCCGCGAACACCGAATACCTCGATACCTACAAGGATTTCCTTTACGATCGGCTCCAGCGCAAGGGCCATGACCGGCACGACATCCACCGCCTGGCCGCCCGCGACCGGCATGTGTTTTCGTCCCTGATGCTGGCGCATGGCCATGCCGATGCCATGGTCACCGGGGCGACCCGCAAATCGGCCCATGTGCTGGAACTGATCAACCACGTCTTCGATGCCGGCCCCCATGACGGCGCCGTCGGTGTCACCGCGGTTCTGCACAAGGGGCGGATCGTGCTGGTCGCCGATACGCTGGTCCATGAATGGCCCGACGAAAACGACCTGGCCGATATCGCCGAACGCGGTGCCGCCGTGGCCCGCGACCTGGGGCTTGAGCCGCGGGTGGCCTTCCTGTCCTTCTCGACCTTCGGCTACCCGGTGTCGGAACGCGCGACCAAGATGCATGTGGCGACCACGGTGCTGGATGCACGCAAGGTCGATTTCGAATACGAGGGCGAAATGACCGTCGATGTCGCCCTGAACCCCAAGGCGATGGAGCATTACCCGTTTTCGCGCCTCACCGGCCCGGCCAACGTGCTGGTGGTGCCGGCGCGGCATTCGGCCTCGATCTCGGTCAAGCTGATGCAGGAAATGGCCGGCGCGACGGTGATCGGCCCGATCCTGTCGGGGATCGACCGGCCGATCCAGATCTGTTCGACCGTATCGACCGTGAACGACATCCTCAACATGGCGGTGCTGGCAGCCTGCAAGGTGGGCTAAGCCGTCAGTTCACGAAAGGCGCATCTCCGCCCCAGAGCTGGCGCACCCGCTGGTCGCGCCCGCAGGCCTCGCGATAGAAATCATAGGCCGCGGCCTGGGATTTCGGACCGGCGCGGGTCAGGATGATATCGGTGCCGCGATAGTAATCCTGGTGATAGTCCTCGGCCGTGTAGAACGGCCCGGCGCTCAGGATCGGGGTGACGATCGGCTGGCCCAGCTCGGCCTCGGCGGCGGATTTGGCGGCCTCGGCATCCTGTTGTTGGGCCGGATCAGAGACGAAAATCGCCGTCCGATAGCTGTCGCCCCGGTCGCAGAACTGCCCGCCGGCATCGGTCGGGTCGACCGATCGGAAGAACAGGTCATAGAGTCGCCGCGCGCTCACCTGGTCGGCGTCATAGATGATCTGCACCGCCTCGTAATGCCCGGTCCCGCCACCGGTCACCTGGCGATAGGTCGGGTTGGCGACGGTGCCGCCGGTATAGCCCGACACGACCTCCTGCACGCCGCGGACCTTTTCGAAATCCGCCTCGACGCACCAGAAACACCCGCCGGCGACGGTCAGAACCTGCATGTCGCGGGCGTTGACCCCGGTGCACTGGATGGCAAGGCCGATACCGATGGCAAGGGCAAGAACGAAGGCTTTGACGTTGTTCATGTTGCGGACCATGACAGGGCTCCTTTCCCCGTCACACTGCGCGGGTGGTGCGGTTCGGGCAATTCACCCGGGCGTGATGTCACGCCGTCTTTACTGCTTGGAAACATTTCCGCGCCGCCCTAGCCTGACGCCATGACCGATCACGTGACCACCCACCAAGCCGAAGAGGACGCAAGGAACCAAGACATCCTGATCTGGGTCAACGGCCAGTTGAAGCCCCGGTCCGAGGCGAGTGTCAGCGTCTATGACAGCGGCTTCCTGCTGGGTGACGGCGTGTGGGAGGGGCTGCGCCTTTACGACGGGCGTTGGGCCTTTCTAGAGGACCATATCGACCGCCTGTTCGAGGCCGCCAAGGCCATCGACCTGGATATCGGGATGGAACGCGCCGGCGTGATTTCCGCCTTGTCAGAGACACAAACGGCGAATGGCATGGTCACCGATGTGCATGCCCGCCTGATGGTCACGCGTGGTATCAAGGCGCGCCCGTTCCAGCATCCGGGGCTCAGCCGCTCGGGGCCGACCATGGTCATCATCATGGAGCATTCGCGCCCCTCCTTGCCTCGTCCGATCCGGCTGGCCACGGTGCCGCATATCCGCGGGTTGCCGATGACCCAGGACCCGAAACTGAACGCGCATTCCAAGCTCAACTGCATACTCGCCTGCATCGCCGCCGAAAAGGCCGGCGCGGACGAAGCGTTGATGCTGGACGTGCATGGCTTCGTGAACACGACCAATGCCTGCAACTTCTTCATCGTGCGGCGGGGCGCGGTTTGGACCTCGACCGGCGATTATTGCATGAACGGCATCACCCGCCAGAAGGTGATCGACCTGTGCCGTGCGAACGGCATCCCGGTTTTCGAACGCAACTTCAGCCTGGTCGATACCTATGGTGCCGACGAGGCCTTCCTGACCGGCACTTTCGGCGCCCAGACCCCGGTCGGCGAAATCGACGGCCGGCGGATCGGTGACGGTGGGATCGGGCCGATGACCGAGCGGATCCGCGGCCTTTACAAGGCGTTGATCGACCGCGCGCCCGGCACCGACGTCACGCCAACGTGATACCGACAGGACACCGACCGATGAAACTCGCCATCTGGAGCGGCCCGCGCAACCTGTCGACGGCGATGATGTATGCCTTCGGCAACCGTGCCGATTTCGCGGCGACCGACGAACCCTTCTACGCAGCCTATCTGGCCGAAACCGGCCTGCACCACCCGATGCGCGAGGCGGTCCTGGCCAGCCAGAGCCGGGATCCGGCGCGCGTATCCGAATGGCTTTCCGGTCCGGTGCCGGATGGGAAAACCCATTGGTATCAGAAACATATGGCGCTGCACCTGCGGCCGGGCTTTCCGCTGGACTGGGCGCGCGACTGCGTCCATGTCCACCTGATCCGCCACCCGGCCCGGGTGATCGCCAGCTACGCCGCCAAGCGCGAGGATCCCACGCTGGACGATATCGGATATGCCCGCCATGCGGCCCTGTTCGACCGTTTTCCCGGCCCGGTGCTCGACAGTGCCGATATCCGGCGCGACCCGAAGCGAATGCTGCGAACCCTTTGCGATGTCATCGGGTTGGACTACCAGGAGTCGATGACAACCTGGCCCGCCGGCCCGAAACCCTATGATGGCCCCTGGGCACCGGTCTGGTATGAAGCGGTCCACGCCTCCACCGGTTTCGCCGGGATCGAAGGGCCATTGCCCGACCTTGGCGCGGCGCAGCAGGACCTGTTGAACGCCGCCCTGCTTTATTACGAGGCGATGCATAGGCAGCGGCTATGATCTTCAACTTGGCAGCAAAACTCCGGGGGGTGCGCCGTCAGGCGCGGGGGGGCCGCGCCCCCGGCCCGGCNCCAAGCCGCCGCTTGCGCGCCGCCAGGAGCTTCAGCCGCAGCGCGTTGAGCTGGATGAACCCGGCCGCGTCCTTCTGGTCATAGGCGCCGGCATCCTCTTCGAAGGTCACATGCGCCTCGGAATAGAGCGAATGGTCCGACCAGCGGCCCACGCACCGCACCGCGCCCTTGTACAGTTCCAGCCGGACGGTGCCGGTCACATGTTCCTGGCTGCGGTCGATCAGCGCCTGCAGCATCTCGCGTTCGGGGCTGAACCAGAACCCGTTGTAGATCAGCTCGGCATAACGCGGCATGATCGAATCCTTCAGGTGCCCGGCGCCGCTATCCAGGGTGATCTGTTCGATTCCGCGATGCGCCTCCAGCAGCACGGTGCCGCCCGGGGTTTCATAGATGCCGCGGGACTTCATGCCGACAAAGCGGTTTTCCACGAAATCCAGCCGCCCGATCCCATGCTTTCCACCCAGCTCGTTCAGTCTTGTCAGGATCGTGGCCGGCGACATCGCCTGTCCGTCGATCGCCACCGCATCGCCGCGCTCGAAGGTGATCTCCACGTGCTCCGGCGTGTCCGGCGCATCCTTGGGATCGACCGTGCGTTGATAGACATAATCGGGGGCCATCTCGGCCGGGTCTTCCAGAACCTTGCCCTCGGACGATGTGTGCAACAGGTTCGCATCCACGCTGAACGGCGCCTCACCACGCTTGTCCTTGGCGATCGGAATCTGGTTTTTTTCCGCGAAATCAATCAGCTTGGTCCGGCTGGTCAGGTCCCACAGCCGCCAGGGGGCGATCACCTTGATATCCGGGTTCAGCGCATAGGCGGCCAATTCGAACCGGACCTGGTCATTGCCCTTGCCGGTGGCGCCATGGGCCACCGCATCGGCCCCGGTCTGGGCGGCGATTTCGACCAGGCGCTTGGAAATCAGCGGCCGCGCGATCGAGGTGCCCAGCAGGTATTGCCCCTCATACAGCGCATTGGCCCGGAACATCGGGAACACGAAGTCGCGGACGAATTCTTCGCGCAGATCCTCGATAAAGATCTCGGACGCGCCCATCATCTCGGCCTTCTTGCGTGCCGGCTCCAACTCTTCGCCCTGGCCCAGATCGGCGGTAAAGGTCACCACGTCGCAGCCATATTCGGTCTGCAGCCATTTCAGGATGATCGAGGTGTCGAGGCCACCGGAATAGGCAAGGACGACTTTCTTGGGGGCGGGCATGTGCAGGCTCCGTGTCTAGATCGCAGGCGGCGTAGCGCCTTTCGCGCGTCAGAGCAAGCTGGCGACAAAGGCCGCATCGCCGGGATTGGCCAGCAGCGCGGGGGCCTGCGCCAGCGGCACCCAGACAGGCTCGTGTCCCGGCTCGGACGCGGGGCCGTCGCGCCGGGTTGGCGTCGCCCTGTAGACATGCGCAATCTTTTCGGCCCAGCGTTGATATTCCGGCATCCAGGTAAAGCGGCGGAAGGCGCCCATGCGACAGGGCCTGGTGATGCGCCAGCCGGTTTCCTCGTGAACCTCGCGGTGCAGGGCCTGGATCGGCCCTTCGCCCGGGTCGATGCCGCCGCCGGGCAGCTGGAATTCGTGATGCGGATCGCCCTGCCAGGTCAGCAGGATATCGGCGCCGTGCAGCAACACGCCATAGGCCCCGGGCCGCAGCCCATAGCGGATATCCGCACGGACCGGATCGCCATACCGTCGGATCATCCCCCTTGGACCTTTCCTTGCCGCCCCTATATGGACGCGGTAGATCAAATCCCGACAGACAAGGCAAATCCCATGACCCTCGGCTCACAGATCGCCTGGGACGACACAATCCTGCCGTTTCAGCTGGACCGCTCCGATATCCGTGGCCGCGTCGCGCGGCTGGACGGCGTGCTGGACCGGATCCTGGCCCAGCACAATTACCCGCCCGAGATCGAGGCGCTGGTGGCCGAAACCGCGCTGCTGACCGCGTTGATCGGCCAGACGATGAAACTGCGCTGGAAGCTGTCGCTGCAGGTGCGTGGCGACGGGCCGGCGCGGATCGTCGCCACCGATTATTATGCCCCCGAGTCCGAGGGCGCCCCGGCGCGAATCCGGGCCTGGGCCAGTTTCGACGCCAACCGGCTCGAGCCGCGGGTCGATCCCTTTGCCCAGATCGGCAAGGGCTATTTCGCGATTCTGGTCGACCAGGGCCATGGCACCACACCCTATCAGGGGATCACGCCGATCGCCGGTGGCACGCTTTCCGCCTGTGCAGAGACGTATTTCGCCCAGTCAGAGCAGCTTCCGACCCGCTTTGCCCTGTCGTTCGGCAAGGCGGTGTTCGACGATGGCCGCGAAGCCTGGCGGGCCGGCGGTGTCATGCTGCAGGCAATGCCCAAGGCCAGCCCCCATGCGGTCAGCGACGGCACCGGAGAGGATGGGCTGCTGCGGCCCGACGACATCCTTGACGGGGACGAAGGCGAAAACTGGAACCGCGCGAACATCCTGCTCGACACCGTCGACGACCTGGAGCTGGTCGGGCCAAGCGTGCAGCCGACCGAGCTGTTGGTGCGCCTGTTCCACGAGGAAACGCCCCGTGTCTTCGATCCGCAGCGGGTCGAATTCGGCTGCAGCTGCTCCGAGGATCGGGTGCGTGAAAGCCTGTCGATCTATTCGGCGCGCGATATCGGTCACATGACCACGGACGACGGGATCGTGACCGCGGATTGCCAGTTCTGTGGCGCCCATTACACGCTCGATCCCGCGACGCTGGGTTTCGAAGCGACGAACCCGCCCGAGGGCAGGGGGTGAGCGACGACCTGCGCCACCGTCTGGTGCGCGCCGCGTCCCGGGCCGGTGCGCGGTCTTCGGATTTCGACCTCAGCCCGGACCTCGTGCTGCCGGCGAACCGGGTGCTGAAACCGGCGGCGGTGATGATCCCGGTGACGGGGTCGGGCGAGGTGATCCTCACCACCCGCTCGGCCCGGCTCAAGCACCATCCCGGACAGGTTGCCTTTCCCGGTGGTCGCCAGGACCCCGAGGATGCGACACTTGCCGAAACCGCCCTGCGGGAAACCGAAGAAGAGATCGGTTTGGGCCGAAACAGTGTCGAAATTCTTGGTGAACTAGCTACCCATGAAACCGTGACCGCCTATCGCGTGACACCCTTCCTCGCGCTGGTCGACGCTGCCGCGCCGCTTCGGCCCGAAGCTGGCGAAGTGGCCGAGGTGTTTCGCGTCCCGCTGGAACATCTTGCCGATCCGGCGCATTACGCGATCGAGGCGCGGCGCTGGCAGGGGCGCTGGCGGCGCTATTACACCGTGCCCTGGGGGCCCTACTACATCTGGGGGGCCACAGCCCGGATGCTGCGTGCTCTGGCCGAAAGGTTGTCGCAATGACACGGATCACCGAACCCTGGCTGACCGAGCGGGCGTCTCAGGCGGTCTGCGCGATGCTGACCGAAGCCGGTCATCAGGCCTGGTTCGTCGGTGGCTGCGTGCGCAATGCGCTGATCGGGGCGCCGGTTTCCGACCTCGACATCTCGACCGATGCGCGGCCCGACCGGGTGATGGCGCTGGCCGATGACGCGGGCTTCAAATCCGTGCCCACCGGCATCGACCACGGCACCGTCACCATCGTTGCCCAGGGCTCCGTCTTCGAGGTCACGACCTTCCGCAAGGATGTGGAAACCGATGGCCGCCGCGCCATCGTCGCCTTCGCCGACCGGATGGAGGACGACGCCCATCGGCGCGATTTCACCATGAATGCGCTCTATGCCGGGCCGGATGGTGTCGTTGTCGATCCGCTGGGCGGGCTGCCGGATCTGGCTGCCCGTCGTGTGCGGTTCATCGACGACCCGCACGACCGCATCCGCGAAGATTACCTGCGCATCCTGCGCTTCTTCCGGTTTCACGCCTGGTATGGCGATGCGGACGGTGGATTGGATGCCAATGGCCTTGCCGCCTGCGCCGAACTGGCCGAGGGGGTCGATACCCTGTCGCGCGAGCGCATCGGGCACGAGATGCGCCGGCTTCTGGCCGCGCCCGATCCTGCGCCCTCGGTCGCCGCCATGGTGCGGGCCGGGATTCTGGCTCGGGTGCTGCCGGGCGCCTCCGATCCCGCGCTGGGCGTCCTGGTTCATGTCGAACAACAGGCCGGCCTGGTGCCGGACGCCATGCGTCGACTCGCGATCCTGGGAGGCGAGGATGTGGTCACCCGCCTGCGTCTGTCCCGGGACGAGGCAAAGCGGCGCAAGACGCTGATCGACGGCGTCGCGGATGGACAGGATGCCGGAGAGCTTGGCTATCGACAGGGCGCCGATACCGCGCTTGATATCCTGGCCCTTCGTTCCGCCTTGGCGGGACATGAAATCGACCCTGTTTCGGCCCAGGATGCCCGTTTCGGTGCTGGACAGACTTGTCCGGTCACGGCGTCCGACCTGATGCCGGGCCTGTCGGGTCCCGCCCTCGGGCGGCGCCTGGCCGGCCTGGAATCGCGGTGGATCGCGTCGGGCTTCACGCTGTCCCGGGCGGACCTGCTGGGGTCATGACGCTCGACCCGCTTTACGGGTTCGTGTTTCTTGGCATGTTCTCGCCCGGTCCCAATGTCATCCTTCTGACCGCCTCCGGGGCGCGGTTCGGCTTCGCTGCCTCCTTGCCGCATCTGGCCGGGGTGGTGCTGGGTGTCGGGATCATCGGTGCCGTTACCGGCTTCGGCCTGGGCACGCTGATCACCGCGATCCCGGCCTTGCGGATCGCGCTGACCGTCGCGGCCGCGGCCTGGATCCTGGTCATGGCCTGGCAGCTCTGGCACGCCGATCCGACCCACCCGCGTTCTGGCGAGCGGCCGTGGCGCTTTGGCCAGGCGGTGGTGTTCCAGTGGATCAACCCGAAAATCTGGGCCATCGCCCTGGCGGCGACCGAATTCGTCGCCGACCTGCCCCCGGCCGACATGGCCGCGCGGCTGGGCTTTACCTTCATGCCGATCAACCTGTTGGTCTGCCTGTTCTGGACCGCGGCCGGCACGCTGCTTGCGATCCTGCTGACCAACCGCACCGCCTGGCGCGGTTTCATGCGGGTCATGGCCGTCGCATTGGCCGGATTCTCGATCGCCGTTTTCCTGTGACGCGATCCGGGCTATAGGATGCGCGACATCACGAGGCGGCCCATGTTCCGGTTCTTCGAAAACCTCGTCGATCCCTATACCACGTATCAGGAGACCGACACGCCCCCCAGGCGGCTTTTGCCGTTCCTGCTGGACTACGCGCGGCCGTTCCGCCGGGTGTTCTGGGCGGCCGGGATCATGTCGGTCGTCGTCGCCGGGGTCGAATTGTGGCTGATTGCCTATATGGGCCGGCTGGTCGACCTGATCGGCGCGGCCGAACCGGCGCAGGTCTGGGCGCGGCACGGGATGGAATTCGCCTTGGTCGCGCTTGCCATTCTGGTCCTGCGGCCGCTGGCCCAGGCCCTGGATGTCGGATTGATCAATAACGCGATCGTTCCGAATTTCGGCACCCTGGTGCGCTGGCGCGCGCATCGGCATGTGCTGCGCCAGTCGGTGGGCTGGTTCGAGGATGATTTCGCCGGCCGCATCGCCAACCGGATCATGCAGACGCCCCCCGCGGCGGGAGAGGTCGCGTTCCAGGTCTTTGACGCCGTCGCCTATGCGCTGGCCTATGTGATCGGCGCTGCGGTGCTGCTGGGCGATGCCGATCCGCGGCTGATGATCCCGCTGCTGGCCTGGCTTGTCCTTTACCTGATGCTGATGCGCTGGACAGTGCGGCGCGTCGCGCCGGCCTCCAAGGCCAGTTCCGATGCGCGGTCCGAGGTGACGGGGCGCGTGGTCGACAGCTACACCAATATCCACTCGGTCAAGATGTTCGCCCATCACGACCGTGAAATCGACTATGCCGGCGAGGCGATCGAAAGGGCGCGCAAGACATTTCAGCGTGAAATGCGGCTCTATACCATCATGGATGTGGGTCTGTCGCTGCTCAACGGCGTGCTGATCGTCGCTGTCGTCGGCTGGGCGCTCTGGCTGTGGTCCGCGGGTGCGGCGACGGTCGGCATCGTCGCCGCCGCGACCGCCCTGACCTTGCGGCTGAATGCGATGACCGGCTGGATCATGTGGGCCGTGACCAACCTGTTCCAGAATCTCGGCGTGGTGTCCGAGGGGATGGAAACCATCGCCCAGCCCGTGACCCTGGTCGACCGACCCGGGGCCACGCCGTTGCAGGTGACCGAAGGCCGGATCGAGATCCGCGACCTGACCCATCACTACGGCCGCGGCCAGGGCGGGCTGGACGCACTGACGTTGCACATCGCGCCTGGGGAAAAGGTCGGGCTGGTCGGCCGCTCGGGCGCCGGGAAATCGACCCTGGTCAAGCTGCTCTTGCGGTTCTACGACCGCGAAGGCGGGCATATCCTGATCGATGGCCAGGATATCGAGACCGTGACCCAGGACAGCCTGCGCCAGTCGATCGGCATGGTCCAGCAGGACAGTGCGCTGCTGCACCGGTCGGTCCGTGACAACCTGCTTTACGGTAAACCGCAGGCGACCGAGGCCGAGATGATCGCCGCCGCCAAACAGGCCGAAGCCCATGATTTCATCCTTGACCTGCAGGACGGACAGGGACGGCGCGGCTATGACGCCCAGGTCGGTGAACGCGGGGTCAAGCTGTCCGGCGGGCAGCGCCAGCGGATCGCCCTGGCCCGTGTCATGCTCAAGGACGCGCCGATCCTGCTGCTGGACGAGGCGACAAGCGCGCTCGACAGCGAGGTCGAGGCGGCGATTCAGACGACGCTCTATGGGCTGATGGCAGGCAAGACGGTGATCGCCATCGCCCACCGGCTGTCGACCATCGCCCGGATGGACCGGATCGTGGTCATGGATGATGGCCGGATCGTCGAGGACGGGCCGCATGAAGTGCTTCTCGCCCGGGGCGGGCTATATGCCGGCCTATGGACCCGGCAATCGGGCGGGTTCCTGGGAACCGATATCGACATCTCCGAGGTCGCCGAATGACGCGCACCGACCGTTTCACCCGCTGGCTTGGCGGCAAGATCGACGCCTTCCGCGCCGCCGAAGGGCCGCCGCCCGACCAGCTCTGGCCGTTCCTGCGCTGGGCCATGGCCGGAGCCTGGCCGATGCTGTGGGTCGCCGGCATCGCCTCGGCCGTCACCGGCACCTTCGAGGTGATCGGGCCGCTGCTGCTGGGGCTGATCATCGACGGCGCCCTTGCGACCGGCCCGGCCGACTTCTGGACCACCGGCAACATCGTCCTGATCGTGCTGAGCGTTCTGTTCTTTCTGGGCGTGCGCCCGCTGTTTCTTGGCATCAACGCGGCGACCAACGCGATCCTGGTGCAGCCCAACATCCAGCCGCTGGTGTTGCAGCGTCTGAACCGCTGGACCCTGGGCCAGTCGATCCCGTTCTTCGAGAACGATTTCGCCGGCCGCATCGCCCAGAAACAGATGCAGACCGCCCGTGCCGTGACCGATATCGCCTCCGAGACGATCAATACCGGCTTTTTCGCGCTGGCCTCTGTCATCGGGGCGTTGCTCATGCTGATGTCGGTCAGCGGCTGGATCGCGCTGGCGCTGGTGGTCTGGATGGCCGGCTATCTGGCCCTGATCCGCTACTTCATGCCGCGCATCCGCGCCCGGTCCAAGGCACGCGCCAACGCCCGGACCATGGTCACCGGCCAGGTCGTCGACACGATCACCAACATCACCACGGTCAAGCTGTTCGCCCATGCCGAGCGCGAGGATCGCGCGGCCCTGATGGCGATGGAGGGGTTCCGCGACAAGGCGCTGGATTTCGGCGCGGTGTCGACCGCGTTCCGGTTCTGGCTGATGGCGGTGGCCGGGGCGTTGCCGGTGCTTCTGATCGGCGGCACGCTGATCCTGTGGACCCAGGGCAGCGCCAGCGCCGGTGAGATCGCCGCGGCCGGAGCCATCGCCATCCGTCTGGCGCAGATGACCGGATGGGTCAGTTTCACCCTGATGGGGATCTACGCCAATATCGGCGAGGTCGAAGACGGCATGCATACGCTCGCCCCAGCGATGCGGCTGGTCGACGACCGCGATTCGCGCGCCTTGCAGGTGACCGCGGGCGAAATCCGGTTCGACAATGTCGCGTTCACCCATGGCGGCACCTCGGCCGCGATCCGCGGCCTGTCGCTGACCATCCGCCCGGGCGAAAAACTGGCCATCGTCGGCGCGTCGGGGGCCGGAAAATCGACCCTCGTGTCGCTGCTGATGCGTCTCTATGACGTGGAAAACGGCGCGATCACGATTGACGGGCAGGATCTGCGTGCGGTGACGCAGGACAGCCTGCGCCGTCAGATCGGCATGGTCACGCAGGACACCGCCATGTTCAATCGCAGCGCGCGCGAGAACATCCTCTATGGCAATCCCGATGCCGACGAGTCCGCCATGCTGCGCGCCGCCGACAAGGCCGAGGCGCTGCAGTTCATCCGCGACCTGCGCGATTTCAAGGGGCGCACCGGGTTCGATGCCTTTCTGGGTGAACGCGGCGTAAAGCTGTCCGGCGGGCAGCGGCAACGCATCGCCATCGCCCGCGCGATCCTGAAGGATGCGCCGATCCTGATCCTGGACGAGGCGACCTCGGCGCTCGATTCCGAGGTCGAGGCCGCGATCCAGTCCGCGCTGAACGCCGCGATGGAGGGCAAGACGGTCCTGGCCATCGCCCACCGCCTGTCGACCGTGGTTCACATGGACCGGATCATCGTACTGGACCAGGGCCGCATCGTCGAGGAAGGCACCCATGACAGCCTGCTGGCCCAGAATGGTATCTATGCCGGCTACTGGGCCCGCCAATCCGGCGGATTCGACCGCAAGGCGGCGGAATAGGCATGGTTCGGGTCGAAACCCTGACCCATCACGGGATGGGTCGGTTGCCGGACGGAACCCTGGTGCCGCGGGTGTTGCCGGGCGAAGAGATCGCGCTGGCCGGGGACGGCACCGCCCGCATCCTGACCGCCTCGCCCGACCGGGTCGCGCCGCCATGTCGGCATTTCAAAAGCTGCGGCGGCTGCGCCATGCAGCATGTCTCGGAGGATTTCGTCGCGGCGTGGAAATGCGGGATCGTCGAAACCGCTCTTGCCGCCCAGGGTCTGGAGGCGCCGATCCGCCGGATGCACACGTCGCCGCCGCGATCCAGACGGCGGGCGCGGCTGTCGGCGCGCAAGACGAAAAAGGGCGCGCTGGTCGGGTTTCATGCCCGCGCTTCGGATACCATCGTCGCCGTCCCCGATTGCCAGCTTCTGCTGCCGTCGCTTGCCGCGGTCTTGCCGGCGCTCGAGCAACTGGCCCGCATGGCCGCGTCGCGCAGCACCGAGATCGCGTTCACCGTGACCGACAGCCCTGCCGGGCCCGATCTTCGGGTTGAAACCGACCGGGCGCTTGACGAAGGCCTGCGGGCCGATCTGGGACGTTTCGCGCAAGAACAGTCTCTGTCTCGCCTGGTCTGGGGCGATGAGCCGATCGCCATGATCGCGCCGCCCTTCCAGCATTTCGGCATGGCCCGTGTCACGCCGCCGCCCGGCGCCTTTCTGCAGGCCACGCGCGAGGGCGAGGCGGCGCTGCTGGCGTCGGTCCGCGACGCGCTGGGCGATGCCGGCCAGGTGGTCGACCTGTTCGCCGGCTGTGGCACCTTTGCCCTGCCGCTGGCCGAAACCGCGCGCGTTCACGCAGTTGAAGGCAGCGCGCCGATGCTCGCGGCGCTGGATGCCGGTTGGCGTCACGCGACCGGGCTCAAACCGGTCACGACCGAGGCGCGCGACCTGTTCCGGCGTCCGCTTCTGCCCGAGGATCTGGCCCGGTTCGACGCCGCCGTGATCGACCCGCCGCGGCAGGGCGCGGCGGCACAGGCAGAGGCGATCGCCGCTTCGGGCCTTGGCCGCGTGGCCATGGTATCGTGCAACCCGGCCACCTTCGCCCGGGACGCCCGCACCCTGGTCGCGTCCGGGTTTCGCCTGGACTGGGTCGACGTGGTGGACCAGTTCCGCTGGTCGCCGCATGCGGAGCTTGCCGCGCTGTTCACGCGGTCGTGAGCCGCGTGCCCGCTTCCGCGACCGCGCTTTTTGGTGTAGAAGCCTTGGAAAGGCGGCTCAGATCGCATGGGGAATGGGCAGTTTCATGATTTCCAGACGCAGCCTCATCGCATCTGCGGGCGCCGTCGCGCTGGCCGGGTGTTCGACGAAATTCCAAAGCTATGACGGACCCCCGGTCACCGGCATTGTCGCCTACAAGGGCCAACGGCGGATGTATCTGCTCAACGGCGACAAGGCCCTGCGCGATTACCGCTTCCAGCTGGGTTTTGCGCCGGTCGGTCACAAGCAGTTCGAAGGCGACGGCAAGACCCCCGAAGGTGCCTATCTGATCGATCGGCGCAACCCGAATTCCGACTTTCACCTGTCGATCGGCATTTCCTATCCCAACGCCGCCGACCGGGCCTTTGCCGCCCGGCATGGCCGCCTGCCGGGGGGCGATATCTTCATCCATGGCACGCCCGACGAAAAGCGGCGCGAAAAGGATTGGACCGCCGGCTGCATCGCCGTCACCAACCGCGAGATCGAGGATATCTATGCCATGGTCCGCAACGGGACCCCGATCTGGATCCAGGCCTGACCGTTACCGGATCGGCACCGGGTTGGCCTGCGGCACAGCTCCCGGGGCGCGGCTGTCGGCCAGGATCAGGTTCCACCACAGCTTGCCCGTCGGTTCCTGGTACCAGGCAAATCCCATCTGGTTCGCCTGCCGATCCAGGATCACGTCGCGGGTATCGGGTTGCTGCATCCAGGCGGCGAGGGTTTCCAGCTCGGTCTCGTAGCTTTCGGAAATCGCTTCGCCGCGCAGCTGGCCGGAATAGCCGACGCGCCGCAGCCGGTCCAGCGGCGATGATCCGTCCGACCCGAAATGCCAGGGCCGGTTCTGCACCGCCATGTCGCGGGCATGGGTCGCGGCGGCGGCGTTCAGCTGCGCATTCAGCGCCACCGGGCCGCGCCCCGCGGCCTTGCGCAGGGAATTCACCGCGTCCAGCATCCGCAGCATGACCGCGTCGCGGTCGGCCTCGGTGATGCGGTACACCTGCGGCAGCGGCAGCCCGTCGGGGCCGAGCCGGGCGCTGTTGATCGGTGCGCAGGCGACAAGGCCAAGGCCAAGGGCGCCAAGGGCAAAATATCGACGGTCCATACGTTTCACCTGTCAGTCGTTTCGCTCGCCATAGCCTTTGGCGCGTTGCCTTTCAAACCCACTTCGGCGTGAAGGCGCCGAATGCACGGCAGTTTGATTTGTCTCGGCAACGGTTGCACCTTATCTCACGGCGCAACGCACCCTGCATGTGACGGAGAGACACGATGTCAACGCGCGATTTTCCCGGCCTCAGCCGGCGCGGCTTCCTGGCGGCCAGCGCGGCCTCGGCTGCGGCTCTTGGCGCGCCCGCCCTGGCCCAGACCGAAAACTCGACCGAGTTCGAATCCGACCCGTCGCAGACCATCCGCCGGAACGTCTCCAGCTTCCGCACCCTGGACTGGCAGCCCTATTTCGACAACCTGTCGAACGGCGCGATCCTGGTCGATATCCAGTCGCGCGCGCTGCATTACTGGTCCCAGGACCAGAGCGTCTACAAGTTGTATCCCACCTCGGTTCCCCTGACCGAGGATCTGACCCGGCTTGGCCGGACCGAGGTGGTCCGCAAGGTCGAAGGCCCCGACTGGCGCCCGACCCCGTCGATGCTGGAACGCAATCCCGAATGGCCGCCCTATATTCCGCCGGGCCCGGACAATCCGATGGGCACCCATGCGCTTTACCTGTCCTGGACCTATTACCGGATCCATGGCACCCACGACACGCGCAAGATCGGGCGGCGGTCGTCGAATGGCTGTATCGGCCTTTATAACGAGCATATCGCCGAACTGTTCGGCCTTGCCCGGGTCGGCACACAGGTGTTGCTGATTTGACGACATGGGCAGATTCTCGCCACGTTGTCGATTTTCCCCTGTTTTCAACACCCCGGATTGCTGCTTAGAGGCAGCTACGAGATAAGTCTTGGGTGTCCGGTGTCCTCTATACAAATCACCGGACAGAAATTCGGAGAACTACACATGAAGAAATTCGCTCTTGCCGCCGTTCTGACCGGCGCCGCCTCCACCGCCTTCGCCGGCGGCATGAACGAGCCGGTGATGGAAATGGATCCGGTCGTCATCGTCGAAGACACCGAGTCGCGTTCGTCCTCGGCCGGCCTGCTGCTGCCGCTGGTCATCGTGGCTGCGCTGATCGCTGTCGCCGCCGACTAAGTCGTCATTCGACTGACGATGAACGCCGTCCCTCGGGGCGGCGTTTTCGTTTTCGGGCTCCGGTGCCGGCGGTTCAGTCCAGCCAGCCCATCAATTCGCGCTCGACCACGCCGGCCAGCGCATCCATATGCGCGGCATCGTCGTTCAGGCAGGGGATATAGGTGAAGTCCTCGCCGCCGGCCTCTTCGAAGCTTTCCTTGATCTCTTCGTTGATCTCTTCCAGCGTTTCGATGCAATCGGCGGAAAAGGCGGGCGCGATCACCGCGATCTTCTTCTTGCCCGCCTCGGCCAGCCGCGCGACCTCTTCGACCGTATAGGGCTGCAGCCATTCCTCGGGGCCGAATTTCGACTGGAAGGTCGTGGTGATCCGGTCATCGGCCCAGCCCAGCCGTTCCTTGAGCAATCGCGTGGTCTTGGCGCATTGGCAGTGATAGGGGTCCCCTTCCTCGGTCAGATAGCGCTTGGGCAGCCCGTGATAGGTGCAGACCAGGATGTCGGGTTGATGCGCCAGCGCGGCATAGGCCCGCTCGACCGATTGCGCCAGGGCGTCGATATAGGCCGGTTCCTCGAAATAGGGCGGCACGACCCGGGCGATGGGCTGCCATTTCTCGTTCATCAGCGCGCGAAAGAACTGGTCGTTCGCGGTGGCCGACGTGGCGCCGGCGTAATGCGGATACAGCGGAAAGAACAGGATCTTGCGGCAGCCGGCCTCGACCATGGCGCGGACCTTGGACCGGGTCGACGGGTTGCCGTAGCGCATGGCGTAATCCACCACCACACGGTCGCCGTAGCGGGCGCGCAGCCGTTCGGCCATCGCCGCGGTCTGGTCCTTGGTGATGGTCATCAGCGGGCTTTCATCGGCCTCTTCGTTCCAGATCGATTTGTAGGCCGCGCCCGATTTGAATGGCCGGATCGACAGGACGATGCCCTGCAGGATCGGCTGCCATTTCCAGGCCGGGTAGTCGATCACCCGCTTGTCGGACAGGAATTCCGACAGGTAGCGCCGCATCGGCCAATAGGAGGTGTCGTCGGGCGTTCCCAGGTTGGCAAGCAGGACACCCACCTTTTCGGGCTTGATCACAGGATGATCGGCGGGGGCGTGGTCTGGCCGCTTGGCCGTCTGGTCGAACATATCGGGACTTTCCGCGTTTTGGGGTCAGGAACAGATACCTTGGATACGGCCCGGGTCAATCACCCGACCTGTCCAGGGGGGTCTCGGTGGTGCCAAGTGCGTCGGCAAGTCGCGCCTTGGCCGATCCCGGGCGCAGCGGCTGCGGCTGGGTGTCGGCAGGGGCCCAGCCGGTCAGGGTGACGATTTCGAAGGTCGCGGGCAGCCGCCCGTCGGGCCCGGCGAAGCGGCTCGAATACAGCCTGAACGCCTCGGTCAGCACCGCCTTGCGGGTCGGATGGCGCAGGCGCTGGCCCAGGGCGTTGCCCTCGGCCATGGCGCGCAGGTCGCGCACCAGATGCAGCGGGGTTTCGTAGCGCACGGTCAGGGTCGTCGTATCGGCGACCGGCAGGGCCAGCCCGGCGCGTTGCAACAGGGCGCCCAGGTCACGGATTTCGCCCATCGGCAGGATCCGCGGGGACAGCCCGCCGGTCACGGCGATCTCGGCTTCGGCCAGGCAGGCCCGCAATTCATGCAGGGTCTGGCCGCCGAACAGCGTCGCGATCAACAGCCCGTCGGGGCGCAGTGCGTGGCGGCATTGCGCCAGCTGGCCGACCGGGTCATCGGCCCAATGCAGCGCCAGGTGATGCAGGACCAGGTCATGGGCACCGGGCGTCAGCGCCAGCACGTCGGTATCCTGAACATGAACGGCGTCGGCCAGACGCGGTCGCCACAGCCCGGCCCAATCACCGATCACGGCCGGGGACGTAAACCTTCTGTTAACCTCTTGCAGCCTCTCCTCGACCTCGTCGGCCACGGCTTCGTGCAGGAACAGCTCGGGTGCGCGCAGGGCGCGGGTCCGGTTGCGCTCCAGTGCGGCGCGGTCGGTGAGGCGGGGGGCAGTCATGACAGCCCATCTAGGCGAAAGGCGAGGGGATGCAAACCGCGATCGACAAGGTGCTTCGGGCGATCTATCCACCGCAATGTCTGGCCTGCGGCGATCCGACCGAAACGGAGTCCGCTCTGTGCGGCCCGTGCTGGCGCGACACGCCCTTCATCACCGGGTTGACCTGTGACGTCTGCGGCACGCCGCTGCCCGGCGAGGGCGGGGATGACCCTGTCCTGTGCGACGATTGCATGACCACCGCGCGGCCCTGGGCCCATGGCCGTGCCGCGCTGGTCTATGACGGGCGGGCGCGGCGGATGATCCTGCAGCTCAAGCATGGCGACCGGACCGATCTGGCCCCGGCGCTTGCCGCCTGGCTGCTGCGCGCCGCCCGGCCCCTGCTGACGCCGGACACGCTGGTCCTGCCCGTCCCCCTGCACCGCACCCGCCTGTTGCGGCGGCGCTACAACCAGGCCGCCTTGCTGTCGGCCCAGCTGGCGCGCCAGGCCGGCCTGCCGCACCGGCCCGACGCGCTGATCCGCCCCCGCCGCACCCGCAAGCTCGACGGGCACGACAAGGCGGCACGCTTCGCTGCGCTGCAGGGTGCCATCGCGCCCCATCCCCGGCACGGCGCGATGCTGGACGGCCGCGACATCCTGCTGGTCGATGACGTGATGACCTCGGGCGCCACTTTCGCCGCCGCGACCGAGGCCTGCCACGTCGCCGGAGCAAGGCAGGTCTGCATCGCGGCACTGGCCCGCGTGGTCAAAGATACCTAAGTTGCGTGGAAACCCGAAAGGTCCACGTATGAAACCCGTCGAAATCTATACCACCCCGTTCTGCGGCTACTGTCTGATGGCCAAGCGGCTGCTGACGAAAAAGGGCGTCGCCTTCACCGAGATCGACGTCTATGCCAATCCCGACAAGCGGCCCGAAATGGTCCAGCGCGCCAATGGCGGCACCACCGTGCCGCAGATCTTCATCGGCGGCGACCATGTCGGCGGCAGCGACGAGCTGCACGCGCTGGAGCGGGCCGGCAAGCTCGACCCGATGTTGGCGGCGTGAAGGCCGCGCTGCTGCAGCTCACCTCTTCGGATGACCCCGAAGACAACCTCGCCACGACCACCGCCATGGTCGAGGAGGCCGCCGCCCGCGGCGCCGATCTTGTCCTGACGCCCGAGGTCACCAATTGCGTCAGCCAGGACCGCGCCCACCAGACGCAGGTTCTTCGCGAGGAAGGTGTCGACGCCACGCTCGCCGGCCTGCGCGACACCGCGCGGCGGCTGGGGGTCTGGCTGTCGATCGGGTCTCTCGCGCTCAAGGGCGGGGCCGACGGACGTTTCGTGAACCGGTCTTTCCTGATCGACCCAGAGGGCGGTATCGCCGCCCGCTATGACAAGATCCACATGTTCGACGTGCAGGTGTCGGAGACCGAAACCTATCGCGAATCTGCCGGTTATGCCCCCGGCGACCGGGCGGTGATCGCGCGACCGCCCTTTGCCGCGCTGGGCCTGACGATCTGCTATGACGTCCGGTTTCCGCATCTTTTCCGCGCGCTGGCCCAGGCCGGGGCGCAGGTGCTGCTGGTGCCCTCGGCCTTTTCGCCGGTCACCGGCGCGGCGCATTGGGAAACCCTGCTGCGCGCCCGCGCGATCGAAACCGGATGCTATATCCTGGCCGCGGCCCAGACCGGAACCCATAGGGCCCTGGCCGGCAAACCGCGCCGCACCCATGGCCATGCCCTGGCGGTGTCGCCCTGGGGCGAAGTGCTGCTGGACATGGGCACCGCCCCGGGCATCGGCTTGGTTGATCTCGACCTTGCGGAAGTGGCACAAGCCCGCCAGCGCATCCCGTCGCTGACCCATGACCGCGCCTATGAAGGCCCCTGAATGAACGCCCAGACCGACAGCCTTGCCGTTGCGCTGTTCAGCGAAATCCTGACCGTGGATCAGCTGGCGCGCAACAATGTGGCCAAGGCCCTGCCCAAGGGGATGGAGCTGAATCATTTCTCGGTGCTCAATCACCTGGCCCGGGTCGGTGACGAACGCAGCCCGGCGCAGCTGGCCAAGACCTTTCACGTCACCCGCGGGGCGATGACAAACACGCTGGGCAAGCTGGAATGGGCCGGCTACGTCCATATCCGCCCCGATTGGGACGATGCCCGACGCAAGAAGGTGGCGATCAGCCCCGCCGGCCGCGCCGCCCGCGATGCCGCGCTTGCCGCCATCGCGCCGATCATCCACGACGCGGTCGAACGGGTCGGGGCCGACAAGGTGCGGGCGATCCTGCCGGTGCTGCGCGATCTGCGGATCAACCTGGCCGGCGAAAGCTGATGTTCCGCACCCTCGGTCCGGCGGCGCAGGGTGCGCCGCGCCGCGGCCTAGCGACGGATCGCGGCGGTGACGTAGTTCACGCTCAGGTCGCGGTCTGAAATCGACCAGGACCAGCCCAGCGGGTTGAACTTGAACCCCTTGCGGTCGACCGGGTCCAGCCCGGCCCGGCGCAGCAGGTCGAACAGCTCGTCCGGGGTGATGAACTTGGCCCATTCATGGGTGCCCTTGGGCAGCCAGCGCATCACCCATTCGGCGCCGACGATCGCCATGGCAAAACTTTTCGGATTCCGGTTGATCGTCGAACAGATGTGCAAGCCGTTCGGTTTCAGCAGGTTGCGACAGGCGGTCAGGTAGGTCAGCGGGTCGGCGACATGTTCGACCACTTCCATGTTCAGCACCACGTCGAACGGCTCTCCCGCCTCGGCCAGGGCCTCGGCGGTGGTGTGGCGATAGTCGATCTCCAGACCCGATTGCTGCGCATGCACCTGCGCCACGGGGATGTTGCGCGCGGCCGCGTCGGCGCCGACGACGGTGGCGCCCAACCGCGCCATCGGTTCGCACAGCAGCCCGCCGCCACAGCCGATATCCAGCAGCCGCAACCCGGAAAAAGGCTTGTCTTCCATCAGGTTACGCCCGAATTCGCCGGCGATCTGGGCGGTGATGTAATCCAGGCGCGTGGGGTTGAGCATATGCAGCGGCTTGAACTTGCCCTCGGGGTCCCACCACTCGGCGGCCATCGCCTCGAACTTGGCGATTTCCCCTGCATCGACGGTGCTTAGCGCGGTTTCCATGTCGTGCTCCCGAAATTTTGCCGCGCCGCCATGGGCAGCGCATTCCCGGCTCTATATAGAGGGATCATGGACAAGGTCTCAGGTCAAAAGCGCGCGCCCCTTACCCTGTATCCGCCGATCGATCCGTTCGATCAGCGCATGCTTGAGGTGGGCGATGGCCATACCGTCCATGTCGAACAATGCGGAAATCCCGAGGGCCGTCCGGTCGTGGTGCTGCATGGCGGTCCCGGCGGCGGCTGTTCGCCGGCGATGCGACGCTATTTCGACCCGGCGGTCTGGCGCGTGGTCCTGTTCGACCAGCGCGGGTGCGGACGCTCGCGGCCCCATGCCAGCGTCGAGGCGAACACCACCTGGCATCTGGTCGCGGATATCGAGCTGATCCGCGAAACCCTGGGTATCGACGCCTGGACGGTCTTCGGCGGCAGTTGGGGCGCGACCCTGGCACTGGTCTATGCGCAAGAGCATCCGAACCGGGTTCAGGCGCTTGCCCTGCGAGGGGTCTTTCTGGCGACGCAGCGAGAGCTTGACTGGTTCTATGGCGGCGGTGCCGGGCAGTTCTGGCCCGATCTGTGGGCGCGCTTTGCGGCGCTGGTGCCCGAGGATGAACGGCACGACCTGATCGGCGCCTACAATCGGCGCCTGTTCTCGGGCGACCGGATGCAGGAGTTGCGCTTTGCCCGCGCCTGGGCATCCTGGGAAAACGCCCTGGCCTCGATCGACAGCGACGGCGCGCATGGCGAAGGGCCCGCCGATTACGCCCGCGCCTTTGCCCGGCTCGAAAACCACTATTTCACCCATGGCGCCTTTCTGGACGCCGAGCGGCAGATCCTGAACCGGATGGACCGGATCGCCGCCATTCCCGGCGTCATCGTCCAGGGCCGGTTCGACATGATCTGCCCGCCGATGTCCGCGCATCTTCTGGCGCAGGCCTGGCCCGCGGCGCGACTGCATATGGTGCCCAAGGCCGGTCACGCCCTGTCGGAACCCGGCATCAGCGCCGAACTGGTCCGCGCCATGGATCGGTTCGCCGCGCCGGCGTCGCGCTCAAGCTAGTGGGTTGCAACGCCGGGATCAGCCGCTAACCTTGTGACGAGGAACCAGGGAGAGGGCCACTGCCGGTAGTCTTGCGAATTATCCTGCAGCGGCTTGGACTGGGCCTGATCACTCTCCTGGTGGTTTCGATCGTGATCTTTGTCGCGGTCAACATGCTGCCCGGCGATTTCGCCCAGGTCATCCTGGGCCAGGGCGCCACGGAAGAGGCCTCGGCGGCAATCCGGGAATCCCTCGAACTCGACAAGAGCCTGACGGCGCGATATTTCAGCTGGCTGGGTAAGCTTCTGACCCTCGACCTCGGGACGTCCTTCGCGCAGCTCAACTTTGCCAGCAACATGGGCGGTGCCGGAACCGTCACCGTGGCCGAACAGATCGCGCCGCGGCTCGGGAACACCCTGTTCCTGGCCGGGGTCACCGCCGCGATCGCGGTGCCGGTTTCGGTGATGCTTGGCGTGCTGGCCGCGCTGTACCGCAACACGCCGTTCGACAGGGCCGTGAACATCTTCTCGCTCACCTCGATCTCGAGTCCCGAGTTCTTTCTGGCCTATGTGCTGATCCTGCTGCTGGCGGTGCTGAACCCGATCCTTCAGCCGCTGTCGAACATCAATTCCGACATGTCCTTCGGCGAAAAGCTGGAAAAGACCCTGCTGCCGGCGCTGACCCTGACGCTGGTCGTGATGGCACACATGATGCGGATGACCCGGGCGGCGATCATCAACCTTCTGGCCAGCCCCTATATCGAGATGGCGCGGCTCAAGGGCATGTCGCCGATGCGGGTGATCGTGCGGCATGCCCTGCCCAATGCGCTGGCCCCGATCATCAACGTGATCGCGCTGAACCTGGCCTATCTGATCACCGGGGTCGTGGTGGTCGAGGTGGTGTTCGTCTATCCCGGCATCGGCCAGCTGTTCGTCGACAGCGTCAAGATCCGCGATATCCCGGTGGTGCAGGCCTGCTGCCTGATCTTCGCCGCCGCCTATATCCTGCTGAACCTGACCGCGGACATCCTGTCGATCCTGTCCAACCCGCGGCTGAGGCATCCGAAATGAGCGCCTGGCTCTGGATCATCGCGACGCTCCTCGCGGTCGCGGCGCTGGGCTGGGTGTTCCGGGCCGGCGGGCGATGGGTCACCGGCAATGCTCCGCGGTTCCGCGACATGAGCTACGGCGAGGCATTCGGCTTTGCCCTGGCCGCCGCGGCGCTGGCCGGCGGCACCTGGCTCTATCTGCAACCCGGGGCGGTGTTCTTTCGCTGGGCCGTGCAGGGTTTCGTCATCTTTGCCGTCGCGGCCTACCTGTTCCGCGAGCTCGGCCGCCTGATCGGGACCGAGGGCACACGCAAGCTGTTCCGGCAGATGCCGCTGACCGCCGCCTTCGGGATCCTGGTGATCCTTGTCTATTCCTTCGTCGCCATATTCGCCGGGCAGATTTCCCTGCGCACGGTGATCATCGTCGCCGTGGTCGGCATGATCCTGACCGAGATCGTCCGTCGCAATACAGGTGACGCCGCCGCGACCGGGTTCGGCGGGCTGGTGTTTGCGGTGAACTTGGTGTTTGTCGTGATGTATCTGGTCGGCCCGATCGCGCCGCATGGCCAGGAACAGGTGTTCGAACTCGCCAATGTCGTCGCCGGCGGCGATCCTGCGCTGGGCGGCAATCCGGACTTTCCCCTGGGCACTGACCAGATCGGCCGCGATATCCTGTCGCGCCTGATCTTCGGCGCCCAGAACACCGTCGGCATCGCCTTCGTCACCACGCTGCTGGCCTTCTTCCTGGGCGGCACCCTGGGCCTTCTGGCGGCGACGCTGGGCGGTTGGCTCGACCAGTTGCTCAGCCGCGGGGTCGACGTGCTGATGGCGATCCCGTCGCTGATCTTCGCCCTGCTGCTGATGACCATCGCTGCGGTCTGGGCCCCCCAGACCGGGATCCCGCTGACCTATTTCATGATCGTCATCATCGCCGTGATCGACAGCACCCGCGTTTTCCGGCTGGCCCGGGCGGTGGGGATCAATATCGTCGTGATGGATTATATCGAGGCCGCCAAGCTGCGCGGCGAGGGCCTGGGCTACCTGGTGTTCCGGGAAATCCTGCCCAACGCCACCGCGCCGCTTCTGGCAGAGTTCGGGCTGCGGTTCTGCTTTGTTTTCCTGACGATCGCGGCGCTGTCCTTCCTGGGGGTCGGCATCCAGCCGCCGCTGGCCGACTGGGGCACCATGGTGCGCGACCTGGCCGCCTTCATCAATTACGCGCAATTCGCGCCGATGGCGGCGGTGACCCCGCTGCTGGCCGCCGGGGCGATCGCGCTGTTGACCGTGGGGGTCAATTTCGTGGTCGACTGGATGCTGCAGAAATCCTCGGGGCTCAAGGAGTAGGCGATGACCGAGGCACGCGACCTTCTGCTGAAAATCCGCGATCTGCGTATCGAGGGGCGCAGCGACGAAGACTGGTTCCCGATCATCAACGGCGTCGACCTCGACCTGCACAAGGGCGAGGTCCTGGGCCTGATCGGGGAAAGCGGCGCCGGCAAATCGACCATCGGGCTGGCCGCGATGGGCTATACGCGCGACGGAGTGCGGATTTCCGGCGGATCGGTCGAATTCGACGGGATCGACCTGGTGAACGCCCCGGCCCGGGTCAAGCGGGGGCTTCTGGGTCGTCGTATCGCCTATGTGGCGCAATCGGCGGCCGCCAGCTTCAACCCCGCGCATCGGCTGATCGACCAGCATGTCGAGGCACCGGTGCAGCACGGGGTCTCGGGCCGGTCCGACAGCATCGCCGACGGGACCGAACTGTATCGCAAGCTGCGCCTGCCGAACCCGGATGAGATCGGTTTTCGCTATCCGCACCAGGTGTCGGGCGGCCAGTTGCAGCGGGCGATGACGGCGATGGCGATGGCCTGCCGGCCCGACCTGATCATCTTCGACGAACCGACGACGGCGCTGGACGTGACCACCCAGATCGAGGTCCTGGCCGCGATCCGCCAGATCGTTCAGGAATTCGACACCGCCGCGATCTACATCACCCACGACCTCGCCGTGGTCGCGCAGATGGCGGACCGGATCAAGGTGCTGCTGCGCGGGGACGAGGTCGAGGAAGCCGATACCCGCACCATGCTGAGCGCGCCGAAAGAGGATTATACGAAATCGCTCTGGGCGGTGCGCAGTTTCGAACGGACCGAAAAACCACTGGCGGGTGCCGATGAGGTGCCGGTCGTCTCGGTCCGGGGGGTCACCGCCGCCTATGGCGATACGCCCGTGCTGCACGATGTCAGTTTCGATATCCATGCCGGACGCACCGTGGCCGTCGTCGGCGAAAGCGGCTCGGGCAAATCGACCACGGCGCGCTGCATCACCGGGCTTCTGCCGCCGCTCGAGGGCGAGGTGCTGTTCAACGGACAGGTCCTGCCGGCCGATTACCGCAAACGCACGAAGGACCAGCTGCGCCAGGCGCAGATGATATACCAGATGGCCGATACCGCGCTGAACCCGCGCCGCACCATCGGCCAGATCATCGGCCGGCCGGTGCAATTCTATTCCGGCCTGCACGGGCTGCGATTGCGGGACCGGGTCAACGAACTGCTCGACCAGATCGAACTGGACCCCGACACCTTCTATCACCGGCTGCCGTCCGAGCTGTCGGGGGGTCAGAAGCAGCGCGTCGGCATCGCCCGGGCGCTGGCCGCCGAGCCTGAATTCATCATCTGTGACGAAGTGACAAGCGCGCTGGACCAGCTGGTCGCCGAAGGTATCCTGCGTCTTCTGGCCCGGCTTCAGGATGAACTGGGGCTGAGCTACATGTTCATCACCCATGATCTGGCCACGGTCCGGGCGATCGCCGACGAGGTGGTGGTGATGAAGGATGGCCGTGTCGTCGAGCAAGGCGGCAAGACCGAGATGTTCCACCCGCCGCACCATGCCTATACCGACCTGCTGCTCAGTTCGGTGCCCGAGATGGACCCGGATTGGCTCGACAGGCTGCTGGCCCAACGGGGTGTCGACAATATCGGCGATGCCGCCGTGGACAAGATGTGACCGAATCAGCCTAGACTGGCGACGACAAACAGGGAGACGACCCAAATGACGACAATCAGCAGACGCGGACTACTTCGCACCGGGGCCGCGGCGGGTGTACTTGCCGCGACCGGCCTGCCGCTGCGCGCCCAAAGCCGTGGCGGCAAGCTGACCGCGGGCCTGTCGGGGGCCAATACCTCGGACAGTTGGGACAGCCGGACCCATTCCGACCTGTTCATGATCACCTGTGCCCAGGGCGCGGTCTTCGACAGCCTGACCGAGGTCGCCGCCGACGGCAGCCTGGTGGGCGAACTGGCCACCGATTGGGAGGCCAGCGCCGACGCCAAGACCTGGACCTTCAACCTGCGCCAGGGCGTGACCTTCCACAACGGCAAGCCTTTCGGTGCCGATGACGTGATCGAATCGCTGCAGATGCACCTGGGCGAAGAGTCGAAATCGGCTGCCAAGCCGATCGTCGAGAACATCGTCGAAATGACCAGGACCGGCGATCACCAGGTGCAGCTGACCCTGAATGCCGGCAATGCCGATCTGCCCTACCTGCTGTCGGATTATCACATCCTGATCTTCCCCGCCGGGCAGATCGAGGACGCGATCGCCAACGGGATCGGCACCGGCCTGTATCAGGTGCGCAGCTTCGATCCGGGCGTGCGCATGGTCGCGACCCGCTATCCCGACCATTACAAGGGCGATGCGGCCGGCTATTTCGACGAGATCGAATATATCGCGATCAACGACAACACCGCGCGGATGAACGCGCTGCTGACCGGCCAGGTCGACGCGATCAACCGGATCGACTTCAAGGCCGAGAACCTGCTGCGGGCCAACCCGAACCTGCGCATCCAGGAACTGACCGGCAACCAGCACTACATCTTCCCGATGCTGACGGATATCGCGCCGTTCGACGATGTGAATGTCCGCAAGGCGCTGAAATACGGGATCAACCGGCAAGAGATGGTCGACAAGATCCTGCTGGGCCACGGGATGATCGGCAATGACAGCCCGATCGGGCCGGCCAACCAATACTACAATGCCGAGATGGAGCAGCTTGCCTACGATCCGGACCAGGCCCGCTACTGGCTGCAGCAATCGGGGCTCGACAGCCTGAATATCGACCTGTCGGCCTCGTCCGCGGCTTTCGAAGGCGCGGTGGATGCAGCACAGCTGTTCCAGGCGTCCGCTTCGGCGGCCGGGATCAACATCAACGTGATCCAGGAACCAGCGGACGGCTATTGGTCGAACGTCTGGCTGAAAAAGCCGTTCTGCGCGTCCTACTGGTCGGGCCGCGCGACGGAGGACTGGATGTTCTCGACCGCCTATGAGGATGGCGGACCCTGGAACGACAGCCGCTGGGGCCGCGACGACAGCGAGCGGTTCCAGGATCTGCTGATCGAGGCCCGGGCCGAGCTGGACAGCGATCGCCGCCGCGAGATGTATTTCGAGATGCAGCAGATCCTGCGTGACGAAGGCGGTGTTCTGGTGCCGATGTTCGCGAATTACGTGCAGGGCATCAGCAACAGCATCCAGTCCCCGGAAACCGTCGGCAATCTGTGGCAGATGGACAATGCCCGCATGGCCGAGCGCTGGTGGCGCGTCTGACGCAACGTCATGCCGGTGAAACAGGGGCGCTTCGGAAACGAAGCGCCCCTATTGTTTCCGCACCGCCGTGCTTGTGCCGTATTTGTGCCAAAGCCGAGGCGGTATTGATTCGTAGGGTCTGACAGATCGATTTCATCATCGGAGCCCTTGCCGTGTTTCCCGCCGCACTTGCACCTGTCGTCCTTCGTTCCGTCGCCCTCGTGCTGGCGCTGGCGACGCTTGCGCCGGCGGCATCCCATGCCGGGCGGGGGGACAACAACGGAAACGGGAACGACAATTCGAACCGCAACGACAACAACGGCAACCGCAACGACAACAACGGCAATGATCGCGGCCCGAGTGCCGGCCAGCAACGCGGGCTGAACGCGGCGAACGCGAACCAGAATGCGCTGCAGAATGCCGCGACCGACAGCACGCCGGCGCGCCTTGCGGTCTATCGCGATACCTATCGCGACGGCGCCGCCCTGATCGAACGGCAGAATGTCGCCGCGCGAGAGTTGATTCGTCTTCAGAACCTTTCGGCCGTCGAACGGGCCGCGCAATTCCCCGATGGCAGCTACGACGCGGCCTTGCGGCAGGCGATATCCGACTACGAACGGACAACGACCGCGGCCCAGTCGGCCCAGGCCGATATCCAGGCATCCCTGATGGCGCTGACCGGCGGCCGGGAACTGGGCCCGCAGGCCCTGGCCGAACTGCACCAGATGCTGGGTCTATAGCGCCCTTGCGCTTGGTCCCGGTTGGGCCTATATGGGCTTCAACAGCGGCGCGCCGGGGTCCAGACCAGGTGCTCCACCGGGAAAGATCGACGGGCCGCGCGCCCGTTTTTTTGTGCCTGAACCATCACCGGAAGGGACCATGTCCGACCTGATCGCCCGCGCGGCCATCGACCGTCGCATCGCCGAAATCGTGACCCCCGTCATCGAGGACATGGGGTTCGAACTGGTGCGTGTGCGCCTGATGGCCGGCAAGGACCAGACGCTGCAGATCATGGCGCAACGGCCCGACGGTTCGATCGAGGTCGACGATTGCGCCGAAATCAGCACCGCGATCAGTGCTGTGCTGGATGTCGAAGACCCGATCCTCGACCACTACACGCTTGAAGTGTCGAGCCCCGGAATCGATCGTCCCCTGACCCGGCTCAAGGATTTCGACCGCTGGCAGGGCCATGTCGCCAAGATCGAGACCAACGAACTGATCGACGGCCGGCGCCGCTTCAAGGGGGACCTGGCCGGCACCGAGGGCGACGAGGTCCTGATCGAGATCGAGGAAAACGGCGAGGCGCTCACGATCGGGCTGCAATTCGACTGGCTGAGCGACGCCAAACTTGTTCTGACCGACGACCTGATCCGTGATGTCCTGAAGGCCCGCAAGGATGCCGGCCAGATCGACGGACAAGAATTCGACGAAGTTGAGACCGTCATCGACGGCGATGAGGAGTAGAAACCATGGCAATCACCTCTGCCAACCAGCTTGAGCTTCTGCAGACCGCCGAAGCGGTGGCGCGCGAAAAGATGATCGACCCCGGCCTTGTGGTCGAGGCGATGGAGGAATCGCTCGCCCGGGCTGCCAAGTCCCGCTACGGCAGCGAAATGGACATTCGCGTGTCGATCGACCGCAAGACCGGCCGCGCGAATTTCACCCGCGTCCGTACCGTCGTCGACGAAGAGGTGCTGGAGAATTACCAGGCCGAGATGACCGCCGACCAGGCCCGCGCCTATTTCGTCGCTCCGGCCGGCGGGCGCGACGAATTCTGGCTGCGCGAGGGCGCCCGGATCGATCCGACCGCGGCCGAGGGCCCGCAGATCGGCGACGAATTCCACGAAGCCGTGCCGCCGGTCGAGATGGGCCGGATCGCCGCGCAATCCGCCAAGCAGGTGATCCTGCAAAAGGTCCGCGAGGCCGAGCGCGACCGGCAATACGAGGAATTCAAGGACCGCGCCGGCACCATCATCAACGGCGTCGTCAAGCGCGAGGAATATGGCAACGTGATCGTCGATGTCGGCACCGGCGAGGCGATCCTGCGCCGTAACGACAAGATCGGCCGCGAAAGCTATCGCCCCGGCGACCGGATCCGCTGTTTCATCCGTGACGTGCGCCGCGAACAGCGCGGCCCGCAGATCTTCCTGTCGCGCACCGCGCCGGAATTCATGGCCGAGCTGTTCAAGATGGAAGTGCCCGAGATCTACGAAGGCATCATCGAGATCAAGGCCGTGGCCCGTGACCCCGGGTCCCGTGCCAAGATCGCCGTGATTTCCTATGACGGGTCGATCGACCCGGTCGGCGCCTGCGTCGGCATGCGCGGCAGCCGGGTGCAGGCCGTGGTCAACGAGTTGCAGGGCGAAAAGATCGACATCATCCCTTGGAACGAGGACATGCCGACCTTCCTGGTCAATGCGCTGCAGCCGGCCGAGGTGTCCAAGGTGGTGTTCGACGAGGATGCCGACCGGATCGAGGTCGTCGTGCCCGAGGAACAGCTGAGCCTGGCCATCGGTCGCCGCGGCCAGAACGTGCGGTTGGCGTCGCAACTGACCGGGCTGGATATCGACATCCTGACCGAGGAAGAGGAATCCAAACGTCGCCAGGCCGAGTTCGAGGAACGCACCCGGCTGTTCATGGACACGCTGGATCTGGACGAGTTCTTTGCCCAGTTGCTGGTTTCCGAAGGGTTCACGACCCTCGAAGAGGTCGCCTATGTCGAACAGGACGAATTGCTGGTCATCGACGGCGTCGACGAGGATACGGCCAAAGAGCTTCAGGCCCGCGCCCGCGACTATATCGACGAACAGAATCGCAAGGCGATCGAAACCGCCCGCGAACTGGGCGCCGAGGACAGCCTGATCAATTACGAGGGCCTGACCCCGCAGATGGCCGAAGCCCTGGCCAAGGATGGCGTCAAGACGCTGGAGGATTTCGCCACCTGCGCCGATTGGGAACTGGCTGGCGGCTGGACGACCGTGGACGGGGAGCGGGTCAAGGACGACGGCGTCCTGGAACCCTTCGACGTCAGCCTCGAAGAAGCCCAGGACATGATCATGACCGCCCGCGTCATGCTGGGCTGGGTCGATCCGGCCGATCTGGTCGCGGATGCCGAAGAGGGCGAAACCGTAGAGGAGGCGGAGGCCTGATCTGGGGTCTCCGGACGTGGGTATGGCTCGGGGTGGCCGCGACAAGGAACGGGACGTCAGCGAACGGCGTTGCATCGTCACCGGCGACAGCGGCCCCAAGGCCGGTCTGATCCGCTTCGTCGTGGCGCCCGATGGGCGTATCGCGCCGGACATACTTGAAAAACTGCCCGGAAGGGGCATGTGGGTGACGGCGGATCGCGCGGTTCTGGAAAAGGCCCGGCGCGGAAACTTCGCCCGATCCGCGAAACAGGACGTGACCGTTCCCGAAGATCTGGTCGCCGAGGTCGAGCGTCAAATGGCCCGACGGGTCGTCGACCTGATCGCCCTGGCGCGCAAGGCCGGTCAGACGGTGGCCGGCTTCGAAAAAGTGAAGGGCTGGTTGGCCGGCGGCGCCCGGGTTCGGGTCCTGCTTCAGGCCAGCGATGGGTCGGTCCGGGGCAAGGCCAAGCTCTGGACTCCGGAAGGGGCCCGGTATTTCGATTGCCTGACTGCGAACGAGCTGGGCATGGCCTTCGGCCGGGAAAGTGTGATACACGGCGCGGTCTCGGCTGGTGGACTCGGCGATCGTGTAGTAGAGGAAGCCGCAAAGCTGAAAGGCTTGCGCGAGAAACACGGTGGCGAGTGCGCTGCCGGGAAGGAATACGTAGCTAGATGAGCGATACTGACGGCAAGAAGCCCCTTGGTGTGCGACCCCGGTCCGGCAGCGTGAAGCAAAGCTTCAGCCACGGCCGCACCAAGAATGTCGTGGTCGAAACCAAGCGCAAGCGCGTTGTGGTGCCCAAGCCCGGTGCCGCCAAGACCGGCGGGGCCCAGGCACCGGCCGGCGGCGATCCGTCCAGGCGGCCCGCCGGGATCTCGGAGGCCGAGCTGGAGCGCCGGATGAAGGCGCTTGCCATGGCAAAGGCGCGCGAAGCCGAAGACGCGGAAAAGCGTGCCGCCGACGAAAAGGCCCGCGAGCAAGAGCGCCAGCGCCGCCGTGATGAAGCCGAAGCCAAGGAACGCGAAGAACGCGAACGCGAAGAGGCGCTCAAGGCCAAGGCCGAAGAAGAAGAGCGCAAGAAGCGTGAAGCCGAAGAGGCCGCCCGCCGCGCCGCCGATCCCAAGGCCAGCGCGCCGGCCGCCGCCGCCGCCGCGCCTGTCGCCGATGACGGGCCGCGGGGCCGAAGCCCGACCCCCTCCGGACCGCGCAAGCCCGACCGCGAACGCGATGACCGGGACCGCAACCGTGGCAAGGGTGCCCGCGACGATGGTCGCCGGTCCGGCAAGCTGACGCTGAACCAGGCCCTGTCCGGTGGCGAAGGCGGCCGCCAGAAATCGCTGGCCGCGATGAAGCGCAAGCAGGAACGCGCCCGGCAAAAGGCCATGGGTGGCCAGGTCGAGCGGGAAAAGGTCATTCGCGACGTGCAATTGCCCGAAGCGATCGTGGTCAGCGAATTGGCCAACCGCATGGCCGAACGCGTGGCCGATGTGGTCAAGTCGCTGATGCAGAACGGCATCATGGCGACCCAGAACCAGACCATCGACGCCGATACCGCTGAACTGATCATCGAGGAATTCGGCCACCGGGTCGTGCGTGTGTCGGATTCGGATGTCGAAGACGTGATCCGGACCGTCGTGGACAATCCCCAGGATCTGAAGCCGCGCCCGCCCGTCATCACCATCATGGGCCACGTGGACCACGGCAAGACCTCGTTGCTGGACGCGATCCGCGACGCCAAGGTCGTCGCCGGAGAGGCCGGCGGGATCACCCAGCATATCGGCGCCTACCAGGTGACCACGGAAAGCGGCACCACGCTGTCCTTCCTGGATACGCCGGGCCATGCCGCGTTCACGTCGATGCGGGCGCGCGGGGCCCATGTGACGGATATCGTCGTGCTTGTGGTCGCCGCCGATGACGCGGTGATGCCGCAGACCATCGAGGCGATCAACCACGCCAAGGCCGCCAAGGTGCCGATGATCATCGCGATCAACAAGATCGACCTGCCCGCGGCCAATCCCGACAAGGTGCGCACCGATCTGCTGCAACACGAGGTGATCGTCGAAAAAATGTCCGGCGACGTCCAGGATGTCGAGGTGTCGGCCCATACCGGGCAGGGCCTTGACGACCTGCTCGAGGCGATCGCGCTGCAGGCCGAAATCCTGGAACTGAAGGCGAATCCCGACCGTGCTGCCGAAGGGGCGGTGATCGAGGCGCAGCTGGATGTCGGCCGTGGTCCGGTCGCGACCGTGCTGGTCCAGAACGGCACCCTGCGCCAGGGCGACATCTTTGTCGTCGGCGAACAATGGGGCAAGGTCCGCGCGCTGATCAACGACAAGGGCGAGCGGGTCAAGGAGGCCGGCCCCTCGGTCCCGGTCGAGGTTCTGGGCCTGAACGGCACACCCGAGGCGGGCGACGTGCTGAACGTCGTGTCGACCGAGGCTCAGGCCCGCGAAATCGCCGAATACCGCGAAAGCGCGGCCAAGGAAAAGCGCGCCGCCGCTGGCGCCGCCACGACCCTGGATCAGCTTCTGGCCAAGGCGAAGGCCGACAAGGATGTCAGCGAATTGCCCATCGTGGTCAAGGCCGACGTTCAGGGGTCGGCCGAGGCGATCGTGCAGGCGATGGAGAAGATCGGCAATGACGAGGTCCGCGTGCGGGTCCTGCATTACGGTGTCGGTGCGATTACCGAAACCGATGTCGGCCTGGCCGAGGCTTCGGGGGCGCCGGTTCTGGGCTTCAACGTCCGGGCCAATGCCACGGCGCGGAACGTCGCCAACCAGAAGGGTGTGGAAATCCGCTATTACAGCGTGATCTACGACCTGGTCGACGATGTGAAGGCGGCCGCAAGCGGTCTGCTGGGCGCCGAGATCCGCGAAAAGTTCATCGGCTACGCCGAGATCCGGGAAGTGTTCCGCGTTTCGGGCGTGGGCAATGTCGCCGGCTGCCTGGTCACCGAAGGCGTCGCCCGCCGCAGCGCCGGGGTGCGCCTGCTGCGTGACGATGTCGTGGTCCATGAAGGCACGCTCAAGACGCTCAAGCGCTTCAAGGACGAAGTGTCCGAGGTCCAGTCCGGCCAGGAATGCGGGATGGCGTTCGAGAATTACGACGATATCCGCACCGGCGACGTGATCGAGATCTTCGAACGCGAAGAGGTCGAGCGCAGCCTGTAAGGATCGCGCAGCGACCGGGTGAAGGGCGCCTTCGGGCGCCCTTTTCGCATGTCACAGCCAGTCGCGCAGGATCGGGATCAGCGGGATATCGGCGGGCGGCATGGGATGGTCGCGCAGCTCGGCCCCGCGCACCCATTTCAACGCCTGGCCCTCGCGCGATTGCGGGATCCCCTGCCATTTGCGGCAGGCGAACAGCGGCATGAGCAGATGGAAATCGTCATAGGCATGGCTGGCGAAGGTCAGCGGCGCCAGGCAGGAATTCCAGGTCTCGATCCCCAGTTCCTCGTGCAGTTCCCGCACCAGGGCGGTCTCCGGGCTTTCGCCCGGTTCGACCTTGCCGCCGGGAAACTCCCATAGACCGGCCATCGACTTGCCCTCGGGGCGTTGGGCAAGAAGCACGCGCCCATCGACGTCGATCAGCGCGACCGCCGACACCAGAACGACTTTCACCGGTGCGATCCCGAATGCAAGACCGGGTCGCGTCTTGTCCGTGACAGCCTCGGTTTCACGATCGGTAGTCCGCGTTGATCGTGATGTATTGATGGGTCAGGTCGCAGGTCCAGGCGGTCGCCATGCCGCCGCCGATCCCCAGATCGACACCGATCTGCAGGTCTTGCCGTGTCATGTAGTCGGCGCCGGCCTGTTCGGTATAGCTTTCGGCGACCCAGCCCTGTTCGGCCACCAGGATATCGCCGAAGCGGATGGTCAGAAGGTCCCGGTCGGCCCGCGCGCCCGATTTGCCGACCGCCATGACGATGCGGCCCCAATTCGGGTCCTCGCCGGCGATCGCCGTCTTGACCAGCGGCGAATTGGCGATCGCCATGGCGACCTTGCGGGCGTCGTCGTTGGTCATCGCACCCGAAACATGGATTTCGACGAATTTGGTCGCGCCTTCGCCATCCCGCACGACCTGGTGGGCCAGAT
Organism: Rhodobacteraceae bacterium HLUCCA08; assembly: GCA_001314655.1. Lineage (GTDB taxonomy): Bacteria > Pseudomonadota > Alphaproteobacteria > Rhodobacterales > Rhodobacteraceae > Salibaculum. The sequence goes on along the minus strand of LJSF01000016.1, from coordinate 187,854 downwards.
CCAGCATCACGTCATGCAGCGCCTTGGTGAAGCCCGCGCTTTCGGTCACGTCGACGCCCGAGGCGCCGGTGGCCGCACACAGCAGCGTGTCCGAGGTCGAGGTGTCGCTGTCGACGGTGATGCAGTTGAAGGTCTGATCGGTCAGCGTCTGCAGCAGAACCTGAAGGTCGCCCTGCCCGATCTGCGCATCGGTAAAGATATAGACCAGCATCGTCGCCATATCCGGCGCGATCATGCCGCTGCCCTTGGCAAAGCCCGCGATCTTTACCGGCGTGCCGTCGATGTCGACCACGGCGCCGGCGGCCTTGGGGAAGGTGTCCGTCGTCATGATCGCCCGGGCCGCGGCTTCGAACGCGCCGGGCGCCAGTTTTGCGGCCAGTTCATCGAGCTTGGCGGTGATCCGATCGTCGGGCAGCGGTTCTCCGATCACCCCGGTCGACGCGGTAAAGACACGGTCGGCGGCGATCCCCAGAACCTGGGCCGTCGCGTCGCAGATCCGCGCGACCGAAGCATCGCCGGCCTTGCCGGTGAAGGCGTTCGAATTGCCGGAATTGACAAGAAAGGCCGCGGGGCCGGTTCCGTCCCCCAGCTTGGCCTGGCAATCCAGAACCGGGGCCGAGCGGGTGGCCGAGCGGGTAAACACGCCGGCCACCACGCTGCCGGCATCCAGCGCCGCCAGCATCACGTCATCGCGCCCCTTGTAGCGCACGCCCGCCGCGGCCGTGGCCAGGCGAAGGCCCGCGATGTCGGGCAGGTCCGGAAAGCGCGCGGGCGCCAGCGGGGATATCGGCATGGTCTACTCGTTCAACAGGTCCATGGCGTTGATGATACCCGGATCGAAGGCCCCCGGTTCGGTCAATTCGACGCTGCCGGTTTCGGTCAATTCGGCAATCCGCGCCTCGAGCGCCTGCTGCTGCAGGGTGCCGGCCAGTTCGGCCTGGACGGCATCGATCGGCGGGGCGTCGATATTGCGGGTGTCGTTCAGCACGATCACGTGCCAGCCGAACTGGGTCTGGACCGGGGCCGAAACCTGCCCGACCTCGAGCGCCATGACGGCCTCTTCGAACGGCGCGACCATCATGCCCTGGCCGAACCAGCCCAGATCGCCGCCATTGGGACCGGACGGGCCGACGGAGCGTTCCCGCGCCAGTTCGGCGAAATCGGCGCCGTCCTCGAGCAGGGCCGTGATCTCGGTCGCGGCCTCCTCGGTTTCGACCAGGATATGGGCGGCGTTGTATTCTCTTTGCGGCTCCAGATCGGCGAACATCTCGTCATAGGCGTCCTGCAGAGCCTCTTCGGTCACCGCTTCTTCATAGATGTCCGACACGACCTCGCCGGCGCGCAGCGACCGCGCCTCGTTCTGCAAGGCAAGCGTCAGGCGAAGCGGCTCCTCGTTCAGCGCATCCGCCAGAAGCTGCTGGTTGACCAGCTGTTCCAGCAATCCGTCGAACAGCACGTCAGGCGGCAATTCCTGGTATTGCGGCGGCAATTGCGACCGTGCGATCAGCATCTCGCCCAGGGTGATTTCGGTTCCGTTGACCGTGGCGACAACCGTCGCGGCGCTGGGGGTGCCGTCATCCTGTGCCAGGGCGGCGCCGGCCAGTGCGGTGGCCAGGACCAAAGGCGCGGCAAGTCGTGTTCGAAGAGGCATCTGGGCTTCCCTTTCCGGGCCGCACGGGCGCGCGGCGTTGACACTCCGTCGACCCCCCCTTACATCGCCTAAAGGCTCCGAGGGGGCCGGTCTTGGCCCCTTCTTAGGTGGCGCGCCGCATGGGCACAACCAACCTCCTCACACTTTGACTTGAACCGCTTTCGCAGAGGCGTCGGAAAAATCATGCTTGGTATCGGAACTCTGGCCCGGAAGGTGTTCGGCACCCCCAATGATCGCAAGGTCAAGGCAACCCGCCCGATCATCGAAAGGATCAACGCGCTGGAGCCCGAGTTCGAAAAACTGTCCGACGACGGGTTGAAGGAAAAGACCGACGCACTGGCGAAACGCGCGACGTCCGGCGAAAGCCTGGACGCGCTGCTGCCCGAGGCTTTCGCCAATTGCCGCGAGGCCGCCAAGCGGGCGCTGGGCCTGCGCGCCTTCGATGTGCAGCTGATGGGCGGCATCTTTCTGCACCAGGGCAATATCTCGGAAATGAAGACCGGCGAGGGCAAGACCCTGGTCGCGACCTTTCCGGCCTATCTGAATGCGCTGTCCGGCAAGGGCGTTCACGTGGTCACGGTGAACGACTACCTGGCCCGCCGCGATGCGGACTGGATGGGCAAGGTCTATGCCGCGCTGGGTCTGACCACCGGCGTCGTCTATCCCCAGCAGCCCGACGATGAAAAGAAGGCCGCGTATCGGTGCGACGTGACCTATGCCACGAACAACGAGCTGGGCTTCGACTACCTGCGCGACAACATGAAGACCGACCTGGCCCAAGTCTATCAGCGCGGCCACAATTTCGCGATCGTCGACGAGGTGGACAGCATCCTGATCGACGAGGCGCGGACGCCGTTGATCATCTCGGGGCCCAGCCAGGACCGGTCGGACCTGTATGTGACGATCGACAAGATCATCCCCGAACTGACCGACGACCATTTCGAGCTGGACGAAAAGGCCCGCAACGCGACCTTCACCGACGAGGGCAACGAATTCCTCGAACAGCGGCTTGCCGCGGCCGGCCTGCTGCCCGAAGGGCAGACGCTTTACGACCCCGAAAGCACCACCCTGGTGCATCACATCAACCAGGGTCTGCGGGCGCACAAGATGTTCACCCGCGACAAGGATTACATGGTCCGCGGCGGCGAGGTGGTGCTGATCGACGAATTCACCGGACGGATGATGACCGGACGCCGGTTGTCCGACGGCCTGCACCAGGCGATCGAGGCCAAGGAAGGCGTCGAGATCAAGCCCGAGAACATCACCATGGCCTCGGTCACCTTCCAGAACTACTTCCGCCTGTACGACAAGCTGGCCGGCATGACCGGCACGGCGCTGACCGAAGCCGACGAATTCCAGGAGATCTACGGGCTTGGCGTGGTCGAGGTGCCGACGAACAAGCCGATCGCCCGCCAGGACGAACACGACCAGGTCTATCGCACCGCGCGCGAGAAATTCGACGGGATCGTCGACGCGATCCGCAAGTCCCACGAGTCCGGCCAACCGATCCTTGTCGGCACGACCTCGGTCGAAAAGTCCGACGCCCTGTCGGCGCTTCTGAAAGAGGCCGGCATTCCGCACAACGTGCTGAACGCCAAGTTCCATGAACAAGAGGCGCAGATCATCGCCGATGCGGGCAAGCTGGGCGCCGTGACGATCGCCACGAACATGGCCGGCCGCGGCACCGACATCAAGCTGGGCGGCAATGTCGAGTTCAAGGTGATGGAGGCGATCGCCGCCGACCCGGACGGCGATCCCGAAAAGATCCGCGAACGGATCGAACATGAACACGAGGCCGATGAACAGGCGGTCAAGGACGCCGGCGGCCTGTTCGTTCTGGCCACCGAACGCCACGAAAGCCGCCGGATCGACAACCAGCTGCGCGGCCGTTCGGGCCGTCAGGGCGACCCGGGACGGTCCGCCTTCTTCCTGTCTCTCGAAGACGACCTGATGCGCATTTTCGGGTCCGAACGCCTGGAAAAGGTCCTGTCGACCCTGGGCATGAAGGATGGCGAGGCGATCGTGCACCCTTGGGTGAACAAATCGCTCGAACGCGCCCAGGCCAAGGTCGAGGCGCGCAATTTCGACATCCGCAAGCACCTGCTGAAATTCGACGACGTGATGAACGACCAGCGCAAGGTGATCTTTTCCCAGCGTCGCGACATCATGGAAGCCAAGGACCTGTCGGAGATCGTCACCGACATGCGCCACCAGGTGATCGAAGACCTGGTGGAAACCCACATCCCGCCGAAAAGCTATGCCGAACAATGGGATGCACAGGGGCTCTATGCCGCCGCGATCGACGTGCTGGGGATCGATGTGCCGGTCATCGACTGGGCCGAGGAAGAGGGTGTCGACGATGCCGCGATCCGCGAACGGCTCGAGGCGGCTTCGGACAAGTTCATGGTGGACAAGGCCGAGGCCTTTGGCGCCGACACGATGCGCGACATCGAAAAACAGCTTTTGCTGCAGACCATCGACACCAAGTGGCGTGACCACCTGCTGTCGCTGGAACATCTGCGCTCGGTCGTGAATTTCCGCGGCTACGCCCAGCGCGACCCGGTCAATGAATACAAGACCGAAGCGTTCCAGCTGTTCGAAAGCCTGCTCGATTCCCTGCGCGAAGAGGTGACCCGCAAACTGTCCCGCATCCGCCCGATGACCGAAGAGGAGCAGAAGGCGATGATGGAGCAGATCCTGCAGCAGCAGCGCCAGCTTCAGGCCGCGGCTCAACCCAAGGGCCAGCCGGAGCCGGTCGCCGAAGGCGCGCGTGTCGGGTTCGTCGAGGATGACCCCGCCACCTGGGGCAATCCCGGCCGCAACGACCCCTGCCCCTGCGGGTCGGGCAAGAAGTTCAAGCATTGTCACGGGCGGCTCGTCTGATCCGCGCAACCAGGGCGGGATTGCCGGCGGCGTCACTTTCCTGACCGAATCTCGCCGCGAAACGACCCCGGCTCGGCCCTTATGCCGCCACCGGCATTCAACAGAGTGTTCCCGTATCTCGTAAAGAGAGAGGGGACGACGATGGTGGACACCAAGAAGATCGCGATGGCCGTGGGGACGTTCTCTGTCGCCCTTGGTATCGGGTTCGTCATGCAGAATGGCGATGCTCTTGCCAGTCGGTTCAGCGCCGGCGATGTCGCGGCCGCTCCGCCCCGCCCGGCCGTGGTGCCCGATGCCGAACCGGTCGCGGCGGTGCCCGAAACGCGTCCCGATGTCGAACAACCGGCAGTGGATCAAGTCACGCTGACCGTGCCTGACGCCGAAACCCCGATGCCCGCACCGACCGTGACCACCGCGAACCAACCGATGGTTCCCGCCGCGGTGGCGGATGCGCCCCCGGTGGCGATCACCGAAGTCTTGGGCACTGCGTCCGGTCCGGCACCGGACCTGTCCGGACCGACGCTTTCGATCCCCGATATCGCGCCCATCGCCGCATCGGTGCTGCTGCCGCAATTGCGGGCGTTCACACCGCGCGCCCTGCCTCCGGCGCAACCCGTGCAGATCGCCGCGACCGAAGACGCGCCTGTCGATCTGGGCAATACCACCGCTGGCACCGGCGCAGAGCCCCTGGCCGGGATGGGCTGCGATCCTGTGCTGGAGGCCCAGGCCACGGCCGGGTCCATCGTGACCCTGTCGCTCGACGCACCTTGTCATCCGGATCAAAAGGTCGCGATCCATCATCAGGGCATGTTGTTCACTGCCATGACCGATGCCGATGGCAGCGCCCGGATCGAAACACCGGCCCTGGCGGAAATCGCCGTGTTCATCGCCGCCTTCGAAGACGATCTGGGCGCCGTCGTCACTGTCGAAGTGCCGGATTTCGACCTCTTCGACCGCGCGGTCCTGCAGTATCAGGGCGATACCGCGGTCAACCTGTCGGCCTATGAATTCGGAGCCCGCTTCGGCGACGACGGCCATGTCTGGGTCGAGGCCCGCGGTGACATGGAGCGGCTTCTGTCCGGCGAGGGCGGCTATCTGATGCGCCTGGGTGACCCGGCGGCCACGGCCGGCTATTTCGCCGAGGTCTACCTCTTTCCCAGCGCGATGTCCGAGCGAAGCGGCGACGTGATGCTGGTCGCCGAGGCCGAGATCACCGCCGACAATTGCGGTGAAGAACTGGCAGCGCAAAGCATCCAGGTGCAGCAAGGCCGCGACAGCACCGCGCTCGACCTGATCATGGTCATGCCCGGTTGCGATGCGGTGGGTGACTATCTGGTGTTGCAGAACATGTACGAGGACCTGACACTCGCCGCGCGATGACGCGATTTCGATCCGGACAGGTCCTCACGACAATCGGTGCGGCGATTTTCGCCGCACTTTTTCCGTGTGTGTCCGGTTTTCCGGCCCGCGGTGTTGCCGATCTTGGGCGGGGCACTGCCGCCGCGGGTGAGCCTGTCGGTCGAAGCGTTCGGAAAAGCGCTGCTGGTGGCCCGAGACGACACGATCCGGAGCCAGCAGGCGAACCGGCGGGTTGAGCTTTGGGTGGGTGACCCGCCCTACAGCAGCCCGGCGCTGCGAAAGCTGAGCTCGCTCGATTTGCCGATGATGATGTGGTCGTGAAGGGTCAGACCCAGCGCCTCGGCGGCGCGTTCGATCTGGCGGGTCATGTCGATATCGGCATCCGACGGGGTGGGGTCGCCCGAGGGGTGATTATGCACCAGGATCAACGCGCTGGCGCTCAGGTCGAGCGCCCGTTTGACAACCTCTCGCGGGTAGACCGGCACATGATCGACGGTGCCACGGGCCTGCGCCTCGTCCGCGATCAGCACGTTCTTGCGGTCCAGGAACAGCACACGGAATTGTTCCGTATCACGATGGGCCATGACGGTATGGCAATAGTCCAGCAGCGCGTCCCAAGAGCTGACGACATGCTTTTCAAGGATTTTCGACCGAGCCAAACGATGAGCCGCGGCTTCGACCAGTTTCAGTTCGACGATCACGGCAGGTCCGACCCCGTCGACGCCGCGCAACCGTTCGGGCGGGGCGGACAGGACACGGTTGAAATCGCCGAAATGGTCGATCAGGCGGCGAGCGAGCGGTTTGACATCCTGCCGGGGAATGGCGCGGAACAGGACAAGTTCCAGCAATTCGTAATCGGGCATGGCATCGGCGCCGCCGGCCATGAACCGGTCGCGCAGGCGTTTGCGGTGATCGCCGATATAGGAGGGCAGTTTCGCTTGCGATCCCCGCGCAAGGGACCGGGCCGACACCGCCTCGTCGGCATCGCCCGTGAACAGGGGCAGGGGCATCTCGGAAAAGGCGCGGGGCATGGGGACAGGATGCGCCGACCCGGTGAACAAATGGTTAAGGGCGCAGTGGGTCGATTCCTGTTTTCCGGTTTTTCGAACGTCGGTTCGACGTCGGTGTCGTGTCGGTAGGCGTCGATGAGGACGACCGACAGATGAAAAAGGCCGGGCGCGCAGGGCGTCCGGCCCAGAGGGCCACATCGTGCAAGAGGTCCCGGGTCAAGCCCGGGACGGGCCTAGCCCTTCATCGCTTCCCAGAAATTCTTGACGGACCTGAAGAACGATGAACTTTGCGGATTGTTCTCTTCGCTCAGCTTCTCGAATTCCTGCAGCAGTTCTTTCTGGCGCGATGTCAGATTCACCGGGGTCTCGACGGCCAGTTCGATGAACATGTCGCCGACGCCGCCGCGTTGAAGCGCCGGCATGCCCTTGCCGCGCAGGCGCATCTGGCGGCCGTTCTGCGATCCGGCAGGGATCTTGACCCGGGACCGGCCGCCATCGATCGTCGGCACCTCTATATCGCCGCCCAGCGCGGCAGAGGCCATGCTGACGGGCACACGGCAGAACAGGTTGGTGGCCTCGCGTTCGAAGATTTCGTGCTGGGCGACCTCGATAAAGATATACAGATCGCCAGGCGGACCGCCGCGCATCCCCGCTTCGCCTTCGCCGGCCAGGCGAATGCGGGTGCCGGTTTCGACCCCGGCGGGTATGTTGACCGACAATGATTTCTGCTTTTCGACCCGGCCCTGGCCGTGGCAGCCGGTGCAGGGATTCTTGATGATCTGGCCCATGCCCGAACAGGTCGGGCAGGTGCGTTCGACGGTGAAGAACCCCTGCTGCGCGCGAACCTTGCCCATGCCCGAACAGGTCGGACAGGTCTGCGGTTCGGAGCCACCCTCGGCGCCGGTGCCCGAACAGGCCTCGCAGGGCACCGAGGTGGGCACGTTGATCGTCTTTTGCAGCCCTGAGAACGCCTCTTCGAGCGTCACGCGCATGTTGTAGCGCAGGTCGGCGCCGCGGGCCGCGCGGGTCCGGCCGCCGTCGCCGCCGCGGCGCCCCATGAAATCGCCGAACAGGTCATCGAAGACGTCGGAAAAGGCGCTGGCGAAATCGCCGTTGCCCTGGAACCCGCTGCCGGGCCGGGCGCTGGCGCCCATGCCGCCTTCGAAGGCCGCATGGCCGAACCGGTCATAGGCCGCCTTCTTGTCGGCATCCTTGAGGACTTCGTAGGCTTCGTTCGCTTCCTTGAACCTGGACTCGGCGTCGGGGTTGTCTGCGTTGCGGTCCGGGTGCAGCTCTTTCGCCTTCTGGCGGTAGGCTTTCTTGATTTCGTCGGCACTGGCGCCCTTCTTGACGCCGAGAACCTCGTAATAGTCACGCTTTGACATCCGTCACATCCCCTCCATCGGGAACGAAGAGGCCGGCCCGGCCGTGAACAGGCGGGCCGGCCCCGTCATGCGCCCGGGTTACGAGCGCTTGTCGTCGTCGAGATCCTCGAAATCGGCATCGACGATATCGTCGTCACCGGGCCCGGCATCGGCGGCGGAGGGTCCATCCTCTCCGCCCTCTTCGGCCTGCGCCTTGTAGATCGCCTCGCCCAGCCTCATCGCCGCTTCGGTGACGTTCTGGATGCCGCCGCGGATCTTGCCGGCGTCGTCCTTTTCCAGCTCGTCCTTGAGCGCGGCAATGGCCAGTTCGATCGCCTCGATGGTCGAGGGGTCGACCTTGTCGCCATGCTCTTCCATCGACTTTTCGGTCGAATGGATCAGGCTTTCGGCCTGGTTGCGGGCTTCGACCAGGTCCTTGCGCTGCTTGTCGGCCTCGGCGTTTTCCTCGGCATCGCGGACCATCTTTTCGATGTCCTCGTCGGACAGGCCGCCCGAGGCCTGGATCGTGATCTTCTGTTCCTTGCCGGTGCCCTTGTCCTTGGCACTGACCGACACGATGCCGTTGGCGTCGATGTCGAAGGTGACCTCGATCTGCGGCATGCCGCGCGGGGCGGGCGGGATGTTTTCCAGGTTGAACTGGCCCAGCATCTTGTTGTCGGCGGCCATTTCCCGTTCGCCCTGGAAAACGCGGATGGTCACCGCGTTCTGGTTGTCCTCGGCGGTCGAGAAGATCTGCGACTTCTTGGTCGGGATCGTGGTGTTGCGGTCGATCAGGCGGGTGAAGACACCGCCCAGGGTTTCGATGCCCAGGCTCAGCGGGGTCACATCCAGCAGCACCACATCCTTGACGTCGCCCTGCAGCACGCCGGCCTGGATGGCGGCGCCCATGGCCACGACTTCATCCGGGTTGACGCCCTTGTGGGGCTCCTTGCCGAAGAACTTGGTGACCTCTTCGATCACCTTGGGCATGCGGGTCATGCCGCCGACCAGAACGACCTCGTCGATGTCTTCCTTGGACAGGCCGGCATCCTTGAGCGCGGCCTGGCAGGGTTTCATCGACGCCTTGATCAGGTCGCCCACCAGGCTTTCCAGCTTGGCGCGGGTCAGTTTCATGACCATGTGCAGCGGCGTGCCATCCGCGCCCATCGAGATGAAGGGCTGGTTGATCTCGGTCTGGGAGGAGCTGGACAGTTCGATCTTGGCCTTTTCGGCGGCTTCCTTGAGCCGCTGCAGGGCCATCTTGTCCTTCTTGAGGTCGACGCCGTGTTCCTTCTTGAACTCGTCGGCCAGGTAATTGACGATCCGCATGTCGAAATCTTCACCGCCCAGGAAGGTGTCCCCGTTGGTGGATTTCACTTCGAACAGCCCGTCGTCGATTTCCAGGATGGTGACATCGAAGGTGCCGCCGCCAAGGTCGTAGACGGCGATCGTCTTGGATTCCTTCTTGTCGAGCCCATAGGCCAGCGCGGCCGCGGTCGGTTCGTTGATGATCCGCAACACTTCGAGCCCGGCGATCTTGCCGGCATCCTTGGTGGCCTGGCGTTGGGCGTCGTTGAAATAGGCGGGGACGGTGATGACGGCCTGCGTCACCTCTTCGCCGAGATAGCTTTCGGCGGTTTCCTTCATCTTCTGCAGGATGAAGGCGGAAATCTGGCTGGGCGAGTATTTTTCGCCCCGCGCCTCGACCCAGGCGTCGCCGTTGCCGCCGTCGACGATCTTGTAGGGGACGATTTCCTGGTCCTTGGTCACCTCGGCGTCGGTGGTGCGGCGCCCGATCAGGCGCTTGACGGCAAAGACCGTGGCCTCGGGGTTGGTGACGGCCTGGCGCTTGGCCGGCTGTCCGACAAGACGTTCATCGTCGGTGAAGGCGACGATCGAGGGGGTGGTGCGGGCGCCTTCGGCGTTCTCGATCACCCGCGCCTGGCTGCCATCCATGATGGCGACGCAGGAGTTCGTGGTGCCGAGGTCGATACCGATCACTTTGGCCATTTTCAAATCCCTTTCATTCAGGCGGTTTGAGCGGCAGGGGCCCTAGTCGGCACCCCTTGCCGGAGGGGTATGCCGGGCCGTGCGCGAGCCCGGATCAGAGCGTATATAGGCAGGGGGTTTTGACCCGACAACCGTTAAAAGGGTTTTAGTGCAACATGGTGGATCGCGCGGAAAACAACGATGTCGGCGAACCGGTCGACCTGGCCGGGGTCCGGGTCTGGCAAGGCTGGCTGGACCGCGCGGCGCAGCAGGCGATGCTTGCCGATCTGCGCGCGGTGGTGGCCGCGGCGCCGCTGGTGCAGCCGGTGACCCCGGGTGGGCGCAAGATGTCGGTGCGGATGACCGCGGCCGGCCGGCTGGGCTGGATCACCGACCGCAGGGGGTATCGCTACGCCGATCGACACCCGTCGGGCGTGGTCTGGCCGCCGATCCCGGACAGCGTGCTGGCGGTCTGGCGGGCGCTGGGCAGTGACCGGCGCGTTCCGGATTGCTGTCTGGTGAACCTCTATCGCGGGGCGGCGCGGATGGGATTGCACCAGGACCGGGACGAAGGCGATTTCGCCTGGCCGGTCGTGTCGATTTCGCTCGGCGACGATGCTCTGTTCCGGGTCGGAGGCACGGAGCGCGGTGCGCGCACCCGAAGCCTCTGGTTGCGGTCCGGCGATGTGGCGGTGCTGGGCGGTGCGGCACGGCTGGCCTATCACGGGATCGACCGGATCCGGCCCGGATCTTCGGACCTGCTGGAGGGCGGCGGCCGGATCAACCTGACGCTGCGGGTGGTGGTCTGACCCGGTCGGGCGACAGGGTGGCCAGCAACACCCCGCCCAGCGCGATCGGAAAACCCACCAGGTGATACGGCGCGACCGCTTCGCCCAGGAACAGGATCGCCAGCCCCGACCCGAAGACCGGCATGAGGTGCAGGAAATAGACGCTGCGCGCCGGGCCCAACACGGCGACAGCGGCATTGAAGGCGGAAAACGCCACGATCGAGGCGAACACGGCCGTATAGCCGACACTGGCCGCGGTTTCCCAGGTCAGGCGCACCGGGCGGTCCGCGATCAGGGTTTCCCAGGCATAGACCGGGGCCAGGAACAAGGCGCCGAATACCGCGGTCAGCCAGACCAGGCCGGTGGCCGACAGGGTCGCCGGCCGGAACCGCAGGCCCACCGAGTAGCATCCCCAGATCACCAGCGCGGCAAGGATCCACAGATCGCCCTGGTTCAGCCGAAGGTCGGCCAGGCGGGCCAAGTCGCCTCGGGCGACCAGGATCGTGGCTCCGACCAGGGAAATGCCGATACCCAGCACCTGGCGCCCGCCCGGCCGGTCGCCCAGCACCAGCGCGGCGATGGGAATGACCCAGAGCGGCGCGGTGGTGGACAGCAGCAGAGCGTTGATCGCTTCGGTCGAGCGCAGGCCGACATAGGTCATGGTCTGGAACGCCGCCGCTCCGGTGGCGGCCAGGAACAGGACCACGCGCCAATCGGCGCGAAAGGCGGCGATATCGGCCCGGGCCTTGCGCCAGAACGGGGCCAACAGCAGGGCGGCGAAGGTCCAGCGCCAGAAGGCAAGGCCCACAGGCGGCACATCGGCGCGAATCGCCCGGCCCATGATCCAGTTGCCGGCCCAGCAAAGTGCCGCCAGCGCTGCCAGGGCTCCGGCGCTCAGGGCCGCGCGTCGGGACACGGGATCAGTCGCCGGACAGGGTGCAGCAGCCGGAAAACGCCTCGGCCCCGTCGCCCGATCCGCGCAGGAAGGTCAGGCTGAGCCCGTATTCGCCGTCCGACATCCCGTCGGAACAGAATTCGTGCCGCAGCGCGCCGACGATGCGGGCGTCGCCGGTGCCGGCCTCGATCATGATGTTCTCGAACCGCGACATCGGCTGGTGCATGCGGTAGTCGGGCAGGGTCACCGGCGCCTCGCCCAGTCGATCGAACCGAAGGTCCTCACCGGTGAGGTGCAGGGACCAGAACGGCTCGGTCCCGAAACAGGTCCGGATCGGCGGCACATAGCCTTGGAACTGGTTCGGATGACGCCGCAGATACGCCAGGGACACCCAACCGGTGCGTTCCCCGACATTGACCAGGCCCCAGCCGGCCGCGTTGTCGCGGATCACCTCCACATCGGTGGCGTCATGGGCGAATGTGCCGATGATCGGCGCGGCGGCATTCGGTTCTGCACGGATGTTGAGCACGTCATCGGCGGCGACACCGGTGACGTCATGCAGCGCCGGCCAGGCGTCGATCGTGGCCTGTGCGGCCCCGGCAAGCAGGGTGAACGCGATCGCGAGGGCCCGGATCATCGCGTCGCCTCCCACGAGATCGAGGCGTTCTTGCGGGTGTAGAATTCGAGCATCATGCCGACCATGATCAGCACCAGCGTCACCTTGATCGGATAGCCGATGCTGCTGAAATGCGGGTTGTAGTTGATGAAGGCGAAACCGCGGGCCTGGTCGATGGCGTGGAACAGCGGGTTCCAGTCGAACAGCGCCAGCATGTAGCCGCCCAGGGTATTGGCGACGAACATCTTGCCCGAGGCGATCATGTTGGCGCGGGCATAGATCGACGACGCGACCTGGACGAAGCTGGGAAACCAGGGCTTGAGCGCAAGAAAGACGATGCCCACCGCCACGCCGGAAATCCAGGCCAGAAGGACGCATCCCAAGGCACCGATCGGGTCGTGGATCGTGATCGGGGTCATGATCGCGTGATAGAGGTAAAGCACCACCGACATCGACAGGATCTGGATATAGAGCGAGGCGAGCGCGGCCGAGGTGATCGCCACGATGGTGTTCATCGGCGCGTGTTTCATCATCGCCGAGGCCGGACCTTCGGCCTTGAGCACCGCGCCCATCGCCTTGGTATGGGTCAGGAACAGGAAGATCCCCGACATGATGTACAGCAGGAAATCGCCCCGGATCGCCGTGCCCTTGAGCCCCAGGACCATGAACATGAAATAGAAGGCGGCGACGAAGATCACCGTCTGCAGCATGTTCAGCAGCAATCCCACCAGGGCATGCCGGTGATCCTTGCGCAATTCGCGGACCGTGGAGTGATAGATCAGCTCCAGGATCGCGAAGGCGGTCCGTGTATGGCCGTAGGTTCTGCGGGCTTCGAACATCTGGTTGGGCCTGTGTTGTCGGGGCTGCCGTCCCCTCGTGGCACGAAAATCTTGCCGTTCCTTTTATGGGCCAGCATAAGGGCCGCGATTGAAACAGGCAACAAACCCTGCGGCGGGCGGGGTGAAAGGGTCGGACCGATGGATTTTGAGCGACTTGAACAGGTGATGCGGCAATTGGCGCAAGAGGCCGGAGAGATCATCATGAAGATCTACGAGGCCGAGGATTTCGACATTCGCGCCAAGTCCGATGACAGCCCCGTCACCGCCGCCGATGAAGCCGCCGATGCCCATATCTCAGCCGGGCTGCGCGCGGCCTTTCCCGATGTCGCGCTGGTGACCGAGGAACAGGCCGACAGCCATGGTCAGGACGTGAGCACCTTCCTGATCGTCGATCCTCTGGACGGGACCAAGGAATTCATCCAGCGGCGCGGGGATTTCACCGTGAACATCGCCTATGTGGAAAACGGCGTGCCGCTGCGCGGGGTGGTCTATGCCCCGGCCCGCGGGCGGCTGTTCCTGACCCGCGCCGATGGCGTGTCGGTCGAGGAAACCGATGGAACGGCCCGACAGATCAAGGTGCGCCAGCCCGACAATGCCGCGCTGCTGGTCGTGGCGTCGAAATCGCACCGCGACCAGGCGACAGACGATTACATCGCCAAATACGCCGTGGCCGACAGCCGCAGCGCGGGGTCGTCGCTCAAGTTCTGCCTGGTGGCGACGGGCGAGGCGGATCTCTATCCGCGGCTGGGCCGGACCATGGAATGGGACACGGCCGCGGGCCAGGCGGTGTTGCTGGGCGCCGGCGGACAGGTGGTGCGGTTCGACGATCACACGCCGCTGACCTATGGCAAGCCGATCTTCGAAAACCCGTTCTTCATCGCCCTTGCCCCGGGCGTCGACCTGCAGCCCGCCTGATGTCGGTGCTGATCGTCATCCCGGCCCGCTATGCCTCGACCCGCTATCCGGGCAAGCCGCTGGTCGAGCTGCGCGGAGCGACAGGCCAGGCGCGCAGCCTTGTCCAGCGCTCGTGGGAGGCCGCCTGCGCGGTGCAGGGTGCATCCCGGGTCGTGGTCGCCACCGATGACGACCGGATCCGGCAGGCGGCCGAGGGGTTCGGCGCCGAGGTCGTGATGACGTCGGAGGCCTGCCGAAACGGGACCGAGCGCTGCGCCGAGGCCTATGACGCGCTGGGCGGCGGCTATGACATCGTGGTGAACCTGCAGGGCGACGCACCGCTGACCCCGGCCTGGTTCGTCGAGGACCTGGTTGCCGGCCTGGCCGCCCATCCGGTGGCCGAGGTGGCGACACCGGTGCTGCGCTGTGACGGTGCGGCACTGAACGGGTTTCTCGAGGACCGCTGGCATGGCCGGGTCGGCGGCACCACGGCGGTGTTCGGCGCCGACATGAACGCGCTCTATTTCTCGAAGGAAGTGATTCCCTATACCGGCCGCGACTTTGCCGATCCGGACCCGACACCCGTGTTCCACCATGTCGGTGTCTACGCCTATCGACCCTCGGCGCTGGCGGCCTATCCGCGCTGGCCCGAAGGCCAGCTGGAAAAGCTGGAAGGGCTGGAACAGTTGCGGTTTCTGGAGCGTGGCGTGCACATGCTGTGCGTCGAGGTGGAGGCCCGGGGGCGTCATTTCTGGGAACTCAACAATCCGCAGGACGTGACCAAAATAGAGGCGATGCTGAAACGGATGGGTGCCGACTAGGCACGTTTCTTCCCCTTTTTAAGCAATTTGCCATGTGTCATTGGACCAAGATACAATAGCCTGTCACATTGGCCTGTGACACCTGAGGCACGCCAAGGTCCGGCGCGCAGACCGGACGATAGGACGAGGTACATCATGAAGAAGCGCGTCACCAAGGCGATCTTTCCCGTGGCCGGGCTGGGCACCCGTTTCCTGCCCGCGACCAAGTCGGTTCCGAAAGAGATCATGACCCTGGTCGACCGCCCCCTGATCCAATACGCGATCGACGAAGCGCGCGCGGCCGGGATCAAGGAGTTCATCTTCGTCACCGCGCGGGGCAAATCGGCGCTGGAGGATTATTTCGACCGCGCCCCCGAACTGGAAGCCCAGCTGCGCAAGAAGGACAAGACCGACCTTCTGGAAGCGCTGAAGGCGACCAACATGGACAGCGGTGCCATCGCCTATATCCGCCAGCAGCAGGCGCTGGGACTGGGCCACGCGGTCTGGTGCGCGCGGCGGCTGGTCGGCAACGAACCCTTCGCGGTGATCCTGCCGGATGACGTGATCGCCGCCGAGAAGCCCTGTCTGCAGCAGATGGTCGAGGCCCATGCCGAAACCGGCGGCTGCATGGTCGCCGCGATGGAGGTGTCGCCGGACAAGGCCAGCGCCTATGGCATCCTCGACGTGGCCGAGGACATGGGCGCCATGGTCCGGGCCAGCGGGATGGTGGAAAAACCCAAGGCCGATGAAGCGCCGTCCAACCTGGCGGTGATCGGTCGCTACATCCTGACCCCGCGGGTGATGCAGACCCTGAACCGCAAGGAAACCGGCGCCGGTGGGGAAATCCAGCTGACCGACGCGATCGCCAGGGAGATCGAGGAGGGCCGGGATGTCTATGGTTACCGGTTCCGCGGCCAGCGCTTCGATTGCGGGTCGAAGGCCGGGTTCCTGCAGGCCACCGTCGCCTTCGGGCTGAGCCGCGACGATCTGCGCGACGAATTCTCGACCTATCTGGACGAGCTGACGGCGGTGCGGCGCGCGGCGCAATAGCGCTTTTTCCCGATGCGTGATCGGCGGGACCGCGCCACGGCGGTCAACCGGGCATGGTGGGCCTACCGGTTGCGGTTGCGGCGTCGGCGCTATCTTTTGCGCGCGCTGCGCAAGGGGCGCGAGCTGACGCCGGTGTCCCTGCGTGTCGATCGGGCTCCGAAAGGCGCGGTGCGGCTGTTCGCGACCCTGCGCAACGAGGCCGCCCGGTTGCCGCATTTTCTGGAGCATTACCGCCGGCTGGGCGTCGGGCATTTCCTGGTCATCGACAATGACAGCGACGACGGCACCGGCGCGATCCTGGCGGCGCAACCCGATGTGTCGGTCTGGCGGACGCCGGCCAGCTACAAGGCATCGCGGTTCGGGATGGACTGGATCAACCGGCTGTTGCTGCGCCACGGCGCGGGCCATTGGTGCCTGACCGTCGATGCCGACGAATTGCTGGTCTATCCCGATTGCGAGGCCCGGCCTCTGGCCGAATTGACCGCCTGGCTGGACCGCCAGGGCATCCCGGCGCTGTCGGCGACGATGCTGGAGCTGTATCCCAAGGGGCCGGTCGGTGCGGCGCCCTGGCAGGACGGGGCCGATCCGCTGGAGGCGATCCCGTGGTTCGATCCCTGGGGCTACGACTGGGAGTGGCTGGGGCGGTACGACAATATCTCGATCCGGGGCGGTCCGCGGCGGCGGGTTTTCTTTGCCGACCGGCCCGATCTGGCGCCGCATCTGCACAAGACGCCGCTGGTGCGCTGGCGGTTGCCCTATGTCTATCTCAGCTCGACCCACCTGGCCCTGCCGCGCAAGCTGAACCGGGGGTTCGATGCCCGGCTGAACCGGCCCACGGGCGCGTTGCTGCATACCAAGTTCCTGCCGCAGGTGATCGACAAATCGGCCGAGGAAAAACAGCGCCAGGAGCATTTCACCCATGCCGAGCGCTATGGCGCCTATTACGACGCGGTGATCGCCGATCCCGACCTGTGGACGCCGGATTCGCTGCGCTATGACGGGCCGGCACAGCTGGAGGCGCTGGGCCTGATCAGCCGTGGTGCATGGCGTTGAGCCATGGTTTACGTGTCATGTCGCGCGGGGTATCCTGCGGGGCAGGGCAAGGAACCGCCGCCCCGGGGCAGGGTGCGGTGATTCTTAGGAATTTCGTGCTAGGCGGTTCGCGATCGGGACCGGGCGAAGGGCAGTAGATGGGCAGGGTGTCCTCATTGGCGCAATCCTATCGCATGCGGCTGCGCCGCCGGCGCTACCGCATCCGTGCCTTCCGCAAACGGCGCGAACTGAAAAGCGTGGTCGACCGGACCGCGGCGATCCGGCCCCGCGACATCCTGCTGTTTTCGACCCTGCGCAACGAAAAGGTGCGGCTGCCCTATTTCCTGAAATACTACCGCGAGATGGGGATCGACCACTTCCTGTTCGTCGACAATGACAGCGATGACGGGTCGCGCGACTACCTGGCCGACCAGCCCGATGCCTCGGTCTGGACCACCGCGCGCAGCTACAAGCGGGCGCGGTTCGGGGTCGATTGGCTGAACTGGCTGCAGATGCGCCATGGCCATGGCCACTGGACGCTGGTCGTCGATCCGGACGAGTTCTTCATCTACCCGTTCTGCGACACGCGGCCGATCCGGGCGCTGACCGACTGGCTGGATGCCTCTCACGTGCGGTCCTTCGGGGCGATGCTGCTGGACATGTATCCCAAGGGCCGGCTGGATGCGCAGCCCTATGTCGCGGGTGAGGATCCGCTCAAGATCGCCTGCTGGTTCGATGCCGGAAATTATTCGATCTACAAGAACCACCGCTACTGGAACCTCTGGATCCAGGGCGGCCCGCGGGCGCGCACCTTCTTTGCCGACGATCCCTATCGGGCGCCGGCGCTGAACAAGACACCGCTGGTCAAGTGGCACCGGCATTACACCTATGTCGACAGCACCCACATGCTGCTGCCGCGCGGGCTGAACCTGACCTATGAACAATGGGGCGGCGAAAAGGCCAGCGGGATGCTGCTGCACACCAAGTTCCTGGACACCTTCAGCGTCAAGGCCGCCGAGGAACTGACCCGCGGCCAGCACTATGCCAACAGCCGCGAATACAAGGCCTATGCCGAAGGGCTGTCGGACGATCCCGACCTCTGGTGCAAGTGGAGCGAGAAATACATCAACTGGCGCCAGCTTGAGATTCTGGGGCTGATGTCCAAGGGGAACTGGGCATGAGCGGCCATGTCGGCATCGTCATGCTGGTGCACACGGCTTTCGACCGGGCCGAACAGGTGATCCGGCACTGGAACGCCGCCGGGTGCCCCGTGGTGGTCCATGTCGATCGCAAGGTGAAGGCGCCGGTCTACAAGGCTTTCGTCGCGGCGCTGTCGGACCTGCCCGACGTGCTGTTCAGCAAGCGCCATCGCTGCGAATGGGGCATGTGGGGGATCGTCGCCGCGTCTCAGACCGGGTCCGAGGTGATGCTGGAGCGGTTCCCCGAGGTCCGCCATGTCTACCTGGCGTCCGGGTCATGCATGCCGTTGCGCCCGGTGCAGGAATTGCAGGATTACCTGGCCCGGCGCCCGCGTACGGATTTCATCGAAAGCGCGACCACGGCGGATGTGCCCTGGACCGTGGGCGGCCTCGATTTCGAGCGCTTCACCCTGCGGTTCCCGTTTTCCTGGCGCAAGCAACGGGTGCTGTTCGATTGGTTCGTCGGGTTCCAGCGCCGCTACAAGCTGCGTCGGCGGATCCCGGACGGGCTGGTGCCGCATATGGGCAGCCAGTGGTGGTGCCTGACCCGGCAGACGTTGTCGGCGATCCTGCAGGATCCGGACCGGCCGGTCTATGACCGCTATTTCCGGCGCGTCTGGATCCCGGATGAAAGCTATTTCCAGACCCTGGTGCGGCTGTATTCGCAGAATATCGAAAGCCGGTCCCTGACCCTGTCCAAGTTCGATTTCCAGGGCAAGCCGCATATTTTCTACGACGATCACCTGCAGCTTCTGCGTCGGTCCGATTGTTTCGTCGCCCGCAAGATCTGGCCCCATGCGGACAAGCTGTACCAGGCCTTCCTGACCGATCCCAAACACGCGATGAAGAAGGCGGAACCGAACCCGGGCAAGATCGACCGGATCTTTTCCAAGGCGGTGGAACGGCGCACGCGGGGACGGGCGGGCCTTTATATGCAGTCGCGGCTGCCGCATATGGGGCAGGAGAACGGGTTTTCCTGCGCGCCCTATTCGGTCTTCGAAGGCTTTACCGAGCTGTTCGAGGATTTCGAGGTCTGGCTGGCCAAGATGACCGGCACCCGGGTGCATGGCCATATCTTCGCCCCCGAAGGGGTGGAGTTCGAAGGCCGGACCGACACTTTCGCCGGCGCGCTGTCGGCCAACCCGGTCTTGCGCGACTACAATGCGCGGATGTACCTGACCAACCTGATCTGGAACACCCGGGGCGAGCGGCAGTGTTTCCAGTTCGGCCCGCGCGATACGCAATTCGTCAGCTGGGACATGGCCAAGGATCCGAACGCCCAGATCAGCGTCATCACCGGGGCCTGGGCGGTGCCGATGTTCCTGTCGAACCGCAACTTCGCCGATATCCGGCAAGAGGCCGCGCAATTGCAAAAGATCGAAAGCGAACATCTGAACGCGCTGCGCAGTCAATGGGCCAAGGCGCGGGTGCGGATCTGGTCGATGGCAGAGTTCATCGAAAGCCCGATGCAGGGATTGCAGACCGTGCTGGACGAGATGGGCGTCAAGACCACCCGGCGCATCACCGAAGCGCCGCGGATGGTCGACCTGACCGGGTTCGGGCAGTTTCTGCAGAACCTCAAGAACCAGGGGATGCATCCCTATCTGATGGGCGATTTCCTGGTGGAACCGCCGCAACACAGCCGACCCGAAAAGGTCCGCAAACCCTATCTGGTGTCCCGTAAATGAGCCGTTTCGATTACTTCGTCGTCTTCGCCGAGATGCGCACCGGCTCCAATTTCCTCGAGGCGAACATCAATGCCTTCGACGGGCTGACCTGTCACGGAGAGGCGTTCAACCCGCATTTCATCTCCTATCCCGACCGGGCCGAGACTTTGGGCGTGACCCAGGCGCAGCGCGATGCCGACCCGTCGCGGCTGATCGCGGCGCTCTGCGTGGCGCCGGGGCTGAACGGGTTCCGGTTCTTCAACGATCACGACGCGCGGGTCCTGGACATCGCCCTGCCCGATCCGCGCTGCGCCAAGATCGTGCTGACCCGCAACCCGGTCGAGTCCTATGTCAGCTGGAAGATCGCCCGGGCCACGGGGCAATGGAAGCTGACCAACGTCAAGCACCAGAAATCCTCCAAGATCCAGTTCGACGCCGCCGAATTCACGGAACATGTGGACCGGTTGCAGGCGTTCCAGGTGCTGCTGCTGAACCAGTTGCAGCGCAGTGGGCAGACCGCGTTCCATGTCGCCTACGAAGACCTGCAGGATGTCGCGGTGATGAACGGGCTGGCGGCCTTCCTGGGCTGTGATGCCCGGCTCGAGGCGCTGGATCGCAGCCTCAAGAAGCAGAACCCGGCGCCGCTGTCCGACAAGGTCGCCAATTTCGCCGAGATGGAGCAGGCGCTGGCCGCGCTGGATCGGTTCAACCTGACCCGGACCCCGAATTTCGAACCGCGCCGGGGTGCCGCGGTGCCGTCCTTCGTCGCGGCGGCGGACAGCCCGCTGATCTACATGCCGCTGCGCGGCGGGCCCGAGGCGGCGGTGACGGCCTGGCTGGCGGCACTGGACGATGCCGCGCCGACCGCGTTGCAGACCGGCTTCACCCAAAAGACCCTGCGGCAATGGAAGCGGCGGCATCCGGGCCATCGCGGCTTTACCGTGATCCGTCACCCGGTGGCGCGGGCCCATGCGGCGTTCTGCGACAAGATCCTGTCCACCGGCGAAGGCAGCTATGCCGAAATCCGCCAGACCCTGCGGCGCGAATGGAAACTGCCGATCCCCGGCGGCGCGCCGGATGCCGATTATGGCCCCCAGGCGCATCGGGCCGCGTTCCTGGCCTGGATGGGGTTCGTCAAGGCGAACCTGGCCGGAAATACCGCGATCCGCGTCGATCCCTATTGGGCGACCCAGACACAGGTCATACAGGGCTTTGCCGATTTCGCGCTGCCCGACATGATCCTGCGCGAGGATGATCTGGCCGAAGAGCTTGCGATCCTCGCCGCCAAGGCCGGCAAGACGGTGATGCCGCAGGTGCCCGAGGTGACGGACCCGCATGCGGCGCGGCTGCGCGACATCTACGACAGCGAGGTCGAGGATGCCGTGCGGCAGGTCTATCAGCGCGATTACATGAGCTTCGGCTTCGGCGCCTACGCCGCCTGAGAGGTCGCCGCCTCGGTCAGGATGGTGTGCAACGTCGCGGGGTCCGAATTCGCCCGCAGCTTGGCGCAGACATCGGCATCGCGCATGGTGCGCGACACCAGGGCCAGGGCCTTGAGGTGATCGACGCCGGCATTTTCCGGCGCGAACAGGGCAAACACGAGGTCCACCGGATGCCGGTCCACCGCCTCGAAATCGAGCGGTTTCTTAAGGCGCACGAACAGGCCCTTGACGCTGTCCATGCCCGACATGCGGGCATGGGGCAGGGCGATGCCGGCGCCGACGCCGGTCGGGCCCAGGGTTTCGCGTTCAAGCAGCGCGTCGACCACGTCGCCATGCTGCAACCCGAAACAGCTTTCGGCCATTTCGCCCAGGTCGTGGAAAAGCCGTTTCTTGCTGCTGGCCGCTCCAATGAGCTTGATACCTCCCTGAGGGAGGAGATCCGACATGTTCATGAAACCTGCTTTCCTGCCGGGTTTCCCGGCTCAGCCTTCGTTCCGGGGATCGATCCAGCCGATATTGCCGTCTTCACGCCGGTAGACGACGTTGATCCCGCCGTGCCCTTCATTGCGAAACACCTGAACCGGCGCGTGGGCCAGTTCCAGTTGCATGACCGCGTCGCTGACAGACAGGGTGGGCACCTTGGTCTCCATCTCGGCCACGATCATCGCGGTGTGGTCTTCGGTCGACTCGAGCTCTTCGTCGCCGTCCGATTGCGCGAGGATATAGGTGCCGGCCATCATGAGTTCAACCGGGTCTTCGCGATCCTTGTGGTGATCCTTCAGCCGGCGCTTGTAGCGGCGCAGCTGCTTGTCCATCTTTTCGCGCGCGCTTTCGAAGGCGGCATAGATTTCGTGGGCATGGCCCTTGGCCTGGGTCGTCAGGCCGGTGGACAGGTGCACGACCGCCTCGCAGACGAATTCGGCCCCGCTCTTGGAAAATGTCACGGTCGCGTCGGTCGGGCGACCGGCATATTTCCCGAACATCTCGCCCAGTTCGGTCTGGACGTGGGTTTGCAGAGCTTCGCCGATATCGATCTGTTTTCCGGTGATCTGGTAGCGCACTTGGTTCCTCCTAACATGCCACGCGGCCGCCGTGCCGGGCTTGCGCCCCGCCGGTTCAGGCGCTGCGATACAGGGAGACGACGACCACTTCAACGCCGTATTCGGTCTGCCGACGGGGCGTGACCATACGATTCGGGTAAGCGGGGTTCGTCATCGCCCCATTGGGCGACAGAGGCGGCATTTGTGTCAAGGATTCCCGTCAGACGCGAAAATTGGAGCCCAGATAGACCCGGCGCACGTTTTCGTCGCGCACGACCTCTTCGGTGGTGCCCGACATCAGGACGGCGCCGTCGTGCAGGATATAGGCCCGGTCGACGATCTGCAGGGTTTCGGCGACGTTGTGATCGGTGATCAGCACGCCGATCCCGCGGGTCTTGAGGTCGGCGACCAGCCCGCGGATTTCGCCGACCGCGATCGGATCGACCCCGGCAAAGGGTTCGTCCAGCAGCACGTATTTGGGATCGGCGGCCAGGCAGCGGGCGATTTCCGCGCGCCGCCGTTCCCCGCCCGACAGCGCCATGGCCGGTGCCCGCCGCAAATGCTCGATCGAGAATTCGGACAGCAATTCCTCGAGCCGCTCGCGCCGGCGGTGGCGGTCCGGTTCGGCGATTTCGAGGATGGCGAGGATGTTGTCCTCGACGCTGAGGCCGCGAAAGATCGACATTTCCTGCGGCAGGTAGCCGATGCCCATCCTGGCGCGGCGATACATCGGCAGCGGCGTCACGTCGCGCCCGTCGATGATCACGTGACCCGCCTCGGGGGTGACGAGGCCGGCGATCATGTAGAAACAGGTCGTCTTGCCCGACCCGTTGGGCCCCAGCAGGGCCACGACCTCGCCCCGACCCAGCGTCAGGCTGACATCGCGTATCACCAGCCGTTTGCGATAGCTCTTGCGCAGGTTGACCACGCGCAGCCCGACATCGCCGTCGGTGACGGTCAGCGTCGGGGCGGGCGCCATCACTGATCGCCCTGGTTGAAGATGACGCGGACGTTCCCGTCCATCTGGGCGGCGCCGCTTTCCAGGTCGACGCGCATCCGGTCGGCAGAGGTCGCGCTGGCGCCCTGGGACAACAGGACGTTGCCGGTCAGAACCAGCACACCGCCCGAGATATCGTAGGTGGCCGAGTCGGCCTCTGCCTCTTCGGTCGCGGTCACGAAGGTGACGCCGCCGCTGATGTCGAGCGTGGTGATATCGCCGGTGGCCTCGTCGTAACGCACGGTGACCTGGCCGGCCGACAGCCGCAGATCGCCCTGGCCGACGACGACATTGCCGGTAAAGACCGCAAGGCCGGTATCCTGGTCGACCGACAGGCTGTCGGCGCTGACCTCGACCGGGTCGCCGGGATCGGCGCTGATGCCGCCCAGGGTGATGTCGGTCTGGGCCAGGCCGGGGCCGGTCGCGGCCAGAAGGGCGAATGCAGCAATAAGGAAACGCACGGGACTCAATCCTGAATTTGCGGTTGGTATATCAGCCGGACGCCGTCATTGAAAACCATTCGCGCGCCAGCGCCGTCGGCATTGGTTTCCACCGTGACCCGTCCGGCGGTGAGCGTCCCGTAGGGGGCCTGGATTTCGAGGGCGCCGTCGCTGGTCACGGTTCCGGTCGCCAGGTCGGCGATCAGCCCGGCGGTTTCCATCTGGTAGCCACTGGAGGTTTCCAGCCGCGCCAGCCCGGTCAGCCGCGCCACCTGGCTGTCGGTATCGAGCGTCCCCATCCCGGCGGTGATCTCGATTCCGGTGCCGTCGGTCGCGTCGATCCGGGCCTCGATCCCGTCGACGGTGACGGCGCCGTTGGCCGGCCTCGCGCCGCGCGCCGAGAGGGTGAAAACCGCGCCGTCATCGGTCACGCCGCTGATCCGGGCCTGGGTCAGGCGCGATTCACGGGCGATGTCCTCGATTTCGGCAAAGGGGATGTCGCCTTCGCCGACAGGCGCGCGCGCGAACAGGAACAGCGTCGCCAGAAGCGCCAGCGCGGTCAGCGGCAGCACGACCTTGAGGATGCCGATGACGCGGGAATAGGCGTTGTCGGCGGGCATCATGGCTCAGACGATCCCGGCGCGCAGGCAGTCGTGGATATGCAGGATCCCGACCGGATTGCGGGATGCGGGCGGATCGACCACGAACAGGCAGGTGATCTTGTGATCGTTCATGGCCGCAAGCGCCTGTTCGGCCAGCATGTCGGGGCCGATGCTGCGGGGGTCGCGGGTCATGACCCGGCCGGCGGTGTGGTCGAGCAGCCCGTCCATGTTCCGCCGCAGGTCGCCATCGGTGATGATGCCGACAAGATCGCCGGTGCCGTCGACGACGCCGACCACGCCGAAGCCCTTCCGGCTGATCTCCAGCAGCGCGGCCGACATCGGGGTGTCCTCGCCCACCAGCGGCAGCATGTCGCCGCCATGCATCAGATCGCCGACCCTGGACAATTGCGCCCCCAGCGAGCCGCCGGGATGGAAGGCGCGGAAATCCTCGGGGGTGAAGGCGCGGTGTTCCATCAACGCGACGGCCAGCGCATCGCCCAGGGCCAGCGTCATGGTGGTCGAGGTGGTCGGAACCTTGCCGGTGGTGCAGGCCTCGGGGATGCGGGGCATCACCAGGGCCACGTCCGATTGCTGGGCCAGGGTGCTGTCGGCGCGGCTGCACAGCCCGATCAGCGGGATCGAAAAGCGCCGTGTATAGGCCAGCAGGTCGGCCAGTTCCGGGGTTTCTCCGGAATTCGACACGGCCAGGACCACATCGTCCCGTGTGACCATGCCCAGGTCGCCATGGCTGGCCTCGGCCGGGTGGACGAATTGCGCCGGCGTTCCGGTCGAGGCCAGCGTGGCGGCGATCTTGTGCGCGATATGGCCGGATTTGCCCATGCCCGAGACGATGACGCGGCCCTTCGCGGCCAGGATCATCGCAACGGCGCGGGAAAAGCTGTCGCCGATGGCGTCGGCAAGGGTGGTCAGGGCATCGGCCTCGTGCCGGATGACGCGGCGGGCGGTGTCAAGATAGGTGTCGGGCTGGGTCATGTCAGTGCGCGAAGATGTCCTGTTCCGGCCAGCCGGCCAGGTCGAGCCGGGCGCGCATCGGCAGGAAATCGAAACAGGCCTGGGCGATCTCGGCCCGGCCTTCGCGGGCCAGACGGTCGTCCAGCGCCTCTTTCAGGCGGTGCAGATACAGCACGTCCGACGCGGCATATTCCAGCTGTGCCTCGGACAGGGTTTCGGCGCCCCAATCGCTCATCTGCTGGTGCTTGGAGATGTCGATGTTCAGCAGTTCGGCCAGCAGGAATTTGAGCCCGTGCCGGTCGGTGTAGGTGCGCACCAGCTTGGAGGCGATCTTGGTGCACCAGACCGGGGCGCAGAGCACGCCGAAGGTCTTGTAGAGCGCGGCGATGTCGAAGCGGCCGAAATGGAACAGCTTGAGCACGGCCGGATCGGCCAGCATCCGGGTCAGGTTCGGCGCCTCGGTCTGGCCCTTGCGGATCTGCACCATGTGGGCGTCGCCGTCGCCGCCCGACATCTGCACCAGGCACAGCCGGTCGCGGCCGGGGATCAGGCCCATGGTTTCGCAATCGATGGCGACGACAGGGCCCAGGTCCAGCCCGTCGGGCAGATCGGTCATGTAAAGATGGTTCGCCATGGGGCCCTCATGCGTGATGCTGGCGTCGTCGATACGGCTTTTGGCCGGGCGGGGCAACGGCACTGGTCGCAATCGGCGATTGACGGCGGGGGCGGCCAGGGCCTACCGATTGGGCGTGACGGTCCCCGTGGCGCCCGATGGGCGGGACGGGGTGCAAAAGGGAACGCGGTGCGCCCGGGATCGGGCAAGGCCGCGACTGCCCCCGCAACTGTAGGCGGCGAGCGACCCGAAACAGCCACTGGGCCGATGGCCCGGGAAGGTTCGGCAAGCGACGACCCGCAAGTCAGGAGACCTGCCGTCACCGTGGCTCCGTTCGGGGCCGCGTGTCACTGCAATCCGGGCGGGGTGTCCCGGCAGGTGCCGCCAGATGCCGCATCGGCCCGTCCGCTGTGCCCCTGTCCCGGCCCCCCGACCGCCCCGTCCCCATCGCGCGGAGGGCGCAAGGATGATGATAGACCGTGTATTGGTCGGCCTTCAGGTCGACGTGACCGACCCCGACAGGGCGGCCGAACTGGGCCGGATGGGTTTTATCCAGTGGATTGGGCTGTTGCCCGGCGGTGGCGATTACCGCCGCGCCGCGCTTCGGGCGCTGGCCCATGCGGACCCCCTGGCAGCGACCGATCCGGCGGTGGCGGCGTTCTGCGACCTGCTGGTCGCCTCGCTCGCCGTGCCGCCCCGGCCATTGGACCTGGCCTTGCCGCGCGCCCGGCGCCGGGGCGGGGCGCGCGCGCGGCGGGCCCTGCTGTGAGCCTGCGCCGCTTTCCGCCCGAGCGCATCGTCTGCCTGACCGAGGAAACGGTCGAGACGCTGTATCTGTTGGGCCAGCAGGACCGGATCGTGGGCGTATCGGGCTATGCGGTGCGCCCGCCCGGGGTGCGCAGGGACAAGCCCCGGGTGTCGGCCTTCACCTCGGCCGATCTGCCCAAGGTGCTGGCGCTGGAGCCGGATGTCGTGCTGCTGTTTTCGGACATTCAACGCCATATCGCAGCCGAACTGATGGCCGCCGGCATCACCGTGATCGGCTACAACCAGCGCGACATCGCCGGTATTCTGGCGATGATCCGCAGCCTGGGCGCTCTGACCGGTGTGCCGGACCGGGCCGAGGCGCTGGCCGCGGGCTACGCGGCACGGCTGTCGGACGTGGCGGCACGTGTCGCCGGGCGCGACCCGGTGCCGGTCTATTTCGAGGAATGGGACGAGCCGATGATCAGCGGTGTCGGCTGGGTGTCCGAGCTGATCGACATCGCCGGGGGCCGAGACGTGTTCGCCGATCTGGCCGCGCAGCCGGCGGCGCCGGATCGGGTCGTCACCGGCGCGCAGGTGATCGCGGCGGCGCCCCGGGTGATCCTGGCCTCGTGGTGCGGCAAGAAGGTGCGACCCGAAAAGATCGCCGCCCGCGACGGCTGGGCCGCGATCCCGGCGGTGGCCGAGGACCGCATCGTCGAAATCAAGTCACCGCTGATCCTGCAGCCCGGCCCGGCCGCGCTGACCGATGGGCTGGACGCGATCGTCGCGGCGCTGTGGCCGTGATCTGTTGTCGGTTCGGGGGGTCTTTCGTCCCCGCGGCCCGAAGGCCGGCGGGGAGGAAGGAATGGTGCCCAGGAGAAGACTCGAACTTCCACGACCTTTCGGCCACTGGTACCTGAAACCAGCGCGTCTACCAATTCCGCCACCTGGGCAGGTAACGTGAGGCCGCCGTTTAGGATGCCGCGGCGGGGCTGTCAACGGGATTTGCGGCGAAATCCGCGTTGCGGTCTCCGGGCTGCCGGAATGCGCCTTGTTCGGCGGCGACACGGACGATACAGAAAACCCCGAGCCGGATCGAGGGAGAGCGCGAATGAGCAAGCTTGTCACGATTTATGGCGGGTCGGGGTTCCTGGGCCGTTACATCGCGCGGCGGCTTGCCGCCAAGGGCTGGCGCATCCGGGTCGCGGTGCGCGATCCCAACCAGGCGATGTTCGTGCGCCCCTATGGCGCCGTCGGCCAGGTGGAGCCTGTATTCTGCAACATCCGCGACGATGACAGCGTGCGCGCGGTGATGCGCGGCGCCGATGCGGTGGTCAATTGCGTCGGCACCTTCGATGCCCATGGCAAGAACAATTTCGCCGCGGTCCAGCACGAAGGCGCCGAGCGGATCGCCCGGATCGCCGCCGAGCAGGGCGTGACGCGCATGGTTCAGATCAGCGCGATCGGTGCCGATGCGGACGGCCCCAGCACCTATGCCCGCACCAAGGCGCTGGGCGAACAGGCGGTGCTGCGGCATATGCCGGGCGCGATGATCCTGCGCCCGTCGGTGCTGTTCGGACCCGAGGACGATTTCTTCAACCGCTTCGCCGGGATGGCGATGATGTCGCCGGTGCTGCCGGTGGTGGGCGGCAAGACCCGGTTCCAGCCGGTCCATGTCGACGACGTGGCGCAGGCCGCGGTGATGGGGGTCGAGGGCACGGCGCAGGGCCTGTTCGAACTGGGCGGGCCCGAGGTCGCGACCTTCCGCGAATTGATGCGCGACATGCTGGGCGTGATCCGGCGCCGCCGGCTGATCTGGAACATGCCGTTCTGGATCGCGCGGGTGATGGCCTGGGGCTTCAACATCCTCCGTGCCGCGACGTTCAACATCGTCACGCCGCCGATCACCGCCGACCAGGTCAAGAGCCTGGGCGTGGACAACGTCGTGGCCGATGGCGCGCAGGGATTCGAGGCCCTGGGCATCCAGCCCCAGGCGATGGAGGCGATCCTGCCCGACTACCTGTGGCGGTTCCGCAAGTCCGGGCAATATGCCGAGATCAAGGACAGCGCCCGCAACCTCAAGGCCTAGCTGTAGGCGATCACCAGCAGCACGATGCCCAAGGCGACGCGGTAGATCACGTAGGGGGTGAAGCTGACGGTGCGCAGAAGGCGCATCATCAGGCTGAGCGCGGCAAGTGCCGATACGAAAGCCAGCGCGGCGGCGATGGCGCCGTCGCGGGCGGCGCGGGCATCGGCGGTGACGATCACCTCGGCGCCCAGCAGCACGCCCGAGGCGACGATGATCGGGATCGACATCAGCATGGCCAGCCGCGCCGCGCTGTCGCGGCCATAGCCCAGCATGCGCCCGGCGGTGATGGTGATGCCCGAGCGCGAGGTGCCCGGGATCAGCGCCAGCGCCTGCCACAGCCCCATGATCACCGCGTGGCGCAGGCTCCATTGCGGGGCGGTGCGGTCGGTCGCGCCCTTCTGGTCGGCCCAATACAGCACCAGCCCGAAGATCAGCATGGTCCAGCCGATCACCGCCATCGACCGCATCATGTCATCCAGCCCGGTCAGCTTGAGCACCAGCCCGAACAGCACCGCCGGGATCGTGGCGATGATCAGGCACAGCGCAAGGAAGGCGCCGGCGGTATCGACCCGCCCGCGCAGCAGGCGGCCGAGGCCGAAAAAGGCGGTGCGCACATCACGCCAGAAATACAGGATCACGGCGAACAGCGTGCCGACATGGACGGCGACGTCGATGACCTGGCCCTGGTCCTGCATCCCGGTCAGTTCGGGCAACAGGATCAGGTGGCCGGAGGACGAGACCGGCAGAAATTCGGTGATGCCCTGGATCAGGGCGACAAGGACAAGGGTGAACAGCGGCATGGCGCGCCTTCGGTGATTCGGCCCTGCCTTTGTAAATCACGGAATTTGCGGGGAAAGGGCGTAGATAGGTATCAATTCGGAACTAATTTTCGCGGAAACCTCTCCCAATGCGGCAGCGCAAGGGCTGAAACCGTCAAACTAGGTCAGTGTTTATGACTTTTCTTTTCCGCGAACCCGGATTAGACAAGCGCCTCGGGCGGAAGGACTGGAAAGAGGCACCCATATGGCGACCCAGAAGATGCTGAAATTCGTCGATGTCGAACGAGACATGCCCGACAAGCGCGACGCCAGCCTGCGCCGGCAGGATTTCCACGAGATCTACGCCGAATACGCCGAGGCCAAGGCCGAAGAACAGGCCGCCCGCTGCAGCCAGTGCGGCGTGCCCTATTGCCAGTCGCATTGCCCGCTGCACAACAACATCCCCGACTGGCTGCGCCTGACCGCCGAGGGCCGGCTGGAGGAAGCCTATGAGGTGGCCCAGTCCACCAATACCTTTCCCGAGATCTGCGGCCGGATCTGCCCGCAGGACCGCCTGTGCGAAGGCAATTGCGTGATCGAGCAATCGGGCCACGGCACCGTGACCATCGGCGCGGTCGAGAAATACATCACCGATACCGCCTGGGAAAACGGCTGGGTCCAGCCGGTGCGCCCCGCGCGGGAACGGCCCGAAAGCGTCGGCATCATCGGCGCCGGCCCCGCCGGGCTGGCCGCGGCCGACCGGCTGCGCCGGGCCGGACTGCAGGTCACGGTCTATGACCGCTATGACCGCGGCGGCGGGCTGCTGACCTATGGCATTCCCGGCTTCAAGCTGGAAAAGGACGTGGTCATGCGCCGCATGGACCAGCTGGCACAAAGCGGGGTCGAGATCGTCTACAAGTGCAACGTGGGCGAGGACCTGTCGTTCGACGCGATCCGCGGCAAGCATGACGCGGTTCTGATCGCCACCGGGGTCTACAAGAGCCGCGATCTGCAGCTGCCGGGGTCCGAGGCGACCGGGATCGTGCGGGCGATCGACTATCTTGTCGCGTCGAACCGCAAGAGTTTCGGCGACGATGTCGAGGAATTCGACAACGGCACGCTGAACGCCGCCGGCAAGAAGGTGGTGGTGATCGGCGGCGG
Source organism: Rhodobacteraceae bacterium HLUCCA08 (assembly GCA_001314655.1). Lineage (GTDB taxonomy): Bacteria > Pseudomonadota > Alphaproteobacteria > Rhodobacterales > Rhodobacteraceae > Salibaculum. The sequence goes on along the minus strand of LJSF01000016.1, from coordinate 156,957 downwards.
CGACACGGCGATGGATTGCGTGCGCACCGCGATCCGGCAGGGCGCGACCAGCGTGAAATGCCTGTATCGGCGGGACAAGGCGAACATGCCCGGGTCGCAGCGCGAGGTGCAGAATGCCGAGGAAGAGGGTGTCGATTTCGTCTGGCTGAGCGCGCCCAAGGGCTTTGCCGGCGACCCGAGCGTCACCGACATGACGGATGCCGGCAAGGTCGCCGGGCCGGTTTCCGGCGTGATGGTGCAGAAGATGCGCCTGGGCGCCCCCGATGCCAGCGGCCGCCAGATGCCCGAACTGATCGAGGGCAGCGATTATGTCGAAGACGCCGACCTGGTGATCAAGGCGCTGGGCTTCGAACCCGAGGACCTGCCGAAATTGTGGGGCGTCGACGGGCTGGACGTGACCCGCTGGGGCACGATCCGGGCCGAGTTCGGCAGCGGCCAGACCAGCCTGGAAGGTGTCTTTGCCGCCGGCGATATCGTGCGCGGGGCGTCGCTGGTGGTCTGGGCGATCCGGGACGGCCGTGATGCGTCTGACGCAATTCTGGATTATGTCACGCAAAGCGCCTCGGTGGCGGCGGAATAAGGATGCTGCACGGCGTCGGCGGAACGCCGGTTTCACGTCGACGTTGTGGCACGGTCCCGGCGCGACAAGGTCAACGGCACTGACCCGGAGGGTGAAGGCAAGATGAAGACGATCGCGTCGATCCTGTTCGTGCTGGTCGCGGCCCCCGCGGCGGCGAACCAGAGCTTTGCCCTGCCCGAGGGTTGCGAGGGCTATGTCACGATCCAGAAACGCGGCTGTGTCGTCACGCATCTGTTCACCTGCGCCGGCGACCCGCCGGGCCAGCAGCGCCGCGCCGATCTGGGCGAGGACGGGCTGGACTACCTCGGCATCATCGACGCAGAGGCGCAATGGGTCGAAAGCTTTCACGTGACCGCCGGGCATACCGATACGCTGGGGCCACGGATCCGCGATGCCGCGTCGTTCACCGAACTTCTGGAAACCGGCGCCGATGATTTCGATTTCGAAACCACGTCCGACCTTTACGGCGTGACCCGCTATGTCGGGCGCGACGGGTTGACCGGCGTGGTGGTCGAGATCGACGGGGTGCCCCTGCGCGAGACCGATTTCGAGCTGACCGCCTTTGACGCGGCGGGGGCCGAATTGTTCCGGGTGTCGGGGCGCGAATATATCCATCCCGATTGGCGCACCTTCGTCAGCGGCGTGCGGCGGGTCACCTCGGCCAACGGCGTCACCGAAACGGACAACACGCCGGTCGATTTCGCCTTTCCGGGCGAGCCGGGTTTTCTGGCGCGCGATCCGGTGCAGGATTGTTCGGTCGTGCTGAGCCTGGCGGAGATCGGGCAATGAGGGGGGCCGTGCTGATCGCCCTTCTGGCCGCGCCGGTGGCGGCGCAGGATGTCTATCCGCTGCCCGAGGGGTGCCGCGCCTATGTGACCATCCAGATGCGCGATTGCTCCGTCTCGCACCACTTTACCTGCGCGGGCGATCCGGAGGGCTATCAGCACCGCGTCGACCTGGACGAAGAGGGGTTGTCCTATTCCGGCACGATCGACGCCGAGGCGCAGTGGATGGCCAGCCGGCACTACCGGTCGATGCATTCCGAGGTTCTGGAGGCGGCGCCGGCGGACCGGTCCTCGATGAGCGCATTGCTGGCCGAAGGGTATGACAGCTGGGATTTCGTCACCGAAAGCCCCGAAATCGGGCCGACGCGCTATGTCGGGTTCGACCGGCTGACCGGCGACGAGGTGGTGATCGACGGTCAGCGCCTGTTGCGCACGGAATACGAGATCGTCGCGACCATGGCTGACGGGACCGAGGTCTGGCGCGGCACCGGTCGGGAATACGTGCATCCGGATTGGCGCATGTTCCTGTCGGGGCAAAGCAGCTACGTGATGCCCGATGACAGTTTCGAAACCGACGGCGCACCGGTAGAGTTCATCCTGCCCGGTGAACCGGGTTTCCTGTCCCGCAATCCCAAACATGGCTGCGGGATGGTCATGTCTTTGTTGTCGATCGATACCACCGAGGAGATTTCCAGATGAATACCCCGATCACCGCCGCCGTTCTGTGCCTTGCGGCCCTCCCCGCCCTTGCGCAGGATGCGTTCACGGGCAGCTTTGCCTTGTCCGGCCCCGTTGAGGCACGCCACACCGTCACCGGCGGTGCCTTCGGGCTGGACCCGGTCGGGCCCGGGCCGCAATGGATGTCTCCCGAAGCCTATGCCGATGGCGTGAACAACGGTGTTGCCTGCGACGCGGTCGATTTCTTCGAGGTCGATTACTATTACGGCGAGGTTCCCGGTTTCATCCAGCACGTCCTGGTCAGCGTCGAGCGTCGCGGCGACCGCTGGGTCGCGACCGATCCGGCGGTGTTCTATGACGAGGTCGACGCGACCGAGATGATCACCGCGACCTGGGAAACCTATGACAATGCCGTCGCCGCCGTGGAGTCCGTCACCTGCGAAGGGCCGGACCGGGTGCGCATCTCGGTTACCTTCAAGGCGGTGATGGACAGCATCGACGGCGCCGCCCCGCTGGCCATCGACGGCACCGCCGAGGCGTCGATGCGGATCTACGACATGATGGATTACTGACCATTCGCCGATCCGTGCCGGGACCCGCCCGGCACGGTCCCGATCAAGGAGAGCGACCATGACCCCCCATGATGCAGACTGGGCCCGAAACGAGCAGGCCAAGCGCGACTGGATGGCCGAGCACGGCTTGTGGCGGCCCGAACACGAGACCGCGAATTGCGGTGTCGGGCTGGTCGTCAGCATCGACGGCACCCCGTCGCGCCAGGTGGTGCAGAACGGGATCGACGCGCTCAAGGCGGTCTGGCACCGGGGCGCGGTGGATGCCGATGGCAAGACCGGCGACGGCGCGGGGATTCATGTGCAGATCCCGGTCGCGTTCTTTTATGACCAGGTCGAGCGCACCGGCCACAGGCCGCACCGCGATCAGTTGATGGCGGTGGGCCAGGTGTTCCTGCCGCGCACGGATTTCGGCGCCCAGGAAACCTGCCGCACGATCGTGGAAAGCGAAGTGCTGCGGATGGGGCATTACATCTATGGCTGGCGCCACGTGCCGGTGAATACCGAGGTGCTGGGCGAAAAGGCCAACGCGACCCGGCCCGAGATCGAGCAGATCCTGATCTCGAACGCCAAGGGGATCGACGAGGAAAGCTTCGAACGCGAGCTTTACGTGATCCGTCGCCGGATCGAAAAGGCCGCCGCGGCGGCCGGGGTGCGAGAGCTTTACCTGGCCTCGCTGTCCTGCCGGTCGATCATCTACAAGGGCATGATGCTGGCCGAGCAGGTGGCCGAATTCTATCCCGACCTGAAGGACGAGCGTTTTGAGTCCGCCTTCGCGATCTATCACCAGCGCTATTCGACCAACACGTTCCCGCAATGGTGGCTGGCCCAGCCGTTCCGGATGCTGGCCCATAACGGCGAGATCAACACGCTCAAGGGCAACCTGAACTGGATGAAGAGCCACGAAATCCGCATGGCCAGCGCCGCCTTCGGCGACATGGCCGAGGATATCAAGCCGATCGTCGCCCATGGGTCGTCCGACAGCGCCGCGCTGGATGCGGTGTTCGAGGTGCTGGTGCGGGCCGGGCGCAATGCGCCGATGGCCAAGACGATGATGGTGCCGGAAAGCTGGTCCAAACAGGCGACGGAACTGCCCCAGGCCTGGCGCGACATGTATTCCTATTGCAACTCGGTGATGGAACCCTGGGACGGTCCCGCGGCGCTGGCGATGACCGATGGCCGCTGGGTTTGCGGCGGGCTGGACCGCAACGGCCTGCGGCCGATGCGCTATGTCGTGACCGGCGACAACCTGCTGATCGCGGGCTCCGAGGTGGGCATGGTGCCGACCGACGAAAGGGCCGTGAAGGAAAAGGGCGCGTTGGGCCCGGGCCAGATGATCGCCGTCGACATGACCGAGGGCAAGCTGTTCCACGACACCGAGATCAAGGACAAGCTGGCCCATGCCCAGCCCTTCGGCGACTGGGTCGGCAAGATCAACGAGCTGGACGAAACCATCGGCGGCATGACCGAAATGCCGCTGTTCCAGGGCCCCGAGCTGCGCAAGCGGCAGATCGCCGCCGGTTACAGCATGGAAGAGCTGGAACAGATCCTGCTGCCGATGGCCGAGGACGGCAAGGAGGCGCTGGCCAGCATGGGCGATGACACGCCCGCGGCGGTGCTGAGTTCGCAATACCGCCCGCTGAGCCATTTCTTTCGGCAGAATTTCAGCCAGGTGACCAACCCGCCGATCGACAGCTTGCGCGAATACCGGGTGATGAGCCTCAAGACCCGGTTCGGCAACCTCAAGAACGTGCTGGACGAGGATTCCTCGCAGACGGAGATCCTGGTGCTGGACAGCCCGTTCGTGGGCAATGCCCAATGGGAGGCGATGCAGGCGGCGTTCAACGCGCCCTGCACCGAGATCGACTGCACCTTTGCCGCCGATGCGGGCGAGGGCGCGCTGCGCGCCGCGCTGCACCGGATCCGCGAAGAGGCCGAGGATGCCGTGCGCTCGGGCGCCGGGCACCTGACCCTGACCGATCACCTGCAGGGCCCGGACAAGGTGCCGATGCCGATGATCCTGGCCACCAGCGCGGTGCATTCCTGGCTCACGCGCAAGGGGCTGCGGACCTTCTGTTCGATCAACGTGCGCGCGGCGGAATGCATCGATCCGCATTACTTCGCGGTGCTGATCGGTTGCGGTGCTACGGTGGTGAACCCCTACCTGGCCGAGGACAGCCTGGACGACCGGATCGAACGCGGTCTGCTGGACCTGACCCTGACCGAGGCGGTGGCCAGGTATCGCACCGCGATCGACCAGGGGCTGCTCAAGATCATGGCCAAGATGGGGATTTCGGTGATTTCCTCGTATCGCGGCGGGCTGAACTTCGAGGCCGTGGGCCTGAGCCGCGCGATGGTCGCGGAATATTTCCCGGGCATGCACAGCCGGATTTCCGGCATCGGCGTCAGCGGCATCCAGCGCAAGGCAGAAGAGGTCCATGCCCGCGGCTGGCGCAGTGGCCAGGAGGTGCTGCCGGTCGGCGGGTTCTACAAGGCGCGCAAATCGGGCGAGACCCATGCCTGGGAAGCGCGCACCATGCATCTGATGCAATCGGCCTGCGACCGGGCGTCCTACGAGCTGTGGAAGCAATATTCGAATGCGATGCAGGCGAACCCGCCGATCCATCTGCGCGACCTGCTGTCGATCAAGCCCCTGGGCAAGTCGATCCCGATCGAAGAGGTGGAAAGCATCACCTCCATCCGCAAGCGGTTCGTGACGCCGGGGATGTCGCTGGGGGCGCTGAGCCCCGAGGCGCACAAGACGCTGAACGTGGCGATGAACCGGATCGGCGCCAAGTCCGACAGCGGCGAGGGCGGCGAGGATCCGGCGCATTTCGTGCCCGAACCCAATGGCGACAACCCGTCCGCCAAGATCAAGCAGGTGGCGTCGGGCCGGTTCGGCGTGACGGCGGAATACCTCAACCAATGCGAAGAGCTTGAGATCAAGGTCGCCCAGGGCGCCAAGCCCGGCGAGGGCGGCCAGCTGCCCGGCATGAAGGTCACCGACCTGATCGCGCGGCTGCGCCATTCGACCAAGGGGGTGACGCTGATCAGCCCCCCGCCGCACCACGACATCTATTCGATCGAGGACCTAGCGCAGCTGATCTATGACCTCAAGCAGATCAATCCGCGCGCCAAGGTGACGGTCAAGCTGGTGGCGTCCTCGGGCGTCGGCACCATCGCCGCCGGGGTGGCCAAGGCCAAGGCGGACGTGATCCTGATTTCGGGGCATAACGGCGGCACCGGGGCCTCGCCCGCGACCTCGATCAAATATGCCGGCCTGCCGTGGGAAATGGGCCTGACCGAGGCGCATCAGGTTCTGGCGATGAACAACCTGCGCGACCGGGTGACGCTGCGCACCGACGGCGGGCTGCGCACCGGGCGCGACATCGTCATGGCGGCGATGATGGGGGCCGAGGAATACGGCATCGGCACCGCCGCGTTGATCGCCATGGGCTGTATCATGGTGCGCCAGTGCCAGTCGAACACCTGCCCGGTGGGGGTCTGCACCCAGGATCCGCGGCTGCGGGAAAAGTTCACCGGCAATGCGGACAAGGTGGTCAACCTGATCACCTTCTACGCCGCCGAGGTGCGCGAGATCCTGGCCGAAATCGGCGCCCGGTCGCTGGACGAGGTGATCGGCCGGGCCGACCTGCTGGCCCAGACCAGCCGCGGCGCGGCGCATCTGGACGATCTAGACCTGAACCCGCTGCTGATCTCGGTCGATGGGTCGAGCGAGATCGTCTATGACCGCAACAAGCCGCGCAACCCGGTGCCCGATACGCTGGATGCGCAGATCGTCGCCGATGCCCACCGCTTCCTGGAAGACGGCGAGAAGATGCAGCTGGAATACGCGGTGCAGAACACGCTGCGGACCATCGGCACGCGCACGTCGAGCCATATCGTGCGCAATTTCGGCATGCGCAACCAGCTGCAACCCGACCACCTGACGGTGAAGCTGAAAGGCTCGGCCGGGCAATCGCTTGGCGCCTTTGCCGCGCCGGGGCTGAAGCTGGAAGTGTCGGGTGATGCCAACGATTACGTCGGCAAGGGGCTGTCGGGCGGCACCATCGTGGTGCGTCCGCCGATGCAGAGCCCGCTGGTGGCCGCGGACAACACGATCATCGGCAACACCGTGCTTTATGGCGCGACCGACGGCTACCTGTTCGCCGCCGGCCGGGCCGGAGAGCGGTTCGCGGTGCGCAATTCCGGTGCCAGGGTCGTGGTCGAGGGCTGCGGGTCCAACGGTTGCGAATACATGACCGGCGGCATCGCCGTGATCCTGGGCCCGATCGGGGCCAATTTCGGCGCCGGGATGACCGGCGGCATGGCCTATCTGTATGACCCCGAGCGGCTGGCGCCGGACCTGATGAACATGGAAACCCTGGTGACCTGCCCGGTGACCGTCGACCATTGGGAAGACCAGCTGAAGGGCCTGGTGGAGCGTCACGCCGCCGAAACCGGCAGCCGCCGCGCCGCCGACATCCTGCAGCACTGGGACCTGGAGTGCGGGCATTTCCTGCAGGTTTGCCCCAGGGAGATGCTGGTGCATCTGCCCGTGCCGCTCAGCACCGAGGCGGCGGCCATGCCGGCCGAGTAACGCCACAATCACGGCGGCCCGAGCGGCCGTTTCAGGCCCGCGCAACCCGGATTGCGCGGGCCTTTTTCATGCGTTTCATTTGAAATCAAAAGGTTGCGCAGAGGCATGCTGCGCGGGCCTTTCGCAAATTCACCCGCGGGTAACCTTAATTGTTCCCGAACCTGGCCATAATCGGCAGGCAGGATCGGCATTGTTGACCGAAGTAATCGTGAAGTGGTCGAGATGCCGACGACATATACGGACCAGTTCTTTTTCCTGGACCCGGCGAACCCGCCGGGCGTCGGCGCGACTCTGAATTTCTCGGTCCTGTCGCTGACCGATCAGAATGACGATCTGGATTTCGACGCGTTCGACAATGACAGCGTCAACGGGTCCGACATCACCCAATCCTATCCCGGCGACACGGTCACGGTGAACGTGCCGGGCGTGGGCAATGTCACCTATACCGGCATCACCTTCTATCTGGCGAACGGGACCCAGGTCTTTACCCCGACCGACGGGCAGGTCCTGGAGAACGGCACCTTCGTGTCCTCGACGTGGGTCAACACGCAGGGGCCGTTGAATGTCAGCGACATGGGTCCGCCCTGTTTCGTTGCCGGCACCCTGCTGGACACCGCGCTGGGCCCCCGCCCGATCGAGCGGATCGTGGTGGGCGACCTGGTCGACACGCTGGACCGGGGCTTGCAGCCGGTGCGCTGGGTCGGCGCGCGCGCCGTGCGGGGGGGTGGCGATTTCGCCCCGATCCGCTTTGCCCCGGGGGCGATCGGCAATGACCGTGCATTGTTCCTGTCGCCCCAGCACCGGGTCCTGATCCGCGGCTGGCAGGCCGAACTGTATTACGGTCAGGATGAAATCCTGGTCGCCGCCAAGCATCTGGTCGATGGCCGGTCGGTGCAGGTCGCGCCGCGCCCTGTGGTGACCTATCATCACCTGATGTTCGATCGGCATGAAATCGTCCGGGCCGAAGGCGTCGACAGCGAAAGCTTTCATCCCGGCGACTACATGCTGCAGGGCGATGCGGCCCTGCGCAGCGAGTTGACGGCGTTGTTTCCCGAGCTGACCGTCCCGGCCCGGGCCCCGGCCTGGCGCACGGCGCGACCGGTCCTGCGCGCCACCGAGGCGGCGGTGTTGGCCGGCAACATGGCCCAGGCGGCGTGACCTGCCCTGCTTGACGCCCGGACCCGGGCGGGTCTTATGACCCGAGGCGGCGGCGCTGTCGAAAATGGCGGATTGCGAGGAGTATCCCGATGGTCTGGGCAGTCCTGGCCCTGGGCGCGATCTGGCTTGCCTTTCGCAGGCGGGCCCGCTCAGTTGTGGGCTGGATCCTGAGGGGGGGCGTTGCCGTGCTTGGCCTGGTGATATTGGCGACAGCGTTCTATTCCTGGGTGAACCCGCCGACCACGCCCTATATGTGGGCCGAGGGGCGGCGCAGCGGCCCTGTCGCGCAGGACTGGGTGCCGCTGGAAGAGATTTCGCCCCATATGCGCCGCTCGGCCGTGGCCGCCGAAGATGTGAATTTCTGTCGGCATTGGGGGCTGGACATCACCGCGATCCGCGCCGCCATCGCCGACGGGCGTGGGCGCGGTGCGTCGACGATCAGCCAGCAGACGGTCAAGAACGTCTATCTCTGGCATGGCCGGTCCTGGTTCCGAAAGGCGGTAGAGGCCGGCTGGACGCCGCTGGTCGAAAGCATCTGGGGCAAGGAGCGGATCCTGGAGGTCTATCTGAACGTGGCCGAATTCGATACGGGCGTGTTCGGCGTGGAGGCGGCCGCACGGCATTATTTCGGTGTATCCGCCCGGGATCTGTCCGCCTTGCAGGCGGCGCGGCTGGCGGCGGTGCTGCCCAACCCCAAGGGTTGGTCGGCCTCGGAGCCGTCGGACTGGGTGCGCGACCGGACCCGGTCGATCATGGACGGGGCCGCGACGATCGACCGCGACGGACGGGCGGAATGCTTTCAGTAAGGGCCACGCCGCGCCGCGGCAGTTGAATCGCGCGCGGTTTCGCGGCAAGGAGGGGGGCGATCCCGATACAGGTGCACGTGCGATGAACCGTCTCTATCATTACCCCTTGTCCCCGTTTTCGCGGAAGGTTCGCCTGATGCTTGGGGAAAAGAAGATCGAGGTGGAACTGGTCGAGGAACGCTATTGGGAACAGGATCCCGATTTCCTGCGTCGCAACCCCGCCGGCAAGGTGCCGATCCTGAAGATGGGCAACCGGACCATGGCCGAGAGCACGGCGATCTGCGAATATATCGAGGAAACCCATCCGACCCCGCCGCTGATGCCCTCGGGGCCCGAGGGGCGCTACGAGGTGCGCCGGCTGGTGGCCTGGTTCGACGACAAGTTCCATCGCGAAGTGACGCAGAAGCTGATCGGCGAACGGGTGTTCCGCAAGGTGATGGGCACCGGCTATCCGGACAGCGCCAATGTCAAGGCCGGGGCCAAGGCGATCAAGTATCACCTGGATTACATGGCCTGGCTGCTGGACCAGCGGCGCTGGCTGGCGGGCGACCAGATGACGCTGGCGGATTTCGCCGCTGCCGCGCAGCTGAGCTGCCTGGACTACATCTCGGACGTGGACTGGAACCGGTCGGAGACGGTCAAGGATTGGTATGCGAAGATCAAGTCGCGGCCGGCGTTTCGGTCGATCCTGGCCGACCAGGTGCCCGGCTTTCCGCAGCCGGCGCATTATTCGGACCTGGATTTCTGACCCGGTTTCGAATTGGTTGCGCCAACCCGACCGGGGCGAGGGGCGCTGCCCCTCGCGTTCCCAGGGGTATTATTGACCCGAAGAAACGGGGGCGGTTTGGCTGATCTCAAGGCACGGCTGACGGCGAAGGCCCTGGACGAGGGGTTCGCCGCCATGGGCGTGTGCCGGCCCGATGCCGTTCCCGAGCTGCCCGGGCGGCTGGCGGATTTCGTCGGGGCCGGGCGGCACGGGCAGATGGGCTGGATGGCCGAGCGGATGAGTTGGCGCGGCGATCCGCTGGCGCTGTGGCCCGAGGTCCGATCGGTGGTGATGCTGGCCGAGCTGTATACGCCGGCGCATGATCCGCTGGAGGTGCTGGAGCGGCGCGACCGGGCGGCGATCAGCGTCTATGCGCAGAACCGGGATTACCACGATATCGTCAAGAAACGGCTCAAGCGGGTCGGGCGCTGGCTGGTCGATGCGGCGGGGTGCGAGATCAAGGTCTTTGTCGATACCGCGCCGGTGATGGAAAAGCCGTTGGCCGAGGCGGCCGGGTTGGGCTGGCAGGGCAAGCATACCAACCTGCTGAGCCGGGAACTGGGCAACTGGTTCTTCCTGGGGGCGATCTTCACCACGGCCGAGCTGGCGCCGGACGCGCCGGGGCGGGAAAACTGCGGGTCCTGCACCGCCTGCCTGGATATCTGCCCGACGCGGGCCTTTCCGGCCCCGTTCCAGCTGGATGCGCGGCGTTGCATTTCCTACCTGACGATCGAGCACAAGGGGCCGGTCGATGCGGCGTTGCGGCCGCTGATGGGCAACCGGATCTATGGCTGCGACGATTGCCTGGCGGTCTGTCCCTGGAACAAGTTCGCCGCCCGGGCGACCGAGCTGCGCTATGCCGCGCGCGAAGAATTGCTGGCGCCGGGACTGGCCGATCTGGCGGCGCTGGACGATGCGGGGTTTCGCGCCATGTTTTCGGGCAGTCCGATCAAGCGGATCGGGCGGGACCGTTTCGTGCGCAATGTCTGCTACGCGATCGGCAATTCCGGCGCTCTAGGGCTGATCGAGGCGGTTCAGAGACTGATTTTCGACCCCGACCCGGCGGTCGCCGATGCCGCGCGCTGGGCCGTGGAGCGCCTGAGAGGAGAGCCGTCATGAGATTGATCCCCCTGCTTGCCATGATCCCGACCCTGGCCAGTGCCCAGGTCGAACAGGGTCCGGCCAATGCCGATTTCGCGCCCGCCTTCGAGGCGCAGACCCGCGCCCCGGCCCTGCCCGAAACGGCGGTCACGGTCACGCGGTTCGCTGAAGGGCTGGATACGCCCTGGGGGATCGCGGCGCTGCCGGATGGCGGCTACCTGGTGACCGAGCGCAGCGGGGCGTTGAGGCGGGTTGGCCCCGATGGGGCCGTATCAGAGCCGATTTCCGGGGTGCCCGAGGTCGATGCGCGGCGCCAGGGCGGTTTGCTGGATGTCGTCGTCGGCCCCGATTTCGAGACTGATCGGCGGGTCTGGATCACCTATGCCAAGCGGGTTCGCGGTGGCACGGTAACGGCGGCGGCGACGGGAACCCTGTCGGCAGATGGCACCCTGCTGGAAGACATGCGGGAGATCTTCGAGCAGAGCCCGCCATCGCCCAACCCGATGCATTTCGGCAGCCGTATCGTGCTGGACCCGGGGGGCGAGAATGCGTTCATCACCCTGGGCGAGCATTTCACCCCGCAGGAACGGGTTCTGGCCCAGGACCTGGGCACGACCTATGGCAAGGTGGTGCGGGTCGACGCGCTGGATGGGGCGCCGCCGGCGGATAACCCGTTTTCGGGGCAGGACAGTCTCGGATCCATCTGGTCCTATGGGCATCGCAACCCGCAAGGCGCGGCGCTGGACGGTGCCGGGCAGCTTTGGGTGCTGGAGCATGGGCCACGCGGTGGGGACGAATTGAACCGGATCGAGCCGGGGGTGAATTACGGCTGGCCGGTGATTTCCTATGGGATCAATTACAATGGTTCGGACGTGGGCGGCGGGATCGCCGTGGCCGAGGGGATGGCGCAGCCGGTCTATTACTGGGACCCGGTGATCGCGCCGGGCGGGCTGACCTTTTATGACGGTGACGCCTTCGATTGGGAGGGCGATGCCCTGGCCAGCGGGCTGGTGGCGCAGTCGCTGGTGCGGCTACGGATCGAGGATGGCCAGGTTGTGGGCGAAGAGCGGATCGCCGAGGGCGTGGGCCGGGTGCGCGACGTGGAGGTGGCCGGGGACGGCAGCGTGCTGATCCTGATCGACGCGCCGGCCCCGTTCGGAGAGATCCTGCGCCTGACCCCGCAGTGACGGGGTGCCGGGCCCGGTCTTTCGGGCGCGGGATTCCGGCGCAGGCACTGGCGGGTTCCGGACGGTCGCGCTAGGCAGGGGTATGGCCACGCAAGCGGACCCTCTGATCCACAGCCCCGTCCGGGGCATCTTTCTGATGCTGAGCGCGATCACCGTGTTCACGCTGATGTCGGCCTTCATCAAGGCGGCGGAGCGGATCCCGGCGGGCGAAGCGATGTTCTTTCGTGCCTTCATGGCGCTGCCGGTGATCGTCGCCTGGCTGGCCTGGAAAGGCGCGTTTCCGGGCGGAATAGGGACGAATGACGTGCGGGCCCACGCGGTGCGGGGCATCGTCGGATCGATCGCCATGGGGCTGGGATTCGCCGGGCTGCACTACCTGCCGCTGCCCGAGGTGACGGCGATCCGGTTCGTGACGCCGATGATCCTGCTGGTGCTGGCGGCGCTGCTGCTGGGCGAGCGGTTGCGGCTGATCCGGATTTCGGCCGTGGCGCTGGGCTTTGTCGGGGTGATCATCATCGTCGCGCCGCGTCTGTCGGCGGGCCTGGGATCGCGCGAGGCGTTCGGGGCGCTGCTGGTGCTGGGGTCTGCCACCTTCGCGGCGTTGGCACAGGTGTTCGTCAAGGGCATGGCGGGCAAGGAAAGCACGGCGGCGATCGTGTTCTGGTTTTCGGTCACGGCGACTGTCCTGTCGCTGTTCACCCTGCCCTTCGGGTGGGTCTGGCCCACTGCTCAAGAGGCGGCGTTCCTGGTCGGGGCAGGGTTCATCGGCGGGATCGGCCAGATCCTGCTGACCTCGTCCTACCGATTCGCCGAAGCCGGGGTGCTGGCGCCGTTTACCTATGTGTCGATGCTGTGGTCGCTGCTGATCGGCTATGTCTGGTTCAACGAGGAACCGACCTGGCAGATGCTGCTGGGCGCCGCGTTGGTGATCGCTGCGGGCGTGGCGATCGTGCTGCGCGAACGCCAGCTGGGCAGCCAGAAGACCGCGCGGCGCAAGGTTCAGGCCAAGGGGCTGCAATAGAGCCGCCTGCATGCTATGGTTGCGGCCTGACCCAATCGGAAGGGAGGACCTGATGACCCGTCATATCGTCGACCACCCCAAGGACCGGGGCGATGGCGCCCGGGCCCGGGCCTATCTCAGGATCGAGCGCCGGGTGACCCCGGATCCGGCCACCCGGTCACTGCAGCGCCGGGCCCGCAAGAGCGAGGCCCCGGTGTTGCGCGAGTTCCTTCGGATCGAGCGCGACTCGCAATCCTGACCGGCCACACGATTTGGTAAGGTCTTGGCGCGAGGATGCCGTGAAATCGATCAGCATCCGAGCGCCATGACCTATCAACAGACGATCCACATGCCGTCCGCGACCGGTGGGGATACCCATTTCGGCGACGAGGACATCTTTTACTCTCGCACCGATGCGCGCGGGGTTATTCGCGCCGGGAACGATGTATTCCAGCGCGTTTCGGGCTTTGAATGGGACGACCTGCTGGGTGTGCCGCACAAGGTGGTGCGTCACGAGGATATGCCGCGCGGCCTGTTTCACCTGTACTGGCGGCGGATGAAGGCGGGCAAGCACACCGGCGCCTATGTCAAGAATCGCACCAGCAGCGGACGGCACTACTGGGTGTTTTCCGTCGCCTCGCCCATCGCCGATGGGTTCGTGTCGGTCCGGATCAAGCCGATGGGCACGATGTTGCCGAGGATCGAAGCGCTTTATGCCGAGCTGCTCCAGGACGAGGCGGCGGGGCTGACCCCGGAAAAGAGCGAACAACGCCTGGTCCAGAAACTGCGCGAGATGGGATTTGCCTCGTATGACCGGTTCCAGGCGATCCAGCTGAACGAGGAATTGCAGGCCCGCCAGGGGCGGCTGGGCCGTGCGCCGCTGGACGGGGCCGAGACATTCCGGGCGATGCAGGATGCCTACACGACGGTCGAGGCCGAGACGGTGGACATGGCCAAGGTGTTCGAAGAGGTGCGGACGATCCCTGTCAACATGCGGATCCTCGCCTCGCGGCTCGACGATGCCGGCGGCCCGATCGATGCCATCGCGATCAATTACGGCGCCATGTCGGCCGAGATGTCCGCCTGGCTGCGCGCCTTTTCCGAAGGGGAAAAGAGTGTCTATGCCGCCATCGGGAAGGCCCTTTGGGAGTTGAGCTTCCTGATCGGGGCCTGCGCGGTCCAGGACGAGATCGCCCGGGTCTTTGCCGCCGACCGCACTGCCCTGCCGGAGACGGTCGACCGGGCCGAAGAGGCTGCGATCCTGGAAAGTCTGTCGGTCGAGTACTGGAGCAAGGTCCGCGTGCAACTGAACCTGATCGCGAAATCGGCGCGGACCCTGGAGGACGGGATCACCAACATGAAGCGGCAGATCATCGGGCTCAGTTCGACCCGCATGATGTGCAAGAGCGAAAGCGCGATCCTGGGCAAGGCGGGCGAGACGCTGACCGCGATCGTCGCCCACCTGGACTCGATCCAGGTCCAGATCGAAACGCGGCTGCGCAAGATGAACGAGATGACCCAGGTGATCACCGGCGGCGCCCGGACCCTGACTGCGAATGCGGCGCGATCGGGCCGGGGCTGAGGCACGCGGTTCGTCCGCCCGACATGCGGTCGACCCGCCCGGAAGCTGCACTTTTCAGGCGCGCTCCCGGTGCGGATCAGCTGCGGACGAGCCTTTCGTAGGCTTCGGTCATGTCGCGGGTCATCTGGCCCACGTCGAAGCGAAAGTCGCCGATCTGGCCCACCGGCGTCACCTCGGCCGCCGACCCGGTCAGCCAGCATTGTTCGAACCCTTCCAGCTCGGCCGGTTCGATGTGGCGTTCATGGACATTGATCTGCCGGTCCTTGAGCATCCCGATCACGGTCTGGCGGGTCAGCCCGTTGAGGAAGCAGTCGGGTTTCGGGGTATGGACCTCTCCGTCACGGACGAAAAAGATGTTGGCCCCCGTCGCCTCGGCCACGTAGCCGCGGTAATCCATGAACAGGGCGTCGGAACAGCCCCTGGCCTCGGCGGTGTGCTTGGACATGGTGCAGATCATGTAGAGCCCGGCGGCCTTGGCGTGAACCGGGATCGTCTCGGGCGAAGGGCGTTTCCACTTGGCGATGTCGAGCTTGGCGCCCTTCATCTTGGCGTCGCCGTAATAGCTGCCCCATTCCCAGGCCGCGATCGCCAGCCGGACCGGGTTGCGCGCCGAAGCGACGCCCATATCCTCGCCCGCGCCGCGCCAGGCGACGGCACGGATATAGGCATCGGACAGGCCGTTGACGGACAGGACCTGCTGCTTGGCGGCCTCGATCTCGTCGACCGTCCAGGGGATCTCGAAATCCAGCTCGCCGGCCGAAAAATGCAGCCGTTCGGAATGCCTGCGCGACAGGAAGATCTTGCCGCCATAGGCCCGTTCCCCCTCGAAGACGGAGGAGGCATAATGCAACGCATGGGTCAGGATATGCACATTGGCATCCCGCCAATCCACCATCTGACCATCCATCCAGATCTTGCCGTCGCGATCCGCGTATGACGTCATCCGACCCTCCATCGGTTTGCATATGTTGCGCAGTTTAGGACCGAAGCGGACACAAAATTGCGCGAAATCGGTGATTCGATACCTTTCGCATCTTGGAATGTCAACAAGGCTGACGTATTGTGACCGCACTCTTGAAGACGGAGGCGGGTATGGCCGAGGGCCAGGGGACGGAAAGCGGCCAGGCGCTGTTGTTTCTGACCGACGAACAGCTGCGCAAGGGAATCGAGGCGATGTTCTTTGCCTATCGGGCCTTCACCGCCGATCCCGACCGGATCCTGACGGATATGGCCTATGGCCGCGCCCATCACCGGGCCCTGCATTTCATCAATCGCAGCCCGGGCACCACGGTGACCAACCTTCTGGCGATCCTGAACGTGACCAAGCAGTCGCTGAACCGTGTTCTGCGGACGCTGATCGAGGACGGGTTGGTGGAAAGCCGGGTCGGCACGACCGACAAGCGCGAACGGCACCTCTATCTGACCGAGGCGGGCGCGGTGCTGGAACGGCAATTGTCCGACGCCCAGCGCGACCGGATGCGCGCGGCCTATCGCACTGCCGGCCCGGCGGCCGTGGCCGGGTTCCGTCAGGTGCTGGAAGCGATGATGGATGACGAGGCGCGGCGCCAATACGATGAACTGAAGGAACCGAAAGGCTAGGCGATGCAGACCGACATGCCGCATCTGTTGATCGTGGACGACGACGAGCGCATCCGCGGGTTGTTGCAGAAATTCCTGATCCGCAACGGGTTCCTGGTGACCGCGGCGCGCGATGCCGCCCATGCGCGGCGGATCCTGTCCGGGCTCGATTTCGACCTGATCGTGCTGGACGTGATGATGCCCGGCGAGGACGGGATCAGTTTCTGCGCCAGCCTGCGGGCCGAGCGTGCGGTGCCGATCCTGCTGCTGACCGCAAGGGGAGAGACCGAGGACCGCATCGCGGGGCTGGAGGCCGGAGCGGACGATTACCTGGCCAAGCCGTTCGAACCGAAGGAATTGCTGCTGCGGATCAATTCGATCCTGCGGCGGATGCCGGCGGCGGCGAAGCCGGCCCTGCCAAAGGTGATCCATCTTGGCGAGTTGCGCTATGACATCGAGCGCGGCGAGTTGTGGGCCGGTGAGATCCCGGTGCGGCTGACCGCGACCGAGCAGCAATTGATGAAGATCTTTTCCGCAGCACCCGGCAGCGCGCTGAGCCGCGGCGACCTGGTCGAACGACTGGGCCGGGCCGGCGGGCAGGCGCAGGAACGTGCGGTGGACGTGCAGATCACCCGGCTGCGGCGCAAGCTTGAGGCGGATCCGAAGCAGCCGCGTTACCTGCAGACCGTGCGCGGGGCGGGCTACATGCTGGCGCCGGATTGATCGGGCTGGCATTGATCGACCCGGCGGATGTCGGGCCCCCTTATGGTCATTGACCCTTGCGCCGGCGGCGTGACCGGGAACGATGCGGCGACCAGGCACAGAAGGGCCACGATGCGCATCGGATGCGCCTTGTCATCGGCGGGTGTTTCCGGTTCGGTAGCGCCATGACCACGGCTCTCATAACCCATGATGATTTCCACGGCCACGCGACGCCGCCCGGCCATCCCGAACAGGTGGCGCGGCTGGACGCGGTTCTGGGCGCGCTGCAGGGGATGGACCTGGTGCGGGTTCCGGCCCCGGCGGCGGCGCGCGATGACGTGCTGCGGCTGCATCCGGCGTCCTATATCGACGGGCTTGAACAGGCATTGCCGCCCAGCGGCGTGCGCGCGCTGGATGCCGATACCTTCCTGTCGCCCGGGTCGCTCGCGGCAGCGTGGCGGGCCGCCGGTGCGGTGATCCGCGGCATCGACATGGTGATGGCGGGCGAGGTGACGAATGCCTTCGCCGCCGTGCGCCCGCCCGGCCACCACGCCGAGGCCGACACGCCGATGGGGTTCTGCCTGTTCGGCAATGTCGCGATCGGCGCGATGCATGCGCTGGAGCATCACGGGCTGTCCCGCGTCGCGGTGGTGGATTTCGATGTCCACCACGGCAACGGCACCCAGGCGCTGTTGTGGGACGAACCGCGGGCGCTGTTCTTTTCCAGCCACCAGATGCCGCTTTGGCCCGGCACCGGCCGGCCGGATGAAACCGGCGCACACGACACGATCGTCAACATCCCGCTGGCGCCCGAAACCGGCGGGGCCGAGATGCGGCGGCTTTACGAGGCGCAGGTCTGGCCCCGGCTGCGGGAATTCGCGCCCGAACTGATCCTGATCTCGGCCGGGTTCGACGCCCATGCCGCCGATCCGCTGGCCAATCTGAACTGGGGCGAGGATGATTTCACCTGGCTCACGCGGAATATCTGCGACGTCGCGCGGGATCTGTGCGGGGGCCGTGTGGTCTCGGCGCTCGAGGGCGGCTATGATCTGGAGGCGCTGGGCGCCTCTGCCGCCGCCCATGTCACCGCGTTGAAGGAGGCCTGACCCCGTGACCCAGAAACCCGTCGCCGAAATGTCGTTCGAAGAGGCCCTGAAAGAGCTGGAACAGGTCGTGGGCCAGTTGGAACGTGGCGAGGTGCCGCTGGAGGAATCGATTTCCCTCTACGAACGTGGCGCGGCCCTGAAGGACCGCTGCGAGGCCAAGCTGACGGAAGCCGAGGAAAAGGTCGCCAAGCTGACGCTGGACGGTGACGGCCAGCCGACCGGCACCGCGCCGCTGGATGCCGGCTGACCGATGCCCCTGGTTCATGCGCTCGCCGAGGCGCAGAACACTGCCGAGGCACGGCTGCGGCAGGCGCTGAAGGGCACGACCGGAACGATCCGCGAGGCGATGCTTTATGCCGTCAAGGGCGGCAAGGGTCTGCGCGCGATGCTGGTGCTGGAAGGGGCGCGGCTGCACGGGCTGGCGCCCACGGCCAGCGGATCGGCGGCGGCGGCGATCGAATGCATCCATGCCTACAGCCTGGTGCATGACGACCTGCCCTGCATGGACGATGACGATCTGCGCCGGGGCCGGCCCACGGTGCACAAGGCCTGGGACGAGGCGATTGCGGTGCTGGTCGGCGATGCGCTGCATTCGCTGGCCTTCGAGCTGGTGGTCGATATTC
This sequence comes from Rhodobacteraceae bacterium HLUCCA08, assembly GCA_001314655.1. Lineage (GTDB taxonomy): Bacteria > Pseudomonadota > Alphaproteobacteria > Rhodobacterales > Rhodobacteraceae > Salibaculum. The sequence continues at coordinate 138,136 of LJSF01000016.1, read as the reverse complement.
GCGTGCCCGATGCGGCCCGGCTGGACCTGTCGCGAAGCCTGGCCCGGGCTGCCGGCCTGCGCGGAATGGTCGGCGGGCAGGCGCTGGACATCGCCGCCGAAACCGCGCCCGAGCCGTTGAGCCTGGAGCAGATCACCGACCTGCAGGCGGGCAAGACCGGGGCGCTGATCGAATGGGCCGCGACGGCCGGGCCGGTCATGGCCGGGGCCGATCCGGCGCCGCTGCGGACCTATGGCCAGCGGCTGGGCCTTGCCTTCCAGATCTGGGACGATGTGCTGGACGTGGAGGGCGATGCCGCCGCGCTGGGCAAGGCGGTGGGCAAGGATGCCGGCCGCGGCAAGGCGACCTTCGTGTCGCATCTGGGGCTGGACGGGGCGAAACGCCGCGCCGAAACGCTGGTGACAGAGGCCTGCGACGCGCTATCTGCCCATGGCGACGGGGCGAAGACCTTGCGCGAGGCCGCGCGCTTCGTTATCGCCCGGGGCCATTGACGGCAAAGGGCCGAAACGATGAGCGACAGACCCGAGACCCCCCTGCTGGACAAGGTTCGCCTGCCCGCCGACATGCGCGGGTTCAGCGACCGTCAATTGGGCCAGCTGGCGGACGAATTGCGGGCCGAGACGATTTCGGCCGTGTCCGAAACCGGCGGGCATCTGGGCGCCGGGCTGGGCGTGGTCGAACTGACCGTGGCCCTGCACGCGGTGTTCGAGGCGCCGCGGGACAAGATCATCTGGGATGTCAGCCACCAAAGCTACCCGCACAAGATCCTGACCGGGCGCCGCGACCGGATCCGCAGCCTGCGCCAGAAGGACGGGCTGAGCGGCTTCACCAAGCGGTCCGAAAGTCCCTATGACCCGTTCGGCGCGGCCCATTCCAGCACCTCGATCAGCGCCGCGCTGGGCTTTGCCGCCGCGCGCGACCTGGGCGGCGACGCGGGCGATGCGATTGCGGTGATCGGAGATGGCGCGATGAGTGCCGGCATGGCCTACGAGGCGCTGAACCATGCCGGCCATCTGGGCAAGCGGCTGATCGTGATCCTCAACGACAACGAGATGTCGATCGCCCCGCCGGTGGGCGCGATGTCGTCCTATCTGAGCCGGCTCTATGCCGGCGCGCCCTTCCATGACCTCAAGGCCGCCGCCAAGGGCGCGCTGAATTTCCTGCCGCCGCCCTTCGCGGAAGGGGCGCGGCGGGCGCGCGACATGCTCAAGCACATGACCGTGGGCGGGACGTTGTTCGAAGAGCTGGGCTTCGATTATGTCGGCCCGATCGACGGGCATGACATGGAGCAGTTGCTGGCGGTGCTGCGCACGGTCAAGGCGCGGGCCGATGGGCCGATCCTGATCCATGCGATCACCCAAAAGGGCAAGGGCTATGCCCCGGCCGAGGGCGCCGTCGACCGTGGCCATGCCACTGCGAAATTCGATGTGGTCACCGGCGAACAGAAAAAGGCGCCGTCGAATGCGCCCAGCTATACCGCCGTCTTCGCCGAGGCGCTGATCAAGGCCGCCGAAACCGATGACAAGGTCGTCGCGGTCACGGCCGCGATGCCCGACGGCACGGGTTTGTCGAAATTCATGGCGCGTTTTTCCGACCGCTGTTTCGACGTGGGGATCGCCGAACAGCATGCCGTGACCTTTTGCGCCGGGCTGGCGGCGGGCGGGATGAAGCCGTTCTGCGCGATCTATTCGACCTTTCTGCAACGCGGATACGACCAGCTCGTGCATGACGTGGCGATCCAGCGGCTGCCGGTGCGTTTTGCCATCGACCGGGCCGGTCTGGTGGGCGCCGATGGCGCGACCCATGCGGGGTCTTTCGATATCGCCTATCTGGCCAACCTGCCCGGGTTCACGGTGATGGCCGCGGCGGATGAGGCAGAGCTGGTGCGCATGGTCGCCACCGCCCTGGCCCATGATGCCGGGCCCATCGCCTTTCGGTTTCCGCGCGGCGAGGGCGTTGGCGTGGAAATTCCCGAGGACGCACCGCCGCTGGAGATCGGCAAGGGCCGGATCATCCGCGAAGGGTCCGGCGTGGCGCTGGTGTCGCTGGGCACCCGGCTGGCCGAGGCCGAGGCGGCCTGCGAGGCGCTGGAGGCGCGGGGGATCGCGCCGACATTGGCCGATGCGCGATTTGCCAAGCCGCTGGACCGGGACCTGATCCTTGACCTGGCGGCGCGGCATGAGGCGCTGATCACGATCGAAGAGGGCGCGACCGGCGGCTTCGGAAGCCATGTGGCGCAGCTGCTGGCCGAGGCGGGCGTGTTCGATACCGGGCTCAAGTTCCGGTCGATGGTCCTGCCCGACATCTTCATCGACCAGGCCAGCCCGCGCGACATGTATGCGGTGGCCGGGCTGAATGCCGAGGATATCGAGGCGAAGGTGCTGCAGGTTCTGGGCGCCGAGGTTCTGTCGAAACGGGCGTGACGCCGCGCCCCGGCCCTGCGCCGCGACCCGAACCGAGGAGGCCCCGGATCAGGTCCGGGGCGGGTCGCGGTCCGACAGTTTCCGTTCGATCGCTTCCAGCCGGGCCAGAACCGCGTCGCGATATTCGTCGGTTGCCGCGTCCGCCTCTTCGCTGTGGGCGTCCTGCATCGAGTTGACGATCAGGCCGACGATCAGGTTGAGCGCCATGAAGGTGGTCATCAGGATGAACGGCACGAAGAACGCCCAGGCATAGGGATAGACCTCCATCACCGGCCGGACGATGCCCATGGACCAGCTTTCCAGCGTCATGATCTGGAACAGCGAATAGGCCGACAGGCCCAGGGTTCCGAACCAGTCGGGAAAGGTGTCGGCGAACAGCTTGGTCGCGATCACCGCACCGATATAGAAGATCATCCCCATCAGCAGGAACACGCTGCCCATGCCGGGCAGGGCGGTGATGAAACCTTCGATCACCCGGCGCAGGCGTGGCGCCGCCGACATCAGCCGCAATACCCGCAGGATCCGCAGGGCGCGCAGGACCGACACCGACTGCGCCGCCGGGATGATCGCGATGCCGACGATGACGAAATCGAACAGGTTCCAGCCCGAGCGGAAGAAGCGCAGGCGGTGGGCATAGAGCTTGGCCAGGATCTCGGCGCAGAAAATGCCGAGGCAGATCGTATCGAGCATGCGGATCAGCCCGCCGCTGGCCGCCATGACAGTGTCGGATGTTTCGAGCCCCAAAAGGATCGCATTGAACACGATCACGCCGATGATCGTGTTGCGCACCCGGTCACTGGACATGAACCGGCCGACGGCGTCACGGGACAGGGGCGAGGAGGGAGTGGTCGAGGTCATGGTCATGCAGCCGGTTTTGAAGGAAGACTCTGCGGAAAACGGGGCGGATCAGGGTCGATGTTCGAGAAGTGCCCGCAAGCCGCTGCGGTAGTCGGGATGGATCAGTCGGATGCCGAGGTCGCGTTTGATCCTGTCGTTCCGGACCCGCTTGCTTTCGGCGTAGAAGCTGCGCGCCATGGGCGACAGGTCGGCCCGGTCGAAGGCGATTTCCGGCGGTGGTGGCAGGCCCAGCAGGCGGGCGGCCTCTTCGATCACGTCCTGGGGCGGGGCGGGATCGTCATCGCACAGGTTGTAGATCGCGCCGGGATCGGGCCGCGTCATCGACGCAGCCAGGACCTGGGCAATATCGTCCACATGGATACGGCTGAAGACCTGGCCCGGCTTGACGATCCGCCGCGCGCTGCCGTTGCGGACCTTGGCGAAAGGGCCGCGGCCGGGGCCATAGATCCCGGCCAGGCGAAAGATATGCAGCGGCAGGCCAAGCGCCCTCCAGGCCGCCTCGGCCGCGACGCGGTGCCGGCCGCGTTCGGTGCTTGGGGCCAGGGGCGTGTCTTCGTCCACCCAGTCGCCCCCGTGGTCGCCGTAGACGCCGGTGGTCGACAGGTAGCCGACCCAGGTGAACCCGTCCTTTCGGTCCAGCAATGCGTCACTGATCCGGCGCAAGACCGGGTCGCCATCCGCGTCGGGCGCGATCGAGGTCAGAACATGGCTCGCCGCGTCCAGCGCCGGCAACAGGTCCGATCCGGGCCAGGTCAATGCCTCGATCCCGTCCCGTTCCAGGGCGCGTGCGGTGTCGGCGCTGCGGGTCGTGCCGATGATGCGCCAGCCGGGGCCAAGGTGCCGGGCCAGCGCCTGCGCCGAATAACCATGGCCAAGGGACAGAAGCGTGCGTGTCATGGTTCATAGGTGGCACAGGAGGGCGGGCATGCAAGACCGTTGTCGGCTTTATCGCCCTTTCCACAGCGGGTCGCGTTTCTCGGCGAAGGCCCGCGCACCTTCCAGTTGATCCTCGGAGGAATAGAGCCTGTCGACTGTCGGCAATTGCCGTCGCGTGATCCGGTTCATCGTATCCTGGAACGAGCTGTCTTCGGCATCACGGACGATTTCCTTGATCGCGGCATAGACCAGCGGCGGCCCGGAGGCGAGCAGGCGCGCCATGTCCCGGGCCTTGTCCAACAATTGCTCAGGGGCATGGATCTGGTTGACGATGCCCCAGCGATGCGCCTCGTCCACGTCGAACCAGCGCCCGGTCAGCAACAATTCCATGGCGATGTGATAGGGGATCCGTTTGGGCAGCTTGATGCTGGCCGCGTCGGCGACGGTGCCCGATCGGATTTCCGGCAGGGCGAATTGCGCGTGATCGGCGGCCAGGAGGATGTCGGCGCTCAGCGCCAGTTCCAGCCCGCCGCCGCAGCAAATGCCGTTGATCGCGGCGATGACCGGCTTGTTCATGTCGCGCAGTTCCTGCAGCCCGCCAAAGCCGCCGACGCCGTAATCGCCGTCGACCGCATCGCCTTCGGCAGCGGCCTTGAGGTCCCAACCGGGGCAAAAGAACTTTTCGCCGGCGCCGGTGATGATGGCCACACGCAGGTCCGGGTCGTCGCGGAAATCGCGGAACACCTCACCCATGATCCGGCTGGTGGCCAGGTCGATCGCATTGGCCTTGGGCCGGTCGAGCGTGACTTCGAAAATGGCGCCGTCGCGGCGGGTGATCACAGGTCCGGTGTCGGTCATTTCGCTATCCTTGTCAGCGCATCGGCGGCCACGGCGCGGTCCGGGGTGCAGAGCAGCGGGTTGATCTCGACCTCTTCGAGACTATCCGCATGGGCGATCACATAAGCCTGCACCGCCGCGATGGCGTCAAGCACCGCGTCCAGATCAGCGCCGGGCGCGCCGCGATACCCGTCCAGCACCGGGGCCATTTTCAGGCCGGATAGAGCCTGCGCGCAGGTGTTCCGATCCACCGGCAGCAGCACTGACACGGTGTCGTCCAGAAGCTCGGTCAGGATGCCACCGGCACCGAGGGTCAGGACAAATCCGTGGGGCGGATCGCGCAGCACACCGATCAGAAGTTCGGCCACGGTGCCGGTGACCATCTCTTCGACCAGAAAGGTATCGGCGGGCATGGCCTGCGCCGCCCGTGGCAAGGCGTCATGGGTCAGGTTCAACCGGACCCCGCCCGCTTCGGTCTTGTGCGCCAAGCCGTCGGCCTTGAGCACCAGCGGCGCGTTCAACCGGGCGGCGGCCTCGGCCAGGCCGTGGCGATCCGTCCGGACCGCATTTGGCACCGCCAGGCCGTGGGCGGCCAGCGCGGCCTTGGCCTCGGCTTCGGATAGCGTGACCGCGGCGCGATGCGGGCCGGGCAGCAGAAGGTCGGACAGATCGGCGGGGCGCGGCTGGGCAGCGATGATCGCGGCAAGGGCCTCGGCCAGCCCGTTCATCGGCACGATTCCGGCCAAAAGCAGCCGTTCGGCGACGTCCTGGGGCATCAGCTCGGGCAGGGTGGCGACCATGGCGATCCGCCGGCCGGTGCGTCTGGCGGTGTCGATCGCGGCCGTGATCACACACTCCCAGTCACCGGCATCGCACAGGTCATCGCGCGGGAAGTCGACGATCAGCATCGTCAGGTCCAGATGCGGCTCTATCATGGCGGAAAACGCGTCGGTCATCGCTGCGACATCGCGCCAGACATAGGTGTGGTAATCCAGCGGATTGGCCAGGGCCACGCGCGGACCCAGCGCGGCGGCCAGGTTCGATCGCTGGCTTTGTGTCAGCGGCGGAAAGACGAGGCCGACGTCGTGGGCCATATCGGCGACCAGGCTTGCCTCGCCTCCGGAACAACTGATCGAGGCGATGCGATTGCCGGACAATGGCCCGCCGCAATGCAGCAGCTTGAGGGTTTCGAGAAAGCTGGGCAGGTCCCGCACCCGGGCGATGCCCAGCCGGTCCAGCAGGGCCTGCGCCCCGGCGTCATGACCGGCGAGCGAAGCGGTATGCGACACGGCGGCCTGTTTCGCCGCATCGGATTTGCCGACCTTCAGGGCAACGATCGGCACACCGCGCGCCTGTGCCTTGGCCGCAAGCGCCTGCCAGTCTTTCAGGTCCCCCATACCTTCGACATGCAGGCCGATCGCGGTCACGCGCGGGTCGTCCAGCAACCCGGCCGCGATCCGCGCCTGGCTGGTCTGGGCCTGGTTGCCGGCTGTGATCACATAACCGATCGGCAGGCCGCGCCGCTGCATCGTCAGGTTCAACGCGATGTTCGAACTTTGGGTCAGGATCGCGACGCCGCGTTCGACCCGGACACAGCCATGCTGGTCGGGCCACAGCATCGCGCCATCGAACGCATTGATCAGGCCATAGCAATTCGGCCCCAGCACCGGCATGTCGCCCGCCGCCCGGATCAGCGCGTCCTGCCGGGTGGCCCCGTCATCGGACTCGGCAAAGCCGCTGGCGAAACAGACCGCACCACCGGAATTGCGCCGGGATAGAGACTGAATCGCCGCGATCGCTCCATCCCGGTTGATCCCGACAAAGGCGGCGTCGGGGCCATCGGGCAGATCCTCGATCCGGGCGATATCGCCATCGCGGGGATGCACATGCCAGACCTTGCCGGGAAACCCCGCCGCGGCCAATTGGTCCAGCACCGACCGGCACCACGCCCCGCCACCGATCACCGCCACCGATCCGGGTCTGAGCAACCGAGCAAGGTTCATCACGCGCCCCGGCTTCTTTGGGCCGGCAATATCCCGGAGAGCGCGCGGGGCGGCGCCCCTCGCCCCGGTCGGCGCCGAAGGCGTCGAAACCCCATCACGCCCCAAGCGCCCGCAACAGGTCACGGCTGATGATGTGGCGCTGGATCTCGGAGGTGCCGTCCCAGATCCGCTCGACCCGTGCATCGCGCCAGAACCGCTCCAGCGGCAAATCGTCCATCAGCCCCATTCCGCCATGGATCTGGATCGCCGTGTCGGTCACGCGGGCGAGCATTTCGGAGGCAAAGAGTTTCGCGCTGGCGATTTCACGGTTCGCGGGCAGGCCCCGATCCAGCCGGTCGGCGGCGGCCAGGGTCAGCAGGTCGGCGGCGTCGATTTCGGTGATCATGTCGGCGATCTGGAAGGACACACCCTGGAACCTGCCGATCTTCTGGCCGAATTGCTCGCGCGTCGCGGCATGGCCCAGCGCGTAGTCGAATACCCGCCGGGCGCGCCCGACGCTCATCGTGGCGACGGTGATCCGGGTGGCATAGAGCCATTCGTTCATCACCTCGAAGCCGCCGTCGACCTCGCCCAGCACCTGCGCGTCCGGAAGGCGGCACTCGTCGAAGTCGAGGATCATGTTCTTGTAACCGCGATGGCTGACCGAGCGGTAGCCGTCGCGGATGGTGAAGCCGGGCGTGCCCCGGTCGACAAGAAAGGTGGTGATCCGCTTTTTCGGCCCGCGCGGGGTCTGATCCTCGCCGGTGGCGACGAAAACGATCACGAAATCGGCGTGGTCGGCGCCCGAGATGAAGTGCTTGGTCCCGTTCAGCACCCAGTCGCCGCCGTCACGCCGGGCGCTGCAGGTCATGCCGCGCACGTCGGATCCGGCGCCCGGTTCGGTCATGGCCAGCGCGTCCATCCGCTCGCCGCGCACCGCGGGCAGCAGGTACCGTTCGCGCTGATCGCCCCGGCAGGCCATCAGAATGTTCTGGGGCCGCCCGAAAAAATGCGTCAGCGCCATGGAGCCGCGGCCCAGCTCGCGCTCGACCAGCGCGAATTCGAGGTGATTCAGACCGGCGCCGCCGACGCTTTCGGGGAAATTGCAGGCGTAGAACCCCAGGTCCCGGGTCTTGCGCTTGATCTCGTCGGCGATCTCTTGCGGGACTTCACCGCTGCGGTCGACAAGGTCTTCGTGGGGGTAGATTTCGTTTTCGACGAAGCGGCGGACGGTATCCGCGATCATCCCGTGTTCGTCGCTCAGGCCATAGGTCGTCATCGCTGCTCCTCTGATCCGAAGGCAAGCACAGGCGGCGCGGTCCGGCCAGTGAAAATCGACGGCGGGTCGCTCTTGCGGGTTTTCGGGAAAGTGGACACATTCGGGCATGACACGATCCTTACCCAAGCCCGACCGCGCCGCGCCGAACCCCGCGGCGTTTTTTTCAACCCCGATGAAGGAGGCGCGCCGATGATTCTGTCCGATGCCAATCTGCCGGTGGTGACGCCGCCCGTGCCGGCGCCCGAGGCCTTTACCGATGCGGCGGCCGCGGTGGAACGGTTGCAGGAGCTTTATGCGCTGTCGGTCGATTTCCTGGTCGACGCTTTTCGGGACAATGCCGGTGGCGCCCGGCCCGATACGCGGTTTCGCGCCTTCTACCCCGAAATCAGCTTTGCCACGACGACCTATGCCCAGACCGACAGCCGGCTGAGTTTCGGCCATGTGGCCGGGCCCGGCACCTATTCGACGACGATCACCCGGCCGGACCTGTTCGCAGGCTACCTGATCCAGCAGATCCGCCTGCTGATCGAGAACCACGGCCTGCCGGTGGTGGTGGGCATATCGGACACGCCGATGCCGGTGCATTTCGCTGTCACCGGTACGGTGACAGTGCCGCAGGAAGGGGCGATGGACTATATCCTGCGCGACGTGTTCGATGTGCCCGACCTGGCGGTGACCCATGACGATATCGTCAACGGGGTCGGCTACCGGCATCATGACGGATCGGGCCCGCTGGCGCCCTTTACCGCGCCGCGGATCGACTATTCGCTGGCCCGGCTGCAGCACTATACCGCCACCGCGGCCGAGCATTTCCAGAACCACGTGCTGTTCACCAACTACCAGTTCTATGTCGATGAATTCGAGGCCTATGCGCGCGCCATGCTGGCCGACCCGGACAGCGGCTATACCGCCTTCGTCGCCCCCGGCAACCAGGTGATTACCGATCCGGACGCGCCGCTGAGCGTGCCCGAGAAGATGCCGCAGATGCCCAGCTATCACCTCAAGCGCGAGGGCAATGCCGGGGTGACGCTGGTCAATATCGGCGTCGGCCCGTCCAACGCCAAGACCGCGACCGACCATATCGCCGTGCTGCGGCCCCATGCCTGGATCATGGTCGGGCATTGCGCGGGCTTGCGCAATTCGCAGCGGCTGGGGGATTTCGTGCTGGCCCATGGTTACCTGCGCGAGGACAAGGTGCTGGATGACGATCTGCCGGTCTGGGTGCCGATCCCGGCCCTGGCCGAGATCCAGATCGCGCTGGAAACGGCGGTGGCGCGCGAGACCGAGTTGGAAGGCTATGAACTGAAACGGCTGATGCGGACCGGGACGGTGGCGACCCTGGACAACCGCAACTGGGAACTGCGTGAACATACCGGCCCGGTGCAGCGCTTGAGCCAGAGCCGTGCGATCGCGCTGGACATGGAAAGCGCCACGATCGCCGCCAACGGATTCCGGTTCCGGGTGCCCTACGGCACCTTGCTATGCGTCAGCGACAAGCCGCTGCATGGCGAATTGAAGCTGCCCGGGATGGCGTCCGATTTCTACAAGACCCAGGTGGCGCGGCATCTGAAGATCGGAATCCATGCGATGGAGATCCTGCGCGACATGCCGTTGGAGCGGATTCACAGTCGGAAACTGCGCTCTTTCGAGGAAACGGCCTTTCTCTGAGGCTGATTCGCGCCGAAAACACCGTCTAAATGCTGTTTTCCTCTTGCCAGGCACACCAATTCGTTGTGGAAACACGCAATATACCGTTAAATAGCGGGTATTGAGGCCCAAGACCGGGCAGAGAAGGAGACCGAACATGGCCAGCAAGCCGATGACCAAAACCCAGCTCGTCGCTGCCATCGCCGACGATATGGGCGCCGACAAGAAAACCGCCAGCGCCGCGCTGGATGCCGTGACCGGCATCATCACCAAGGAAGTCAGCGGCGGCGGTGCCGTGACCCTGCCCGGCGTGGGCAAGATCTATTGCCGCGAGCGCCCCGAGCGCATGGTGCGCAACCCGGCCACCGGCGAACAGATCAAGAAGGATGCCGACAAGGTGGTCAAGATGACCATCGCCAAGGCTCTGAAGGACAGCGTGAACTCCTGAGCGGAGCGCCACGGATGGTGAAGGGGTCGCCCTTGGGCGGCCCTTTTTCGTGGTGGTTGCTGTCGAATGGTGCCGCTGCCGCGGCGCTCTTTATTCCGCCAGCGGAACGTGATCTCACTGTTCCGGACGGGGTGCGGCCTGTAGCGGACCCTCCGGGGGGAGTTTTCTTGCCAAGATGAAGAACCGGTTCGATATCGTCGCCATCGTGATGGGCGTGGCCTTCGGGGTGATGTGGGCCTCGGCCTTCACTTCGGCGCGGGTGATCGTGGCCCATGCACCGCCCCTGCACGCCCTTGCGATACGGTTCCTGATCTCGGGTCTGATCGGGGTCGGGATCGCCCGCGCACTGGGCCAGTCCTGGAGCCTGACACGGCGGCAATGGATCGCCACGGCAGTGTTCGGGATTTGTCAGAACGGGCTGTATCTGGGCCTGAACTTCGTCGCGATGCAGACGGTCGAGGCGTCGCTGGCGGCGATCATCGCATCGTCGATGCCGCTGCTGGTGGCGCTGGCGGGCTGGCTGATCTTTCGCGAGACGATGCCCCGGCTGGGGGTGGCCGGGCTGGTGGCCGGGGTCGCGGGCGTCGCGCTGATCATGGGGGCGCGGCTGCAGGGCGGTGCGGATCTGTTCGGCGTTCTGCTGTGCATCGTCGCGGTGGTGTCGCTGACGGTGGCGACGTTGATGGTGCGCGGCGCGTCGTCGGGGGGTAATTTCCTGATGATCGTGGGCCTGCAGATGCTGATCGGCAGCGCCGTTCTATGGGTCCCGGCGTTGCTGTTCGAGACGCTGGTGATCGACTGGACCTGGCAATTGGGCGTGGCCTTCACCTATACGGTGCTGGTGCCGGGGCTGGCGGCGACGCTGGTCTGGTTCCTGCTGGTCCATCGGATCGGCGCGGTACGGGCGGCGGTGTTCCATTTCCTGACCCCGTTCTTCGGCGTGTTCATCGCCTCGCTGTTCCTGGGCGAGCGATTGAGCCGCTGGGATCTGAGCGGCGTGGCGATCATCACCGCCGGGATCCTTGCGGTGCAACTGGCGAAACAAAAGCCCGCGCAAACGTGACGAAGGGTCTGGATGCCAGCGTTTCAGGGCCAACCGATTGCGCCGGCTGGCCGCCGCCGCCAGAGAGGCCGGGATCAGGGCCTTTTGGATGACGCGCTGAACGCGGCGACGGCCTGGAGCGTGTCGGGTTCAATCCGAAACAAAAGAACGCGGCCTCTGTTTTTGGTCGAACGCGTTTCTTGTTGCTTGGTGACGCCGATCGGACACGACACGCCCTAGAACAGCCGCTTGATATCCTCGGCGTCGCGTTCGGCCAGACGTGTGACGGCGGGGCGGGTGGCGACACGGTCGAACCAGGCGGTGATCGTCGGATCATCGGGCAGGAAATCCCGCAGCCACATGAAGGGCGAGGCCATGAGAAGGTCGGCGGTGGAAAAGCCGCCGGTCAAGAGGTGGTCGCGCCCGTCCGACAGGGTTTGCGACAGCCGGTCGACCACTTCGTCATAACCGCGCAGCCCGGCGGTGAGGTAGGGATGCTCGATCTCGGCCGCGCGCAGGATCATCACCGGTTCCACCACGTCGCCGTAATAGGCCAGCCAGGACAGGAACGGCCCGCGTTCGGGATGGCCGACGGCACGGGTCGCGGGGGCATCGGGGAACAGGTCCGACAGGTAGGTCAGGATCGCCGGGCGTTCCCAGATGATGGCGCCGTCATGATCCAGGATCGGCACCTTGCCTTCGGGATGCGGATTGTCCGGATCGCGGCCGCCAGAGCCGTCTTGGCGTGGAATAGTGACGATTCTGGTCGTGATCCGGTCGCCCACGCCCATCTCTTCGATGGCGGTCGCGACTGTGGTCGAGCGGGAATTGGGCGAATGGTAGAAGGTGATCATGGCCGGGCTCCTTTGCGGACATCCTAGCACGGGACTGCTGACACCGGCCTGTCAGCAGTCACAGCAGCAGCCAGAGTGCCGCGCTGATCGTCGCGAAGCCGCCGAGCGTTGTCAGGGTGATCGCCAGCGCGGCCATGCCCTGGCGGCCGATATCCTGGGCCAGGATCGTGTAGATCCCGAAGATCGGCATCGCCGCCGACAGGATCGCGATCGTCGCCATTTCTGGCGACAGGGCAAGGCCGGCCAGGGGAACGAGCAGCACCATCAGCGCCATGATCGCCGGATGCAGCAGCAGCTTGGCCAGGGCGGTCTGGAGCGCGGCGGGGCGGTTGCCTTCGAGCGACAGGCCCGACAGGGTGCCGCCGATCACGAACAGCGACAGCGCGGCGGCCGAGGCGCCGAGGATGCCCAGCGTCCGGTCGGCGGCCTCCGGCAGCGGCAGGCCGGCCAGCGACCAGGCCAGGCCCGCCAGCAGGCCGATCATGTAGGGGCGGGCCAAAACACCGGCGAGCGCCTTGGCGACCTTGCGGCCAAGGGACCCGCCGGCATCGGGTTTCGACAATTCGAACAGGACCAGCGACAGCGGGATGATCAGCAGGTTCTCGACCGTGGTGTTGAGCGCCAGGACCAGCCCCGCCTGGTCGGGAAAGGCCAGAAGCATCACCGGGTAGCCGACGAAGGCCGAGTTCGGGCAGGTCGCGCCCATCACGCCCGCGGCGCGGCGGGTCGGGTCGGCGCCCGTGGCGCTGAACCAGGCATAGGTGAGCGCAGCGGTGACCAGCCCGGCCCCGGCCATCGCGACCATGTAGCCCGGATGCAGGATCTGGGCGATGTCGCGGCTGGCGGTGGCATGGAACAGCAGTGCCGGCAGGGCGATGTTCAGCACATAGCGCCCCATCACTTGCAGATCGGCCGGATCGAACAGCCCGCGCCTGGTGGTGACATAGCCCAGGGCGACCACGACATAGATCGGCAGGGTGATCCCGAGGATCGTGCCCATGGGTCAGCCGATGGGTCCGCGGACCCCTCCGGTCTGGCCCCGGTCAAGCAGCAGGTGATCGAGGATCACGGCGGCCATCATCGCTTCGCCCACCGGGACCGCGCGGATGCCGACGCAGGGGTCGTGGCGGCCCTTGGTGATCACCTCGGTCGCGGTGCCGTCCTTGCGGATCGACTTGCGCGGCGACAGGATGGAGCTGGTCGGCTTGACCGCGAACCGTACGACGATGTCCTGCCCGGTGCTGATCCCGCCCAGGATGCCGCCGGCGTGGTTGCTGGAATAGTCCGGCCCGTTCGGACCCATCGTGATCTCGTCGGCGTTGTCGCGGCCGGTCAGGGCGGCGGCGGCCATGCCTTCGCCGATCTCGACGCCTTTGACGGCGTTGATCGACATCATCGCGGCGGCCAGATCAGTGTCCAACTTGGCATAAACCGGCGCGCCGATACCGGCCGGGACACCGCGCGCCACGACCTCGATCACCGCGCCGACCGAGTTGTGATCATCCTTGCGCAGCCAGTTGAGGTAATCGGTCCAATCCTCGATCACGCCGGGATCGGGGCACCAGAAATCATTGGTGTCGATCGCGTCCCAGTCGAAACGGGCGCGATCGATGGTCTTTTCACCCATCCGGACCATGTAGCCCTTGATCGTGACAGCTGGCGCCAGTGCCTTGATCGCCGCGCGCGCGACGCCGCCGGCGGCGACCCGGGCGGCGGTTTCCCGAGCCGAGGACCGCCCGCCGCCGCGATAGTCGCGGATCCCGTATTTCTGCCAATAGGTGATGTCGGCATGGCCGGGGCGAAAGGTTTCGGCGATCTCTCCGTAATCCCTGGACCGTTGGTCGGTGTTGCGGATCATCAGCTGGATCGGCGTTCCGGTGGTCGTGTCCTCGAACACGCCCGACAGGATTTCCACCGCGTCCGGTTCGTTGCGCTGGGTCGTCATCTTGTTCTGACCCGGGCGGCGCTTGTCCAGCCAGTGCTGGATCATCGGCGCGGTCAGGGGCACGCCGGGCGGGCAGCCATCGACCGTGGCGCCCAGCGCGGGCCCGTGGCTTTCGCCCCAGGTGGTGACGCGGAACAGATGTCCGTAGGTGTTGAGGCTCATGGTGGGCGGGCTCCGGGATCGTTCGGAGTCCGGCTTACCCGCCCGCGCGCCCGGTGAAAAGCCGCCGCGGGCGGTTTCGGCTCGGGTCAGGGGGCGGCCGCCGAACATGCCGCGCCGGGGATCGGCCGGTTTGACGGGGCCGGCATCGGGGCCGATCGGGATCGACACGTCGATGCCGAAACGCGTGTCGTCGTCGCCGCCATCCCGAAGCGGTCGCCGAACCCCAGATCGGCCTGGATCGCGATCCGTGCGCGTTCGACGGGAATGTTGTCGTTTTCTTCGCCGTCCTCATGGGACAGCGACAGGGCGGCGCTGTTGACCTCGATCCCCCGGGCAAGGGCCGGCGCGGCGGACAGGAGCGTGACAATGGCGCTGGCGGTGACATGCCTGGGGGCCTCGTCGGTTGAAATCGCAGGGTCTTGAATGGCGCCAGCCTGGCACGGATCGGGCCCCCGGCGCCTGGTCCCGGGTTACCGGCCCTTGCGCCCGCCGGCAGGGGGTCTATGTTGCCCGGTACCTCGGGGTGCCCTGGATGGGGCTGAGATGCGCAAGCGAACCCGTTGAACCTGAACCGGTTAGAACCGGCGGAGGGAAGGTGATGGATGATCCTCCTGCCTCTTTCCGTCCGGCGTTATGGAGGATGACATGAAGACCATACCCACCATCGCAGGACTGATCCTTGTTGCCAGCGGCGCCGCGGCGCAAGAGCCCGTGCTGACGGTCTATACCTATGACAGTTTCGTGCCCGATTGGGGCCCCGGCCCAGCGATCGAGGCGGCGTTCGAGGAAACCTGCGGCTGCGATCTGCAATTCGTCGCGGCCGGGGACGGCGCCGCCTTGCTGGCCCGGCTGCGGCTGGAAGGCGAACGGACCGAGGCGGATATCGTCCTGGGCCTGGATACCAACCTGATCGCCGCGGCGACGGAAACCGGCCTGTTCGCCCCGCACGGGATCACCGCCGAAACCGATCTGCCGGTCGCCTGGGACGATCCGCTGTTCCTGCCCTATGATTGGGGCTGGTTCGCCTTTGTCGCCGAGGCCGATACCCCCGCGCCGGCATCCTTTGCAGAGCTGGCCGACAGCGACCTGCGCATCGTGATCCAGGACCCGCGCTCCTCCACCCCCGGGCTGGGGCTGCTGATGTGGGTGCGCGCGGCCCATGGTGACGCGGCGCCACAGGTCTGGGACGGGCTGGCCGACAACATCCTGACCGTGACCCCGGGCTGGTCCGAGGCCTATGCCCTGTTCCTGGACGGAGAGGCCGACGCGGTGCTGAGCTATACCACATCGCCCGCCTATCACCGGATCGCCGAGGGCGATGACGGCAAGGTCGCCTGGACCTTTGACGAGGGCCATTACCTGCAGGTCGAGGTCGCCGGCAAGGTCGCCGGGACTGACCAGCCGGAGCTGGCGGATGCCTTCCTGCGCTTCATGCTGACCGACGGGTTCCAGGCGGTGATCCCGACGACGAACTGGATGTATCCGGCGGTGATGCCCGAAAGCGGGTTGCCCGAAGGCTTCGAAACCGGTCCGCGGCCCGCGCCGTCGCTACTGCTGTCCCCCGAAGAGGCCGCGGCGATCCGGGCCGAAGCGATCGACGCATGGCTGGCCGCGCTGGACGGATAGGCTGGCCCGGCGCGCTGGCGGCGGCGCTGGTCCTGGCGGTGATCGTCGGGCCCATCGTCGCCGTCGCGATGCGGGCCGAGGGGCTGGGCACGCTGGGGCCGGCGGGCCGGGGCGCGCTGCGGTTCACGATCTGGCAGGCGGCCGTGTCGGCGCTGGTCAGTGTCGCGCTTGCCATCCCGGTGGCCCGGGCGCTGGCCCGGCGACGATTCCCGGGGCGCGGGCTGCTGCTGACCCTGCTGGGGGCGCCGTTCATCCTGCCGGTGATCGTCGCGACCTTCGGATTGCTGGCGGTGTTCGGCCGGGCCGGTCTGGTCAATACGGGGCTGGCGGCGCTGGGCCTGCCCAGCCTGTCGATCTACGGGCCGGGCGGCGTGATCCTGGCCCATGTGTTCCTGAACCTGCCCCTGGCGGTGCGGATGATCCTGCTGGGCTGGCAGGCGATCCCGGCCGAACGGTTCCGTCTGGCCGCGCTGCTGAACGCGCCGGTCTGGCGGCTGCTGGAGGCGCCGATGCTGGCCCGGGTGGTGCCGGGGGCGCTGGTGCTGGTGTTCCTGATCTGCCTGACATCCTTCGCGGTGGCGCTGGTGCTGGGCGGCGGCCCGCGGGCGACGACGGTGGAACTGGCGATCTACCAGGCGGTTCGGTTCGACTATGCGCTGGACCGGGCGGCGACGCTGGCGCTGGTGCAGGTGGCGCTGTCGGCCGGTGTCGCGGCGCTGGCGGTTCTGGTGCATCTGCCCGATGCGATGGGCGCCGGAATGGACCGGGTGGTGCCGCGCTGGGGCGCCGGGACGCGGGCGCTGGACGCGCTCTGGATCGCGGCGGCGGGGCTGTTCCTGATCCTGCCCATGGCGATGATCGTGATCGAGGGGGTGGCGGGCTTTTCCGACATCCCGCCAGGCACCTGGGTGGCGGCGGCGCGGTCTCTGGCGGTGGCGCTGGCTTCGACGGCGATCTGCATGGGGCTGGCCCTGGCGCTGGCCGTGTCGGGGGGGCGCTGGGCGATCGTGGTCGGCACGCTGCCGGTGGCGGCCTCGGCCCTGGTGCTGGGCACCGGGCTTTATATCCTGCTGTTTCCCTGGCTGCGGCCCCAGGTGCTGGCCCTGCCGGTCACGGTGGCGATGAACGCGCTGTTCGCGCTGCCCTTCGCGCTGCGGATCGTCGCTCCGGCGGTCGAGCGGTCCGAGGCGCAGTTCGGCCGATTGGCGGACCTGACCGGGCTGTCGGGCCGGGCGCGGCTGCGGCTCTTGACCCTGCCGCGGGCGGCGGGGGCGCTGGGGTTCGCGGCGGGGCTGGCGGCGGCGCTGTCGATGGGTGATCTTGGGGTGATCGCGTTGTTCGCCGGACAGGAGACCGAGACATTGCCGCTGAACATGTACCGCCTGCTGGGCAGCTATCGCAGCGATGCCGCGGCGGGGGCGGCGCTGCTGCTGCTTGGGCTGAGCCTGGCATTGTTCGCCGTGTTCGACCGGGCGGGGCGGAGATGCTGAGGCTGGAGGCGCTGCACCTGCGCCAGGGCGGTTTCACCCTGGAGGCCGATTGGGACCTGCCCGATGGCGGGCTTTGCGCGGTGATCGGCCCGTCCGGGGGCGGCAAATCGACCCTGATGCAGGCGATCGCGGGCTTCGTGCCGCCGGCATCGGGCCGCGTCCTGTTGGAGGGGCGCGACCTGACCGGGCTGGCGCCGGGCGCCCGCGGGGTCAGCATGCTGTTCCAGGACAACAACCTGTTCCCGCATCTGAGCGTGGCGCGCAATGTCGGGCTGGGCCTGTCTTCGGGGCGGTTGAGCGCCGCGCAGCGCGTGCGCGTCGACAGCGTCCTGGCCCGGGTCGGGCTGGAGGGGATGGGCGCGCGGCGCCCCGGCGAATTGTCCGGCGGCCAGCAAAGCCGCGCCGCCCTGGCACGGGTATTGATCGAGGATCGGCCCCTGGTGCTGCTGGACGAACCCTTTGCCGCTCTGGGGCCGGGACTGCGGGCCGAAATGGCGGGCTTGGTGCGCGAGATGCTGGTGGCCGCGGGCCGGGTGGTCCTGATGGTCACGCATGAGCCGCGCGACGCGATCGCGGTGGCCGATATGGCGGTCTTTGTCGCGGATGGCTGCGCCGAGGCGCCGATGGAGACGCGGGCGCTGCTGGCAGATCCGCCAGAGGCGCTGCGCCGCTATCTGGGCGGTGTGGTGGGGTGAACCCCCACCCTATGGCAGAATGGTAGAGGTCCGGGACGGGATGCGCCGACCGGCAACGGATCGCGCCGGCCGCAATCAAAAAGGCCCGCCGGGTGGCGGGCCTTTGTGTGATCAGGTGCGGGGCAGGTTCATTCCTTGCCCTTGATCGCCTCCTTGGCGGCTTTCTTGTGCGGAGCCCACAGACGCTTGTTCGTCAGATACAGCAGGACCGACAGAACGGTCAGGAAGATGACGCCGGTCAGGCCGGCCTGCTTGCGCGCCATCATCTTGGGTTCGGCCGTCCACATCAGGAAGGCGGCCACGTCCTGGGACACGGATTCCATGTCGTTCGGCGCGCCATCGGCAAAGTCGAACTGGTCGTCAAAGAGCGGCGGGGCCATGCCGATCCAGCTGCCGGGGACCATGCGGCCGATTTCGACACCTTCGTCGTCGAAGATCTTGCAGCTGTCGGGATAGCCGCCGGCGGTGAAGGTGCTGTTGTAATAGCCGTCCATATTGGCATCGAGGGCGCAGTCGGGCTCGTCCTCGTAGCCCATCATCAGAGAGGCGATGTATTCCGCCCCGCCCATGCCCTTGAACAGCTGGGCCAGCCCGGTGCCATAGGGTCCGTGGAAGCCCGCGCGGGCCTTGGCCATCAGGCTGAGGTCGGGCGCGTTCTGGGTGGTGTTGGCCGGAAAGTGGTCGGCCGGGGAAAAGACCTTCTGGTCGCCGGTTTCCGGGTCGATCAGGTCGCGGTTCGCCGGTGCGTCGAAGTCGAGCATGAAGAACTGCTCGGCATAGGCGCGCATCTGGTCGTCAGGCAGGCCGGGGCCGCCCTCGTCGCTGAGGTTGCGGAACGACACGTATTGCAGGCCGTGGCAGCCGGCGCAGCTTTCGGTGTAGACCTGCAGGCCGCGTTGCAGCTGCAACTGGTCGAAGCTGCCGAACGGCCCCTCGAACGAGAAGGCATAGTCGTGGACATGACCTTCGCCGGCGGCGTGGGCCGCGCCCACGGACAGGGCGAACGCGGCTGTGGCGGTCAGGGTGAGGTTGCGGAACATGGTGGTCATTTCCTTTCTCACTCGGCCGGATAGACGACCGGGGGCTGTTCGCCCTTGGGGGCGACATGGCCGTAATGGGCGTTGAAATCGTCCTCGATCGTGGCCGGGGGCGTGTCGGGCGTTTCGATCACGCCCAGCAACGGCAGGATCACCAGGAAATAGGCGAACCAATAGGCCGAGCCGATCAGGGCGATGATCGGGTAGATCCCCTCGGCCGGCATGGCCCCGGCCCACATCAGGACGATGAAGTCGACCACCAGCAGCGCGAACCACCAGCGGAACATCGGCCTGTAGCGGCCCGAGCGGACCGACGAGGTATCGAGCCAGGGGGCCAGCGCCATGACGACGATGGCGCCGAACATCGCGATCACGCCAAAGAACTTGGCGTCGATGATGCCGAAGCTGATCCAGCTGGCGAATTGCACCACCCAGACGGAATCGTCGAAGGCCCGCAGGATCGCGTAGAACGGCAGGAAGTACCATTCGGGCACGATATGGGTCGGCGTCGCCAGGGGGTTGGCCTCGATGTAGTTGTCGGGGTGGCCCAGGTAGTTGGGCATGAAGCCGACGATGGCCATGAACACGGTCAGGATCACCGCCAGGGCGAACAGGTCCTTGATCACGAAATAAGGCCAGAACGGCAGGGTGTCCTTGTCCGCCTCTTCCTTGGAGCCACGGCGCACCTCGACCCCGGTGGGGTTGTTGTTGCCGGTGGTGTGGAAGGCCCAGATGTGAACGACGACCAGGGCCGCGATCACGAAGGGCAGCAGGTAGTGCAGCGAGAAGAAGCGGTTCAGCGCGGGCTGGCCGACGGCGCCGGCGCCCAGCAGCCAGGTCTGCAGACCTTCGCCGACGAAGGGCACGGCGCCGAACAGGCCGGTGATCACCGCGGTCCCGTGGAACGACATCTGGCCCCAGGGCAGCACGTAGCCCATGAAGGCGGTGCCCATCATGCACAGGTAGATCAGCATGCCGATGATCCAGGTCACCTCGCGCGGGGCCTTGTAGGACCCGTAATAGAGACCGCGGAAGATGTGCATGTAGACCGCGACAAAGAACAGCGAGGCGCCGTTCATGTGGAAATAGCGGATCATGTGCCCGCCATTGACGTTGCGCATGATGTGTTCGACCGAGGCGAAGGCCATGTCCACATGCGGCACGTAATGCATCACCAGCACGATCCCGGTGGCGATCTGCAGCACCAGGGTAAAGGTCAGCACGATGCCCCAGATCCACATCCAGTTGAGGTTCCTGGGCGTCGGGATCATCAGGGTGTCATAAAGCAGCCCGACAACGGGCAGGCGGCTGTGCAGCCACTTTTCGGCACCCGTCGCGGGTTCGTAGTGATCGTGGGGGATACCGGACATCAGCTGGCCTCCTCGCCGAGTTGAATGGTGGTCTCGTCGATCCAGACGGCGAAGGGGATCGGCAGGTTTTCCGGCGCGGGGCCTTTGCGGATGCGGCCCGAAGCATCGTAGTGTGAGCCGTGGCAGGGGCAGAACCAGCCGTTGTATTCGCCGGCGCCGTCGCCCACGGGCACACAGCCCAGATGGGTGCAGACGCCCGACTGCACCAGCCATTCGCCGGGAACATAGGGAAAACCCTCGGGTGTCGGCATGGCGCGGTTGGCGTCGGTGGCCGGGGTTTCGGCCGGCAGGTTCTCGTTCCGGGCCAGGGGGTCGGGCATGTTGTCGAGCCCCTCGTCCTGGCGGGCGGCCAGGGCGATTTCCTCTTCGGTGCGGCGGCGGATGAAGATCGGCTTGCCCTGGAACAGGACCACGAGTTGCGATCCCGGCTGGACCGACGAGACATCCTGGCGGATCGAGGACAGGGCGAGCACGTCGGCCGACGGGTTCATCTGGTTGATCAGCGGCCAGACGGCGGCGCCGGTGACAACGGCCCCTGCCCCGGCAGTGGCGTAATAGATGAAGTCGCGGCGGGTGCCCTGGTGGTCTTCTGCATGTGACACTGGTGCATCTCCGTTTTTCGGCCCGTGGACGGGCAACGCAGGTCGTGGGCCATGCCGCAGCACACCCCATTCGGGCCGCTATCTAATGGTGTTGCCCGCAGGCGTCCAGCGAACATTGCAGGCAATGTGTTCCCTGCGGCGATACGCCCGCAAATGGGCCGCACTATGCGGGGGCGGTCGCCTGCATGGCCGGCCGATCGGCGAAGCCCGAATACCAGGCCGCAAGCGCCGGCCGGGTGCCGCGCCAATCCCGGTCGCCGTGGCGGAAATCCAGGTAGCCCAGGGCACAGCCGGTCGCGATCTGGCCCATGGTCAGCGGCCCGGCCAGGTGGCTGAGCCACAGCGCCTCGAACGCGTTCAGCGCCCGGTCGATCTTGGCCCATTGCGCGTCAAGCCAGGGCGCCCAGGCGGCCTCGCCCCGGAACCGGGTTTCGTAGACCATGGTGACTGCGGAATCGAGCAGGCCCTCGGCGGTGGCTTCCAGCGTCAGCACCTCCCACAGCGCGCTGTCGGGATACAGCCCGGCCCCGGCGATATCGTCCAGGTAGCGACAGATCACACGGCTGTCATGGATCGCCGGCCCGTCGGCCCGCACCAGGGCGGGGATGCGGCCCAGGGGATTCGCGGCGATCGCTTCGGGCGCGGTGTCCAGCGGGGTCGTGGTGATCGCATGTTCCTCGACCCGGTCGGCCAGCCCGGCCTCGCGGATCAGCACGCGCACCTTGCGCACATAAGGAGAGGCGGGGGACATGATCAGTTTCATCGGGGTTGCTCCGGTTGTCGGGTCAGGTCGGGTCAGGTCAGGTCAGGTCGGGACGGTGTCGGGCGGGTCGCGCATCAGCGCCGACAGGGCGGCCAGATCGCTGCCATGGCCGGTTTCGATCCGGTCGGCGGCGCGCATCCGGACCGCGTCCGGCTTGTTCTGGTTCAGCTTCCAGGTGCCGTCCACGGTGTCGATCCGCAGACGAAAGGGCAGGATCTGGCGCATCATCCGCTCCATCACCCCGGGCGTCATCTTGGCGCTGGTCCAGGGCGCCTTGTCGGTGAGCCGGGCCTCGTGCGCGTCGGACAGCCGGTCGATCAGGGCGCGCAAGTCGGCCTGGGGCAGTGGTTCCAGCATGCCGCGCAGGTGGACGGCGATGTAGTTCCAGGTCGGCACCTGGTCGTCGACCCCGTACCAGTCCGGCGAGACATAGCCATCGGGCCCGGTCACGGCGATCACGGCGGGCGCCGGCAGCTCCAGACGGGCGATGGGGTTGGAGCGGACAAGGTGCAGCTCGGCCACCTCACCGTTTTCGGTCAGCAGGAACGGCACATGGGCCAGCAGGGGCGCCGGATCGGCATTCAGGCAGAGCGCTCCGAAGGCACGGTCCCGCGCGAAGGTCAGGTTGCGCGCGGCCGCGGTGCCGCGAAAGATCGGGTTGGGATGCATCGGCGGGGCTCCTTCCACCGGATCGGTGCCACGTGCCCGGCGATCGGGCAAGCCCCCGGTTCAGGCCAAAAGCTGCGTCGCCGTGTGGTCGCGGATGGTCGCGTCGATGATGCGGCCTTCGGGGTGGTCGCTGTCGAACGTCACCTCGGCGAAATGTTCGGTTCGGCCCATGCGGGGATGTTCCAGAAGCACCTTGCGGGTCTGCCCGATCTGCGCGCCCAGGTGCCGAGTGACGGCGGCGTCCCCGGCGGCGCGCAACCGAGCGGCGCGCGCCTTGATTGTGGCACCATCGACGGCGGGCATCCGGGCGGCGGGGGTGCCGGCCCGCGCCGAATAGGGAAAGACGTGCAGCCAGGTCAGGCCGCAATCCTGCACCAGGCGAAGGGAATTCTCGAAGGCCGCCTCGGACTCGGTCGGGAAGCCCGCGATGATGTCGGCGCCGAAGGTGATGTCGGGGCGCAGCGCGCGCGCCTGATCGCAGAACCGGATCGCGTCGTCGCGCAGGTGGCGGCGCTTCATCCGCTTCAGGATCAGGTCATCACCGTGCTGCAGCGACAGGTGCAGATGCGGCATCAGGCGCGGTTCGGTCGCGATTGCCTGCATCAGGGCGTCGTCGGCTTCGATGCTGTCGATCGAGCTGATGCGCAGCCGCGGCAGGTCCGGCACCAGCCGCAGGATGCGCATCACCAGATCGCCCAGCCGCGGCCCGCCGGGCAGATCGGCCCCCCAGGAGGTCAGGTCGACCCCGGTCAGCACCACCTCGTTATAGCCCGCCTGCACCAGCCGCTTGATCTGGTCCACCACCACCCCGGCGGGGACCGAACGCGAATTGCCGCGGCCATAAGGAATGATGCAGAAGGTGCAGCGGTGATCGCAGCCGTTCTGCACCTGGACATAGGCGCGGCTGCGCGTGCCGAAGCCGTCGATCAGGTGGCCGGCGGTTTCGCGGACGCTCATGATGTCGTCGACCTGCACCCGCTCGGTCGCGCCGATCAGGTCGGGCGTCAGGGCCGCCCAGGTGGCGGGGTCCATCTTTTCGGCATTGCCGATGACCCGCGTGACCTCGGGCATGGCGGCGAAGGCCTGCGGGTCGGTCTGCGCCGCGCAGCCGGTGACGATCAGCGGCGCGTCGGGGTGTTCCCGGGCCAGGCGGCGGATGTCCTTCTTTGCCTTGCGCACCGCCTCGGCGGTGACGGCACAGGTGTTCACCACGACGGCGTCGGTCAGGCCGGCGGCCCGGGCCAGATCCTTCATCGCCTCGGTTTCATAGGCGTTCAGGCGGCAGCCATGGTTGGAAAAGACCGGCGCGCTCATCCCCGCCAGACCCCGTCAAAGACATGGGCGGTCGGTCCGGTCATCCAGATTCCGTCCGACGCGATGCGGATATGGATGTCGCCGCCATCCAGCCGCACCGTCACCGCGGGCCCGGTCAGGCCACGCCGATGGGCGGCATGGGCCGTGGCACAGGAGGACGAGCCCGAGGCAAGGGTGATCCCGGTGCCCCGTTCCCAGACCCGCATCCGGATCGTATCGGGCCCGATCACGCTGGCGACCTGGACGTTGGTGCGGTCTGGAAACAGCGGGTGATGTTCGATCCGCGGCCCCAGGTCCTCCAGGTCGACCGCGTCCGCTTCGGGGACGAAGAAGGTGCAATGGGGATTGCCCATGGAGGTGGCGGAGGGGCCGCCGTCGAGGGGCAACGCGCGCGTGTCCATCGGCTCTGCGAGGGGGATCTGATCCCAACCGGTCAGGGCGTGCCCCATGTTGACGCTGGTCAGCCCGCCGCCGGCATCACGGCAGGGCAGGGCGCCGCGGTCGGTGGTCAGGATCAGCGCACCGCGGCCGGTGTCGTCCATCAGGTGCCGGGCGATGCAGCGGGTGGCGTTGCCGCAGGCCGCGGACAGAGAGCCGTCGGCGTTGTAGAATGTCAGTTTCGCGTCGGTATCCGGGCTGTCTTCGATCACGGCCAGCTGGTCGAAGCCCACGCCGCGGTGCCGGTCGGCCATGGCCCGGGCAAGTGCCGGCGTGACGCGCGGGGGGCGCCCCCGATCGTCGACGACCACGAAGTCGTTGCCCAGCCCGTGCATTTTCATGAACGGCAGGCCCTGTGCGGGCGCATGTTCCATGGCCGCCGCATATAGGCGAGCGGCGCGGGCGAATCCAGTGGGGCCGCGAAAACGGGGGTTGACCCGGTGGGCGGGGCTTTCTAAACGGACGCCTCGTGGGCCGTTAGCTCAGTTGGTAGAGCAAC
This sequence comes from Rhodobacteraceae bacterium HLUCCA08, assembly GCA_001314655.1. GTDB lineage: Bacteria > Pseudomonadota > Alphaproteobacteria > Rhodobacterales > Rhodobacteraceae > Salibaculum. Next base: position 113,280 of record LJSF01000016.1, on the reverse strand, counting down.
TGACTTTTAATCAGTGGGTCGCAGGTTCGAATCCTGCACGGCTCACCACTGACGCTTCCCGGGGTCCGGTCGCTGATGCGCCGGGCCCCGTGTCGGTTCCGGGGTCGTCTCCGGGCCTATTCCGCTTGCCAGCCGGGCATGAATTGCCGCAGCATCTCGACCTCCTGGCCGCGCATCAGGGCCCAGGCGGTTTCCATGTGGGCGCGCATGATCGCGCGGGCGGCGTCGGCATCGCCTTCGCGCAGGGCCATCAGCAGGCGCAGCTGGTAGTCGCGGCCGCGCGACCACAATTCGGCGTTCGGCGGTGAATAGAGCTTGCGATGCACGGTCAGGTCCGACAGCAGGCTGACCATGAAATCGATCACGAAACCCAGAAGCGGGTTGTCCGCGGCCTCGGCCAGGATGGCGTGAAACCGCAGGGAATCGACGTGCTGCTGGCGTTCCTCGTCCAGGTTGCGGGCGGGATGGGCGTAATGCGCGATGCAATCGTCCAGCCGGTCCAGAACCTCGTCGGGCAGCGTGCCGGCCAGCGATGCGGCCAGTTCGGGTTCGAGCGCGAGCCGCAGTTGGTAGATGTCACCGATCTTGAGGTTCTTGAAATAGAAGTAATTGCCCAGAAGCGCCTTGGCACGCTGCCCGCTGACCTCGTGCACGAAAGAGCCGCCGCCGGGGCCGGTGCGGGTCTTGATCAGGCCTTGGGCCTCGAGCACGCGCATCGCCTCGCGGATCGTGCCCTTGGCCATCCCGAACCGTTCGATCAGTTCCGATTCACCGGGCAGCCGGTCGCCGGCGCGCAGGCCCTGGTCGACGACCCAGTCCTTGATCGCCTCGGCCACCTGGACCGGGCGGCTGAGCTTGGGCTCAGGGGTCGAGCGGGTGGTGGCAGGCGGCAAGCTGGTCGTCTCCCATCTGGGTCAGCGGCGGGTCCTGGGCCCGGCAGATCTCGGTCGCGCGCGGGCAACGGCCGGCAAAGGCGCAGCCCGGCGGCGGGTTCAGCGGATCGGGCAGTTCGGTGTCTCTCTGCTCGGGCGCCGTCAGGGGCCGACCGACCACCGGGGCGCTGTCCGCCAGCAGCCGTGTATAGGGATGGCGCGGCGCATTGAAGATGCTTTCGGCCCGGCCGATTTCCACCACCGCGCCGAAATACAGAACGACGACCCGGTCGCTGACCGCCTCGACCACGGCGAGGTCGTGGCTGATGAACAGGTAGGTCAGGTCGAACTCGGCCCTCAGATCGGCCAGCAGGTTCAGCACCTGGGCCTGCACCGACACATCGAGCGCCGAGACCGGTTCGTCCAGCACGATGATCTCGGGCGCGGCGGCCAGCGCCCGGGCGATGCCGATCCGCTGGGCCTGGCCGCCGGAAAACTCGTGCGGGTAGCGATCGAGGAATTCCTCGCGCAGGTTCACGCTGTCGAAGATTTCGGCGATGCGCGCCGCGCGGTCGGCGCGGGTCATGCCATGCAGCAGGCGCAGCGGCGTTTCCATGATCTGGCGGATGGTCTTGCGCGGGTTCAGGCTGCTGATCGGGTCCTGGAAGACATATTGGATCAGCCGCCCGAAAGCCGCCGGGTCGGCGGTGTCGAGCGCCTTTCCGGCGATCTCGATCCGGCCGGTGGTCGGCTCCAGCAGGCCGACCAGCATCCGCGCGAAGGTGGATTTGCCACAGCCGGATTCGCCGACGATGCCCAGGGTTTCGCCCTTTTCGACCTGGAACGACACCGGCCGCACGGCGCGCACGCCGGGCCGTGCGGGGCCGAACAGGCGCCGCGGCAGGGCAAAGGTCTTGGACAGGTTGTCGACCTTGAGCGCGATCATGAGGCGTCCTTTCGCAGGGCTTCCTCGGGGAACAGGCAGCGCACGGCGCGGTCGCCGTCGCGGGACAGCGCGATCGGCGCGGCGCGGCAGCTGTCCTGCGCCTTGTCGCAGCGCGCGGCGAAGGCGCAGCCGCGCGGCAGCTTGTCGACCATGGGCGGCAGGCCCGGGATCGCCTCCAGCCGCCGCCGCCCACCGCCCAGTTCGGGCACGCAGGCGATCAGGCGTCGTGTATAGGGGTGCAGCGGGCGGGACAGGACCTCTTCGGTGCGGCCTTGCTCGACGATCTGGCCGGCGTACATCACCGCGACCCGGTCGGTCAGCTGGGCGACGACGCCGAAATCATGGGTGATGAAGACGATGGCCAGACCCCGTTCGCGGCGCAGGTCGTCCAGCAGGGCCAGGATCTGGGCCTGCACGGTGACATCCAGCGCCGTGGTCGGTTCATCGGCGATGATCACGTCGGGGTCGTTGGCCATGGCCATGGCGATGCCGACCCGCTGGCGCATGCCGCCCGACATCTCGTGCGGGTAGTCGCGCAGGCGGCTTTCGGCATTGGGGATGCGCACGGCCCTGAGCAGCTCCAGCGACCGGGCGCGGGCCTTGGCGTCGGAGATCTTGTGGTGGCACTGGATCGCCTCGGCCAGCTGGTCGCCGACCCGGTAGAGCGGGTGCAGCGTGCTGAGCGGGTCCTGAAAGATATAGGCGACGTTTTCGCCCCGCTTGGTCCGCAGGCTCTTGTAGGAGGCGCCCAGCAGGTCTTCGCCGGCATAGCGCACGGCGCCGCCGGTGATCACCCCGGGGGGCGAGGCGACAAGGCCCATGACCGACAGCGCGGTCACCGATTTGCCGGACCCGCTTTCGCCGATCACGCCCAGGCATTCGCCGGGTTTCACATGCAGCGACACGTCGTTGACGGCGCGGTAGACGCGCGGGCCGACATGGAACTGGGTTTCCAGGTTCTGGATGTTCAGCAGGCCCTTGTCGTCGGTTTCGGGGACCGGCCCCTTGCGGTTCACCGCCGTCATCGCCCGCGGCCGGCTGAGCGCGCCCGATTTCAGCCGCGGATCCAGCGCGTCGCGCACCCCGTCGCCCAGCAGGTTCACGCTCATCACGATGAGAAAGATCATCACCCCGGGCACGATCGAGGTATGCGGATCGGTGATCAGCGAATCCCGCCCCTTGCCCAGCATCGAGCCGAGGTCGGCGACCGGCGGCTGCGAGCCGAGGCCGAGGAAGGACAGGCCGGCGGTTTCCAGGATCATCCAGCCCACGGTGGTGGACATGGCGATGACGATGGTCGGCAGCACGTTGGGCAGCAGCTCGGTCAGGATGATCCGGGTGTGCCCCTTGCCCGCCAGCCGTGCCGCGTCGATGAATTCGCGCCCCGCCAGGCTGACGGTGATGCCACGGATGTTGCGGGCGAAGAACGGGATGTTTACGGCGGCCACGGCGATCAGCGCGTTCAGCAGGCCGGGGCCGAGTGCGGCGACGATGGCAAGCGCCAGCAGGATGTAGGGGAAGGCCATCAGCATGTCGACGCCGCGCATGATCACGTTGTCGGTGCGGCCGCCGAAATAGCCCGCGATGATGCCCACCGCCGAGCCCAGCGTGGCCGCGATCACTGCCGCGGCGAGCCCCACCGCCAGGCTCAACCGGGTGCCGTGAAGCAGCCGCGACAGCTGGTCCCGGCCCAGGTGATCGGTGCCCAGCAGGTGCCCTTCGGTGAAGGGCGGGATGAACTTGTTGGCGGTGTCGGTGACGTTCGGGTCCTTGAGCGGCAAGAGCGGCGTGATCAGCACCAGCACCAGGATCGTGCCCAGCACCACCGCCCCGACCGCGGCCAGCCGGTTGCGGAACAGAAGCTTCAGGAACCCGCTCATGTCTTGATCCTCGGGTCCAGCAGACTTTGGGCCACGTCGACAAGGATGTTGAAAAAGACATAGCAGGCGGCGACGAAGACCACGCCGCCCTGCACCAGCAGGATGTCACGCTGCAGGATGGCGGTGACCAGCATCCGGCCGACCCCGGGCCATTGGAACACGATTTCGATATAGACGGCGCCGGACAGCACGAACCCGGCCTGGATGCCCAGGACCGGGATGATGCTGACCATTGCGGCGCGCAGCGCATGGCCCATGATCACCCGGCGTTCGCCCACGCCCTTGGCCCGGGCGGTGCGGATGTAATCCTGGCGCAGCACCTCCAGCATCGCCGAGCGGCTGAGCCGGGCGATCACCCCGGTGGCGACGGCGGCCAGCGCGGTGGCCGGCATGATCAGGTGCCGGATCAGGTCCGGCAGATCGCCGCCGCCATAGATCGCGTACATCCCCGATACCGGCAGCCAGCGCAGGTTCACCGCGAAGAACAGGATCATCATCATGCCCAGAAAGAAGCTGGGCACGGAAATCCCGATCAGAACGGCGAAGGTGATCGCCTTGTCCGCGAAACCGTACTGGCGGGCGGCCGAAACCACACCGGCAAGAATGCCGAGAAGAGAACACATCATGAATGACACGCCCGCCAGTATCAGGGTCGCGTTGAACCGCTCCAGGATCTCGTCCAGGACGGGTCGGTTCAGGCTGAAAGAGCGCCCGAAATCCCCCGTCAGCATGTTGCCGAGCCAGATGAAGTATCGGGCCACCAGCGGCTGATCGAGGCCGAGGTCACGGTTCAGATCCGCGATCCGGTCGGCGGTCGCATAGCCGCCGAGGATCGCGATCGCCGGATCGCCCGGGATCATCGCCATGATCAGGAACACGATGATCGTGATCCCCAGCAGCACCGGGATCGCCGAAATCAGCCGTTTCAGGATATAGCGTCCCATCGCCGCCCCGCTCGTCGGTCAGGGGGCGCCCCAATGCCCCTTCATCTTGGCCGGAAAACTCCGGGGGGTGCGGGGGGCAGAGCCCCCCGCGGATCGGCCGCGTCAGCGGCCGAAACCGGTCAGTTCTTGACCACGTCCTGCAGCATCAGCAGGAAGGACGGCTCGAGGGAGAAATTCTCGACCCGGTCGCTGGTCACCGCGTTCTGTTTCCAGTTGGCGACAAAGACCCAGGGCGCATCCTCCTGCACGATCACCTGCATCTGGCGATACAGCTCCGCCCGCCGGTCCTGGTCGGTCGCGGTGCGGGCCTCTTCCAGCAGCGCGTCGACCTCGGGGTTGGAATAATAGCCCGAGTTGAATCCGCCGGCTTCGGGCCAGGCATCGGTGCGCAGCGCCAGGTAGGGCAGGGTGTCGGGGTCGTTGGTCATCCAGGCCATCTCGGCCATGTCCGCCTTGCCCTCCAGCCCCGGGTTCACCTCGCCCAGGAAGGTGTTCCATTCATAGGTCTCGATCGAGACGTCGAAACCCACCGCCGCCAGATCGGCCTGGATCGCGGTGCCCATGGCGACCGGGTCCAGCATGCCGGATCCGCCCTCGGTGACGTAGAAGGTCACTTCGGGATTCTCCATCCCGGCCTCGGACAGAAGCGCCCGGGCATGGTCGGGATCGTAGGGATAGGGGTCCAGCTCCTCGTTATAGGCCCAGGCGAAGGCGGGCGGCGTCGGGCCGGCGGCGACATCCGCGGTGCCTTCCAGCACGTCGTTCACGATCGCTTCCTTGTTGATCGCGTAATTCGCGGCCTGGCGGATCTGCTGGTTGGCGAAGGGGCCTTCGCGCAGGTTCAGGATCAGGAACCACAGATGCGGGCCGGCCTGTTCGACGACGCGGAAATCGTCGCCCTGGAATTCGCTCAGGGCGTTGGGCGGCACCTCGACCATCATGTCGATGCCGCCGGCCAGCATTTCGGCCACGCGGGTGTTGGCGTCGGTGATCGGGCGGAACACGACCGCCTCGGTTCCCGCCGGTTCGCCCCAGTAATCGGCATTGCGCTCGATCACCACCGCCTCGTTGGAGCGCCATTCGACGAAACTGAACGGCCCGGTGCCCGAGGGATTGCGGCCGACATCGCCGCCATGCTGTTCGATGGCGGCGGGCGAGACGATCAGCCCGGTCGGATAGGCAAGGTTCGACAGGAACGGCGCATAGGGTTCGGACAGGGTGAACCTGACGGTCAGATCGTCCACCACCTCGGTCGCGACGACCGAGCCGAAAAAGAACGCCAGCGGGAACGGGCCGGTGTCGTGGAAGGGATGCGAATCATCCAGCATCCGGTCGAAGTTGAACTTCACCGCCGCGGCATCGAAGGGCGTGCCGTCGTGGAAGGTCACGCCGTCGCGCAGGCTGAAGGTGTATTCGGTTCCGTCCTCGCTGACCTCCCAGCCTGTGGCCAGGTGCGGTTCGACCTCGAGCGTGCCGGGCTTGTAGCGCACCAGGCCCTCGTAGACATTGACCAGGATGCGGAAATCATTGACCGCCGTGACCGCCGCGGGGTCCAGCGATTTGGGCTCGGCGATCTGGCCGACGATCAGCACGCCCTCGGGCGTCTGGGCCAGGGCGGGCGTGGCAAGCGTGCCCAGCGCAAGCGTCGATGTGGCGGCGGCCAAGAGCGTCCGGCGCGTCAGGTGAAAGAGCGTCATTCGAGTATCTCCCGGTTGGTGTTTTGAGGCGTTCTTGAGGCAAATTTATCATGATAATTTGCATCGGTCAATTTTTCATGATAAATCACGCAAGATACGATCCCGGAGGGCCGATGACCTTTTCCATTCTTGCGCGCGACCCTGACACCGGTGCCATCGGCGGGGCCGCGGCGACCGGCAGCCTGTGCGTGGGCGGCTGGGTTCTGCGCGGGGCGCTGGACGCGGGACTGTCGGCCAGCCAGGGCGCCGCGCCCTCGGTATTCTGGGGCGAGGACGTGCTGGCCCGAATGGCGGTGGGGATGGATGCCGAGGCCGCGGTGGCCGCTGTCGTCGGCGCGGATTCCGGGCGCGCCTACAGGCAGCTTTCGGCGCTGGCACCCGATGGCGGGTCCGGCGTCTTTACCGGGGATCGGAACACGCCCCATGCCGGAGGTTTGCGGTTCGATACCGGCGTCGTCGCCGGCAACCTGTTGGCGGACGCGGCGGTGCTGGATGCGGTGCGCGACGGTTTCCTGTCGACCGGCGGGGCGTTCGGCGCCCGCCTGATCTCCGCCCTGCGCGCCGGCGAGGCGGCGGGCAGCGATTCGCGCGGTCTGCTGTCGGCGGCGCTGCTGGTGCTGCACCCCGAAAGCGCGCCCCTGACCTTGCGGATCGATCACCACGAGACCGACCCGATCGGCGCGCTGGACGGCCTCTACCGGCGCGCGACCAGCGGCGATTACGCCGATTGGGCGCGCCAGGTGCCGACCCGGGCCAACCCCGAGCGCGTCCTTGACTGATCCCGGCGCCCGTGCCGCGGATCGGCTGGCGCAGCTGGCCGGATTGTCCGCCCCCGGCCCCGGCGTGACCCGACTGCCCTTCACCGAACATCACCGCGCTGCGCTGGACCTGCTGCGGGGCTGGATGGAGGGTGCCGGGCTGCAGGTGCGGCTGGACGATGCCGGCACCCTGATCGGCCGGCTGGACGGGCCGGAGGGGGCGCCGACATTCCTGATGGGCTCGCACCAGGATTCGGTCCGCGAAGGCGGCGCCTATGACGGGATCATGGGCGTGGTCCTGCCGCTCCTGGCGCTTGAGCGGCTGCGCGCCGAGGGTGTCCGGTTGCCCTTTACGGTCGAAATCCTGGCCTTTGCCGATGAAGAGGGCGTGCGCTTTCCCACAGCGCTGCTGGGGCCGCGGGCCTTGGCCGGGACCGTCGACATGGGCGTTCTGGACATGCAGGATGCCGATGGCGTCACCCTGCGCGCGGCGATGGAAGGGTTCGGGCTGCACCCGGATGCGATCCCGGGCCTGGCGCGGCCGCCGGCCGGGATCATCGGCTACCTGGAAACCCATATCGAACAGGGTCCGGTGCTGGAACGGGCCGGGCAGGCGCTGGGGGTCGTGACCGCGATCTGCGGGATCGAGCGGCATCCGATCACCGTGACCGGACAGACCGGTCATGCCGGCACCCTGCCGATGGAGGGGCGGCGCGATGCGTTGGTCGGGGCCGCGGCCCTGGTGGCCGAGGTCCACCGGCTGGCCCAGAGCACGGACGGGCTGCTGGGCACCGTGGGCTACCTGGAGGTCGCGCCGAACGCGGTGAACGCCGTGCCGCGCGAGGTGCGGCTGACGGCAGAGTTCCGTTCGGCCGACGATGCGGTGCGCGACGGCGGCGGTGCCGCATTGCATCGCTTCGCCGCCGCGCTGGCCGACAGGTCGGGCCTGGGTATCGACATCCGCCGCAGCTATGCCCAACCGGCGCAACCCTGCGACGCGGCCCTGTCGGACCGGCTGGAAACGGCGATCCGGGACCAGGGCGGGGCGGGGCTGCGGCTGGCCTCGGGGGCGACGCATGACGCCTCGGCCATGGCCGATCTGTGCCCGGTGGCGATGCTGTTCGTGCGCTGCCGCGACGGGCTCAGCCACACCCCGGCCGAACATGCGGATCCCGCGGATATGGGCGCGGCGGTCACGGCGATCGTCGCGGTCCTGAAAGGGCTCGCCGGCGCGCGCCGCTGACGCTCAATTGGTGACGGCATTGCCCAGACCGAAGGCGCTGCGGGCCAGGGACAGGATGCTTTCGGCGCGGGTGACCTTGCTTTCGGTGGCCAAAAGCACGTCGCCGGGATTGATCAGGAACCTTTCGGCACTGAACAGCCCGTCGGCGCTGGTCAGGTCGATCACGAAGATCACCCGGGTCATCGGCGGGCCGCCGGCACCCGGATCGGCGGCCCGGTAGTCGCGCAGCACCAGGATACCGGCGATATCGCCGCGGCTGTCCTGCACGCCGCCGGCCAGGGCCAGGGCCTCCAGGGCCGAGACATGATTGGCCGGCAGCGGCACGATCTGTTCCTGGCCCAGCGCGCCCAGCGCGATGAACTGATCGTCGCTGTCGACCACCAGCAGCCTGTCGCCGCCGCGCACCAGCGTATCCACGGCCGCACCAGAATATAGCCGGTCCAGCGCGACCAGATAGGCCCGGTCGCCGCGCAACAGCCGGACATGGGCGTTTCGCAGGTCGGGTGCGGCGCCGCCGCCCAGGGCCAGCGCACCGAGAACGGAGGTATCGCCGTCCAGTTCGTAGCGGCCGGCAGCGCCCACGGCGCCGAGGATGTCGATCGCGTTGCCGCGCCCGGCGAGCTGCACCAGCTGGACCTGGGCCGAGGGGGCGATGTCCTGTAGCGCCTCCTGAAGCTCTGCCCGGGCCTCATCGGCGGTCATCCCGGCGACCCGGACATCATCGACATAGGGCAGAAACACCGCGCCTGCGTCGGTGACGCGCAGCCCCTCGATCACCGTGGCGCGCGTGCCGGGACTGCCGAAGAGCGAGTTATCGTCGGCGTCCCAGATGGTCACGATCAGGGTATCGCCGGCGCGGATCGCCTGATCCGAACTGTTGCCGCGCATCTGGGGCCAGCCGTCTCCGATCAGGCTGTGGCGATGGGGCCAGCCGTTGTAGCGATCGACACTGGCACCGGTGACGCGTTCGACCGCAAAGGTGGCGGGGGCGGCGTCGTCGCCGGTTTCGACATCCAGCACCTCGTCCAGAACCGGCGCGCCGCGCGGCACGGCGGCGCAGGCGGCAACCGAGCTTGCCGCCATGAGAATCATCGCGCGCCGCGGATAGGGTCTCATCCGTTCCCCCGTTCGATCGGCGCGGACCCTAGCGGATGGCCCCGTGCTTGGTAAGCGGGAAAAACCCCGCCCGCGATGCTGTGCGCGGGTCTGCTTTACAAGCTGGCGGGCGCTTGGGACAGTCGCGCCAGTCAGGGTCAGGAGAGCATTGCGATGACAGGGCGCGCGCGCGTGGCGGTTCTGGGGGCGACCGGCCAGATCGGAACGATCCTGCGCCGCGCGTCCTGCCCCGACGGCGTCGCGCCGCTGTGGCATGGGCGCGGGGCGGCGGCCTTGCCCGACCCGTCCCTGCACTGGGACATGCTGGCCGAGCCGATCCCGGGCGATCTCCGCGCCGACGTGATCCTGTGCCTGGCCGGGGGCCGGGCCGAGCCATTGGCGCAGAATACCGACCTGGCCCTGGCCGGGCTGAAGGCCGGACATGCCTGGGGCGCGCGGCATGTGCTGATCGCCTCGTCCAGCGCGGTCTACGGCCACGGACCCTTTGCCGAGGTCGCGGCGCTGGCGCCGGTCAGCGACTACGGGCGCGCCAAGGCCGGGATGGAGCAGGCCGTGCTGCAAGAGACCTTGGGGCGGGGTGTCACCCTGTTGCGGATCGGCAATATCGCCGGGGCGGATGCGTTGCTGGGGCCCGGGCCACGTGCCGTGCAGCTGGATCGGCCGGCCGGGGGGCCGCTGCGCCGTTCGTATATCGGGCCGGCGCGGCTGGCCGGGATGCTGTTCACGCTGTGCCGGATGGCCGCGCAGGGCGTGCCGTTGCCGGCGGTTCTGAACCTGTCACTGTCGCCGACGGTCGCCATGGCCGAGCTTGTGACCGAGATCGGCTGGCCCTTGACCGAGGTGCCGGCACCCGCCGATCTGCCGGTCGAGGTCGCGCTGGACACCGACCGCCTGGCCGCGCTGGGGCTGGAGCCGGGGCGCGGCGCCACGGCGGCCGACATCGTCGATGACCTTTGCGCCCATGATCCGCGTTTCGCGAGGGCCCGGTGAAGGTGTCGGAACGGGTCTTCGACCTGGCGGTGCTGGTGGTGCTGGCGCCGGTGCTGCTGCCGCTTGTCGCCATCGTGGCGCTGGTGCTGCTGGTCGGGCAGGGGCGGCCGATCCTGTTCGGCCAGACCCGGATGCGCGGCGTGGCCGAGCCGTTCACCTTGTGGAAATTCCGCACCATGCGGCCCGATCCGGGCGATGCGGGCGTGTCGGGCGGCGACAAGGCAGACCGGATCACGGCGGTCGGGCGGGTTCTGCGCAAGACCCGGCTGGATGAACTGCCACAGGCCTGGAACGTGTTGCGGGGCGATATCCGGCTGGTCGGGCCGCGCCCGCCGCTGCCGGTCTATGTCGCCGATTATCCGGATCTGTATCGTCAGGTCCTGCAATCGCGGCCCGGGATCACCGGCCTGGCGACGCTGGTCTATCACGGCGCCGAAGAGCGGATCCTGGCCGACTGCGCCACGGCCGAGGACACCGATGCCGCCTATCGCCGCCGCTGCATTCCGCGCAAGGCCCGGCTGGACCTGATCCATCAGGCGAACCGGTCGGCCTGTTACGACCTGGTGTTGCTGGCGCGCACCGCCGCGCGGGTGTTGCGGCGCTAGCGTTTCACCATCATCGCCAGGCGGATGAAGGCGCGTTCCAGCAGCGCGACCTGGGGCGCGTGGCTGGACGAGCGCAATTGCAGATCGGTGTCGATCAGCAGGTCGAGTGCCTTTTCCAGCCTGAAAAGCCCCCATTCCCCGGCCTGGCGCACCATCCGGTCGCGGCGCGGGCCGAAGATCGGGGGTTTCGCCCGGGCGATGCCCGCGCCCGGCCCGCCGGGATCCGAAGCGGCGGCATGCAGCGCCCGGAAATGCCGCATCGCGCCCATGCACAGGCTGACGGGGCCGATCCCCTGCGCCTCGAGCCGGTGCAGCACCGGGCCGATTTCGCCCGACCGCCCCTCGGCCACGATATGCAGGGCGTCGTCCAGGTCGGCCTCGACCGACAGCGGCGCGCAGGCCTCGATATCCGCGACCGACAGCGGGGCGGGGTCGCCTTGCTTGAACAGGCCGATCTTGTCGATCGTCTGGCGGAAATCCCCGGGGTCGAGGCCGCGCGACAGGGCCAGGATCGCCTCCATCGCGTCGCGGGGGATGTCGCGCAGACCGGCATCCGACAGCATCCGTTCGACCTCGTCCCGGCCGGGCGGGTCGTCATAGATCCCGACTGCGTAGGCGGTCTTGTGGGTTTCGAACAATTTGCGCAGGGCAGAGCGGGCATTGAGCTGCCCGGCGGTGACGATGACCTGGGCATCACCCGGGGCCCAATCGCCCAGCGCGACTTCCATGACCTTGGCCAGCCCGTCCGTGGCATCCTCGACGAAGGCGACGCGGGGGCCGGGAAAAAAGCCCTGGGCCTTGATCGCGTCGGACAGGCGGGCGGGGTCCTTGCGCAGTTCGGCGCCGTTCATCCGCTCCAGCCGCATTTCCTCTTCGCCGCCTGGGCCGACCAGGGCGGCGATGACCTCTTGCCGCCGGGTCGCCACCCGCATCGCATCGGCGCCGTAGATCAGCAGGCCGGTGGCCTTCGGATCGGGCTTGCGGAAATAGGCGGCGGCGTCGCGGGCGCTGAGCTTCATGGCGCGGCGAGGATCAGCTCGGTGACGATCAGGTCGGCCAGGGCGATGGCCAGCCGGTCGCGGGCGGCGCCCTGCGCCTGGCGGGTCGCCACGGTGGTGCCGGAGGCGGAATAGGCGGTGAAGGTGTCGACACTGCCGCGGGCGACGGGGGTGTCGCCGCCGGGCCGGGTCAGGGTCCAGTCGGCGCGCCCGAGAACGTTGTAGCGGTTCACATCCTGCGCCGAGGAAATCGCCAGGGCGTCCTCGGTGATATCGAGCCGGACGGTCAGCAGGTAATCGCCCTGTTCGACCCGGCCCAGGCGGTTTTCCAGCTGGGCGCGCAGGCGGAAGCCTTCGGGCGTGTCGGGCGCGCGATAGGCGACCCGGCCGCGCATCGCGGTGCCGGGCCCGTCCGGCGCATAGACCGGGGTAAAGCCGCAGGCGGCCAGGGGCAGGGCGGCCAAACCGGCCAGCAGGGTTCTGCGGTCAGAGGACCACATTGACGATCCGTCCGGGCACGACGATCAGCTTTTTCGGCTGCCCGCCATCGAGCAGCCGGACGACATGGCGGTCCTGCAGGACCAGCTTTTCGACCTCGTCCTTGGGCATGTCCCTGGGCACGGTAATTTCCGATTTCCGCTTGCCGTTGACCTGGATCGGCAGGGTGACGGTATCGGAGACGAGCATCGCCGCGTCCGCGACCGGCCAGGGGGCGTTGGCGATCAGGCCCGTGCCGCCCAGCATGGCCCAGATATCTTCGGCCAGGTGCGGCGTCATCGGGGACATGAGCTGGGCCAGCGTCCGCATCGCCGCGCGTTTGGCCGCGCTGCCGGCGGCGGATTTCTGCACGGTCGCGGTGAAGCCGTAAAGTTTGGCGATGGCGGCGTTGAAGCCGAAGCTTTCGATGCCCTTCGTGACCTCGTCGATGCATTTGTGCATGTCGCGCAGAAGCGGCTCATCCGCCGCGTTCGCGGCGTCTTCGCTGCCGGCGATGTCGGCGGCCAGGCGCCAGACCCGGGCCAGGTGGCGATGGGCGGCTTCGGCCCCGGCGGCGGTCCATTCGACGTCGCGTTCGGGCGGGCTGTCGGACAGGACGAACCAGCGCGCGGTGTCGGCGCCGTAGGTGGCGATGATGTTCACCGGATCGACGACGTTGTTCTTGGACTTGGACATCTTGGCGGAGGGAAAAACCTGAAGTTTGGGGTCTTCCTCACCCACCTCGGTCAAATCCCAATCTCTCCGCCAAAGATCTCTGAGACTGGCCGTATCGCTTGTGTCGACGCCACGACCCTCTACAAATTTGCGTAGAAGCGCTGCTGGCTTGCCATCTACTTCAAATCTGCAGACTTCTTCTGGATAGTAATACTTGGCTCGGGAACCACCGATCGATTGGATTTCTTGACCAAGGTCTTCGTCGAAGACCGTTTTCGGTGCTTCTACCAAAACACTTCCCAAGTACATTTCATGCGTCACCATCCCTTGCGTGAACAGCGCGTTGAAGGGTTCCTTGGACTTCTCCGGCAGGTGGCCGCAGAGATGCATCGCGCGGGCGAAGAACCGCGAATAGAGCAGGTGCAGGATCGCGTGCTCGATCCCGCCGATATACTGGTCGACATTCATCCAGTAGTCGGCCTCGGTCCTGTCGGTGGGCGTGGTCGCGCTCGGCGCGGTGAAGCGGGCGAAATACCACGACGAATCGACAAAGGTGTCCATCGTGTCGGTTTCGCGCCGGGCGGGCGCACCGCAGGCGGGACAGGCGCAGTCGCGCCAGGTCGGGTGGCGGTCCAGCGGGTTGCCGGGGGTGTCGAAGCTGACATCCTCGGGCAGGGTGACAGGCAGATTTTCCTTTTTCTCGGGCACCACGCCGCAGGTGTCGCAATGCACCACCGGGATCGGGCAGCCCCAGTAGCGCTGGCGGCTCAGGCCCCAGTCGCGCAGGCGGAACCTGGTCACGCCCTGGCCGACGCCGTTGGCTTCGCAGAACGCGATGGCGGCCTCGACCGCCTGGTCGCCGGTCGCGTCCTGAGGCCAGTCGAAGGCGCGGACCCAGTGGACCCTGTCGGTCCTGGCGGGCACGAAGGCCTCGTCCAGGTCGGGCGCGCTGTCCTCGGCCGGCAGGAAGGTCGGGATGATCGGCAGACCGTATTTGGTGGCGAAGTCGAAATCGCGCTGGTCATGGGCCGGGCAGCCGAAGATCGCGCCGGTGCCGTAATCCATCAGGATGAAATTGGCGATGTAGACCGGCAGTTCCCAGGCGGTATCGAACGGGTGCCGCACCCGCAGCCCGGTGTCGAAGCCCAGCTTTTCGGCCTTTTCCAGCGCCTCTTCGGTGGTGCCGCCCTGGCGGGCCTGCCTGCAGAAGGCGGCGATATCGTCACGCTCGCGCTCCAGTTCCCTGGCCAGGGGATGGTCGGGCGAGATGCCGACGAAGGACGCCCCCATCAGGGTATCGGGCCGGGTGGTATAGACCTCGACCCGGTCGAAACCATGCGCGCCGTCGACCAGGGAAAAGGCGAATTGCAGCCCGCGCGAGCGGCCGATCCAGTTGGCCTGCATCAGCTTGACCTTGGCGGGCCAGTCATCGAGCCCGTCCAGCGCCTCCAGCAAGTCTTGGGAAAAATCGCTGATCTTGAAGAACCATTGGGTCAGTTCGCGCCGCTCGACCTCGGCGCCGCTGCGCCAGCCGCGGCCGTCGATCACCTGTTCATTGGCCAGCACGGTCATGTCGACCGGATCCCAGTTCACCACCGCATTCTTGCGGTAGACCAGGCCCTTTTCGAGAAAGTCGATGAACAGCGCCTGCTGCTGGCCGTAATACTCCGGATCGCAAGTGGCGAACATCCGGCTCCAGTCCAGGCCGAAGCCCAGCGGCTTCATCTGGCTGACCATCGTGTCGATGTTGGAATAGGTCCAGTCCTTGGGGTGCCCGCCGCTGGCCATCGCCGCGTTTTCCGCCGGCATGCCGAAGGCGTCGAAGCCCATCGGGTGAAGAACGTTGTGCCCGGTGGCCAGCTTGTAGCGCGCGATCACGTCGCCCATCGTGTAATTGCGCACATGGCCGATATGGATCCGGCCCGAGGGATAGGGGAACATCTCGAGCACGTAGTATTTCGGCTTGTCGCCCTCGCGCGTGGCCTTGAAGGTTTCGGCCTGGTCCCAGGCGGCTTGCCATTTCGGCTCGATCGAGGCGGGGTCGTAGCGGGACATGGTCTTCCTTGAAATGCGAACGCCGGGCGAGAAGGGCCCGGCGTGGTGTTAGCGCGAAGGCGGGCGCGGGTCTACAGCGCGCCGTCGGCGATGCGCAACTGGCGCGCGCGGGACAGGATCGCGTCTTCGACGGCGCGGATTGTTTCGTCGGCCACGGGGCCCGAGCGCGACTGGATCGCGACGTTGAGCGAGCGCGCATCCAGCGCCGGATCGGTGATATAGACCGTGGCGCGATAGGCGCGGGCCGTGCCGGGCGGGGTGCCGTAGCCATAGACGATGACACCGGTGAAGGGATCGACGCTTTCGATCGGCAGAAAGTTCAGAACATCCAGCGAGGCGGCCCAGAGATAGCGGTTCACGGCGACGCTTTCGGCGCCCTGGGTGCGGGCGGGTTGCTGGGTCGCCGCCGGAGCATCGCGGCCGCCGAAGCCGAGGCTGCCCAGGCTGCCGGAACCGCCGCAGGCGGCAAGGGTGACCGCCAGGCTGGCGGCGAGGATCGGTCTGGCGATGGTCACTGGGTCTGCCCCTTGCCCGTTCGTGTCCCCGGATTTCTAGCGAAGCGCGGGCGCGCTCACAAGGCTTGGCGCATCGGGGCGGGGTCGCAAACGAAAAGAGCGGCCCCGAAGGGCCGCTCGATCCGGTCGTGGTCGTTCGGGTTCGATCAGAACTCGAAGGAAACTTCCACGGTGGTGCCGCGCTGGTATTCGTTGGCACCGATTTCGTCTCCGTCGACGTCATTGTCGTCTTCGGCATAGGAGACGAGCAGGGCAGCGCCGCTGCCCAGGTCGTATTCACCGGCCAGGTAGAAACGATCGCCGGCGTCTTCGGTCAGGATACCGGCATAGGCGACCAGGCCGTTGCCGACATCATAGGAACCTTCGAGGCCGATGATTTCGGTGCCCTGTTCGTCCGCATAGTCCAGAGCGACCGAGATCGGGCCGTCTTCGTAGGCGACGTTCAGGCCGAAGTTCGCGTCACCGAGCGATTCTTCGACGTAGTAGCCGGTCACGGTCACGGGTCCGATCGGGTAGGAGGCTTCGAGGCCCAGCGAGTTTTCGCCTTCGGTTTCGTCGCTGGCGTAGGCCAGGCGGACATCCGCGCCACCGAAGGTGGTGCCGACCGAGATGCCGAACATTTCGCCTTCATTGAAGTCGTCGTTGTCACCGTTGTAGAAGCCGGCGGCCTCACTGATTGCTTCCTGGTAGACGAGGACAGCGTTGACGTTCCCGAAATCGGCGGCCACACCCAGCGACAGCTGGTTCAGGTCGTCGGCGACGTTCACGTTGCCATCGGCATCGGCCAGAACGTAGGACAGCGAGGCCTCGATGTTGTTGAACATCGCGTCGGCGCGCAGGGCGACTTCGCCATCGGCATCGGAGAAGTTGTCCTGCTCCATGTCACCGGCGGAAACCCAGCGGGTTTCGGCGGCGAAGGCGACATCGCCCACATAGAGACCGGCGGTTTCGGATTCGACGAAGATGTTCCAGCCGCCCGATTCCAGCGGCTCACCCAGGCTGTTGTCGGCCACGTCGAAGTCGAAGCCGGCGCCAACGGTCAGACCGTTGTCGAGTTCCTGGCTCAGGGTGACGGCGACATTGCCGTCCCAGTAGAAGCCTTCAGCGTTGTCGTCGGCGCTGAACGGCGCATCGTCGGTGTTGTAACCAACGGTGGCCTCGGCCGAGAAGGATACTTCGGCAGCGGCGGCGCCGGCGAAGGCGACGATCGAAGCCGAGGCAAGGAGGATGCTTTTCATGGTTTTCCCTCGTGGTTTGCATTCCCGAGAATGCCAGTAACACCAGCATTGAGAGTGTCTTTGCGCTCAAGCGGCTGATCAGACAAGCGCGAAGCCCCCGGCGCCGGGGCGGTGGGGGAAAAATGATGCATGTGCGCCACACACGGTTTTTCGGTCGCTTCGCGTGACAGCCCGCGCGCGGTGTCGTAGGAGAACAAGCAAGAGAAAAAACAGGAGCTTGCATGTCGATCGCCGAAATTCGTGACCGGATCGCCACGGCTGCCCGCGCGGTGGGCCGCGACCCTGCCGGGGTGACGCTGATCGCCGTGTCCAAGCAGCAGCCGCTGGCGCGGGTGGAGGCGATTCTGTCCGAAGGCCACCGGGTTTTCGGCGAGAACCGGGTGCAGGAGGCGGCGGGAAAATGGCCGGAATTCCGGGCCCGGTTCGACGCTGTGCGGCTGCACCTGATCGGGCCGCTGCAGACCAACAAGGCGCGCCAGGCGATGGAACTGGCCGATGCGATCCATTCGGTGGACCGGCCCAGGCTGGCCGCGACCATCGCCCGGATCGCGCAGGAGACGGGGCATTGCCCCGAGCTGTTCGTGCAGGTCAATACCGGCGAAGAGCCGCAGAAGGCCGGGGTGCTGCCGGCCGAGGCGGATGGGTTCGTGGCGACATGCCGGGGGATGGACCTGCCACTGGCCGGTCTGATGTGCATCCCGCCGGTCGAGGAGGAGCCGTCGCTGCATTTCGCGCTGCTGCGCAAGATCGCCGAGCGCAACGGGCTGGCCGGGCTGAGCATGGGCATGTCGGAGGATTTCGAGACGGCGGTGCGCCTGGGGGCGACCCATGTCCGGGTCGGCTCGGCGATTTTCGGCGCGCGACCGGCCCCCGCCGGCTGACGCGACGCGCGGCGGGGCGCCGCTGGTGCGCAGGCGCGTCGGCATTGCCCGCTCGGACCAATGGCGCGAACAATGCCGACCCCCGCCCGCCGTCCCGGTCACGGCCTCACGATCAACCGGGTGCGATATCGGATGCGGTCGGCGATCCAGGCCAGGTGATCGGGGCGACAGGCGATGCAGCCTTCGGTCGGGTAGCCCGGCCGGCGCCAACGGTGCAGGAAGATGGCCGAGCCGCGGCCCTTGACGGCATAGGGCCAGTTCCAGTCGGTGAGAATCACCAGGTCATAGAGCGGATCGGGGCGGCGCAGCGCTTCGTGGCTGTGCGGATAGGGGGCGCGGACCATGAGGTTGTAATCCTCGTGCCCGGGATCGTCGGACCACAGGTCGCCGGGGCGGATCGGCACCGCCCAGTCGGTGGGCCGGGCCATGCGGTCGGGGCGATAGAGCATCCCGACGATCCGGTGGGTGCCGGCGGGGGTGGCGCCGTCGCCTTCGCGCTTGCGGGTCCGGATGCCGCCGCGCCCGATGGTGCAGGGAAAGCGGCGCCCGCGAAAGCGCAGCCCGGTGGGGGTCAGGACAAGGTCGTCGCGCGTCATGGGCCGACTTGGCCGGGCTTTGCCGTCGGGATCAAGCCCCGGCGCGATCGGCCGCACCGCCGCGCCTGGCCCATTTCGGCAGCAGCCCGGCCTTGCCGAAGGCCTTGCGCGCGGTGACCAGGCGCAGATCCTCGGGGTTCATGCCCATGGACAGCATCGTGTGGCGGTCGAACCGGGCCTTCGCCGCCCCGGCATCGTGCCGGGTGCCGAACAGCCGGTCGATCCAGCCCATCCCGAAGCTGACATGGTAGGTGGCCCGGTGGTCGTGGAAATGGTGCAGCATGTGTTTCTGCGTCACCCTCTGGCCGAACCGGCCCTTGGGCACGTTCAGATGCGCAAGCGTGTGGCAATATTCGTAGAAGGCGAAGGCCGCGACCGAACCGGCGAAGAGCGCGACCCAGGCGAACAGCAGCGCCGGCAGCAGGCCAAGCAAAGGCCACAGCGCGAGCGTGTGCAGCGTGACCGAGACCAGGCCGAAGCGCAGCGCATACCAATGGTCGCCGCCGGTGAAGAATTCCGGGTCATCGGGAAATTCGTGGTGGCCGATATGCGACCGGTAGAGCGCGTTGAACACGCCCTGGTCCGTCGGCGGTTCCCGGTGCAGCAGGAACCGGTGCATGGCATATTCGACAACGAACTGGGCCAGGATGCCATAGGCCAAGGCGACAAGCAGCCAGGGCGTCCACCACAGCACGAGCGCGACCAGCGCGCTCAGAAAGAACGGGGCGAGACGGTGCAGGGACCCCATCATCGCGACGATCTGCAGGGCGTCTTTCATCGGCATGCCTCCTTGCATGACAATCTGCGGCAGGGCGGCGGGGTCGATCAAGCGGAACGTCGCGTTGCCGGCCCTGCGCCCGGCGCGACGCCGCCGGCCCCCGGGCGGGGCGCCGCTCAGAGAAGATGCCCCGACTTGCTGGCCTTGGTCGCAAGATAATGGTGGTTGAACCGGTTCTGGCCGACCTTGAGCGGGACCCGCTCTGTCACCTGCAGCCCGCATTGGTCCAGCCGCGCCACCTTGGCCGGGTTGTTGGTCATCAACCGGACCTGCGAGAACCCCATCTGCGACAGGATCGCGGCGCCGATGCGGAAATCGCGCTCGTCGTCCTCGAAGCCCAGCCGGTGATTGGCCTCGACCGTGTCGAAGCCCTGGTCCTGCAGCGAATAGGCGCGCATCTTGTTGGCCAGGCCGATGCCGCGCCCCTCCTGGTTCAGGTAAAGCAGCACGCCCGCGCCCTCGGCCCCCATCTGGGCCAGCGCGCCGCGCAATTGCGGGCCGCAATCGCATTTGAGCGACCCCAGCAGGTCGCCGGTGAAACAGGCGGAATGGAGCCGGGCAAGGACCGGTTGCGCGCGGTCCGGGGCGCCGATTTCGACGGCGTAATGTTCCTCGGCGCCGTCCTCGGGGCGGAAGATGTGCAGGCGGCCGGCCTCGGACACCTCCAGCGGCAGACGGGCCGAGATCACCGGCGACAGCGGCGACATCCTTTCGGTCAACGCGGCATCGGCACTGATCCGGGTGAGGTCGTGGGTCGCGGCGAACCCGTCCGGGTCGGCCAGCGGCACGACCAGCGCGGCAGGAAGCAGGCGCGCGGCCTTGGCCAGGGCCAGCGCGGCACGGTGCAGGCCCGCGCTGCCGTCACGCCGCGATGGCAGCGGGCCTTTCATCGGCATGGCCAGGTCATCGGCCGGATCGGCGATGGCATGAACCCATGGCACGGTGGCCCCGTCGGGCAGGGGAATGCGCGCCAGGTCGCGGTCATAGGCGCGGACCTTGAGCGTTTCGGCCCGCCAGTTTGTGATCGCCAGGTCGACCGGCCCCAGCGCCACCGCGCCGGACAAACGCGCCGGGTCCAGGGTTTCCGCCGACAGCACCAGCGCCCCGGCCGCGTCACCGCATATCACCACCGGCACGCCCATGCGCAGATCGGCCCGGGCGCGGGCCAGCCGTTCGGTGGGATCGGGGGCGAGGGTCATGGGCGATGCCTTTGTTGTGCCTTCCAGATAGCCCCAGTCGCAAGGAATTGAAACATTCGGCGCAATACGCACACGTCGGCGTGAAACCATTGCCACAAATCTTGCCGGTGGCGTGAACCGCGCGCATCTGCCCCTGAAACGGAGGTTCACCATGGCACAGCTCAAGAAGATCCTGCTTGTCGATGATGACGAAGATCTGCGCGAGGCGCTGGGCGAGCAATTGATCATGACCGAGGATTTCGATGTCTTCGAGGCCGGCAATGGCACCGAGGCGCTGCAGAAGGCGCGCGAGGCGCTGTATGACCTCGTGATCCTGGATGTCGGCCTGCCCGACACCGATGGCCGCGAATTGTGCAAGGTGATGCGCAAGCAGGGGGTCAAATGCCCGATCCTGATGCTGACCGGGCATGACAGCGACAGCGACACGATCCTCGGCCTTGATGCCGGGGCCAATGATTACGTCACCAAGCCGTTCAAGTTCCCGGTGCTGCTGGCCCGGATCCGCGCCCAGCTGCGCCAGCACGAACAATCCGAAGACGCGATCTTTCAGCTTGGGCCCTACACGTTCAAGCCGGCGCAGAAGATGCTGTTGACCGAGGACGACCGCAAGATCCGGCTGACCGAGAAGGAAACCAACATCCTCAAGTTCCTCTATCGCTCGACCGCGGGCGTGGTGGCCCGCGACGTGCTGCTGCACGAGGTCTGGGGCTACAATGCCGGGGTCACGACCCATACGCTGGAGACCCATATCTACCGCCTGCGCCAGAAGATCGAACCCGATCCGTCGAACGCGCAATTGCTGGTGACGGAAAGCGGCGGATACCGGCTGGTCGCTTGATCCAGGTCAATTGACGCATCGGCGCGATACGTTACGGAATACCCATCCCTCCGGTGGCAGGGTAATGCCATCACCTCCCTGTTGGACTATGCCCCGGCCTTCGAGCCGGGGCTTTTTTTGTCTGCACCGCGCGGCTTGACGCCGGCAGGGCGGGTGCGGAAGGTGCGGCGATTGCGCGGAAAGGACCCCGAGATGGCCGATTTCGATGACCAGCCGGAGCTGAACGGCAAGCGGTTGTGCCTGCGGCCGATGCAGGCGGCGGATCGCGCGGGTCTGTTCGCCGCCGCGTCCGACCCGGCGACCTGGGAACAGCATCCGGCCGATGACCGGTGGCGACCCGAGGCGTTCGACCCCTATTTCGATGTCCTGCTGGATGCCGGCGGCACGCTGGTGGCGCGCGCCGGCGACGCCATCATCGGCTGTTCGCGGTTCTACCCGGTGCCCGACCATCCCGGCGACATCGGCATCGGCTTCACCTTTCTGGCGCCCAGCCACTGGGGCGGCGGCTGGAACCGCGAGATGAAGGCATTGATGCTGGCCCATGCGTTCCGTCATTTCGACCGGGTCTGGTTCCACATCGCGCCGGGCAACTTGCGCAGCCAGATCGCGACGACGCGGCTGGGGGCGGTGTTCCGGTATGACGCCGAACTGGACCTTGGCACCGGGTCCAGCCTGACGAAATGCTACGTCATGACGCCGGACAGCTGGCGCGATGCGACGGGGCAGGCGCTTGTCTGACGCGTTCGAGATCTTCCTGGCCGTTTCCCCCGGGCTGGAGCCTGTCCTGGCCGAAGAGGCGCGCGACGCCGGGTTCGACGGCGTGGCGGCGGTGCCGGGCGGGGTGACCTGCCAAGGCGGCTGGCCCGAGGTCTGGCGCGCCAACCTGGAATTGCGCGGGGCCAGCCGGGTGCTGGCACGGTTCGCCGAATTCCGCGCCTTTCACCTGGCGCAGCTGGACAAGCGGGCCCGCAAGCTGGACTGGGCGGCGGTGCTGCGCCCGGACGTACCGGTCAAGGTCGAGGCAAGTTGCCATGCCTCCAGGATCTATCACGCCGGCGCCGCGGTGCAGCGGATCGAGGGCGCGATCACGGGGTTCGGCGCGCCTCTGGGCGACGGCGGCGTGACCCTGCGGGCGCGGATCGACGACAACCTGGTGACCCTGTCGGTCGATACCTCGGGCGCGCTGCTCCACAAGCGCGGCCACAAGGAAGCGGTCAGCAAGGCGCCGATGCGCGAAAACCTGGCGGCCCTGTTCCTGCGCGCCTGCGGCTATCGCGGGACCGAACCGGTGCTGGACCCGATGTGCGGCTCGGGCACCTTCGTGATCGAGGCGGCCGAGATGGCGCTGGGGCTGCAACCGGGGCGGTCGCGCGGTTTTGCCTTCGAACATCTGGCCAGGTTCGACCCGGCAGCCTGGGCGACGCTTCGGGATCGGGTGCCGGGCGATACCGGGCTGCGGTTCCACGGGTCCGACCGCGACCAGGGCGCGATCCGCATGGCGGCCGGCAATGCGCAACGGGCCGGGGTGGACGCGGTCGCGTCCTTCACCGCGCGTCCGGTCAGTGACCTGGAGCGCCCGGACGGCCCGCCCGGCCTGGTCATCGTCAACCCGCCCTATGGCGGGCGGATCGGCAACAAGAAACTGCTCTATGGCCTGTATGGCGCCCTGGGGCAGGTTCTGAAGGACCGGTTCACCGGCTGGCGGGTCGGGATCGTGACCACCGAGGCCGGGCTGGCCAGGGCGACCGGCCTGCCGTTCCAGCCGCCGGGGCCGCCGGTCGCCCATGGCGGGCTCAAGGTCAAGCTGTGGCAGACAAGGGCGTTATGACATGAAGATAGAGCCCTTCGGCGTCGAGCAGTGGATGAACGCCTGGGAAACCCGCGCGACGTTGAACCTGGCGGAAACCTGCGTCGACAGCCTGACGCTGGCCGACCTGATGCAGATCACCGGGGCGACCCAGTCGACGCCCGCCGACCTGGCGGCGATGAAGATGACCTATGGCGCGATCCGCGGTTCGGACCGGCTGCGCGCGGCGGTGGCGGCGTTGCATGACCGCCAGGGGCCGGACAACGTGCTGATCGCCCATGGCACGATCGGGGCCAATCACATGGTCTATCAGGCGCTGGTGGCGCCGGCGGACAAGGTGGTGGCGATCACCCCGACCTATCAGCAGCACACCGCGATCCCCCGGTCGATGGGGGCCGAGGTGGTGGAGGTGACGCTGCGCGAGGCCGACGGCTGGCAGCCCGATTGGGACGCGCTGGACCGGCTTGCGCAAGGGGCCAAGGTCATTGCCCTGACCAATCCGAACAACCCGACCGGGGCCTTGATCGAGGCCGGGGGGCTGGACCGGCTGGTGGCGATCGCCCGGGCGAACGATGCCTGGATCCTGTGCGACGAGGTCTATCGCGGGACCGAGCAGGGCGACACCATGCCGGCGATCGCGGACCTTTACGCCAAGGGGATCAGCACCGGGTCGACCTCCAAGGCGTTCTCGCTTGCCGGGCTGCGGCTGGGGTGGATCGTGGGGCCCGAGGCGCTGTTGCAGGGTTGCGAGCGGCACCGCGACTACACCACGATCAGCGTCGGGATGATCGACGATTACTTCGCCGCCATGGCGCTGGAGAATGCCGGGGCGATCCTGGAGCGGTCGCGGGGGATCGTGCGCGGCAACCTGGCGCTGCTGCGCGATTGGGTGGCGGGCGAGCCGCGGGTGGCGTTCGTGCCGCCCCGGGCCGGGACCACGGCACTGCTGCGCGTCGACGGGATGGCCGACAGCTACGGCTTCTGCGAGGCGCTGATCCGGGACACGGGCGTGATGCTGACCCCCGGCGCGGTGATGGGGATGGAAGGGTATCTGCGCATCGGCTATGCCTGCGCGCCCGAGGTGCTGGGCGCGGGGCTGGCGCGGCTGTCGGACTGGCTGGCCAAGGGCGCGGACGGCTTGTAGGTTTCGCCGGATTGCCGGGCAGATGCCCGGCCTACCCCCGACACCAGCCGGAGCGACCCCATGCCTTTCACCCTTGCCACCTGGAACATCAACTCGGTCCGCCTGCGCGAAGGGCTGGTGGCGCGGCTGATGTCCGAACAGGCCCCCGACGTGCTGTGCCTGCAGGAATGCAAGAGCCCGGTGGACAAGATCCCGGTCGAGCTGTTCCGGGCGCTGGGCTATGGTCACATGATCGCGCGCGGCCAGAAGGGCTACAACGGTGTGGCGATCCTGTCGAAGCTGCCGATCGAAGAGGTCGGGTCGATGGATTTCGCCGCCCTTGGCCATGCCCGCCACATCGCCGGGCGGTTGGAGAACGGTGTCACCATCCACAACTTCTATGTCCCCGCCGGCGGCGACAAGCCCGACCGCGCGGTGAACGAGAAATTCGGCCAGAAGCTGGATTACCTGACCGGGATGCGGGACTGGTTCCATGGCGATCGGCCGGAAAAGGCGATCCTGGTGGGCGATCTGAACATTGCCCCGCGCGAGGATGACGTCTGGAACCACAAGCAGCTTCTGAAAGTCGTCAGTCACACCCCGATCGAGGTGGCGCAACTGGACGAAACCCAGGAGGCCGGCGGCTGGGTCGATATCACCCGCCAGGATATTCCCGAGGGCAACCTCTATTCCTGGTGGTCCTATCGCAGCCCGGATTGGGACAGTGCCGACAAGGGGCGGCGGCTGGACCATGTCTGGGCGACGCCGGACATCTCGAATGCCGGGCATGGCAGCCGGATCCTGCGCGACGTGCGCGGCTGGGAACAGCCGAGCGACCATGCGCCGGTCTTTGCGACCTTCGATCTGTAGGGCGAAGCGCGGCGGCGGGCCGCGGCGCGGCGATGCGCGGCGGCTGCGCCTTCATTCCGGGCGGATTTGTGCCGACGTCATTCCATGAACACGTAGGTCCCGGGCGCGTCGCACAGCGGCTTGTGCGCCTTGGAGCCCATCTTCGGCGGTTTCACCATCGGGCCCGAACCGCGTTCGGTCAGGAAGCCTTGCCACACCGGCCACCAGCTTCCGTCCTGCGCCTCGTGATGTTGCAGCCAGGTGTCCGGGTCCATGTAGCGCTTGTCGGCGGTGCGGTGGCCGACGCGGAAATGGCGCCGCTTGTGGCCCGGTTCGGACAGGATCCCGGCATTGTGCCCGCCATTGGTCAGCACGAAGGTCAGCTCGGTCTCGGTGAACAGAGCCGCCTTGTAGACCGATTGCCAGGGGGCGATGTAATCGGTCTCGGTCCCCAGCACGAACATCGGCGCGCTGATGTCCTTGAGGGCGATCACCCGGCCATCGACGGCAAAGCGCCCGCCGGTCAGCCGGTTTTCCAGGAACAGCGACCGCAGGTAGTCGGAATGCATCCGGTAGGGCATCCGCGTCGCGTCGGCGGCCCAGGCGCCGATGTCGAATTGCGGGTCGTCCTCGTCCAGCAGGTAGCGGCGCACGGCGGTGCCCCAGACCAGGTCGCGGGCGCGCAGGGCCTGAAAGGCGCCGGCCATCTTTTCATCGTCCAGATAGCCCCGCTCCCACATCAGATCCTCAAGATAGGCGATTTGAGCGGCATCGAGGAACAGCAACAGCTCGCCCGCCTCGGTGAAATCGGTCTGCCCGGCCAGCAAGGTGACCGAGGCCAGCCTGTCATCGCCGTCCCGGGCCATGGCCGCCGCCGCGATCGCCAGGATCGTGCCGCCCAGGCAATAGCCGCAGGCATGCACCTTGCGGCCGGGCAGGATGTCGCCGACCAAGTCGAGCGCCGCCATCACCCCGGATGTCCGGTAATCGTCCAGCGTGGTGTCGCGCAGTTCGGCCCCGGGATTGACCCAGGAAATGACAAAGACACTGTGGCCCTGGTCGACCAGGTAACGGATCAGCGAATTTTCCGGGCTGAGGTCGAGGATGTAGTATTTCATGATCCAGGCCGGCACGATCAGCACCGGTTCGGGATGGACCGTGCCGGTGGCGGGGGCGTATTGGATCAGCTCCAGCAGATGGTTGCGGAACACCACCTTGCCCGGGGTGCAGGCGATATTGTCGCCGATCCTGTAGCGCCGGGGGCCGTCGGCCTGGCCGGTCAGGTCCTTGCGCAGGTCGTGCAGGAAGCGGCGATAGCCGCCGCGCAGGTTGGCGCCGCCGGTCTCGACGGTCTTTTCCACGACCTCCGGGTTCAGCACGGGATTGTTCGACGGCGCGGCCAGATTGATCGCCTGTTCGGTCATGAACCGCACCCGGTCGGCCGAGCGCGGCTGCATCCCGCGCAGGGGCCGTGTCGCCTCGTGCCACCAATCCTCGGCCGCCAGGTAGGATTGCGCCCAGGCGTTGAACGGCCAGGACCGCCAGCCCGGATGGTCGAAGCGGTGATCGCCGGGGCGCGGCGTCATGCCGGCCTCGGGGTCGAGCAGGCCCTGGCCGGCGCGCAGGGCATTGCCCAGGGCGTGGTCGGCAAGCTCCATCTGGCGGCCCGGAGCGCGGGACAGGTGCGACAGCCAATCCTGCAGCGCGGAAAAGGTGGCCTGGGGCGAAACGCCGTTGGTCATGCGCGCCGCCGCGGCGCGAAAGGCCCGGTCGAGCGCGTCACGTTCGGTGCGGTGGTCATCCGGGGCGGTAGCGGGCGTGTCCTTGGTCATGGAAACCTCCTGCAAGTGGAATGTGACACCGTCATGACGCGGCCGGGCCCGGCAGGCGGCGTGTCTTTCAGACCAGTCGGTCGATCGCGGCGGCGACGTCGCGGCCGAGCGTCGCATGGGCGTCCTGGTCGAAATGGACGCCGTCGACCGGGCTGACGGCGATCGTGGCACCGGCATCCAGGAACGCCACACCGCGGGCCTGCGCCAGCGCCGACAGGCTGCGCGGCAGGTCCGGGCCGACCGCTTCGGCGCCAAGGAATTCATCGCGGATCGGGCCGGTTTCGACCACCGGGGGCGGGCAGATCAGCAGCAGGCGCAGGCCAGGATGGCGCGCCGCGACCTCGGCCGAGCCGGCGATGTCGAGCAGCCCGGCGACCCCGGCGGTGATCCGCTGCGCAGTGGGCGCGAAGCGGGTCTTGAGGTCGTTGGTTCCCAGCATGATCGTCAGCACATCCACCGGCGCATGCGAGGCCAGCGCGATGCGCAAGCCCGTCTGGCCGTTCATATGCGCGCCCATCACCGGGTCGTCGCGGCAAGTGGTGCGTCCGGGCAGGCCCTCTTCGATCAGGGTCCAGCCGGGGCCGAGCGCGGCGGCCATGACCCCGGGCCAGCGGATGTCGTGCCCGAAACGGCGCCGGTCTTCGGCCGTTGTCATCGGGACAGAACCATGGGTGTTGCTGTCGCCGAAGGTCAGGATCACGGGCATGGGCGGGCCTTTCGCTTGTCCGCGGCAGAATGACCGTGCCATGCCCGCCGGTAAAGCCCGCCCTTGGCCTTTGCGACGGTCTTGCCCATATAGGGCGCAAGAAACCTGGCCCGATTGGAGGCAACGATGCTCGAACTCGATGGAACCCAGGGCGCGGCACCGGCCGATGACCTGATCAAGGATGCAACCGACCAGACCTTCATGGCCGATGTCGTCGATGCCAGCCAGGAGGTGCCGGTCATCGTCGATTTCTGGGCGCCCTGGTGCGGCCCGTGCAAGACGCTGGGCCCGGCGCTGGAAGCGGCGGTGCAGAAGGCGCGCGGCAAGGTGCGCATGGTCAAGGTCAACGTGGACGAGAACCAGGGCGTGGCCGGGCAGCTGCGGGTGCAGTCGATCCCGACGGTCTATGCGTTTCACAAGGGCCAGCCGGTGGACGGGTTCCAGGGTGCCCTGCCGCCGAGCCAGGTCGAGGACTTCGTCCAGAAGATGGCCGCTCTGGGCGGTGATGACGGGCTGGGCGAGGCGCTGGAGGCGGCCGAGCAGATGCTGGTGGCCGGCGATGCGGCCGGCGCTGCCGAGGTGTTCGCCGCCATCGCCCAGGAGGATCCGGCCAGCGCCGCGGCCTTTGGCGGGATGGTCCGCGCCCATCTGGCGCTGGGCCAGGTCGACCAGGCCGAGGCGGTGCTGAACGGCGCCCCGGCCGAGCTGCACGACAAGCCCGAACTGGAGGCCGCCCGGGCCGCGCTCGAACTGGCGCGCCAGGCCGAACACGCGGGCCCGGTGGACGAGTTGCGGGCCCGGGTCGACGCGAACCCGGACGATCACCAGGCGCGGTTCGACCTGGCCACGGCCCTGAACGCGGCCGGCGACACGGCCGGCGCCGTCGATCAGTTGCTGGACCTGTTCCGCCGTGACCGCGACTGGAACGACGGCGCGGCCAGGACGCAGCTGTTCACGATCTTCGACGCGCTCAAGCCCAACGACCCGGTGGTGCTGAACGGGCGGCGCAGGCTGTCGTCGATGATCTTTGTCTGAGCAGGCTTGCCCGGCGCAAAGGGGGCGCTAGCTGATGCCCATGTTGCAAGCGGCCGACCTGCCCGACGTGATCCCGGTCTTTCCGTTGCCGGGCGCCTTGCTTTTGCCCCGGGCCCGGCTGCCGCTGCACATCTTCGAGCCGCGCTACCTGGCGATGCTCGACGATTGTCTCAAGACGCAGACGCGGTTGATCGGCATGATCCAGCCCTATGAGGGGCGCGACGGCAAGAGCTGCCTGCACAAGATCGGCTGCGCCGGGCGGTTGACCGCCTTTTCCGAGACCGAGGACGGCCGCTACATGATCACCCTGTCGGGCGTGTCGCGGTTTCGCGTGATCGAGGAGGTCGAGGGCTTTACCCCCTATCGCCGCACGCGCGTCGACTGGAGTGGTTTCGAAGCCGACCTGGGCGCGCCGGAACGCGACCCGGAGCTGGATCGCGGCCGGTTGATGCCCTTGCTGGAGCGTTTTTTCAGCGTGCGTGGATTGTCGACCGACTGGGACGCGCTGAAAGAGGCCGAGGACGAATTGCTGGTCAATTCGCTGTCGATGCTGTGCCCGTTCGATCCCGAAGAACGTCAGGCGCTGCTGGAGGCGCCGTCGCTGTCGACCCGGCGCGAAACCCTGTTCACCCTGATCGAATATGCGCTGCGTGGCGGCGATGGCGAGGAGGTCATGCAATGACCGAAGAGACGGTGCGGCCGGATTTCGATCCGCGCATGCTGGAGGCGCTGGTCTGTCCGGAAACCCACGGACATCTGACCTATGATGCCGAACGCCAGGAGCTGATCAGCAAGGCCGCGCATCTGGCCTATCCGATCCGCGGCGGCATTCCGGTGATGATCGCCGACGAGGCGCGGCAGGTCGACTGATCTCGCCCGCGGCGGGCGGGGAAAGGGGCTGTCTGCCGCCCTCTTGACCTGCGGCCAATTCACCCCCCGAGGATTTCCAACCCAAGGAAGCGGGGGTCAGCCCTGCATGAGCGGGGGCAGGTCTCCGGTCAGGCCGGCTGCTTCGCGGATGAAGCCGCGGCGCAGCGCGGGGACGGCGTTGACCGCGCCAAGCCCCAGGTCCCGCAGCCCGCGCAGCAGGGGGTTGTCGTTCGAAAACAGGCGGTTGAACGTATCCGTGGCGAGCGCAAGCGTTGCCGTGTCGAAGCGGCGCCATTGCTGGTAGCGGTCGAGCACCGGCCGTGTGCCGATATCTTCGCCCCGGGCCCGGGCCCGGGCCAGCACGTCGGCCAGGGCGGCGATGTCACGGAACCCCGCATTCAGACCCTGACCGGCGATCGGGTGCATGCCGTGGGCGGCGTCGCCGACCAGAGCCAGCCGGTCGGCGATGAAGGCATCGGCCAGCGTCAGGCCCAGCGGGTAGCAAAACCGCGGGCTGGCGAGCGTGATGGGCCCGAGAAACGAGCCGAAGGCGGGTTTGAGCGCCTGCAGGAAGGTGGCCTCGTCCATCGCCATGAGTTCGGCCGCGCGGGTGTCGGTTTCGCTCCAGACAATGGAAGAGCGGTTGCCCTTGAGCGGCAGGATGGCGAGCGGTCCAGCCGGCATGAAGAACTGGTGCGCGATCCCGTCATGGGGTTTGTCATGGGCCACGGCGCAGGTCACCGCGGTCTGGCCGTAACCCCAGCCGGTGCGCTTGATCCCGGCCCGGGCGGCGGTGCCGCTGGCGCGCCCGTCACAGCCGACAAGCAGTTCGGCCGACAGGGTCTTGCCCGTGTCCAGCGTTACCGTGGCGCAGCCGTCGAGCTGTTGCGAGGTGACGGTCGTGCCGGACAGGTGGGTGATGCGGGGATCGGCCTCCATCGCGGCCAGCAGGGCCGGGCGCAGGTGGCGATCCTCGACCATGTAGCCCATCGGGCCTTCCTCGATCTCGGCCGCGTCGAAATGCAGGAAAAAGGGGGACGGCCCGGTGCCGGCATGACCGTCGGTGACCTTGATTTCCAGCATCGGCTGGGCGTTGTCCGCAACCGCGCTCCAAAGCCCCAGATTGACCAGCAGCCGCCGCGAGGCCAGCGCCAGGGCATAGGCGCGGCCGTCGAAGCCCGGGTCCTTGCGGGTCTCCGCGGGCAGGGCGTCGATCACGGTGACCGTGAGGCCCGCCCGGGCCAGGGCAAGGGCAAGCACCGGGCCGTTCAACCCGCCGCCGGTGATGAGCACATCCTGTTCCATGATGCGGACTATGGCGCGGCGGGCGGGATTGTCCATGCGCCTTTGCGCCGCTACCGTCTGTCGGCGGAAACGGAGGGCGGCATGGACCAGTGGCGAGGGATGAGCGCGGCCGAACTGGGCCGCGGGATCGGGGCCGGGCAGATCGACCCGGTGGCGTTGACCGAGGGTTTCCTGGCCGCGATCGAGGCGCATCCGCTGCGGGATCGGATCTATGTCCGGGTCACGCCGGAGCGCGCCCGGGCCGAGGCGCGGGCGGCTTCGGAGCGGGCGCGGCTGGGGCGGCGCTTGTCGGCGCTGGACGGCGTGCCGGTCAGTTGGAAGGACCTGTTCGACAGCGCGGGCATCGGCACCGAGGCCGGAACGCGGCTGATGGCGGGCCGGGTGCCCGGGCGCGACGCCGAGGTGTTGCGCAATGCCACGGCGCTGGGCCTGGTCTGCCTGGGCAAGACGCATATGTCCGAGATCGCCTTTTCCGGGCTGGGCTTGAACCCGATGGCGCAGACACCGCCTTGCGTGAATGCTGCCGAGGCCGTGCCGGGCGGGTCGTCATCGGGGGCGGCGGCGTCTGTCGCCTTCGGGCTGGCGGCGGCGGCGGTGGGGTCCGATACCGGCGGGTCGGTGCGCATCCCGGCGGCCTGGAATGACCTGGTGGGGCTGAAGACCACCCATGGGCGGCTGTCCCTCAAGGGCGTGGTGCCGCTGTGCACCGGGTTCGATACGGTCGGACCGATCACGCGGAATGTCGAGGACGCGGCGCTGATGCTGGCGGCGCTGGAGGGCGGCACGCCGGCCGATCTGCGCGGCGCGACGCTGGAGGGGGCGCGGTTCGCCGCGCTGGAGACGATCGTGCTGGACGGGATCGAGGCCGCGCCCGAGGCGGGCTATCGCGCCGCGCTGGACCGGCTGGGCGCGGCGGGGGCGCGGATCGACCCGATCCGGGCGCCGTTCCTGGACCGCGCCTTCGAATTGTCGGTGCCGCTTTATACCGCCGATGCCTGGGCCAATTGGCGCGACCTCGTGGAACCGGCACCGGACCGGATGTGGCCGCCGATCCTGCAGCGGGTGCGCGCGGGCGCGGCGGTGTCGGCCGATGTCTTTCTGTCGGCCCGGGACGAATTGCGCGCGCTGAGGGCGCGATGGCACGCGCTGATCGCCGGGTATGACGCGGTGCTGATGCCGAGCGTGGCGATATTGCCGCCGAAGGTCGCGCCGCTGATGGCCGATGCGGAGCACTACCGGAACGTGAACCTGATGGCGCTGCGCAACACCCGCGTCGGCAACCTGATGGGCGATTGCGCGCTGAGCCTGCCGACCGGGACGCCCTCGGTCGGGCTGATGGCCGATGCGATGCCGGGGGCCGAGGAGCGCCTGTTGCGGCTGGGCGCGGCGATGGAACGGGCGCTGGCCTAAAAGCCACAGCTTGCGCCGAAGCCCCCGGAATTTCGTGGTGATTTTCTGGACAGCGCCCGACCGGGCGGTCTAGTTTGCGACGAAAGCGGGGCGAAAACGATCCCGCGAACCCGAGGCAGTTTCAACGATGCAGGACCCCGAGCGGTTTTCGCAGCTTCCGGCCTATGCCTTTCCGCGTTTGCGGAGCCTTCTGGACGCCCATGCGCCCGGGGGCGAGGTGCTGCACATGTCGATCGGAGAGCCGAAGCACCCGATGCCGTCTTTCGTGGCCGAGGTGATCGCGGCCCATGCCGGGGAATTCGCGCAATACCCGCCCAATGACGGCAGTCCCGAACTGCTGGCGGCGATCGTCGGCTGGTTGAACCTGCGCTATGGCGTCGACACGACGCCCGACCGGATCATGGCGCTGAACGGCACCCGAGAGGGGTTGTTCAACGCCGCGATCGCGCTGTGCCCCGAGGAAAAGAACGGCCGCCAGCCGGTCGTGCTGGTGCCCAACCCGTTCTACCAGGTCTATGCCGTCGCCGCGGCGGCGGTGGGGGCCGAGCCGGTCTTTGTGCCGGCCGTCGCCGAGACCGGGCACCTGCCGGATTACGCGGCCCTGCCGGCCGAGGTGCTGGACCGGACCGCCATCGCCTATATCTGCAGCCCGGCCAATCCGCAGGGCGCGGTCGCGTCGCGCGACTATTGGCGGGGACTGATCGGCCTGGCGGAAAAGCACGATTTCCGCATCTTCGCCGATGAATGCTATTCCGAGATCTGGCGCAAGGCGCCGCCCCCCGGGGCGCTGGAAGTCGCGGCCGAGATGGGCGCCGATCCCGAACGGATCGTGGTCTTTCATTCCCTGTCGAAGCGGTCGAACCTGCC
Source organism: Rhodobacteraceae bacterium HLUCCA08 (assembly GCA_001314655.1). Classification (GTDB taxonomy): domain Bacteria; phylum Pseudomonadota; class Alphaproteobacteria; order Rhodobacterales; family Rhodobacteraceae; genus Salibaculum. The sequence goes on along the minus strand of LJSF01000016.1, from coordinate 80,175 downwards.
CGGGCTGCGGTCGGGTTTCGTTGCCGGGGGCGCGCGCAGCATGGCGCGTGTGCGCCAATTGCGGGCCTATGCCGGGGCGCCCTTGCCCTTGCCCTTGCAGCGGGTGGCGGAACGGGCCTGGTCGGACGAGGCGCATGTGGCGGCGAACCGGGCGCTCTACCAGGAAAAATACGCGATCGCCGACAAGCTGTTCGGCGGCCTGCCGGGCTATCTGCCACCGCAGGCGGGGTTCTTTCTGTGGCTGCCGGTCGCGGATGGCGAGGCGGCGACGCTGAAACTGTGGCGGGACACCGGCGTGCGGGTCCTGCCCGGTGCCTACCTGTCGCGCGAGGTCGGGGGCGCCAACCCCGGCGCGGGATTCATCCGGGTCGCGATGGTGGCCCCAAGACAAGACATGCAGCGCGGGCTGACGGCGATCCGCGACTGCCTATATGCATGAGGACGAGGCGAAACATGGCTTCCTATTCCAACCGGCACCGCGATCCGCTGCTTGATGCGGCGACCCAGGCGATGATCGAGAAGCGCGGCAAGGAACTGATCGGGCTGGCGCTGATCGGTGCGGGGATCCTGGTGGCGATGATGATCGCGTCCTACAGCCCCGACGACCCGAACTGGATGACCGCCACCGACCGGCCGGTGCAGAACTGGCTGGGCGGGTTCGGCGCGATGATCGCCGGGCCGCTTTACATGGTGGTCGGCTGGGGATCCTGGGGGCTGGTCGCCGTCCTGATGGCCTGGGGTCTGCGGTTCGTGCTGCATGGCGGGACCGAACGCGCGATCGGCCGGCTGATCTTTGCCCCGATCGCGCTGGCGGTGCTGTCGATCTATGCCTCGACCCTGGACACCGGGCCGGGCTGGACGCATGATTTCGGCTATGGCGGGTTCTTCGGCGATACCGCGGCGGGGATCCTGCTCACGGTCCTGCCGGTGACCGCCGCCTTCGGGATCAAGATCCTGTCGTTGATCCTGGCCCTGGCGCTGCTTGCCGTCGGCGCCTTCGTGCTGGGCTTTACCCGGCCCGAGCTGCGCCAGGCCGGGCGGTTCCTGTTGATCGGGACGATCACGCTTTACGGGCTTTTGCTGCGGGGCCTGGGCAAGGGGGCCGTGGCCTCGGTGACGGGGGCGCAGCGGCTGACCGAAACCCTGCAGGCACGGCGTGACCAGGCCCGTGCCCTGCGGGCCGAGCGTGCCGCCGACATGGACGCGCAGGCCGCGGTGCCGGCGCCCGAGCGCGGCCTGTCCGCCGAGGCGGCCCGGGTCGCGGCCATCGTCCGGGCGAACCCGGCGATGCCGACCCGCGAACCGCCGCTGACCGCCGCCACCGCCGCGCTGGATACCGGAGAGCCCGATTGGGACGAGACCGCCCTGGTGGCGCCGCGCCGCGACCCGGCGCATCCGGCACCCAGGGGCGGGTTCTTTGCCCGGATGCCGGGGCTGCTGAAACGCTCTGCCGATCCGATGCCCGAGCCCGAACTGGTCGAGGCCGGCGTGTTCGAGGACGAGGTGCCCGAGGCCGATGACGACCGCATCCGGTCGCGGATCAGCAATGCGATCCGGGCCAAGACCGGCCTGGGCGCCACCCCGGCGCCGGCCCGTGACGGGGTCAATTCCGCGGTGGCCGCCGCCGTCGCCAGCCGCGCCGCCGCGGCGGCCGAGCGGCCGTCGGGCCCGATCCCACTGTTGCTCAACACCCGGCAGCGGGCCGCGCTGGACCTGCCGCCCGAGCCGCCCCTGCAAGCCACGCCCGAGGCGCCGGAACCCGAGGCGCAGCGGATCCTGACCCGGTCGGATGATACCCAGGCTCTGGCACCGCTTGTGGCCGAACCGCTGTTCGACGCCGACGACGATGCACCGGATTACCGGGCCGCCGCGATGCCGCGCCCGCAACCGGCCGAAGCGCGCCGGGTCGTTCAGCACCCGCCGCGCAAGCCGGTCGCGCCGTCGCGCGCCGCCCAGGCCGAGGCACAGCCCAGGCTGGCCTTTGACGCGCCGCGGGATCGGCCGGCCTACGAACACCCGCCGCTCAGCCTGCTGACCAGCCCGGACGAGGTGACGCGCCATCACCTGTCCGACGAGGCGCTGGAAGAAAACGCGCGGATGCTGGAATCGGTGCTCGACGATTACGGGGTGAAAGGCGAAATCGTCAGCGTCCGCCCCGGCCCGGTCGTAACCATGTACGAACTGGAGCCGGCGCCGGGCCTGAAGGCATCCCGCGTGATCGGCCTGGCCGACGATATCGCGCGGTCGATGTCGGCCCTGTCGGCGCGGGTCAGCACCGTGCCCGGCCGCTCTGTCATCGGGATCGAACTGCCCAACGAAAACCGCGAAATGGTCGTGCTGCGCGAAATCCTGGCCGCCCGCGATTTCGGCGACAGCACCATGCGCCTGCCGCTGGCGCTGGGCAAGGATATCGGCGGCGATCCGGTCGTGGCGAACCTGGCCAAGATGCCCCACCTGCTGATCGCGGGCACCACCGGCTCGGGCAAATCCGTCGCGATCAACACGATGATCCTGAGCCTGCTCTACAAGCTGACGCCCGAGGAATGCCGGTTGATCATGATCGACCCCAAGATGCTGGAACTGAGCGTCTATGACGGCATTCCGCACCTGCTGTCGCCCGTGGTGACCGACCCGAAAAAGGCCGTGGTGGCCCTGAAATGGGTCGTGGCCGAGATGGAGGACCGCTATCGCAAGATGTCGAAGATGGGCGTGCGCAACATCGAAGGCTACAATGGCCGGGTGAAGGACGCGCTGGCCAAGGGAGAGCTGTTCAGCCGCACGGTGCAGACCGGGTTCGACGACGACACCGGCGATCCGGTCTTCGAGACCGAGGAATTCGCCCCCGAGGCGATGCCCTATATCGTCGTCATCGTCGACGAGATGGCCGACCTGATGATGGTCGCGGGCAAGGAAATCGAGGCCTGCATCCAGCGCCTGGCGCAGATGGCGCGGGCCAGCGGCATCCATCTGATCATGGCCACCCAGCGCCCGTCGGTCGATGTCATCACCGGCACGATCAAGGCCAACTTCCCGACCCGGATCAGCTTCCAGGTCACCTCCAAGATCGACAGCCGCACGATCCTGGGCGAACAGGGGGCCGAACAGCTTCTGGGCATGGGCGACATGCTGTATATGGCGGGTGGCTCCAAGATCACCCGGGTGCACGGGCCGTTCTGTTCGGATGAAGAGGTCGAGGAGATCGTGACCTACCTCAAGGCCTACGGCCCGCCCGATTACAAATCCGGCGTGGTCGATGGCCCCGACGAGGACAAGGAGGCCGACATCGACCTGGTCCTGGGCCTGGGCGGCAATACCGACGGCGAGGATGCGCTATACGATCAGGCGGTGGCGATCGTCGCCCGGGATCGCAAGTGTTCGACCTCGTATATCCAGCGCAAGCTGGCGATCGGCTACAACAAGGCCGCGCGGCTGGTCGAACAGATGGAGGAAGAGGGCGTCGTGTCCTCGGCCAACCATGTCGGCAAGCGCGAGATTCTGGTGCCGGAGCAGGCATGAGCGACATCGCCGCCCTGCGCGCGGCGTTGGAGGCGGCCGGCCGCCCGCCACCGCGGGCAGGGCGCAAGCCGGCGCGCAGCCTGGCCCATGCGGCATTGCCGCTGGAACAGGCGGGCGCCCTGACCGATCCGGATGCGATCGACCTGGCGCCGGGGGCGCTGTCGGCCGGGGCGGGGGTCCATGGCTGTCCCCAGACGTCCCACATGGCGCGGGCGCGTCTCAGGCAGGCCCGAGGCGACCTTCCGGGCCTGCCGGAGCCCGTGATCGCCGCCGAGGCGGCCCTGCCGCCGGACATCCTGTTCGGGGCGCCGGGCGGAGTGTCCTGTGATGGTGGCGCGGTTGGGCGACACGCTGCCCGCGCCCCTGACCGACACCCCGGATCTGATGCTGTGACAAGCGCCGGATCGGCGGGATTCCCGACTTGTTATCCGCTGTCCGGCGGCGTGATATCGCCTAACCGGATGCACATGGGTCAGACAGGGCCTATCTGAAACGGGCCCGCATGCGGCCCAGACACAACGAACAGGTCAGACGATGAGCCAGATCACCCGCCGTTTCCTATTGCTTGCCGCGCCGCTGGTCATGGCCGCCTTCGCGGCCGCCCCCGGCATGGCGCAACAACTGAGCCTGAACGAGGTGTCGGGCTACCTTAATTCCTTCACCAGCGCCGAGGGCGAATTCACCCAGATCAACGCCGACGGGACGATCTCGACGGGCACGATCTATATCAAGCGGCCCGGGCGGATCCGGTTCGAATACAACCCGCCCGAACAGGCCCTGGTCATGGCCGGCGGCGGGTCGGTGGCGATCTTCGATCCACGCTCGGACACCGGGCCGGACCGCTATCCTCTGGCCGAGACGCCGCTGAAGATCATCCTGGAGCGGAACATCGACCTGTCCCGGTCGGGCATGGTGACGCGCCATGACAGCGACGGCACCACCACGACCGTGACCGCGCAGGATCCGCAGAACCCCGAATACGGCAATATCCAGATGGTATTCACGTCCGACCCGGTCGAGCTGCGGCAATGGATCGTCACCGACGATACCGGCAGTCAGACCACGGTGATCCTGGGCGACCTGACCAAGGATGGTCGGGTGCCGGATATCCTGTTCAACATCCAGCGCGAAACCGCGAACTGGCAGGATTGATCGCCGCAGGGCGCATCAGCGCCAGCGGCGGCAACTGGCCAGCTGTATCCCGTAGAGAACGGACCGGTCCTCGACCTCGCCGGCGATCCGCATCAGCCAGCCCTTGGACTGGTACGACCCGCGCAGATAGCCGGTGCGGCCTTCGTGATAGGCCAGATACTGATTGCGGACATCGTTCAGCGGCACGCCGGTTTCGCGTACCGTGGCGGTCATGTACCAGCCCATGAAATCGGTGGCGTCGGCGATATCGGTGCGGTCGGCGCCGCGGCCGCCGCGCTGCGTGACATATTCCTCCCAGGTGCCGTTCAGCGCCTGGGAATAGCCCAGGGCCGAACTTTGCCGGCCGGTCGGGATCACGCCCAGGGCGTAGCGGTGCGGCGGGCGGTTGTCGGCGATGAACTTGCTTTCCTGATAGATCATCGCCATCAGCACATGCGGTTCGATCCCCCATTCGCGCTGGGCGGATTGCAAGGCGCGCACGTAATGCGGGCGTTCGGTCAGGATCGCACAGGCGTCGTCGAGATTGCGCGGCGCGGAATAGTCGCGGGTGGCACAGCTGCCCAGGACGATGATCAACAGCGCGGCGCGAAAGAAACTGCTCATCTGCCTCTCGCTTTTTTGCGTTTTGTTGGGGTCAGTGTATCCGATCCGGCCGCGCCTGCAAATGGGCAAGGTGCCGCGCCGGCCGGGGATCGGCGCCACCGGGCCACGGCCGGAAAAGGCGGTGTCGACAGGCCGATCAAAGCCGGGACTCCGGGCACTGTCAGTGCAAGGTTCACAGACTGTTTCCCATGTTTTCAATGGGTGTTCATGGACTTTGCGTGGCATGGCCGTTAGGAACGGGCCGGGGGCTGTGATACTATGATCAAGACGCGTGCAAAATATTCCCTGGGGCAGGTTGTCCGCCATCGCAAGCACCCCTTTCGCGGGGTGGTCTTCGACGTGGATGCCGAATTTTCCAATACCGAGGAATGGTACCAGTCGATCCCGGAAGAGGCGCGCCCGGCCAAGGACCAGCCGTTCTACCACCTGCTGGCCGAGGCCGAGAACAGCTTTTACGTCGCTTATGTGTCTGAACAGAACCTGATCGCCGATTATTCCGGCGAACCGGTGGAGCATCCGGATATCTACGACATGTTCGGCCCGATGGAAGACGGGCATTACCCGCTGCAATTCCAGTTGAACTGACGCGGCAGGTGGGGTGGACCCCCACCCTGCATCCCTGACGCCAGAGTTTCTAATAGCCGAGCGCGATACCGTCCTTGCGCGGGTCGGATGCGCCTTCGAGCATGCCGTCGTCGCGCAGGCGGATCGCCTGGCCGCCGCCGATCGGGGTGTCGGCCCGCGCGATCCTGTGCCCCTTGTCGGCCAGGGCTTGCGCGACACTGTCGGCATAGCCGCGCTCGAGGGTCAGCACCCCGGCTTCGGCAAAGCAGCGGGGGCCGTCCAGCGCGGTCTGCGGGTCCAGGCCGAAATCCTCGATATTCGTCAGCAACCGGGCATGGCCGCAGCTTTGGTATTGCCCGCCCATCACGCCGAACGGCATGTCGATGCGCCCGTCGCGCCGCAGCATGCCGGGGATGATCGTGTGCATCGGCCGCTTGCCCGGGCCGGCCTCGTTCGGGTGGCCGGGCGCCAGCGTGAAACCGGCGCCGCGGTTCTGGAACAGGATCCCGAACCGGTCCGAGGCCAGGCCGGACCCGAAGCTGTGGAAAATCGAGTAGATCAGCGACACCGCCATGCGGTCGCGATCGACCACGGTGATGTAGACGGTGTCGCGATGCACCGCCTCGGCCCCCGGCAGCGCCTGGGGCAGGGCGCGGGCCGGGTCGATCAGCGCGGCCAGCCGGTCGGCCGTTTCGGGGGCCAGCATGTGATCCAGCCGGGCGGTCGCATCCGGATCGGCGACAAAGCGGTTGCGGGCATCGTAGGCGAGCTTTGTTGCCTCGGCCTCGAGGTGCGCGCGGTCGGCGCCGAAAGGATCGAGCGCGGCAAGGTCGAAGCGCGACAGGATGTTCAACAGCAGGATCGCCGTGGCGCCCTGGCCGTTGGGCGGATGTTCGAGCAGTTCGAGCCCGCCGTAGCCGCCCGAGATCGGGTCGGTATAGGTGCTTTCGACGGCGGCGAAATCGTCCAGTGTGTGGGTGCCGCCAAGCGCGCGCAGGCTGTCGACCATGTCTTCGGCCACCGGGCCTTCGTAGAAACCGCTGCGGCCCTTGCGGGCGATCACCCGCAGAACCTCGGCCTGGCCCGGGGCGCGGAATTTCCGGCCGACGGCGAGCGGCTGGCCACCGGACAGGAAATGATCGCGGGCGCGACCCTGCAGGACCCCGTGCGCGCGGGCATGGTCGAAAGCGACGCGCGGGGCGACGGGCACGCCGAGTTCGGCATAGCGGATCGCCGGGTCCAGAACACTTTTCAGGCCCAGCCGGCCCCAATCTTCGGCCAGCCGGCAGAAACCGTCGACGGCGCCGGGCAGGGTCACGGCATGAACGCTGCCTTCGTCGATGCGGTCGCCTTCGGCGCGCAGCGCCTCGGACGACAGCCCGGCGGGCGCGCGGCCCGAGGCGTTCAACGCCAGAACCTGGTCGGTTCCCGCGGGGGAAAACAGGCAGAAGGCATCGCCCCCGATCCCGGTCGATTGCGGTTCGCAAACCCCCAGGAGCACCGCGCCGGCGATGGCGGCATCCATGGCGTTCCCGCCCGCCTGCAGGATGTCGAGCGCGACCTTGGCCGCAAGCGGGTGCGACGTGGCGCAGACGCCGTTTTCGGCGATGACGGGGGATCGGCCGGGGAATTGGAAATCGCGCATGTCAGCCCTCACTGTCGGGGCGCAGCCTAGCACGATGATGTCTGGGGGGAAGACCTCGGCGCCACGCACTGGGTGGGGGCTGTAACGACGTGACGCCGAGGGAAGCCTATGCAGCTACAAGAACAGGTTTGACGGTTTCGCGCGGCGGAAGATGGGTCGAATAGAGGCCATTTCGGGGCAGATCGGCCTATCATGGTTAACCCCCCGCTTGACCGGCACGGCGGGACGGCGCAAAGCGGTTTCATGCCCGATTATGCCGACCTGTCCCGCACGATTTCCGCCCTGACCGAGGGCGAAACCGATCGCATCGCCCTGATGGCGACCCTGGCCTGCGAAATCCACCAGTCCGACGCCCGATTCGACTGGACCGGGTTCTACCGGGTCGTCGCGCCGGGCGTGCTGAAGATCGGGCCTTACCAGGGGGGCCACGGCTGTCTGGTGATTCCGTTCGAACGCGGTGTCTGCGGCGCGGCGGCGCGGACGGGGCAGGTGCAGTTGGTGGCGGATGTGACGGCGTTCGAGGGCCATATCGCCTGTTCCACGACGACCCGGTCCGAGATCGTGCTGCCGGTCTTCGACGCCGCCGGGCAGGTCATCGCGGTTCTGGATATCGACAGCGACCAGCCGGCGGCCTTCACCGAGGCGGATGCCGAGGGGCTGTCGGCGATCCTGAGGGGGGTGTTTTCCAGCGCGTGAAATTTCGCTTTGAAATTTCACCGATTCGGGTCAGCATGAAATTCAGACGAAGAATTTCACCAAACGCGCGATGCTGCATGACCCGCCCCAAGCCTCCGGAACCCTTGGCGCCGATCTACGGGCCCTGCGCAAGGCGCGCGGGCTGACGCTGGCGCAGATGGCCGAAAGCCTGGGCCGCTCGGTCGGGTGGCTGAGCCAGGTGGAGCGGGACCTGTCCAGCCCCTCGATCAGCGATCTGCGGGCGATGGCGGCGATGCTGGACATATCGGTATCGAGCCTGTTCCGCTCGGACGCGCCGGCGGACGAGGCCGGGCTGATCGTGCGCGCCGGGGCGCGGCGCCCGATCGGCAACCGGGTCGCCGGCCTGGTCGAGGAATTGCTGTCGCCCGACCTGACCGACGATTTCGAGGTGGTCCATTCGACCTTCGAGCCGCATTCCGACATCGGCGAAACCTGCCGGCGGCCGACGCAGGAGGTGGGCTATGTCGTCTCGGGCCGGCTGGAGCTGTGGATCGACGGGCGGACGTTCCGCCTGGACCCCGGCGACAGTTTCCGCATCCGCGGAGAGCCGTTCCGCTGGTCGAACCCCCATGACACCCCTTGCGTCGCGATCTGGGTGATCGCGCCGCCGGTCTATTGAAGGAGCCCGCGATGAAGGGAAGCTGCCTGTGCGGCGCCGTCACCTACGAGGCAAGGGGCAAGGTCGGCGCCCCCGCCGCCTGCCATTGCACCCAGTGCCGCAAGCAATCGGGCCATGTCTGGGCCTCGGCCTATCTCGAGGACGGCACGCTCGACATCGCGGGCGAGGTCCGCTGGTTCCGGTCCTCGGACAAGGCGCGGCGCGGCTTTTGCCCGACCTGCGGATCGGCGCTGTTCTGGACACACGATGACGACCCCTTCACCTGCTTTTCCACCGGCTCCATCGACGGCCCCACCGGCCTGCGCCTGCGTGGGCATATTCATACCGCCGCCAAGGGCGATTACTACGATATCGCCGGAACAGAACCACAACGGGAGGACTGACCCCTATGTCCAACACCTCGGAATTTCCGACCCGGACCCGCGTGGTCATCATCGGCGGCGGCGTTGTCGGCGCCTCTTGCGCCTATCACATCGCCAGGGCCGGCTGGGAGTGCGTCCTGCTGGAAAAGAACGAGCTGACCGCGGGTTCCACCTGGCACGCGGCGGGCAATTGTCCGTCCTTCAGCACCTCCTGGGCGGTGATGAACATGCAGCGCTATTCGCTGCAGCTGTATCGCCGGCTGGCGGACGAGGTCGATTACCCGATGAACTACCATGTCACCGGGTCGATCCGGCTGGGCCACAGCCGCGAACGGATGATGGAATTCGAACGCGCCGTGGGCATGGGCCGCAAGCAGGGCATGGCGCTGGAGATGCTTCAGGTCGCCGACCTCAAGGACCGCTATCCGTTCCTTGAAACCCACGACCTGGCCGGCGCGCTTTACGACCCCGATGACGGTGACATCGACCCGGCGCAGCTGACCCAGGCGCTGGCCAAGGGCGCGCGGATGGCCGGGGCGCGGATCGAACGGTTCTGCCCGGCGACCGGCGTCACGCGGCGGGGTGACGACTGGATCGTGCAGACCGACAAGGGCGACATCATCTGCGAAAAGGTGGTGAATGCCGCCGGCTATTATGCCCAGCGGGTCGGCGAGTGGTTCAAGCCTTACGGCGGCCGCACGGTGCCCATGGCGGTGATGAGCCACCAGTTCTTCCTGACCGAGGAAATCCCGGCGCTGCGCGAATGGTCCGAAGAGAACGGCAAGCTGCCGCTGCTGCGCGACGTCGACAGCAGCTATTACCTGCGGCAGGAAAAGAACGGCTTCAACCTTGGCCCCTACGAGAACACGTGCCGGGGCGCCTGGATGACGCCCGATGACCCGATGCCCGAGGATTTCAGTTTTCAGCTTTATCCCGATGATCTGGAACGGCTGGAATGGCATATCGAGGATGCCATGGCCCGGGTGCCTTTGCTGGCCGAAGGGGGCGTCGCGCGCAATATCAACGGGCCGATCCCCTATGCGCCCGACGGTCTGCCGCTGATCGGTCCGATGCCCGGCGTGCCGAATGCCTTCGAGGCCTGCGTCTTTACCTTCGGGATCACCCAAGGGGGCGGCGCCGGCAAGGTGCTGGCCGAATGGGTCACCGAAGGCGCCACCGAATGGGACATGTGGGCCTGCGATCCGCGGCGTTACACCGATTACACCGACCAGGCCTATTGCGACGCCAAGGCGATCGAGGTTTACGGGCACGAATACGCCATGCATTTCCCGCATCACGAATGGCCCGCCGGGCGCGACCGGAAACTGTCCCCGGCGCATGACAGGGTCATCGCGCTGGGCGGCCAGATGGGGGCCTATAACGGCTGGGAACGGGCGAACTGGTTCGCGAAACCGGGCGACGACACCTCCGAAGAAGCCACCCGGACCTGGCACCGGGACGGCCCGTGGGAGGCCCGCGTGGCCGAGGAATGCGCGGAGGTGCGCGATCGCTGCGGCGTGCTCGACCTGCCCGGGTTTTCGCGCTACCGGCTTCAGGGGCCGGGGGCGGCGGACTGGCTGGACGGGCTGACGGCCTCGCGCCTGCCCCGCGTCGGGCGGCTGGCCTTGCTGTATTTCGCCGATGCGCGGGGCCGGGTGGTGACGGAAATGTCGGCGATGCGGCTGGACGAGGATTTCTTTTTCCTGATCACCGCCGCCGCCGCCCAATGGCACGACCTGGAGATGCTGCAGGCCGCGATGCCGGCCGATGCGGGGTTCACCCTGACCGACGTGACCCGCGATTTCGGCTGCCAGATCGTGACCGGGCCAGGGTCGCGCGACCTCCTGTCCGGCCTGACCGACGCCGACCTGTCCCAACCCTGGCTGACCCATCAATCGGCGCAGCTCGCCGGGACCTGGGTGCAACTGGTCCGCGTCAGCTTTGCCGGCGAACTGGGCTGGGAGGTGCATTCCAAGGCCGACGATACCGCTGCCATGTATGACGCCCTGATCGGTGCCGGCGCGACCCCCTTCGGGATGTATGCGCTCAATTCCCTGCGGATCGAAAAGGGCTATCGCGCGTGGAAGGGGGATCTGTCCACCGATTACACCCTGCTGGAAAGCGGGCTGGAACGGTTCATCGACTGGTCGAAGGATTTCCCCGGCAAAGCCGCGCTGGAGGCCGAACGCGCCGCCGGGCCCGCGAAACGTTTCGTCACCCTGCGCATCGCGGGCGGCACGGCGGACGCGCCCTACATGGCCAATATCCTGCAGGGCGACGAAATCGTGGGCGAAGTCACCTCGGCCGCCTGGGGCTATCGGGTGAATGCCGCGCTGGCCCTCGGCATGGTGCGCGCCGACCTGGCGATGCCGGGAACCCGGGTCATGGTCGACATCTTCGGAGAACCCGTCGCGGCCGAAATCCTGGCCGATGGCCCGGCCTGGGATCCGGCCAATGAAAGGTTGAAGGCGTGAGCGACATCACCTTGCTGGATGGCGGGATCGGCCAGGAAGTGGTGCGCCGCGCCGGTGACCGGCCGACCCCGCTCTGGTCGACCCGGGCGATGATGGATCATCCGGGCCTCGTCGCGCAGGTGCATCGCGCCTATTTCGACGCCGGCGCCACGATCGCCACCGCCAATACCTATGCGATCCTGCGCGACCGCCTGGTCAAGGAAGGGATCGCGGACCGGTTCGAGGCGCTGCAATCCGCGGCCCTGGACGAGGCGCAACAGGCCGCCCGGGGCCGTGGCCGCGTCGCCGGCGCGATCGGCCCGCTGGTCGCCACCTACCGGCCCGAAACCCATCCGCCCCCCGACATCGCCGTGCCGCAATATGCCGAGGTCGCCCGGCTGCTGGCGCCGCGCGTCGACCTGATCCTGTGCGAAACCGTCGCGTCGCTGACCCATGGCCGGGCGATCCTGGACGGCGCGCGCGCGGCGGAAAAACCGGTCTGGATCGCCTTCACCCTGGATGACGAGGACGGCACGCGCCTGCGCTCGGGCGAAGCGGTGGACCAGGCCGCGCAGATCGCGGTCGAGGGTGGGGCCGAGGCCGTCCTTGCCAATTGCTCGGCCCCCGAGGCGATGGGCGTGGCGATCGACATCTTCGCCCGCACCGGCCTGCCCTGCGGCGCCTATGCCAATGGCTTCACGCAGATCACCAAGGATTTCCTGAAGGACAGCCCCACCGCCGACGCGCTGACATCGCGCCGTGACATGGGCCCCGAAGCCTACGCGGATTTCGCCATGGACTGGCTTGACCGCGGGGCCACGATCCTTGGCGGGTGCTGCGAAACCACCCCGGCGCATATCGCCGAGATCGCCCGGCGCCTGCGCGCCGCCGGCCACAGGATCGTCTGATGTGCCTTTGTCCCGAAAATACCTCGGGGGGAACGGCCGCAGGCCGACGGGGGCAGAGCCCCCGCCCCGGTCGGACGCGCAGCGTCCGAAACCAGAAAGGCTGACCCCATGACCGACCTTCCGACCCGGGCCCGGGCCGTCATCATCGGCGGCGGCATCATCGGCTGTTCCGTCGCCTATCACCTGACGCGCCTTGGCTGGACCGACGTGGTGCTGCTGGAACGCAAGCAGCTGACCTCGGGGACCACCTGGCACGCCGCCGGGCTGATCGCCCAGTTGCGCGCCACCGCCAACATGACCCGGCTCGCGAAATACAGCCAGGAGCTTTATGGCAGCCTCGAAGACGAAACCGGCATGGCCACCGGCTTCCGCCGGGTCGGTTCGATCACCGCTGCGCTGACCGGTGAACGGCTCGAGGAACTGCGCCGTTCCGCCGCCATGGCCCGCGCCTTCGGGGTCGAAATCGAAGAGATCGGCCCGGACGACATCGCCGCCCGCTATCCGCATCTGAACATCGCGGGCGTCACCGGCGGGGTCTGGTTGCCCAGGGACGGGCAGGGCGATCCGGGCAATATCGCCCGCGCCCTGGCCCGCGGTGCCCGGCAGAGCGGCGCGGTGATCGCCGAACATGTCCGGGCCAGCGGCGTCACCCGCACCGGCCGCCGCATTACCGGGATCGACTGGGTGGCCGAGGATGGCACGACCGGCCATATCGCCTGCGACCACGTGGTCAATTGCGCCGGCATGTGGGGGCGCGATGTCGGCCGGATGCTGGGCACCAACGTGCCGCTCCAGGCCTGCGAACATTTCTACATCCTGTCCGAGCCGATCGCCGGCCTTGGCCCGCTGCCGGTGCTGCGGGTGCCCGACGAATGCGCCTATTACAAGGAGGATGCCGGCAAGATGATGCTGGGCGCCTTCGAACCGGTGTCCAAGCCCTGGGGCCCGATCCCCGAGACCTTCGAATTCGACCAGCTGCCCGAGGATCTCGATCATTTCGAACCGATCCTGGACATGGCCGTGAACCGCATGCCGATGCTGGCCGAGGCCGGCATCCACACCTTCTTCAACGGCCCGGAAAGCTTCACCCCGGACGATGCCTATCACCTGGGGCTTTGTCCCGAGATGGACAATGTCTGGGTCGCGGCCGGCTTCAACTCGATCGGCATCCAGTCCGCCGGCGGTGCCGGCATGGCGCTGGCCCAATGGATGCAGGACGGGGCGAAACCCTTCGACCTTGGGGATGTGGATATTTGCCGGATGCAGCCGTTTCAGGGCAACAGGGCGTATTTGCTTGATAGATCGACGGAAACCCTGGGGCTGCTCTATGCCGACCATTTCCCCTATCGGCAAAAGGCGACGGCACGGGGTATCCGCCGCTCGCCGTTCCATGACCGGCTGGCCAGTCACGGCGCGGTCTTCGGGGAACTCGCGGGGTGGGAGCGCGCCAACTGGGTTGCCCGCGACGGGCAAGAGGCCGCCTACCGCTATTCCTGGGGCCGGCAGAATTTCTTCGACACTGTCGGGGAGGAGGTCCGGGCGATCCGCACCGGCGTGGGTCTTTACGACATGTCGAGTTTCGGCAAACTGCGCATCGAGGGGCCGGAGGCAGAGGCGTTCCTGAACCGGGTCTGCGGCAATGACGTGGCGGTGGCGCCGGGGCGGATCGTCTATACCCAGTTCCTCAACGCCGCCGGCGGGATCGAGGCGGATGTGACCGTCACCCGCCTGTCCGAGACCGCCTACCTGGTCGTCACCCCCGCCGCGACGCGGCTGGCGGATGAAACCTGGTTGCGGCGGCACCTTGGCGACGCGCGGGTCGTGATCACCGATGTGACCGCCGCCGAGGGTGTTCTGGCGGTGATGGGCCCGCGCGCGCGGGACGTGTTGCAGGCGGTGTCGCCGGATGATTTCGGCAACGAAGCCAATCCTTTCGGCACCGCGCAGCAGGTCGAAATCGGCATGGGACTGGCCCGGGTTCATCGCGTCTCCTATGTCGGCGAGCTGGGCTGGGAGATCTATGTCGGCGCCGACATGGCCGCCCATGTCTTCGACACGCTCTGGCAGGCCGGGCAGGATCACGGGCTGCGCCTGTGCGGGCTGCACGCCATGGATTGCTGCCGGATCGAAAAGGCATTTCGGCATTTCGGCCATGACATCACCTGCGAGGATCACGTGATCGACGCCGGCCTGGGCTTTGCGGTCAAGACCGACAAGGGCGATTTCATCGGCCGCGACGCAGTGCTGCGGCGGCGCGAGACCGGGCCCGAGCGGCGGCTGGTCCAGGTCCGGCTGACCGACCCGGAGCCGCTGCTGTATCACAACGAACCGATCCTGCGGGACGGGCGGATCGTGGGGTACCTGTCCTCGGGCGCCTATGGCCACCACCTGGGCGGCGCGATCGGGCTGGGCTATGTGCCTTGCGCCGGCGAGAGTGCCGCCGAGGTTCTGGCCAGCACCTACGAGATCGACGTGGCCGGACGGCGGGTGCCGGCCGAGGCATCGCTCAGGCCGCTTTACGATCCGGGGGCCGCGCGGGTGCGGGCCTGAGCGAGCCCTTGCGGGCCGGGCGCCGATGCGCCACCTAGGCGGGCATGAGTGCCGATTACACCCCGCCCGATGGCCCGCTGGCGATCCTGCATGACGATCACGAGGTGCTTGTCGTCGACAAGCCCGCCGGGCTTCTGTCGGTGCCGGGCAAGGGCGCGCATCTGGCGGATTGCCTGCTGGCCCGGGTGCAGGACGCCTTTCCCCAGGCGCTGCTGGTGCACCGGCTGGACCGGGATACGTCCGGCGTCATGGTCTTCGCCCTGACCCCGCATGCGCAGAAACACCTGGGCCAGCAATTCGAGAAACGCCGCACCACAAAGACCTATGTCGCCCGGGTGCATGGCCGGATGGCGGACAGGACCGGGACGGTGGACCTGCCGCTGTGCGTCGACTGGCCGAACCGGCCGCTGCAGCATGTGGACCACGTCAACGGCAAGCCAGCGGTGACCGATTGGCGGGTCGTGCGGGCAGGTGACGCCGAAACCCGGGTGCGGCTGATGCCCCGGACCGGGCGCAGCCACCAGTTGCGGGTGCATATGCTGGCCCTGGGCCACCCGATCCTGGGCGATCCGTTCTATGCGACCGGCGCGGCGCGGGACCATCCCCGGATGATGCTGCATTCCGAGACCTTGCAGTTCCGCCACCCGGATGGCGGCGCCGGTATGCGCTATACCGCCAAGGCGTCGTTCTGACCTTCAGTCGAGCGGCTCCAGCACCCGTTCCAGCTTTCTGCGCAGGTGTTCGTGCTGGCTGGGCAGTTTCAAGGCCTCGCCCAGGTGGGCGCGATCCTCGTCCCGGTCGAAGCCGGGTTCGTCGGTGGCGATCTCGAACAACACCCCGCCGGGGGTGCGGAAATAGATCGCCATGAAATAGTCCCGGTCGATCGGCGGGGTGACCCGGTAGCCGGCATCGGCCAGCGCCTCGCGCACCTCGAGCTGACGGGCGCGGTTTTCCACGGCGAAGGCGATGTGGTGGACCGACCCGGCGCCCTGGTCGGCGCGCGGCAGGTCGGGGCGGAGGTCGAGGTCGATGGTCCGGGCCTGGTTGCCGGAGCCGGGCAGGGCGAAGCGGTGCAAGGTGCCATTCCGCGCGACCGCATCATAGCCCATGAAAGCCAGAAGTTCGGCCATCGGGCCGACATCGGCCAGGGTCAAGGTGGCCGAATGGAAGCCGCGAATCGCGGTGTCCGGGGCGACGGTATCGGTCCAGGGCATGCGCGGATCGTCATGGACGACAAGGGCCAGCCGTTCGCCATCGGGGCCGACGAAGGTCAAGCGGTCGTCGCCGAAGCGGCTGTCCTGCGCGAGCTTCGCCACCCCCGCCGCGTCCAGACGCGCGCGCCAGGCAGGAAGGCTGCCGCCGGGGACGGAAAAGACGGTTTCCCCGACCTCGCCGGTGCCCGGCCGACCGCGCGTGGCGTTCGGAAACGGGAAATAGGTCATCGCGGTGCCCGGGGTTCCCAGAGCGTCGCCGTAATACAGGTGATAGACATCCGGCGCGTCGAAATTCACCGTCTTTTTCACCCGGCGCAGGCCCAGCGTTTCGGTGAAGAAAAGGTTGTTGGCGCGCGGCGACGAGGCCAGCGCGGTCACGTGGTGGATACCCTTGATCTGGTGCAGCATGGTGGTGTCTCCCTTACAGGGACCAAGCTAGATCATCTTCTGTCGCGCAAAACACCGCTATTCGCACCGTATCGGTTCGCAGGCGCACACCCGATCAGTCGACCGCCCAGCCCGAGATCACCTTGGCGTCGAGGAATTCCTCGATCCCCCAGACACCGCCTTCGCGGGCGCGGCCCGACTGACCGACCCCGCCGAAGGGCGCGCCCAGGGCGCCGCCTTCGCCGTTCATTTCGACCATGCCGGAATTCAGCCGCTGGGCGACCCGGTTGCGCCTGGCGCCGTCCTGGCTTTGCACATAATTGGTCAGGCCGTAGGGCGTGTCATTTGCGATGCGCACCGCGTCCTCTTCGTCTTCGAAGGGAATGATCGACAGGACCGGTCCAAAGATTTCCTCGCGCGCGATGGTCATGTCGTTGGTGACATCGGCGAATACGGTGGGCCGCACGTAATAGCCTCGATTGACGCCTTCGGGCAGGCCGGGGCCGCCGGTGACAAGGCGCGCGCCTTCGGCGATACCGGCCTCGATCAGGCCCTGGATCTTGTCCCATTGGGCCTTGTTGATGACCGGGCCGATATGGCGGCCTTCCAGGGCCGGGTTGCCGACCTGGATCGCGGCGGCGATGTCGGCGGCCTGTTCGACCGTGGCGTCATAGACCGAACGTTCGACCAGCATTCGCGTCGGCGCGTTGCAGGACTGGCCGGTGTTCTGCATGCAGTGCAGCACACCGCGCTTGACCGCCTTGGCGTCGGCATCGGCGAAGATGATGTTGGCGCCCTTGCCGCCCAGTTCCAGCGTCACGCGCTTGAGCGTCTGCGCCGCATTGGCCGAGATCAGCCGCCCGGCGCGGGTCGACCCGGTAAAGGAAATCATCTGCACATCCGGATGGCCGGACAGCTGTGTCCCGACACCGGCGCCATCGCCGTTGACCAGGTTGAAGACGCCGGCGGGGACGCCCGCATCATGGACCATCTCGGCGAACAGCATCGCCGACAGCGGCGCTTCTTCGCTGGGTTTCAACACCATGGGGCAGCCGGCGATCAGCGCCGGAAAGACCTTGAGCGTGATCTGGTTCAGCGGCCAGTTCCAGGGGGTGATCAGGCCGACCACGCCGATCGGGACCATCTGGATCATGTTGTCTGGCGCGTGCGGACCCAGCGGGCGCAGCCAGCGCAGCTCTTCGAAGCCCAGTTCGAACCCCTTGGCATGCCAGGTCAGGACCGGGGCCTGAGAATTGCGCGCCAGGTCGATCGGGGCGCCCATTTCGAGGCTGATCGCCTGGGCCATCTCCTCGGCCCGCTTGTCGTATTCGGTGACGATCGCCCGGACATGATCCAGCCGTTCGGCCGGCGGGGTCGCGGCCCAGGCGGGAGAGGCGGCCTTGGCCGCGGCGACGGCGGCGTCGGTATCTTCCTGACCGCCGAGCGAGATCACGGCACAGGGTTCCTCGGTCGCCGGGTTCAGGACTTCGTGATCGCGGCCGGCAACGGGCGACACCCATTTGCCGTCGATGTAGAATTTGCGCTTGTCGAGCATTGGACCCTCCGCCGGTGATTTGCGACACCTTGTCACCCGGGCGGATTCCCGGCAAGCCGGCTCTGGCACCGGCGAGGGAAACCTATATCCCTCATCCATATTGGAATCACTCCAAGGAGGACGACATGGCCCTGCGCATCAACGACACCATCCCCAACCTGACCGTCGAAACCGATGAAGGCACCTTTGCCCTGCATGACTGGATCGGCGACAGCTGGGCGATCATCTTTTCCCATCCCAAGGATTTCACCCCGGTCTGCACCACCGAATTCGGCGCCGTCGCCCAGCTGGCCGCGGAATGGGCCAAGCGCGACACCAAGGTGCTGGGCGTGTCGGTCGACAATGTCGAGGAGCACCGCAAGTGGAAATCGGACATCGAGGCCTATGCCAAGGCCAAGGCGGGCTTTCCGATCGTCGCCGATACCGACCTGGAATTCTCCAAGGCCTTCGACATGCTGCCGGCGGATTTCTACCTGCCCGACGGGCGGAGCGCGGCCGATAGCGCCACGGTGCGGTCGGTCTTCATCGTCAGCCCCGACAAGAAGGTGCAGCTGATGATGACCTACCCGATGTCCGCGGGCCGCAACTTTGCCGAGGTGCTGCGGGCGCTGGATGCGCTGCAAAAGACCTGGGGCGTGCCGCTGGCGACGCCGGCGAACTGGATCGCGGGTCAGGACGTCATTGCCGCGCTCAGCCTGTCGGACGAGGAAGCGACCGAGAAATTCGGCGAAATGAACGTGCAGCTGCCCTATCTGCGCTGGGTCAAGGACCCCGCCTGACCGTCCGCAACTGTTGAACGGGCCCCCGGCATTCATGGCGATGCCGGGGGCCCTTCATTTCGCGAAGACCGGTGCGCCCACGGGCACCAGATCGTAAAGCTGGGCGACATGGCTGTTGAACATCCGGATGCAGCCGGCCGAGGCCGCGCGCCCCACGCCCCAGGGTTGCGAGGTGCCGTGGATCCGATACATCGTGTCGCGCCCGTTGCGGTGCAGATAAAGCGCCCGCGCGCCCATCGGGTTTTCCGGTGCGCCACCGGGCACCCCCGCGGCGTAGCGGGCATAAAGACCGGGTTCCCGGGCGATCATGTTGGCGGTCGGTGTCCAGCTTGGCCATTCGGCCTTGCGACCGACCTGTGCTTCGCCGCGAAATGCCCTTCCGTCGACACCGACCCCGATCGGATAGGCATAGGCCGCGCCGCCGCCGAGCGTGAAGATCAGCCGGAATTGCTGCGTCAGGACGTGGATCTGCCCGGCCGGCGCATCGTCGCGCACCCGCACCCGGCGCGCCCAAAGATGTTCGGGGATCTCGAAATCGCCGTCCATCTGCCGGGCCCATAGCGCGCCCGGGGCCAGGGCAAGGCTGGCCGCTCCCAGCAAGAAGGCGCGTCGTTGATGGGTCACGCGGTCAATGCAGCACCGCCCGGGTTCCGATCGGAACCTGGGTATAAAGATGCGCGATATGCGAATTCACCAGCCGCACGCAGCCATTGGACACGGCGCTGTTGATCGTCCAGGGCACGTTGGTGCCGTGGATGCGCAGGAAGGTGTCGCGATTGCCCGAAAACAGGTAAAGCGCCCGCGCGCCCAGCGGGTTTTCCGGCCCGCCCGGCATGCCGTCTGCATATTGCTCGTAGCTGTCCGGATCGCGTTCGATCATGTCCGGGGTCGGCGTCCAGCTGGGCCATTCCTTCTTCGCGCCGATGGTGAAATCGCCGCTTTCATACAGGCCCGCGCGCCCGATCCCGACGGTATAGCGGATCGCGTAGCCGTCATTGAGCACCCAGTAAAGCCGACGCTCGGTCGGTTCGACATGGACTTCGCCGGGCGCGTAATACTCGCGGCCGTGCTGGATCAGCCGCGGCATGAAATCCTGCGGCACGGTCCAACCCTGGGCCAGGGCGGGGCCAGCGGACAGCCCCGCGATCGCGGCAGAGGCGCTGGTAATGAATTGGCGACGTGTGGTCATGGTTGGCAGTCCGAAATTTGTGGCAGCGACGGCACCATAGGTCGCGCGGCAAGGATTCGCCAAGTCGGGCGGCCCGGTATGGTGTCAAGGTTTTTCGCGATTGTGGCCCATCGGCCCTGACCGAATCGTGAAGACCGATGACAAAAGGCCCCGCAGCCTGCGCCGCGGGGCCCGTTTTCGGGAACGGAAGGGGCGATTATTCCGCCTCTTCTTCCTCTTTCTTGATCTCCTCGCCGGTCTCCTGGTCGACGATCTTCATCGACAGGCGCACCTTGCCGCGATCGTCGAAGCCCAGCAATTTGACCCAGACGTCCTGGCCTTCCTTGAGCACATCTGAGGGATGGTTCAGGCGGCGGTTCTCGATCTGGGAGACATGCACGAGGCCGTCGCGCTTGCCGAAGAAGTTCACGAAGGCGCCGAAATCGACGATCTTGACCACGGTGCCCTTGTAGATGCCACCCTCTTCGGGTTCGGCGACGATGGCATGGATCATGTCATGGGCCTTCTTGATCGCTTCGCCGTTCGGGCTGGCGATCTTGATGATGCCCTCGTCGTTGATGTCGACCTTGGCGCCGGACACTTCGACGATCTCGCGGATCACCTTGCCGCCCGAACCGATCACTTCGCGGATCTTGTCGGTCGGGATCTGCATCGTCTCGATCCGCGGCGCGTGGATCGAGAATTCGCCCGGTGCGGTCATCGCCTTGGCCATTTCGCCCAGGATGTGCAGGCGGCCTTCCTTGGCCTGGGCCAGGGCCTGTTTCATGATCTCGGGGGTGATGCCCGCGACCTTGATGTCCATCTGCAGGCTGGTGATGCCGTTTTCCGTTCCGGCGACCTTGAAGTCCATGTCGCCCAGGTGATCTTCGTCACCCAGGATGTCGGTCAGAACGGCGAAATCCCCGTCCTCTTCCAGCACCAGGCCCATGGCGACACCGGCGACCGGCGCCTTCAGCGGCACGCCGGCATCCATCATCGACAGCGACCCGCCGCAGACCGAGGCCATCGACGACGAGCCGTTGGATTCGGTGATCTCGGACACGACGCGGATCGTGTAGGGGAAATCGGTGGCGGCGGGCAGGACGGCCTGCAGCGCGCGCCAGGCCAGTTTGCCATGGCCGATCTCACGACGTCCCGGAGGGCCGACGCGGCCCGCTTCGCCGACCGAATAGGGCGGGAAGTTGTAGTGCAGCAGGAAGTTCGACCGGTAGGTGCCTTCCAGCGCGTCGATCATCTGTTCGTCGTCGCCGGTGCCCAGGGTGGTCACGACCAGGCCCTGGGTTTCGCCCCGGGTGAACAGGGCCGAACCATGGGTCCGCGGCAACAGGCCGGTTTCGACCTCGATCGGGCGGACCTGGTCCAGGGCGCGGCCGTCGATGCGGCGCTTGTTCTTGACCACGTCGGACCGCAGCACGACCGATTCCAGCTTTTTCAGCGCGGCGCCGAGGTTCGGGTCGGCCAGCTGCTCTTCGCTCAGCGCGGCCTTGATCGCGTCCTTGGCGGCGCTGACGGCGGCCTGGCGGTCCTGCTTGTCGAGGATCGCATAGGCGTCACGCATCTGCGCCTCGCCGGCGGCCTTCACCGCGTCGAACAGCGCCGAGTAATCCGGCGGCTGGAAGTCGAAGGGTTCCTTGGCGGCGGTTTCGGCCAGGTCGATGATGCAATCGATCACCGGCTGGATCTGTTCATGGGCAAAGGTCACGGCGCCGAGCATTTCTTCCTCGGTCAGTTCGTAGGCCTCGGATTCGACCATCATCACCGCGTCCTTGGTCCCGGCGACGACAAGGTCGAGCCGCTGGTCGGGATTGTCGCGCAGCTTGTGCATGTCCTCGATTTCGGGGTTGAGGATATATTCCCCATCCTCGTAGCCCACGCGGCAGCCGGCGATCGGGCCCATGAAGGGCACGCCGGAAATCGTGAGCGCCGCCGAGGTCGCGATCATCGCGACCATGTCGGGATCGTTGACCAGATCGTGGCTCAGCACGGTGCACATGACCAGCACTTCGTTCTTGAAGCCGGGCACGAACAGCGGGCGGATCGGGCGGTCGATCAGGCGGGCGGTCAGCGTTTCCTTTTCGGTCGGCCGGGCCTCGCGCTTGAAAAAGCCGCCGGGCACCTTGCCCGCGGCATAGTATTTTTCCTGGTAGTGGACGGTCAGCGGAAAGAAGTCCTGGCCTTCCTTCTGGGTCCTGGCAAAGGTCACCGCGGCCATGACCGAGGTTTCGCCGTATGTGGCGATGACGCAGCCATCGGCCTGGCGGGCAATCTTGCCGGTTTCCAGTGTCAGCGTTTCCTCGCCCCACTGGATGGATTTTTTCACTTCGTTGAACATCTAGCGTTTCCTGTATCGGGGCACTCCCGGGCGTTCCCGGGTCCCCGTTGCATTGGCGGCCCCATTGCCGCCGACCCCTATCCTTCGCACAACGCCGGGGTCTCGAGCGTCACGTCTCAGATGGAGCGGCCTTACAGGAGATGCCGTGGTTTTGGAAGGGATTTGTCCCCGGCCCCGCCCGGGTCAGAACACGGCATGGGCGCCGCGATCATCCGCTGTGTCCCCGCGCGCGGCGGCCGCGTAATGGCCGGCGAGCGTGTCCGTGCCGAAGGAGGGGGTCGCCCGGGCGTTGTAGCGGTGGCCGTCCCAGAGCAGCATGGATTCGGTCGCGTAGTAGTGCCCGATCCGGGCGAGCGCCGCCTTGGTTCCGAGGGCCGGAACAATGCGCCCCACAAGGTCCAGGCCGGTCGCGATCCCCGACAGAAGTGCAGGCGGCACATGCCGGACCTTCAGGTCCACCCCCAGCGCGTCCGCCAGCAGCCGCCCCTGATCGAGCGGGGTCAGCGCCGGACCCGGACCGCCGATCGGCAGGATGCGGTTCCGCTTGTCCGCATCGGTCAGGCAAAGGGTCAGGAACCGCGCGAGGTCGGCGTCGCTGATCGGCTTGCAGGCGGTCAGCCGGCCATCGCCGAAGACAAGGAACGGCTTTCCTGCGCGCAGGCGCCCGATCTGTCCGGACAGTGATTTGAAAAAGGCCGTGGGCCGTATGATGGAAAAGGTCAACCCGCTGCTCTGGAGTGCGGCTTCGAAGGCCAGTTTGGCGCGCTGGAACTCCAGCAGGGGTTTTTGAACGCAGATGGCCGACAGCAGAATGAATTGCGGAACGCGCGCATCCTGCGCCGCCCTCAGCGCCGCCAGGTTCGCGTCGTGGTCGATCGCCCAGGCGTCTTGCGGGGTGCCCGTGCGCGACGCGAGGCAAGAGACGATGGCATCGACGCCCAAGCCTACCACCTGGTTCAGGAACGCCGGGTCGGTGACCGGGCCGATCCGTTGGTCGCAGCCCGCCAGCGCGTCCGATGACGCACGGGTGATGGCCGTGACGCTGTGGCCTGCCCCGATCAGCGCCTTCGCCGTTGCCCGACCGATCGTGCCGGTGCCGCCCAGCAAGAGAACGCGCTTCGCTTCCATGGGGTCAGTCTAGGTGGCCGAACCCGAGGCCCCAAGACCGAAAAAGGCCGCGCACCGGGCGCGGCCTTTCGGATCGACAATGCGTCAACGGGTCAGCGGCGGATGCCCAGCTTTCCGATCAGGTCGGTATAGCGGGCTTCGTCATTGGCCTTGAGGTAGTCCAGCAGCTTGCGGCGCTGGGCGACCATCTTGAGCAGGCCGCGGCGGCCGTGGTTGTCTTTCTTGTGGGTCTTGAAATGCTCGGTCAGGGTGGCGATGCGCGAGGTCATGATGGCGACCTGCACCTCGGGCGAACCGGTATCGCCGTCCTTGGTGCCGAATTCCTTGATGAGCCGGGTCTTTTCGTCAGCGGTGATCGACATCGGGGTCTCCTTTGTCAGGGTGTCATGGCGCAAGCCGGGATGTCGTCCAGCAGGGCCCTTGGAGCGATCTTGCGCCGGTGATCCGGCGAAGATGGGCGCTGATAGGGGGAATCACCGCGGAAATCAAACGATTTCCGCAGGGCGTCTAGCGTCCGATCAGCAACACCTCCGACAACTCGAGCGTATCGACCCCTTCCAGCACCGCCGCCAGCGCACCATCGGCCAGCAGGTGCAGGCCGTCGGGGCCGGCTTCGGTGCTCAGCACCGGTTCCGCGCCGTCGTGGAACAGGACCAGCCCGTCTTCGGTGCTGTCGTAATCGGTGATCGTGACCGGCCCTCCGGTCTCCATCACGAACAGGTCCGACCCGGTGCCGCCCGAGAGCCAGTCGCCCAGCCCGCCGATCAGGGTGTCGTCCCCGTCGCCGCCATTGAGATAGTCGGTTTCGGGTGCGCCTTCTTCGCCGGTCAGGCCGTCGATCAGGTCGTTGCCACCGCTGCCCTGAAGCATGTCGGAGCCTGTGCCGCCCACGATCGTATCGTCGCCCCAACCGCCCGAGATCTCGTCATTTCCGGCGCCGCCATCCAGAACGTCGTCCTGCGCCCCGCCGATCAGCGTATCGTCGCCGTCGCCGCCAAAGATCGTGTCATTGTCGTTGTGGCCGAACAGGGTGTCGTTACCGGTGTCGCCCTCGATCAGGTCGTTGCCGTCGCCGCCGTGAATTTCGTCGTTACCGTCGCCGCCGGCCAGGGAATCGTCGCCGCCGAAGCCTTCGATATGGTCCTGGAAACCGAGCCCGTCGATCGTATCGGCACCGTCTCCACCGGCCAGTTCGTCGTAACCGTCGGTGCCGATCAGCACCCGTCCGGCGGCGGCGGGCTCAGGATTGTCCTCGACCGGATCGTCGGCCTCTTCCTCCAGATCGGGGCGGGGGTCGTCGGCCTCCATATCGTCGTCATCGCCGAATCCGACAAGGGCCGCGCCGGCAAGCGCGATTCCAAGCAACGAAAGAATACCCAACATCCTGTCACCCCGTGCACTGCACCGGCCCCGCGCGGAACGGAACCCCACGATCATACCCCTTTGGCGATCAGTATAGCGCATCAACCGCGTAGAATGGTTAACGGCCGACCGATACGTCATCGGCACGGTCCGCACCGCGCCGGGGATCGCCCACACCGGGGACAAGTCTGGCGGCGATACCTGAAGATCGCGTTAAGCGACAGGCGCCGGCGCCGACCAGGGTTCCGGGCGGCGCGTATAGGGCAGATAAAGCGGGTGGCGGGGGTGCCCCGCTTGCGTCAGGCCAAGGTGAAAGAGCGGATGGCCCGCCCCGCGCAGCAGGGCCTCGACCGTCGTGCCGCGCGACAGGTGCGCGCCATGCACGCCCCAGGCGCAGATGATCCGGTCGGCCCAGGCGGCGCCGTCCAGGATCGCGGCGTCATTGTCGGGGCCGACCGGATCGGGCGCGGCGCGCATCCGGCGCGGATCGGTTGCGCGCCAGGCGAAGATGTTGGTGACGCGTAAGGCGCCAAAGCCCAGGACCCGCGCCCGGCGTTCGCAGCGCTCGACCGTGGGGTCGTTCCGGACCTCGGTCGCCCTGGACGGGTTCAGCATCACGAACATCACGCGCGCGCCCTGGGCCTCCCAGGCCCGGGTCAACGCATAGCGGTAGGCTTCGCAGGCCGAGTAGACGGCGCGCGAGGCTGCGTCGCCCTTGACGTGATCGCGGATGATCATGCGGCGCGGTCAGCGCCCGAAGGTGCGGTAATACAGCCAGTCGGGCAGGAACTGACCCAGCCGGAACAGCCAGGACAGGGGCGCGGGAAAGCTTTTCTTGAAGCTGTCGTCCAGCATGTGTTCGTAGATTTCACGCGCCGCGGCCTCGGGTTCCATGATCTGGGGCATGCGGAAATCGTTCTTGTCGGTCAGACGGGTGCGGACGAAGCCGGGATTGACCACCTGCACCGCCACCCCGGTATTGCGCAGATCGGCATGCATGCATTCGGCCAGCGACATCGTGCCCGCCTTGGCGGCGGTATAGCCGATCGAACCGGGCAGGCCCCGGAACCCGGTCAGCGACGAGGTGATGACGATATGCCCCGAATCGCGGGCGACGAAATCGGGCACGACATGGCCCAGAACCCGGACGAAACCGGTGAAGTTCACATCGGCCATGGCGACGGCCTTTTCGGCGTCCCAGGCCTGGGTCTTCATCGGCCAGTAGACACCGGCCAGCAGGACCAGACCGTCGATCTGGCCGACCTGTCCGGCGGCTTCGGCGACGCTGGCATCGTCGGTGATATCCATCGGCACGACATGGGCCTTGCCGGGCAGGCCGGCGGCGACGGCATCCAGGCCGTCGCGGCCACGGGCCGACAGGATCACTTCGCATCCCGCGCGGCTCAGATGCCCGGCCAGGGCCTTGCCCAGCCCTTCGCTGGCCCCAACCAGCCAATACCGCTTGCCTTGCCAATCGCGCACATCACCCTCCTTCGCGTTCAACGTGTCGTCGCTTCATCATAGGGAAACGATCGCGAACATCCATGGCAGGCACCGGTGACGATCAGGTGAATGTGTCGCGGGACACTTCGGTCGCGGGCGGGGTCGGCCTGTCGCGGTAGCGCGCGCCCTTGCGCCACAGCTTGAGCGCCTGCCAGTGGATCAGCGCCAGCACCCGCCGTGCGCCGAAGGGACGCCGCAGCATGGCCCGCAGGATCGCGCCGTTGGTCAGCGGTTTGCGGTCACCGGTCAGCGTGGCGATCAGCGCGCCATTGCCGTGGCGGTAGTCGATGCGGATGTCGATGCGCGTCGCGGTCACGTCGAAGGTGAACCGATAGCCGCCCTCTTGCGGCTGGAACGGCGAGACATGGAGGATCTTGGCCGCGGTGAGGGTATCGGCGGCGGTGATCGGCCCGTGATCGTCGCGGTGGCACAGATAGGAATGCCGGTCACCGAAGGTATTGGTGACTTCGGCGATCACGGCGCGCAGGGCGCCGGTGTCGTCGTGAGACAGCCAGAAGGCGACCGGGTTGAAGACATGGCCCAGCACCCGGGGTTGGGCCAGAAGCTCGAGCCGGGCGCAGGGCAGGTCATGGGCGGTCAGCACCTCGCGCGCCCAGGGGGCGCCGCGCCCGTGGTTCGGGGGGCCGCCATGGTCGCGGTCCCGCAGGGAAAACAGCCCCCAGCGATTGCGTCCGAACAGGGCCGGGCCGCGCAGCGGGGCCTCGGCATCCAGCAGCAGGTAGTCGATCCCGTAGCGAAAGGTGTTGCGTTCCGCCCCGTGGCGGGCGTGCACCGTTTCGGCCGCGATATGATCGAGCATGGTCATTCCGCAGCGATCGCACCCTGGCCGGCGGCGGTCAAGCCGGCGACCACCTCCATCGCCGAGGCCAGCCCATCCTCGTGAAAACCGTCGCGCATCCAGGCGCCGCAGAACCAGGTGTTGCGCTGGCCGTTGATCCGACGGGCCAGTTTCTGCGCCTCGAGCGCGGCCAGATCATAGACCGGGTGGCGCAGCGTGACCTCGTCCCAGATCAGCTCCTCGCGGATCGGGCGGTCGGTGTTCAGGGTGACGAAGACCGGCTGCTTCAGCCAGGGTTGCAGCGAATTCATCCAGTAGGTCAGATCGATCCGGTCGCTGCGCCGGGTCGCTTCCTCGGTATAGACCCAGGAGGCCCAGGCCCCGCGCCGGCGCGGCATGACCGAGGCATCGGAATGCAGCACGACGCGGTTCGGCTGGTAGGCGAAATTGCCCAGGGCGGCGTCTTCGTCGGGCGACGGGTCGGTCAGCAGGCGGTGGGTATCGTCGCTATGGGTGGCAAGGACCACGGCGTCGAAATCCTGCCAATCGGCGCCCTCCACCTTGATCTCGGGGCCGGCGGCTGTGCGGCGCACCGCATCGACCGGGCAGCCCAGGCGCATCACCACGCCGCGCTCGGCCATGGCCCGGCCCAGCCGCGCGACATATTCCCGCGACCCGCCGCTGACCGTGTACCATTGGTGCTGGCCGGTCACGCCCAGCAGCGCGTGGTTTTCGAAGAACGTCATCATCGCATGGGCCGGAAAGTCGAGGATCTTTTCGCAGGGCGTCGACCAGATCGCGCCTGACAGCGGCGCCAGGTAATGGTCGCGGAACCAGGGCCCGGTGCCCAGCTTGTCCAGCAACCCGCCCACGGTCAGCCCGTCTTCGCCCGATGCGTCCAGGGCGGTGCGGTTGAAATGCAGGATGTCGCGGATCATGCGCAGGAAACGCGGCCGCGCCAGATTGCGGCGCTGGGCGAAGACCGCGCGCAGGTCGCGCAGCCCGTATTCCAGCCAGCCGCCCCGGATCGAGGCGCCGAAGCTCATGTCGGAAAGCGCCACCGGCACACCCAGTTCCTCGAACAGCGCGGTCAGATGCGGATAATTGGCATAGTTGAAGACGATGAAACCGGTATCCACCGGCTCGTCGCCATCCGGCCCCGCCATCCGGGTGCGGGCATGGCCGCCCAGGCGCGGTTCGGCCTCGAACAGGGTCACGCGGTCGGTTTCGGCCAGCCGGTAGGCGGCGCCCATGCCGGAAATGCCGGCGCCGATCACGGCGATGTGCCGGCGCGGCCGGTCTGTCTTGCGTTCGGTCATCGGGCCCTTCCCGTTGCAGTCCCTGGGAATACGCCGAAGCCGGCGATCTGGATGGGACTTCTTGCGCATACCGGTGATCCGACCCGAGACATGCCGCGTATCCGGTTTATGTTCGATGCACGTTCAGAGCAATCGCAAGGTGATGGCGTCCCCGCGTCAAAGGACTATGTTGCCGGGGAACCGGGCCGTCGGCCCGCATCACGGGGGCGCGAATTGCCTGCACAGGTATCGACAGATCGCCTTGCCTGGATCGACGAGGTCCGGGCAGTGCGCGACGATCGCGACCAGCGCGCCTTTCGCGCCCTGTTCGCGCATTTCGCGCCCCGGGTGAAGGCGTTCCTGATGCGGTCCGGGACCAACCCGGACCAGGCCGAGGAGATCGCCCAGGAAGTGATGGCGACGCTCTGGCGCAAGGCGGATCTGTTCGACCCCGCCAAGGCCAGTGTCGCCACCTGGGTGTTCACCATCGCGCGGAACCGGCGGATCGACATGATCCGCAAGGCCCGCCGGCCCGAGCCCGAGGACCTGTCCTGGGGCCCGGAGTCGGAGCCGCAACCGGACGAGGTTCTGGCGCTGCATCAAGACAGCGCACGGCTTGGGGAGGCCCTCGAGAACCTGCCGGAGAAACAGAGAGACCTGGTGGTGCGCGCCTATTACGGCGACCTGTCGCACCGGGAAATCGCGGAACAGACCGGACTGCCGCTTGGGACGATCAAGTCGCGGATCCGGCTGGCGCTGGAAAGATTGCGCCACGAAATGGGCAAGACGGAATGACAATGCAGATCAGACATCACCTGACCGACGGCCTGCTGATGGCCTATGCCGCGGGCACCCTCCCCGAAGCGTTCGACCTGGCGGTCGCCACGCATGTGAGCCTGTGCGACGACTGCCGGGCGCGGCTGGCGTCCTACGACGCCCTGGGCGGCGCGGTCGTCGAACACCAGGCGCCGGTCGACATGGCCAATGACAGTTTCGAGGCGACGATGGCGCGGATCATCTCCGGCACCCCCGACGCGGCGCCGGCCCCGGTGCCGGCCGCGCCGGGCGGGATCTTTCCGTCGCCGCTGCGCGATTTCGTCGGTGGTGATCTGGATGCGGTCCAGTGGCGCCGGGTCGGCGGCGGCGTGTCGCAGGCGATCCTGACCGACCGGGATGGGGCCACGGCGCGTCTGCTGCGGATACCGGGCGGGGTGTCGGTGCCCGATCACGGCCACAAGGGGATCGAATTGACCCTTGTCCTGCAAGGCGCCTTCCGCGACGAGGCAGACCGGTTCGGCCCCGGCGACATAGAGGTCGCCACCGAAGAGCTGGAACATCAGCCCGTCGCCGAACCCGGCCCCGATTGCATCTGCCTGGCCGCGACCGACGCCAGGCTGCGCTTCAACGCGATCCTGCCGAAACTGGCGCAGCCGTTCCTGCGGATCTGACGGTCAGGACCAGGGCTCGGTCATCCACTCCACGGGGACGCTCGGCTGGTCCGGCACACTGGTGGAACCGCGGCCGCTGTCATCCAGCACGACGCGAAAATCCGACCCGGTGACATAGGTCCAGCCGGTGGCGGTGCGGGTCAGTGCGTGCGGCGCCGAACCGCCGGTATCGACGCATATTCCGCTGGGCGCGTCGCAATCGACCAGGATCCCGCCGGTCGGCGGTTCGTCATGGCCGCTGTCGAAAAACACCAGCAATTGCCGCCCCGGCAGCATCACGGTGGACTTGCCGGAGCCGTCATCCGTGACGATCCCTTGCGGCGCCGGCACACAGGCGGTCAATGCAATGATGCTCAGCGCGGTCGAAAAGACTGTTTTCATCTGGTCCTCTCCTAATTCCAGGCCAGAGGGGTGAATGCAGAACCGGACAGGACATAGCCGTCGCCACCCGGTGCGAGGTAAAAGACCCGGCCGGGATAGGCGCCCTGGACGACCAGGTAATCCGGTGTCCGCAACATTGTCCCGGCCCGGCCATGGGCCGATCCCGCGCAGACCCGCGTGCCGCCGCGGCAGGGCACCAGGGTATAACCGTTCAACCGGTCCTGTTCCCCGGTCAGCACGGTCACCGCGCCATCGCGGAACGGCAGGTCATAGTAGGACCATTCGATCGTGCGCCGGGTTTCGGCCACAAGGTCGAGAGTTTCGATCTGTTGCCGGCTGTCCGGCCAGTCCGTGCAGGCGCCCAGCGCCATCAATGCCGCGATCGCCAGACATACCGGTTTCATCACATCCATCCCCTTGCCTGGGCGCAGGCTAGCGGGGCCGGAGCGGGTGGGCAATCGCTTAGCTTTGCCCTTGGGCTTCGGGGCCAAGACGCACCACGGTCTCTGACCCGGGATCCGTCTCTGGCGCCAGTTCCTCGAAGTCGAAATTGTCCAGCCTGCGGGCCCGGCGCCCGGCCTTGTCGGCGCTGATCTTGATCTCGGATATGTCCTTGGCGGCCTGGCCGAAATGCCGGTCCAGGTTTTCGACCCGTGTTCCCAGACGTTCGACATCGCCGTGCAGCAGGGCCAGTTCGCGGCGGATCGCGCCGGCCTGTTCGCGCATCCGGGCATCCTTGAGGATCGCGCGCATGGTGTTCAGCGTGGCCATGCAGGTGGTGGGCGATACGATCCAGACCCGCGCGGCAAAGCCGATCCTCACCAGGTCGGGGAAATTGGCGTGCAACTCGGCATAGACCGCCTCCGAAGGCAGGAACATCAGCGCGCCATCGGCGGTTTCGCCTTCCAGGATATATTTGTCAGCGATGTCGGCGATATGCTTTTTCACCGAGGTCTTGAGGAACCGCGCGGCGTCGCGCAATTCGGCCTCGGTCTCGGCCCGGCGCAGCGCCTCGTAGGCTTCCAGCGGGAACTTGCTGTCGATGGCGATCGGTCCGGGCGGGTTTGGCAGGTGGATCAGGCAATCGGCGCGCTTGCCGTTCGAAAGCGTCGCCTGAAGGGTGTAGCTGTCGCGGGGCAGGGCTTTTTGCACGATGTCGTGCAGCTGGATTTCACCGAAGGCGCCGCGGGTCTGCTTGTTCGACAGGATGTCCTGAAGGCTGAGCACATCGCCGCTGAGTTTGGTGATGTTCTCCTGCGCCTTGTCGATGGCTTGCAGCCGTTGCTGAAGCTCACCCAGCGATTGCGCGGTGTTGCGCGACGAGCTGGACAGGCTCTGGCCCATCGCCTCGGTCACGTCGGCCAGGCGTTTTTCCAGCAGTTCCAGTGTCTTCTGTTGCTGCAAGGCCTGGGCTTCGGAGACCGAGCTGAGCCCGCCGAACAGCTGTTGCTGCCCGTCCGACAATCCCTGCACCCGGGCGTTGACGCCACCCATTTCGCGGGCCAGCGCCTCGGCCATCCGGGCGCTGGTTCCGGCGGCCCGGGCGGCGCGAATCAGCAGGATCAGAACAGCGAAGAGGAGCAGCGCGCCGATGAGCGTCGCCAGCGTGACCGGGTCGGAGGTGTCGATCAGGATGTCGCCGATCTGGATCATGCGCGGCCGAACAGTTTTTCGATGTCCGACAGGCGCAGCTCCACATAGGTGGGCCGACCGTGGTTGCATTGCCCGGAATGGGGCGTGGCCTCCATGTCGCGCAGCAGTGCGTTCATTTCGTCCGCCCGCATCCGGCGGCCGGAGCGGATCGAGCCATGGCAGGCGACGCGGGACAGGATCGCGTCGATCCGGTCCTTCACGGCGCTGGTCTGGCCCAGGTCGGCGAGTTCGTCCAGGATGTCCCGCAGCATCACTTCGGCGTTGATTTCCCCAAGAATGGCCGGGGTTTCACGCACGCAGACCGCGCCGCCGCCAAAAGGTTCGAGCGTCAGGCCAAGACGCGACAGGTCGTCGGCGATCTCCAGCAGGGCGGCGGCGTCGGCGTCGCTGAGTTCGACGATCTCCGGAATCAAAAGGGCCTGGGCGGCGACGCCGTTTGCGGCCATCTGGGCCTTCAGTTTCTCGTAGACCAGCCGTTCATGGGCGGCGTGTTGATCGACGATGATCAGGCCGGTGTCGGTCTGGGCGATGATGTAGTTTTCGTGGATCTGCGCGCGGGCCGCGCCAAGCGGGCGCTCTTCGAGCCGTTGGCTCTCATCGCTGTCGGGCGGCATCACCGGTTCGACGCGGCCGCTGAAATCCTGCACCAGTTCGGAAAAACCGGGCGCCTGGGCCTGGTAGGAGGCGCGGCTCGCGGCGGTGGAGGGGCGGTCCATCTGGTAGATGCGCGGGCGGGTCGGTTCAGGCCGGAAGGCGCCCAGCGTGGCGCCGGCGACGGTGGTCGCGGCGCGGTGGCCGGCCTCGGCCAGGGCGTGGCGCAAGCCGCTGACGATCAGGCCCCGGACCGTGCCGGGATGGCGAAAGCGCACCTCGGATTTTGCGGGATGGACGTTGACGTCCACAAGATGTGGGTCGCAATCGACGAAGAGGCAGGCGGCCGGGTGGCGGTCGCGCGACAGGAAATCCGCATAGGCGCCGCGCAGGGCGCCGATCAGCAGCTTGTCGCGGACCGGGCGGCCGTTGACGAACAGGAATTGCTGCACCGCCGAGCCGCGCGAATAGGTCGGCAGGGCGGCGTAGCCGGTCAGGTGGTGCCCCTCGCGTTCGGTGTCGAGCGGCAGGGCATTGTCGGCGAAATCGCGGCCCAGAACGGTCCGAAGCCGCCCGTGCAGGGCGTCGAAAAGGCTTCCGGAGTCCGCGTCGGCGCGGAACGTGACGCGGCCGTCGCCGCCGCCCGAAACATCGCGCAGGATGAAGCTGACGAAGGGTTCGGCCA
Organism: Rhodobacteraceae bacterium HLUCCA08; assembly: GCA_001314655.1. Lineage (GTDB taxonomy): Bacteria > Pseudomonadota > Alphaproteobacteria > Rhodobacterales > Rhodobacteraceae > Salibaculum. The sequence goes on along the minus strand of LJSF01000016.1, from coordinate 46,782 downwards.
TGGCAAGGCGACGCACGACCTCGGTGATCGCCTGGGTTTCGGCGCGGTCGGTGCGCAGGAATTTCAGACGGGCGGGCGTGGCGTAGAACAGGTCGCGCAATTCGACCATCGTGCCGGCGGTCAGGGCGGCGGGGCGGACCGGGTCGAGCGTGCCGCCGGCGATGCGGATCTGTGCCGCATCAAGGCCCGCCGCGCGGCTGGTGATGGTCAACCGGCCCACGGCGCCAAGCGAGGGTAGCGCCTCGCCCCGAAAGCCGAAGCTGTTGATATTCAGCAGATCCTTGCCGTCGATCTTGGAGGTTGCGTGGCGCGACAGGGCCAGCGGCAGGTCGCCCGGCGCCATGCCGCAGCCATCATCGGTGACGCGGATCAGGGTCTTGCCGCCATCGGCGATCGCCACCTCGATCCGGGTGGCGCCGGCGTCGATGGCGTTCTCGACCAGCTCTTTCACCGCGCTTGCCGGGCGTTCGACCACCTCGCCCGCGGCGATGCGGTTGATCGCCGCCTCGTCGAGCTGGCGAATGAGCGGCCGGGATTGGACGATATTGGGGTCAGGCGCGTTCATGACCCAAGGGATAGCATGAGCCACGCCGATTCTGACAGGGGCGGCGTTCATGAATGTGACCGGTGTCTTGCCGGTCCCGCCCGACGCAACGGGCGAATCGCCCGAGAGGGCGGGATTGCCTTGGTCAACAGTGAAAACCGGGGTCGGTATCACGTCGGAATAACGTCGGCCTCGGCGTCGGTCCGGGCCGGGGTCAAGCGGGCGGGCGTTGCCCCGCCGCGACTTTGGTTTCGGCCGGGTGAACGCGCAACAATGGCGGGTGACGGGCGAACCGTCGGCGGGTCGCCGGTCGGTGACAGGGCGAGGTCCCGGATCAAGTCCGGGACGGGTGGGCCTGGTCGCGGGCCGGATCCGCTGGTTATTCGCTCTCCAACCCCTCGGGCTGGCCGACCACGACGAAATGCAGCCGGTCGGGCTGATACAACTCGGCCGCGACGCGGTTGATCTCGTCAAGCGTGATCGCCTCGACCATGGCGTTGCGGTCGGTGATGTATGTCGGCGGCAGCCCGACCGCCTGCATCCCGGCGAGGATCGAGGCGATTTCGGCATTGCCGTCGAAACGCAGCGGATAGGCACCGGTCAGATAGGTCTTGGCGGCGTCCAGTTCCTCGGCCGTGATGCCGTTTTCGGCCATCTCGGTCCACAGGTCGCGGATCACCTCGATCGCCTCGGCGATACGGGCATTGGACGAGGCGACCGAGCCCATGTAGAGCGCGGCGAAATCCTTTGGCACCAGGTAGGAATAGACGCCGTAGGTCAGGCCGCGCTGTTCGCGGACCTGCTCCATCAGACGGCTTTGCAGGCCGGATCCGCCAAGGATTTCGTTCAGCACATAGGCGTGGATGTAATCGTCATCGTCGCGGTCGATGCCCGGCTGGGCCCAGAGCGCGACAGATTGCGGCGTGTCGAAGGGCACCACGGTGATGCCCTGGTCGAGCGCGAAGTCGACCGGGTCGGGCAGGGCGGGGCCGTCCTGCGGCAGATCGCCCAACAGGGTGTCGAGCAATGCGCCCAGCTCGTCGGCCGAAATATCGCCCGCCGCGCCGACATGGATGCGCGACCGCACCAGCGCGTTGCGGTGGGCGTCGACCATGTCGTCGCGGGTCAGGCCGCCGACGCTGTCGAGCGTGCCGTCGGCCGAGCTGCCATAGGGATGATCGCCGAAGGCGGCGGCATCCAGCGTGGCGCCGGCGATCGCGTCGGGATCGGTCGCGTCCGAGCGGATGCCGGCGACCACCTGGGCACGGACCCGGTCCACGGCGTCCTGGTCGAAGCGCGGCTCGACCAGCGCCTGGCGCAGCAGGGCCGTGGCCTCGTCCCGGTTTTCGGTCAGGAAGCGGGCGGTGATCACCACGCTGTCGTCGAAGGCGCGAAAGCCGTAGGAGGCGGCTAGCCCTTCGCGGGCCTGCTGGAAGGCGCGGGCATCCATGTCGGCCGATCCTTCCTCGAGCAGGGCCATCATCAGGTTGGTGGCGCCGCGCTTGCCGGGCAGGTCGAGCGAGGCGCCGCCGTCGATGATGATCTCAAGCGCGACGAAGGGGATCGATTCCTCCTGCACCAGCCAGGCGTCGATTCCGCCCGGCGAGGTGATGTCCCGCACCTCGATCTCGGCCCGGGCGGCGAGGGCGAACAGCGTCAGGGCAAGCGCGGTCAGAAGGCGGATCATTGCAGCAACTCCCGGCTTGGGACGACCCAGGCGGTGACCGCCCGGTCGCGGTTCAGCACGGCCTCGGCGGCGGCGCGGATATCGGCCTCGGTCACGTCCTGCAGCGCCTGGGGCCAGGCTTGCACATCCTCGACCGTGAGCCCCGAGGTGAGCGCCGACCCATAGCGCTGCGCGAGGCCCATCACGTTGTCGAGCGCATAGATTTCCGAGGCGCGGAATTGGGTGCGGATCGCCTCGATCCGGGCCGGGTCGATGTCGCCGTCAAGGAAGGCGGCGATGGCGGCGTCCATGGCGTCCTCGGCCTCTTGCAGGGTGACGCCCTCGGCCGGGACGACGGTCAGCCCGAAGGTGCCGTCATCCAGGTTCAGCCCGTCATAGAAGGCGTTGGAATAGACCGCCACCTGGCTGTCGAATTGCAGCGCGACGCCCAGGGTCGAGGTGAAGGGCGAACCGCCGATCAGCTCGGCCAGGTAGGTGAGCGCGGCGGCCTGGCCCTGGTCGCCCGGGTCGCGTTCCGGGGCCAGGTAGCTGCGCGCGAGATAGGGCTGGGCGATGCGTGGATCGGCAAAGACGATGCGGCGTTCGGCCAGTTGCGGCGGTTCCTGGATACGGGTGCGCGGCATCAGGTCCGGATTGGCCGGGATCGGGCCGTAATGGGTGTCGGCGAGGGCGCGGACCTGGTCGGGTTCGACATCGCCGGCGACCACCAGGATGGCGTTGTTGGGCGCGTAGAAGCGGTCATAGAAGGCCAGGGCGGCGTCCATGTCGAGCCCCTCCATCTCGTGCCGCCAGCCGATGATCGGCACGCCGTAGGGATGGTTCAGGTATTGCGCGGCGCGCATCTGTTCGCGCATCAGCGCATTGGGATTGTTGTCGACCCGCTGGTTGCGTTCCTCGAGGATCACGTCGCGTTCGGTGCGGATATCGGCGGGCGACAGGACCAGGTCGGTCATCCGGTCCGCCTCCATCCGCATCATCAGATCCAGCCGGTCGGCGGCGATGCGCTGGAAATAGGCGGTGTAATCCCACGAGGTGAAGGCGTTGTCCGAGCCGCCGTTGGCCGCGATGATGTCCGACATCTCTCCGGGGCCGTAATCGTCGGTGCCCTTGAACATCAGGTGTTCGAGGAAATGCGCGATGCCGGACTGGCCGGCCGGTTCGTCGGCGGCGCCGGTGCGGTACCAGACCATGTGGACGACGACGGGGGCGCGGTGATCCTCGATCACCACCACGTCCATGCCGTTGTCGAGCGTGAAGGTCGTGACCTTTTCGGCCGCCAGCGCGGGCAGGGCCAGAAGGGCGAGGAAGGCGGCGAGAAGGCGCGTCATCGGCAGGGCTCCGCTGGGGTCGGTTGCGATGAACTTACGGCGCGCGGGGCCGGGGGCAAGCGGCGATTGCGCGGATGTGATCGGGGGGTGCGACGGGAGCGGCGCCTAGGGCGCGGGCGGGGCCGACGGGACCGCGACGCCCAGGTTGCGGAAGCGGGCAAGCTCGGCATAGGCGTCGAGCGCCTGGCCGGCATAGGCACGGAAATAGCGTTCGGGGCCGGCGAACAGGCCCAGCCGGGCGCGGCGGTTGCGGAAGGCGTCATCCTCGGTCGCGAGCGTGGCGCGGATCCCCGGGTCGGTGCCGGCGCGGCCGGCGGCATTGACCAGCGCGGCGTCGCTTGCGGGAATACCGGCGGTGTCGACGGCGGAGAGGGAGCCGCCAAGGGCGGCGACCGCCTCGGCCTGCGGGGCGGGATCGGTGCGGTTGGCCCCGCCGGGGGTGGGGCGCGGCAGGTCCGACAGGTCGTCGGGCAAGCTCAGCGGCGCCAGCGGCAGGACCGAGAATTCGTCCGGCCCGCCCGAGGGCGAGCGCAGGTCACGCAGGCCCCGGTCGCCGCCGGCGCAGGCCGACAGGGACAGGCCCAGGACGATCATCACTGCGGTTCTGCCGATCATGCCCAACTCCTTCCGCGATCCTGTCTAGCCCAAGCCGCGCGCGGCGTCACGAGGTCTTGTCGGCGCGACGCCTGGCCGTGCCCGTGCCGGTGCGCTTGCCGGCGCGCTGGCCCTTGCCGTTGTCATCGTCGCCGGTGAACAGCACCAGCCCCACCGCGCCGACAAAGATCGCCACATCGGCCAGGTTGAAGGCATAGGGATTGTAGATGCCGCAGCAGGACATGTTGATGAAGTCCGCCACGCCGGGCAGATACAGCCGGTCGACCACGTTGCCCAGCGCGCCGCCCACCAGAAGCCCGGCCGAGGCATGGGCCCAGCGCGATTGCGGCGACCGGGCCATCCACCAGATCACGATCGCGCAAAGCACCACCGCCAGCGCGATCAGGAACCAGCGCAGGTCGTATTCCGCGAACAGGCCGAAATTCACCCCGCGGTTCCAGGCCATGCGCAGCACCAGGTAGGGCGGGGCGACGTCGATCACCTGTTCCTCGGGCAGGTTCAGCCCGTAGAGCACGTAGAATTTCAGCGCCTGGTCGGCGAGAAAGGTCCAGAACCCGGTCCAGAAGATGAGGCGCATGGTCGTGCTCCGCTGATTGGTCGCCAAGGAACGGGGACGGGGCGGGTTTTGCAAGCCGAAACCGGGCCGGTCCGGTGGCGAAAGACGCGTGGCCCGCCGCATCCGCCGTCAATGCCGGAAATGGCGCATGCCGGTCAGGACCATCGCCAGCCCGGCGTCGTCGGCGGCGGCGATCACCTCGTCGTCGCGCATCGAGCCACCGGGCTGGATGACGCAGGTGGCGCCGGCGGCCGCGGCCTCCATCAGCCCGTCGGCAAAGGGAAAGAACGCGTCCGAGGCGACGGCGGAGCCGATGGTGAGCGGCTGTGGCAGGCCCAGCGCCTCGGCCATGCGTTCGGCCTTTTTCGCGGCGATGAGCGCGCTGTCGAGGCGCGACATCTGGCCGGCGCCGACGCCGACGGTGCGGCCGTCCCTGGCATAGACGATGGCGTTGGATTTCACGTGTTTGGCGACCTTCCAGGCAAACAGGAGGTCCTGCATCTGCGCCTCGGTCGGGGCCTTTTTCGTCACCACCTTCAGGTCATCCGGCGTAAGGGTGTCGGTATCGGCGTCCTGCACCAGGATCCCGCCCGAGACCTGCCGCCAGGTCAGGCGCGGCTCGGCCGTATTGGCCAGGCCCGGGGTGGTCAGCAGGCGCAGGTTCTTCTTTTTCGCGAAGAGGTCCTTGGCGTCCTGGTGGATGCCGGGGGCGATCACCACCTCGGTAAAGATTTCGGCGATGGCTTCGGAGGTTTCGCCGTCAAGCGTGGAATTCAGCGCGACGATGCCGCCGAAGGCCGAGGTGCGGTCGCAATCGAAGGCCTTCCGATAGGCGTCCAGCAGGGTGGCGCCGGTGGCGACGCCGCAGGGGTTGGCATGTTTGATGATGGCGCAGGCAAAGCCGTCGGCGGGCAGGAATTCGCTGACCAGTTCAAAGGCCGCGTCGGTATCGTTGATGTTGTTGTAGGACAATTCCTTGCCCTGAAGCTGGGTCGCGGTGGCGATGCCGGGGCGGTTGCTGCCATCGGTATAGAAGGCCGCCCGCTGGTGCGGGTTTTCGCCGTAGCGCAGGGGCTGGGCCAGGGTGCCGGCAAAGGCGCGGCGGCGCGGGGTGGCCTCGCCGGTGGCGCCGGCCATCCAGGTGCTGACCGCGGCATCATAGGCGGCGGTGCGGGCATAGGCATTCTGGGCCAGGCGCTGGCGGAACCCATAAGAGGTCCGGCCGTCATGGGCGTCGAGTTCGGCCAGCAGGGCGGCGTAATCCGCGACATCCGTCACCACGCCGACATGGGCGTGGTTCTTGGCCGCGGCGCGGATCATCGCCGGGCCGCCGATGTCGATGTTCTCGATCATCTCGGCGTAATCGGCGCCGCGGTCCAGCGCCGCCTCGAACGGGTAGAGGTTGACCACCAGCAGGTCGATCGGCGGGATTCCGTGGGCCGTCATCGCGGCGACATGGGCGTCGTCGTCGCGCAGGGCCAGAAGGCCGCCGTGGACCGCCGGGTGCAGGGTCTTGACCCGGCCGTCCATCATTTCGGGAAAGCCCGTGACCTCGGCCACGTCGCGCACCGGCAGATCGGCCGCGCGCAGGGCCTTCGCGGTGCCGCCGGTGGACAGCAGTTCCACACCCCGGGCATGAAGCGCGCGGGCCAGGTCGATCAGGCCGGTCTTGTCGGAAACGGAAAGCAGCGCGCGGTTCAGCGGTGCGAGGTCGGTCATTCAGGTGTCCCCCGGTGTCAGCTCGTCATGCTCCGCGGCCACGTCGCGCGGCATGTCGCGGATGGCCAGCGGCGTGTCCTGCGCCTTGGCCAGCGACCAGCGGATGCGCGTCGCATAGGACATTGCGCGGCCGACTAAAACCACCTGTTGTGTCGCACGCGGCTTGATCCGCCCGGATTCGAGATAGACCGAGGGCGCCAGGTGCATGCGCTGGGCGCCGGTCTGGCGAAAGATCCAGATTTCGCCCGACCGCAAGGTCAGCGACACGGCGCTGCCGCCCAGATCGACCCGGGCCTCGACCTCGGGGTGCAGGTGGAAGCGGATCGAAAAGGCGATGCCCTGCAGGTTGGCGCGGGTCATGGCGGCGTCGAAGGCGGCTTCGTCGGCGGGGTCGAGGACGGTCAGAAGGTCCTCTCCGGCCAGGCCACGGCCATCCTGGGACAGGTCCAGGGTCCGGGCATGGGTCATGCCGTGGCTGCGCCGGTAGCCGTCATGAGAGGCGGCCAGGCGCAGACCGTCGGGCAGGGGCTCGAAATGGGTCAGGACCTGGTGCGGGGTGTCGGTCAGCCGATCCTCGCCATCGGTGCCGGGCGCCAGGCGCGACGAGGACACGCCGTCGATCCCCAGCGTCGAATGGCTGGGCGTGGCGCGGCCGGCGCGGGCCCAATCGCCGCCGAAAAAGGCGCCCGAGCCGCAATTGACGATCATCGGCCGGCGGCCCGAGGTCAGTTCGAACGCCAGGGTCGCGGCATGGGCGGTGCCGGCATGGCCGCCGGCGGGGGGCGGGGCGGCGTCCAGGACGATCGTGGTGCGCCCGGCCTGGAGCCGGCCATAGCCCATGTGCAGCCGCTCCGGATCGGGCTGCGCCGAGGTGCCGGAGGCGGCCAGTGCCTCGTCCAGGCGCCCGTCAAGGCCGCGCCCGCCGCCATGGAACCGGGCGAGCCCGCCATCGGCGTGGCGCAGGGCGCGCAATGTGGGCGCAATGCGGGCGATGGCGGCGCGCAGGGTTTCGGGGACGGCCGTGTCGGTGTCGCGCAATGCGCCTTCGGCCCAGGTCAGCAGGGTCAGGGTTTCGGTCAGATCCTCGGGGCTGCGCGAGGCGATGCCGCCGTCGGGGCCGACCTGGGTCTTGCAATCGCGGGCCAGGGCGGCGGTGGCGGGGGCGACATGGCGCTCCATCCCTTCCAGAGCGAGGCCGGCATAGATCATGCCGGTCAGAGCCTCGAACCGGGGCAGACCGGGGCGGGCCGCCTTCCAGCGCCGCGACAGAAAGATCGCCTGTTGCCCGGCGGAGCGAAAATAGGCCTCGGACCCGGCGGCGTCCTGGCCGCGCAGCAGGAACAGGCCATGGGTGATCCAGCGGATCAGGCGCCGCCCGGCCAGGTCCGGGGTCCAGCCCGGTCCGGTGCCGCGGCCATAGCGGGCGATCCAGTCGGCCAGCCAGGACTGGGCCAGAACCCGGGCGCGGCCATCGCCCACGGCGACCAGGTCATCGAGCCAGGTGAAACCCTGGGCCAGCACCATGGCACGGGGATCGGCGGCCCGGTCGGCGGCGGCCCAGATCGTGTCGCCCTTGGCTTCGACCAACCCGCCGGGGAACAGGAAATTTCCGGCCATGAGCTGCCGGCCACGGGCGAAATGGCCGAAAAGCCGCGGTTCCGGCGCCGTGGTAAAGCCCGTCGCCGGCGACGCGCGCGCGCACAGACGCGCCTGAAGGCGGTTCCTGATCCGGACGATCCGCTCACTGTGCACCAGCCTGGCTGCCTCTGCCACGCCCCTTTGCGGGGCCTTGTCTTGGGGTCAGCTTATACGCGCCGGGGGCGGGGGTGTCACGCCTCGTTTCGGAAGGTGACGATGTAGAAGCCGTCAAGCCCGCCCCGGTCGGCCCAGTGATCGGGACGCAGGCGCAACCCGCCCTCGGGCGTCGGCCAGGCCGGATCGAGACCCGGCAGGGCGGGGGGGACCACGCTTAGCCCGGGATGGCGGGTCAGAGCGGCCTCGGCCTGCACCTCGCCCTCGTCGGGCAGCAGCGAACAGGTGCAGAAGGTCAGCCGCCCGCCGGGGTTCAGCAGCGCGAGCGCATGGTCGATGAGCCGGGTCTGGCCGGCGATCAGCGCGGCGAAATCGGCCCCGTCCTTGGCATGGGGCAGGTCCGGGTGGCGGCGGATCGTGCCGGTGGCCGAACAGGGCGCATCCAGCAGGATCGCGTCCCAGCCGGGGGTGGCGAATTCCAGCGCATCGGCGACCAGGGTGGTGGCCTGCAGCCCGGTGCGGGCGAGATTGTCGGTCACCCGGGCCATGCGCGGTTCGGAAATGTCGATCGCGGTGACATCGGCGCCCATGGCGGCCAGCTGCAGGGTCTTGCCGCCCGGCGCGGCGCAGAGGTCGAGCACGCGTTCGCCCTTGTGCGGGGCCAGCAGTCGGGCCGGCAGGGCGGCGGCGGCATCCTGCACCCACCAGGCGCCGTCGGCATAGCCGGGCAGGGCCGAGACCTGGCCCGGATCGGTCAGCCGGATCGAGCCGGTGGGCAGAAGCGTGCCGCCGGTCATCTCGGCCACCGCCTGCGGATCATCGCGGGCGGTCAGATCGAGCGGGGCGCCTCGCGCATGGGCGGCCTCCATCGCCTTGATCGCGGCGCCGCCCCAGGCGGTGGTCAGCGGATCGCGCAGCCAGCGCGGCAGGCGGGGCGGGCCGCGTTTGGCCCGGGTTTCGGCATCGGTGGCGGCGATCTTGCGCAACACGGCGTTGACCAGGCCCTTGAGGCTGGCGGTGCGGCGGTTGCGGCCGGTGATGTCCACGAGCGAGTTGATCACGCCATGGGCGGCCTCGCCCGACATCAGTTCATGGGTGCCCAGGCGCAGGATGTTCTGCACCGCCAGCGGCGGCCGTTTCTTGAGATGGGGTTTGAGCAGCCGGTCGGCATTGGGCAAGCTGCGCAGGGTGTCGAGCGTCAGCCGCTGGGCCCGGGCGCGGTCCGGCGGGGACAGGTGGGACAAGGCGCCGTCGGAGAGGCATTCGGCCATCAGACGACCCTCGCCGGTGATCCGGTCGAGGCAGAACAGCGCCGCGCGGCGGGCATCGAGGCCGGGTTGTGCCATTTGGTCCCCTTGCTGATGGGCTGCTGCGGCGTATATCACCCAAGACGCGCCGACAAGGAGAGCCCGTTATGTCCGACACCCCCGACGATCTGCCCGAGGCCGCCAAGCGCGCCCTGGCCGAGGCCGAGGCGCGGCGCAAGGCGGCCAGGGCGCCGGAGCTGCCGCCCGAACTGGGCGGGCGCGACGGGCCGGAGCCGGTGCGCTACGGCGATTGGGAGAAGAAGGGCCTGGCGGTGGATTTCTGATCGCGGCTGGTGCCGAATTGTGCGCGTCCGCGCGCTTTCATTCCGCCAGTGGAGGATGATCGCCCGGATACGGATGCCGCGCGGGTTCCGGGCTTTGGAGGGGGGCGCTGCCCCCCACCCTTCGGGCCCCCCCGAGGTATTTTCGGGACAAAGGCAGCCCTAGAGGCCGAGCACGTCGACCATGTCGTATTGGCCGGGCTTCTTGCCCTGGCCCCAGAGCGCGGCCCTGAGCGCGCCGCGGGCGAAGATCGCGCGGTCGGTGGCGACATGGCGCAGGGTGATGCGTTCGCCGAGGCCGGCGAAGAGCACGTCATGTTCGCCGACGATGTCGCCGCCGCGGATCGCGGAAAAGCCGATATGGCCGCGGTCGCGGGCGCCGGTGATGCCGTCGCGGGCGCGGTCGGCGACGTCCTTGAGCGTGACGCCGCGTCCCTCGGCCGCGGCTGCGCCCAGCATCAGGGCCGTGCCCGAGGGGGCGTCGACCTTGTGATGGTGGTGGGCCTCGATGATTTCGATGTCGAACTCCTCGTCCAGGGCGGCGGCGACCTTTTTGGTCAGCTGCACCAAAAGGTTGACGCCAAGCGACATGTTGCCGGCGCGGATGATCGCGGCGTGGCGGGCGGCGGTTTCGAGATGGGCGAGGTCGGCCTCGGTCAGGCCGGTGGTGCCGATGACATGGACCACACGGGCCTGGGCGGCCAGCGTCGCGAACTCGACCGTCGCCTGGGGCGCGGTGAAGTCGATCACCGCGTTGGCCTCGGCGAAGGCCGGCAGGGGATCGTCGGTGACGGGCACGCCCAGAGCGGGGCCGCCCATCGCGGTGCCGGCATCCTGGCCGATCCAGTCATGGCCGGGCCGTTCCAGCGCGGCGACCAGGCGGCATTTGTCGGAGGCGGCGACGGTCTGAAGCAGCATCCGGCCCATCCGGCCGGACGCGCCGGTAATGACGATGCCGGGGATGCCGTCTGCGGGGTCTGCCATTGTCGCCTCCTGTTGCTTGGCAAGGGGTCGGAGAGGGATTACATGGGCGCCATGGCAAAGAACAGACCTTCCTCGGGCGGGGCACCGTCCCAACGGCAATTGCGGGTCGGCGAGCTGATCCGTCGGACGCTGTCGGACGCGCTGATGCGCGGCGATGTGCATGACCCGGATCTTGCGGCGATGTCGATCACCGTGGGCGAGGTGCGGGTGAGCCCGGACCTGCGGGTCGCCACCGCCTATGTGCTGCCGCTCGGCGGGCGCGAGCCGGAGCTGGCCGTGGCCGCGCTGGCGCGCAACGTGGGCGAATTGCGGCGGATCGTCGGCCGCGCGGTCAAGCTGAAGGCGACGCCCGAACTGCGGTTCCGGGTCGACGATACCTATGACCGGATCGACCGGACCCGGGCGATGTTCGCCGATGCCAAGGTGCGGCAGGACCTGGACGAATGAGGGCGGCGCTGCTGGCGCTGATCCTGGCCCCCGGGGCGACATCGGCGCTGGAGTGCCGCGACCTGGAGCATCTGGGCCAGTCCTTCACGATCTGCGAGGTCGACCTGGCCCGCGAGCGGATCGAGACCTTCCTGCGCGACGATTACGGCAGGATCCTGGGCAGTTTCGAGGCGGTGGAACGGGCCGCGGGCGGGCCCGTCCTGATGGCGATGAACGCGGGTATGTATCATGCGGACCGGTCGCCCGTGGGGCTTTACGTCGAGGACGGCGCCACCGAGCAGAGGCTGATCGAAAGCGCGGGCCCCGGCAATTTCGGGCTGTTGCCCAACGGGGTGTTCTGTGTCGCTGCGGACGGGGTGCGGATTGTCGAGACGCGCGCCTTTGCGGCGTCGGAGCGGCGCTGCGACTTCGCCAGCCAATCGGGGCCGATGCTGGTGCTGGACGGGGCGCTGCATCCGCGGCTGATCCCGGGGGGCAGTTCGCGGCATATCCGCAACGGGGTCGGCGCAGGCGATGGCCGTGTCGTGTTCGCGATTTCCAACCAGCCGGTGAATTTCCACGATTTCGCCACGCTGTTCCGGGATGCGCTGGGCCTGGACGATGCGCTCTATTTCGACGGCAAGGTCAGCCGGTTGCACGTTCCGGCGTTGGGCCGGTCCGATATCGGCCTGCAGATGGGGCCGATCGTGGCGGTGCGGCCCATTGACGGGACGGCCGCCGGCGACTAACCCCCGGGCCTCTTTCTGACGGAGGCAGGCATGGCGCGCAGACGCAAGGGACGGGACATTTCCGGCTGGCTGGTGGTGGACAAGCCCGCCGGGCCGACCTCGACCGCGATGGTGAACAAGGTGCGCTGGGCCTTCGATGCGAAGAAGGCCGGCCATGCGGGCACGCTGGACCCGGAGGCGACCGGAGTTCTGGCGATCGCCCTGGGCGAGGCGACCAAGACGGTGCCCTACATCACCGACGCGCTGAAGGCCTATGAATTCACCGTGCGCTTCGGCGCCGAGACCAATACCGACGATGCCGAGGGCGTGGTGACGCAGACCAGCGACGCGCGCCCGACGGATGACGGGATCAAGGACGCGCTGGGACGGTTCGTCGGGGATATCGAACAGGTGCCGCCGGCCTTTTCGGCGGTGAAGATCGACGGCGAACGGGCTTACAAGCGGGCCCGCGACGGCGAGGAGGTGACGCTGGAGGCGCGGCCGCTTTGGGTCGAAAGCCTGATCCTGCTGGACCGACCCGACGCCGATACCGCGGTGCTGGAGATGGTCTGCGGCAAGGGCGGTTATGTACGCGCCATCGCCCGCGACCTGGGCCGGGCGCTGGGATGCCTTGGCCATGTGCAGCGGTTGCGCCGGACCTGGTCGGGGCCGTTCACCGCCGAAGAGGGTGTGAGCCTGGAGCGGATCGAGGAGCTGGCGAAATCGCCCGGGATCGATGCGTTGCTGCGGCCGTTGGAGGACGGGCTGGCGGATCTGACCGAAATGCGCTGCCCCGAAGAAAGCCTGGGTCGCCTGAAAAACGGCAACCCCGCCCCGGTTATCGGGACGGCGGACTTCGGTGAAGAGGTCTGGGCAAGCTATCGTGGCCGGGCAATTGCTGTCGGGACGTATTCCGGTGGGGAATTGCACCCGAGTCGGGTTTTCAATTACTGAAACAATTCGGCGGCACCGTGTTTCCGAAATGAACAAGATCGGCAAGAAATGGCCTGAGTCGAGTTCAAGGGCATTTCAGATAATTTTTTCCCCGTCCCGCGGTAACAGCTGCGTGATTTTATGTAAATATCTGAAAATAAACTAAAAATACCTCGGCCAGTTCTTGCTGATGTTGTGGGGGCACACAACTTTTCGGGTGTTGGGCCGGGCTTTTCGGATGGCCATGGACACTGCCGGGGCAACCATTATTTCCGCAACGCATCGACCCGGATCCCGGGTTGATTTGTAACGTAAGCCGGCCGGCACCGAGTCTGCTTCGGCCGGATCGTGAAAGGAAAGACAAATGGAAAAGACACGGAATGTTTTCGTTCTGGCTGCGATCTCGAGCGTCCTGGCGGGCGCCGGCTTTGCCCAGACATCCGCCTTCGACAATCGGAACGCCGCGGAAGATGCCGTCGAGGACCTGTCGGAAGACATCGAGGACGAATACGAGCGCGACATCGACGATTTCGGCAATGTCGGCCGTCCGATCGGTTTCGACGGGTCGGTCGCCCTGCGCGCCGCGCTGTCGGACGGCAATACCGACAGCGCGGATGTCGGAATCGGCGCCAACATGGGTTACTATGACGGTACCAACGGCTACGAAGTGAACCTGGCCTATTCCTATGGCGAGGACGACGGGGTCGAGACCGAGAACAACCTGCTGTACGGTCTGGACTATACCCGCGACTTCGGCAGCCGGTGGTTCGGCTATGCCCAGATCCAGGGCAGCAAGGACGATTATGCCAGCTTTGTCAGCGACACTTTCGCGGGCATCGGCGTCGGCTACAAGGTCATCGACCGCAGCGACATCACCTGGAACGTCTCGGGCGGTCCCGGCTATCGCTGGGCCGAGTTGAGCGACGCAACCGAGATCGAGGAAGAGGCGCTCAGCCTGAGCTCGAACTACACCGCGCGGTTGACCGACACGGTGAACCTGACCAACGACACCGACGTGATCTATTCGGAGGCGGACACCGTGGTCTTCAACGACCTCGGCGTGAACTTCTCGGTGACCGATGCCATGGCGCTGCGGACCTCGCTGACGACCGAATATCACTCCGACCCGCTGCCGGGTGACGAGGATATGGACAACACCTTCGGTGTGTCGCTGGTCTACAGCTTCAACTGATCTCTCGGCTTGCATTCCCGGGATGCAGACGGAGGCCTTCGGGCCTCCGTTTCGCGTTCCGGAAGCTGTCGCGCGGATGGCGCGCCGTTGCCCGGGCCGGTCGTTCTGCATAGGCTTGCCCTTGACCGCGCGCCGGTCCAGAAGGACAGAGGCGGTGTCGATAGGGGAGCCACGAGATGCTGGAAATAAGCGCCGACAAGGTTGCCGAGGTGATCATCCTGGCCCGGGAACTGGACCGGGCCGAAGGGGAATTCGACGGCTTCGTCGACAACTTGATGCCCGAAGAGCAATACAGCCTGGTCGCCCTGATGTGGATCGGTCGCGGGTCGTTCGAGCCCGAAGACCTGGCCGAGGCGATCCGCACCGCAGAGGCCGAGGCGACGACGCCGACCGCGAGCTACCTCAAGGGGTCGCCGCACCTGGCCGATCACCTGGAAAACGGGCTGGATGCGCTGGGGATTTCGGCCACCGATGCCGAGGATGATCTTTATCGCCGCACGTGATCGGCGAACAGCCGCGCCGCCCGGTCCCAGACCCCGTCCGGGTCATCGGACAGGGTCAGCAGGTGCGGCAGAAGCTGGTCGGCGAAATCCAGCGTGCTTTCGCGCGGCAACAGCGACGGCAGGTTGTCGATCGCCATGATATCCAGCACCGGGTCCGCATGGACACGGGTCACCGGCGCGGCCCAGTCGGTGGCCCGGTCATACAGCGGGATCGGGTTGTAGTCGCTGTCGGGATCGCAGGCGATGTCGCCGATCGCGGCCAGCCGGCGCGGCGCGGCAAGCGCCTCGGGCCCGACGAAGACCGGCGTGCCGGGCCGGGCCAGGATGCAGTTGAAGAACAGGTCGTGGTCCAGGATCTGCGGGAACGGGCCACCATTGGCGGTTTCGGCCATGTCCCAGCCGGTGACGGGGATGTCCAGCCCCTTGCACAGGTCGGCGGCACCCCTGCCGACGCGGCCGAGGGCGCCGATCACCAGCGCGGTGGGCCGGGTCGGGCCAAGCGCCCGGGCGGCATCGGCGATCATCGCGTCGGCATCGGGCCAGGCGGCGACCGGGCCGGCGATGGTGCCGTTCCGACCGGCGCTCCAGGCCAGGACGGTGACGGCGGCGCCCGCGAAACCCGCCCAATAGCCGAAGGCGGCGACGCGCCGTCCGCCGGCATCGGTCAGGTATTCCAGGTCCAGCAGGCGCCCGCCGCCGGCGGCGAAGCGTGCCAACAGCCGCGCGCCGGCGCCCTGGCCCTTGTAGGCATGGCCGAACATGATGTGGGTGTGGTGCAGCGGCGTGTCGTCCTCGGGCAATTCCTTGAGGCCGAGGATGATCGCGTCGCCGGGCGCCTGCACCCAGCTGCCCGGGGCCGCGATGCCGGCCCCCGCCTGGCGGTAGGCGTCGGTCGGCAGGATGCGGGCCGGGCTGTCCTCGACCGTCAGGCGCAGGCCGGCGGCGATCAGGCGGGCCGCGCCCTCGGGGGTCAGTGGGGCGCGCTGTTCGTTGTCGCGCTGTTCGGCGCGCATCCACAGATGGGTCATGGTCGTCCTTTGCTGCCCGTGGCCGCGGGATGGGGCCATGTTGCAGGCCCCGGGGCGGGGCGCAATCAGAAGTGGAAAATTTTCGCTTGCCGGCCGCGCATTCCATGAGATTTCATGGATTTACCGGCGGTCTTGTCCTATATCTGTCGGGACAGGCGGCCGGGTTCGGCCGTTGGCCAGCACCGGAAAGGGCCGATGATGCCCGGACGCCTCCTTGCGATTGCCCTGAGCTTCGGCGCCGTCGGCACCGTGCCCGCCGCCGCGCAGGACCTGAGCTTTGGCGGGCTGGAGCTGGGCTATGGCCTGCAGGGCGACGGGGCCGACCAGGCCGATGTGCTGGTCTTCGGCGGCGAACTGGGCGTGCGATTCGGGGCCGCGGACATGTGGCTGAGCGGCCGGGCGGCGCAGGCCGATCCCGATGACGGCAGCCCCGTCCGGGACCTGGAGACCGGCGCGATCGGTGCGGGCTATACTTTCGACAACGGGATGCGCATCGACCTGTCGACCGCGCGGATCGCGGCGCCGGCCCTGACGCTCAGCGTCGATGAGCTGGGCCTGGGCTATGACAGCGGCCCCTTCTATGGCCGTGCCGCCTATGCGCAGGTCGCCGACAGCAGCACGGGGGTCGAAGCGCTGACCAGCCTGTTGATGGGCTACCGCTTTGCGCCGGGGGCCGAGATGTCGGTGTCGGCCCATCTGGTCGAGGATGCGGGCGGCACCCGCGACACGCCGATCCTGGTGCTGGAGGGGCGCTATGACCTGTCCGACCAGTTCGGGCTGGACGGGTCGGTCAGCCGGATCGACCTGGACGGAACCGCCTTCGATTCGGTGCGGCTGGGCGGCAGCTATACGGTCAACGACCGCTACGCGGTCTTCGCCGACCTGGAACAGACCCGATCCGATGCGCTGGCCGATGACGTGACCAGCCTGTCGGTCGGGGTGAGCGTCGATTTCGGTGCCCGCGCGACCAGCCAGGAAAACAGCGCCGAGCGGATCCTGGATGCCGGCGGGTCGGGCCTGCTGCTGGACTTCTGAGGACGGGCCCGCGTAGGGTTTGACCAGATCCGGGGTTCGGCGCAGAAACCGCCCGAGGAGGAGCGCAAGATGGCAAAACTCATTGCGATCGTGAATGTGGTAGCCTGGTCCGGGTTCTGGGCCTTCGGTTACCTGGCGTTTTCGGGCGACCCGGCGAACGCCTGGCAGATGGTGACGGCGGCGATTCTGGCCTTCGTCGGCGCGGCGATCGGGGCGCTGGCCTATTTCTGGCTGGTGCGCCATTCCGAGGCGACGGGTTATGCCAGGCGGCCGAACCAGGTCCCGCGCGAACATGAACGCGCCACATTGGGCGACCAGGCCTGACACGGCACGTGGGATGCGGAGTTTCCTGGCGGTCGCGCTGCCCGAGTCCCTGCGGCAGGCCCTGGTGCGGGTCCAGGCGGCGGTGCCCGTGGGGCGGCCGGTGGATGAGGACAACCTGCACCTGACGCTCGCTTTTCTGGACGATCAGCCCGACCATGCGCTGGCCGCGCTGCATGACGCGCTTGTGGCGCGGTCCCTGCCGGCGGCGCGGCTGGACGTGTCGGGGATCGCGCTGTTCGGCGGCCGTGTGCCGCGGCTGCTGGCCGCCGATGTGGTCCGCGAGCCGGGCCTGGTGGCCTTGCGCGACGCCTGCCTGGGCGCGGTGCGGGAGGCGGGGATCGCCCTGCCCCGCAGCCGGTTCCGGCCGCATGTCACGCTGGTGCGGTTCGGCCCCGGGATCCGGGACGCGGGCCCCCGGCTGGAGCGTGCCGTCGCCGCGCTGGCCGGGCTGCGCCTGCCCGGGATGGCGGCCGAGGCGGTGGGGCTTTACGCCTCGACCCTGACACCGGCGGGACCGGTCTACGAAGAACTGGCGCGCTACGGCCTGGGAGGGATGCAATGAAGGCGGTCTATTACGAACAGTTCGGACCGGCAGGCGACGTCCTGACTGTCGGCGATCTGCCCGATCCGGTGCCGGGCCCGGGCGAGGTTCTGGTGCGGCTGCGCGCCTCGGGCGTGAACCCCTCGGACGTGAAGCTGCGGGCCGGGGCGCGGCCCGGGGCAGTGATGCCCTTCGCCCGGGTCGTGCCGCATTCCGATGGCGCCGGGGTGATCGAGGCGGTCGGGCCGGGGGTGGACCGCGCCGTGGGCGAACGGGTCTGGATCTGGAACGGGCAATGGCAACGGGCCCAGGGGACCTGCGCCGCGCTGATCGCCCTGCCCGCCGACCAGGCGGTGCCGCTGCCAGAGGGGACAAGCTTTGCCGAGGGCGCCTGCCTGGGCATTCCGGCGATGACCGCCTGGTATGCGCTGCATTCTGACGGGCCGATCGCGGGGCAGACGGTGCTGGTGACCGGTGGCGCCGGAACCGTGGGCCGCTATGCCTGCCAGATGGCGGCGCTGTCCGGCGCACGGGTGATCACCACCGTGTCGTCACCCGAAAAGGCCGCCCATTCGGGCGCGGCGGAATGGATCGACTACCGAAAGGCGAACGTCGCTGAGGCGGTGCTGGAGATGACCGGCGGGCAGGGCGTGGACCGCATCGTCGAGGTCGATTTCGGCGCCAACCAGGAGGTGTCGCTGCAGGTGCTGAAACCGGGGGGCGTGATCGCCGCCTATGCCTCGGCCGCGTGCATGGAACCGGTCCTGTCCTTCTACCCGTTCATGTTCCGCAACGTGACGCTGCGGATGCTGATCGTCTACCTGCTGGACGACGCGATGCGGCGGCGCGGCGCGGCACAGGTGGCGGGCTGGCTGGAGGCGGGCGCATTGACCCATGCGGTGGTGCCCGGCGGCGGGCTGGAAGACGCCGCCGCCGCGCATGACCTGGTCGCGTCGGGCGACAAGCTGGGCACTGTCGTCCTGAGCTGGTGAGCCCTTTCGCGCGCGCTGTGTGCTTGCCGCTGCGGCCCGTCCGATGGACCCGCTTTGCGGCGATCCGCGCCAGCGCCTCGGCCCGCTTCTTCGATCCAGCTATGGATGCCGGTCACGTCGCGGCACTGTCCGCAGGTGACGCCGGACCGGTCGATTTCGGTGATCGGGGGCGCGTTGCGCATGGTGATGCGCGGATCCGTGGCGTCGGGGCCGAAATCGTCGGCATGGGCCATGGGCAGGCCCTTGCCAGCGGCGTCCCGGTGACCAAGATGGGGGTGGGGATCAAGGCCGCCTCGCGTCGCGGTGCTATTGGATAGCGGCGCGGCCTGCGGCACCAAGGGATGAACGGGCGGAAAAGGAGCGATCCCATGCGTCACGCGATCATTGCCGGGCTGCTGGCGGTCTGGCCCCTGGCCGGCCTGGCCGAGGATGCGGCGCTGGTCCTTGGGACCGAACGCTACGAGCAATTGGGCCGGGTGCCGCGCGCCGACGAGGTGGTTGACGCGGCCGAAGCGCTGCAGGGCCTGGGCTTTGCCGTGCAGGCGCTGGAAAACGGCCGCGCCGGGGCGGTGGGCGACGCGCTGGGGGCTTTTGCCGCCGATGCGGAGGGGGCCGAGCGGCTGGTCGTGGCTCTGGCCGGGCGGTTCGTCCATGACGGCGGGCGCAGCTGGTATCTGACGGCCGAGGCCGCGCCGCCGGGCCTGTTCGACCTGGGCGACAGCGCCGTTTCGGTCGACAGCCTGCTGCGGGTGCTGGGCACGCGGCCGGGCCGGGCGGTGCTGCTTCTGGGGGTCGAGGATGACCCGGACACGCCGGTGAGCGGGCCGTTCCTGCGGGCCGGGCCGGGGGATCCGGAGATCCCGCAGGGGGTCACGGTGCTGCGGGCCGAGCCGCGCGCGATCGCCCGCTTCCTGCAGGATGATCTGGCCGTGCCGGGGGCCGATCTGGGGGCGCTGATCGCGGCCAACCCCGATATCTCGGCCAGCGGGTTCGTGCCCGTGGCGCTTGCCTTTCTGCCCGAGGACCTGCCCGAGCCGGCGCCGGTGGTGGTGGCAACGCCCAACGAGGATGACCTGACGCGCGAAGCCCGGGCCTGGGATTCGGCGGTCGAGGCGGACACGGCCGAGGCCTATCGCGCCTATCTGAACGCCTATCCCGCGGGCCGCTTCGCCACCGAGGCCGAGGAGATGATCGCCGAAATCCTGGCCGAGCCGAACCGCGCCGCGCGGCTGGCCGAAGAGGCGCTGGAGCTGAGCCGCGCCGACCAGCGCGAAATCCAGGAGGATCTGACCGTGCTGGGCTACAACACCCGCGGTGTCGACGGGATCTTCGGCCCCGGCACGCGCGGGGCGATCACCAATTGGCAGCAGCAGAACGGCTATCCGCAGACCGCGTATCTGAGCCGCGACCAGATCAACCGGCTGCATGCCCAGGCCGAGCGGCGCCGGGCCGAACAGGCGGCCGAAGCGGCGCGGGCCGAAGCCGAGGCGGCGCGGCTGGATCGTGATTTCTGGGACGAAACCGGCGCCAAGGGCGACGAGGCGGGTTATCGCGCCTATCTGGACCGCTATCCCGGCGGGATCCATGCGTCGATTGCGGCCGACCGGCTGGCAGAGATCGACGCGGCCCGCGCCGCCGCGGCGGCCGAGGAAGAGCGCGCCGATTGGGCGCAGGCCCAGGATCGCGACACCGTCGCGGCCTATCAGGCGTTCCTGAACGCCTGGCCTGACGGGCAATTCGCCGAGCGGGCGACGGCGCGGATCGGCGAATTGCAGGGGCCGCGGGCCAGCCAGACCCAGGTGGAGGCCGCCCGCGCGGCAGAGCGGACCCTCGGGTTGACCGGGATCCGGGCGCAATTGCTGGAATTGCGGCTGGCCGATGCAGGGTTCGATCCGGGCCGCGCCGATGGCGTGCTGGACGACGATTTCCGCGCCGCCCTGGGCGACTGGCAGGCCGCGAACGGGGTGCCGCCGACCGGGTTCGTCGATCAGTTGACCCTGGTGACGCTGATGGCCGGCGCGCTTGGAGTCGAGGTGGACATCCGCTAGGATACGGCCACGAAAAACCCCGCCCGGGCGCATGCCGGGCGGGGCGCGTGGCGTGAGGATCCGGGCTCAGCCCTTGCGGAAGCGGCGCAGCGCGCCGAGGCCGCCAAGGCCCGCCAACAGCATCAGGCCGGTCGCCGGCAGCGGCACCGGGGACGGGCCACCGGTGGTGGTGCCGGTCACGGTCGCGCCGGCGCCGGGGGTCGTGTTGTAGCCCGACATGCCCACGATGATCGAGCCATGCTGGATGTTCATGAAGCCGTAGAACAGCTCTGTCGTGCCGGTGAACCCGGTAAAGTATTCGCCGTCATTCGTGGCGATGTTACCTTCTCCGATCTCGATCTCGAAGCCGACGAAGCCGCCGTCACCGACATTCGGGAACTGGTCGGGATTGAAGCTGTTGCCGCCGTCATAGAGGTAATCGAAGTCGCCCTTGTTCGGGCTGCTTGCCGCGTTGATCGTTTCGCCTTCGTCGAACAGCTTGATCCGCTTGTCGTTGTCTTCTTCGCGGAAGAAGCGGGTCAGGGACACGGTCGCCTGGTAGGGCGCGCCGACCAGCAGAATGTCGCCCGGCGGCACGCCGGGGCCGATCGGACCGGTGTCCGGCTGGTTCCAGCTGGTCAGCGTGCTGATGAACGCGGCGCCGCCGGTAAAGAAGCCCAGATTGACATCGTCGAGGCCATCGTTGTTCAGGTCGAACGGCGTCGTCTCGAACGTGCCGGAATAGCTGAGCGTGGTGTCGAAATCGAAAGCGATCGTATCGGCGGCAGCGACGCCGGCCAGAAGTGCCAGACCCGCCGCAGCGGAAAGCCCTTGGGACAGTTTCATGGTTCGGTTCCCCGGTTAACTAAAAACACAGAGTGATATTCCCCATCAGAATCAGACGGATGTCAAACTTTAATGACGCCAGGGAAACCATGGGCTGAATTGGAAACAATACCTGGCGACAGGGTTGAATTATCGGCGAAAATCGAAACGGCGCGCCCGAAGACGCGCCGTTCCGGAAAGGGCTGGCAAACCGGTTACTGCGCCGGAACGTAGCGTTCCACAACCAGCCGGATGAAGCCCTGCGTCGAACTGTCGATCTGGCGCACCGCGAACAGGTAGGTGCCCGGATGCACCCGCACGGTCAGCATGGAGTTCAGCGTGCCCTCGGCATCGTCGTTGTAGCCGATCTGGCGGCCGAGATCGTCATACATGATCAGCACCGGGTCGCCCTGTCCCTGGGCGATCGCCTCGATCAGCAGCAACCCGCCCTCGTTGACATCGACCGAATACCAGACGGCATCGCCGCCGACATTCGCGTCCTGGCGCACGCGGGCCGCGACGTCGCCCAGGTCGGTGATCGGGTAGGAGCCGTCCATCGGCGGGCTGGCATCGCCGCGGGCGTAAAGGTCCATCATCACCGATTGCGCGTCGTATTCGCTGGCCGCAACCGTCACCGGCAGGCTGCTGTCGTTCAGCGCGCGCAGGGCGATGCAATAGGTGCCGGGGGAAAGTGGGGCCTCCATGTCGATCCGGCTGTTCAGACCGTCCCAATCGTCGTTCTCGTCCAGCCAGTTGCCGCCGTCGTCATAAAGCGTCAGCACCGGGTCGGCCTCCTGGTTCTCGGCCGTCAGGGTGAGCGCGGTCGGCGCGTTCAGGGTCAGGGAATAGAACGGCACGGCATCGACCGGGTTCGTGGCCTGGCCGCCCAGGGTCAGCGGCTGGGCCTGGGCCAGGTCGCATTCCGAAGACATGACGGGATCGACGACCGGATCGGGCATCTCGCCGATGCCCGGGGTCAGCGCCTCGTGGTCCGGCCGGCCGACACGGACGAACCCGGTCATCGGGGAACCGTCGAAGCTGCGCAACGACACGCAATAGGTGCCGGGCTGCAGGCTGGTTTCGGCGCGGCTGTCGGTGCCACCGCCGCCGTCATCGTCGGAAATGACGATATTGCCGGTGGCGTCGCGGATGTCGATCACGGTGTCGCCACCACCCTGGCCCGCGGCCTCGATCCGGACCTCGCCGGGCTGCGACAGGGTGAAGAGCGAGACGAATTCGTTGCGCGGCAGCACCAGGGCAAGCTGTTCCAGATAGGCCGGCGCCGTCGAAATGTCGGACATCGCCTCGGTGCCGCCGATCCACTGGCCGGTGGCGCCGGCACCGCCGCACAGGTCGGCATCCTGCGCCAGGGCGGGGGTCGCGGCCAGCGCCAGAAGGCTGCAGGCCAGGGCTGAAATACGGGTCATGATGGAAAACTCCTCGCTCGGTTCTGTTGCGGCGGAGCCTATCCCGCGCTTGTCCGTGTAAGCCAGTGACATTTTGAGCAAGTCGGGAAAACCGGAGCCGATTACCCGCAGGGTGTCGCGCTCAGTCGAAGGGCAGATCGTGCAGGATGGTGGCGGGGTCGAGGTCGAACGCCCTTGTGTCGTGGTCCGTGATCTCGATCCGGCCGAGCGGCATTCCATCGGGTGTCTCGGGTCGTCCGACCCGGACGGTGACGGTGATCCCGTCATGGGTGATCGACAGCGAGGCCCAGTCCCTATCGCCGATCCTGTGCCAGTCGAAATCGGCGCGGACCTTCGTGCCGTCGACCGAGAAGGAGAGTTCCGCGGGTTGGCCAGGCGGCCCGATGCGGCAGCCGTAGTGCTGGCCCGGTTCCAGGCAGATGCAGACCGCCATGTCGCCCCTCCGGGTGATGCCGGAGAACACGACATGGTCGAACGGCCCGCAATGCGGCGCGTCTGGTCCGGTGCTGTGCGCCATGGCCTCCCCGTTTCGGGATCGATCCCGGGGCCTATCACGGCGGGCAATGTCTTTGGAAGTCAAGGGATGCGCCCTTGCCCGGCCTGTTCAACCGCAAAAAGCCGCACCCGGGGGCGCGGCCTTGGCACTGTCCGATCGCGGTCGGTTCAGCCCTGGCGGGCCTTGAACCGGCGCTGGGTCTTGTTGATGACGTAGACCCGGCCCTTGCGGCGCACGACGCGGCAATCGCGGTGGCGCTGCTTGAGCGAGCGGAGGGAATTGCGAACTTTCATAGCTCTGATCCTCTGTCGCGGCGCGGCGATTGCGCCTTGGGTTGCTGTTCGTGCCCCCGGGTGTGTCCCGTGCGGGCGGTGTTCGATGGTGGGCGATACTGGGATTGAACCAGTGACCCCTTCGATGTCAACGAAGTGCTCTACCGCTGAGCTAATCGCCCTTGTCCGGTCACGTTCCGCCTGCCCAAACGAAATAGGACGCGGGCGGACCGCGTCGGGTAGCGGGTCTATATAAAGAGTCGCCGAGGGGATCAAGGGCTTTTGATCGGCGCGAAAACCGGGCTATCCTGTGCGGCGAGAGGAGCCGGGATGAGACCAGCCGCCTATCATCTTCTGCGGCCTGAACGGCGCGAGACCAGCGTGGTCTTTGCCTCGCCCCATTCCGCACGGGATTATCCTGCCGATTTCCTGGCCCGCAGCGTGCTGAACGCGCGCGAGGTGCGATCGTCCGAGGATGCCTATGTCGACGAACTGTTTTCCTGCGCGGTCGATCACGGTGCCCCGATCCTGCTGGGCGGGGTGCCGCGGGCCTATCTGGACCTCAACCGCGGCCCCGAGGAACTGGACCCGGCCCTGATCCAGGGGGTGCGCCGGTCGGGCCACAATCCGCGCGTGGCCAGCGGGTTGGGGGTGATTCCGCGGGTCGTGGCCAATGGCCGGTCGATCTATCGCGGCAAGATCGGCCTGGACGAGGCACAGGACCGGATCGACCGCTACTGGCGCCCCTATCACGACCAGTTGCAGACCCTGCTGGACGAGGCGCAGCGCGATTTCGGCGAAGCGGTTCTGGTCGATTGCCATTCCATGCCGCGCGAGGCGCTGGAGAATGTCGGCCCGCGCGCCTCTGCCCGCCCGGACGTGGTGCTGGGCGACCGGTTCGGGGCCGCCGCGGCCTCGTCCGTGGTCGACCGGATCGAGGCGGCGTTTTCCCGGGCCGGGCTGAAGGTCGCGCGCAACATGCCCTTCGCCGGGGCCTATATCTGTCAGCATTACGGTCGCCCGTCGCGGCGCCAGCACGTGGTCCAGGTCGAGATCGACCGGTCGCTCTACATGAACGAGGCCAATGTGCAGCCACGGGCCGATTTCGCGGCCTTCCGCGCCGTGCTGGATTCCGTGGTGGCCGAAATCGCCGCGATCGGGCGCCGAACCGAACTGCCCATGGCGGCAGAGTGATCAGCCGGCGATCCGCCTGAGCGTCGCGTCCAGCCGATCCCATCCACCCGGGCGCCAGCCCAGGGCACGCAGAAGGGCGCACTCCATCTTGTTCACACTTTGTGGTGTGGCGGGCGGGGGCAGGTGAACCGACCGCCCGGTGATCGCGGCCCACCGGGTCAGCAGATCGCTCCGGTCCAGCAGGATATCCGAGACGTTGAAGACGCAGTGCCCGGGGGCCGGATGGGTCAGCATCAGGCGGACGGCGGCAGCCAGGTCGTCGCCGTGAACCTCTGTCCCGGCGCGCGGGGCCGGCGGTTCGCGTTCGGCCATCGCCAGGGTTTCGGCCCATTTGTTGGCCGGGCCGGCGCCGTAGATCCCGGTCACGCGCAGCGCGATGCCGCCCGGGGGCATAGCCTGTTCGGCCGCCAGCTTGAGCTGCCCGTACAGCGTGTCGGGGGTGCAGGGCGTGGATTCCGTCAGGGAAGTTCCGGGCGGCTTGGGGCCATAGACCGCACGCGACGACAGGAACACCATGCGCGACAGGCCGGCGCGGTCGGCGGCCTCCCAAAGCCGCAGGGTGCCGTCCAGGTTGGCGGCGCGAAAGCCTGCCGGGTCGTCACCTTCGCCGCCCCGGTAGCGGCCGGGGACATGGGCGAAACCGGCATGGATCAGCGCATCGAAGCCCTCGAGATCCGGCGCCGGGCCGGTCAGGTCGTAGGGGCAAAAGGCGGTGCCATCGCCGGGATCGGAGCGGCCGAAGACCGTGACGTCATCACCGGCGGCCCGGGCCTCGGCCCGGAGGAAGCCACCGGCGATGCCGGTGCCGCCGGTCAGGGCGATTCGCATGCGCCGGGTCCGGGAAAGGTCGACAGGTCGGGCATCGCGCCGCCGTCGGCGATGTGGCGCCACAGGTCGATCAGGGGTTTGAGCCGTGCGCGTTTGCCATGGTCCTGCCAGGGCTTTTCATATTGAAAATGCAGGACCTTCGCCGTGTTCCAGTTCCACAGCTCCGGCATGTTGAACCAGACATATTGCAGCAGGTTGCAGGTCACCGGCAGGCCGTGCCAGTCGGGGAAGAAGCCTTGCAGAAAGGTCTGGTCGGTACGCCGCCAGAAGGCGCCGGGCGCATCGAGCCGGGCGAACATGGCGTCAAAGGTCGCAGGGTTGGGCCGGGCGGTGAAGACGCCCGAATTCATCCGGTGAAAATCGGCGAGGCTTTCATAGACATTCGGCGCGGCGCAGAATTCGGGGTAGCGGAACAGCTTGTCCACATTGCGCAGCACCAGCGCGTCGGCGTCGATGAAGGTGACGGCGGAATAGTCGGTCAGCTGCCACAGCCGCAGCTTGGTGAAATTGTCGAGCGGAGTGTGCAGCGGCGGCTTGTCGCCCTTGTCGAAGGGGGCGACGCGGTGCAGCACCTCGCGGGCATGGGCGCGGTTGAAGGCGTCCGAGGTCGGCAGCAGGTCGACCTCGACCAGCCGGGCACCCAGCGCGGCCAGACCGTCGAGCCGGTCGCCCGCGACGCCGCCTGTGTGCATCACGACGATGTCCGCACTGGTTCCCGACAATGCCAGCGACCGGATCAGGGCCGCCGCCCCGGTCGCGTAATCGTCGCTGGTGACAAGGGTGACATAGGCCACCCGCGCCTGCGCAGCGCGGTTGGAGGGGAATCCGGTCATTGGGCTTTCTGCCTTCCGCTCGGGTCTCCGACCCGGGTTTGGTGACAGACCCGGGCGCTTCTGGCAACCGCGGGATCAGCGCAGGGCGCGGCCCTTGCGGATCGCGTCCTTGCCGAAGCGTCCCCGGATCGCATCCGCGGCCCGTTCGGCACCGGCGCGCCGGGTGGCGTCGGGGTCCAGCAGATCGGCTTCGCGGTCGGCATCGTCGGCTCCGGTCAGGTCGGACAGGCCGACGCCCAGCAGGCGGAACGGTCCCTGGTCCAGCGCGCCCTCCAGCAGCCCGCGCGCGGTGCGGTAAAGCCTGTCGGCCAGTTGCGTCGGCTGGTGCAGGGATTGGCGCCGGGTCAGCAGCCGGTGATCGGCGCGCTTGAGCTTGAGCGTCACGACGCGGCCGGCCCTGGCGGTGGCCTTGGCCCGGTCCGCGACCTTTTCGGCCATGCGCCACAGGTGGCCGTCCAGCAGGTCGGGATCGCCGGTATCCTCGAAAAAGGTGGTTTCGTTCGAGATCCCCTTGACCGGGGTGCGCGACGACACCCGCCGCCGGTCCTGCCCGCGCGCGAGATCAAAAAGCCTGTCGCCCATCTGGCCGAACCGGTCGGTCAGGTCGCGCCGGTCCCAACGCAGAAGGTCCTCGAAAGTGCGGATGCCCGCCCGGTCCAGGCTTTGCTGTGCCGCCGGGCCGATGCCCCAGATCAGCCGCACCGGGCGCGGGCGCAGGAACGCCATCGTCTCGGCCGCGCCGATCACCGAAAAGCCGCGCGGCTTGTCGAGATCGGAGGCGACCTTGGCCAGGAACTTGTTATGCGACAGGCCGATGGAGCCGGTGATGCCCAGCTCATTCTTCATGCGCCTGACCAACCGGGCGAGCATCACCGCCGGCGGCGCGCCGTGCAGCCGGGCGGTGCCGGCAAGGTCCATGAACGCCTCGTCCAGGCTGAGCGGTTCGACCACCGGGGTCAGGTCGTCCATCATCGCGCGGACGGCGCGGGACACCTCGACATAACGCTCCATCCGGCCGCGGATCACCACGGCGTCGGGGCACAGTTTCAGCGCCTGGAACATCGGCATGGCGGATGTCACGCCGCGGATGCGGGCGATGTAGCAGGCGGTGGACACCACGCCGCGCCGGCCGCCGCCGATGATGACCGGTTTGTCGGCCAGGTCCGGATGGTCGGCCTTTTCGACGCTGGCATAGAAGGCGTCGCAATCCATATGGGCGATGGACAGGTCGAACAGTTCGGGGTGATGGACCACGCGCGGGCTGCCGCAGCCCGGACAGCGCGGGGCGGTGTCGAATGTGGTCAGGCAATCCTTGCACAGGCCGGGCATGAGCGGAGTTTAGCAGGCCAGCCGCGCGGGCCGTAGGTGAAAAGCGCGCGAAGTGGTAGGATCGGCGCGCGATGGGAGGACTTCGAGATGACGAACACAACGACCGTGCTTGTGGGCACGACGAAGGGCGCCTTCCTGGTCGACGGCGATGCGGAGCGCGGCAATTGGCAGGTGCGCGGCCCGTTCTGCGATGGCTGGCCGATCAACCACGTGGTGGCGGATGAGACGACCGGCGCGATCTGGGCCGGGGGCGGTGGCGATTTCCATGGCGCCGGCGTCTGGCGGTCCGAGGATGGCGGCGAAAGCTGGACGCTGACCCGGCTGAGCGCCGGCGAGGTCGACGATTGGGCGGCAAGCGATCCGGAGGTGGCCGGTTTCTTCGGCTGGCTGGCGGGCGACCCGCCGCCCTTCGGCAAGGCGTTCAGCCAGGTCTGGTCGCTGAACGCCGCCCATGGAAGGCTGCATGCCGGGACCAAGCCCGCGACCTTGCTGGTCAGCAGCGATGGCGGCGACACCTTCGCCTGGGTCGACGGGCTGAGCGACCATCCGTCGCGTCCCGACTGGAACGGCGGCGCGGCCGGGCTGGTGCTGCACACGATCCTGCCTGATCCGGGCGATGCCACTCGGATGTGGGTCGCGATTTCCGCCGCCGGTGTCTTCGCCACCGAGGATGGCGGCACGACCTGGGAGCGGCGCAACCGGCTGTCCAATGCGGAAAGCTGCGCCGATCATGACCATCCCGCCGCGCCGCGGGACGGCGAGACCGGCCATTGCGTGCACAACATGATGCGCGCGTCGGACGGGACGCTCTATCAGCAGAACCACCACGGGGTCTGGCGATCCCGTGACGGCGGCCGGTCCTGGGACGATATCAACGATGGGCTGCCCTCGACCTTCGGCTTTCCGATCGCGGTGCATCCGCGCGATCCGGGCATGGTCTGGACCCTGCCGCTGAACGGCGATTCCGCGGGCCGCTTTCCGCCCGAGGCGAAGGCGGCGGTGTGGAAAAGCACCGATGGCGGGGAAAGCTGGGCCGGCAAGCGCGACG
The DNA here is from genome assembly GCA_001314655.1 of Rhodobacteraceae bacterium HLUCCA08. Taxonomy (GTDB): domain Bacteria; phylum Pseudomonadota; class Alphaproteobacteria; order Rhodobacterales; family Rhodobacteraceae; genus Salibaculum. The sequence continues at coordinate 18,028 of LJSF01000016.1, read as the reverse complement.
GGCTGCCGCAGGAAGGCTGTTTCTTCACCGTTCTGCGGCAGGCGATGACGCGGGACGAGGCGGACCCGGCGGGGGTCTATTTCGGCACCAATAGCGGATCGGTCTTTGCCAGCCGCGACGAGGGCGAGACCTGGGACGAGATCGCCCGGCACCTGCCGACGATCCTGTCGGTCGAGGTCATGGCCCGGTGACGTTCGACGGGGCCAAGGCGGCGCTGTTCATCGGGGCGCGCCTGCTGGTCTATCGTCGCGACGACCGTCCGGACCTGCCCTGGCCGGGGATGTGGGATTTGCCCGGCGGCGGGCGCGAGGGCGACGAGACGCCCGAGCAAACCTTGCGCCGCGAGGTGCACGAGGAATTCGGGCTGGACCTGCCCGCGGCTTCGATCCGCTGGCGGCGGGCATTTGCCGCGGCGCACCGGCCCGGGGCGCGGGTCTGGTTCTTTGTCGCGGCGCTGCCCGAACAGGCCACAGCCCGCGTGGTGTTCGGTGACGAGGGCCAGGAATGGCGGCTGATGACGCCCGAGGCCTTCCTGGCGCTGCCCGACGCGGTGCCGTCCTTTGCCCCGCGGCTGCGGATCTGGGCGGACGAGACCGGGGGATGGTGTCCGTGATCCGGGCGTCGTCGAATTGGCAACAATCCCCATGAAAAGCGCCGATCCGGTCGCAGCTTCGCCACAATTGAGCGTATGCATTGCGCGCGAAACACCTTTCCCAGGAGTGAACGAGCATGAACTTTGACAGCGATCAGGCCCTTGACCAGTTGCTGGGCGCGAACCTTTTTCTGCTGCTTCTGGCGGCTTTCATCATTCTGTGTGTCTTTCTGGCGGTCAAGATCGTGCCGCAAAGCCAGAAATTCGTGGTCGAACGGCTGGGCCGGCTGCGGTCGGTGCTGGGGCCGGGGATCAATTTCATCGTTCCTTTCCTGGACCGGGTCGCGCATCGGATCTCGATCCTGGAACGCCAGTTGCCGACCATGACCCAGGATGCGATCACCGCCGACAACGTGCTGGTGCAGGTCGATACGTCGGTGTTCTACCGGATCATAGAGCCGGAAAAGACCGTCTACCGGATCCGTGACGTGGATGGGGCGATTTCCACCACCGTGGCCGGGATCGTGCGCTCCGAGATCGGCAAGATGGAACTGGACCAGGTGCAGTCGAACCGCGCCCAGCTGATCGCCGCGACCCGCGAACAGATCGCCGCCCAGGTGGACGATTGGGGGATCGAGGTGACGCGGGCGGAAATTCTGGACGTGAACCTGGATCAGCAGACCCGCAACGCGATGCTGCAGCAGCTGAACGCCGAACGCGCCCGCCGCGCCCAGGTGACCGAGGCCGAGGGCAAGAAGCGCGCGGTCGAACTGCAGGCCGATGCCGAGCTTTATGCCGCCGAGAAGGCCGCCGAGGCGCGCCGGGTGCAGGCCGAGGCCGAGGCCTTCGCCACCTCGATCGTGGCCGAGGCGATCGCCGCCGACGGGATCGAGGCGGCGCGCTACCAGGTCGCTCTCAAGCAGGTCGAGGCTCTGAACGCGCTGGGCGCCGGGCAGGGCAAGTCGACGATCCTGTTGCCGGCGAATGCGCTGGATGCCTTTGGCGACGCCTTCAAGCTGCTCAAGGGGGCCGCGAAATGACCTGGCTCGCGACCTGGTGGGTCTGGATGTGCGGCGCGGTGGTGCTGGGCCTCATCGAGGTGATCGTCCCGGGCTACCTGTTTCTCGGCTTTGCCATCGGCGCGCTGTTCGTGGGCATCCTGATGTTCTTCGGCGTGACCTTTTCGACGGCGGTGGTGGCGATCGTGTTCGCCTCGGCCTCGCTGGTGGCGTTCCTGGCGCTGCGCCGGGCGCTGGGCGTGCGCCATGGCCAGGTCAAGATCTGGGACCGCGACATCAACGACTGAACGTGGTGCGCCGTTGCACCCGGGCGGTGAGCGCCCGGGCTAGCCCCGGTTCGGGCGTGCCGCCTGGGGGGAGTTCAGTTCCGCGACGATGGCCCGCGCCGCCGCAAGCGGGTCCGGCGCCTGCCAGACCGGGCGGCCGACGACCACGTGATCGGCACCGGCGGCGATCGCCTCGGCCGGGGTGGTGACGCGCTTCTGGTCGCCCCGATCGGCCCCGGCCGGGCGTACGCCGGGGGTGACGATCAACCGCCCCTCGGCCTGGGGCAGGGCGCGGATCAGGGCGGCCTCCTGTGGGGAGGCGATGACGCCATCGGCGCCGGCATCCAGGGCCCGTGCCGCACGTTCGACCACCAGGTCGGCGACATCGCCGGGCCGGATCAGGGCGGCATCGAGGTCGCCCCGGTCGAGCGAGGTCAGGATCGTGACGGCGAGGATTTTCGTGGCCGAACCGCCGGCCCCCTCTTTCGCCGCGCGGACCACATGCGGATCACCGTGCACGGTCAGGAAATCCAGGTCGAACCGGGACAGGCCGCGCACCGCCGCCTCGACCGTGGCGCCGATATCGAACAGCTTCATGTCGAGGAAGATACGCTTGCCGTGTTCGTCCTTGAGTTCATTGGCCAACGCCAGCCCGCCGCCGGTCAGCATCCCCAGCCCGATCTTGTAGAAGCGCACGCTGTCGCCCAGGGTTTCGGCCAGTTTCACCCCGGCCAGGGCGTCGGGAACATCGAGGGCGACGATCAGGCGGTCATCGGCAGGCATGGGCGGCTCCGGTCCGGGTCGGCCCGTCATAGGCGGCGCTTCACGCATCGGCAAGGTATGCTAGGATCCTCACAGACCTGTTCTGTGATCGAAGGAGAGTGGATCATGGCCAAGAATAGCGTTCTGCCGCCGGCGGTGACGATGTCGATCGTCGGGGCCGGGCTGGCGATCGTCGTGCTGGTGGCGCTGGCCTCGGGGATGGTGAATCGCAGCGCCTCCGCGCCCCCCGCGGCCGAGGCGACGGAGTGACCTAGCCCCAAAGCAGGCAAGGGCCGTCGCGCGCGGTCGCCTGCACGATCAGCCGCGACAGGGCGCCGCCGGTGGTGGCGTCTTCGAAGACATCCGGGTCGATCCGCGCGGTTTCGCCGGCTTCGGTGATCGTGCCGTCGCCGGTGACGATCGACGATTCGCCCGGCACCACCTGCCGGCCGACGATGGCGGCGACGTCCTGATAGAGCCCGGGCACCTGGCCGCGGATCGGGGGCGGGATTTCGCCGGTGAAGGGCATCGGGCTGGTCTGCCGGCAGGTGAAGCGGTCGTCCCCGGTCACCTCGAACGCCCAGGTCTGGCCGGTGGCGGCGCCGTCATGGCCTTCGGCGGTGAAGGCGATGCGGTCGGGCATCGGAAAGGTCGCATCCGGCGCCGTTTCGCAGGCGGCGAGGCTGAGCAGGGGCAAGGCCAGGGCGAGGCGGCGCATCGGGGGTCTCCGGCGTCGTTGCCCGATCACGCTAGCACGGCGGAAACCGCCGCACAGGTCGGAAAAACCGGGCTTGAAAGCCGCGATATGCCTTCCCACATGCCTGACGAGGTTCCCGAACACCGCATGCCTGCGACCAGGGTGCGACAAGGGTGGAACGCTTGAAAAGGAGAGTGACCCATGAACTTGGACAAGTTCACCGAGCGGTCGCGCGGCTTCATCCAGGCCGCCCAGACGATCGCCATGCGGGAAAGCCATCAGAGGCTGGCCCCCGAACACCTGCTGAAAGCATTGATGGACGATGATCAGGGGCTGGCCGCCAACCTGATCGACCGCTCCGGCGGGTCGTCCGCGCGTGTGCGCGAGGCGGTGGATGTGGCCGTGGCCAAGCTGCCCAAGGTCAGCGGCGATGCCGGACAGGTCTATCTGGACAGCGCCACCGGCCGGGTGCTGGACGAGGCCGAGAAGATCGCCAAAAAGGCCGGCGACAGTTTCGTGCCCGTCGAGCGGGTGCTGATGGCGCTGGCCATGGTCAAGAGCCCGGCGAAAGAGGCGCTGGAGGCCGGGACGGTCAACGCCCAGGCGCTGAATGCCGCGGTCAACGATATCCGCAAGGGCCGCACCGCCGACACGGCGAGCGCCGAAGAGGGCTATGACGCGCTCAGGAAATATGCCCAGGATCTGACCGAGCGCGCCAGTCAGGGCAAGATCGACCCGATCATCGGCCGCGACGAGGAAATCCGCCGCGCCATGCAGGTGCTGTCGCGCCGGACCAAGAACAACCCGGTCCTGATCGGGGAACCCGGCACCGGCAAGACCGCGATCGCGGAAGGGTTGGCCCTGCGCATCGTCGATGGCGACGTGCCCGAAAGCCTGCGCAACAAGCGGCTGATGGCGCTCGACATGGGCGCGCTGATCGCGGGCGCCAAATATCGCGGCGAATTCGAGGAACGGCTCAAGGCCGTGCTGAACGAGGTGACCGAGGCCGCGGGCGAGATCATCCTGTTCATCGACGAGATGCATACGCTGGTCGGTGCCGGCAAGTCCGATGGCGCGATGGATGCCGCCAACCTGATCAAGCCGGCCCTGGCGCGGGGTGAATTGCACTGCGTCGGCGCCACGACGCTGGATGAATACCGCAAATACGTGGAAAAGGACGCCGCCCTGGCCCGCCGGTTCCAGCCGCTGTTGGTCGAAGAGCCGAGTGTCGAGGACACGGTCAGCATCCTGCGCGGGATCAAGGAAAAGTACGAATTGCACCACGGGGTGCGGATCACGGACAGCGCCCTGGTCGCCGCCGCGCAGCTGTCGAACCGCTATATCACCGACCGGTTCCTGCCGGACAAGGCGATCGACCTGATGGACGAGGCCGCCAGCCGGTTGCGGATGGCCGTGGACAGCAAGCCCGAGGAACTGGACGCGCTCGACCGGCAGATCCTGCAGATGCAGATCGAGGCCGAAGCGCTGAAAAAGGAAGATGACCCGGCCAGCAAGGACCGGCTGGAAAAGCTGGAAAAGGAAATGGCCGAGCTTCAGGGCCGGTCGGCCGAGCTGACCGCCCGCTGGCAGGGCGAGCGCGACAAGCTGGAAAGTGCGCGCGAGCTGAAGGAACAGCTGGACCGTGCCCGGGCCGAGCTGGACATCGCCAAGCGCAACGGCGACCTGGCCCGCGCCGGAGAGCTGTCCTACGGCATCATCCCGCAGCTCGAAAAGCAGCTGGGCGAGGCCGAGACGGCCGAGGATGACGTGATGGTCGAAGAGGCCGTGCGCCCGGAACAGATCGCCGCCGTGGTCGAGCGCTGGACCGGGATCCCGATGTCCAAGATGCTGGAAGGCGAGCGCGAGAAGCTGCTCAAGATGGAGGACGAGCTGGGCCGCCGGGTGATCGGCCAGGCTGCCGCCGTGACCGCCGTGTCCAATGCCGTGCGCCGGGCGCGGGCCGGGCTGCAGGACGAGAACCGCCCGCTGGGGTCGTTCCTGTTCCTGGGGCCGACCGGTGTCGGCAAGACGGAACTGACCAAGGCGCTGGCCGAATACCTGTTCGACGACGACCAGGCGATGGTGCGGATCGACATGAGCGAGTTCATGGAGAAACACTCCGTCGCCCGCCTGATCGGCGCGCCGCCGGGCTATGTCGGCTATGACGAGGGCGGGGTGCTGACCGAGGCTGTGCGCCGCCGGCCCTACCAGGTGATCCTGTTCGACGAAGTCGAAAAGGCGCATCCGGAGGTGTTCAACGTGCTGCTGCAGGTCCTGGATGACGGGATCCTGACCGATGGCCAGGGCCGCCGGGTGGATTTCAAGCAGACGCTGATCGTGCTGACGTCGAATCTCGGCAGCCAGGCGCTGAGCCAGCTGCCCGACGGGTCGGATGCCGCGAAGGCCAAGCAGGACGTGATGGATGCGGTCCGGGCGCATTTCCGGCCCGAATTCCTGAACCGGCTGGACGACATGATCGTCTTCGACCGGCTGACCCGCGCCGACATGGACGGCATCGTCAGGATCCAGCTGGCGCGGCTGCAGAAGCGGCTGGCGAGCCGCAAGATCGTGCTGGACCTGGACGAGAGCGCGATGAAATGGCTGGCCGATGAAGGCTATGACCCGGTCTTTGGCGCCCGGCCGCTGAAGCGGGTGATCCAGCGCGCGTTGCAGAACCCGCTGGCCGAGGCGATCCTGTCCGGTGACGTCTCTGACGGGGACACGATCCCGGTCGGTGCCGGGGCCGAGGGGCTGGTGATCGGCGGGCGGATCGGAGCCAGCAACCGGCCCAAACCGGACGACGCGGTCCTGCATTGAACGCAGCCGGGCGCCCCATCGCGCGCATATGCGTGATGCGGCGCCCGCCAGAGCCCGCCGACCTTCAACGCAGAGGCTGAAGGCGTCGTGCGGTCACGTCGGGCGCCGGATGCCGGAGCAAGAGCCGGCAGATTGGCGTGCGCCTTGGCGGCAGCCTGGATACAGGCGTGGCCGTTGTCGATCAGGCTTTCGGTCCTGTCGACAGCCGGCCGGCGCCGGCCAAACAGGTCCTCGGCGTGATGCCGATGCAGCGGGTCCTGGGCGTTCCCTTCCTCGACAATTCCGGGATGCGTGACGCAACCGACAGGATCCTGCGCGACCGTGTCGGGACCTGCCTGCCCAATTGCGACGAGCCCAGGCGCAAGGTCTCGGGCCGGCAACGGCAGGCCGTGCCCATCGCCGAAGAAATGCTGGATATCCTGTTGGCCGACCGGCCCGCATCGGGCAAGGTGTCGGTCATGGTCAACAGATGTGACGCAACCCTGCCCGAGGAGCTTTTCATTCGTTACCGCATCGTCACGCAGCGGTTGGAGGCAGCGGGGGAAGACATTGTCCTGCCGCTGGTCGGTCGTTGCGCGACCTCGATGGAAATCGCCGGTGCCGCGATCGCGCGGGGCCATCCGGGCAACAATCCGGAAGCCTGGCTGAAGGCGCGATGCGACTGCGCCTTCTGGACGGTCCGACAGGCCGACCCGCGACACCCTTGCCGCCGGCCCGGGCCGCATCTTCGCCAAGACATCAAAGGGGTTGGACGGCCCGGGCATGGTGGCATTCCGCCGCGTGCCGGGCGGCTAGCAAGACAGCGAAAGGGGCTGAACGATGGAAGGGTTCGGGGTTCACACCAGCATGTGGACGATGCACTGGGACAGGGCCGGCGCCGAGCGCTCGATCCCCGCCGCCGCCGATTACAAGATGGATTTCATCGAGATCGCGCTTTTCAACACCGCCATCGTCGATGCCGCCCATACCCGCGCGCTGCTGGAAAAGCACCGGATGCGGGCCGTCTGTTCGCTCGGACTGCCCGAGGTGTGCTGGGCCTCGGTCAACCCCGAGGGGGCGATCGACCATCTGAAGGTGGCCATCGACACCGCCGCCGAGATGGGCTGCGAGGCGCTGACGGGCGTGACCTATGGCGGGATCGGCCAGCGCACCGGCGTGCCGCCCACGCAAGCCGAATACGACAACATCGCCCGCACCCTGACGGCGGCGGCGAAACACGCGAAGGCGCGCGGCCTCCTGTTCGGGATCGAACCGGTGAACCGCTATGAAAACCATCTGATCAACACCGCGCAACAGGGCGTGGACATGATCGAACGGGTGGGGGCGGACAACATGTTCCTGCATCTCGACACCTATCACATGAACATCGAGGAAAAGGGCGCCGGCAACGGCATCATCGTCGGGCGCGAGCATCTGAAATACATCCACCTGTCGGAATCCGACCGGGGCACGCCCGGCTGGGGCACCTGCGACTGGGACGAGATCCACGCCACGCTCGGGGCCATCGGATTCACCGGCGGGCTGGCGATGGAAAGCTTCATCAACATGCCCCCCGAGGTCGGCTATGGCCTTGCCGTCTGGCGACCCGTGGCACGGGATTTCGCCGAAGTCATGGACAACGGTCTGCCGTTCCTGCGCGGAAAGGCCCGGCAATACGGGTTGATCTGACCATGATCCCAAAGATGCCCGACGGATTTGGTCCCTCTGCCGCCGATCCCCTGCGGGCGACACCTGGCCGCGGCCGCACGAGCGGGGCTTTTTCGAAACCGATGCGCTGATCCGGCAGGCCGCGCGCCATCCGGGCGGCGTGCCCGAAGTTCATCCTTTCGAGGCACGCCAGGCGCTGGTCGTGATGCGCTGTCGTCGGAGGTGACGGTCGAAACCGGGGTTGTCTTCGTGACCGATTTTGCCGGGCTGCGGCGGACCGAAGGGCGCGGACCAGACGTTGCTGCGCCTGTTTTCGCGGATCCGCGCCGACACGCCGGGCTTTTGCGGGGCCGAAAGGCATCGACGCATCCCCGGCCCGGCGCATATAGAGGACCCGGACAGCAGCGCCGATGAGGGCGGGCGCGTCGGGGCCGAACGCCGCGCATTGGCACGGGGCCGCGAAGGCGCGATCAACCGCGCCAGCATGCCCGACATCGGCGCTGTCTGCGCTGGCGCACCAGATCGAAACGGAGGATCTTTCATGAAGGTCAACGGCATTCCCTACCGCTCCATCTGGCTTGGCTCGGATGGGCGCAATGTTCAGATCATCGACCAGACCCGCCTGCCGCATGATTTCCCGGTGGTCGATCTGACCACGATGGACGAGGCGGCGGTGGCGATCCGCGACATGTGGGTGCGCGGTGCGCCGTTGATCGGGGCGACGGCCGCCTATGGCATGGCGCTGCAGATGGCCGACGACCCGTCGGATGCGGCCCTGGCCCATGCCTATGACGTGTTGCACGCCACGCGCCCCACGGCGATCAACCTGCGCTGGGCACTGGATGACATGCGCGGGCTTCTGGCGCCGCTGGCCCCCTCGGACCGGGCAGAGGCCGCCTATGCCCGCGCGGCCGAGATCTGCGACGAGGACGTGGAGATCAACCGCCGCATCGGCGAACACGGCGTGGCCCTGATCGAGGCGATCGCGGCGCGGAAATCCGGTCCGGTGAACATCCTGACCCATTGCAATGCCGGCTGGCTGGCGACGGTCGACTGGGGCACCGCGACCTCGCCGATCTATCAGGCGGTCGAACGCGGGATCGACGTGCATGTCTGGGTCGATGAAACCCGCCCCCGCAACCAGGGCGCGCATCTGACATCCTGGGAAATGGCAAGCCACGGCATTCCGCATCACCTGATCGTCGACAATGCCGGCGGGCACCTGATGCAGCGCGGCCAGGTCGATCTGTGCATCGTCGGCACCGACCGGACGACGGCGCAGGGCGATGTGTGCAACAAGATCGGCACCTATCTCAAGGCGCTGGCGGCCCAGGACAACGGCGTGCCCTTCTATGTCGCGCTGCCCTCGCCGACCATCGACTGGCGGGTGCGCGACGGGGTGGCGGAGATCCCGATCGAGGAACGCGGCGGCGACGAGGTGACGCGGATCTGGGGCCGCGACGATACCGGGCAGGTCCGGCAGGTGCAGATTTCGCCCGACGCGACGCCGGGCGCCAACCCCGCCTTCGACGTGACGCCGGCGCGGCTGGTCACAGGGCTGATCACCGAACGCGGCATCGCGCCGGCCAGTGCCGAAGGGCTTGCGGCGATGTTTCCCGAACACGCGGCCGCGGCGGCGGAATGAAGACCTGCCGGGGCATCGGCAGGCCGGCGCGATCAGGCCCCGGCGATCCGTGCTTCGGCGGTGTCGCGGTCGGTGACACGATGGGTCGCATGGCCCCCCGCCATCACCGCCCGCATCGGGTCCATCGGTCCGGCGACCTCGACGCCCGTCCGGCCCCAGGCCACGCCCAGCCGGTCTTTCGGGTCAAGCAGCGCCACAAGCCAGTCGGCGGCGCCCCGGTTCGCCGCACCCTCCGGGAAAAGGCAGGCGCGCCCCGGGTCACCCCCCGGCTTGGTCCGCCGGAGGTGCCCGAAGCGGTCGCCGCGGCACCGCGCGCGGCCCGGTTCGAGGCCTGTCACGCCGCACGAACGGCCGTGCCGCCGGTCTGGCCCGGCCCGGCCAACGACAGCAGATCCGAACGCGCATCAGGAAAGGGACCATCATGACCGAGGCCGACCTGCGCGCCGAAATTGTCGCGCGTTGCAAGGAGCTTGACGCCCGCGGCCTGAACCGCGGCGCGTCGGGCAATGTCTCGGCGCGGATCGGCGACGCGATGCTTTTGACGCCGTCGGCCATTCCCTATGCCGCGCTGGAGCCCGCGATGATCGCCCGCATGCCGCTGGACGGGGAATACGGCGCCTGGGAGGGGCCGCTGAAACCGACGACCGAATGGCGCTTTCACCTTGATCTGATGCGCGCCCGGCCCGAGATCGGCGCGGTGGTCCATACCCATGCTGAATTCTCGACGATCCTTTCCATCGCGCGCAAGCCGATCCCGGCGATCCACTACATGATCGCGGCATTCGGCGGGATGGAGATTCCGTGTTGCGACTATGCCTGCTACGGCACGGCTGAACTGAGCGCGGCGATCCTGTCGGCGCTGGGCGACATGAACGGCTGCCTGATGGCCAATCACGGCATGCTGACCGTGGGGGCCGATCTGACGCGCGCGACATGGCTGGCCTTCGAGCTGGAGGCGCTGGCGCATCACTACTGGCACGTCCTGCAGATCGGCGGCGGCCAGCTGCTGTCCGAGGCCGAGATCGCCACCGTTGCCAAGGGGTTCGCCAGCTACGGCGTTCAATCGCGCAACTGACCCCGCCTGCGCGGGGGCCTCAGCGTATCGGCGATCCACGGCAAAGCTTGGAGGCATCCCGCAACGCACCGGTGCACAGGTCGCGTGGAATGCATCCGATGTTCGTGATCAGGCCGTCGCGGTGCCGGATGCTCCACAGATCGGGCGTTTCGATCAGGATCGCCGACGTGGTGCCGTCGGGATCGATCCGCGGGCGGTCGATGACGATACCTGCCGCCCGGGCGGTGTCGACATAGGGCTGGGCGTCCTCCAGCGGACGGCCGGTCAGGGTCGCGGCAAGCGGACTGACGCCTTCGGGCGTGCAGAACAGGAATGCCGGGGCCGTGCTTCGGACGCCGGGCGGGGCGCCGGGCGCCGTGCAGGCGGTCAGGGAAAGGCAAAGCGCAAGCGCGATCCATCGCACCATGGCGTCCCTCGTTGCACAGGGTCCCGGTGACCGGGGTGGGATGGGCCGAGTGTGGTCCGGTTCGGTGGCGCGCATCAACGGAAATCGCGCGGCGCGCCCCGGTTCGGCGGGTCAGCTTCGGCTGTCCGAGAACCGGCCGGGCAGGGCGCGGCGCAGGATGTCGATGCTGATCGGCGCATCGGAATGCAGTTGCATCGACAGGCTCGGCATCGGCGCGGCGTTCGGCAGTGGATCCGGCTGACGCGGGGCGATGGCGTCGTGCAGGGCCTCGCGGTTATGGCGATGGGCGATGCGGGTCAGGTTCTTGTTCGGGTCGGGATTGCCGAACGGGGCCGGTGCCGCGGGTTCGGACCACGCGGTGTCGCGCGAATGCGCGCGATCGAACCGCGTCAACTTGCGATCCTGTGCGATCTCGGCCGATTTGAACGCTTTGAACAGCATCGGGACGCCTTTGCCTTCCGGTCGCGAATACTGACGACCGTTGTTCAATTATAAGGCGAGAATTGGGCGGGTGACTCCTATGTGACCAAGATGCCGCCGAAACTGTGACGGATTTGCACGAATGCGATCATGGCGCCCGGATGTGCCCGGCCCGGCCAGTGCGCAGAACCATCCCGTCGCGGCCGATATGAAGCGGACCGGCCCAGTGTTTGCGCAGCTCGGCGATCCAATGCGCTTCGGTGAAGGCCGGATCGCCATCGGGCACCATGTGGGTCAGGGCCAGTTGCCCGACCCCGGCCGCGGCCGCGATCCGGCCCACATCCGCCGCCGGGGTGTGGCTGCGCAGGATATGGGTGCGCAGCCGGTCGTCGCCATTGGTCATGCGGGCCAGCAGCGCCTCGACCCCGTCGACCAGCATCGCCTCGTGCAGCAGGATATCGGCGCCGCGGGCGAAACCGGCCATTTCGGGCATGTAGGCGGTATCGCCCGAGATCACGATACTGTCCGGCCCATGGTCGAAACGCAGGGCGTAGCTGTCGGCGATCGGCGGGTGAACATTGCGCAGCGCGCGGATCGTCAGTCCGTCCTGGTCCAGCACCGTGCCCTCGGTCAGTTCGGCGAAATCGAACAGCGGCGCCAGCGGGCAGCGGCCCTCGTCGGCGAGGCGCAGGTCGATGTCGAAGGCCATCGAGGCCAGGAATCCGCGCCAGTAATCGCGCAGCCCGGCCGGGCCGATCACCGGGACGGGCCGGGTCAGGCCCGCGGTCCAGGCGGTGTGAAGCAGCGGCCCCAGTTCCAGGTAATGGTCCGAATGCAGGTGGGTGATCAGGATCAGGTCGATCCCGGTCAGCGGCACGCCCTGATCGCAGACCGCGCGGCTGACACCCAGCCCGGCATCCACCAGGATGGTGCGCCCGCCGATCCGCACCAGGTTCGAGGTCGGCATATGAGAGCCCGGCCGGATCGCCGGGCCGCCCTTGACGCCCAGCAGGATCAGCTCGGCGCTCATCGGGGGGTGCCTTGCCTGTCGGGTGTCATGTCCGTCCCTTGCGCTGATTGCGGGCAGTCTGACGCCGCGGCGGACAAAACGAAAGCCCCCGGCCGGTGAGGAACGGCCGGGGGCGTCGGGCGCTGACGCGCCCCTTCCCGGGGAGGGATCAGGGCAGAAGGACGGTGTCGATCACATGGATCACGCCGTTGGAGGCCTCGATATCCGCCTGGGTGACGGTTGCATCCTCGACCATCACGCCGCCGCCGGTGGCGTCGATATGGACATTGGCGCCGTTCACGGTGGCGACCGACAGCCGCTGGCCGGCCAGATCAGCCGAGGTCACGGCACCGGGCACGACGTGATAGGTCAGGATCGCGGCCAGTGCCTCGGGGTCGGCCAGCAGCGCCTCGACCGTGCCGGCGGGCAGCTTGGCGAAGGCGGCATCGGTCGGGGCGAAGACGGTGAACGGGCCGTCGCCCTTGAGCGTGTCGACCAGCCCGGCAGCCTGGACGGCAGTGACCAGGGTCGAGAACTGGTCGTTCGAGGCAGCGATATCCACGATGTCGGGCTGCATCGACATCTCGGTGCAGGCGGCCATCGCGGTCAGGCCAGTGGCAGCGGCCAGGGTCAGCAAGGTGCGGCGTTTCATGGTATGTCCCTCAGGGTTTGTTCAGGGTCGTTGTCGAAAACGGGCCGCCCGGAATGGGCGGCCCGTCGGCTTGGGTCGTTACATCGCGTCCGGCAGGATGACGGCGTCGATCACGTGGATCACACCGTTGGACGTCTCGATATCGGCGGTGGTGACGGTGGCGCCATCGACGGTGACGGCATCGCCCACGCCGATGGTGATCTCGGCACCGTTCACGGTGGCGGCCATCATGCCGTCGGACAGGTCGGTCGACATCACCTTGCCGGCGACCACGTGGTAGGTCAGGATCGCGGCCAGGGCTTCGGGATCGGCCAACAGACCTTCGACGGTGCCTTCGGGCAGGGCGGCGAAGGCGTCATCGGTCGGGGCGAAGACCGTGAACGGGCCGTCGCCCTTCAGCGTGTCGACCAGGCCGGCGGCCTCGACCGCGGCGACCAGGGTGGTGAAGCTGCCAGCCTCGACAGCGGTGTCCACGATATCCTTGGAATGCCCAGCGGCGAAGGCGGCGGTGCTCAGCGCTGTCGCGGCGGTGGCGGCAAGGAAGGTAGTGCGAAGCATCGTGATCTCCCATCAGTTTGAGAATGCCGTTCATGGCATCGGTGGGCATTACGCGGGGCGGATGGATCGGATCAGCGGGGTTTTCCGCCACCGCCACTTGACCTGAAGCGGTGGCGCGCTAAGCGCCCCTGTTTCGGCGTTTCCAGTCACGATAGTGTCAACCGTCGTGATCCCCGCGCGACAAATCCGCGCCCGATGCGGGGGGCGGCAAGAGCGCTTGACCGGGCCCGGGGCATTGCGTTCTCTGGCGTCGACAGGTCGCCGACCGGAGCCGGTTCATGTTTTCCAATGTCACCCTTCGGGTTCTCGAGGTCCTGTCCTACGGGCTGATCATCCTTTTGGGCCTGGGGCTGCTGGCGATTGTCGTCCTGTTCGTGGTCGACCGGACCCAGACCCATGACGCGATCCGCCGCAATTATCCGGTGATCGGGCGGTTCCGGGGCTGGTTCAGCACGCTGGGCGAATTCTTCCGGCAGTATTTCTTTGCGATGGACCGCGAAGAGTTGCCCTTCAACCGGGCGCAGCGGCACTGGATCGAAGAGGCCGGCAAGGGCGAGGGCAATACCCGCGCCTTCGGGTCGACCCGGAACCTGGCGGTGCCCGGCACGCCGATCTTCATGAACGCGGCCTTTCCACCGCTGGACGACCAGTTCGCCAGCACCGAACCGATGGTGATCGGCCCTCATGCGCGCGCGCCTTTCGTGGCCAGGTCGATCTTCAACCTGTCGGGCATGTCCTATGGCGCGATTTCGAAACCGGCGGTGCGGGCGCTGAGCCGGGGATGCGCGCAGGCGGGGATCTGGATGAATACCGGCGAGGGCGGGTTGTCGCCCTATCACCTGGAGGGCGGTTGCGACATCGTGTTCCAGATGGGCACCGCGAAGTTCGGGGTGCGCGACGAGAGCGGCCGGCTGGACGACGACAAGCTGCGCGCGGTGGCGGCGAACCCGCAGGTCAGGATGATCGAAATCAAGCTGGCCCAGGGCGCCAAGCCCGGCAAGGGCGGGATCCTGCCCGCGGCCAAGATCAGCCCCGAGATCGCCGCGATCCGCGGCTTGACCCCGGGCCAGGACGGGATCAGCCCGAACCGCCATGCCGAGGTCGACGATTGGGACGACCTGCTGGATTTCATCGCCCATGTGCGCGAGGTCAGCGGTTTGCCGACGGGGATCAAGATGGTGCTGGGCACCTCGGATGTCTGGGTCGCGTTCTTTGACAAGATCGTCGCGCGAGGGGCGGCAAGCGCGCCGGACTTCATCACCATCGACGGCGGCGAGGGCGGCACCGGGGCCAGCCCGATGCCGCTGATGGACCTGGTCGGCATGTCGATCCGCGAGGCGCTGCCGCGGCTGGCCGATCTGCGCAACGCCCATGGCCTGCGCGACCGGATCCGGATCGTGGCCTCGGGCAAGCTGGTGACGCCGGGCGATGTGGCCTGGGCGCTGTGTGCCGGGGCGGATTTCGTCACCTCGGCGCGGGGGTTCATGTTCAGCCTGGGCTGCATCCAGGCGTTGAAATGCAACCGCAACACCTGTCCGACCGGGATCACCACCCATGATCCGCGGCTGCAGAAGGGGCTGGTTGTGGCCGAAAAGAAGGACCGCGTGGCGCATTACGCGAACAGCGTGATGAAAGAGGTCGAGACGATCGCCCATTCGGTCGGCGTCAGCGAACCGCGGCTGATGCGGCGGCGGCATGTGCGGATCGTCCAGGCCGACGGCACCTCGGTTCCGCTGGACAAGCTGTTTCCGCCGCAGGTTCCGGCCGCGTGATGTTTCGAACGGCTGGCGCCGTTGTGAAAAGAATTGGCCGGACAGGCGTAGCGACCGACACATATATATGTGGCACGAACCCAAGGAGAGATCACCCATGGCGCGCCGCTGGACCAATGACCTGACCCATGACGATGTCACGCCCGAAGGGCTGTGGCTGAACCGCCGGCATATCCTGGCCGGCCTTGGTGCCGCCGGGCTGGCCGGGCTGCCCGCCGCCGGCCGCGCCCAGCCGCTGGAGCCGAACAGCTGGGACGATATCACCAGCTACAACAACTTCTACGAATTCGGCACCGGCAAGGACGATCCCGTCCGCAATGCCGGCGCGATGGATACCTCGGGCTGGCAGGTCACGGTCGACGGGCTGGTCGACAACCCCGGCACCTATGACCTGGCCGAGCTGATCGGCGGGCTCGAGACCGAAGAACGCCTCTACCGGTTCCGCTGTGTCGAGGCCTGGTCGATGGTGGTGCCCTGGAACGGGTTCGAACTGGCCGACCTTCTGGACCGTGTCGGGGTGCAGGAGGGCGCACGCTATGTCGCCTTCGAGACCGCCGTGATCCCCGAGGTCATGCCGGGCGTGCGGCGCGGCGTTCTGGACTTTCCCTATGTCGAAGGGCTGCGGCTGGACGAGGCGATGCATCCGCTGACGATCATGGCCACCGGCATCTATGGCCGCGACATCCCGAACCAGAACGGCGCGCCGATGCGGCTGGTCGTGCCCTGGAAATACGGCTTCAAGTCGATCAAGAGCATCGTGCGGATATCGCTGGTCGAGGATCAGCCACCGACCAGCTGGAACAAGGCCAATGCCCGCGAATACGGTTTCTACAGCAATGTGAACCCGAACGTGGATCACCCGCGCTGGTCCCAGGCGACCGAGCGGCGGATCGGTGGCGGCTTGTTCGCGCAGCGGCAGGAAACGCTGATGTTCAACGGCTACCCTGAGGTGGCGGGCCTTTATGAGGGCATGGACCTGACGGAGTTCTTCTAGGATGGACCGCGTCAACGCCGCCCTGCGCCGGGTGCCGCCGGGTCTCATCTATATGGGGGCCACCCTGTGGGCGGGCTGGATGTTCTGGCGCGGCGTTGCCGGCCGGTTGGGGCCGGAACCGGTGGAAGTGCTGGAGCATGCCTATGGCGACCTGGCGCTGAAGCTGCTGGTCCTGGGCCTGGCGGTCACACCGCTGCGGCGGTTCGTCGGGCTGAACCTGATGACGTTCCGCAGGGCGATCGGGGTCACCACGTTCTTCCTGGTGCTGGCGCATCTGGCGGTCTGGGCGGTGCTCGACGTGCAAAGCCTGGACCGGGTCTGGGCCGATATCGTCAAGCGCCCCTATGTGACGGTCGGCATGGCGGCCTTCGTGCTGCTGTTGCCGCTGGCGCTGACCTCGAATTCCTGGTCGGTGCGCAGGCTGGGGCCGGCCTGGCGGCAGCTGCACAAGCTGGTCTATCCGGCGGCGATCCTGGCGGCGCTGCACTTCCTGTGGCTGGTGAAGGGATTCCAGCTGGAACCGATCCTGTGGCTGGTGGCGATTCTGGCGCTGCTGGCGACTCGGCTGCGCATGAAGCCCCGAGTCGCCGCCGATTCACCCGCTCCGGCCAAGGATTCCATCCAGTCTTGGGGGTAAGCCAGTGGATAACCCCAGATATGGGGTAGCCGCCCTGAACGGCCGCGCAACAAAGTTGCCGTCGACCCAGGGTCAAACGAAGCATTCAGGCACTAAACCTCTGAAAACACGGGAAAATGGGGTTCTGTCACAAAAAATGCATTTTCCGCGAAAAAACCTCTTGCGGCCCCCGGCCCCAATACGTAAATACCCCCTCACCGGCGGCGCTGAGGCGCTAGACGGGACGCCAGACGGGGCAGCGGCCACAAGCCAACGCCAACGAGACGTAAGAAACATCAGAGGCATTCGAGGCGGGGCGCGCCGAAAGTCAGGGCGCATCCAGTCGATTTTGTCTCTACGCTCTTTGAAATCGCGAGTATCTGAAGAGATATGTGGGCGGTTTGGTTCATTCGATGGATCGAACGTTTGCATATCGGCCTTCTAGCCTTCGGGCGATGATGAAGGTGTCAGCTTCACTGTTTGTCGGATCTTATGATCTGCAAACAGATGACTATCCCGACCTAGCCGGTCGGGATGATGTGCAGAGGTTCAACGTCAAGGACACGCCGAAAGGCGTTTCAACTTGAGAGTTTGATCCTGGCTCAGAACGAACGCTGGCGGCAGGCCTAATACATGCAAGTCGAGCGAAGCCTTCGGGCTTAGCGGCGGACGGGTGAGTAACGCGTGGGAATGTGCCCTTCTCTACGGAATAGTCCCGGGAAACTGGGTTTAATACCGTATACGCCCTTCGGGGGAAAGATTTATCGGAGAAGGATCAGCCCGCGTCTGATTAGGTAGTTGGTGGGGTAATGGCCTACCAAGCCTACGATCAGTAGCTGGTTTGAGAGGATGATCAGCCACACTGGGACTGAGACACGGCCCAGACTCCTACGGGAGGCAGCAGTAGGGAATCTTAGACAATGGGGGAAACCCTGATCTAGCCATGCCGCGTGTGTGACGAAGGCCTTAGGGTCGTAAAGCACTTTCGCCAGGGATGATAATGACAGTACCTGGTAAAGAAACCCCGGCTAACTCCGTGCCAGCAGCCGCGGTAATACGGAGGGGGTTAGCGTTGTTCGGA
>LJSF01000029.1 GCA_001314655.1 Rhodobacteraceae bacterium HLUCCA08 | reverse complement strand
CCTCGATGGCCACCCAAGGTCCCGCATCGAAGACCTCATGCCGTGGCGCTACGCCCAGACGTCAAGCCTCGCAGCATAGGGCCTCGGCGTCGCGCTTACGATGCCATGGATATCGTCACCATCGCGCTGTCACGCAAGGATATCGTTTTCGAAGAGGTGGATTATGCCTCGGATCTCGCGACCCATTGCCTGACCGCGTTTGCCGCAGAGTTGAGCCAGCGGCTGAACCTGGTGTTCGATCTCAAGAAATCCGGCGATCCCGACCTGTCACAGATGAAACATCCGCACGGAACATTTGTCGTTGCGCGGCTTGGAAACATGCCGCTGGGCTGTGTCGGGATCAAGGGTAACGGCGGCACAATGGCGGAGGTGAAGCGGATGTGGATCGCACCTGCGGCCCGAGGAGTGGGACTCGCGCGCCGTCTGATGATGACCGCAGAGCAAGCCGCGAAGAGCCTCGGCATCACGACACTTCGACTGGATACCAACAGCACCTTGTTCGAGGCCGTCGGTCTCTATCGCGCGATGGGTTGGGTCGAAATCGACCGGTTCAACAACGATCCATACCCGGACCTCTTCTTCGAGAAACACCTTTGATGGTGTCGGCGGAAGCATGCTCCTGCCCACTGCAAAGGTGACGTCTCTTGCGTCCCTAATGACCGAACCTGAGGTAACAACGTGATCCATCGTCAAAGAGCATCAAAATCCAGCCGACGGTTGTTTACCTGGACGGCACTTGCTCTTCCAGCCTTAGCTTGGGCCGTTTCCTTGTTCCGGCAAGGTGTTGATATGGCCGAAGCAGCGTTGAACCCTTCTGGTGCATTGTCTGCTTTCCTGCTGATTTTTGCATTGCTCGCAACGCCCTTGCGTCATGTTTGGCCACAGGCTGCCGTCACACGTTGGCTGCTACGCAACAGGCGCTATCTCGGGGTGGCAAGTTTCGGCTATGCACTCTTGCATACCGTGTTCTACCTGATCGACGCGGGATCCATGCATCAGATCGTCGTCGATCTGCCTCGTCTGGACATCTGGACGGCTTGGCTTTCGCTTCTGATCATGGTCCCCCTCGCCGTTACCTCGTCCGATGCGGCTGTTCGGAGAATGGGGCCGCGTTGGAAAACCTTGCAGCGTTGGGTATATGGCGCGGCCCTGCTGGGCTTTCTGCATGCCCTGAGCCTGAACAACTGGGAAGACCCCCGGGAACCGCTTGTATTCGCAGCGCCTTTGATCGCGCTGCAGTGTTGGAGGGTTTTCGGTGGCCGTCGCACGCGGCGGGTTTCATAGATCTAGTTTGCCCCAAGGTAGCCAAGGACCGCACGGCGGATGCGGCGGTGCAGGTGATCGAAATTGCGCTCTCCACCGGAAATGGCGGCATCTGCCAGCCCATGACCGATGGCGATCAGATCGAAGGCCACTGCGGGTGCGTCGGGAATTCCATTGCGTTCCAGCGCCGCGACGACAAGCCGTGCCATGTTCTGTTTGAGAACGGCGGTGTCGTCATCGAGGGGCAATCGCTCTTCGATGATCTCAAGCGCATGTGCCAACTCGGGGTTGCGCAGATGGTGGCGCAGCGTGGCCGCCACCAGCGCATCTATTTCCGCCTCGAGGCCAAGCCCCCGAGAGGCCTCTGTGGCGGCGACCATGTCGTCATGCATTTGCCGACGCATTTCCCGGATCAACTCCGCAAGGATCGCCTCTTTCGTCGGGTAGTACTGGTAAAGCGATCCAATCGATACGCCCGCCAATTCCGCAACCAGATTCGTTGTAAGACCCTCGCTTCCCTGTCGCTCCAGAATGCGAGCCGCTGCTTGCAGTATTGCATCGCAGGTGGCGCGAGATCTGGCCTGACGCGGCACCTTTCTGGGTGTGATGGGCACGTCTTGGGGGGGCATGGGATGCGAGTGGCCATTTTGCGAGTGATTGCTCATGTTACGTCTTGAACGAGACGAATGCAATGGCAGGTCAAGCATGAGGCAAGGTTTTGATTTCGCAGGCCGCACGGTTCTGCTGACAGGCGCAACCCGCGGAATTGGCCGCGCCCTGGTTGACGCGCTTGGTCAACGCGGCGCGACGGTTCTGGCAGTGGCACGGGACCAAGGATCCGTCGCGAAACTGGTGGAAACGAGCGCAACGGTCGTCGATGGGCTTGCCGTCGACCTGTCTGACCGCGACGCCTCGGCGGCCATCGCCGATTGGGTCGGAGCGAACCATGCGGACACCAGCGTCTTGATCAACAACGCGGCGGTCATGAGTCATGGCCGATTGACGGACGGTTCGAAAGAATGGCGAATTTCGATCTCAAACGAGATCGACGTCAATCTGATCGCCCCGCTTGTTCTGTCTGCCGAGCTGCTGCCCACGCTTTCGCGGCACCCTTCCGCGGCGATCATCAACGTCACCTCAGGTCTTGCGATCGCACCCCGCAGGGATGCTGCCGTCTACTGCGCGACAAAGGCGGGTTTGCGCAGTTTCACACGCGCTCTTCGTGACCAATGTCGCGAAGCCGACCTGTCGATCCAGGTGACCGAAATCGTGATGACGCTGGTGGACACCGAGCTGACCGCTCCGATCACGATCCGCAAGTATCCCGCCGACCGAGCGGCCGAAGACCTTCTGCGGGGAGTGGAACGCGGGCTGGAAGAAGTGTGGATCGAGAAGGCGAAAGCCCTCCGCGTCGTTCACCGGCTTGCGCCGGGGCTGGCCTATCACGCGATGCGAGCGCGATAATGACAATGCAGGCGAACCACCGTGAGTTTTTCAAGGCACTTGTGCGAAACCCGCGACGCATCTCGGCCTTGGCACCGTCTTCCCGGAGCCTGGCCGCCGCGATGATCGCTCAGATTCCGATTGATGCGCGTCGGATCATCGAACTGGGTCCGGGGACAGGCGCTTTCACCCAAACCATGCTCGAAAGCGGCATTTCGGCGGAGGGTATCGATCTGGTCGAACTTGACAGATCGCTGTCGGCGTTTCTGAGCGCGCGGTTTAGTGGCGTGCGGGTCCATTGTGCCCGGGCCGAGGATATCGGCACATTGTTTTCGGGGCCGGTCGATGCGGTTGTGTCAGGCTAGCCGCTTTTGTCTTTCGGCGAAGCTGACCAACGCGCGGTTCTTGAAGGGGCTTTCAGCCTCCTGAGACCGTCGGCGCCCTTCATCCAGTTCACCTACGGCCTGACCGTGCCGGTGCGGGGAAGAATTCTCAGAGATCTGGGCGTGACAGGAACCAGGACTTCGCGAACCTGGCGAAATCTACCTCCGGTGACCGTTCATGTGCTGCGGCTTGGGCGCATCTGAATGTCCAGGAACTGGAACGATCAAGACGCCGGCAAGAGGCCTCGATATGCCACCTGACCCATTCCGTTCCACGCGATGCGGATCCTGGCCAATGGAAGGTGATCCTGACGCGCCCCACCATGCCGACCGGAGAAGCTCCATCCGGGTTAGATGTCTTGCGACAAGCTGTGAACACGACAGCGCTTGCAGAGCTTCATCTGGACCTGCGCGCCAGCGAGAGTACCGCGACCCGACAACCACCCGCAGTGCCCTTCTATGCCGACCATCAGGTCCCGTTGTTCTGGGGTCAAGGGCTGTTGGCCAGAAGATGACCTGTCCTGCAAGAGATCTGGCCGCGACGAAGAGATCCCGTTCGAGGGAACGGGGTCTCTTGCTTTCGGGCATCGCGAAACGAAACCTCCGGCTCAGGTCAGAGACCCAAGGTTTCCGCCATCGCTTCGATGATCGCTGCATGAACCGCCAGCCGATCCGTCCCGGGTGGGTCGGTGCAGACCGGGTCATCCCTTTCGGCTTCAAGTATGGTGGCGCCGTCGGGCTGGCAAGGCGGCATTGCCGTGAAATGGAAGGCCGGAGCAAGCCGCAGGACTCTTGCATCCGAAATCAAAGCGGCCAGACCGCTTTCCGTGAAATCTGTGGCCGACATCTGCGTGTCCCGGTCGCCCAACCCGATCAAGACCGCATCAGGCACAAGGTCTGCGACATTCGCCGCCTCGAGACCCCACACGAAACCGGGGTCTATCGCCACCACCGAGGTGACACTAGGATCGGAATAGCTGGCGTTCCAAAGATCGGGATCCTGCCGCGACAGGCCGACCGCATCGGACAAAAGCACGTCGCAGGCTTCCATCGTATCGACATGGTCGGTGCAAGCTGCAACGATTCCGTCGAGGTTACCAGTCACGCCCCCCAGCGACAGAGCCGTCCAGCCGCCGAAAGAGAAGCCGGCGGCCATGACCCGTGTCAGATCGAGGTGCTGCCCCAGTTGCGGATCCTCGACCAGAAGGTCGAGCGCACGCGACAGATCGTTGGCGCGGGTCCAGTGCCGAACGCCCTCGGTCATGTCATGGTCACCCCATGTCGTGTTCGGGTGGTTCACCATGACCACTACGGCGCCCCGCTCTGCGAGAGCAGCGCCCAGCCACGCCTGTGCCCGGTCTGTGCCGCCCATCCCGTGGCTGAACAGCACGACGGGAAAGCTGCCCTGGGCCGGTTGCGCATCAACGAAGGCCTCCACTCCCTGGAAGACCGGGTTTTCGGCGTAAGGGGTCGGGTCTCCACCTGTGCCGCGCGGATACCAGATTGCGACGCGGGCGTCGGCATCGTGATGTGGCATGTAGGCCTGTGCAACCTTCAGTCCTGCGCCTTCGGCAGAGGCGCTGCAGGCGACGGTCACGAGGGCAAGCGCCATGGCTACGGTTTTCATTTCGGGTCTCCGGCTTGAGTTCAGATGGACCCATGTCCTCTGTCGGCGTTCTGCCCCGCGACCTGAAACCGGATTCAGGTCGCCTCAATCACGATTCAGGACTAGGCGTCCCGCGTTTCCGGTCGTAGCGAGCCATCCATGCCCACCCTTCCCATCCCTGTCTTCGTTGCGCTTCTTCTTGCCTTTGCGTTCCTGCGCCTGTGTTTTGATCAACGTCGGCTGACCACGCTGGGTCTGCTGTTGGCGCTTTGCGCGGTCCAGTCGATGATAATCGCGCTGGCACAGCACTATATGGTGGCGGGTTTGCGCTACGTGCAGCCCGTCACCGCGGCTGCGGTGCCGCCCGTTGCCTGGCTGGCCTACAACTTCACGGCCGTCCGGCCCGCGGCGCGAACGGACCTTCTACACGGCCTTGTCCCGCTGTTGGCACTGTCGGCGCTTGTCGTGGCGCCGACATTTCTGGACGTGATCCTACCCGCAGCCTTCGTTGGTTACGGGATCGCGATCCTGGTGCAGGCCCTGCATGGCTCGGATGCCCAACCGCAGGTGCCATTGGGCCATGGCAACGCGCCGTCCTGGATCTGGCTGATGATCGGGGTTGCGTTGATTGGATCGGCGCTGAGCGATGTGCTGATCGTGCTGGCTCAGGCCATGGGACGAACCGATGCGCAGGGCTGGATCATCACGGTGTTTTCGGTGGGCAATCTTTTTCTCATCGGTCTCTTCGCCCTGTCGCCGTATCTGCGGACGGAGAGACCGGAGATACCGGAGTCAGCCGGCCGATCAGAGGAACCCGATTCAGAATTGTGGAACCGTCTACAGGTCTTGATCGCGACCCGGAAACCCTATCTCGATCCCAACCTTACACTTGCGCAATTGGCCCGGAAACTGCGTGTCCCGGCCAAGTCGCTATCGGCTGCTATCAATCGCTCCACTGGGCAAAATGTCTCTCGCTTTGTCAATGAGGAGCGAATCCGCCATGCACAGTCGCTGCTGCTGAGCGGTGAGACCGTTACCGAGGCGATGCTGGCATCAGGCTTCAACACCAAGTCGAATTTCAATCGTGAGTTTCTGCGCGTGGTCGGCAGAAGTCCGAGTGATTGGCTCAAGTCAGCCAGAGCGGCCAACGTGGATGGACGTTTGCGGCACCCGACTTCTGTGACCCAGAAAATGGCACCTCGAGAATAAGAGCGCCCTCCCTCTTGGGCTCCCTGCCGGCGGTCGCGTGGCTGATCGCCGGCGGGGCTACGGCGCCGACTGGTTCCGTAAAGCGTTGCAGGACAAGGGGATACGGCCCCGAATCCCGGGCCGGAAGCCCCGCGGCAAGGCAGCTCGCCACGCCAAACGGCGATACAAGCGCCGCAATCGCATCGAGATCATGTTCGGCCGACTGAAGCACTGGCGGCGCATTGCCACCCGCTACGACAGATGCCCCAAGGTCTTCCTGTCCGCCATCGCGCTGGCCGCAGCCGTCCTCTTCCGGCGATGAGCAAGAACGAGGCCTGACCCTGGCGTTCGGCCGTCAATTGCAGCGGATTTTTCGAAAACCCGACGAAAAAGGGCGCCCGAAGGCGCCCTTGATCCGGATCCGCGCGGCGGTTCAAAGCGCCTTTTGCAGGTTCTCGTCGACCTTTTCCAGGAAGCCCATCGTGGTCAACCACTTCTGGTTCGGCCCGACCAGAAGGGCCAGGTCCTTGGTCATGTGGCCCGATTCCACGGTCTCGACCACGGTCTTTTCCAGGGTCTCGGCAAAGTGGCGCAGCGCGTCGTTGCCATCGAGCTTGGCGCGGTGCTTGAGCCCGCCTGTCCAGGCATAGATCGAGGCGATCGAGTTGGTCGAGGTTTCCTCGCCCTTCTGGTGCTGGCGGTAATGGCGGGTGACGGTGCCGTGGGCGGCCTCGGCCTCGACGACCTTGCCGTCGGGCGTCATCAGCTGGCTGGTCATCAGGCCGAGGCTGCCGAAGCCCTGCGCCACGGTGTCGGATTGCACGTCGCCATCGTAGTTCTTGCAGGCCCAGACGAAACCGCCGTTCCATTTCATCGCGCAGGCGACCATGTCGTCGATCAGGCGGTGTTCATAGGTGATGCCGGCGGCCTTGAACCTGTCGGCGAATTCCTCGTCGAAGACCTTCTGGAACAGGATCATGAACTGGCCGTCATATTGTTTCAGGATCGTGTTCTTGGTCGACAGATACAGCGGCCAGCCCATGTTCAGCGCGTAGTTCATCGAGGCCCGGGCGAAGTCGATGATCGACTGGTCGAGGTTGTACATGCCCATGTAGATGCCGGACGACGGGGCCTGGAACACTTCGTGTTCGATCACCTCGCCATCCTCGCCGACGAATTTCATCGACAGGGTGCCGGGGCCGGGGAATTTCATGTCGGTGGCGCGATACTGGTCGCCATAGGCGTGGCGGCCGATCACGATCGGCCGGGTCCAGCCGGGCACCAGGCGCGGCACGTTGCTGCAGATGATCGGGGCGCGGAACACCACGCCGCCCAGGATGTTGCGGATCGTGCCGTTGGGGCTGCGCCACATCTTTTTCAGGCCGAATTCCTCGACCCGGGCCTCGTCGGGGGTGATGGTCGCGCATTTGACGGCGACGCCGACCTCCTTGGTCTTTTCGGCGGCGTCGATGGTGATCTGGTCTTCGGTGCGGTCGCGCTCCTCGATGCCGAGGTCGTAATACAGCAGGTCGACGTCGAGATAGGGCAGGATCAGCTTCTTCTTGATGAAGTCCCACATGATGCGGGTCATCTCGTCGCCGTCCATTTCGACGATCGGGTTGTCTACCTTGATCTTGGTCATCGGGGATTCCCTCGGCTGGCTCAGGTTCGGCGCTGCGATAGCACGGGGCGGGGTCGAGGAAAAGACCGTATGCAACGGTATACCTCAACCTGTCGCGGTTTTTCCCGGCGATGAAAAGGGATTCGAAAGGTTTGTGCGGCTAGCTGGCGCAATGAAAGCCGCCGCGCCCCGGGATATCGCCGTTTTCACCGCCCTTGCCCTGGTGGTCCTCGCCAGCCTGCCGCTGGCGCTGGTGACGGCCGGCAGCGCCCGGGCGGGGCGCCCGGTGCTGGTTCTGGCAGGGCCGCTAGCCGGCGGCGCGCCGGCGGTGATCACCCGCGCCGGCGGGGTCGAGGTCGGCCCGACCGTTGCGCCGCTGGGGCGGATCGCCGTGTTGCCCGACATCGCGCTGGCCCGGCGCGAAGGGGCCTGGATCATCGTTGATGCCGCGGCGCTGGCCACGCTTTGCGGCCCTTGAGGGATGGAAAGATGCTTCGCTTGAAAACGACCGATGCCGGAAACGAACGCCAGGGCGATTGCATCCTGGCCGAACGGGTCACGATCGGCATGGCGCCGGCCCCGGCCGTTGCGGCCTGGCTGGCCGGGGCGTCGGTGATGCCGTTCCTCATCCTTGCGCTGACCCTCGCCGGATTGGGAACCTATGCCCGCCGGGCCGGGCTGCAGCTGCGGCGCGAGGCGCTGGCGCTGGCGATGATCGGCCAGACCGCGTTGCTGACCGCCGCCCTGGCGGGCCATCCCTGGCAGATCGACAGCCACATGGTGTTCTTCGCGGTGCTGGCGGTGGTCGCGTCGATGCGCAGTGTGCGGGCCCTGATTCTGTCGGTGCTGGTGATCGCGTTGCACCATGCCGGCCTGACGGTGCTGATGCCGTCGCTGGTCTACCCTTCGGTCACGCTGGTCGAAAACCTGTTGCGCACCGGGTTTCACGGCTTGGTTGTCGTCGTCGAAGGGGCGGTGCTGGTGCTTGCGCAATTGCGCGCCAACGCCCAGCACGACGCGATGGAGCGCCTGCGTCTGGAAGCCGAGGCCCAGGCTGAGGCCGCGCGGGCCGCGACCGACCGGGCCGAGCGCCTGGGCCAGGAGGCCGAACAGGTCGTCGCGACCCTCAGCGACCGGCTGTCGCAACTGGCCCGCGGGGCCCTGGATTGCCGGATCGAGGTCGGGTTGCCCGGGGATCATGACAGCCTGCGGTGCGATTTCAACGACGCGGTCGGTCGGCTGGCCGAGACCCTGGCCGAGGCGGTGCGCGCCGCGACCGAGTTCAGGGATCAGACCGGCGCCATCGCCACCGCCAGCCAGGATGTTTCGGCCCGGGTCGAAGCCCAGGCGCAGGACGTCGCACAGGTCGCCGACAACCTGCGCGACCTGGACGGGTCGCTGGCCGAAACCGCGCGTCTGGTCGACGAGATCGCAAAGGGCACCGAAGAGGGCAGCATCGGTGCCCGCGACGCCGCCGCGGTGGTCCGCAGCGCGATCGAAGCCATGGCGCGGATCGAACAGGGCTCGGGCGAGATATCCAAGATCATCCAGCTGATCGAGGATATCGCCTTCCAGACCAACCTGCTGGCGTTGAATGCCGGGGTCGAGGCCGCCCGCGCGGGCGAGGCCGGCAAGGGCTTTGCCGTCGTCGCCACGGAGGTGCGAACGCTGGCCCAGACCACCAGCAAGGCGGCCAACGACATCAAGACGCTGATCACCACCTCGGTCGGGCAGGTGGCCGACGGGTCCGACCTGGTCGGGCGGGCCGGCGCGGCGTTGGACCGGATCAGCGCGCAGGCCGACAAGGTCAGCGCCGATGTGACCCGCACCGCCGAGACGCTGCGCGGCCAATCCGGTGCGCTGAGCACGATGAACGGCACGGTCGGGCGGATCACCGACGGGTTGCAGGCCAATGCCGGCCTGGCCGAGGAAATGTCGGCGATGGGCCTGCAGATGTCCCAGAGCGCGGGGCGGCTCAGCGGGTCCCTGGCCGGGTTTTCGTTGCCCGGCGGGCCGGCGCCGGGCAAGGTGTTCGGGGCGGCGACCGTTCGGGATCGCAATGCGGCCTGATCGGTCGTGACCAGGGTCTGCCGCCCGGGGGCCTGTCAAAGGTCGCCGGGACGCAGCGCCGGGCGCGCTCGGCCGCCCCCGGGCGCGCGCGCGCAGTCTTGCCAGGGCCTAGCCGGTGCGGGGGCCGTCCGTGCCGCCCGTCGCGGCGCGGTGCCGGTCGAGGGTCTGCTTGAGAAAGGCCCGGCCCTTGGCCTCGGCCATGCGGGTCCGCACGGCGGTCAGGAACGCCTCCTCCAGCGTCTGGGAAGCCGTGCCGATCACCTGTGCCACCTCCATGAACAACCGGTCATTGCCGATTTCCCGCTGTGCGGCGATGCAATCGTCGGCCAGCTTGTTGGCAAGCGCGTTCACGTCGGTCATCTGGGTGTCCTCGCAAGATCGGGTCCGCCCCTTGAATGCGCCAGCCCGGGGCCGGATGCAATCATCAGGGGCGCCATGGCGCGGGTCAGCGGGTGCCTTCGGTCAACCGGCGGGTCACGTAATCGGTCACCGACCGGATCATGCCCTCCATATGCGGATCCTCGAAGAAATGCCCGGCGCCCTCGACCTCTTCGTGGGTGATGGTGATCCCCTTCTGTTCGTGCAGCTTTCCGACCAGAGACTGGGTATCCGCCGGCGGTGCCACCCGGTCGGCCGCGCCGTTGATGATCAGGCCCGAGGACGGGCAGGGGGCCAGGAAGGAGAAGTCGTACATGTTCGCCGGCGGCGAGACCGAGATGAAGCCGGTGATCTCGGGGCGGCGCATCAGCAGCTGCATCCCGATCCAGGCGCCGAAGCTGAAACCGGCGACCCAGCAATGCTTGGCGTTCTGGTTCATCGATTGCAGGTAATCGAGCGCCGAGGCGGCGTCACTGAGTTCGCCGACCCCCTGGTCGTATTCGCCCTGGCTGCGCCCGACACCGCGGAAATTGAACCGCAACACGGTGAAACCCATGTTATGGAAGGCGTAGTGCAAATTGTAGACGACGCGATTGTTCATCGTGCCGCCGAATTGCGGATGCGGATGCAGCACGATGGCGATCGGCGCGTCGCGGTCCTTTTGCGGGTGGTAACGGCCTTCGAGACGGCCCTCGGGCCCTGGAAAAATGACTTCGGGCATGGTCTGCGGTCTGTGCGTCCTCTGGGCCAGGCGTTTCTTGACGGAACCGCCTCGGTTCTTTAGAATTGTTCTAATCCGGCTGTTCTTGCGGCACCGGCCCGCAACAGTTAAGGGGGCGGCCTTCCGGCGTCAACCGACGGCTGCATCACGGGCTGCGCCGATGCCGGGGAGGAACGGGCATGAAGCTGAGTACCAAGGGACGATACGCGATGGTGGCGCTGGCCGACCTGGCCTTGCAGCCGGAGGATGCGCTGGTATCGCTGGGCGAGATTTCGCGGCGGCAGGACATTTCGTTGCCCTATCTGGAGCAGCTTTTCGTCAAGCTGCGCCGGGCGGGGCTGGTGGACAGCGTTCGGGGGCCGGGCGGCGGCTATCGGCTGGCGCGGCCGGCCAGCGAGATTCGCGTGGCCGAGGTGCTGGGCGCGGTGGACGAGACCGTCAATGCCCTGGAATCGGGGGCCGGGGCCAAGGGCGCGATTTCGGGCAGCAAGGCGCAAAGCATGACCAACCGGCTGTGGGAAAGCCTGAGCGCGCATGTCTATGTGTTTCTGCACCAGACCCGGCTGAGCGATGTTGTGGACAATGCGCTGGCCCCGTGCCCGGCGGTCCCCGGCCTGTTCCAGGTGGTGGACGAATAGGGGGCGCTGCCCCCGTCGGCTGCGCCGACTCCCCCGAGGTATTTCTAGGACAAAGGCAGCCATGGCACGGCTTTACCTGGATTGGAACGCGACCGCGCCGCTGCGGCCCGAGGCCCGGGCGGCGATGGCGCAGGCGATGGATCTGGTCGGCAATCCGTCCAGCGTGCATGCCGAGGGGCGCGCGGCCAAGGCATTGATCGAGCGGGCGCGGGCGCAGGTATCGGAGGCGCTGGGGGCGCAGGGCTACGACATCGTGTTCACCTCGGGCGCGACCGAGGCGGTGGCCCTGGCCTGTGCCGGGCGCGGCCTGCAGGGCGCGGCGATCGAACATGATGCGGTCGCGGCCTGGGTCGGCGACGTGCTGCCGGTGGATGCGGATGGTCGGGTGGCGGTGGCGGACCCGGCGGGGTCGGTGCTGCAACTGGCCAATTCCGAGACCGGCGTGGTGCAGGATCTTCCCCCCGGCCTGGCCCTGAGCGACATCACCCAAGGGGTCGGGCGGCTGCCGATCGCCCTGTCCTGGAGCGGGGTCGACATGGCCATCGTGTCGGCCCACAAGTTCGGCGGGCCCAAGGGGGTCGGGGCGCTGCTGCTGCGCGAGGGCACCGATCTGGCCGCGCAGATCCGGGGCGGCGGGCAGGAGATGGGCCGGCGGTCGGGCACCGAGAACATCGTCGGGATCGCCGGGATGGCGGCCGCGATCGAGGCCGCGATGGGGGATCTGTCGGCCGGGATCTGGGGTCAGGTCGCCGAAATTAGAAATATTCTAGAAAACGCTCTTGCTGACCTGAGCAAGTCGACTATTTTGGTCGGAAAGGACGTGCAGCGTCTGCCGAACACGGTATGCGCCCTGACCCCGGGCTGGAAGGGCGAGACCCAGGTGATGGCGATGGACCTGGCCGGTTACGCCATCAGCGCGGGCAGCGCCTGTTCGAGCGGCAAGGTCCGGGCGAGCCGGGTGCTGCGGGCGATGGGCTTCGGCGATGACGACGCGGCCTGTGCCATAAGAATATCGCTTGGTCCCGGGATCGGGCGCGACGACGCGTTGCGTTTCGCCGACACCTGGGCCGCCAGACTGAACCGCCACCGCGCCCGCGCGGGCTGACATTCGGAGATTTGGACATGACCACGACCGACATCACGCCACCAGCCGAGGTCAAGGACGGCGTCGACCGCGAAACCGTCGAGGCGGTCCAGTCGCTGGGCAGCTACAAATACGGCTGGGAAACCGAGATCGAGACCGATTACGCGCCGATGGGGCTGGATGCGGATATCGTGCGGCTGATCTCGTCCAAGAACGAAGAGCCCGACTGGATGACCGAATGGCGCCTGGGCGCCTTTGCCCGCTGGCTCAAGATGAAAGAGCCCGACTGGGCGATGGTCGATTACCCGCAGATCGATTTCCAGGCGCAGTATTATTATGCCCGTCCGAAAAGCATGGCCGAAAAGCCCAAATCGCTGGACGATGTCGATCCCAAGCTGCTGGCCACCTATGAAAAGCTGGGCATCCCGCTGAAGGAACAGATGATCCTGGCCGGGGTCGAGGGGGCGGAAAACGCGCCCGCCGAGGGGCGCAAGGTCGCCGTCGACGCGGTGTTCGACAGTGTCAGCGTGGGCACCACCTTCCAGGCCGAGCTGAAGAGGGCCGGGGTGATCTTCTGCTCGATTTCCGAGGCGATCCGCGAACATCCCGAGCTGGTCAGGAAATACCTCGGATCGGTCGTGCCGGTGTCGGACAATTTCTATGCCACGCTGAACAGCGCGGTGTTCAGCGACGGCTCTTTCGTCTATGTCCCGCCGGGCGTGCGCTGCCCGATGGAGCTGTCGACCTATTTCCGGATCAATGCCGAGAACACCGGCCAGTTCGAACGCACGCTGATCATCGCCGACAAGGGGTCCTATGTGTCCTATCTGGAGGGCTGCACCGCCCCCCAGCGCGACCAGAGCCAGCTGCATGCCGCCGTGGTCGAGATCATCGTCGAGGAAGACGCGGAGGTGAAGTATTCCACTGTCCAGAACTGGTATCCGGGCGACGAGAACGGCAAGGGCGGGATCTACAATTTCGTCACCAAGCGCGCCGATTGCCGCGGCGCGCGGGCCAAGGTGATGTGGACCCAGGTGGAGACCGGCAGCGCGGTGACCTGGAAATATCCCAGCTGCATCCTGCGCGGCGATGACAGCCAGGGCGAATTCTATTCGATCGCCATCACCAACAACCACCAGCAGGCCGATACCGGCACCAAGATGGTGCATCTGGGCAGGAACACGAAATCGCGGATCGTGTCCAAGGGGATCAGCGCCGGGGTCGCGCAGAACACCTATCGCGGTCTGGTGAGCATGCATCCCAAGGCGCAGAACAGCCGCAATTACACCCAGTGCGACAGCCTGTTGATCGGCGACAGATGCGGGGCCCATACGGTGCCTTACATCGAGGTCAAGAACAACAGCAGCCGCGTCGAACACGAGGCCACGACCAGCAAGGTGGACGACGACCAGATGTTCTATTGCCGCCAGCGCGGCATGGACGAGGAAGAGGCCGTGGCCCTGATCGTCAACGGCTTCGCCAAGGAGGTGCTGCAGGCCCTGCCGATGGAATTCGCCATGGAGGCGCAGCAGCTGGTGGCGATTTCGCTGGAAGGGTCGGTGGGGTGATGGCGCGACATGCTGGGTTGGGTCGATCCGGCCTGATGTTCGCCGCGGTCTTTCTGGCCTTCGGCGTGGTTATGGACCTTTACGTCCGGCAGCAGGAGGTCGACTGGCCGGTGCGGATCCTGGTAACGCTGCTCGGCACGGTCGCCTATCTGGCGCTGAGCGCCTACCTGCCCCCCCACAGCGACCGTGGGACGGGGGCGGGACGATGATCGTCACCACCACCCCCTCGGTCGAGGGCAAGCGGATCAGCAGCTATCACGGCGTTGTCGTGGGCGAGGCGATCCTGGGCGCGAACATCTTTCGGGATGTCTTCGCCGGGATCCGCGACATCGTCGGGGGGCGGTCCCAGGCCTATGAGGCCTCGCTGGGCGAGGCCCGCGAAACCGCCCTGCGCGAATTGCAGGAACGGGCGGCCTCGCTGGGGGCGAATGCGGTCGTGGGTGTCGATCTGGACTACGAAGTCATCAACAACATGCTGATGGTCAGTGCCTCGGGCACCGCCGTCACCATCGTCAACGCCTGAGGCCTGGGCATGGCGTCCGCCGACAAGCGCATCCAGTTCCTGATCGACCTGCTGGCCCCCGAACGCGCCTTGCAGATCGCCGATATCGGCGCGCGGATCACCAGATCCGTGCCGCCCTATCAGGCGCTGCTGACCGCCGGGATCGCGCATCTGCACGGCTTCGAGCCCGAGCCGGAGGCCTATGCCGAACTCAAGGCCGCCGCCGATGCCACGATGAGCATCTATCCCCATGCGGTGGGCAAGCCGGGCCCGGCGACCTTCTACGCCCATCACATCGGCGCGCTGTCGAGCGTGTTCCGGTTCTGCGCCCCGGCGGCGCGCTTCCTGGGCAAGGGGTTCTGGGTCAAGCGCCCGATCACCGAGATCGAGATGACCCTGCGTGCGCTCGACGACATCGAGGGCTTGCCGGGGCTCGACGTGCTCAAGATGGATGTGCAGGGGGCCGAGCTGGACGTGCTGCGCGGCGGCAGGCGGACCCTGGCCGATACGGTGATGATCGTGCCCGAGGTGCGCTTTTACCGGATGTACGAAGACGAACCGATGTGGGCCGATGTCGATACCGAGCTGCGCGCCCGGGGCTTCGTGCTGCACAAGTTCCTGCACCTCAAGTCGGTGGTCCTGCCCTCGGGCCAGAAATCCGGCTTTCACAAGCGCAAGGGGTCGCAATTGCTGGATGGCGACGCGGTCTATATCCGCAATGTCGAGGATCCGCAGGCGCTGTCGATCCACCAGCTCAAGGCGCTGGTATTGGCCGCCGAAACCGTCGCCGGATCCCCCGACCTTGTGGCCTATTGCCTCGAAGCGCTGCGCGCCCGCGACGCGGTTCCGGGCAATGCGGTGCGCCGCTATGTCAAGTTTCTGCCGCCCGAGATGCTGGCCGCGCCCGATCCGGGGCCGTCGCGTGGCGAAATTCGGGAGACGATCTGACATGCGCCCCGGAATGGCCCTGATTGCGTCGTGCTGTCGCCCGAGCGGGTCGGCTTTTCTTGCGTCCAGAGATCACTTCTGGGCGGGAGAATTCTGCCATGACCATGGCAAGCCAGCACGACAGTTTTCACAGCCGGCTGGACCGGATCAACCGGGGCAAGACCTCGGCCTGGACCATACCGGGCGAGGGGATCGCCAAGCCCGGACAGGAACACCGGATCGCCGCGCTGAACGTGCAACGCCGCGCCGTCGCCAGGAAAAGCCCGCTGGGCCGCGCCCCGCTGATCATGCTGCCGCTGGCGCTGATCCTTGGCGTCGCGGCGGTGCTGCTGGGCGAATGGCTGACCCTGACCTATCTGACTGCCGACGGCCCGCTGGGCCTGGACCCGGTCGAGATGTTCGGCCCCGAGTTCGGCCGCTATGCGGCGGCGGCGCTGGTCGCCGCGCTGGCCTGCATCGGGTTGCACCTGGGCGGCGCGCGGTTCTGGGCGCATCTGGCGGGGTTCGGCTTTGCTGTCCTCTACATGCCCGAGATCGTGCAATTCGCCCCGGATCCGTTCGCAGAGGTCTTCCCGCGCGGCTGGATGTCCGCCATGCTGTCGGCGCCGAACGCTTTCGGGCTCTGACCCCACCCACATCGTATCTGACGGAAGGCCGCGCTGGCGCGGGCCTTCCTTTTCGCGTTTCTGAAAGGACCAGCCATGCTTGAGATCAAGAACCTGCACGTGAAACTGGAAGAAGAGGACAAGCAGATCCTCAAGGGCGTCGACCTGAGCGTCGAGGCCGGCAAGGTGCATGCGATCATGGGGCCGAACGGGTCGGGCAAATCGACCCTGTCCTATGTGCTGTCGGGCCGCGACGGCTATGCGGTGACGCAAGGCGGCGCCACGCTGGAGGGCGAAGACATCCTGGCGATGGAGCCCGAGGAACGCGCCGCGGCGGGGCTGTTCCTGGCCTTTCAATACCCGGTTGAAATCCCCGGGGTCGGCAACATGACCTTCCTGCGCACCGCGCTGAACGCCCAGCGCAAGGCGCGCGGGCAGGAGGAAATGAGCGCGGCCGATTTCCTCAAGTTGATCCGCGAAAAGGCCAAGACCCTGCAGATCGATGCCGAGATGCTGAAGCGGCCGGTCAATGTCGGCTTTTCGGGCGGTGAGAAAAAGCGCAACGAAATCCTGCAGATGGCGGTGCTGGAGCCGCGCATGTGCATCCTGGACGAAACCGACAGCGGCCTGGATGTGGACGCGATGAAGCTGGTCAGCGATGGCGTCAATGCGCTGCGCGATGCCTGCCGCGGGTTCCTGGTGATCACCCATTACCAGCGGCTGCTGGACCATATCCAGCCCGATGTCGTGCATATCATGGCCGATGGCCGCATCATCAAGACCGGCGGGCCGGACCTGGCGCTCGAGGTCGAAAAGAACGGTTACGCCGATATCCTGACGGAGGTCGCGTGATGGCCGTGCCCCAGGTGAAACAGGACGCGACCGAGGCGCGGCTGGCCGGGATCGCGCTGCCCGAGGGGGCCGGCTGGGCGGTGACGGCGCGCCAGGCGGCGCTGGCCCGGGTGCGCGAGATGGGCCTGCCGCACGGCCGCGACGAATACTGGAAATTCACCCGGCCCGACACGCTGATCGCGCCGCAAGCGCCCAGTGCGGCGCTGTTCGATGCGGGCGAGGCGCCGCTGTTCGGCGCGCGCGACCGGCTGCATGTCGTGTTCCGCGACGGGGTGTTCGACGCCGCCGCTTCGGACCCGCTGGAGCTGGCCGGGATCGAGATCGAGCGGCTGAGCGACGCGATGGCCCGCGACATCCACTGGGCCAGGGACCTTTACGGCACGCTCGAGGCGCGCGGCCAGACCCCGGTGGCGCGGCCGCTGGCGGCGCTGAACACGGCGCTGGCGACCGACGGCCTGGTGATCCGGGTCACCGGCAAGCCCGCCCGGCCGGTGTCGCTGTCCTATCTGCATGACAGCGAAACCTCGGATGTGCATCTGCATCACGTGATCCGGGTCGAACCGGGGGCCGAGTTGACGCTGCTGGAAAACGGCCCCGCGGCGGCGCGGTTCAACAAGGTGATGGAGGTCGATATCGCCGATACCGGCGTGCTGCACCATGTCCGCGCCCAGGGCCGCGATCATGAACGGCGCGCGGTCACCGGCAGCTTCGCCCGGCTGGGCGCCGGATCGGTGTTCAAATCCTTCACCCTGACCGTGAACGGCGTGCTGACCCGCAATGAATGCGTGATCGAGCTGACCGGCGACGACGCGGTCGCCCATGTCGCCGGCGCCTGCCTGGGCGATGGCGCCGATTTCCATCATGACGACACGGTGTTCGTGACCCATGACGCGGTGAATTGCGAAAGCCGGCAGGTGTTCAAGAAGGTGCTGCGCAACGGCGCCACGGGCGTGTTCCAGGGCAAGATCCTGGTCAAGTCGGGCGCGCAGAAGACCGACGGCTACCAGATTTCGCAATCCTTGCTGCTGGACGGTGACAGCCAGTTCCTGGCCAAGCCCGAGCTCGAGATCTATGCCGATGACGTGGCCTGTTCGCATGGCTCGACCAGCGGCGCGATCGACGAAACCGCGCTGTTCTACCTGCGCGCCCGGGGGGTGCCGGAACGCCAGGCGACCGATCTTCTGGTGCTGGCCTTCCTGGCCGAGGCGCTGGAAGAGATCGACGACGACAGCATCGCCGAAGAGCTGACGGACCGGCTCAAGGCCTGGTTCGACCGGCGCGCCTGATGCCGGTGTCGCGCGATATCCTGCGCACCTGGCGCCGCCCGGGACGGGTCTTTGGCGATCTGTTCGCCATGGGCCCGCGCGAGGATCGGTCGCTGATGATCCTGATGGTCGGCTGCCTGCTGTTCTTCCTGTCGCAATTGCCGATCCTGCAACGCCGCATCGTGATGGAGCAGCCACCGATCGGCGTGGCCGAGATCGACGGCTTCGGCCCGGCCGCCAGCTATGTCTTTTTCGGCGCGATGATGATCCTGCCGCTGCTGTTCTACATGCTGGCCGGGCTGTTGACGCTGATCGCCAATGCCGCCGGCGCCGGCATCAGCGCGGCGCGCGGCCGGCTGGCGCTGTTCTGGGCCTGGCTTGCGGCCAGCCCGGCGGTTCTGCTTTATGGCATCCTGGCCGGGTTCAACGGCCCCGAGGAACCGGGCACGCGGGTGGTCGGTGCGTTGTGGCTGGCCGCCTTCGCGGCCTTCACATTCCTGGGGTTGCGCCGGGCCGTTTCCGTCGCCAGGGAGGGCGCATGACGTTTCCGACACAGATGCTCTGGCCGCTGGTCAAGCTGACCGTGACCCAGCCGGGCACCGCGGCCAAGGTCATCAGAGGCGCGCGCATCCCGCGCGAAATCGCCTGGATGGCGCTGATCCTGGCGGCGGTGGTCACCGCGCTGATGGTCGGGCTGGTGCAGATGATCTCTCCGCCGGAGCCGGTCACGCTGGAGACCGGCGAGGTGCTCGAGCCGCTGATCCTGAGCCCGCTGCAACTGGTCAGCCTGTCGCTGTTCGGCGCCGCCGGGCTGACCATCGCGCTATGGATGGTCGGCCGCAAACTGGGCGGGGCCGGCGATTTCGACGCCTTGCTGGCGGGCATGGCCTGGCTGCAGATCGTCATGGTCGTGGTCCAGGGCGCGCAGGTTCTGGGCCTGTTGATCGTGCCCTTCCTGGGCCTGGTGATCGCGCTGGTCGGCGTGGTGGTCTTTCTGCGGGCGCTTGGCCATTTCGTGCGGGAATTGCACGGGTTTCAGTCCATGGGGCAGGCGGTGGGGGCGATCGTGCTGTCATTCGTCGCGCTGTTCGCGGTGATCTTCCTGGCCGTCCTGCTGCTCCTGGGCGGCTCTGCGGGAGCGATGTCATGAGCTTCGATGTCGCCGCGGTGCGCCGCGATTTCCCGATCCTGAGCCGCGAGGTGAACGGCAAGCCGCTGGTCTATCTGGACAACGGCGCCAGCGCGCAGAAGCCGCAGGTGGTGATCGACGCGGTGACCCGGGCCTATTCCCACGAATACGCCAATGTGCACCGCGGCCTGCACACCCTGTCGAACCTGGCGACCGAGAAATACGAAGCCGTGCGCGGCACCATCGCGCGGTTCCTGAATACACCCGACGAGGACGGCGTGGTGATGAATTCCGGCACCACCGAGGGGATCAACCTGGTCGCCTATGGCTGGGCCATGCCGCGGATGGAGCCGGGCGACGAGATCATTCTCAGCGTGATGGAGCATCACGCCAACATCGTCCCCTGGCATTTCCTGCGCGAACGCCAGGGGGTGCGGCTGGTCTGGGTCGATGTGGACGCCAGTGGCGATCTCGACCCTCAGCGCGTGCTGGACGCGATCACCCCGCGCACGAAGCTGGTCGCGATCACCCATCTGTCCAACGTGCTGGGCACCGTGGTCGATGTGAAGGCGATCTGCGACGGCGCCCGGGCGCGCGGCGTGCCGGTTCTGGTCGACGGATCCCAGGCGGCGGTCCACATGCCCGTGGACGTGGCCGATATCGGCTGCGATTTCTATGCCATCACCGGGCACAAGCTCTATGGCCCGTCCGGATCCGGGGCGATCTGGATCGCCCCCGAGCGGCGGGCGGAAATGCGCCCCTTCCTGGGCGGCGGCGACATGATCCGCGAGGTGACGAAGGACGCCGTCAGCTATAACGACCCGCCGATGAAGTTCGAGGCCGGGACGCCGGGCATCGTGCAGATGATCGGGCTGGGGGTGGCGCTGGACTACATGACGGGGCTGGGGATGGACAATATCGCTGCCCATGAACGCAGCTTGCGCGATTATGCCCGCGACCGGCTGGACGGGCTGAACTGGCTGCAGGTGCAGGGCCGCTCGGCCGACAAGGCGGCGATCTTTTCCTTCACCATCGAGGGCGCGGGCCATCCGCATGACATCTCGACCGTGCTGGACAAGAAAGGCGTGGCGGTGCGCGCGGGGCATCACTGCGCCGGCCCGCTGATGGAGCATCTGGGCGTCAGCGCGACCTGCCGGGCCTCGTTCGGGATGTACAACACCACGGACGAGGTCGACGCCCTGGTCGAGGCGCTGGAATTGTGTCACCGGCTTTTCGCCTGAGGCGGCGCGGTGTCCGGCCCTACCGCACGGCTGCCGCACCCGGCTCCGAATCGAAGCCGATCAACCGGTCGATCGGCGCGTAATCGTCGGTCAGGATCAGGTCCGATCCGGCGGTGATCTGGTCGACCATCTCGTCCGCCAGGGCGGCAAAGCTGATCGGCTGGGGCGCCCGGGTGGCAAAGCCCGGGATCGGCGTCGGCCGGTCGCCGGCGACGACGACAAACACCATGCGCTGGCCCGGCAGCGGCTGTTCGGCGACGGTCCAGATCTCGACCACCGGGAACACCTCCTGCAGGCTGCGCACCACGGCGCCGAGAACCTGGAGGCGGTCCTCGAAATCGATCACGTTCATCAGGTAGGACCCGTCCGGTTCCAGGCGGTCGCGGACCAGGGCGTAGAATTCGCGGGTGATCATGTGCTGGGGCACGGCGATGTCGGTGAAGGCATCGCCGACGATCACGTCATAAAGGTCCGGCCGGGTGGTCAGCGCATAGCGGGCATCTTCGTGCAGAACCCGGGCACTGGCAGGGTCGAACCAGAAATCCCGGGCGGCGATCTCGGTCACGGCGGGGTCGATTTCGGCCACGGTGACGGGGCCGCCGCCGCGCGCGGCGATCGCCCGCGGCATGGTGAAGGTGCCGCCGC
Organism: Rhodobacteraceae bacterium HLUCCA08; assembly: GCA_001314655.1. Classification (GTDB taxonomy): domain Bacteria; phylum Pseudomonadota; class Alphaproteobacteria; order Rhodobacterales; family Rhodobacteraceae; genus Salibaculum. Next base: position 2,150 of record LJSF01000029.1, on the reverse strand, counting down.
CGATGATGAAGCTGGAATAGCCCGGATCGTCGGCCCGGATCTGCGACAACCCGTCCAGCAGGGCCGCATGCGGTGTCAGGAACAACTGCGGATCGTGCCCCGCGGACATGCCATGCACGAGGTGGTCCAGAACCATCAACTGCACCGGGCGGGCCGGATCGGCCGAAACGTCGAACGACCGGATGCAGAAATAGTCGCTTTCGAGGTCGCACGGGGACGGGGCGGCCAGGCTCCAGCCGGCGGCGCCGATCGCCGCGACCGTGGCCAGGGCCGCGGGCCAGCGCAGGGCGCGGGCCGCCACAAGGCACAGCACCGCGGTGGCCAGGTAGGTGATCGTCACCACCGCCAGGGTCAGCGCCGAGCCAAGCCACGAGATGAACAGGAAGCCCGCCAGCAACGTGCCGGCGATCGCCCCCAGCGCCCCGGCGGCGAACAGCGCGCCCAGCGCCCGGCCCGGGTCGGGGTCACGATCCACCGCCAGCCGCGCCAGCACCGGCGCCGGCACCCCGGCGAAGAGCGACGGCAGAAAGAACACCGCCGAACACAGCGCCACGATCGCCCAGACCGGGTGGTCGACCAGTTCGATCACCGGCGCCGCGATCCTTTGCAACAGCACGACCGCCGCCGCGGTGGTCAGCGCCGCGGCCAGCAGGATCCAACCGGTCCGGGCCAGCGCATCGCCCCGCCCGGCGATCCGTCCGCCCCACCAATGCCCGGCGGAAAACCCGGCCAGAACCACGGCGATGATCGCGGTCCAGGTATAGAGCGACATGCCCACATAGGGCGCCAGCATCCGGCCGGCGACGATTTCGACCACGAGAGAAGCCGCCGAGACGACCACTTGAACCAGAACCAGAAGCCAAAGCGGCATGTGCTAACCTCTTCGTTTTTGCAAGGCCGGAATGTCGAGCGAAAGTCGCGGCGCGGCAAGTCGAAATCGCGTCTCAAATCGCGCAAACCACGCCCGCCCGCGCGATCAGCGGTTGCACGGGCGTTCGGGGCACGCTATTGGGGCGCCCTGTGGACCCATAGCTCAGCTGGATAGAGCGCTGCCCTCCGAAGGCTGGTGTCAAGGGTTCTGTGTGTATAGACGAGTTGAAATAGACGTTTCAGATCAGTGGCTTGCGGGACTGCCGATCTTTGCTTTAATCCCGCGGCAAATTGAAGTAAGCACTGCGTAAGCAGTTTGCACCCATAGCTCAGCTGGATAGAGTGTCGCCCTCCGAAGGCGAAGGTCGTAGGTTCGAATCCTACTGGGTGCGCCACTTCCCCCCTAAAATCCGCGAATTTCTTGCCATCGACGGTGTCGCTGGCTCCTGCTTTTCGACGTCTTGAGAGTCAGAGGCGGGCAGGGGTGCCGTGACGGGTTGAAGGCTGGAGGAGAGGCCTCCGGCGCCCGTCGCGGAGGTTTTCCAATGAACACCGAAATCATCGATGCCGCGCGTGACATCAGCGGCGGTTACAAGGTGGATGTGTCGCGCGGCACGAACGTGGACCGCGTGTCGTCCGAGTGGTTCTCGCGGCCGGATGACGAGCGATATCTGTCGCTCGACGATATCTTCGCATCGGTCAAGGGCCGGGCGGAGCGGAGCCGGACGCGCACGGTGGAGAGCGCGGCGATCCGGGTCGAGGCGCATCGCGACAACCCGGAGACGCTGGGCCTCGTCCTGCCGGGCACGGATGAACCCATTGCCCCGACGCATTGGTCCTTTGGCCAGCTCTCGAGCCTTGTCGGTGCGCCCGCGGCCTATCTGCGGCAGCTACCCGCGCCGCTGGCGGGCATCAACCTGCAATACGGGCTGACCAACCACCGGGCCGAGCAGATCAAGACGATGGAGGTCGCGGATGGCCGCACGGAACTGCGCGCGGTGACGGGCCCCGACTATGGCCGCATCTACGACCATGAACTGGTCTCGGCCGTGCAGCGGATCGCAGGGAACGGCACGGGCGACACGCGCTGGAAGGTGCCAGGTGTCCTCGACTGGTCGACCGGCATCTACAACCCGCGCGTGGACGTGACAAAGGAGACGACGACGCTCTATGCCTCGGACCGCGACGTGTTTCTGTTCCTCGTCGATGACCTGAACCCCATCGAGGCGGGGCTGCTGCCCGACGGCTCGCCCGACCTCTACTTCCGGGGGTTTTATTGC
>LJSF01000001.1 GCA_001314655.1 Rhodobacteraceae bacterium HLUCCA08 | reverse complement strand
GCCAGTGCTCAGCCCTTCCCGCATAACCCTCGAATACAACGGAAAAATCCGGCTGCAGCCGGATGGGGAGACCGCTTTCGCAGGGCCAAGTGGCGGAGGAGGTGGGATTCGAACCCACGGAACGCTTGCACGCTCAACGGTTTTCAAGACCGCCGCATTCGACCACTCTGCCACTCCTCCGGCCGTGGCGACCCACATAGGGGCGCCGGGTCGATTCTGAAAGTGGCAACAGGGTGGGGGGAAATCTGCCGACAGGGGCTTGTCAACGCTTTCAAAATCACCCGCGCACCGCTATTGTCGCGGCAATCGGGGCGCAAAGCCCCGGCATTGGGCAGTCACAACGGCCGGATCAACATGGCCGGGCGCGGCGCGAAAAGCGACCGCGAAAGGAAAGAGGGCAGATCATGTCGGGCATTTCCAGAACCTTCGGCGCCGGTCTTCGGCTGGGTCTTGTGCTCACCACCGCCATCGGCCTGAGCGCCTGCGACACGCTGGGCATCACCCCCGGCGACAGCGCCGAGGCGACCCGGGCCGGTGACGCCACGCCGGCCACCCAGACGGTCCAGCTGGTGGAACGCGATATCGAGGCGCCCGAAGTCTTTCAGACCACCGACCAGGGCCTGTGGGACGGACGCCCGTCGCTGGGCGGTGTCTGGGTCGCCCATCCCGATGTGACCGAACCCGAGCGGGTCATCATCCGCAACGAAGAGAACGGCACCTTCGTGATCGGGGCGCTGTTCCGCCGCGAGCGCGACAACCCGGGGCCCCTGTTCCAGGTCAGTTCCGACGCCGCCGCCGCGCTCGAGATGCTGGCCGGCGCGCCGTCGCGCCTGCAGGTCACCGCGCTGCGGCGCGAGGACACCGCCGCCCCGGCACCGGAGGCGACAACCGATTTCGACACGATGGCCGAGGATGTCGACGCCCCGACCCAGGAGCCCGACGCCCCGGTCGACATCGCCGCGACCACCCTGGACGGCACCCCGATCGAGGCCACCGCGACCGAGGCCACCGCGACCGAGGACGGGGTCGACATCGCCGGCGCCACGCCACTGCCCGAGGCGCAGGCCGCGCCGCGGCTGCAGATCCCGGCCGACCTGTCCGAGGTGATCCGGAGCTCGGCTGATGCGACCCCGGCCGACGCCGATCCGATCGCCATCGCCGCCGCCGCCGCGCTGGACAATGCCGCGCCGCAGACCACGTCCGCACCGGCCCCGCGCCCGGTCGCCGCGCCGGCCGGCGGCTCGACGCTGGACAAGCCTTTCATCCAGCTGGGCATTTTCGCGGTCGAAGACAACGCGACCCGCACCGCCGAAGGCATGCGCGCCATCGGCATCGTGCCCACGGTGCTGCAACAGGAGGGCCAGCGCACCTTCTGGCGGGTCATCGTCGGCCCGGCGTCGAACAGCGCCGAACGCGCCGAGCTTCTCGAAAATGTGAGGGCGCAGGGCTTTGAAGACGCCTATTTCGTGACAGACTGACATCCCCGACCCGATCAGGAGAGCTGCCCTCATGATCCGCCCTGCCCTGCGACTGGCCCTTGCCGCGCTTCTGCTGCTTGCGGGGGCCGTGTCGGCCCTGGCCCAGAGCTTCGACACCCGAGCCGGTGCGGCCTATGTCTATGACCAGACCACGGGCACCGTGCTGCTGGCGAAGAATGCCGACGAACCGCTGCCGCCGGCCTCGATGTCCAAGCTGATGACGCTTTACATGGCGTTCGAGGCGATCGCCGATGGCCGGCTGGATATCGACGAACGGCTGCCGGTCAGCGAACATGCCATGTCCTTCGGCGGCTCGACCATGTTCCTGGACACGACCGACCGGGTCCGGGTCGAGGATCTGCTGCGCGGCATCGTCGTGCTGTCGGGCAATGACGCCTGCGTGGTGATCGCCGAAGCCCTGAGCCCGGATGGCACCGAGGCCGGCTTTGCCCGGATGATGACCGAACGGGGCCGCGACCTGGGTCTGACCCAGTCGACCTTCGTCAATTCCAGCGGCTGGCCGGCCGCCGGACACCGGATGTCGATGCGCGACCTGGGCATCCTGGCCGACCGGCTGATCACCGATTACCCGACCTTCTACCCGCTCTTCGCCGAAGAAACCTTCGAATTCGACAACCGCGCCCCGCAGAACGTGAGCAATCGCAACCCGTTGCTGGGGCTGGGGATCGGGGCCGATGGCCTCAAGACCGGCCATACCCAGGAGGCCGGCTATGGCCTGGTCGGCAGCGCCAAACAGGGCGACCGGCGGATCGTCTTCGTGATCACCGGGCTGGACAGCCAGCAGGCCCGCGCCGAAGAGGCCGAGCGGATCGTCAACTGGGCCTTCCGCCAGTTCACCGAAGTCGACATCCTGCGCGCCGGCACCCGGATCGCCGACGCCGAGGTCTGGATGGGCGAGGCGCCGCTGGTCGACCTGGTCGCGGCCGAAGACCTGTCGCTGCTGGTGCCGGTGCTGGACGCCGGCAGCCTGCAGGCCGAAGTGGTCTATGACGGCCCGATCGAGGCGCCGATCGCCGACGGCGACCGGATCGCCGACCTGGTGATCCGCCTTGACGACCTGCCCGAAACCCGCGTGCCGCTGGTGGCGGGCAGCGCCGTGCCGCGCGGCGGCTTCCAGGCCCGGCTGACGGTCGCGGCGGACGTGCTGCTGGGCAAGTGGCAGGACCGCCGCGCGCCCGAGGCGCCCGCCACCGATGACGGGGCCTGAGGGCCCGATGGCGGCGCCGGACGGGATGTTCATCACCTTCGAAGGGATCGACGGGTCTGGCAAATCGACCCAGGCCCGCCTGCTGGCCGATAGGATCCCGGACGCGGTCCTGACCCGCGAGCCCGGCGGCAGCCCGGGCGCCGAGGAAATCCGTGCCCTGCTGCTGACCGGCGATCCGGCCCGCTGGTCGGCCGAGACCGAGATCCTGCTGTTCACCGCCGCCCGGCGCGACCATTTGGAAAAGACCATCCGCCCTGCCCTGCTGGCCGGCCGCACGGTGATCTGCGACCGCTTCGCCGACAGCACCCGCATCTATCAGGGGGCGACCCGGGGCGACCTGCGCGCCGCGGTGGACCGGCTGCATGACCTGATGATCGGGCAGGAACCGGACCTGACCTTCATCATCGACATGGACCCGGTCCTGGCGCTGGAGCGCGGGCTGGCCCGCCGCTCGGGCGAGGACCGGTTCGAGGAGATGGGCCTGGCCTTCCAGGAAACCCTGCGCCACGGCTTCCTGCACCTGGCCCATGACCACCCCGAGCGTTGCGTGGTGATCGCCGGCCAGCGTCCGCCCGAAGAGATCGCCGCCGAAATCGCCGCCCAGGTCGCGGCACGGATGGAACCGGTCTGACAGGCCGGTCCGGTCAGGCCGCCAGATCCGGCTGCAAGGCCTGCAGGCGCGCCGCAAGGGTGATCATCTCGCCGCGCAGCTGCGCCGACAGCCCGGCCCGCCCCTCATAGGCGATCATCTCGAGCAGCGAATGGGAGACGCCGATCATGATCTCGTCCCTGGCGTGTACAGGCAAGTCCGCAAGCGCGCCGATCAGGTCCTGCACGACATGACGCATGGTCTGGTCCGGGGTCGTGCCCGTGACGGCGACACAGTCTTGGATGGTCATTTTCAATAACTTTCGGATATCGAGACGCGCCAGGGACGCGGAGAATGCGTCGGCGGTGCCGGACCCGCGGACGACGATGCGCCCGAGGGTGCTGATCGCGTCGACGCTCTCGTTCAGATGTGGCGGGTTTTCAAGCGGGGCCTGCAGAATTACGTAACGTCACGCAAACGGTCATTCCGGATCCGCGCCGCCGACCCGGGATCACTGGCCAAGCGCGCGCCCGCATGGCAAAGCTGGTGCCATGGCCACCGCCCCCGAAGACCGCCCCCTGCCCGATCAGGTCGATGGCGCCCCGCATCCGCGCCAGACCGCGCGGCTGATCGGCCAGGCGGCGGCCGAACGCGACTTCCTCGATGCCCATGCCACCGGCCGGATGCATTCGGGCTGGCTGATCACCGGGCCGCTGGGCGTCGGCAAGGCGACCCTGGCCTGGAGGCTGGCGACCTTTCTGCTGGCCACCCCGGCGCAGGCGGACGACGGCCTGTTCGGCGCCCCGCCGCCGCCGACGACGCTCGATGTCGCGCCCGATCACCCGGATGCCCGGCTGGTGCAATCGGGCGCCCATCCACGCCTGTTCGTGCTGCGTCGGGGCTGGGACGACAAGGCCGACCGGCTTCGGACCCGGATCACCGTCGACGAGGTCCGCAAACTGCGCAATTTCTTCGCCATGTCCGCGACCGATGGCGGCCGGCGGGTGGTGATCGTCGATGCCGCCGACGAGATGAACGTGAACGCCGCCAATGCGATCCTCAAGCTGCTGGAGGAACCGCCGGCGCACGCGGTCCTGCTGCTGGTCGCGCACCAGCCCTCGCGGCTCTTGCCGACGATCCGCTCGCGCTGCCGCGAATTGCGCTGCAAGCTGTTGGCTGCGCCCGAGATGACCGCGGCGCTGGACCAGGCCGGGATCCGCACCGATGCGCCCGAGGCGCTGGCCGCCCTGGCCAATGGCTCGGTCGGCGAGGCTGTGCGCCTGGCCAACCTGGACGGGCTGCCGCTTTATGCCGACCTGGTGCGGCTGTTCGAGGGGCTGCCGCGCCTTGACCGGCCCGCCGCGATCAAGCTGGCCGAAAGCTGCGCCGGCCGCGCCGCCGACACCCGTTATGCGCTGATGCTGGACCTGCTGGACCTGTTCCTGGCCCGCACCGCCCGCGCCGGTCTGACGGGCGAACCGCCGGTCCAGGGGGCTCCGGGCGAAGCGCGGTTGCTGACGCGGCTGTCGCCCGATGCCCGCGCGGCCCGGACCTGGGCCGTTCTGGCACAGGACGTGTCGGACCGGACCCGCCATGGCCGGGCGGTCAACCTTGACCCCGCCGCGCTGCTGCTTGATACCCTGCTGCGGATCGAGGCGGCCGCGAAATCCGCCACAGCCCCAGCCTGAGAGACCCCCGGACCGATGCCGCCGCAGATCGTCGACAGCCATTGCCACCTGGATTTCCCGGATTTCGACGACACCCGGGCCGAGGTGATCGACCGCGCGGTCGCGGCCGGCGTGACCCGCATGGTCACGATCTGCACCCGGCTGCGCCACGAACCGCAGGTCCGCGCCATCGCCGAGGCCCATGACCCGGTGTTCTATGCCGCCGGCACCCATCCGATGAGCGCGGCCGAGGAACCGATGGCGACGGTCGATCAACTGGTCGCCCTGGCGGCGCATCCGAAATTCGTCGGCATCGGCGAAACCGGCCTCGATTACCATTACACCGCCGACAGCGCCGAGGTGCAGAAGCAATCGCTGCGCCGGCATATCGACGCGGCGCGCGCCACCGGCCTGCCGCTGATCGTCCATGCCCGCGACGCCGATGCGGAGATCGCGGCGATCCTGCGCGAGGGTCACGCCAATGGCCCCTATAGCTGCGTGATGCATTGTTTCAGCTCGGGCGCCGGCCTGGCGCGGGCGGCGCTGGACCTGGGCTTCTACCTGTCGATGTCCGGCATCGCCGCCTTTCCGCGCAGCCAGGAATTGCGCGACATCTTCGCCGCCGCCCCGGTCGAGCGTATCCTGGTCGAGACCGATAGCCCCTACCTGGCCCCGCCGCCGCATCGCGGACGCCGCAACGAGCCGGCCCATACGGTCCATACCGCCAGGGTCGGGGCCGAGCTGTTCGGGCTGAGCTACGCAGACTTCGCCGCGCAGACGACGGCGAATTTCGACCGTCTTTTCGCCAAGGCCGCCGCCTGGAAAGCCGCCGCATGACCGACCGGATCGCGTTTCGCATCCTCGGCTGCGGCTCGTCGGGCGGGGTGCCGCGGCTGGGCAATCTGTGGGGCGATTGCGACCCGGACAATCCCCGCAACCGGCGCACCCGCTGTTCGGCCCTGGTCAGCCGCTTCGGGCCGGACGGCGTGACGCGGGTGCTGATCGACACCTCGCCCGACATGCGCGCACAGCTGCTCGAGGCCGGGATCGGGGCGCTGGACGCGGTGCTTTATACCCATTCGCACGCCGATCACGTGCATGGTCTGGACGATCTGCGCCAGATCGTCTTCAACACCCGCGAACGCCTTGCCGTCTGGGCCGATGGCGATACCTGCGAACAGCTTCTGTCGCGCTTCGGCTATGCCTTCGTGCAACCCAAAGGCTCGCCCTACCCGCCGATCCTGGAGCTGAACACGATCGACGGGCCGGTGACCATCGACGGCGCCGGCGGGCCGCTGACCTTCACCCCCTTCACCGTCGATCACGGCAGCATCGACGCGCTGGGGTTCCGGATCGGCGGCCTGGCCTACCTGCCCGACGTGGCCGAGATCCCCGACGCCGCCTGGCCGCATCTGGCGGATCTGGACATCTGGGTGCTGGACGCCCTGCGCCGCAAGCCGCACCCGACCCATGCCCACCTGGACAAGGCGCTGGACTGGATCGCCCGGGCCGCGCCGAAACGGGCGGTGCTGACCAACATGCATATCGACCTGGACTGGGCCGCGGTCGAGGCCGAAACCCCGGACAACGTCACCCCGGCCTGGGATGGCCTGACCCTGCACCTGCCGGCCTGACGCGATGGGCGACCTGGTCTCGGTCATCCTGCCGGTCTTTCTTGTGGTCGGCATGGGCTACCTGTCGTCCTGGCGCGGCTGGATCGGCGCGGCGGGCATCGACGGGCTGATGACCTTCGCCCAGAAGATCGCGATCCCGATCCTGCTGTTCCGGGCGATCTCGACCCTCGATCTGGGCGCGACCTTCGACCTGGCGCTGCTGGGCCCGTTCTATGCCGGCGCGACCGCGGGGTTCCTGGCCGGGCTCTTTGGCGCGCGGCTGATCTTCGGCCGCTCATGGCAGGACAGCGTCGCGATCGGGTTCTGCGGGCTGTTCTCCAACTCGGTCCTGCTGGGGTTGCCGATCACCGAACGGGCCTATGGCACCGCGGCGTTGCAGGCCAATTTCGCCATCATCTCGGTCCACGCGCCGTTCTGCTATGCCCTGGGGATCACGGTGATGGAACTGGTCCGGGCCAAGGGCGGCCCGGCCCGGGAACTGGCGCCCAAGGTGCTGCGGGCGATCTTTTCCAATGCGCTGGTGATCGGGATCATCGCGGGCTTCGTCGTCAACCTGGGGCGCCTGCCACAGCCGCAGATCGTGACCGAAGCGGCCGACCTTCTGGCCCGGGCCGGGCTGCCGGCGGCGCTGTTCGGGTTGGGCGGCGTGCTGCGCCGCTACCGGCCCGAGGGCGACATGCGGGTGATCCTGTTCATCTGCGCGGTGTCGCTGATCCTGCACCCGGCCATAACCTGGAGCCTGGGCGGGCTGTCGGGCCTGCCGCCCGAGGCGCTGCGTTCGGCGGTGATCACCGCGGCGATGGCGCCGGGGGTGAATGCCTATATCTTTGCCGACATGTATGGCGCCGCACGCCGGGTCGCGGCCTCGGCGGTGCTGGTGGGCACCGGTCTGACCATCCTCACCGCGGCGATCTGGCTATCGGTTCTGCCCTGACCGACGGCCGGGGGGGAACAAAATTACGTAATTTTGTTCCCGCGCCCGCGCCACCGTCAGGTCGGCGACATGCCCCGCAGCCGCTCGGAGCGGCGCCGCAGCATCTCGACCGTGGTCAGAAGCGCGATCGAGATCACCACCAGGATGGTCGCCACCGCCAGGATCGTCGGGCTGATCTGTTCACGCAGGCCGATGAACATCTGCCAGGGCAGCGTCTTCTGCCCGGCCGAACCGACCAGCAGGACCACGATGACCTCGTCGAAGGAGGTGATGAAGGCGAACAGCCCCCCCGACAGGACCCCGGGCAGGATCAGCGGCATCTGCACCTTGAAGAAGGTCTTGACCGGATCCGCGCCCATGTTCGCCGCCGCCCGCGTCAGCGAGGTGTCGAAGCTCGACAGCGTCGCCGTCACGGTGATCACCACGAAGGGCACGCCCAGGGCCGCATGGGCCAGGATCACCCCCAGATAGGACCCCTGCACCGCGATCCGGCTGTAGAAGAAGAACATGCCGGCGGCCGAGATGATCAGCGGCACGATCATCGGCGAAATCAGCAGCGCCGTGATCTGCTTGCGGAACGGCACATGCGGCTGGGTCAGGCCGATCGCCGCCAGGGTTCCCAGGCTGACCGCGAGCAGCGTCGCGAAGGGCGCGATGATCAGCGAGTTGCGGAACGCATCGACCCAGGGACGCCCGGCGGAGGTGCCGAGGAAATCCACGTAATGTTTCATCGAATAGCCGGCCGGGTCGAGGCGCAGCATCTCGGGGGTGAAGGTGAAGAAGTCCTGCGCGTTGAACGACAGCGGGATGATCACCAGGATCGGAAAGATCAGGTAGAAGAAGACCAGCCCGCAGATCACCCGGAACCCGTAGTACCACAGCACCTGTTCCGAGGTCAGGTAATTGGGCATCGGGTCGCGATAGGCCCGCGTATGAAGCCAGAACACGAACCAGCTGAACGCCGCCGCCAGCCCGCCAAAGACGATGGCGCCCATGATCCCGGCGCCGGCCAGTCCGCCGATGCCGACCACCACGCCGGTGACGATCATCGCCCCCTTGGCGTTGGAGAACAGGTGGAGCTGGGCGAAGGCCAGGGCACAAAGCAGCACCACGGTCAGGCCGGTGAATTGCAGCAATTGCGTCGGCTCCTGGCCCCGCATCAGGCCCAGGGCCAGGGCGATCAGGCCGCCCACCAATCCCACGAAGGACAGGGTGAACGGGATCGAGGGGCGCAGCGTGTCGGAGCGGGTTTCGGTGAATGCCATGTCGCTTACCCCAGCTTCACGTTGTCGATGCCCACGAGCCGGTCGTAGACGTAATAGAGCACCAGCACGACCACGAGCATGATCGTGCCCAGCGCCGCCGCCAGACCCCAGTTCCCGATCGCCGAGAACTGGAAGTAGATCCGGTTCGAGATGAAGGTGCCATCGGCGCCGCCGACCAGTTCGGGCGTGATGAAATAGCCGACCGCCAGGATGAAGACCAACAGCCCCCCGGCGCCGATCCCCGCCGTGGTCTGCGGGAAATAGACCCGCCAGAACGCGGTCCAGTTGGTCGCGCCCAGGGATTTCGCCGCCCGCAGGTAAGAGGGCGGGATCGTCTTCATCACCGAATAGAGCGGCAGGATCATGAAGGGCAGCAGGATATGGGTCATGGCGATGACCACGCCCAGTTGGTTGTTGATCAGCGACAATCGCTCGACAAAGCCCAGCCAGACCCAGAAATCGTTGATCACCCCCTCTTGCTGCAGCAGGATCTTCCAGCTCGAGGTCCGCACCAGCAGCGATGTCCAGAACGGCAGCAGCACCAGGATCAGCAGCAGGTTCGCCTTGCGCGCCGGCAGGTCCGCCAGAAGCCAGGCCACCGGATAGCCCAACAACAGCGTGCAAAAGGTGATCACCGCCGACAGCCAGAGCGTTCGGACCAGCAGCTTGCGATAGATCCTCTGGTCCGGGTCCTTCTGGGCGATTCCGGTGCTGTCGCGCTCCATGTCGACCGCGGCCAGGAAGAAGGAATTGGTGTAATAGCCCGAATTGGCCTTGATCGTGGCCCAGTATTCCAGGTCGCCCCAATCGTCGTTGATGTCGATCAGCGCCTCGCGGAACGGTCCGTCCGTCTCCAGGTCGAGCCCCGAAACCCGCCGGCCCGAGGTCCGGAACAGCGAATCCATCCCCGGGCTTTCATAGTTGAAGCGCCGGCCCAGCTGGGTGTGGTTCTTTTCGTCGAAGGCGACCTGCAGATCGACGACCATGGCGCGGAACACCTCTTCGGGCGGCAGCTCGCCCGAGGCGGGATCCCAATCCTCGATCTGTTCGGCCACGTTGGGGATCAGGTCGGGCACGTAATGGGTGCCGGCCTTGTTCTGGACCGACCGCAACAGCATGTCGCCGATCGGCATCACGAAGGTGATCACGACGAACAGCAGCAGCGGCGCGATCAGCAACAATGCCCGCATCTTCTGCGCGCGCAGCGCCCGTTGCAGGCTCTGCTTGAGCGGGGTGCCGTCGGCGGCAAGGATCCGCCCCTGTGCGTCGGTCTCGGCATGGGCCATGTCGATCGTTCCCCCTGTCGTCGTTGCGGTCATCGCCTGGCTTGTCGCCTTGGCGGGGCGGCCCCGCGGGGCCGTCCGGCAAAGGCGGGAAGGGCCCGGGCGGGCCCTTCCCTTGTCAGATCACTGCAGCAGCCAGGCCTGGAACTGGGCGTCCAGGTCATCGCGGTAGCTGGCCCACCAGTTGTAGTTGAACAGGAAGGTGTTCACCGCGTTCGCCGGATCGGTCGGCATGTGCGGCGCCATCTCGATCCCCAGTTCGGCATGGTCCCCCACGAGCGGCGCGGACGACGCACGGGCCGGGCCGTAGGAGATGTATTTGGCCTGGTCGGCCAGACGCTGGGTATCGGTGGCGAAGTAGATGAAGTCCAGCGCGCGGTTCAGACGGTCTTCCGGCAGGTCGGCGGGAATGATCCAGCCGTCGATGTCGAACATCTGCCAATCCCAGAGCATGCCGATCGGCTGGCCCTGCTCTTCGATCGCCGAGAACAGGCGACCATTGTAGGTCGAGCCGATCACGACTTCGCCGTCGGCCAGAAGCTGCGGGGTTTCGGCACCGGCCGACCACCACACGACGCTGTCCTTGATCGTGTCGAGCTTGGCAAAGGCCCGGGCGACGCCTTCCTCGGTTTCGAGCTCGTCGTAGACATCCTCGATCGCGACGCCGTCACAGATCAGCGCCCATTCCATGTTGCCGATCGGGCGCTTTTCCAGCGCGCGCTGGCCCGGGAAGCCTTCCAGGTCGAAGATGTCGCAGACGCTGGTCGGCTGGTCGATCAGATCGGTCCGGTAGCCGAAGGTGGTGGAATAGACGATCTGCGGGATGAAGCATTCGTTGACCAGCAGGTCGCCGAAATCCTCGGTCGCCGGGGTGCCGTCGGGCGCCGGGGCCAGCATGGTGTCGAAGTCGATCTCCATCGCCAGGCCTTCGTCGCACAGGCGCATCGCGTCGGCGGCGACCACGTCGACCACGTCCCAGGTGATGTTGCCGGCCTCGGACATGGCGCGCAGCTTGGTCACGGCTTCGGCCGAGCTTTCGTCCCAGACGGCGGACACACCGTCATTCATTGCAAGATAGGGCTCCACATAGGCGTTATGCTGGCTGGCCTGGTAGGCCCCGCCCCAGCTGACCAGCGTCATGTCGTTGACCATGTCCTGGGCGGTGACCATGCCGGCGGCAAGGGTCAGGGCCGACGTGGCCATCAGAGTTCTGGTGAGGGTCATTTAGGTCTCCCGTTGTATCAACCCGGATATTGGTGTGGATCAGGCGCGGCATCCGGGTTGCCGCCGGCCTGACACATCGAAGCGGGCCGGACATCAGGCGTCCAGCGCGCGGCAATCCTGGGGCAGCCAGCCGATCTCGATCTGCTGCCCGGGCTTGAGCCTGACCTGATCGGGCGCGTTGCGCGTCTTGATCACGAAGTCCTCGTTTCCGGCGACCCGCAGGCGGGTGCGGAAGATGTCGCCCATATAGACGAATTCCAGCACCTCGGCCTTCAGCGTATGGGCGCCTTCCTGCAGGCGGTCCATGTTGTATTCGACCCGTTCGGGCCGGATCGACACCTTGGTGCGCTCGCCGGGTTCGGTCACGTTGACCGGGTTGGCGTCGATGATCTCGCCATCGTCCAGCTGGACAATGCAGGTTTCGCCCCTGATCTCCTTGATCACGCCTTCCAGCGTGTTGTTCTCGCCGATGAACTGGGCGACGAAACTGTTTTCGGGCCGTTCATACAGCACATCCGGCGGGGCCAGCTGCTGGATCCGGCCGTCGTCGAATACCGCGACCCGGTCGGACATGGTCAGCGCCTCGGTCTGGTCGTGGGTCACGTAGACCGTGGTGATGCCCAGCTCATGGGCCAGGCGGGTGATCTCGAACTGCATGTGTTCGCGCAACTGCTTGTCGAGCGCGCCGAGCGGTTCGTCCATCAGCACCAGCTCGGGCTCGAACACAAGCGCCCGGGCCAGGGCGATCCGCTGCTGCTGGCCCCCCGAAAGCTGCGCCGGCCGGCGGCCGCCGAAGGCGCCCATCTGCACCATGTCCAGCGCCCGCTGGACCTTTTCCTCGCGCTCGGACTTGCCCAGCCCACGCACTTCCAGCGGAAAGGCCAGGTTCTCGGCCACGGTCATGTGCGGGAACAGGGCGTAATTCTGGAACACCATGCCGATGCCGCGCTTGTGCGGCGGGATGTTGTTGATCGAGGTTCCGTCCAGGCGGATATCCCCGTGGGTCGCGGTCTCGAATCCGGCCAGCATCATCAGGCAGGTGGTCTTGCCGGATCCCGACGGCCCGAGCATCGTCAGGAACTCGCCCTTGGGCATCGAGAGGTTCAGGTCTTTGACGACAAGTGTTTCGCCATCGTAGCTTTTCTGCACGCGTTCGAATTCGACAAACGCGTCGCTGGATGCACCATCGGCCAAGCCGTGTCTCCCTGTTTGATCGGCAGCTTGTGCTGCTCATTGACGGTCCCGACTAAACCAAGCTGCGCGCAGTATTGCAACTCGATCTTTCGAGACCTCCCTGAATATGGGATGAAACGCTGGTGAAACGGGCTTTGGCGCAATGATCTCCGACCATTTCGGCGCCGATTCCGACCTTGTCGAACAAACTTGCACCGGTCTTTCGGTGGGATTCTCGGGCCCGGCGACCGCATCGGCGCCGGATGCGGCGCTCCGGGCAGAAGGTGCGATCGACGAGGATCGCGACCATCGCAAAGCGCACCTGGCCGCAGCCAGGCGTGCAGTTTCGCCGGCCAGGTCCCCGACAGTGCGCCACGCGCGGCCCATCGACCCGATCCTGCAGAACGCCTGCACCGTCTTCGAGCATCGTCCCGCCCTGTGCGGCCGACCCTTTGCAGGTGCAGCGACGATTCTTCTGGACAGCGCCCGTCGTCGCACCAATCCTTTCGCCATCACCTTGCGGCACCCGCCCGGGATCGGCGGACGCCATCCATCTTTCCAAAACGGAAGGGAAAGCAGGCCATGTGTGACGTCTTTGCCGGTCAGGACCCGCATCGCTACGCCCTGACGACGCGGCGGCTCAGGATCAATGGCCAGAGCACCAGCATCAGGCTGGAAAACGCATTCTGGGACATCCTCGACCAGATCGCGGCCCATGACGGGCTCAGCACGCCCGCCTTCATCTCGCAGCTGCATTCCGAAGTGTTGAGCCTGCGCGGCGAACCCGAGAACTTCACCTCGTTGTTGCGCACGGCCTGCATCGTGTTCATCGCATCGGGCGTCCGGCCCGGCGCGGTCGCGGCGGTGGCGGAATAGCCGCCCGCAACCGGCCGACGTCGGCGGTAGTATCCCCATACTACCCCGACGCCTTGGGCTTTCGTCTATCCTGTCCTGACCCGCGACCATCGGACAGGAGGGACACTTGGCCAAGGCGATCCACAGCATGATCCGCGTGCTTGATGAACAGCGCTCGGTCGATTTCTATCGCGATGCCTTCGACCTCGACGTGGCGGATCGGCTGGATTTTCCGGACTTCACCCTGATCTACCTGTCGAGCGCCGAAAGCGCCTTCGAACTGGAACTCACGGTCAACAAGGGCCGCACGGCGCCCTACGACCTGGGCGACGGCTATGGCCACTTCGCTGTGTCCGTCGCGGATGCGGCGGCCGAGCATGCCCGGTTCGAGGCCGCGGGGCTGGCCCCCGGCAAGCTGGTGAATTTCGCACCGGCCGGCGAGGTGATCGCCCGGTTTTTCTTCATTGCGGACCCCGACGGCTACCAGATCGAGGTCCTGCAGCGGGGGGGTCGCTTTCGGTGAAACGGCCATTGGCGGCGTGGAGACGACGCTGCGCATTCAAGGGAGGACAGGACGTGAACAAGCCGAAGTCGGTCCGTGGCCCGACCCGTCGACAGATCTCATGCACGGATGAGACCGGCAAGGGATCGTCGGCGCGGTCACCGGAATAGTTTGGCAGTTCACGAGTTTTCTGCTACCAAAAAGTCTGGGAGGACGGAAATTGGATATTTTCTCGAAGCGCGACGGGCCGCGAAGAGAAGACGTGCAGGCCAAGCGGCTGATATCTGAAAATTCTCATGTGATCAAGAAACTCGCCGACCAGATCAGTGGCGGTGGCTACACGGCAATGCAGCAGGCCAAGGTGCAAATGCAGCAGACGCCACAGCCCGAAGGCCTGATGATCCATGATCTTGGCGTGGCGACCACGGCGACCGATGTCGAACCCTATGTCAAGGTCAGCCTGAACAACCGGGTCGTCCTAGCTTGCCTCAACAGCGGCAAGCAAATCCAGCTTCTGGGTGAGATCCGCGGCGGTTTCGCAGGCAAGGTGTTCGTTCTCGCCACGGCCGAACGAAAATTCTACTCGCCGGTCGACGGCGAGATGCTCGAAGCTCTCCGACATCTGGACGGCGTCGAAATTCACCGGGGTTTCGACGAAAAGGCGCTGGCCGGTGCGATCGAAGCCAGTCTTGGCCTGCGCTGACGGCAGGTCGGGGATCGGCTGGAGACCATCCATGCCGTAGCAGGTCACTTGGAGTGGAGGCAGCAGCTGGGCCAGGCGATCACCGTCAGAAGCCAGCACTGAGCCATATATGCAGCGAACAAGCTATTTCAGTCCCTTCAGCAAGTCCGGCAGCGCATGTTCTGTGGCTCCGGAATATTCGGAGGGGGGGATGCGCGAGGCCTGGGAAAGCTATGTCGCGGGACAATCCCGGGCACGTCCGGACGCCTACCCGGTGCGGGATGAAATCGTGCAGTCCTGGCAACGCAGTCTCAACATGGGCGTCGACGCCGCAAAACAGCATTCGCGGAAAATCGAGGCCGAGGAAGACCTGTACCAGTTGAGACGCAGAAACCTGTCCTTGCGACGTGCCGCCAGGTCGGCGCTGGCCCGGCTGGAGCCGCACCTGGCCGATGCCAGGGCCGTTCTTCTTCTGACCGACAAGGATGGCGTGATCATCGATGCCATCGGCGATCCATCCGTTCTGGACGAAGGTCAGAACATCCACCTTGAAGTCGGCGGGATTTGGAACGAGGACGCGATCGGCACGAACGGAATTGGCACCGCCCTGAAGACCGGCAAGCCGACCTATGTCCATGCAGCCGAACATTACTGCCAGAGCGTTCAGGCGTGGACCTGCGCGGGCGCGCCGATTTTCGATCCTTTCGATCGCTCGATCATCGGCGTCGTGGATCTTTCCGGCCCGCCCCGCATCTTTCGGCGCCACAATGTCGCGCTGGTGATGGCCGCCGCGCGCGAAATCGAAATCGCGCTCGCCGAACAGCAGCATCAAGAGCGTACGCTGCTTCTGGAAGCCTTCCTGAACTCCAGCAACGACCGCTGGAGCAGCGGTGTCCTGCTGCTGGACAAGATGGGGCGTATCCTGTTCAGGCGCGGGCTCGATGACAAGGGCTACCAGGCCAGGCCCGAACTTGCCGTGGGTAAACGTCTCCTGCCCCTGAACGCCGGCATGACGGAATACGACATTCGGGCGGCCCTGCCGCGCGAACTTGAAATGGACGGGATCGAACGCCTCGAATTCGGTGGCCGGATGCGCGGCGCGGCACTGTTTCTCAAGCACAATCGCGACGCCCCCCTGACACGCCCCGAAGCCGCCGTGCGCATCAAGCCGCGCGCGAATATAGACGAGGAAGAGGTCGTCATTATCGGCGCGGCCCCCAAGATGCTCGAAGCGCTGGAACTTGCCAAACGCGCCGCGGCCGCGGATGTCACGGTGCTGATCCAGGGCGAGACGGGCGTCGGCAAGGAACAATTCGCGCGCCTTGTTCACAGCCGCCTGCCCCGTAGCGATGCCCCCTATGTAACGGTGAACTGCGCCGCGATCTCGAAGGATCTGATCGGTGCCGAATTGTTCGGCCATGTGGAGGGGGCCTTTACCGGTGCCGTGCGCGGCGGCAAGCCGGGGAAGTTCGAACAGGCGGATGGCGGCGTCCTGTGCCTGGATGAAATCGGCGACATGCCGATCGAATTGCAGCCCTACCTGCTGCGCGCGCTGGAACAGAGGGCGGTCTACCGGATCGGCGACAGCGAACGGCGATCGGTCGATGTGCAGCTGGTGGCGATGACGAACCGCAACCTGCGCAATGATGTCGAGGCCGGGCGTTTTCGCCGCGATCTGTTCTATCGCATCGGGATCGTCGTCATAGATGTGCCGCCACTGCGCGAGCGTGCGGTCGACATCCCCCTGTTGTTGCGGCATTTCAACGAGGGTTTCGCCAAACGTTTCGCGCGGGAGCCCCTGGATTTCTCGCCGGAGGTGCTGGAACGTCTGGGCGCCTATCGCTGGCCTGGCAACGTCCGGGAACTGCGCAACATGATGGAGCGTCTGTTTCTTCTCAAGACCGACACCAAGGTGCATGCAAGCGACCTGCCCGAAGAGATATTCGAGCCCGTCGACGGGCTTGGCCTTGTCCCGTGGATGGACATTCCCGACACCGGCACCAGCCTTGAAAGCGTCGAGGCAATGACCATCCGCTGTGCCATGCAGGTCGAGAACGGCAACCTGACGCGGGTGGCGGAAAAGCTTGGTATTTCAAGGCCGACGCTCTATCGCAAGATCAAGCAATACGATATTCCCAGGCCCTGAACAGCCTCTGCCCCCGGGCCGCCGACCGTCACGAACCGCGCCCGTACCCCCGTGTCAGATCCCGCAGCCGGGTCAACACAGCCTCTTGCTCGAGCGTGACCTTCCAGGGCGCGCATTGCGCCAGACCGCCGGTGGTGGCGACCATGGGCAGATCGGGCTGGTGATGCTCTGCCACGATTGCCATCGCCCATTTCTCGAAAAGCCTGCGCGGCACCGCTTCCGCCAGGTCAAGACGCACGGATTCGTGCCGCGGATCGGCCCTGATCGTGCCGAAAAGCGCTTCGACCACGTCCCGAGGCCCCTCCAGGACCTGCGCGAACCAGTCATCATAAAGCATCAGCGCACCGGTCACGCCGAGCGCGGCATTCTTGGACCGTGCCTTTCGCAGGATAGCGGCCAGTCCATCGGCGCCACCATCGGATCCGTCCGTCGGTATCAGGCTGTGACTGCGATAGATCAGCCGATAGCATTCTTCGGTCGGTCCCGCTCTGGGCAGGGTCTTGGTCAATGTTGTCTCGTCCATGATGATCGTCCTTGCGTGACAGATGTCGACCGGAGCCGGGTTCAGGGCACGATGACCCCGCGCCCGGTAAAGCGTCGGTTCTTGAAGTCGTCGATCGCCTCGTTGATGTTTGCCAGCTTGTACTCGGTCTGGTGCATTTTCACCTTTCCGTCGGCATTCATCTCCATCAGCTCGACCAGTTCGATGTAATCGCCCACCAGGCTGCCACCGATCTTGATTTCGTTGACCACAAGTTCGAGCGTCGGGATTTCGATCGTGCCGCCATAGCCCACGACAATCAGTTCGCCACCCTGCCGCAGCAGTTTCCAGCAGATGTTCTCGACCCCCAACTCGCCGACGAAATCGATGACGACCTGGGCGCCGCCGCCGGTCATGTCCTTGATCTCCTCGATGAGGTTCGGGCCGCCATCCAGGACGGCATCCGCCCCCAACTCTCTGGCCAGGACCTGGGCGCCGGGTTCGCGGTCCACGGCGATGATCTGCCCACCGCAGATGTGCTTGAGGCATTGCAGCGCGATATGTCCAAGTCCACCCACCCCGAGGATCACGCAGGACGTACCGGGATGCAGCAGCTTCGCGGCCCGTTTGGCCGCCCGATACGCGGTGATCCCGGCATCCGCCATCGGCGCCACATCCAGTGGCATGATCCCGGTATTCAGCTTGATCAGGGTGCGTTCGGAGGTCTTGAAATACTCGGCGAACCCACCGTCCAAACCCAGGCCCGGAAACTGCCCGTGTTCGCAGTACATGTCGTGGCCATAGCGGCAACTGAGGCATATGCCGCAGCTGCGCAACGGATGGCAGATCACCGCATCACCCGGTTTGACCGAGGTCACGGCGCTGCCGACATCCTCGACCCAGCCGGCATTCTCGTGGCCCATGGTATAGGGCAACAGGGCACCGTCACCATCCATGATGTCCTTCCAGACACCTTCGATGATGTGCAGATCGGTGCGGCACAGCCCGGCCGCGCCGACCTTGACGATCACATCGTTCGGAGAGTCGATCGTGGGCGCGGGAATGTCTTCGATACGCAAGGTGACATTCATTTCGGGGTCGTAATCGTAGAGTCTTGCAGCCTTCATGGTCCGGGTTCCTTGTGGTGTGTCGATGCCGTGCACGATGTATCGGCGCGCGACGGGACGTTGAGATCACTGGCGGCCAAGCAGTTCCGCTCCGCCACCAAGCGCCGGGCCTTCCGTCGGGTCGGCCTCGCCCTCGTCGAGATCGCCGACCAGGGTTTCGGTGGTCAGGATAAGCGTTGCGACCGAGGCGGCATTCACCAAGGCCGATGCCGGCACGCGGGCAGGATCGATTATTCTGGCCTCGTACATGTCGCCGTAGACGCCTCTGGACGCATCGAAACCATGGCCCGCCGGACCGGACGTGATCGCGTCGACCACGGCATCCGCATCTGCCCCCGCATTCGACGCGATGCGCCGCAAGGGTTGGGTCAGCACGGAACGCACCAGCGCGATCCCCTTGCCGATGTCGCCAATGGCGGTCAGGTTATCGAGCACGGGCCCCGCTTGCGCCAGGCATGTGCCGCCACCGGCCACGACGCCGTCTTCGGCAGCCGCGCGCACGGCACACAGCGCATCCTCGATCAGCTGGACCTTCCGCTTCTGCTCGACCGGAGTGAAGCCGCCGGCATAGATGATCGCACTGCCACCGGACAATTTGGCCAGACGCTCCCTGAGCTTGTCCTGCTCGATGTTGGGGGGCGCCACGTCATACATGCGCTGCACCTGGTTGCGGCGCGCGACCACGGCTTCGCGCTCTCCCTCGCCGCGCAGCACGCTGGTGGACGACGCGGTGGCGCGTATCATCTCGGCTCCGCCCAGCTGTCCGCGGGTGACGTCCTGGATCCTCTTGCCCAGATCCCGGGCCAGGACCTCTCCGCCGGTAATGATGGCAAGATCGTCCATCATCGCGGTGCGCCAATGGCCGTATTCCGGCGGATGCACGATCAGGAACCTGCCGGCCCCGCCGCTTCCCAGCAGCTTGATGACCACCTCGGGGGCGATTTCCTCGGCGATGATGGCCAGCGGCCGGTTTTCCTCGGTTGCGATGGAAATCGCCTGGTCAAGGATCGACGGATCGAGGATCTTCTGGTCGGTCATGAGGATCAGCGGGTTGCGAAGAACCGCTTCCATGTGCTCCCGGTCCGTCACCATGTGATGCGAGATGTAGCCGCGCTCGAAGGACATGCCCTCCATCACTTCCATCGTCGTCTCGATGGTCACGCCGAAATCCGCAGAGATGATCCCCTCGTTGCCGATCCGCCGATAAGCTTCGGCCACGAGATCCCCGAGGTCCGGGTCGGTCGCGGACACCCGCGCCACAGCCTCGAGGTATTCGGGATGTTCGTTGCAATCCCGGGAGGACTCGTCGATGGCATCGATGATGCGCTTCACCGCCATGTCGATCCCCTTGCACAGATCGACCGGCTTTACCCCGTTGTCCGTCAGCGCGACACCCCGCTGGATCAGCGCGTTCGCCAGAACGATGGCTGTCGTGGTGCCGTCGCCCGCCACCTCGTTCGTCTGCATCGAGACCTCGCGGACCACCTGCGCGCCCATGTTCTCGAAGCGATCTCTCAATTCGATCTCGGACGCGATGCTGACCCCGTCGCGACTGATCAGCGGTGTGCCGACGGGCCGGTCGACCATCGCGTTCAGCCCTTTCGGACCCAGCGTCGGCTCCACCGCGGCGGCAAGCCGCGCAACACCGCGCGCCAGCGCCTTGCGCGCCAGTTTTCCGTGTAAAAGCAATTTGGCCATTTCTTCCTCCTTCACTGCGCGGCCGGGCCGCGAGTGTCCCCCAAGACGGGTTGTTGCTGTCGCGTTAGTGGTGCGCCCGCGCGCCCTCCTGTGGGGGCACCCGCCCGGCGATGAAATCCACGAGCGTCGGGCCATCCGGACCGATCTCGACCTCCTTGTAGCGGGTCGCGGCAAGGCCCCGGCACATCGCGCCGTTGAACTCCATGTTGATCCTGACGCCGCGAAGGCGTTCGAAATGCTGGGGCAGCAGGCCGGCGGCGATCTTCTGGCCCTCCCATGTCGGGAAGGACAGATCGCCGGGGTCCTCGGCCAGACCACAGGACAGCAGCAGCTCCCGGTAGCGCGGTTTCTGCTTGATCGCGTCCGCGTCCCGCAAGTCGATGTCATCGAACTCGGCCATGGTCATCGACACGATCTGCTCGGCGGAAAACCCGCGTCTGTGCAGATCCAGCAGAACGGCTTCCTGTCGGCGGTCGAAGGCCTTGGCCTCGAACGTCGCGACAACCTCGGCAAGGTCCGCGCCATCACAATACTCGGCAAAAACCGCGCTGAACGCGCGCCCGCTGTTGACGCCTTCGTTGACTTCGTCGCCGAAACAGTGATCGCTCAGTTCGACATGGATACTCCGGACCCAGCGGAGCCTTTCGACTTCGCGCCGGATGCCGAAAGCCATCAGGAACGCGAAATTCGGCGAGCACCAGTAGGTCGGAAGTCGAAACCCGACCTCCACGTGGTGGCCGTCGATGACCTCGATCCTCTCGATGAAGCCCATGTCGGTCAGCGGTTCGTCGAGTTCGGGGTCGTTCACCCTTTCCAGGCATTCCCAGACGTCGAACTCCAGGTCGATCTTGATGATATCGGTCAACATGCCTCTACTCCGCCGCGATCTGAACCGGAGCGTTGGACAGCTGCTTTTTCTTCGCATCCACGTCGATGCCGTAAAGGCGTGCCGCGTTCAGACCCAGGATCTTTTCCTTGATCTCGTCGGTCAATTGCACGCCGCGTTCCTGGGCGATGTCTTCGGGGATCTGGAAATCCCAGAATTTCTCGACCAACCAGCGCGGTGTCCAGATCGCATAATCCGAACCGAACAGAAGGTTGTCCTCACCGACCCAGAACAGCAGTTCCGCAAGCACTTCGGCGAAATAGCGCGGGCGTGCATGGATGAAGGGCAGCGCAACGGCAAGACCGCCGTAGACGTTGGTCTCCTGGACCGCGATCCAGCAGAAATCGTCCAGGCGCGGCAGACCGCAATGTTCGATGATCCAGTTCAGGTTCTGGAAATCCGTGGCGGCATGGTCCACGTCATGCACGTCGAACGCATCCTTCGACAACGGGATGATCGTCGGCCCCTTGTGGACGTGGATGTTCTTGATCCCCAGCTTGTCGCACAATTCGAAGCACTTGTAGGCATCGGGATCGTTCAGGGCGAAGCCCTTGGAGGCGCCGTGCCATTCCGCGGTGTAGATCTTCACACCCTGGATATCGAACTCTTCCTTCATGTAGTGGATCTGTTCGAGCGCCTTCTCGCCGTCGCGGGGGTCGAAGGATCCGTTGACGATGAAACGCTCCGGATGGCGATTGGCCATCGACGCGCTGCGCTCGATCGAGGAAAACCCCTGTTTGTAAAAGTCGCGCAGCACGGTGGTCTGGATGATCGCCATGTCGTCCGGACCGTCGATGAACAGGTCGCGGTAGATGTCGTCCTCGGAATACTTCTCGAACCGTGCCTTCTCCCAGAGATGCTCCGGCGGGCTCAGGTTCGTGTGATAGGCATAGAAGCAATCGATGAATTGCTTGCCATGGACGTTGGACTGGTTTTCGGGGCTCCCGTCCCAGAAATGCGTATGTCCGTCGAGAACGAAGATCTCTTTCCCGTCTTTGGTCTTGAACATGTTATCCTCCCTTGCGTGTCGCTGAATTGTCTCGAAGCTCCGGGGCCGGTCGCGGGATGGCCCCGGAACGTTTCGAGACGGGATCAGATGTATTCCATCACTTCGTTCATATCGCCGAACAGGACCACGGTATCGTCGTCCACCCGCACCATCCGTCCGTAATGGGTCGAGGTATTCACCTCGAAGGTTTCGGCAGTGATGTCGCGGCCCAGGTATTCCGAGATCTCGCTCATCTTGAAGATCAGCTTGCCTTCGCCGTCGATCCGGATCGTGGCCGGGTTGTAGGTGACCGTCACCTTGGGGTCGTTTTCCTCCATGAACTCGGCGATGGCGCGGGCCTCGACGCTGTCGTTCATGGTGACGCCGCACTGGTGCGACACCTCGCGCGAGGTCAGGTCGATGTTCTTCATCGACTTGAAGATGTTCTTCTTGGTCGCATTGCGCGCTGTGCTGGACATTTTACGCTTCCTTTTCAGATTGTTATTCGATGCCAAGCTCACCAAGGATCTGGCCAAGGCGCTCTTGCGAGACCGCTTTGACATCCTGGAACGAGACCGGTTTGGAATGCGGCTGCGACCAGATCGGCTGAAGCGCGGCGGCGGCCTTGTCGGCAAGATCTCCGTGCTTCTTGACCCAGGTCTTGAACAGTGCCTTGTTCTGGGCGCCGAATTCGGGGTCATTGGCCAGCAGGTAGATCAGGTCCACCGTATTGGCGAGGTTGCGTTCGTAATCCGCCTCTGCCGCGGAAATGACCGGCGGCGTGATGAAATCGTTGTTCGCCGCGGCCGCCTGCATCAGGAACCCCGAGCGGAACAATTCACCCACCAGAGGTTCGAACACGATATTGATCGCGAAATACTGTTCGAGGTAATCCTCGGTGCCCATGATCGTCTCGATGGCTTCGCGGGTCGGCTGCCAGATCGGATCTTCCAGCCAGGCCTGCTTGCCCAGCGTGTCATCCCAGCCGTCGATATCCATTCCGATTTCAGCCAGATACAGCGTGATGTCCTGCGACAGCCGCATCTTGTAGGACGAATTGGTCAACGTGGCGTTGTTGATCATCTGGGTATAGCCGTAGCGCTGCGCCTGCATGAGCGACGTGCCCATGCCGAATTCGGCGTGCTTCCAGGCGCCCAGGTGCTTTTGCAGAACCTTCTGCCAGACCTTGTCGAAGGCCGCCGGCGCACCGGCCCGACGGGCATTGGAAATGACATTCTGCACCATCGTCTCGATCTTGGACTGGCGCTGGTAATGGGTCCGCTCCCATTCCTGGTCGGGGGCCCGGAAGGCGTGCCAATCGGAGGATTTGGCCCGGGTCGCGTCTTTCGAATAGGCCCCGCCCTTCTTGCCGCCCTCGAATTCGATGATCCAGTTCTGGATCAGATAGCGCTCGGGGTCGGGTTGCACGTCGACGGTGACGTCCTCGTAATGGGTCGCGCGCTTGCCGCGGGGTTCGTAGTAGTTGTATTTCCGGCTTTTCGACCCGGCGAATGTTGCGGCGCCAGCCGCTCCGGAACCAACCGAGCTTGATGTCACTACCATTGTAGCCTCCCTTTCTCTGTCTCTTTTCACGACACTAGCGATCGGCCTCGTCTGTCAGGCCGATGAACCGGAAGTGGGCGTGAACTTGTCGTAGAAAATTCGGTCGGTATCGTAGTCGTGCATGAACAGGACCGGCGTCAGGGCATCGATCATCGGCGGCGGTCCGCAGGCATAGACATCGCCCTGCCCTTCGATTCCCAATTCCCGCAGACGTTGGTCGACACTTTCGTGCACGAAACCGCGTTCGCCGCTCCAGTCGCTGGCCTCGTCCTCGTGGCTGAGAACGGGAATGAACCGGACCTCGGGGTGCCTGGCCGTCAGGTCGCCGATTTCGTCGAGATTGAACAGATCGTCCTGCGAACGCGCGCCATAGAAGAAATAGACCGGACGGTCCTCACCGCTGGCGACATGGTCATGGAGAATGGACCAGACAGGCGACATTCCCGATCCCGCCCCGACCAGGATCACCGGTCCTTCTCTTTCTTCGCGCCGGAAGCACATCCCGTAGGGTCCGGTGATCCGGACGTCGGCTCCGATCCGGATTCCGCCGTCGTCGAGCTCGTTCGAGAATCGTCCGTCTGGGTATTTCTTGATGATGAAAGAGAGTTTCTGGGTTTCGCTCGGCGGATTTGCCATGGAGAACGAGCGTGTAATCTCCTCCCCTTCTTCGGTCCTGACGGTGATGTCGACATACTGGCCCGCCCAGAATTTGAGAGGTTCATCCAGTTCGATCTGGATGCTCCGAATGTCATGGGTCAGCTTCTTGAAATCGACGATGCTGCCGGAATAGTCCTTTACGGGAATGGATTTGGAGAGAAGCTCTTCATCGTAATTGAGAAGTTCGATTTCCACGTCGCTATAGGCCACCGTGCGGCACATCAGGATATGGCCACTGTCCTTTTCACTGTCGTTCAACGCGAATGTGGAATAGCGCAACATCTCGGTCTCGCCATCGAGCTGGACGCATTTGCAGGCCGAGCACTGGCCTTCCTTGCAGCCATGCGGCAATGCGATGCCCTGACGGAAGGCGGCGTCCAGGATGGTCTCGCCCTCCTCTACCTCGAACTCCACGCCAACGGGTTCCAATCGGACGGTATGGATGTCCGTCATTTCACACTCTCCCTGGTCTTCCATGCCTGGGCCGGCATGCATCTTGTGGAGAGGCCGCGGGGCGCGCGGCCTCTCCGGTTGGGCGTCAGTTGCAAGGATTGATCGTGAAGCCCTTGCGGTATTCCGCGACATGGGCGTCGCGCTCGGCGTCGGACATCGCGCGAAGCGCCTTGAGCGGCGATCCCAGGGTGTGGCCGCGCACATGCTCCAGCTTCCACATGTCCTTGTCGTCGAACCGCAGGTGCGGCTGCGGCACCAACGTCTTGCCGTCGTCGCGCACGAAGTTGAGATCCTTGATCGCATCGGCAAGATCCCAGCCGTCGTAGAGGGTCTCCCATTCGCGCTTGCCCGAGAACTTGCCCATGGCGGGCGTCGGCCGGCCCTGGTACTCGTCCGCGAAGGCCTCGACCGCGGTCCAGCGGTCCAGTTCGTGGGCGAAGGTGTGCCACTGCCCGTCGATCTGGTCGACGACCATGTCCTCGCGGATAAGGCAGGGCACCAGGCACGACCAGCAGCGATGCGGGTAGGCATAGCCCACGTCTTCGTTGAAGATCAGGACCTTCTCACCGGGATGGCTGAGCTTGTCGTACCATTTCCAGAAGTCGCCGAATTCGGCATACCAGCCCGGATACTTGTGCTCGAACCATTCGAAGTCCTTGTCGGTCTGGGCTTCGATCCGCCAGAAGTTCACCGGCCAGCCCACCGCGAAGAACTGCGCGACCTTGTGGACGTAGTTCTTTTCGGTGATCCGCTTCCAGGCTTCCTGAACATCGTCGTGATGAACCTTCACGCCGTATTTCTCGAGCGGAAGCATGTAGGTCCGGTAGTAATCCTCGAAGATCCAACGATGCCACATCTCCGCATAGGATTCCTTGTCCTTGTCGCGGTTGGTGGTGCCGTATTCGATGAACGTGCCGATCGCGGCGTCCACGATGGCGTGGTTCTGCCAGAAGGCATAGCGCAGGTCGCGCTCCAGCAGCAGGTGGTTCTCCGGCTCCTTCAGCGCGGCCATCAGCAGCGAGTGGCCGTTGCCGATATGGCGGCTTTCGTCAGACTGGACCGACAGGAACACGGTCGGCAATGCATAGTCGCCGTTGCGGGCGGCTTCCGAGGGCATGGCCACAAAAAGCGTGTTCGTGAAGGCCGTTTCGGCGACGACCGTCAGATACATGCACGCGGCGGTCATGGTGTCGCCGGTGATGAACCCTTCGCCGAACTGGCGGCCGATGGTCGTGGCATAGCACTTGCCGAAAGCTTCTTCGGTGATGTCGAAGCCCGCCGGATCGATGTAGTTCTCCATATACCACTTCTTCAGGTTCATCTGAATCGTGGAATGCCGGAATTCATCCACCATCTGCATGGTGAAACCGGTGCGCAGATCCTCGCCCGGCGCCAGACGCGCCACCATCGCCATGGAACGCGCGGCCGAGATTTCCGGGAACGGGATGATCGCCAGGAACAGCTTCATCCATTCGATCCACCGCGGTTCCACGTTGCGGAACATGTCGCCGCGCAGGGCCGCATCGAGCGCGCCGTAGACACGGTTGTCCTTTTCCTCTTCCATCGGGAAGTAGGACCGCAACACCTGTTTCATCGGGTCGCGCGGCGCCTTGGTGATCTTGTAATCCGTCGGGAAGGTGCTTGCTTCCTGGACATAGGAGGGATTCCAGCCAAGGTCCGCAATCTTCTTGGTCGCCTCCCCGACTGAAATGCCACGCTGCGACGTGATCTTGTTCAACGTCAAAGTCATGCCATGAGTCTCCTTCATGTTCTGGATCGGTTGCCCGATCACGATGAACGACGGCCCGAGCCGCCATTTTTCAATTTGCCGAGCAGCCGTTTCGGGCTGCCGGGCGGCGAAACACGGCAAAGGTTGGAAAGCACGGGGTGCCCCTGCGGTCATCTGCACGGCCTGGGGATTTTGTCCGGCGCGATGCTGCGGTGCGGCTTTCTCTCCTTCGTTCTTGAAACATGTCCGCGGGGACGGAACGTTCGACTTATGCAGACTCTGTATGCACACCGCGTTCCACAATCTCTGCCAGCCCCGGGAAACAGCGGGACAGGCGCCTTAATATCATGTTTTCAAATGTTTATTTTTTGCAATTTTTTTGGGCGGCGCCCTGGTGGCAAACCCCTCGGGGCGTGACCAAACGTCGCAATGTCATATTCCGTTACAATCGTATCGGACACGGCCTGACCCGCGTTACACTCGTCGCCCGGGAATATGGCACGCGCCTTCATGGCGATCGCCGCAGGACCGGCCAGGTCGCCCCCGGTCAGGACCGGCGACGCCGCGATGCAGCGGAAGCGAAGCCGCAAAGTTCCCGATATCTGGTGACCATCCGGCGCGAGATCGAGATGCCCTCGGCAAGCAAGATCTCCCTGAGCCGGGTATCCTTGATCGGGTCCTGCGCGTCTTCCGACGCCAGGATCGCCCGCAACCGGGCCATGACCTGCGGCCTGGAAGGGGCGCTTTGCGCCGTTGACGCGGCCCTTGCACAAAGATCGCGCGCGGCGATCACGCCATGCGGCCCTTCGATCAGGAACCCGTTCAGGACACGGCTCACCGTGCTGGCATGAAAACCTGTCGCGACGGCCAGTTCGCCCATGGCCAGCGGCTGCAGACCATGCAGCCCGGCGTCGAAATACGCGTGTTGTCGGGCCACCAGGGTCGCCACGATCTTTCGCGTGGCCGACACCCGCAGATCCATGGCTTGTTTCAACCCGCGCGCCTCTTGCAACAGACGCGACAGATCCTTGCTCCTGGCGCTCTGTCGCGGCAAGGTCGCGATCTTGATCACCGGCCGGCTTGCGGAATTGAACACGATTTCCCACCCCTTCTGGCCACGAACCACCGTCGCGTCCGGCGCCCGCGCCAGCGTCGGGTCGCGTGCGAAACGTGCGCCGGGCTTCGGATCAAGACGGCGCAGGGCATCGACACAGGCGCGCGCGGCGTCACAATCGATCCCGGCCTCGCGGGCGAGCCCTGAGATACCGTGCTTTTCGAGCACGCCCAGATGATCCAGCACCGCCTGCATATCGTCGCCGATCGGCCCCTGCGCCTCGAGTTGCAACCGCAGGCATTCCTGCAGGTTGCGCGCGAACAGCCCGCACGGGTCGACCTGTTGCTGAACAAGGCGCAGAACTGCTTCGACATGGGCTTCCCGGACGCCGGTCTCCCTGGCGATCCCGGACAGGGGGACGCCGATCCAACCGCTTGGCTCCAACTCCTCGATCAGGCGCCCGATGATCCTGGCAAGCAGACCGCCCTGCGAAATCAGCCTGCCAAGCTCGGCCGCGACGTGGGCGTAAAGGCTTTGCTGGTCTTCGCCCCCCATGGCTTCCAGCAGGTCGGCCGTGCTGCTGCGGATGTAGAACCGCCGTTGCCTGCACTCGACCAGCAACAAGGGATTGGTCTGCGCGGCGTCCGATAGAAACTCGGACAGTTCCGCCGTGGACATCCGCAACAGCAGGGTCGACTGCTGAAGCAAGAACCCGTGCCTTTGCGCGTGAACCAGGCCAAGCGTCACGGACATGCCGTTTCTCCCGCAACAAATAGCTCTGGCCAGTTTTCCTGACGGCGGGCTAGATTGACGCAAGCGGCAGCAAATCGGCCAATTGCATGAGCCATGTCCCGACAGTCGACATCACACCATCGTGCCACGCCCGACCGGAACACGCCTATCCCGGTGTTTCGCCGCAAATCCTGGCCCGGGTTCTGCAGCTCTGGTCCGCAAAGGGCCTCGAGTTCGACGGCCACTGGAAACTGGCCGTCGGGTCGATGCCGGGCTTTCGCCCCCTGCCCCGCCTTGAAACCCGAAGCAGTGCCCCGGTCGATCTGGTGTTTCTTTTCGATCAATGCGTGATCTGGGTAAAGGCGCTGCATGCCGCCGCCGTCGCCGGAAAATCGCAAGGCACGCCTGGCCTGTACCCAGAACAATGGCAGGGTCTGGCCGCGGTCAGCGCCCGCCTGATCGAACAGATCACCGCGCTTCGCATGCTTGCGCTGACGGATCTTCCGATGCCGGCGATGCAGATCGCGCGCTCGGTTTCGGAAGACGTCGACATGATCCTTGTCCAGTTGGCGCGTCGCAGGCTTGCCGCGCGCTTCGTCGCCTGCCGGACTGTCACCGAGGCCAACGAGTTCTGGCGCCGGCATATCGCAGGGGGGCGCGCCTTTCGCGCGGTCGCCGAAAAGCTTTACGACATCGGTCTCGATCAATCTTCGGATACGGAGTATGGCCAATGGCGTCAGAACGTCCTGACAGTGCTTGGCGCGGCCGTGCACAGCAACGCCCTGGCACCGCCGTCCAACGACAGGCGGTCCGTGCTGGCGAATGACGACAGCGTCTATTTCTCGGCCTTCCGCATCCATGAGCTTTGTGCGTATTCGCAGCTGATCGCGCCCAACCTTTCCGGAACCCTGCACAGCGCCGCCGAACGGCATCCGGCACCCGCCTCGCAGGAGGCGCGGCTTGCCCGACTGGCGGCGCCGTTGAGCGGTGTTCTGATCAACCAGATCCAGACCCTTGCCTGGCCCGCCACTAGTTGATCGTGTCCTTGGTCTTGCCGAACTTGCCCTCTGCGATCCAGCGCGCCGCAAGCACCAATGCGCCCATCGCGAAATCCTTGCCGTGGGCGTCGACCATCTCTTCCGAAATCGCCGCAAGTGATTTGAAGAAGCGATCCTTGCTTTCTTCTTCCGATGTCAGTTCGAGTTCCATCTTTCCTCCTGCTTTCACGAAACCGTTCGTTATTTGAACATCGCCTTGGGGAAACTGACGATCGCCGCACGTCCATCGGTGAACCCCAGCGCCAGATGCATGCCGTCGCGGGACCAGTCCATGGCGGCCACCGGCGCGCCGCGCCCTTCGCAAAGCATCAGTTCGTCGCGTTGACCCAGCGGGCACATCGTCACCAGCCCGTTGGCATACCCGACCGCACATGTGTCCCGTTCCGGGTTGGATGCGACGCGGTCCACCAGGGTCAGGCCCGGCCTGCCGGTCAGGATGGGGGCGCCCTCATGCGTGCCGAAGGGAAGTTCGGGAAGCCGCCAGCCCACGACACGGAACGCCCCGGACGCCACAAGCGCCCCGGCCTTGGCGTTGAAGCCGACCGACGCCACGGGGCCCGGGAAATCCACGATGCGATCCGCCTGATTGCGCGTGACATCGACCAGCAGCAGCGCCTTGTCTTCACAACCCGCCGCGATCCACCGTCCGTCCGGCGACCAGGCCAGGGTCGTGACCAGACCGTCGGCCGGAATTTCGGAACGGATGTCCAACGTCCGGGCATCGAGGATCGTGACCCGCGCCGCAGTCCGGGCGGCAAGCATCGCGCCATCAGGCGAGACAGCCAAATGCTCGACCGGCGCCGACAGGTGGCATGCCGCCTGTTCCGCCCGATTTTCCACGTCCAGAAGGCCCAGGCGTTCGCCACGCGCGACACAGAGATGCGCCCGATCCACGGAACACAGCGCCGTGACCGGGTCCGGACCCTCACCGGCGATCCTTACCGTCTGCCCGCGGGCCGTCACCTGCCAGAGCGACGCCCCCTCCCCGGTCACGGCGAACCCCTGGTCGCCAAGCCTGCAACCGGCCCCGCCGATGCCCCGCAGGTCGGTCCGGATCTCTGGCGGGAACGGGTTTTCGCGCGGACGGATCGTGGTCCGGCCGGTTTCAAAATCCATGCGGATGCGTTTTTCAGGATGTTCGGCATCGGCCACGGGCAGCAACGCCAGCGTGCCGTTCTGCAAAAAACAGGCAACGGCCGAGGCATTGGCGTTGAAGGCGACCCGCGTGACCGAATCTTCGAGCATCCATTCGCGCCCGATCAGGTCGAACAACGACAGCGCCTGCGGAGGTTTGGTCTCGATCATGTCGCGTCTCCACGGGTCAGGGCATCCAGTTCCTGATCCAGCTTCGCCATGTCCCGCTCCAATGCCGCGATCGTTGCTTCGCACTCCGCCACGGCCGAACGCTGACGCTGCATGTCCGCATCGGCCTGCTCGATCTCACCCATTTCCAGCACTTCCATGCCGCAGATGGCCTGGCTGAGCCGTAAATGCTCGGCGGTCGCCGCCGAAAGCTTCTGCGTGACCGCAAGCCGGTCCATGAGAATGGTCTGCAGCGTTCCGGGTTGATCCGTCATGCTGGCCTCCTGTAAGTGTTGCGGGACGACGCAGCGGGACACGGCGGATGATGCTGGATCCAACCGACTTGGCGCTTTTCCGTGAAATGGACGCCGCCTGCACCGAACAGCTCGGGCCCGATCATCCCTGCGCCCGGGCAGCAGCACGTGCGGTGGCGACCCGCCATCCCGACGATCTGCGGGCGGCGCGCCTGTCCTTCGATACGTTGGATCCCGATCTTCGCGACACGATCCAGCGCCAGGTTCACCACCGGCTCGCCAGCAATCTTTCCCTGATCTGGGACCAGCTTCCATCGGCACCCGGCACCGGTCGGGCCAATTGATCTCTGGTCGTCTTTTCTGACGGATGTGGTGACCCGCGCTCCGGGGCTGTCGGCGGCATCCTGGGCGCATTGCTGGCTGGGGCTGGGTGAGCGTCATCGAAGTCACGGATCCTGGCGTCACGGTTTCTTCAAGGCTACCGGCGCGGCCGCAGCTTGCAATAAAAACCGTTGAAAAGTAAGGATTTAGAAACGGAACCCGCCCGCAAAGGCGGCCATCGTAAATCCCTGTTACACCGTCCGGCGGAGATCGTAACAAAGTGTTCCAAGTTTTTCATCCGACAGGCCGGCGCGCTGCGCATTCGCCGCGGCGCGGCGAATCAAGACGGCCCGAGCGGGCCCTGTCGCGGGTGGCGCCGCCCCTCCCGATCGACCGGTGCCGGCGACCGGGCGGCGCGTAGTCACATGTCCTCCGACCCCGATGCCGCCACGCCCCGAATGCCGCGCCTGCGCCCTTTCAGGCAAGACGACCTTGAGGTGCTCCGCGCACAGCTTGGGGATCCGCGCGTGTCGGAATGGCTCGCCGCCATCGCGCAGCCTTTCGACCTGAGCCAGGCAATGGCGTTCATGGATTTCGCCGCCGATCCCGCACAAAAGGTGCGCGCCCTGGAAATCGACGGTGTGGTGATCGGTGGCCTCTGTGTCGGGGATGCCCTGTGGTATTGGCTGGCCCCCGCGCATTGGGGCCGGGGCCATATGACCCGGACGCTTCGCACCGCCTGCGCCGATCATTTCGCGTCTCCCCGACCGCCCCTGACCGCGACATGCCGAGAGGACAACACGGCCTCGCGCGCCGTGCTGGGGCGGCTGGGGTTTTCCCCTTGTCCGCAAACCCGCCGCATGTTCTTTCACGGCGCCCGAACCAGCTATCCCTGCCGCGATCACGTCATGACGCCAGAGCAATGGCACCTGTTGAACCCGCCGTGTCTGCGGGGGTCCCGGATCACGCTTCGCCCCGCACGGCAGACCGATCTGCCGGCCGTGCAGCGTCTGCTCGAGGGCGCGCCCGCCGGCGGCACATGGCCCCGGGGCACCGAAACCGGGATACGCGGCTTCATCGAAACCCATCGCTTCCGCGGGACGGGCCCGGCCCTCTGGATGATCGAGAACGACGAGCGCCGCACCCTCGGGATGGCGTTGTCCGGCCATGGCGTTCCGGCGATCCGTTGTCCTGCCGCGCATGACGACGACGGGCTGATACCGGACGTTCTGCGCCTTCTGTCGAACTGACGCGCCTGTCGCTCCGCGCCGCCATGTCTTGCGCGCGTTCGACCCTGGCGGCCAGCCAGGGTCGCGGCAGATCGGGTGGGGCGAGAACGCCGGGGGAAACCCGCCGGGCGACACCCGCGGGGACGGCGCCATGCGCAACGTTCGCGCGCATCTTTGCGGTATCCTGCAGGATTAACGACGACCCGGGCGAAGCAACGACCCGAGTTCCGGTCGTCGGGCTGCCCAGAGCTGGTGCGGTCGAGAAGACTCGAACTTCCACGGGTGTTACCCCACAGCGACCTCAACGCTGCGCGTCTACCAATTCCGCCACGACCGCACTGCCCTGGCTCGGGTGAGCGGGTCTTTAGAGAAACGGCCGCGCGATCTCAAGAGGTAATCTGCCCCCCGGACCCGCCGCGCAGGGACCGCCGCCAAAGCGCCACCAGCGCGACCAGCCCGAGGGCGATCACGATCCAGGCCACCTCGGTCGCCTCGCCGAACAGGGCGCGGTTCAGCGTCCGCCCCGGCAGCAGCGTGACCAGCGACGCGACGCCGACCGCCCCGAACCACACCGATCGCATCGCCCGGCGATGCCCCGCCACATCGCCGCGACGGATCAGCCGGACCCCGTCCACGACCCCCCAGATCGCCAGCGGGGCGAACAGGTGGATCGGGCCGAACGGCCCGACCACGGCAAAGCGGCCGGGCAGGATCAGCCCGGTCAGCGCCAACGCCAGGATCGCGATCACCCAGGCCCGGCCGACGATCCTGTGCAGCCGGTCGCGCCGGCGCCGGAACAGCGCCACCGGCCCCAGCAGCAGGGCCGGAACGGCGGCGGCGATATGGACCTGCACCAGCAGCGGCGCGGCAAGGATCGGGTCGATGGTCATGGCGTCATCCTTTCCGGGTTTCGGTTGTCGTCGGGTCGGCGCGCATCTACCCTGCCGGCGCCGCACCGCCGCAACCGCCGCTTCGCGAACAGGAGCATCGACATCGTGAACGACCGCCCCCTGCCCTCCGCGCTTCGCGAATTGCGGGCCGATCTGGGCCGGCCCGCGACGCTGGCCCTGCTGGCCGGAATCGCCGCGGTGCTGACGCTGGTCGGCGCCTTCGGCACCGATGCGACGCTGCGCCCGGTTCCGCGGCTGGGCTACTGGCTGGTGGTTGTCGCGGCGACCTTCAGCGCCGGCGTTCTGTCCCATGGGCTGGTGCAGCGGCACCTGTCGGGCCGGCTCGGCGCGGCCGGGCTGGCCGGCGTCGGCGCGCTGGCCACGGCGGGCACGGTCTCGGGCGTGGTGCTGGCGCTGAACGCCGCCATCTTTGGCCACCTGCCCCGCGCGGACGCGGCGCCGGGCTTTGTGCTGACCGTGGGCGGCATCGCCGTGATCGTTTCACTGGTGGTGTCTGTCGCCTACCACGATGCCGGGGCGCAACAGTCGCCCCGCGACCCGCCCCTGCTGGAGCGCCTGCCGCTGGACAGGCGCGGCGCGCTGGTGTCGCTCAGCGTCGAGGATCACTATGTGCGGGTCCGGACCCTGAAGGGCGAAGACATGCTGCTGATGCGCCTGGGCGACGCGATCCGCGAGGCCGCGCCGGTGAACGGCCTGCAGGTGCACCGGTCGCATTGGGTGGCGCTGGACCAGGTCGCGGCCGCGCGCCGGACCGGTGACCGGGCGATCCTGACCATGCGGCAGGGCCCCGAGATCCCGGTCAGCCGCAGCAACCTGCGCGCATTGAAGGAGGCGGGGCTACTGCCCCGGTGACACCGATGGTGGAATGGAAGATCAGCGACGGGCTGACCGAATACGAAACCGCCGTCGCCGTCATGGAGGCGCGCGCCGAGGCCATCGCGCGCGGCGACGCGGACGAATGCATCTGGCTGGTCGAACATCCGCCGCTCTATACCGCCGGCACCTCGGCCAGGCCGGCCGACCTGACCGACCCCGACCGGTTCCCGGTCCATGACAGCAAGCGCGGCGGTCGGTATACCTATCACGGGCCGGGCCAGCGGGTGATCTACGTGATGCTCGATGTCGGCGCCCGCGGCCGCGACGTGCGCTGTTTCGTGCGCGACCTGGAGGCCTGGGTGATCGACACCCTGGCCGAATTCAACATCCGCGGCGAAGTGCGCCCCGGCCGGGTCGGCGTCTGGGTCGAACGGCCGGAAAAGCCGCCCCTGCCCGATGGATCGATGCGCGAGGACAAGATCGCCGCGATCGGCATCCGCCTGCGCCGCTGGGTGTCGTTCCACGGCATCAGCATCAATGTCGACCCGGACCTGTCGCATTTTTCCGGCATCGTGCCCTGCGGCATCACCGGCCACGGCGTGACCAGCCTGGTCGACCTCGGCCTGCCGGTGACGATGGCCGATCTGGACCTGGCCTTGCGGCGCAGCTTCGAGACGGTGTTCGCGTGTCCGGCGCCGACCTGCCGTGGCTGACCGGGATGCGGCGCCGTTGGCGGTCGGGACAGCGTCACAGAATTCTTACACGTCCGTCACCCCGTCGATTCCGACCCCGCCTACCCTTGAGGCGAGAACGGATTCTCAAGCCACCTACAGGGGTAAGCCATGAAAGATATCGATCCGCGCAATCTCACCGCCGACGAGTGGGACGAACTGAATTTCCCGCGCCCGGACGTCAATGATTTCGACCAGGTGGTCGAGCGTGCCATTTCGCGCCGCGGCTTCCTGGGTGGCGCGCTGGCCTTCGGCTCGGGTGCTGCCGTGATGGGCACCGGCATGCTGTCGTCGACCTCGGCCCAGGCCCAGGCCGCCAGCCGTTTCCCCTTCACCCCGATCGGCATCCAGACCGATTTCGAGGTCCACGTCCCGCAGGGCTATTCCACCCAGGTGCTGGCGCGCTGGGGCGATCCGCTGATGTCCGCCGCCGACGGCTATGACCTGACAGATGGCGGCCCGGTCGACGGCTCGGACATGGTGTTCGGCGAGAATACCGACGGCATGGAGACCTTCAGCTTCCGCGGTCACGAACTGATCGCGATCAACCACGAATACACCAACCGCGGCACCAACCTGCCGGCGGGCCAGGAAGGCACCCCCGCCGATGCCGGCGACGTGCTGAAACTGCAGAACCTGCAGGGCGTCACGGTGATGGAAGTGCGCGAAACCGATGCCGGCTGGGAAGTCGTCAAGGACAGCCCCTTCAACCGCCGCATCACCCACAATACCCCGATGACCCTGGTCGGCCCCGCCGCCGGTCACGAGCTGCTGCAGACCGAAGCCGACCCGACCGGCACCGCCGCCCTGGGCACGCTGAACAATTGCGGCTCGGGCAAGACGCCCTGGGGCACCTACCTGACCTGCGAAGAGAACTTCAACGGCTATTTCGGCTCCACCGAATCGTCCATCGACCAAAAGCCGGTGGCGCTGGAAAACGGCTATGCCCGCTACGGCCTCGGTGCCGATGGCTGGGGCTACGACTACCACAAGTGGGACGCGCGGTTCGACTTCTCGGTCAATCCGAACGAACCGCACCGCCATGGCTGGGTGGTCGAGATCGACCCGACCGACCCGACCAGCACCCCGGTCAAGCATACCGGCCTGGGCCGCTTCAAACATGAAAACGCCGAGGTGGTTCTGGCCGCCAATGGCCGTGTCGTGGTCTACATGGGCGATGACGAACGCGGCGAGTTCCTGTACAAGTTCGTCTCCAACGGCACCTATCAGCCCGGCGGCTCGACCGAGGGCCTGCTGGATG
Organism: Rhodobacteraceae bacterium HLUCCA08; assembly: GCA_001314655.1. Lineage (GTDB taxonomy): Bacteria > Pseudomonadota > Alphaproteobacteria > Rhodobacterales > Rhodobacteraceae > Salibaculum. Next base: position 190,122 of record LJSF01000001.1, on the reverse strand, counting down.
ACGGCACGCTCTATGTCGCCAGGTTCAACGACGACATGACCGGCGAATGGCTGGCCCTGACGCCCGAGACCACCGGCATGGAGCTGGCCGAGATCCTGATCTTCTCCCGCATGGCCGGCTCGGCCGTGGGCGCCACCACCATGGACCGCCCCGAATGGATCTCTGCCAACCCCCATGCCGTCGAGGCCTATTGCTGCCTGACCAACAATTCCCGCCGCGGCACCTCGGCCAATGCGGGCGGCGACGAGATGGTGGTGAACGGCCCGAACCCGCGCGAGACCAACGAATACGGTCAGATCGTGCGCTGGCGGCCCCACAATGACGACCACACCAGCGACACCTTCGACTGGGATCTCTACGTCATGGCCGGCAACCCGGACGTCTACAACAACGTCTATGGCGGCACCGCCAACGTCACCTCGGGCAACATGTTCAACTCGCCCGACGGGATGGCTTTCGACAGCACCGGCCTGGTCTGGATCCAGACCGACGGCGATGACAGCAACGAAGGCGACTTCGCCGGCATGGGCAACAACCAGATGCTGGTCGGCGACCCGGTGACGGGCGAGATCGCGCGCTTCCTGACCGGCCCGAACGGCTGCGAGGTCACCGGCCTGGCCTGGTCCTCGGACCGCCGGTCGATGTTCGTCGGCATCCAGCACCCGGGCGGCTCCTGGCCGGACGGCTCGGGCCTGCCGCGCTCGTCGGTGATCGTGGTCAAGCGCGACGACAACGGCCTGGTCGGCTAAGGTCGGCGCCAAAGGACACTGCAGGCCGCGCCCCTCGCGCGGCCTGCTTTCGTTTCCGCCCCGTTGACCGCCGCGACGGGGCCGGCCTGGGCTGCCCCCATTGCACCGAAAGCCCGTTGTGCTTTGCGCTCTTTGCCTTGCCGCTGCCGTGTGCGCCGCCCCCGTCGCGGCGCAGGATGCCGACCGCCACGGCGCGATCCGCATCGGCAACCCGCAGGCCCCGGTGCAGCTGGCCCTGGTCGCCAATGCCGGTTGCCCCGAGTGCCACGACCTGTTCGCCCTGCTTTTCGATCCGGGCCTGCTGGAGGGCGCGCGCGCCTCGCCCGTCGCCCTGGCGCTGGAAGACGGCCGGTTGCACGTGGTCTGGCGGTCCCGGATCGAAACCCAGGCCGATCTGGTCGGTGATCTTCTGGCCCGCTGCAGCAGCGCGCCCGGCGAAACGATGCGCCGGCTGTCCTCGGAACCCGATGCCTGGTTCGTCTTCCCCCACCCCACGACCGGGGCGCCGATCGACATGTCCCGGGCCGAGTTCGAGGCGATCCTGACCCCGGTCCCGCCCCCCGACCTGCTGTCGCCCGGGGCCTTGCTGGCCTGCCCGCGCGACCAGCAGACCGGCCAGCAGGTGATGGGCCATTTCGGCGCCGTCACCGACGACTACGGCAGGGTCGACCCGCCCATGGCCTTCGTCAACGGCACCAGGGTCGACGGGCGCGACGCGATCGTCGAGGCCCTGCGCGCGGCGCTGCGGATCGACGACGCCGCCTATCGCCGCGACAGGCTGGCCTATCCCGCGGCGCGGATGCAGGATCTCGACGCGCGCATCGCCGGCGATCCCGACCACGTGCCGCGCACCGGCACCCGGCCGCTCGATATCCCGGGGGCGCCCGGATGATCCGCGCCCTCGCCCTGCTCGGCGCGCTCTGCCTGGCCGGCCCGGCGATGGCCCGACCCGCCGTCACCCATGGCGCCGAGGACGCGGCGCAGCGCCATGCCGTCCTGTCGCTGGTCACCTGCGGGCATTGCGTCGACCTCCATGCCGCGCTGGTCGAGGGCGACATGCCGGCCACCGCCCGCGACGCGGCGGCGCAGCTGCACGCCGCCCTGACCGAGGGCCGGCTGGCACTCGACGTGCATGTCGTCCTGACGGACCGCCGCGATCTCTGGGCCGCGCTGCTGATCGGCTGCAGAGCCGACGCGGTCGAGGCCCATCGCCGCCTGATGCTGACCGAAGAGACCTGGCGCACCGTCACCTTCGCACATCCCGAAAACGGCTTCGTGGTCATCCCCGAGGACCGGTCGCAGCGCGTCATGCGCGCTGCTGAGCCCCGACCTGCTGAGCGTCGAGGCTTTCGACGCCTGCCTGTCCGACCCGTCGCGCGCCGAGGCGGTGGTCGAGGCCTCGATGGCCACGCGACTGCAGGCCGAGGCGCTCCTGCCGCCCGGCGAAACCCTGGCCTTTCCGGCGGCGATCGTCGGCGACCGGCTGGAACGGCCGACCGAGTCGATCCTGCGGGCCCTGGCCGCCGATCTGGCGGCGCGGTGAACGCCGGCAGCCGGCAACGGCCTGCGCCATTCCGTCGCACCCGGTGCGACTTGATCCAGATCAATGCCCCTGCCTGGCCGCGCCCTAGAAGGTAACCGCGCCGATTTTACCCATGCACACTCCTGCATGGGTTGTTGCGCGCATCCCCCGCCCGGTCTAGAACCAATTCGCAATCCGGAGTCCGTCTTGTGACTCGGACCAATCTCGAAGGTTAGGGGAGAGCCCAATGGCAGACGCCGCCATCCATGGCCACGAACACGAGGACAACCGCGGGTTCTTCACCCGGTGGTTCATGTCCACCAACCACAAGGACATCGGCATCCTGTACCTGTTCGTCGCAGGCTTCGTCGGGTTCCTGTCGGTCCTGTTCACGATCTACATGCGCATGGAGCTGATGCATCCCGGCGTGCAGTACATGTGCGAAGAGGGCGCGCGTTTCTTCGCCGCCGCCTCGACCGAGGAATGCACCCCGAACGGGCATCTGTGGAACGTGATGATCACCTATCACGGCGTGCTGATGATGTTCTTCGTGGTCATCCCGGCGCTGTTCGGCGGCTTCGGCAACTACCTGATGCCGCTTCAGATCGGCGCCCCGGACATGGCGTTCCCGCGGCTCAACAATCTGTCGTTCTGGCTGTTCGTGACCGGTGTCGCGCTGGGCGTGGCCTCGATGCTGGCCCCGGGCGGCAACGGCCAGGCCGGGTCCGGCGTCGGCTGGGTGCTCTACCCGCCGCTGTCGACCCGCGAGGCGGGCATGTCGCTGGACCTGGCGATCTTCGCCGTGCACGTGTCCGGCGCCAGCTCGATCCTGGGCGCGATCAACATGATCACCACCTTCCTGAACATGCGCGCGCCCGGCATGACGCTGCACAAGGTGCCGCTTTTCGCCTGGTCGATCTTCGTCACCGCCTGGCTGATCCTGCTGGCCCTGCCGGTGCTGGCCGGCGCCATCACCATGCTGCTGATGGACCGCAACTTCCAGACCACCTTCTTCGATCCGGCCGGTGGCGGCGACCCGGTGCTCTACCAGCACATCCTGTGGTTCTTCGGCCATCCGGAAGTCTATATCATCGTCATCCCGGCCTTCGGCATCATCAGCCACGTGATCGCCACCTTCAGCCGCAAGCCGATCTTCGGCTACCTGCCGATGGTCTATGCCATGGTCGCGATCGGGGTGCTGGGCTTCGTGGTCTGGGCGCACCACATGTACACCGTCGGCATGTCCCTGACCCAGCAAAGCTACTTCATGCTGGCCACCATGGTGATCGCGGTGCCCACGGGCGTGAAGGTGTTCAGCTGGATCGCCACGATGTGGGGCGGCTCGATCGAGTTCAAGACCCCGATGCTCTGGGCCTTCGGCTTCCTGTTCCTGTTCACCGTGGGCGGCGTGACCGGTATCGTGCTGTCCCAGGCCGGCGTCGACCGGGCCTATCACGACACCTATTACGTCGTGGCCCACTTCCACTACGTGATGAGCCTGGGTGCGGTGTTCGGCATCTTTGCCGGCATCTATTTCTACCTGCCCAAGATGGCGGGAAGGATGATGCCGGAATGGGCCGGGAAACTGCATTTCTGGGCGATGTTCATCGGTGCCAACCTGACCTTCTTCCCGCAGCACTTCCTGGGCCGTCAGGCGATGCCGCGCCGCTTCATCGACTACCCGGTCGATTACGCGGTCTGGAACTACGTCAGCTCGATCGGCGCCTTCGTCGCCTTCGCCTCCTTCGTGTTCTTCATCGTGATCCTGTTCCGGACGCTGCTGGCGCCCCGGAACGCGACCGAGCCGAACCCCTGGAACGAATGGGCCGACACCCTGGAATGGACCCTGCCCTCGCCGCCGCCCGAACACACGTTCGAAACGCTGCCCAAGCAAAGCGAGTGGGACAAGGGTCACGCACACTAGCGTGCCCCCGCAAAGACTGACCGAGGGCCCCGTTCACGCGGGGCCCTTTCGTGTTGGGGCGCGAACAAAATTACGTAATTTTGTTCGCCCCGCCAGAAGTCCGGAATTTCGGCCATGCCCCGCGAATGGATCGACACCCCCAAGGACGCCGGCGCCCCGCTGGCAGAGCTGCATCTGTGGCCCTACCGGTCGTTGCTGCGCCGGCACTTCGTCGCCTTCATCGGCATCACCGCGACCCTGGTCGCGGTGCCGCTTGTGTCGGTGATCGGGTCCCCGGTCCTGTGGGGGGTGCTGCCGTTCTTCGTTGTCGTGCTCGGCGCGCTCTGGGTCGCGATCGAGCGCAGCTATCGCGACGGCGAGATCCTCGAGGAACTGAGGCTCTGGCCCGACCGCATGACCCTGACCCGCCGCGACCGGCGCGGCAACCGCCGGGATTGGGAAGCCAACCCCTATTGGGTCAGCGTCCGTCTGCACGAAACCGGCGGCCCGGTCGATTTCTACATCACCCTCAAGGGCGGCGAGCGCGAGGTCGAGATCGGCGCCTTCCTGTCCGAGGACGAACGCAAGGCGCTTTATGACGAACTGACCTCGGCGCTGCGGCGTCTGACCGATCCGCGCTAGGCGTCGTCGCGCCGCTCCGGCAGGTCCGACCTGTCGGTGCCGGCCATCTCTTCCAGTTCCGCTTCGGTCATGCTGTCATACATGTCGCGCGCAGCGCCCTGCAGGTCGCCGACCCGGGTCTCGCCGCGCTTGGCGGACAGCGCCGCACCCGCGGCGCGTTGCTGAGCCTTGGACGTGGCTTTCATCGTGTTCTCCGGCGGTCGGGCCTCCGGCCCGATGCCGGACGTCTCAACCCAACCGGTCCTTGACCATAGGGCCGACCGCTCCGAAATCCATCTGCCCGGTATAGCGCGCCTTGAGCGCCCCCATCACCTTGCCCATGTCGCGGATGCTTTCGGCGCCGGTCTCGGCGATGGCGGCGTCGATGGCGGCCTCGGCCTCGGCCCCGGACAGCTGCCGGGGCAGGAATTCCTCGATCACCCCGATCTCGGAACGTTCCTTTTCCGCCAGTTCCAGCCGCCCGCCTTCCTCGTAGGCGCGGGCGCTTTCCTGGCGTTGCTTGACCATCTTGCCCAGGATCGACAGCACCTCGGTGTCGTCGACCCCGTCTTCGGCCCCCTCGCCGCGGGCGGCGATATCGCGGTCCTTGATCGCGGCGTTGATCAGCCGCAAGGTCGACAAACGGTCGGCCTCCCTGGCCTTCATCGCCTGCTTGAGGGCGGTGTTGACCCTGTCGCGAAGTCCCATGTCCTGTGTCCGATCGTCCGTGAGTGGTGGCACGAAACCCCACGATACCCCAACAGGGCGGGGACAGACAATGGGGGCGTGTGAAGCCTCCGCGACGTCAGCGCAATAGGCCGTCGCGGCCTTGACCCTTCGTCGCGCCAGCCTTAGACAGCGGCGAATTTGCCGACATCGGAGAACATGCCATGGCCCGTCCGGAGACCCCGAAACCGACCGCCTGCCTGGTTCTGGCCGATGGCACATTGTTCCACGGCCACGGCTTCGGCGCCACCGGGCAGCGCGTGGCCGAACTGTGCTTCAACACCGCCATGACCGGCTATCAGGAGATCATGACCGATCCCTCCTATGCCGGCCAGGTCGTGACCTTCACCTTCCCCCATATCGGCAATACCGGCGTCACCCCCGAGGATGACGAAACCGCCGATCCGGTCGCCGCCGGCATGGTCGTCAAATGGGATCCGACCGAGCCCAGCAACTGGCGCGCCACCGACCGGCTGACCGACTGGCTGGCCCGGCGCGGCCGGATCGGGATCGGCGGCGTCGATACCCGCCGCCTGACCCGGGCGATCCGCCAGCAGGGCGCGCCGCATGTGGCCCTGGCCCATGACCCCGACGGCAATTTCGACATCGAGGCCCTGGTCGCCGCCGCGCGCGGCTTTTCCGGCCTCGAGGGGCTCGACCTGGCGCGCGACGTCACCTGCGCCCAAAGCTACCGCTGGGACGAGATGCGCTGGGCCTGGCCCGAAGGCTATGCCCGCCAGCACGCCCCGAAACACAAGGTCGTCGCCGTCGATTACGGCGCCAAGCGCAATATCCTGCGCTGCCTGGCCAGTGCCGGCTGCGATGTCACCGTCCTGCCCGCCACCGCCACGGCCGAGGATGTGCTGGCGCTGGAGCCCGACGGTGTGTTCCTGTCCAACGGCCCCGGCGATCCGGCCGCGACCGGCGCCTATGCGGTACCGATGATCCGGACCGTGCTCGACAAGACCGACCTGCCGGTCTTCGGCATCTGCCTGGGCCACCAGATGCTGGCCCTCGCGCTGGGGGCCAGGACGATCAAGATGAACCACGGCCATCACGGCGCCAACCATCCGGTCAAGGACCTGACCACCGGCAAGGTCGAGATCACCTCGATGAACCACGGCTTCACCGTGGACAGCCAGACCCTGCCGGCCGGCGTGAGCGAAACCCATGTGTCGCTGTTCGACGGGTCGAATTGCGGGATCGCGATGACCGATCGTCCGGTCTTCAGCGTCCAGTATCACCCCGAGGCCAGCCCCGGCCCGATGGACAGCTATTACCTGTTCGAACGCTTCGCCGCGGCCATGGCGACCCGCCAGGGGGCGCAGCCGGGCTGATGTCCCCGCGCCCGGCGGCACCGGCCTTAACCAGTCGTTAACCATGGCGCGTCACTCTGTCCGGCGGGACAGGAGTGACGCCGATGCCGCTAGCCTACAAGGATACCGAGGTGATCGCCCGGGCGGCGTCATCGGACCTCGCAACACGCGTGGCAACGCCGCTGCCGGTGGCCGAGGTTCTGAGCGATGCCGGCCGCGAAGCCACCCGCGCCGCGGGCCGGCACGACGCCGCCCGGCGCCTGGCGACGCTGCCCCCGCCCCTGCCCCATGTCGACCCGCTGCGCGACAAGCCCGACCTGCGGCTGCTGCTTCGGATGGGGCACCGGGCCGCCCTGCGCCACGGGCTGTTGCCCTGGCGCCGACAGGGCGGCGAGACGATCGTGCTGACCTCGCGCCCCGAGCGGTTTCACCAGCATCTCGACATGCTGCGCGTCCTGTTCGGACCGATCCGCATGGGCCGGGTGGACGAGGCGACGCTGCAGGCCTGCCTGGCCCGGCATTGCACATCCGGCCTGATGCGCGATTCCGAGGAACGCACGCCCGTCGTCCATTCCTGCCGGACCTGGAACGCGCCCCGTGCCCGCAGGATCGGGCTGGCGATCCTTGCCATCGTCGGGGCGCTGGCCCTGGTCTGGCCGGCGATGACCATGGCCGTGCTGGCCGGCTGGGCGGTGCTGACCCTGGGCCTGACCATGGCCCTCAAACTGGCCGCGGCGATCCTGCATCTGCGGGCCCGGCGCCGCGCCGCGCGCCACCCCGCGCCGCCGCTGCCCGAACCGCTGCACCTGCCGACGATCTCGATCCTGGTGCCGCTGCTGCGCGAAAAGGACATCGCCGACCACCTGGTCGCGCATCTGCAACGGCTCGACTACCCGGCCGATCGGCTGGATATCTGCCTGATCCTGGAAGAGGACGACGTCACCACCAGCGCGACCCTGTCGCGCACCGCCCTGCCGCCGACGATGCGGGTGATCACCGTGCCCGTGGGCGCCCTGCGGACCAAGCCGCGGGCGCTGAATTACGCGCTCAGCTTCACCCATGGCTCCATCATCGGGGTCTATGATGCCGAGGACGCGCCCGAGCCCGACCAGCTGCGCATCGTCGCCCGCCACTTCGCCGCCGCCGATCCGCAGGTCGCCTGCCTGCAGGGGCGGCTCGAGTTCTACAATGCCGGCACCAACTGGCTGTCGCGCTGTTTCGCCATCGAATACGCCGCCTGGTTCCGGATCATGCTGCCGGGGCTGGCGCGGCTGGGCCTGCCGGTGCCGCTGGGCGGGACGACCCTGTTCTTTCGCCGCGACGTCCTGGAACGGATCGGCGGCTGGGATGCCCACAACGTGACCGAGGATGCCGATCTGGGCATTCGCCTGGCCCGGCACGGCTACCGGACCGACCTGATCCCCACCACCACCGGCGAAGAGGCCAATTGCCGCGCCTGGCCCTGGATCAAGCAGCGGTCGCGCTGGATCAAGGGCTATGCGCTGACCTATGCCGTCCACATGCGCAATCCCGCGCAGCTTTGGCGCGACCTGGGCGGCTGGGGGTTTTTCGGGGTCCAGCTGATCTTCCTGGCCAGCCTGTCGCAATTCCTGCTGGCGCCGCTGCTGTGGTCGTTCTGGCTGGTGGCCTTCGGCCTGCCGCATCCGCTGACGGGGCTGCTGCCGGGCTGGATGTTCTGGACCCTGGGCGGCGTGTTCCTGGCCTCGGAACTGCTTGGCCTGTGGGTATCCTGGCTGGCGCTGCGCGAGACCGGCCGCACCTGGCTGGCGAAATGGGCCCCGACATTGCATGTCTATTTCCCGCTGGGCGCGCTCGCCGCCTGGAAGGGGATCATCGAACTGGGCGGCAAGCCGTTCTACTGGGACAAGACCGCCCACGGCATCTTTCCCGCCACGGGCACCGGCTGAGCCCGGCTATTCCGCCGCCTCGACCGCCTTGGCATCCAGTTTCAGCCGGGTCTCGTAGGCCTTGGAAATATGCACCCGCAGCGCCTCGGCCGCGGCATCGCCATCGCCCTTCTCGATCGCCTGGACGATCCGCCCATGTTCCTTGAGCGTATCCGTCGGCCGCCCCTCGGCCGCGATCGAAGTGGAGGCCAGAAGCGCCATCGACCGATGCACCAGGTCCAGCTGCTGGACCAGGAACCGGTTGTGGCTGGCCAGGTGGATCTGCTTGTGAAAGCGCCGGTTGGCCCGGGCCATGGCCTCGGGATCGTCGACCAGGGCCTGATCCTCGTCCAGCATGGTCTTGAGCACACGCACCTCTTCGGGCGTCGCGTGGCGGGCGGCCAGCCGTGCCGCCAGCCCCTCCAGCTCGCCGCGCACCACGTAAAGCTCGGCCAGTTGCGAATGATCCAGCGAGGCGACGATCAGCGACCGGCCGTCGCGGGTCAGCAGGCTTTGGGTTTCGAGCCGCTGCAAGGCCTCGCGGATCGGGGTCCGCGACACGCCGAAACGCTCGGCCAATTCGCTTTCGACCAGCCGGTCGCCGGGCTTGTAGAGGCCGGTATCGATGGCCTCCAGGATCAGCCCATAGGCGTCCTTCTGGATCAGTTTGCTGTCTGCCATGGTGCTTCCCTTCGACACGAAACCTTATCCCTGCAGGGCCCGTCGGGGCAAGCGGCACATCCGCGTCGCTTTGCCCCGCCAGGGCCCGGGTGGCGTTTGCGGTTTCCCTCGGCCGCCAGGCGCCCTAGAAACGGGCCATGGTCAAGGCCTCCTTTTCCCATGTCCGCGCCTGGGTCTTCGACCTGGACAACACGCTCTATCCGCCCGCGGCGCGGCTCTTCGACCAGATCGAGGTCCGGATGACGGCCTATGTCGCCCGCACCCTGGGCGTGCCGCAGCCCGAGGCCGACCGGCTGCGCGCGCTGTACTGGCGGCAATACGGCACCACGCTGGCCGGGCTGATGGCCGAACACGACGCCGATCCCGGCCCCTACCTGACCGAGGTGCACGAGATCGACTTTTCCGTCCTGACCCCGGACCCGGCGCTGGCGGATGCGATCACTGCCCTGCCCGGCCGCAAGATCGTCTATACCAACGGCTGCGAACCCTATGCCCGCAACGTGCTGGCCGCGCGCGGGCTGACGGACGTGTTCGACGCGGTCTACGGCGTCGAACATGCGGGCTTTCGGCCCAAGCCGGAACAGGCGGCCTTCGAGGCGGTCTTTGCCCTGGACGGGCTGCCGGCCGAACGCGGCGCGATGTTCGAGGATGACATGCGCAACCTGGCCGCCCCCCATGCGATGGGGATGCGCACGGTGCTGGTGGCGCCCGACCCGCACCCGGCCGATCACATCCACCACCATACCGACGACCTGGCCGGCTTTCTGCAACATCTGGTCTGAGGCCATCGCCGCCCCCCTGTGGCAACGTCGCCCCTTTCCCGACCCGCGCGCGGGCGCTATCTGCGGCCCATGGACCATTGCGACATCTTCATCTCGGGCGGTGGCGTGGCGGGGCTGAGCGCCGCGGCGGCCTTCGGCGCGGCGGGCTTTTCGGTCATCATCGCCGATCCGGCGCCGCCGATCACCGATGCCGGCACCGAGGGCGCCGACCTGCGCACCACCGCCTTCCTGCAGCCGTCGAAGGCGCTGCTGGACGCGGCCGGGCTCTGGGCGCGCCTGGCCCCCCATGCCGCGGCCTTGCAGGTGATGCGCATCGTCGATGCCGGCGGGGCCGAACCGACGCCCCGCGTGGTGCGCGATTTCGACGCCTCCGACATCTCGGACGACCCCTTCGGCTGGAACCTGCCCAACTGGCTGCTGCGGCGCGAGATGGTGGCCCGGCTGGCCGAACTGGCCCGGGTCGATTTCCGCCCCGGCCTCGGCTTTGCCAGCCTGCTGACCCGCGAGGCCGAGGCCCTGGTCACCCTGAGCGACGGCGCGCGGATCCGGGCGAAACTGGTGATCGCCGCCGATGGCCGCAACTCGCCGGTGCGGCAGGCGCTGGACATCCCGGCACGGACCACGCGTTATGGCCAGAAGGCGGTGGTCTTTGCCGTCAGCCATGACGTGCCGCACGACCAGGTCTCGACCGAGGTGCATCGCAGCGGCGGCCCCTTTACCCTGGTGCCCCTGCCCGACCAGGACGGCCGGCCCTGTTCCGCCGTGGTCTGGATGGAGCATGGCCCCGAGGCAATGCGCCTGGCCGCCCTGCCCGAGGCTGACTTCGAGGCCGCGGCCACCGCCCGCTCGGCCGGCCTCTTCGGGCCGCTGACCCTGGCCAGCCGGCGCATGGTCTGGCCGATCATCAGCCAGATCGCCGCGCGCATGTCGGCCCAGCGCGTGGCGCTGATGGCCGAGGCCGCCCATGTGGTGCCGCCGATCGGCGCCCAGGGGCTGAACATGTCGCTGGCCGATCTGCGCTGCCTGCTGGACCTGGCCGTGGCGCGCCCCGAAGGCTTGGGCGACCGGCAGATGCTGGACGCCTATGAACGCCGCCGCCACCCCGAGGTGGCGCTGCGGGTGCGCGGGGTCGATGCGCTCAATCGTGCCTCGATGGCCGGCGCGCCGGGCCTGCGCGACCTGCGCGCGCGCGGGATCGAGGCGCTGTATGGCCTGGCGCCGGTGCGGCGCACGCTGATGAAACTGGGCCTGGGCGCGACCCGGTAGGCGGGTCAGAGCACCTGGTCGGCCACCGCCCGGAACCGCTCCAGGGTGCCGTCCACGTCGCGCAGCTTGTCGAGGCCGAACAGCCCGATCCGGAAGGTGCGGAAATCGGCCGGTTCGTCCACCGCCAGCGGCACGCCGGCGGCGATCTGCATGCCCCTTGCGGCAAAGGGCTTGCCGGTCGCGATATCGGCGTCGTCGGTATAACAGACCACCACGCCGGGCGCGCCGAACCCCTCGGCCGCCACCGAACGCAGGCCCTTGTCGGCCATATAGGTGCGCACCCCGTCGCCCAGGCGCCATTGCGCGGCGCGCATCGCCTCGAACCCGAAATCGCGGCTTTCGATCATCGTGTCGCGCAGCTGGCGCAGGGCATCGGTGGGCATGGTCGCGTGATAGGCATGGCCGCCATCCAGATAGGCCTGCATGATCTGGCGCCATTTCTTCAGATCCAGCGCGAAACTGTCGGATGTGGTCTGCTCCAGCCGCGCCAGCGCCGCTTCCGACAGCATCACCAGCCCGGCGGCGGGGGTCGAGCTCCAGCCCTTCTGCGGGGCCGAGATCAGCACATCGACGCCGGTCGCGCCCATATCGACCCAGGCCGCGCCGCTGGCGATGCAATCGAGCACCATCAGCGCGCCGACCTCGTGCGCGGCCTCGGCCAGGGCGGCGATATGGGTGTCGGGCAGGATCAGCCCGGCCGAGGTTTCCACATGGGGGGCGAACACCACGTCAGGTTTCGCCGCCCGGATCGCCTGCGTCACCTCCTCCACCGGCGCGGGGGCAAAGGGCGCGCGGCTGTCGTTGCCGGTCTGGCGGGCCTTGAACACGGTCACCTCGCGGGCAAAGCCGCCGGCCTCGAAGATCTGGCTCCAGCGATAGGAAAACCAGCCGTTGCGCACCACCAGCGCATGGGCCTCGTGGCCGAACTGGCGGGCCACCGCCTCCATCCCGAAGCTGCCGCCGCCGGGCACGATCACCGCACCGGCCGCGCCATAGACCTCGCACAGCAGGACATGCAGGTCGCGCATCACCTGCTGGAAGGCGGCGGACATGTGGTTCAGCGACCGGTCGGTGAAGACGACCGAGAATTCCTGCAACCCGTCCGGGTCGACGGGGGAACGAAAGGTATCGGCGGGCATGGATCGGATCCTCCTTGTTGCCCCTACCTAGCGCGGGGGCGCGCCCCTGCCTAGCGTCAGATCGGCCCGGGGCGGCGTTCCTCGGACAGCAGCACATTGGCCTCCACGTCGCCGACACCCGGCAGGGTCATGATCCGGCGCCGCAGCACCCGCTCGAAATCGGCCAGGTCGCGGGCGACGACGCGCAGCCGGTAGTCGAACAGGCCCAGAACGTGCTCGACCAGCTGCACCTCGGGGATCGCGGTGACGGCGCGTTCGAAATCCTCCAGGCTGATCCGGCCCCTGGTGGCCAGCTTGACGCCCAGGAACACGGTGACACCGAAGCCCAGCGCCTGGGCGTCCAGCTCCACCCGGCGCCCGGCCAGCACGCCCGCCTCGCGCAGCCGCCGGATGCGGCGCCAGGCGGCGGGCTGGCTCAGCCCCACGGCGGCGCCCAGCTGCGCCGCCGATTGCCCGGCATCGCGGACCATCTCGCGCAGCAGCGCCCGGTCGGTGTCGTCCAGCGGGGTCATAGCGGCAGGCTCCGGTCGTCCTTCAGCGTCGACACCGTCACCAGCGCCTCGATATCGGCGATATGCGGCAAGGCCAGGATCCGGTCGCGATACAGCGCCTGGTAATGCGCCATGTCGCGGGCCAGCACCATCAGCCGCAGGTCGACCCGGCCCAGGAAGGTCTGGATCTCGGTCACTTCCGGAATGTCGCGCGCGGCGGCCAGGAACTCGTCGAAGGCCCGCGGCGCGGTCTTGTCCAGGGTGATGCGCAGGCTCACCGCCACCTCATAACCCAGCGCCGCCCAGTCGATCACCGCGCGGCGCGGGCGCAGCACGCCGGCCTGTTCCAGCCGCGCGATCCGCCGCCCGGCCTTGAGCGGCGAAACGCCGGCCCGTTCCGCCAGGTCCGCCTGGCTGAGCGAGGGGTCGGCCTGCAATTGGCGCAACAGGCGGCGATCAAGGTCATCCAGCATGGGAATATCAATATCTCTTAACATTACGAATGCCAACTTCATCTTGGTAGAAAAAATCAATCAAACGACACTCGCCTTCCCCCGGAACGCCCGCCATAAGGGGCGCCAGCGAAACCAACAGTGGAAAGGACCGCCCGATGCGCGTCTATTACGATCGCGATTGCGATGTGAACCTGATCAAGGACAAGAAGGTCGCCATTCTCGGCTATGGCTCCCAGGGCCATGCCCATGCGCTGAACCTGCGCGACAGCGGCGCCAGGAACATCGTCGTCGCCCTGCGCGACGGCAGCCCGTCCAAGGCCAAGGCCGAGGGCGAGGGCCTGCAGGTCATGGGCATTTCCGAGGCTGCCGCCTGGTGCGACCTGATGATGTTCACCATGCCCGACGAATTGCAGGCCGAAACCTGGCGCAAGCACGTCAAGGACCATATCAAGCCCGGCGCGGCGATCGCCTTTGCCCACGGCCTGAACGTCCATTTCGGCCTGATCGAGGCCCCGGCCGAGGTCGACGTGATCATGATGGCGCCCAAGGGCCCCGGCCACACGGTCCGCGGCGAATACGTCAAGGGCGGCGGCGTGCCCTGCCTGGTCGCGGTGCATAACGACGCCACCGGCAAGGCGATGGAAATCGGCCTGTCCTATTGCTCGGCCATCGGCGGCGGGCGTTCGGGCATCATCGAAACCAACTTCCGCCAGGAATGCGAAACCGACCTGTTCGGCGAACAGGCGGTTCTGTGCGGCGGCCTGGTCGAGCTGATCCGGATGGGCTTCGAAACCCTGGTCGAGGCCGGCTACGAGCCCGAGATGGCCTATTTCGAATGCCTGCACGAGGTGAAGCTGATCGTCGACCTGATCTATGAAGGCGGCATCGCCAACATGAACTATTCGATCAGCAATACCGCCGAATACGGCGAATATGTCTCCGGCCCGCGGATCCTGCCCTACGAGGAAACCAAGAAGCGCATGAAGGACGTGCTGAGCGACATCCAGACCGGCAAGTTCGTGCGCGACTTCATGCAGGAAAACGCCGTCGGCCAGCCGTTCTTCAAGGCCACCCGCCGGCTGAACGACGAACACCAGATCGAACAGGTGGGCGAAAAGCTGCGCGCCATGATGCCCTGGATTTCCGAGGGCAAGCTGGTGGACAAGGCCAAGAACTGAGGCCGGCGACACGCCGGTCAAGGGGCGCCTTTCGAGGCGCCCCTTTTCGGTGTCGCGCACCCTTGCGTCACGCGCCGGGTTCCGGGCGAACGGGGCAGGTGATGGTCGATATCCGGCACAGGAACCTGCGCCGGAACCTGCGCCGGAGCGGCCGCCGGACCTGGGGGCCGGTCGGGGCGCCGGGCGCGTCGGAGCTGCTGGCGGCTGTCGCCGCGGCCGCGCGGGGCGCGACGACAGAATGACCCCAGGCGTGCGGGCGACCTTCGTCGGCGCCTCGCCGGTCTCGCTGACCGGGATCGTCGCCGCACTGCCGAAGGCGGCAACCGGGCGTCCGGAGCCGGCGCCGGTGGACAAGCCCCCGCGCCCGGGTCTATGTCCGGCCGGGCACGGCACCCCGCGGAAGGACCCCCCCGTGAACGAATTCGACGACCTTGCCCGACCTGCGGATGACCGCCGGGACATCTTTCGCCCGGCCTGGTTCGGCCGGCTCTTGCGGGCGCGGCTGGGCCTGGGCGATACGTTCTGGATCGGCAATATCGGCGTCGCGCTGGTGTTCGTTCCGGTCACGGTGCTGGTCGGCGTGCTGGCCTCGCTGGTGCTGAGCGACCGGGCGCTCGACCTGGTGCTGGCGGCGCTTCTGGTCGGGCTGTGCGCCTACCAGATCGTCCTGACCCGCGCGGTCTGGATCGTCGCCCGCCGCACCCCCGAGGTCGGCTCCTGGCGCTGGGTCGGGCTGGCGCTGACCGCGCTTGGCGTGCTGTCCTATGGCTATTACGCCTGGTTCCATGGCTCGGGCGCGGCCACGGCGGCGGCAGGCGCCGCGTGACGGCGCCCGGCCGGTCCGACTGGCTGTCGGTGCTGACCCTGGGCCTGGTCTGGGGCGGCACCTTCATGGTGATTTCCGTGGCGCTGGAAGGCTACGGGCCGCTGACCGTGGCCTGCGCCCGCACCACGCTGGGTGCCGTCGCGCTGACGGCCCTGGCGCTGGGCATGGGCAAGCGGCTGCCCGCCGGCTCGCTCCGGCTCTGGGTCATCGTCGCCGGCGCGGGGCTGCTGAGCACCGCGGTGCCCTTTGTCCTGCTCAGCTGGGGCCAGCAGCACGTGCCCTCGGCCTTTGCCGGCATTTCCATGGCCGCGGTGCCGCTGTTCGTGCTGCCGCTGGCGCATCTGTTCTCGGACGAACCGCTGGTGCTGCGCAAGGCAACCGGCGTCAGCGTCGGCTTCGCCGGCGCGCTGGTGCTGATCGGCCCGGGGCTGGCCAGCCTGGGCCAGGGCGCGGAACCGCTGGCGCAACTGGCCTGTATCGGCGCCGCGGCAAGCTATGCCGTGGCCTCGATCCTGACCCGCAATTGTCCGCCGATCGACCCGCTTGTTCTGGCCGCCCTGTCGCTGGTCGTGGGGGCGGCGGTCCTGATCCCGGTCACCCTTGCGGTCGAAGGTGTCCCCGGCTGGGCCGGACCGCGCGCCGGAAGCGCATTGCTGTTCCTGGGCCTGGTGCCGACGGCGCTGGCCACATTGTTGCGCACGCGGGTGATCCGCAGCGCCGGGTCGGTGTTCATGACGCTGGTGAATTACCAGGTCCCGGTCTGGTCCATGGCCCTGGGCGCGCTGATCCTGTCCGAGGAACTGCCCTGGCGGTTCTTCGCCGCGCTGACGCTGATCCTGACCGGCCTGTTCATCAGCCAGGCCCCGTCGCTGCGCCGTCTCCTGTCAAGCTGACCGCCCGCGCCGCGCCGAATCGGCGCGCCCGGGGCCGGAGCCGGGCAGCATTGTCGCGCAAAGGTCACCAATCAAGCGCAGGAATGCGATTGTCGTGAAAATGACTGGTTCCCAAGGCTTTTCCCCGATACTCGGATGCAGCTTCGCCTTAAACGGTGTAGTCGGTATGAACATTTTGATGTGACTTTGGGAGCTGTGAAACCATGAAGCGATTTCTTGCCGTATTGACCGCCAGCCTGTGCATGGGGGCCCCCGTGGTGGCGGCAACGCTGTCGGTCACGACGTCTTCCGGCACACAGAACCTGTCGACACTTCAGGGCGATGCCTCGGCCGCGGATTTCTATGCCTATGACAATGGCACCTTCAACGGGCCGCTGACCCTGTCGCTCGGATCCGCTTACCTGTTCGCCTATGAACAGACCGGGGCAAGCGACCTGTCGCTGGGCATGATCTTCACCGGCACGGATATCGACCCGGCGCAGCATTGTCGTGGCGCCGACGCCAAGACCTGCCGCACGAAATTCGCCGGCGACCTGTCCGGTCTGGACCCGGACTCGAACGTGCTGGTCAGGGACGACCGGGCCAATGCCTATGGCGACGAAGACGCCAGCGCCCCCGGTGCGAACGGCTATTACTGGATGTATGCCTTTACCGGATCGACCGACGGGTTCGTCACCGACGGCTTCTCCCGGGGCAGCACCGTGTCGATGGATGTCCGCAAATATGTCAATTTCGATCAGGCCTACTGGATCGGCGGGCCGATCGACGCCCCGACCCTGACCCAGCTCGACCTCAGCGGCGGCTACACGATCACCGCACCGGCACCGCAACAGCGCGGGCCCTCCGGGGGCCAGCCGTCGCCGGTGCCGCTTCCGGGCGGGCTGGTCCTGCTCGGATCGGCCCTGGGCCTGGCCGCCTGGGGAAAGCGCCGCAAGGCCTGAGCACCGCGACCCCGCACAACGCCCCGCCCCCGACCCCGGTCGGGGGCGTTGGCGTTTCAGGCGCCGGCCGCCGCGATCGTGTCGACCATGTCGTCGACCACCCGCGCCAGCAGCGCCTCGTCCTCGCATTCGACCATGACCCGGATCAGCGGCTCGGTGCCCGACGGCCGCAGCAGCAGCCGGCCCTTGCCGTTCAACTGCGCCTCGGCCGCCCGGCTGGCGCGTTTCACCGCCTCGGCCTCCAGCGGCGCCGTGCCGGCGGTGAAACCGACATTCTTCAGCATCTGCGGCACCGGGTCGAACTGGTGCAGCAATTCGGAGGCCGGCCGGCCGGTCTCGACCAGCGCCGCCAGCACCTGGATCCCGGCCAGCAGCCCGTCCCCGGTGGTGGCGTAATCGCTCATCACGATATGGCCGGATTGTTCGCCGCCCAGGTTGAACCCGCCGGCGCGCATCCGCTCGACCACGTAGCGGTCGCCGACCTTGGTCCGTTCCAGGCCCAGCCCGCGCCCGGCCAGGAACCGTTCCAGGCCGAGGTTCGACATCACCGTCGCCACCAGCGCCCCGCCGGTCAGCCGGCCGGTCTCGGCCCAGCGGCCGGCCAGCAGCGCCATCACCTGGTCGCCATCGGCCGCCTTGCCGTTCTGGTCCAGCACCACGACCCGGTCCGCATCGCCGTCCAGGCACAGGCCGACATCGGCGTTATGGGCCACCACGGTCTCGGCCGCGGTGCGCGGCGCGGTCGAGCCGACGCCGTCGTTGATGTTGTAGCCGTTCGGATTGACCCCGACCGGGATCACATTGGCGCCCAGTTCCCACAGGATGTCGGGCGCGGCGCGATAGGCGGCCCCATTGGCGCAATCGACGACGACCTTGAGCCCGGTCAAGCGCATGCCCCCCGGAAGGGTCGATTTCACCCGCTCGCCATAGCGGAACCGGCCATCGTCGATCCGCTTGGCCCGACCGATATTGCCGGCCTGCACCGGCTCCACGCCCGCGTCCAGCAGCCGCTCGATCTCGGCCTCGGCCGCATCGGACAGCTTGAACCCGTCGGGGCCGAAGAACTTGATCCCGTTGTCATGGGCCGGGTTGTGGCTGGCCGAGATCATGATGCCCAGATCGGCCCGCAGGCTGGGCGTCAGCATCCCCACCGCCGGCGTCGGCACCGGGCCCAGCAGGAAGACGTTCATCCCGGTGCTGGTCAGCCCGGCGGTCAGCGCATTCTCGAACAGATAGCCCGACAGTCGGGTGTCCTTGCCGATCACCACCCGGTGCCCGTTGGAGCCGTCATTGCGGAAATACCGCCCCGCCGCCGCGCCCAGGCGCAGCGCCATCTCGGCGGTCATCGGATGGGTATTGGCCAGGCCACGGACCCCGTCCGTGCCGAAGAACTTGCGCGACATCTGCTGCCCCTTTACCGCTCTGCCCCGTTCAGGGCCCACCACAGGTTCAATGCCTGCCTTGTGTCACTCATATCATGGACGCGGGTGATCTGCACACCCTGCGCCGCGCCATGCAACGCCACGGCCAGCGATCCCGGCATCCGATCCCGCGCGTCGGGGGCGTGTGCGATCGTGCCGATGAACCGCTTGCGCGATGCGCCCAACAATAGCGGACAGCCCAGCCCGTGGAAAAGGGACAACCGCTCAAGGATGGTTACGTTGTGTTGCAGGGTCTTGCCGAAGCCGATGCCGGGATCGACGACGATCCGGGACCGGGGGATGCCGGCGGCCTCGGCCAGGGCGATGCGTTCGGCCAGGTGGTCATGGACATCCAGCAGCACATCGCCATAGCGCGCTTCGTCCTGCATGGTCTCGGGCGTGCCGATGGAATGCATCAGGCAGACCGGCACCCCGGCCTCGGCCACGACCCGGGCCAGGTCCGGATCGAAGCGGAAGGCCGCGACATCGTTGACCATCGCCGCCCCGGCCTCCAGCGCCGCCCGCGCCACCGGCGCCTTGCGCGTGTCGATCGACATCGGCACGCCCAGCGCCGCGGCGGCGGCGATCACCGGCGCGGTGCGGGCGATTTCCGCCTCGACCGGCACCTCCGCGGCGCCGGGCCGGGTACTTTCGCCGCCGATATCCAGGAGATCGGCCCCGGCAGCGATGAGATCGGCGGCCCGGGACGGGCCCTGCCGGTCGAAGAGCCCGCCGTCGGAAAAGCTGTCCGGCGTCAGGTTCAGGATCGCCATGATCCGCGGGACATCCATCGACAGCCCGGCGATATCGGCGCGCGGGGCGGTCAGCCGGTCCATCACCGCGGTCGGAACCTCCGCCAGCGGGACGATCTCGGGCGCGGCACCTCGGGACAGGTGCTCGACGCTGTCGAACCAGCACCAGCCACCGGCCAGCCGCTCGGCCCCGCGCGGCCGGGCCCGACCGGTCCGGGCGACCGGGCGCCAATGGCTCACAGATCGTCCTCCAGCCCGACCGCACGGACCGGCACCGGCGCCTCGGGCGGCGCGGCGCCGATCACCAGCAGTTCGGCCGCCTGCATCTGTTCGGCGAACCAGGCCACAAGGGCCAGCGCGTCGCGCGGGTCGGCCGAGGGGCCGTCGACCGCGTCCAGCACGATCTTGCAGGGCGCCCAGACGCAGGCGACGCCGTTCTTCATCGCCCAGTCAAGCTCGGTCCGGGTGCCGACGACAAGGCAGCGCCGGTCGCGCCCGGCCAGAACCCAGGCGTTCTGCTCGATCGCCAGCAGGTCGATCCGGCGTTGCGGCATGGCGGCCTGGGCCCGGGGCGCCGGCGCATCGGGCGCGCCGACGCAGAAGATCACCGGCGCCGCGCCGGCCACCGCCGCGTCGATCCAGGCGCCCAGCCGGTCGCTGTCGATGGCGGCGTTGGACAGGTAGACCAGCCGGGGATGGGGCGCCTCTTCGTGCGCCTGCGGCGCCTCATCGCGCCCGCCGCGTTCCCGGGCGATCTCGACCCCCAGCGCGAAAGGCCCCCGGTCCAGCTTTTCGATCCGCACGAAGACCCGCTTGGCCCGCGGTTCGGCCAGGATCCGTTCGGCCACGCGTTCGGCCAGCGTTTCCAGAAGGTTCAGACGCTCGGCGGCCAGTTCATGGGCGATCGCCTCGGTCAGCCGGTCATAGGACAGGATGCGGTCGACATCGTCCTCGACCGGGGCCGCGTCGCGCGCCACTTCGACCACCAGGTTGAACCGCAGCCGCTGGGTCTGGCCGCGTTCAAGCTGAAAGGCGCCGATCTCGGCCTCGGTGACATAGTCGCGCAGGCTGATCCGGTCATGCAGCGCGCTGCCGTCGGGCGCGGTCGCCTCGGCCCGTTCGGCGGGATGGGCAAAGGCAAGACGGGTATCGGAGGACATGGGCGGCGGCCTTTCGCGTCGGGCGGTGCTGCGCGGGATACTAGGCCGGGGTCCGGGCCGCAACCGGCCCGCCGGCGAAGTCCGCGATGCCGAAAGCGACGCGGATCAGCCGTTCATGCGGTAGAAATAATGCGATCCCACCGTGGCGACGCGCGGAAAGGTCCGGGCCCAGCGCGGGCTGACCGCGCGGGTATGGTAATGGGTCGCGCCATCGGTCAGCTCCCGCGGGGCGCCGTCGATCAGCAGCCGCGCGACCTTGCCGACGCGCTGCCAGGATTGCGGCTCGTGCACCTGTTCGGGATGGCCGTCGCAGGTATAGGTGAACTGGCAGGCATAGAGCCGCCCGGTGCCCTGGTTCACGACGCCGCAGATCGTGTTCGGGAACTGCGCGGAATCGACCCGGTTCAGGATCACCTCGCCCACCGCGAACATGCCCCGGACGCTTTCGCCGCGCGCCTCGAAATACAGGGCCTCGGCCAGGCATTCCCATTGCGCATCGCCGTTTGCGGGCGGCAGCGCGGCCAGGAACGACCGGTTGTAGGACAGGCTGGCCGGCGCGGTCGGAACATCACGCGCATCAGGCGGCGGCGGCGCGGTCAGGGCCGCCAGGCGGCTGTCCGAAACCATCCGGATCGATTGCGCTTCCTGCCCCAGCAATTCGGACAGACGGGCCTGCATCAACGTGTCCGACAAGGCGGCCGTCGACGCCAGCCCGGCCAAAACCATGACACTCGCGCCCATCGCGCGTCTCAGAATCCGGACAATCATCCCCACCCCCAGGCGTCACGCGGCACCAGCCCCGCGCAGGCGTCTGGCGTTTAGGCGAATTTCCCGCATCCGTCCAGCAACGGACGGGCTTTCGGCAAGGCTTCGCCCATTACTGTTGCCGGATCGGACATAATCCGCCGCCAGAACCCGGCATTGTCACCTGAATGCAAGTTTTCTGAGGTTCGGCCGTGTTTCCTCCAGCGCCAGTTGTGCCGCCGACAGCCGCGCCACGGGCACCCGGAAGGGCGAACAGGACACATAGTCGAACCCCTGCGCCCGGCAGAACGCGATCGCCGCGCGCGAGCCGCCATGTTCGCCGCAGATCGACAGGGTCACGCCCGGACGGCTGCGTCGGCCGCGTGCGGCGCCGATCGACAGCAGTTCTCCGACCCCTTCGATATCGAGGGTGTGGAACGGATCCTCGGCATAGACCTTCTGCTGGACATAGGTCGACATGAACCGGCCCGCATCGTCGCGCGACAACCCATAGGCCATCTGGGTCAGGTCATTGGTGCCGAAGGACAGGAAATCGGCATGGCGGGCGATATCCTCGGCCCGCAGACAGGCCCGCGGGGTTTCGACCATGACCCCCAGCCGATAGGTGAAATCGCGCCCGGTTTCATTGCGGACAGCGGCCGCCACCGCGTCGATCCGGGCCTGGACCAGTTCGACCTCGCGCATCGCCGAAACCAGCGGGATCATGATCTCGGGCACCACCGGTTCGCCCTTTTTCGACGCCTTCAGCGTCGCCTCGAAGATCGCCCTTGCCTGCATGTCGTAGATTTCCGGCACGGTGATCCCCAGCCGCACGCCGCGCATCCCCAGCATCGGGTTGTATTCCTGCAGCGTTTCGACCTGCGCGGTCACATCCGACAGCGGCAGGTCCAGCACCTCGGCCAGGTCGCGCATGCCGGCCCGGTCCGAGGGCAGGAATTCGTGCAGCGGCGGATCGAACAGCCGGATGCAGACCGGCTGGCCCTGCATGATCTGGAACAGCTCGGTGAAATCGGCGCGCTGCAGCGGCAGCAGGCGCTCCAGCACCGCCGCGCGCCCCTCGGGCGTCTGGGAAAAGATCATCTCGCGCATCAGGTCGACACGGTCGGTTTCGAAGAACATGTGCTCGGTCCGGCACAGCCCGATGCCCTGGGCGGCGAAATTGCGCGCGGTCTTGGCATCGGCGGGCGTGTCGGCATTGGCGCGGATGCCGATGTCGCGAAAGTCGTCGGCCCAGTCCAGCAGCGTCCGGAAGGCGTCGTCCAGCCGCGCCTCGAGCATCGCCGGCTTGCCCGCCAGCACCTCGCCCGCGCCGCCGTCGACGGTGATCACCTCGCCCTCGGCGATGGTGCGGCCATCGGGGGTGGTGATGCGGCGCGCCCTGGTGTCGATCAGCAGGTCGGAGGCGCCGACCACGCAGGGCAGACCAAGGCCCCGCCCGATCACCGCCGCATGGCTGGTCACGCCGCCGCGCAGGGTCACGACCGCTTCGGCGGCATGCATGCCGCGAATATCCTCGGGCGTGGTTTCGCGCCGGACAAGGATGCAGGGCTCGCCGCGCGCCGCACTGGCCTGGGCCTCGGCCGCGGACAGCACCAGCCGGCCCGAGGCGGCCCCCGGGCTGGCGGCGATGCCGCGCACCAGAACGTCGCGATTCGCCTTCGGGCTGACCTGGCGGTGCAGCAGCTCGCTCAGCGCCTGGGGTTCGACCCGCATCACCGCCTCTTCGTGGCTGATGATGCCGTCGCGGGCCAGATCGACGGCGATCCGCACCGCGCCGCGGGACGAGCGCGGCACCCGCACCGCGTCGAGGATGCTGAGCCGCCCGTCGGTCAGCACGAACTTGATCTCCATTTCGGCGCGCAGTTTCCGTCGCGACAGGTCGCCGTAATCCAGAAGCGCCGCAAAGGCATCGGGGGCGCAATCCTGCAGGGACGGGCCGCGCTTGTCCCTGGCCAGAAACAGCGCGCCCTCGTCGTCGGACCGGTCCGCGCCGACCTGGTGCTGGCGCCGGTAGCGCCCGGTCACCTGCCGCTTGCCGGTATCGCCATCGACGAATTGCACCACCCCGGTGCCGCATTCGCCCGGCCCCACACCCAGCGCCATTTCCTGCACCACAAGGCCCAGCCCGGCATCCGCCGGTGCGCCCCGCGCGCTGCGCAACAGCCGGGCCGAGGTCCCTTCCCAGGCCCGCGCCATGGACCGCAGGACCTCGGTCAGC
This sequence comes from Rhodobacteraceae bacterium HLUCCA08, assembly GCA_001314655.1. Lineage (GTDB taxonomy): Bacteria > Pseudomonadota > Alphaproteobacteria > Rhodobacterales > Rhodobacteraceae > Salibaculum. Next base: position 166,410 of record LJSF01000001.1, on the reverse strand, counting down.
TGAACCTCCAGCTCCTGCGGAAAGGCGTCCTCCATTTCCGTCTCGTAGATCTCGAGCACGGCGTTCAGCGCGGCGCGATCCGGCACCGCCGGCATCGGAAAGGCATCCGGGTCCAGCCGCGCCACCTCGACCGCATAATCCTGGATGAACTTGAGATAGAGCCGCGTCGCCGCGCCCTCGCCCAGGGTGTCGCACAAGGCCGCATGGCGGGTATCGTTCATGCCCAGATTCAGCACCGCGCCCGGCCCGCCCCAATCGGGATCGGCGCTGGACGGGCGCACCGACAGCAGCGCGGCCTCGTCGAAATGCGACAGGATCGACCGGATGTCGGGCAGGTCTCCGGCAGCCAGCTTGTGCACCGCGGAAAACGACAACGCGACGGTGGTCGGCACCGGCATGTCCAGGCGGACCAGGCGCTGCAGGCATTTCGCGCGCCCGCCATGGACCGACACATCCATCGGCGCGGTCGCGGTGATCCGCGTGACCTCCTTGAGCGTCACAACTTTCTGCACTGCAGCATCCTCGTTTCGCGTCACAGGACCTCTCTTCCCGATTCGCCGCAAGGGAAACCTTTGGAAAAGATTAACCTTCAAGCCGCGACAAGTCAGCGACCGACAGGCAGATCGCGCGGATCCGCGACAGCAGGTTCAACCGGTTGCGCCGCAGCACCGCGTTGTCGGCATTGATCTGGACCGCCTCGAAAAAGGCGTCGATCGGCGCGCGCAACGCAGCCATGGCGGACATGGCGTCGGCGAAATCCTCGGCTTGCATCGCCGGGCCGATCGTCGCTTCGGCGGCGTCGAGCGCGGAAAACAGCGCGCGTTCCTCGGGCGTGTCGGCGAATTTCACATCCGCGCCATAGGAATATTCGACCCCGTCCTTTTCCTCGGCCTGGCTCAGGATGTTGTTGGCACGCTTGTAGCCCTGGATCAGGTTTTCGCCATCGTCGGTCTTGAGAAACGCCGCCAGCGCCTCGGCCCGTTTGACCAGCAACACCAGGTCATCCGATCCGGGCATCGCCAGGGCGGCGTCGATCACGTCATGGCGGATGCCTTCGTCGCGCAGATGGACCTTGAGCCGGTCGTGGAGGAAAGACAGGAGGTCGTTGGCGTCGGCAAAGGAAGCGCCGCGAGGTCCCGAAATTTCATTGGCCAGTTTCACAACGTCGATGATCTTCAGGCGCAGGTCATTGACCAGCACCAGCCGGATCACCCCCAGCGCCGCACGGCGCAGGGCGTAGGGGTCCTTGGACCCGGTGGGCTTTTCGTCGATCGCCCAGAAGCCGGTGAGCGTGTCGATCTTGTCGGCGAGCGCCACGGCGACGGAGACCGGCGCGGCCGGCACCGCATCGCCCGGGCCGAGGGGCTGGTAATGTTCCTCGCAAGCCTCGGGCACGCCATCGTCATGGCCTGCGGCCTGCGCGTAATACCGCCCCATCAGCCCCTGCAATTCCGGGAATTCGCCGACCATTTCGGATTGCAGGTCAGCCTTGGCGACGCGCGCGGCCTCGGCGGCCAGATCGGGCTTGGCGCCGACCAGGGGGGCGATCTCGCGGGCCAGTGCCTCGATGCGCTTGATGCGGTCGGCCTGGCTGCCCAGCTTGTTGTGGAAGGTGACGTCCGAGAGCCCGGCGGCCATGCCTTCGAGCCCCTTTTCGCGGATGGTGCGCAGATCGTTCTCCCAGAAGAATTTCGCATCCGACAGACGCGCCGCCAGAACCTTCTGGTTGCCGGCCAGGATCGTCGCGCCATGATCGGCGGTCTCGATATTGGCGACGGTCAGGAACCGTTCGATCCGCCCGGTCGCGGGGTTCTTCACCGAAAAGAACTTCTGGTGTTCGCGCATCGAGGTCTGCAACACCTCGGGCGGCAGATCGAGGAAATCGGCGCCGATCTCGCCCATCAGCACCACGGGCCATTCCACCAGCCCGGCGACCTCGGCCAGCAGGCCCTTGTCCTCGACCAGTTCCAGCCCGAGGGGAAACAGCATGTTCAAGGACACATGGTGGATCTGCGCGGCGCGCTGTTCGGCCGAATGCAGCACCTTCGCCGCTTCCAGCTTTGCGGCATAATCATCGTAGCTTGTCACCGAGAACGGCTCGGGCGCCATGAAACGATGGCCGCGGGTCGTGTCACCGGCCCGGATCCCGTCGATGTCGAGCGGGACGATGGCGCTGCCGGTCTCGTCATACAGAATGCACAGGATCGAATGCAGCGGCCGCACCCAGCGCAGGCTGCCCGCGCCCCAGCGCATGGATTTGGGCCAGGGGAAGCTGCGGATGACATGCTCCAGCACCTGCGCCACGATGTCCGCCGCCGGCCGGCCGGGCCGCTCGATGCTGGCGAACCAGACCTCGCCCTTCTTGTCGGCGCGGCGCTCCAGCTGGTCTCGGCTCAGCCCGGTGGACCGCAGGAACCCCTCCAGCGCCGCCTCGGGCGCATCCACGCGCGGGCCCTTGCGGTCCTCCCGCAGGGTCGGGCTTGCGCCCGACAGCCCGCCGACGACCAGCGCCAGCCGCCGCGGGGTCGAAAAGACCCCGGCATCGGCATAGGTCAACCCGGCCTCGACCAGCCCGTCGGTCATCAGCCGCTTGAAATCGGCGGCGGCGCGGGCCTGCATCCGCGCCGGAATTTCCTCGGAAAACAATTCGATCAGCAGGTCCGGCATCAATAGCCCTCCGGCGGTTCGGGGCAATCCTCGGGCGCCGGTTCGCCGTCATAGACGACCTCGCCGCAGCGGTTCAGCTGGTGCCAGATATAGCCGCGCCCGTCGGGCATCACGGCGACCACCCGGTCGACCCCGTAGATGATGTTGGCCTCGCCCAGAAAGGCGATCGCCGCGCCCTGTTCCAGCGCCTCGCCGACCGCGCGGGCATCGTAGCAATCGAACCAGCGCGGCCCGTTCAGCGGCACGGCGGTGTCGTAGATCTCGTAGGTTTCGGTCAGCATGGCCTGGCTCAGCGGCGTGTCGAAACAGGCACGGAACCGGATCGGGCTGGAATTGCTGTCGATCGCCTTGAAGTTTTCGAACAGGATCGGCTCGGGCGCGCCGGAATGCAGGCTGACCAGTTGCACATTTCCAAACTCCTGTCCGTCGACCTCGTCATAGAAGGCATAGACCTGGGTGTAATACAGGCCGATCCCGGCGGCGAGAGCGGTGACAAGCATGGCGATGATCCAGATCCTGACGGCGTTCATGATGCGGCGGCCCCGCCGGCTTCGGTCTGCACGAAAGCGTCGGCGCAGAGTTTCGCCAGCGCCCGCACCCGGCCGATATAGGCCTGCCGTTCGGTGACCGAGATCACGCCGCGCGCGTCCAGCAGGTTGAAGATGTGGGACGCCTTGATGCATTGGTCATAGGCCGGATGGGCCATGATGATCCGCCGGCCGGTCTTGGGATCCTCGGGCGCCTGGTCGAGGATCGCGCGGCATTCCGCCTCGGCCTCTTCGAAATGGCGCAGCAGCATCTGGGTGTCGGCGACGTCGAAATTCCAGCGGCTGTATTCCTGTTCGGTCTGGCGGAACACGTCGCCATAGCTGAGCGCGATCGGCGTCTGCGGGTCGTTGAACGGCATGTCCATCACGTGATCGACGCCCAGCACATACATCGCCAGCCGTTCGAGCCCATAGGTCAGCTCGCCCGAGACCGGATGGCAATCATGCCCGCCGACCTGCTGGAAATAGGTGAACTGGCTGACTTCCATGCCGTCGCACCAGACCTCCCAGCCCAGGCCCCAGGCGCCCAGGGTGGGGCTTTCCCAATCGTCCTCGACAAAGCGGATGTCGTGCAGCGCCATGTCGATCCCGATCGCCTGAAGGCTGCCCAGATACAGATCCTGCAGGTCCGGCGGGCTGGGTTTGATCAGCACCTGGAACTGGTAGTAATGCTGCAACCGGTTCGGGTTGTCGCCATAGCGGCCATCGGTGGGCCGGCGCGAGGGCTGCACATAGGCCGCCGCCCAGGGCCGGGTGCCCAGAGAGCGCAGCGTCGTCGCCGGGTGAAAGGTGCCGGCGCCGACCTCCATGTCATAGGGCTGCAGCACGGCGCAGCCCCGCGCGGCCCAGTAGGTCTGAAGCCGCAGGATGATCTCCTGGAAGGACCGGGGTCTGTCGGCCATGTCGCCTCTCCTCGCGCGTCGCCGGGCTTGACTATCGCCCGGGCCGGGGGGCGTCAATCGGGGCTACCACTCGGGCGCCGCTGTGGCTAGATTGCCGCGAAGCGCGCGCCGGGACGGGCGCGGGGGCGACAATTGGCTACGGGTTTTGGAATGACGAGATTTCTGGTGGTGATGTTCACGGTGCTGACCCTTGGCACCGGGGTGGCGGCGCAGGACCGCGTCTGGGTCCAGATCGAGGCGCAGCGCACGCTGACCGGCACCCAGGACGCCGCCCGCGGCTACGAGGCGCGCGGCGTGCCCGACGTGCAGGGTTTTGCCCTGACCACCCGCTGGTACGCGGTGGTTCTGGGCCCCTACAGCCCCGCCGATGCCGAGGCACAGCTTAGCGGCCTGCGCGCCCGCGGGCTGATCCCGGCCGACAGCTATATCGTGAACGGCAACCTGTTCACGACGCAATTCTGGCCCGTGGGCCTGTCGGGCAATGCCGATACCCGCCCCGTGACGGTGCCCGAGGCCGATCCCGACCCGGCGATCACCGCGCCCGAGCCCGCGCCCGAACCGGACCCGATCCAGCCCCCGGACGAAACCCTGGCCGAGGCGCGCGCCGCGGAAAACGCCCTGTCGCGCGACGAAAAACGCGAAGTCCAGGAATGGCTGCAATGGGCGGGTTTCTATACCGGCGCGCTCGACGGGCTTTACGGCCGCGGCACACGCCAGGCGATGGAGGCCTGGCAGATCGCCAACAACCACGAACCGACCGGGGTCATGACCACCGGCCAGCGCGGTCAGCTGCGCACGGCCTATAACGCGATCCTTGACGGGATGGACCTGCAGGTGGTGCGCGACAATGCCACCGGGATCGAGATCGCGATCCCCACCGGCGTGGTCGATTTCACCGAATATCGCCCGCCCTTCGCCAATTTCGAGCCGCGCACCGACCTGGGCGCCCGGGTCCTGCTGATTTCCCAGCCCGGCGACCGGACCCGGCTGGCCGGGCTTTATGAAATCCTGCAGACGCTGGAGATCGTGCCGCCCGAGGGGCCGCGCGACCGCTCCGGCGACAGCTTCGTGATCGAGGGGATCGGCCGCGACATCCACACCCATGTCACCGCCCGGCACGCGGACGGGCAGATCAAGGGCTTTGCCCTGATCTGGCCCACCGGCGACGAGGATCGCCGCGCCCGGGTCCTGTCCGAGATGCAGGCCAGCTTCACCTCCATCGCCGGCGTGCTGGACCCCGGCATCGTCGCCCCGGACGAAGACCAGGCGATCGACCTGGTCTCGGGCCTGGCGATCCGCAAGCCGCTGCGCGACCGGTCGGGTTTCTTCATCGACGCGGACGGCGACGTGCTGACCACGCTCGAAGCGGTCGACGGCTGCGGCGAGGTCACGCTGGACAGCGTCCATCCGGCCCGGGTGATTCATCGCGACGACCGGCTGGGCCTGGTGGTGCTGCGCCCCGAGGCCGCCCTGGCCCCGCCCGCCGTCGCCGCCTTCCAGACCGGCGTGCCGCGCCTGCAGTCCGAAATCGCGGTCGCGGGCTATCCCTATGGCGGCGTTTTGCCGGCGCCGGCGCTGACCTTCGGCACCCTGGCCGATATCCGCGGCCTGAACGGCGAGGACGAGGTCAAGCGCCTGGTCCTGACCGCACAGGAGGGCGATGCCGGCGGTCCGGTCTTCGACAATGGCGGCGCGGTGCTGGGGATGCTGCTGCCGCGACAGACGCTCAACGGCCAGGTCCTGCCGCCCGATGTGGCGTTTTCCGTGGATGCGAGCGAGATCGTCGCCTCGGTCCAGGGCGCGGGCCTGTCGGTGCAGACCACCGCGACGCTGGCCTACATGACCCCCGAAGCGATGTCCGGCCTGGCCAACGACGTCACCGTCCTGGTCAGTTGTTGGGAGTGAGCTGCGCCCGGAAATCGGTCCAGTGGACCGATTTCGGCACCGAACGGGCAGAGCCCCAAATGCGCCCGGCGTCTGCGCCTGTCAGCACGGCCCGCACCGGCCGGTCGGGTGGGATTTCATCCCACCACGCGCTCAGCCCAGATCCGGCGTCATCCGGATCAGCGTCGGCCCGTCGGCCTTGAACGCCGCCCGCAGCGCCGCCTGCAACCCCTCCAGGCTGTCCGGCTGCACCGCCCCGGCGCCATAGGCCCGGGCCAGGGCCAGGAAATCCGGATTGCGCGCCACCACCGCATTGGGGGCGATCTGGGCCCGCACCATGCTGGCCTCGATCGCGCCCAGCTTGCCGTTGTCCCACAGCAGGATCGGCAGGGGCAGGCCCAGCTCCACCGCGGTGCCCAGCTCTGCGATCGTGTATTGCAGCCCGTAATCGCCGATGATGCAACAGGTCGGCAGATCGGGCCGCGCCACCGCCGCGCCGATGGCTGCGGGCAGCGCATAGCCCAGCGTGCCGAAGCCCGACGGATGGTGCCAATGTCCGGGCCGTTCCATGTCCCACAGCTCGTTCGCCGCATAGGCGATCTGGGTCATGTCGGAATAGATCATCGCCGCGTCCGGCATCGCCGCGCGCAAGGCCTCGATCACCGGCCCGGTGCCCGGAAACTCGGCGGCGACCTCGGCTCGCCAGCGGTCGCGGGCCTGGGCCACCGCCGCGCCCGTCCAATCGCTGTCCGACGCCCCGGAGCAGTGGTCCAGCAGCGCCGCCACGAAGGACCGCGCATCGGCGCGGATGGTGCAGGCCGCCCCTCTGGCCCTGCTCAGCGCCGCCTCCGAGACATCGACCCGGATCAGCGCCTCTGCCCTGTGACCCAGATGGTCGCGCCAGATATCGACCTCGGCCAGCTGGGTGCCGATGGCCAGCACCAGGTCGGCCTCTGCGACCACCCGGGCACTGTCGGGCCGCCCCAGGAACGGGCCGAAATGCAGCGACCGATCCGGCGACACGATCCCGCGCCCGGCAGAGGTGCAGAAACTGGCCGCGCCGACGCGCTCCAGCAGCGTCTCGACCGCCGCGCGACCGATCTGCCGCGCACCGCCGCCAAAGATCACCAAGGGCTTGCGCGCGGCCGTCAGCCGTTCGACCGCGTGGATCACGGTCTTCGGGTCGGGGATCAGCCGCCCGTCGCCGGCGACACCGCGCCCCGGCGGCGCGGCCGGCGACTTGAGCACCCCGATGGGCACGTGAATCGCCTTTGGCCGCGGATCGCCGCCGGAAAAGTCATGCAGCGCCCGGTCCACCAGCCCATAGGCGGTGTCCGCATCGCGCGCCGTTTCGGACCAGTCGCAGACCGCGCCCGCCGCGCCCGCCTGGTCCTTCATCTGGTGCAACTGGCCGTTGCGATGCACCGTGTCATCCAGGCATGAACAGATCGCCAGAACCGACACGCCGTCGGACCAGGCCTGGCCCAGCGGTGTCAATGCGTTCAACAACCCCGGCCCGGTGATCAGGTAGCAGACCCCGAACCGGCCGGTCGCCCGGGCATAGCCATCGGCCATGAACCCCGCGCCCTGTTCGTGACGGGCCAGCACATGGCTGATGCCGGCCTCCTCGATCCCGCGATACAATTCCTGGTTGTGCACGCCGGGAATGCCGAAGATCACCTCGACCCCCCGCGCCTTCAGCATGTGTGAAATCTGCGCACCAAGCGGTCTGTCCATCATCCCCTCCAGAATCGCCAGCTCAGGATCGTGAGCACCGCCAGGATCTCGAGCCGCCCGAACAGCATCGCGATCGCCAGGATCCACTTGGCGGTGTCGTTCAGGCCCGCGAAATTCCCCGCCGGGCCGATTTCGGTCCCCAGGCCGGGGCCGACATTGGCCAGGGCCGTCGCCGCCCCGCTGACCGAGGTGATGAAATCCAGCCCCGTCATCCCCAGGGCCACGGCGATCACCCCCATGCCGACCATGAAGGCCACGAAAAAGGCCATGACCGAGTTCAGGACATCCTCGCCCACCGGCCGGCCCTGGTAGCGCGGGGTGAAGATGCCATGCGGGCTGTGGATCCGCCGGATCTGCGCCTTGATCGCCGCGAACAGCAACTGGTAGCGGAACACCTTGACCGAACAGGCGGTCGATCCCGCGCAGCCGCCGATCAGGCCGGTGAAGAAGAAGATCGTGACCGCGAAGGGCCCCCATTGCATGTAATCGGCGCTGGCATAGCCGGTCCCGGTCAGGATCGACACCACGTTGAACAGGCTTTCGCGAAAGGCGAGCTCTTCGAAACCGTGAAAGGTGCGCGCGGTCCACAGCGACATCACGATGACCAGGGCAAGGATGATGCCGAAAAAGGCATGGACCTGGCTGTCGCGCAGAAGCGGCGTCATGCCGCCGCCGGAAATCATCTGGACGAAGCGCACGAAGGGCAGCGCGGCCAGGATCATGAAGGCGCTGGCGGCATAATGGATACCGGCGCCGAAGGCCCCGAACGAGGCGTCGGTATTGGCGAAGCCGCCGGTCGAGATCGTGGTCATCGCATGGACCATGGCGTCGAAGGCATTCATGCCCAGCGCCGCATAGCTCAGCGCGCAGGCGAAGGTCAGAAAGACATAGATGGTCGAGATGCGGCTGGCGATCTCGGCCGCGCGGGGCAGGATCTTGCCCATCGTGTCGAAGGCTTCGGAGCGGAAGATCTGCATGCCGCCGACCTTCAGTTCCGGCAAGAACACCATGGCCACGACGATGATCCCGATCCCGCCCAGCCATTGCAGGACGCCGCGCCACAGCTTGAGCCCCTCGGGCAGGGCGTCGATGCCCGAGATCACCGTCGCGCCGGTGGTGGTCAGGCCCGACATCGCCTCGAAAAAGGCATCCGTATAGCGCAGTTGCGTCTGGCCCAGCCAGAACGGCAAGGCCCCGAACAGCGGCAGCGCGACCCAGACCAGCACGGTCAGCAGAAAGGTCTGGCGGATGCTCAGCCCCTCGGACACGCCATTGGCGCAGGCCAGGGCGGTCAGGCCGCCGCCGCCGATCGCGATGATCGCGCTTTGCAGAAAGACCGGCCAATGGCCGTTGCCGGCCACCGCGTCGGCCATCATCGGCGCGAACATCGTCACCCCTAGGGCCGCGACCAGCAGGCCGATCACATATCCGACGGGGCGGAAATCCAGCATGGGCAAAGCGTTGGCCCGCCCGCGCGGCGGCGTCAAGCCGGAAGCGCGGTCAGCCTGCTCGACGCCACGGGCCAAGAGCCAGGCCGGGCTTCAGCCCGGCCACGGCCCCCACGGCCCTCAGCCGCGATGGATCAGCGACGCGAACAGCCGCGGGTCCAGGCTGGCATTGTCGAAGGTCGGCCCTTCGGTCAGCACGCTGACCGCATCGTGGCTGTGCAGGCTTTCCTGGTGGCTCGCCAGAACCCGGAAGTCGCCGATCCGCGCATCGGCATGCAGGCGTTCGGCGAACAGCCGGGCCGCATCCTCGACGAAGATCGGGTTGGCGGCGTTCAGCTCGGCAAAGGCCTGTTCGTCCTCGCGCTTGACCATCACCTGGGTTTCGGTCGGCACCGCCGCGCGGGCCATCTCGATCAGGTCCTCGAACCACAGGCAGCCCGCATCCGGGTCGATCGCCACCGAAATCCGCGCCACCGAGCGCTGCGAATGCGGCGTCGCCAGCTGGCCGCGCGCCTGGCGGGCATGTTCCGACAATTCCAGCGAACAGGGGCAGGTCGAGGAATAGACATAGTCCAGATGCACGATCTTGCGCCGCGTGCCGGCGGTTTCGACCACTTCCAGCGCGATGTCGTAATATTGATAGCCCGACAGGCCCGACCGCAGGCTGTCGACCTTGACCGGGTAGGAAAACCGCATCTCGATCCGGGCATCGAAGCTGTCCAGATCCGCCTTGTAGGCGTCCAGCGCGCGTTCGATCACTTCGAAGCTGAAGGTTTCCTCGGCATAGCCGTAGAAGGACCGCATGATGCGGCTCATGTTGATGCCCTTCTTCTCGGCCTCCAGGCTGACCGTGCCGGTCACGCTGGTTTCCAGCGTCAGATCGCCGTTGTCGCGGGTGCGGTAGCGCACCGGCAGCCGGAAATTCGAAATCCCGACATGCTGGATCTGTCGCTTGGCGCCCCGGATCAGGCTGGACGGTCCGTTCTGCAAGTCCGGCAAGGTGGCGCGATAGGCCGCGTCCACCGTGAAATCCTCGGGGTAAGCCCTTGCCAGCGCGGGATAATCGGACACCGGACCGGGCAGCAGTCGGCCGATCGCGGGATCCAGCGTCGCCAGGTCCTCGGCGCTGGCGCGACCCGCCCAGCGGCGCAGGGTCGCGAGCGCCGCCTCGGCGTCGTCGCGGCTCGGATCACGGTCGATGTCCTTGGGATGGATGTTCACGGCGATTTCCCCCTTCCAGGTGCGGGCCGAGCCCTCAAGGTGGGGCGCGCCCCACCGATTTGCAAGTCGTTAATGCTTACGGCGGGCATCGGGCGCCGGATCATTCCTCGGGCAAACGGACCCAGGTCGGCCAGCGCGCGATCGCCCTGCCGTCGCGGATCACGCCGCGTCCAGGGCCCGGGTCAGGTCATCCATCAGATCGGCCGGATCCTCCAGCCCGATCGACAGCCGGATCAGGCCCGGCGTGATCCCGACCCGGGCCTTTTCGTCGTCGCTCAGCCGCTGGTGCGTTGTCGTCGCGGGATGCGTCGCGATGCTTTTCGCATCGGCGAAGTTGTTGGAAATCAGCACGATTTCCAGCGCGTTCAGGAACCGGAACGCCGCCTCCTTGGCGCCGGCCAGCTCCAGCGCCAGCACGGTGCCGCCGCCTTCGTAAAGCCGCCGGGCCAGCGCCGCCTGGGGATGGCTGTCCAGCAGCGGATAGCGCAGGGCCGACACCGCCGGGTGCCCCTGCAGGGCCGCACCGATCCGCAGCGCCGCCTCCGATTGCGCCCGGACGCGCAGGTCCAGCGTCTCCAGCCCCTTCAGCGCCAGCCAGGCGGCAAAGGGGTTCATCGCCCCGCCGGTATGTTTCATGTAGGTCTCGACCGGGCCGCGGATCAGCGCCCGCGATCCCAGGATCACCCCGCCCAGGCAGCGGCCCTGCCCGTCGATATGCTTGGTCGTGGAATAGACCACCAGGTCGGCCCCCGCCTCTGCGGCGCAGGAATAGACCGGCGTCGCCATGGCATTGTCGACCACCACCTTCGCGCCCGCCCCATGGGCCAGCGCCACCACCGCCGGCAAGTCCACCAGGTCCAGCGTCGGGTTGGAGATCGATTCCAGGAACACCACCGCCGTCCCCGGCCTGATCGCCGCCTGCCATTGCGCCATGTCGGTGCCGTCGACGAAGACCACCTCGACCCCGAATCGCCCCAGCACCTCGGCCAGAACATAGGTGCAGGAGCCGAAGAGAGCCCGGCTCGACACCACCCGATCCCCGGCCTTGAGCAGTGCGGTCAGCGCGCCCGTCACCGCCGCCATGCCGCTGGTGCAGGCAAAGGCATCCTCGACCCCTTCCAGCGCGGCGATCCGGTCCTCGAACATCCGCACGGTGGGGTTGCCATAGCGGGCATAGATGAATTCATCTGTCCCCAGGGTCTCGAACCGCGCCTCGGCGGCTTCGGCACTGTCGTAGACAAAGCCCTGGGTCAGGAACAGCGCCTCGCTGACCTCGCCATACTGGCTGCGGCGGGTGCCGGCATGGACCGCCCGGGTGCGTTTGCGCAGTGTCATGTCACAGGCCCTCCCGGCCAATACAAGAACGGATGACCCGTCGGGTCGGTGCAAGACCTCATGACCCTTCGGGTCGGTGCAAGACCTCATGACCCTTCGGGTCGGTGCAAGACCTCATGACCCTTCGGGTCAATGAAAAACCCCGATACCGGCAAGGCATCGGGGTTCGGCACCCGTCAGACCTCTTTAGCGGTAAGTTTAACGTGGCCCGCAATCCGGAGAACAAATCGCCACGCCACGCGAAATACTGCGCCCGCGGGCCCCGGTCAAGCATCGCCGCCGGCGTCACGCAGCTTTCACGGGGCTGTCATGGGGATGTCGTCCGAAGCTGGCACAGCGCCCACAAGATGTTGTGGGGATCGCATGGCGCTTCTACCAGTCAACATGGGGCAGGATCTGCCCACCGCACGTCTCGCCGCGGCGCTGGCCGGCCTCGTCCCCGGCGCGCCGGTCGTGGTGATGATCCACGGCTTCCGGTTCTCGCCGATGGTGGAGGGCCATAGCCCGCATCTGCATATCCTTGCCGAACGCCCCCGGCCCGGCTGCTGGAAGGCGGTCAGCTGGCCGCGGCACCTGGGTCTGACCGGCGATCGCGGTCTGGCGATCGGCTATGGCTGGCCGGCCCGCGGCTCGATCTGGGCCGCCCTGCGCCGGGCCGAGGCCGCCGCCGCCGACCTCGGCCGACTGATCACCCGACTCAAGGCGCTGGAGCCGGACCGGCCGCTGCACCTGGTCGGCCATTCGCTGGGCGCCCGGGTCGGCCTGCTGGCCCTGCGCGATCTGCCCCCGGGGGCGGTTCAGCGCGCGATCCTGATCTCTGCCGCCCTGTTCCGGCGCGAAACCCGGGCCCTGCTGGAGACCAGCCCGGCGGCAAGCGCCGCACAGGTCATCAACGTGACCGGGCGCGAGAACCTGGTCTTCGACCTCGGCCTGCGCCTGGCCGCACCGCTGGCCGGCCCGACGCTCGGCCGGGGCCTCGACGCGCCGAACTGGCTCGACCTGCCGCTCGACAGGCTCGAGACCCTCTCTGCCCTGCGCGATTTCGGCCACCGGATCCCGCCCCCCAAAGCGCCGGTCTGCCATTGGTCGGGCTATCTGCGCCCGGGCGTCTTCGGTCTTTACCGCGCCCTGCTGCACCGTCCGGCCGAAACGCCGCTGCCGGTCCTGCGCGCCGCGCTCGAACCGGCCCGGCGCGGCTATTGGCCCGATTTCCCCTTGCCCTTCCGCCCGCGCACGCCATCCTGACCCCTGCACCGATGCAGGAGGGCCTCATGACCATCGACCTCTATTACTGGCCGACCCCGAACGGCTGGAAAATCACCATCGCGCTCGAGGAAATGGGCCTGCCCTACCGGCTTCACCTGGTCGATATCGGCAAGGGCGACCAGTTCGACCCGGATTTCCTGCGCATCGCGCCGAACAACCGGATGCCCGCGATCGTCGATCCCGACGGGCCCGGCGGCGCCCCGGTCTCGATCTTCGAAAGCGGCGCCATCCTGCTGTATCTCGCGCGCAAGACCGGGCGGTTCATCGGCCGGACCGAACGCGACCGAATCGCGGTCGAGCAATGGCTGATGTGGCAGATGGGCGGCGTCGGCCCGATGGCCGGCCAGGCGCACCATTTCCTGAAATACGCGCCGCAGCTCGACCCGCCCCAGGACCTGCCCTATGCCAAGGACCGCTACCGGGGCGAGGTCGCCCGGCTCTATGGCGTGCTTGACCGACGCCTGGCCGAAAACCCTTTTGTCGCCGGCGATTTCTACTCGATCGCCGACATGGCGATCTGGCCCTGGGCCGCGCTCTGGGAAGGCCAGCAGCAACGCCTCGACGACAAGCCCCACCTCGCCCGCTGGCTGGACGAGATCGCGGCCCGCCCGGCCGTGCAGAAAGGCCGTGCCGTCGCCGCCGACCGCCGCGCCGACACCAGCCAGGACCGCAAGGCGCAACAGATCCTGTTCGGCCAGCCCCCCCGCTGATGCGTCATCCTGGCCGAATGACTCCGGCGGGAATCACCGCCGGGAGACGGGGGACAGCGCCCCCCGCCCCGCCCGCCGCAGGCGACAGGGCATGACCCGTCCCGTCCGGCTGGCCACCCGCGCCGTGATCCTGCACGACGACCGGCTGCTGCTGGTCAATGCCTATCGCGGCCGCGACGACCTGTGGTGCGCCCCCGGCGGCGGGGCCGAGCCGCATCAGTCGCTGCCCGACAACCTGGCCCGCGAGGTGCACGAGGAAACCGGCCTGACCATCGCCGTCGGCGCCCCCTGCCTGGTCAACGAATTCCACGACCCGGAGGGCGATTTCCACCAGGTCGACCTCTATTTCCGCGGCACGCTGCTGTCCGGCACGCTCGACCCCGCCTGGCGCGACCCCGAAGGCATCGTCAGCCACCGCCGCTGGGTCGCGCGCGCCGAGATGGCCGGCCTGCGCGTCAAGCCCGACAGCCTGGCCGCCGTCGCCTGGTCCGACACCGGCGCCCCCAGCTATGACCCGCTGGAGCCGCTCCTGCGCTGAACCGTCGCCACCGCGATCCCGCCCAGGACCAGCGCCCCCGCCAGCAGGATCCGAGCGGTCACCGGTTCGGCCAGCAGCGCCGCGCCGCCGATCACCGCGATCACCGGGGCCGAAAGTTGCGCCACCGCCGCCGTGCTCGGCGCCAGCCGCGGCAGCAAGCGATACCACAGCGCATAGCCCAGCCCCGAGGTCACCCCGCCCGAGACCAGCGCCAGCAGCAGCCCGCGCATCGGCATCGCGCCCCAGCCGGTCAGCGCGACGACCAGCGCCACCATCGGCAGGCAGACCAGGAAATTCCCCGCCGTCGCCGCCAGGGCATCCGCCTCGACCCGGCCCTTGAGCGAATAGATCCCCCAGCCCAGCGCGCCGGCCAGCATGCAGCCCGTCGCCGCCGGCGCGACAACGACCCCCGGCCCGGGCCAAAGCAACCAGGCCAGCCCGGCCAGCGCCAGGACCATCCCGGCCCAGGCCCGCGCCGGAACCGAGGCACCGGTCAGCAGGCCGCCGCCGAACATGGTCAATTGCACGCCGCCGAACAGGATCAACGCGCCCAGCCCCGCATCCAGCGTCACATAGGCGGCTGAAAACCCGACCATGTAGACCGCAAGCCAGAACGCCCCCGACAGCCGCCGACGGGACCAGCCCCATCCGCGCCCGCGCAGGATCACCAGCACGGCCAGCACCGCCGCCCCGGACGCCACCCGCAGCAGTGCAAAGCCCAGCGGGTCCATGCCCGCCCCGTCCACCGCCGCGCGGGTCAGGATCGAATTGGCGGCAAAGGCCACCATGGTCAGCGCGGTCAGCAGGAACAGGGCCATGCCCTGTTCTGCGCCGATCCCGCGCCGAAGGCCAGTGCCGGGCGCGGAACCGGCCGGCCCTGCTCCCGGCGACCGCGCGCCTCGGGGCGAAGGCCGGCACAGGGGCGCAAACGAAAGGGCGCCCCCGCGGGGACGCCCTTGTGTTGATCCGGCTGGGGATCATGGTCCGGCATTCGGGGCAGCGCTCTCGAAATTCGGCCTTGCCGAATGTCTGCCGCGCCGCACCGACAGTCGCATTTCCTTGCGGAAATACCGACTTACATCATGCCGCCCATGCCGCCCATGTCGCCCATGCCGCCGCCGGCGGGCTCGTCCTTCTTGGGCTTGTCGGCCACCATCGCCTCGGTGGTGATCAGCAGGCCGGCGACCGAGGCCGCGTCCTGCAGCGCGGTGCGTACCACCTTGGCCGGGTCGATCACGCCGAACTTGAACATGTCGCCATATTCTTCGGTCTGGGCGTTGAAGCCAAAGGCCTTGTCGGTGGATTCGCGGACCTTGCCGGCCACGACCGACCCGTCGACGCCCGAGTTTTCGGCGATCTGACGCAGCGGCGCCTCGAGCGCCTTGCGCACGATGCTGATGCCGACGGTCTGGTCGCTGTTGGCACCGGTCAGCCCGTCAAGCGCCTTGGCCCCCTGCACCAGGGCGACACCGCCACCGACGACGACACCTTCCTGCACCGCGGCGCGGGTGGCGTTCAGAGCGTCATCGACACGGTCCTTGCGCTCTTTCACCTCGACCTCGGTCATGCCGCCGACGCGGATCACGGCGACACCGCCGGCCAGCTTGGCGACCCGCTCCTGCAGCTTTTCACGGTCGTAGTCGCTGGTGGTTTCCTCGATCTGGTTGCGGATCTGGGCCACACGCGCCTCGATCTCGGCCTTTTCGCCGGCACCGTCGACGATCGTGGTTTCGTCCTTGGTGATGCTGACCCGCTTGGCGCTGCCCAGCATGTCGATGGTCACGTTTTCCAGCTTCATGCCCAGATCTTCGGAGATCACCTGGCCGCCGGTCAGGATCGCGATGTCCTGCAGCATGGCCTTGCGGCGATCACCGAAGCCCGGCGCCTTGACGGCGGCGATCTTGAGCCCGCCGCGCAGCTTGTTGACCACCAGGGTGGCCAGGGCTTCGCCCTCGACATCCTCGGCGATGATCAGCAGCGGCTTGCCCGACTGGATCACCGATTCCAGCAGCGGAACCATCGGCTGCAGCGACGACAGCTTCTTTTCGTGCAGCAGGATGATGGCGTCTTCCAGCTCGACGGTCATCTTGTCGGCATTGGTGACGAAATAGGGGCTCAGGTAGCCGCGGTCGAACTGCATGCCCTCGACCACGTCGGTCTCGGTCTCCAGGCCCTTGTTTTCCTCGACGGTGATGACACCCTCGTTGCCGACCTTCTGCATCGCGTCGGCGATCTGGCGGCCGATTTCCTCTTCGCCATTGGCCGAGATGGTGCCGACCTGGGCGACTTCGTCGGAATTCTCGACCTTGCGGGCGGCGGCCTTGATGGCCTCGACGACCTTGGAGGTGGCCAGGTCGATGCCGCGCTTGAGATCCATCGGGTTCATGCCGGCGGCGACCGATTTCATGCCTTCCTTGACGATGGCCTGGGCCAGGACGGTGGCGGTGGTGGTGCCGTCGCCGGCCTCGTCATTGGTGCGGCTGGCCACTTCCTTGACCATCTGGGCGCCCATGTTCTCGAACTTGTCTTCCAGTTCGATTTCCTTGGCGACCGACACACCGTCCTTGGTGATGCGCGGCGCGCCGAAGGATTTTTCCAGAACCACGTTGCGGCCCTTGGGGCCCAGCGTCACCTTGACCGCATCGGCCAGGGTGTTGACGCCGCGCAGCATGCGGTTGCGGGCATCGGTGTTGAACTTCACGTCTTTGGCGGACATTTGCGTCTCCTTGAAATGTCGTGATTTGCGTCAGTTTGGGATCAGCGGATCAGGCGATGACGCCCAGGATGTCGCTTTCCTTCATGATCAGCAGCTCTTCGCCGTCCAGCGTGATCTCGGTGCCGGACCACTTGCCGAAGAGAATGCGGTCGCCCTGCTTGACATCCATGGCGATCCGGTCGCCATCGTCGTCCCGGGCACCGGCGCCCACGGCAACCACCTCGCCCTCGGCGGGCTTTTCCTTGGCGCTGTCGGGGATGATCAGGCCGCCGGCGGTCTTTTCTTCGCTTTCCACGCGGCGCACCAGCACCCGGTCATGAAGCGGTGTGAAAGCCATGTCTCGTAGCTCCTCAGCTCGTTTTTGAATTCCAGGCCCCCGGATCGGGAACCTGTTAGCACTCACCCGTGGCGAGTGATAACGGCGGAGATCTAGGCAAAGTCGACGCCGCTGTCAACGCCCCGATCGGCAAAAAAGCGACGCCGGCGCAGGATGGGCGGAAAGTGCTTTGTCAGGTCGAAGCGATCGGGTATCAGACCGCATCGACCCTGAAAAGGAGGCGCAACATGCGAAAGGAGATTTCCCCGCTCGGCTGCTGAGGCAGTCCGACATCGCCCCTTGCCGGCCCTCCGGCCCCCTTCTGTTTCAGGACCAGATCCATGCATCCCCCGTTCTACACGGCCCCGTTTCACCGGGCGCCCTCGCATCCCGTCCCGCCGGGCGTCAAATCCGTGCCCCGGCGCGGCGCGGCGCAACGGCTCGACCTGTCCCTGCCGCCGCCGGGCTTTCCGCTCGAGGCCCATGTCCCCGTGCGGCCGGCGGACCCGATCCCGCCGCGCGGTCTTCCGCTGCGCGTCCGGATCGGGCACCTGCTGATCCGGCTGGGCCGGGCGCTGGCCCCGGAGGCGGCCGACCATCCCGGCCCGGCCCGGCCCTGACGGCGCCGGTGCGGCGCTTCGCGGCTCGACACCGGCGCCCCGGGCGCTACCCTGCGCCCGACGACATCGACCCCAAGGAGGTCCCATGCGCCGCCCCGTCCTCGCCGCCCTGGCCTGGCTGGCCACCGCCCTGCCCGCCGCCGCGCTCTGCACCGGCACCAGCCTGCTCGACCGGCTGACACCGGACGACATGGCCCGGTTCGACGCGGCCGTCGCCGGCATCCCCCATGCCGAGGGCCTGATCTTTCGCGCCAGCCGGGGCGCGGCGCAGATCGTGCTGATCGGCACCATGCATATCCACGACCCGCGCCTGGATGCGATCGAGGCCGCCGCCGCCCCGCATCTGGCGGAGGCCGATCTGCTGCTGCTGGAAATGACCCCGGCCGAGGAAGGCGCGCTGATGGGCTACATGGCCGCCAATCCCGATTTCGCCTTCATCACCGAAGGCGACACCCTGCCGGTGCTGCTGGGCGAGGATTGGGACGCGGTCGCCGCCGCCGCCCGTGACCGGCAGATCCCCGGCTTCGTCGCCGCCAAGTCGCGGCCCTGGTACCTGATGCTGTCGCTGTCGATCCCGCCCTGTGCCATGGGCGATCTGATCGAACAGCGCCGCGGCCTGGATCACCGGCTGATGACCCTGGCCGAGCGCCGCGGCCTGCCGATGCAGGCGCTCGAACCCTTCGACACGCTGTTCGGCCTGTTCACCGACATGCCGATGGAGCAGCAGCTTGATTACCTGCGGATGTCGGTGCTCGACCCCGAACTGACCGAAGAGATGTTCGTCGCCACGCTCGACCTCTATTTCGCCGGCGAAATCGCCCGGACCTGGGAATTGAGCCGCATCGCCCTGCGCTTCAGCCCCGAGCTGGACCTGGCCGAGATGGAGCAGGTCATGGACCAGTTCGAAACCCGGCTGCTGGCCGAGCGCAACCAGGCCTGGATCCCGGTGATCGAAGCGGCCGCCGCGCGCCACGACGATATCGTCGTCGCCGCCGGCGCGGCCCACCTGCCGGGCGATCAGGGTGTGCTGCAGCTGCTGGAACAGCGGGGCTGGCGCGTCGAACGGCTCGATTGAGCCGCATCACCCCTCCCCCCAATCGGCCAGGCCCCTGCGGCCGGCCTCGGTCAGACCATAGATCCCGCGCTCGATCCGGGCGAACCAGCCGTAATGGTTGTCGGCCATGATCCGCCGCGCCACGGGCACCTCGGCCAAGTCGGCCACGACCGAAGCCTTCGACGGGCCGTGCACCGCCAGGAACCGGGCGCAGGCGACGGCGTCCTGCCGGTAGCCGGTCACCAGCCCGTGCCGCGTGGCGCCGCCCGCGTTGGGATCGCCGCGCAGCCGGTCGAACGCCGCCACCAGCCGCTTGGCCTTCTTCGGCGATTTGCGCGGCCGGTAGGGGCCGGGCGCGGCCTTGAGCTCGACGAAGCCGTCGCGGGGGCGCACGAACAACACGCCCAGGCCCAGCATCCGCGCCAGTTTCACGTTGTCCTTGCCACCCTTCTTCGGGATCGGCACGGCGAGATAGACCTGATCGGTCACCGCCTGCCGGGCGATCGCCTGGTGCAACAGCGCCAGCGAGAACCCGGTCTTGAGCTCGACCACCACCGGATCCTCGCCCGGGCGCATCGCGACCACATCGGCGGCACCGACCTCGCCCTTCACGACGTAGCCGGCGGCCTCGAAGAACGCCTTGACCGGCGGGTAAAGATCGGTTTCGCGCATGGGGCGGAACTCTAGCGGATGCGCCCGGCGCGGCAAGGCGCCGGACGCTTGACCCTAGCGGCCGCCCTGGCGGCCCGGGAACCGGGGCGGACGCCCGCCGGGGCGGGCATGACGGTCCAGCCCTGCCGGCCCCCGGGACTGGCGCGGGCCCGGGGCGCGGGGCGGCGCCGACCGGGTCGGGTGACGGCGGGGTTCCCCCGGCTTGCGGGTATTGCGGGATCTGCGGGGCATGGTGTGCCTCCTTCATGGATGTCGGAAAATTCGGGGCGCGCAGGGCATGCGCGCGCTGCGGGCCACGCCGGGCCTCAACCGATCTTGTCCATTGTCCGGGCACTCCTCTGACGGATGGCTGCGATGCGCCGGACCCGTCGGGTCGGCACGCGGGCGGGGTTTCAGGCCGCTTTGGTCATCGTCAGGGCACTCCTTGTCAGAGACCCCTATACTGCCACGACACGTCGCCTTCGGTCAAACCCTGCCGTCGGACGCCCCCGGTCACGGCGTTCCTGCCGCAGCGCAGCATCGGCCCCCGTGACAAGCCCGGCCCGCCCCCCTATAAGGCCCGCGACCTCAGTCCTCCGACCAGGAAAGAAACCGCCATGACCACCCTCGTCTTCGGCCACAAGGCCCCCGATACCGACAGCACCGGCGCCCCGCTGATCTGGGCCTGGTATCTTTCCCAGGTGAAGGGAGAACCGGCCGAGGCCCGCCTGCTGGGCGATCCGAACACCGAGGCGAAATTCGTCGCCGACCGCTGGGGCTTTGCCCTGCCGCCGGTGATGGACGACATCGCCGACGGACAGAGCTGCGTGATCGTCGACACCAACAACCCGGCCGAACTGCCCGCCAACATCGCCAACGCGGATGTGACGGCGATCATCGACCACCACAAGCTGACCGGCGGGCTGGAAACCAGATCGCCCATCGACGTCACCATCCGTCCGCTCGCCTGCACGGTGACGGTGATGCACCAGATGATGGGCTCGGATGCGGCGAAAATGCCCGCGCCGATCAAGGGCCTGATGCTGTCCTGCATCCTGTCGGACACGCTGGAATTCCGCTCGCCCACCACCACCGACACCGACAAGGCCCTGGCCGAGGCGCTGGCCGCCGATCTTGGCCTGTCGATCCCCGATTTCGCGGCCGAGATGTTCGCGGCGAAATCCGATGTCTCGGCCTTTTCCGATGCCGAACTGCTGCGGATGGACAGCAAGGAATACGCTGTGGACGGTGTGACATTCCGCGTCAGCGTGCTGGAAACCACCGCCCCCGGCATCGTGCTGGACCGCAAGGCCAGCCTGATCGCGACGATGGGCCAGGTCGCGACCGAAGACGGGGTGGACCAGGTGCTGTTGTTCGTGGTCGATATCCTGAACGAGGAGGCGACGCTGCTTGTGCCCAACGACCTTGTGAAGGGCGTGGCGGAAAAGAGCTTTGGCGCTACGGTATCCGGCGACAGCGTGGTGCTGCCCGGCGTCATGAGCCGCAAGAAACAGATCATCCCCGCGCTCAAGGTCTGAGCCGGGCCGACTGAGATCGCAAGGGCCCTCTGACGGGGGCCCTTTGTCGTTGCGCCTGCGGCGCCCCCTGCGGGGAGCGGGGAAAGCCGGGGCTGCGCCCCGGCCCCGGGGGCCCTGCCCCCGGACCCCCGAGGTATTTTCGGGACAAAGGCAGGGGGGCGGATACGCCGGGACGGCGGGCGGGGCGTCTTGGCCCGACAGGGACAAGAGCGGCGTCCCGCCGGTTGCCCGGCCTTGGGAAAAAACCGTGACGCGACCGTCATGGTTCGGGTCTAGGCTGATGGCACAGGCACCATCCATGGGGGAATTCGCCATGCCATTGTCCATGACCCGCCGCGCCTTTCTGGCCTCGACCGCGGGCTTTGTCGCCCTGCATCCGTTTTCCGCCCGCGCCCAAGCGGGCCAGGCCCATCTGCGGCTGATGGAAACGACCGACGTCCATGTCCATGTCTGGCCCTACGATTACTACGGCGACCGGCCGGTGGACACGGTCGGCCTGTCGCGCACCGCCTCGATCATCGAGGCGATCCGGGCCGAATCGACCAATGCCCTGCTGCTCGACAACGGCGATTTCCTGCAAGGCAACCCGATGGGCGATTACATGGCCTATGAAAAGGGCATGGACGGCGATGTGGTCCATCCGATCATCGCCGCGATGAACACGCTGGGCTTCGATGCCGCCACGCTGGGCAATCATGAATTCAATTACGGGCTGGAGTTCCTGGCCAAGGCGCTGAACGGCGCCGATTTTCCCACCGTCACCGCCAATGTCGCCAAGACGCTCGCCACCAACGCGCCCCAGGACGACACGCTGATCGCGCCCTATGTCATGCTCGACCGCGAATTGACCGACGGCGCCGGCGCGACCTTTCCGATCCGGATCGGCGTGATCGGCTTCGTGCCGCCGCAGATCATGACCTGGGACCGCCAGCACCTGGAGGGCAATGTCCAGGTCCGCGATATCGTCGAGACCGCCCGCGCCTATGTGCCCCAGATGCGCGAGGACGGGGCCGAGATCATCATCGCCCTGTCGCATAGCGGCATCGGTGCCGCCGATCACGTCGACATGATGGAAAACGCCTCTGTCCCGCTGGCCGGGGTCGAGGGCATCGACGTGGTCATGACCGGCCACCACCACCTGGTCTTTCCCGGCCCGGATTATGCCGACGCCCCCGGCGTCGACGCCGCGGCCGGCACGATCATGGGCAAACCCGCCGTCATGGCCGGGTTCTGGGGGTCGCATATGGGCCTTGTCGACCTGATGCTGGAACGCGACGGCAATACCTGGCGCATCGCCGCCAGCCAGTCCGAAGCCCGGCCGATCACGCGCCGCGAAGAAGACCGCTCGATCACCCCGCTGGTGGGCGATTACCAGCCGGTGCTCGACGCCACGCAGGCCGATCATGACGCGACCCTCGCCTATGTCCGCCGCGCCGTCGGCCAGACCGACGCAGCCCTGCATTCCTATTTCGCGCTGGTGGCCGATGACCCCTCGGTCCAGATCGTCGCCAATGCCCAGCGCTGGTATATCGAGCAGATGATGAAAGGCACCGAGCACGAGGGCCTGCCGGTCCTGTCCGCCGCCGCGCCGTTCAAGGCCGGGGGCCGGGGCGGGCCGGACTATTATACCGACGTGCCGGCCGGCGACATCGCGATCAAGAACGTGGCCGACCTCTATCTCTACCCCAACACCATCCGCGCGGTGCGGGTGGACGGGGCCACGGTGCGCGAATGGCTCGAACGCAGCGCGGGGATGTTCAACCAGATCACGCCGGGCCAGCCCGACCAGGTGCTGCTGAACCCCGGTTTCCCATCCTACAATTTCGACGTGATCGACGGGGTGACCTACCGGATCGACCTCAGCCAACCCAGCCGCTACAACAATGACGGAGAGGTGGTGGCCCCCGAGGCCCACCGTATCACAGATCTCAGCTTCAACGGCGAACCCATTGACGAAAGTCAGGAATTCATCATCGCCACCAACAATTACCGGGCCGGCGGCGGCGGCCATTTCCCGGGCACCGGCGACACCATCGTCTTCGTCGGTCCGGACACCAACCGCGACGTGATCGTCCGCTACATCGTCGACCAGGGCACGATCAGCCCCTCGGCCGATGCCAACTGGACCTTCGCGCCGATGGACGGCACCACGGTGCTGTTCGATACCGGGCCGAAGGCGGTGGACCATATCGACGATGTGCGCGGCGTCACGATCGAGCCTGCCGGCGACGGCCCTGACGGCTTCGCCCGCTACCGCATCACGCTCTGACGCGGCCCCGCCTGTCCCGGGCCTCCGCCGACCGGAGGTCCGGCACGGGCCCCTTCGTCATCTTGGCCGGACAACTCCGGGGTGAGAGCGCGCCGCGCAGAGGGGCAGCACCCCTTTCCCTTCGGCGCCGCCTCGCCTATCCCTGCGCCATGCCGCGACAGGAGCCAGCCCATGCCCCGCCTCATCGACAGCTTCGCCGAAATCGGCGCCGATTACGACCTCGCCTATGTCGATCTCTGGGGCTGCGTCCATGACGGCATCGTCGCATTCGCGCCGGCGATCGCCGCGTTGCAGGCGTTCCGGGCGCAGAACGGCAAGGTGATTCTGGTCACCAATTCCCCGCGCCCCCGTCGCGATGTCGTCGACCAGATCACCGCCATGGGCATTCCCGACGACGCCTGGGACGACATCGCCACCTCCGGCGACAGCGCCCGGGCCGCGATGTTCCGCGGCGCCGTGGGCTCCGATGTCTTCTTCATCGGGGAAGAACGTGACCTGTCCTTTTTCGATCCGCTCGCCCTGATCGACACGCCGGTGCCGATCGCCCGGGTGCCGCTGGAGCGGGCCGAGGGGATCGTCTGCACCGGCCCCTTCGATGCCCATGCCGACCCCGACGACCTGCGCCCGCAGCTGCTCTATGCCAAGCAGACGGGGCTCAAGCTGCTGTGCGCCAATCCCGACATCGTCGTCGATCGCGGCGCGCGGCGGGAATATTGCGCCGGCGCGGTGGCGCAGCTCTATACCGAAATGGGCGGCGAAAGCCTCTATTTCGGCAAGCCGCATCCGCCGATCTACGACCTGGCGCGGCGCCGCTATGCCGCCCTGCCCGGCAGCCTGCGCGATCCGCGGATCATCGCCATCGGCGACGGCATCCGCACCGATATTCTCGGCGCCCAGCAAGAGGATATCGACAGCCTCTTCATCACCGGCGGCCTGGCTGCGACCGAAACGCGCACCACGCCGCAGGGGCCGGAGCCGCAGGCGCTGAACGCCTATCTGCAAGCACAGATGGTCACCCCGACCTTCGCCATGGCCGCGTTTCGCTAGGGGATTTCCCCTTGAACTTTCTGCGCTCGCAAAGTAATAAAATTTCGCACCACCATCGGTGGAGGACGTTTTATTGCCCGGAGATTCGGACATGCTCGACAACATGCCCCGCGGAACCATCGTCATCGAAGACCTCGAAATCGGCATGGTCCGCAGCCTGTCCAAGGTGGTGACCGACCGCGATATCGAACTGTTCGCCGAGGTCTCGACCGATCGCAACCCGGTCCACCTGGATGACGACTATGCCCGGGACACGATCTTCGAAGGCCGCATCGCCCATGGCATGCTGACCGCAGGGCTGATCTCGGCGGTGATCGGGGAACAGTTGCCGGGCCACGGCACGGTCTATCTGGGCCAGTCGCTGAAATTCCTCGCCCCGGTGCGGCCGGGCGATCTGGTGACCGCCGAGGTCGAGGTCAGGGATATCGACTATTCCAGGCGCCGCGTGACGCTGGACACCCGCTGCCTCGTCGGCGGCAAGAAGGTGCTGATGGGCGAGGCCACAGTGCTGGCGCCCTCGGGCAAGTTCGACTGACATCGCCCCCGACGCGCGCAACAAAATTACGTAATTTTGTTGCGCGTCGCGCAAGGCCTGCGGGACGACACCCGCCCCGCGTCCGTCGCGTGGCCGGCAGGGGTTCGGCGACCTCGGTCAACGCCACCCGGCCTGCGCTCCGTGCATCGGGCTCTTCGGCAGGGTCAGCGCCGACGTGATACCGACGCAATACCGAGGGCGCACCGACGCCGGTTGTCGGCCCCGGCCCCCTGTGTAGCAAGGCACGCCGGCCGATCGGCTTTGCCCGGCACCAGCCTGCCCCGCGTGCATCGTTTCCCCTTGCGCGCCCCATTGCGCCCGGGCGCGGTGGCGGCTAACCCGGTGCCATGCGCATCGTCCATGACACGCAATTCCTCGACCCCGCGCTGCGTGGGGCCGTCGCCGCCATCGGCAATTTCGACGGGGTCCATCTGGGCCACCAGTCGGTGATCGCGCTCACTCGCGAAATTTCAAATGAAATCGACGCACCACTCGGGGTGATGACCTTCGAACCCCATCCCCGCGAAGCCTTCGCCCCCGACGCCCCACCGTTCCGGCTGATGAATGCCGAAGCCAAGGCTCACCGGCTGGAAAAGCTCGGCATCGACATCCTCTACGAACTGCCTTTCACCCCGGGCCTCGCCGCCCTGTCGCCGCGCGATTTCGCGGCCAAGATCCTGCACGATCAGCTTGGCCTCGCCCATGTGGTCGTGGGCGAGGATTTCCGCTTTGGCAAGGACCGCGCCGGCGATGTCGAACGGCTCGGGATCTGTGGCGCCGAACTGGGGTTCGGTGTGACCACGGCGCCGCTGATTTCCTTTGGCACCAAAGAGGTCAGCTCGACCGCGATCCGCCGGGCCCTGTCCGAGGGCCGGCCCCGCGAGGCGGCCGAAATGCTGGGCCATTGGCACCGGATCGACGGCGAGGTGATCCACGGCGACCAGCGCGGCCGGGACCTGGGCTATCCCACGATCAACCTGTCCATCGCCGGGCTGCACCCGCCCCGCTTCGGCGTCTATGCCGTCAAGCTCGATATCCTGACCGGCCCCCATGCCGGCAGCTACGATGGTGCCGCCTCGATCGGGGTGCGCCCGACCTTCGGCGTCAATACCGCCAATTGCGAAACCCATATCTTTGATTTCAAAGGCGACCTTTATGGCGAACATGCCTCGGTCGCGCTGGTCGATTTCCTGCGCGAAGAAGCGAAATTCGACAGCCTCGACGCGCTGATCGCCCGGATGGACGACGATTGCGCCCGCGCCCGAAAGATCCTGTCCGATGTCTGAGGACCCGATCGACCGCAGCGGCCTGCGCCCGCGCTACTGGGCCGAGATCCCGATGGAACACATGACCCATGCGGAATGGGAGGCGCTTTGCGACGGTTGCGGAAAATGCTGCCTGAACAAGCTGGAGGACGAGGACAGCGGCGAGGTCGCCCTGACCCGTGTGGCCTGCAAGCTGCTGGACGACCAGAGCTGTCGCTGCGCCCTGTATGCCACCCGCCACGACCATGTGCCCGAGTGCATCGTCCTGACCCCAAAGACCTTGTCCGACCACCTCTACTGGCTGCCGCAGACCTGTGCCTACCGCCTGGTGCACGAGGGGCGCGACCTGTTCTGGTGGCATCCGCTGGTTTCGGGCGATCCCGAAACAACCGATGCCGCCGGCGTTTCGGTCCGCGGCCTGACGGTGAGCGAGGCGCAGGTGGCGCCGGACGATTGGGAAGACCACATCATCGAGGAGCCCGTCTGATGTTCTTTGCCTCCGACAATGCCGGCCCCGCCCATCCGGCCGTGATGCAGGCGCTGGCCGATGCGAATGCCGGCTATGCGCTGGGCTATGGCGCCGATGCGATCATGGACCGGGTCCGCGACCGGATCCGCGATCTGTTCGAGGCGCCGCAGGCCGCGGTCTACCTCGTCGCCACCGGCACGGCCGCCAATGCGCTGGCGCTGGCAAGCCTTTGCAATCCCTGGCAAACCATCTTCTGCACCAAGATGGCCCATATCAATGTCGACGAATGCAACGCGCCGGAATTCTACTCGGGCGCCAAGCTGACCGTGGTCCCGGACGAGGCCGGCCGGATGACACCGGAGGGCCTGCGGGCCGCGATCGAGGCCGAGGAAACCCGCGGCGTCCACGGCCCCCAGCGCGGCCCCGTGTCGATCACCAATGTGACCGAAGAGGGCACGCTCTACGACACCGACCAGATCGCCAGCCTGAGCGCCATCGCCCGCGATCACCGCCTGCCGGTTCATCTGGACGGCGCGCGTTTCGCCAATGCCCAGGTCGCACTGGGCTGCAGCGCGGCCGAGATGACCTGGAAGGCGGGCGTCGACGCGGTCAGCTTCGGCGGCACCAAGAACGGCTGCATGGGCGTCGAGGCGGTGGTGCTGTTCGACCCCGAAAAGGCCTGGGAATTCGAGCTGCGGCGCAAACGCGGCGGGCACCTGTTTTCCAAGCACCGGTATCTGTCGGCGCAGATGGACGCCTATCTGGAGGGCGACCTCTGGCTGGACCTGGCGCGCGCCTCGAATGCCGCCTGCGCCCGCCTGGCCGAGGGGCTGCGCGGCCAGCCTGACGTGGCCTTCGTCAGCGACCCGCAGGCGAATATCATCTTCTTCCGCGCGCCCCGTGCCCTGCATCGGAAATTGCAGACGGGCGGCGCGGTCTATTATCTGATGGACGGCACGCGTGACGGCGCCGAGGACGCGCCGCTCACGGGCCGGCTGGTCTGCGACTGGTCGATGACCGAAGCCGGCGTGGACGCTTTCCTGGCGCTTCTGTAGCCCCTTGCGCGAAAACGGAAATTATATAATTTCCGTGCGCCCCGCTCAGAGCGTTCCGGCAAGGTGCGCGTCCAGGTCGTCGATCCGGTCCTGGCCCCAGAACCGTTCATCGGTTTCGGTGATCCAGAACGGCACGCCGAAGACGCCGCGATTGACCGCCTCTTCGGTATTGGCGGCATAGGTCTCGGCGCCCTGGACCATGGCCCAGTCCGCCAGGCCGGGATCGAAGCCCGCCTCGTCCAGCGCCGCCTTGATCACCGCCTCCTCGGCGATGTCGCGATCCTCGGCCCAGACCGCCCGGGTCAGGGCATGAACCAGCGCGCCCAGATCGCCCCCGCCGGCAGACTGCGCGGCGATGAAGCCATAGGACGCGGGCGCGGCATTGGCGGCCGGATAGGGCGGCGCCAGGTTGATCGGCAGCCCCGCCTTCTTCGCCTGGCGGCGCAATTCCTGCAGGCGCATCTCCTGCCGGGCCGGGGCACGGTCCCTGACCGGCAGACCGCCGGTCCGGGCGAAGACGGCGAAAATGTCGACGGGCTTGTAGACCAGGGTGGCGCCATGCCGCGCCGCTACCGCCTCGGGCCGGGTGCCGGCCAGGTAGGTATAGGGCGACAGCAGGGAAAAAAAGTAGTCGATCTGCGGCATTCGCACCCCTCCGGCGGGTCATTTCTTTGCCGCAGGCTAGAGCCGTGCTAAGCGAAGTCAACGTCACGAATCTGTCACGCGGGACCCCCTCAACATGCCGAACATCGTCGAGCCGAAGCTCATCTCGGGCAATGCCAACCTGCCCCTTGCCCAGGCCGTCGCCCGGCGCATGTCCATGCATCGCGGCATCAATGTCGGGCTGGTCGAGGCCCGGGTCGAACGGTTCAACGACGGCGAGATCTTCGTCGAGGTCTACCAGAACGTCCGCGGCGAGGACATGTTCATCATCCAGCCGACCTCGAACCCCGCCAATGACAACCTGATGGAACTGCTGATCATCGCCGACGCGCTGCGCCGGTCCAGCGCGTCCCGCATCACCGCCGTGATCCCCTATTTCGGCTATGCCCGTCAGGATCGTCGCACCAAGGCCCGGACGCCGATCAGCGCCAAGCTGGTCGCCAACATGCTGACCGAGGCGGGGATCGAACGGGTCCTGACCATGGACCTGCACGCGGCCCAGATCCAGGGTTTCTTCGACATCCCCGTGGACAACCTGTATGCCAGTCCGATCTTCGCGCTGGATATCCAGCACCATTTCCGCGGCCGGATGGATGACGTGATGGTGGTGTCGCCGGATGTCGGCGGCGTCGCCCGGGCGCGGGAGCTGGCCCAGCGCATCGGCGCGCCCCTGTCGATCGTCGACAAGCGCCGGGAAAAGCCCGGCGAGGTGGCCGAAATGACCGTGATCGGCAATGTCGAAGGCAAGACCTGCATCATCGTCGACGATATCTGCGACACCGCCGGAACGCTGTGCAAGGCCGCCGACCACCTGATGGAGAACGGCGCGATCGAGGTGCATTCCTACATTTCCCACGGGGTCCTGTCGGGCCCGGCCGTGGACCGGGTCACCAAGTCGGCGATGAAATCGCTGGTCATCACCGACAGCATCCAGGCGACCGAGGCGGTGCGCAATTGCCCCGATATCCGCATCGTGCCCACAGCGCCGATGTTCGCCCAGGCGATCCTGAACATCTGGAACGGGACAAGCGTGTCCTCCCTGTTCGACCACGCGACGCTGGGGCCGATCTACGAAGGGCTCTACGCCGCCTGAGCCGCGGCGCTCCGGTTCTTGCCGGCGTCACGGGGGCTAGTAGAGGTCCCAGTCATCGGCCTGGCGCAATTCCCCGATCGCTGTCCAGTTGACCCGCACGCGGGCCACCTTGGTATCGCCCCAGGTGCGGAACACGATGTGAAACCCTTCGCGGTTCACATCCTCGGCCAGCAGGTCGGCGCGGGCATTGGCCTCGTTCGACATGTCCCACATCGACAGGCCCACCTGCACCACCGGCGGGTCGCGGAACGGTTCGGCGAAGATCACATGGCTGCGCAGCTGGCGCGGGCCGTCGCCCGTCCACATGACCCCGTCATTCTCGAAATCCGAAAACAGGGGCACGACGCCGTGATCGACGCCGATCAGATGGTTGCGCAGCCGTTTCATCCCGCTCCTGTTACGCGCGTGGGTCGGTTCGGTTCAACCCCCGGCAGGCTGCACGACCAGCATGGCAGGATCAGGGCCGCCCGGGGGAAACAATGCGCCGGGCCTGGCGCAGGCTGAGCGGCAGGATCGCCAGGACCAGCAGCGCCCCCAGCAGGAACGGGGCGCCCGGCAGATAGACCGGCCCTTCGGCATCGGCGAAGAAACCGAAGACCCGGGTCAGCAGCAGCGGCGCGACCACCGCCGAGATCGCCCCGAGCGAGGCGATCACCCCCTGCACCAGGCCCTGCCGGTCCTCGGGGGCGACGTTCGCGGCCATCGCCGTCAGGGTCGGCGGCACCAGGTCGGTCAGCGCCGCCAGCGGCAGCAGGATGCACAGCGCCCAGATCGTCGAGGTGAAGCCGAAGCCCACCATCGTCGCCGCCGCCAGCACCATGCCCCACAGCATCACCCGCCCCTCACCCAGCAGCCGGACCGCATGGGGCATGATCACCCCCTGCGAGAGGACGATCAACACGCCATAGGCCGACAGTGTGAGCCCGATCAGGAAGGCCGACCAGCCAAAGATCTCGCGCACCCAGAAGGCCCAGAGCACCGGATAGACCATGTTGGCGAATTCGAAGACAAACAGGCAGATCAGCGGCACCGCCAGGCCGGGCATCCGGAACGCGGTCAGGATCGCCCCGAACGGATTCAGGTCGCGGCGGCCGAAGGGGCGGCGGTTTTCGGGCTTCAGCGATTCCGGCAGCACGAACAGGCCGAACACCGTGTTCGCCGCCGCCAGCCCCGCCGCCAGCCAGAATGGCGCCGTCACGTGCCAGCCCGCCGCCAGCCCGCCCAGCACCGGCCCCAGCACGAAGCCGATCCCGAAGGCCGCCCCGATCAGCCCGAAATTCGTCGCCCGGGTCTCGCGCGTCGAAATGTCCGAGATATAGGCGGTCGCGGTGATGTAGGTCGCCCCGGCCATGCCCGCCAGCGTCCGGCCCAGCAGCAGCAGCCACAGGCTGTCGGCCAGGGCCATGATCACGTAGTCCAGCGCCAGAAAGGCGAGCGCGGCGATCAGCACCGGCCGTCGGCCGTAGGCGTCCGAGATCGAGCCCACCACCGGCCCCAGCAGGAATTGCGCGCCGGCATAGGCCGCCATCAGCAACCCGGCCCAGACCGACCCCTCGGCGGTGCCGCCGGCGCCGACCCGCTCCATCAGATCGGGCATGATCGGGAACACGATGCCGATGCCGATCGCGTCGATCAGCAGCGTGGCAAGGATGAACAGCATGGGGCCGTTGAGGCGTGTCATGACCTCCTATCCACCAGCGGCCCCGACGGCGCAAGGCCGGTGACAGCCCCGGCGCGGCCCGGCTATGCTTCGGCCATGCCGATGCCCTGGACCTACCGCCATTCCGAACGGGAATTCAAAGCCTTCCTGGCGGATGTGAAGGACCGCACCGGGCTGAGTTCGGACAACATGGCCTATACGGCGGTCGATGGCGTGCTGCAGGTGTTCCGCAAGCGGCTGACCCCGGCCGAAGGCATCGCTTTCGCGGACATCCTGCCTTCCACCCTGCGGGCGATCTTCGTGGCCGGCTGGGACATCACCGCCGCCCCCGCACCCTGGGCCGATCGCGCGACATTGACGGCCGAGGCCAAGGCCCTGCGCCGCAACCACAACCTGACGCCGGACGACATCCTAGCCGCCACCGCCTGGGCATTGCGCCGGTCGCTGCGCCAGGCCGATCTGGACCGCGTCCTGGCCCGGATCGGACCCGAGGCGCAGGATTTCTGGCGGCTCGACGGGGTCGATCCGGCCGACCTGGAGCAACGGATCGTGTGACCAGACAACCGGGACGGTGGGCGGGGCGATGTCCCGGGCCCGGCCCGGGACGAGCGGCGCCCGGCGGCCCGCAACGGCAAAAGGCCCCGGGGCTCCGCCGGGGCCTCTGAACCGTCCGATCCGCGCGGGATCAGAGGTTGGACCGGCTCGTATCGAGGCCGATATGGCCCCCCATGGCGACCATGTCGGCCAGCAGCTTGGCCGCCTCGTCGACCGGCCCCGGCAGGTTCTCGGAACTGTCCCTGGCGGCCTTGTGAACCTGCGCCGCCTCTTGCAGCATGCGGTCGAAGACCTCCTGGGTCATCTCGGCGCGCGGCAGGCTCTGTTCGGCCAAGACCGTGACCGCCGCGTCGGTGATCTCGGCGAAACCGCCCGACACGATGTATTCATCGGTGCCGCCCGCATGGACGACCTTCAGGATACCGGGCCGCAGCGTGGTGATGGTGGGGGCATGATCGGCCATCGCCGTCATGTCGCCATCGGCGCCGGGGATCTGGACCTCGGTCGCCTCGAGCGACGCCAGGCGCCGTTCGGGACTGACCAGGTCGAATTGCACACTCTTGGCCATGTCAGCCTCTCTTGTCTATCCCGCCCCGGGCCTGACCCGGGGCCTCGTGGCGTGGACCGGGAGGCCCCGGGTCAGGCCCGGGGCGCGTCCCGCGCTTGGCTCAGGCGGCTTCGGCCGCCAGGCGTTCGGCCTTGGCCTTCACCTCGTCGATGCCGCCGACCATGTAGAAGGCCGCTTCCGGCAGGTGGTCGTATTCGCCGGCCACGACCGCCTTGAACGAGCTGATCGTGTCCTCCAGCGGAACCTGGACGCCGTCCGAACCGGTGAACACCTTGGCCACGTCGAAGGGCTGCGACAGGAAGCGCTGGATCTTGCGGGCGCGGGCCACGGTCAGCTTGTCCTCTTCGCTCAATTCGTCCATCCCCAGAATGGCGATGATGTCCTGCAGCGACTTGTAGCGCTGCAGGATGCCCTGCACGTCACGGGCCACCTGATAATGCTCTTCGCCCACGATCTGCGGGTCCATCAGGCGCGAGTTGCTGTCCAGCGGGTCCACGGCCGGGTAGATGCCCAGTTCGGAGATCGCCCGGTTCAGAACCGTGGTCGCGTCGAGGTGGGCAAAGGTGGTGGCCGGCGCCGGGTCGGTCAGGTCGTCCGCAGGCACATAGACGGCCTGGATCGAGGTGATCGAGCCCGATTTGGTCGAGGTGATGCGTTCCTGCATCTGGCCCATGTCGGTCGCCAGGGTCGGCTGGTAGCCCACCGCCGAAGGGATCCGGCCCAGCAGCGCCGACACTTCGGAGCCCGCCTGGGTGAAGCGGAAGATGTTGTCGACAAAGAACAGAACGTCGGTCCCGGACTGGTCGCGGAACTGCTCGGCCAGGGTCAGGCCGGTCAGCGCGACGCGGGCGCGGGCCCCCGGAGGCTCGTTCATCTGGCCATAGACCAGGGCGACCTGGGATTCTTCCAGGTTGTCGGGCTTGATGACGTTCGACTCGATCATCTCGTGATACAGGTCGTTGCCTTCGCGGGTCCGTTCGCCGACACCGGCAAAGACCGAATAGCCCGAGTGCACCTTGGCGATGTTGTTGATCAGTTCCATGATCAGAACCGTCTTGCCCACGCCGGCGCCGCCGAACAGGCCGATCTTGCCGCCCTTGGAATAGGGGGCCAGCAGGTCGATCACCTTGATCCCGGTGACCAGGATCTCGCTTTCGGTCGATTGTTCGTCGAATTCGGGCGCGGGCTGGTGGATCGCGCGGTGCTCGGTCGCGTTCACCGGCGCGCCTTCGTCCACCGGCTCGCCGATCACGTTCAGGATCCGGCCCAGGGTGGCATTGCCCACCGGCACGGTGATCGGACCGTCGGTGTCGGTCACCTCCTGGCCGCGCACCAGGCCCTCGGTCGCATCCATGGCGATGGTGCGGACGGTGTTCTCGCCCAGATGCTGGGCGACTTCCAGCACCAGCTTCTTGCCGTTGTTGTCGGTGGTCAGCGCGTTCAGGATCGCCGGCAGGTGATCGTCGAACTGCACGTCCACGACGGCGCCGATGACCTGGGTGACCTTGCCTTTTGCGTTAGCCATATGTCGTGTCTCCGGTTGGTCAGAGCGCCTCGGCGCCCGAAATGATTTCAATCAGCTCGTTGGTGATGACCGCCTGACGCGAGCGGTTGAACTCGATCGTCAGCTTGTCGATCATCTCGCCGGCATTCCGCGTGGCGTTGTCCATCGCGCTCATCCGCGCGCCCATTTCCGAGGCGCCGTTTTCCAGCAGCGCGGCAAAGATCGCCGTGGCCACGCCGCGCGGCAGAAGGTCGGCCAGGATCGCCTCTTCGCCGGGCTCGTAATCGTAGAGCGTCGCCTCGCCGGTCTCCTCGACGGTTTCGGGCGCCTCGAACGGGATCACCTGCTGGGCGGTCGGGATCTGGTTGATCACCGACTGGAAGCGGGCGAAAAAGATCGTCGCGACGTCGAAATCACCGGCATCGAACCGGCCCAGAATGTCCTGGGCGATCGCGCGGGCATCGGCATAGCCGACATTCTTGATCTCCGACAGGTCGATATGGCCGACGAACTTGTCCGCATGATCGCGCTTGAGCGCGTCACGCCCCTTCTTGCCGACGGTCAGGATCTTGACCGTCTTGCCCGCCGCGATCAGCTCATTGGCGCGCTGGCGCGCCAACTTCGCGATATTGGCGTTGAAGGCGCCGCACAGGCCGCGCTCGGCGGTCAGGACCACCAGCAGCTGCACCTCGTCCTTGCCGGTGCCGCGCAGCAGCACCGGGGCGCTGTCGCTGTCGCCGACCCCGGCGGCCAGGCCGCTCATCACCGACATGAAGCGTTCGGTATAGGGGCGCGACTGTTCGGCCGCGTCCTGGGCCCGCCGCAATTTCGCGGCGGCGACCATCTGCATGGCCTTGGTGATCTTCCGCGTCGACTTGACGCTTTCGATCCTGTTTTTCAGGTCCTTGAGAGACGGCATCCGCCTACCCCCTTACGCGAAGTCTTTGGCGAATTCGTCGATCGCGGCTTTCAGCTTGTCCGCCGGCTCACCCTTGATCTTCGGATCCTCGGTCTCGATCCAGTCCAGGATGTCCTTGCGGTTCTGGCGCATGTGGTTCAGCAGACCCTCTTCGAAGGCCTTCACACGGTTCAGCGGCAGCTTGTCGAGATAGCCGTTGGTGCCGGCGAAGATGACGCAGACGATTTCCGCGTTGCTCAGCGGCGAATATTGCGGCTGCTTCATGATCTCGGTCAGGCGCGCACCGCGGTTCAGCAGCTGCTGGGTCGCGGCATCGAGGTCCGAGCCGAACTGGGCAAAGGCCGCCATTTCGCGATACTGGGCCAGCGACAGTTTCACCGGGCCGGCGACCGAGGACATCGCCTTGGTCTGGGCCGAGGAGCCGACCCGCGACACCGACAGGCCGGTGTTAACGGCGGGGCGGATGCCCTGGTAGAACAGCTCGGTTTCCAGGAAGATCTGGCCGTCGGTGATCGAGATCACGTTGGTCGGGATGAAGGCCGACACGTCGCCGCCCTGGGTTTCGATGATCGGCAGCGCGGTGAGCGAGCCTGCGCCGTTGTCCTCGTTCAGCTTGGCCGAGCGTTCCAGCAGGCGCGAGTGCAGGTAGAACACGTCGCCCGGATAGGCTTCGCGGCCCGGCGGACGGCGCAGCAGCAGCGACATCTGGCGATAGGCCACGGCCTGTTTGGACAGGTCGTCATAGATGATCAGCGCGTGGCGGCCGTTGTCGCGGAAATATTCGGCCATGGCGGTGGCGGCATAGGGCGCCAGGAACTGCATCGGCGCCGGGTCCGAGGCGGTGGCGGCAACGACGATCGTATAGTCGATGGCGCCGGATTCCTCGAGCTTCTTGACCAGCTGGGCCACGGTCGACCGTTTCTGGCCGATGGCGACATAGATGCAATAGAGCTTCTTGCTTTCGTCGTCGCCGGCGGCGTCGTTGTAGCTTTTCTGGTTCAGGATCGCGTCCAGCGCGACCGCGGTCTTGCCGGTCTGGCGGTCGCCGATGATCAGTTCGCGCTGGCCACGGCCGATCGGGATCATCGCGTCGACCGATTTCAGGCCGGTCGCCATCGGTTCATGCACCGATTTGCGCGGGATGATGCCGGGCGCCTTGACGTCGGCGACGCGGCGCTCGGTCGCCTTGATGTCGCCCTTGCCGTCCAGCGGGTTGCCCAGACCGTCGACGACCCGGCCCAGCAGCGCGTCGCCGGCGGGCACGTCCACGATGGCCTTGGTCCGCTTGACCGTGTCGCCTTCCTTGATGTCGCGGTCCGAACCGAAGATCACCACGCCGACATTGTCGGTTTCCAGGTTCAGCGCCATGCCCATGATGCCGCCGGGAAACTCGACCATCTCGCCGGCCTGGATGTTGTCCAGGCCATAGACCCGGGCGATCCCGTCCCCGACACTCAGCACGCGGCCGATTTCGGCCACCTGGGCCTCCTGGCCGAAATTCTTGATCTGGTCCTTGAGGATCGCAGAGATCTCTGCAGCTTGGATCGCCATTACCGGGCCTCTTTCATGGTGTTCTTCAGGGCGTTGAGCTTGGACGCGACCGAGGTGTCGATCATCGTCGAGCCAACTTTGACGACAAGACCGCCGATGAGGCTTTCATCGACGGTCGCATTCAGGTTGATCTCCTTGCCGATCCGCTCCTTGAGGGTCTTGGCAAGTTTGTCGGACTGGGCCTTGGTCAGCGCCTTGGCCGACACCACCTCGGCGGTGATCTCGCCCTTTTCGGCGGCGATCCGGTCGGCCAGGGCGCGCAGCATCTGCGGCAGCACGAACAGGCGGCGCTTCTGCGCCATCAGGCCCAGCGTGCTGGTGACCATGGCGCTCAGCCCGGCCTTCCTGGCGACCGCGGTGATCGCGGCCTCCTGGTCGGCGCGGGTATAGACCGGAGAGGCGATCAGCGCGCGCAGGTCGGCGCTGGCGTCAAGCGCGCCGTTCAGCGCGGCGATATCCTGTTCCAGCGCGGCGAGGCCCTTGTCCTCGCGGGCCAGGTCGAACACGGCGGTGGCATAGCGCTGGGCAATGCCGCTGGAAATCGAAGCTGGTTCGGACACGTCCACCCTTCCATGTCTCAGGCCCGTCCATCGCGCCGGTCCGCGGGGACCGGCGTGGGCGGGCTATCCGTGGGCGCCCCGAAGCGCCCGGGGCTCAGAAATCAGGGGGGATGTAGCAGAGGGTCCGAAAGGGGGCAACCGCCTTAAGGTTTCGGCAACAGGGCGCGAAACCCCAAGTTTTCAAGCCGCAATCCCAAAGCGCGGCACGGCGCGTCGATTTGGCCCCCCGCCGCGGGCGCGACTGATTGCGCAAACACTCCGAATCCGGGCGTCGAAACACCCGCACCGGGCGCCGCACGGGCCCCGGGCCTCACCGAAGCGGATCGCGCCGGGCCGGGGTCGGTTCGGCGGCGCCGATCCCTTCCAGCACCTTCATCGGCCGCTTCACGGCCTCGGGCAGGCCCGGCCGGGTCGGGGCCGAGACCTGCTTGGACACCTCGACGATCAGCACCCCGCCGGCCGAGAAGAACGGGATATGCCGGCCGCCGCTTTCCATCAGGCGGGCCATGCGGCGCCAGAACCGCTTTGCCGAGGGCGGCTGGAACAGGGTCGATTGGGCGCTTTCGACGGTGAAACCGGCATCCTCCAGCTGCGCCTCGAGCTGGCTCAGCGAATAGGGCCGGCCGAAACCGAACGGGGTCGCGTCGCGGCGCGACCAGATCCCGGCCCGGTTCGGCACGATGAAGGCGCCGCGCCCGCCCGGCCCCAGGACCCGCGCGGTTTCCTGCAGCAGTGCGGCCGGATGATCGCAGCTTTCCAGCCCGTGCATCACCACCAGCCGGTCGGTGCTGCCGGTCGGCAGGGGCCAGAGCGTTTCGTGGCACAGCACCGACAGGTTCGGCTGTCCGGGCGGCCAGGGCATCACCCCCTGCGGCCCCGGCATCAGCCCGATCACCCGGCGCGCCTCGGGCAGATAGGGGCGCAGCAGCGGCACGGCGAACCCGAAGCCGACGACGCATTGACCGCGCGTCCGTGCGACCGGCCACAACCGGACCAGGTCGTCGCGGATCACCTTCTGCGCCGCGCGGCCCAGGGCGCTGCGATAATAGAAGTCGCGCAGGTCCTGTACGTCCAGATGCATTGCGCGGACCCCTCCTGATGGGCAACACTCGGGGAAAGTCTAACAAGACCGAAAGGCGCGGACCATGCCCCTCGACCTCGTGACGATTCCCTGTCGCAGCGACAATTATGCCTATCTTCTGCACGATTCGGCGACATCGCGAACGGCGCTTGTCGACGCGCCCGAGGCCGGCCCGATCGCCGCCGCCCTGCAGGATCGCGGCTGGGCCCTGAGCGACATCCTGCTGACCCACCATCACGACGACCATGTCGAGGGGGTCGCGGCGCTGCGCGACGGGGCCCGGGTGATCGGTGCGGCCGCCGATGCCCACCGGCTGCCGCCGCTCGACCTGGCCGTGGCCGAGGGCGACGCCCTGACGATCTGCGGCGAACCGGTCGCGGTGCTCGACGTGTCGGGCCATACGCTCGGCCACCTGGCCTTCCACTTTCCGCAAAGCGGCTATGCCTTCACCGCCGACAGCCTGATGGCGCTGGGCTGCGGCCGGCTGTTCGAAGGCTCGGCGCCGCAGATGTGGGACAGCCTGAAGAAACTGCGCGCCCTGCCCCCCGACACGCTGATCTGTTCGGGCCATGAATATACCGCCGCCAATGCCGCCTTCGCGCTGAGCGTCGATGCCGGCAATGCCGCCCTGGTGTCCCGCGCCGCCGCGGTCGAGGCCGCCCGCGCCCGCGGCGAGCCGACCGTTCCCTCGCGCCTGTCCGAAGAGATCGCGACCAACCCCTTCCTGCGGGCCGACACCCCGCTGATGGCGCGGCAGCTTGGCATGGAAGGCGCCGACCCGGCCGAGGTCTTTGCCGAGATCCGGAGCCGAAAGGACAGGTTCTAGAATCGTTGCGCCGGCGCCGTTGCGTCGGCCCCGTTTCCTCGTCCTGTCGCTGCAGGCGGCGCGGGCCCGTTGACATCGCCTCCGACGCCCCCACATGATCCGGGAACCGGCAGATCCGGCGGGCCGACATGCCCGCCGGCTGCGACACGCGCCCGCACCTGGCGGCGCCCGGCATGACCCGAAGCGCCCAATAATCAGGCGCATGCGCGCACCAACACGCAAAATGTGACCACCGGGGGACAAGAAATCCCTTGAACCCGGACGAAAACAACCGAACTCTAACCTTTAGAGGCCACGGTCAGGACGGGTCCTCGGCCCTCCCGACCCCAGGAAAAGGAGCACGTCCCGTGCCGTCTTTCTCGACCACTCTTGAGCAGTCCATTCACGCGGCGCTGGCGCTGGCCAATGCCCGCCGTCACGAACTTGCCACCCTGGAACACCTGCTGCTGGCGCTGATCGACGAACCCGACGCCGCCCGGGTGATGAAGGCCTGTTCGGTCGATCTCGACGAATTGCGCAAGAACCTCGAGGAATTCATCGAGGACGACCTGTCGACCCTGGTGACCAGCGTCGAAGGCTCCGAAGCCGTGCCCACCGCGGCCTTCCAGCGCGTGATCCAGCGTGCGGCGATCCACGTCCAGTCCTCGGGCCGGACCGAAGTGACCGGGGCCAATGTCCTGGTCGCGATCTTCGCCGAACGGGAATCGAACGCCGCCTATTTCCTGCAGGACCAGGACATGACGCGCTACGACGCGGTCAATTTCATCGCCCATGGCGTGGCCAAGGATCCGGCCTATGGCGAAAGCCGCCCGGTGACCGGCGCCCCCCCGGCCGACGAGGACACCACCACATCCGGCCAGGCCGAGGACAGCAATGACGAAAGCGCCCTGGGCAAGTATTGCGTCGACCTGAACGCCAAGGCGGCGCGCGGCGATGTCGACCCGCTGATCGGCCGCGACCACGAGGTCGAACGCTGCGTCCAGGTGCTGTGCCGCCGGCGCAAGAACAACCCGTTGCTGGTCGGCGATCCCGGCGTCGGCAAGACCGCCATCGCCGAGGGGCTGGCCCGCAAGATCGTCGACCACGAAGTGCCCGAGGTCCTGTCCGGCGCCACGATCTACAGCCTCGACATGGGCGCGCTGCTGGCCGGCACCCGCTATCGCGGCGATTTCGAGGAACGGCTCAAGGCCGTCGTCAACGAGCTGGAGGATCACCCCGACGCGGTGCTGTTCATCGACGAGATCCATACCGTGATCGGCGCCGGCGCCACCTCGGGCGGGGCGATGGATGCCTCGAACCTGCTCAAGCCGGCGCTGCAGGGCGGCAAGCTGCGCTGCATGGGCTCCACCACCTACAAGGAATTCCGCCAGCATTTCGAAAAGGACCGGGCCCTGTCGCGGCGGTTCCAGAAGATCGACGTGACCGAACCCTCGGTCGAGGACACGGTCAAGATCCTCAAGGGCCTCAAGCCCTATTTCGAGGACCATCACGCGATCAAATACACCAGTGACGCGATCAAGGCGGCGGTCGAACTGTCGGCCCGCTACATCAACGACCGCAAGCTGCCCGACAAGGCGATCGACGTGATCGACGAAGCCGGCGCGGCCCAGCACCTGGTCGCCGAATCCCGGCGGCGCAAGACCATCGGCGCCAAGGAGATCGAGGCCGTGGTGGCCAAGATCGCCCGGATCCCGCCGAAGAACGTCTCCAAGGACGATGCCGAGGTGCTCAAGGATCTGGAGGCCAGCCTCAAGCGCGTGGTCTTCGGCCAGGATGCGGCGATCGAGGCGCTGTCCAGCGCCATCAAGCTGGCCCGCGCCGGGTTGCGCGAACCGGAAAAGCCGATCGGCAACTACCTGTTCGCCGGCCCCACCGGCGTCGGCAAGACCGAGGTGGCCAAGCAGCTGGCCGATACCCTGGGCGTCGAATTGATGCGCTTCGACATGTCGGAATACATGGAGAAACACGCCGTCAGCCGCCTGATCGGCGCGCCGCCGGGCTATGTCGGCTTCGATCAGGGCGGTCTGCTGACCGACGGTATCGACCAGAACCCGCATTGCGTGCTGCTGCTGGACGAAATCGAAAAGGCCCATCCGGATGTCTACAACATCCTGCTGCAGGTCATGGATCACGGCCAGCTGACCGATCACAACGGCCGGACCACGGATTTCCGCAACGTGATCCTGATCATGACCTCGAATGCCGGCGCCTCCGAACAGGCCAAGGAAGCGATCGGTTTCGGCCGCGACCGCCGCGAGGGCGAGGATACGGCGGCGATCGAACGCCAGTTCACGCCGGAATTCCGCAACCGCCTGGATGCGGTGATCTCGTTCCAGCCGCTGCCCAAGGAGGTGATCCTGCAGGTGGTCGAGAAGTTTGTCCTCCAGCTCGAGGCGCAGCTGCTGGACCGCAATGTCAGCATCGAACTGACCCCGAAAGCCGCCGAATGGCTGGCCGACAAGGGCTATGACGACAAGATGGGCGCCCGCCCCCTGGGCCGCGTGATCCAGGAACACATCAAGAAACCGCTCGCCGAAGAGCTTCTGTTCGGCAAGCTGGCCAAGGGTGGCCTGGTCAAGGTCGGCATCAAGAAGGGCGCGCTGGATCTGCAGATCGAGCCGCCGCAGAACCCGCGCCTGTCGGGCAACAAGCCGCCGCTTCTGACGGCCGAGTGACAAGGGGGCCGGATCCGAAAGGGTCCGGCCTTTTCGCCTGGACGCCCCCGATGCGCCTCCTGCCGATCCTGCTGCTGCTGCCCCTGCACGCCGCCGCCCGCGATATCACCCTGGGATTTCCGGTCGATTGCGTGCCGGGCGATACCTGCCACATCCGGCAATTCGTCGACCATGATCCGGGGCCCGGCGCCTCGGACTTCGCCTGTGGCCAGCTGACCTATGACGGGCACAAGGGCACCGACATCTCCCTGCCCACCCGCGCCGACCTGGCCGCCGGCGTCGCGGTGCTGGCCGCGGCCCCCGGCACCGTGCGGGCGGTCCGGGACGGGATGCCGGATATCGTCCAGGGCGGCCCGGGGGCGCCGGACGTAACAGGCCGCGATTGCGGCAACGGCGTGCTGATCGACCATGGCGACGGCTGGGAAACCCAGTATTGCCACCTGGCGCGCGGCTCGGTCCTCGTGGCGCCGGGCGACCGGGTGCGTCTGGGCCAGCCCCTGGGCGACATCGGCCTGTCCGGCCGGACCGAGTTTCCGCATCTGCACCTGTCGGTGCGCCGGGACGGCGCGGTGGTGGACCCGTTCGACCCGGACGGCGCGATCACCTGCGGCGCGGTGTCGACGGACACGCTCTGGTCCGATCCGCCTGCCCTTGCGCCCGGCGCGCTGCTGTCCTGGGGCTTTGCCGCGGGCGTGCCGGACTATGACACGATCAAGGCCGGCCGCGCGGCACGCGAGGAGCTGCACAGCGACGCGCCGCTGGTCCTCTTCGCCCATGCCTATGGCAGCCGCCCCGGTGACGTCGTGGTGCTGACCATCACCGGCCCGGACGGCGCCCCGGTGCACGCGCACCGCGAAACGCTCGACCGGGCGCAGGCCGAGTATTTCCGCGCCGCCGGCCGCCGCGCGCCGCCGGGCGGCTGGCCCGAGGGCTCCTATGTCGGGACCGTCGCGATCCTGCGTGATGGCGCCTTGATCGACCAGGACAGCGGCGCGGTTGCGATCTCGACCCGGCGGGATTGACGGCGCGCCCGGCTCAGCGCTCGGTCAGCTTCAGCTCGATCCGCCGGTTCTGCGCCCGGGCGGCCTCGGTATCGCCCGTGGCCACCGGCTGGAATTCGCCGAACCCGTTGGCCGACAACCGTTCGGGCGGGATGCCCAGGTCTTCGGTCATGAACAGCACGACCGACAGCGCCCGCGCCTGGCTCAGTTCCCAGTTGTTGGCGAATTGGCCGAAGCCGGACAGCGGCAGGTCGTCGGTATGGCCGTCGATCCGCAGGATCCAGTCGATCTGCGACGGGATGTCGTCGGCGACGCCCTGGATGATCCCGGCGACCTTGGCGATCTCGGCCCGGCCCTGGGCCGACAGGGTCGCACTGCCCGGCGCGAACAGCACCTCCGAACTGAAGACGAAGCGGTCGCCCACGATGCGCACGCCCTCGACCCCTTCCAGAACGTCGCGCAACTGGCCCAGGAAATCCGACCGATAGCGTTCCAGCCGCTCGGTCTCGGCCTCCAGCCGGGCCAGTTCGGCCGCTTCCAGTTCGCGGGTGCGGCGTTCGGCGATCAGGGTACGCGCCATGGCGACATTCAGATCCTCGGTCAGGGTCTCGATCCGCACATTGGCCGCCACGTCCTCTGCCTCGGCCAGGTCCAGGAGCCCCTGCAGCCGGGCGACATCGGCCCGCAACTGCGCCACCTGTTCATTGAGCAGCGCCACTTCGCGCCGGGCCTCGGCGCTCTCTGCCTCTTCGGCGGCCAGGGCGGCATTGGCCTGGTCCAGCAGCGCGGCCTGCCGGTCGACCGCATCCATCTGCCCGCCCAGGCTGGCCTGCACATCGGCCAGGGCGGCGACCGCATCGGCCAGTTCGGTTTCCAGCGTGTCGACCTGCCCCGCGGCCGCGTCGCGCGCCAGAAGCGCCGCGGTCAGCCGGTCGCGCAATGCGTCACGCTCCAGCGCCACCTCGTCCCGGGCCAGCAAGGCCGCGGCCATCCGCTGGCGCAGTTCGTCCAGGTCGGCGCCGGCGGCCTGTGCCTCGTCCAGCGCGGCGCGGGCGGCCTCCAGATCGGTGCGGGTCGCTTCCAGGTCGGAACGGACGGCATCCCGATCGGCCAGCGCCGCCAACAACCGGGCATCCAGTTCGGCGCTGCGTGCCTCGGCCGCGGCGCGGGCGGCCTCGGCCTCCTCCTGCAGGGTCACGGCCGCGAGAAGGCGGCGCTGCAACGCGTCGCGTTCCGCCTGCTGATCGGCCAGCGCGGCACGGGCCTCGGCCAGGGCCGTTTCGCCGTCGGCACGGGCGACTTCGGCCGTGTCCCGGGCCGCAAGCGCTGCATCAAGGCGGCCCTGCAACGCCGCCGCGGCATCGTCTTGTGCCGCCAGCGCGGCGCGCGCCTCGGCCAGGGCCGCTTCGCCGTCGTC
This sequence comes from Rhodobacteraceae bacterium HLUCCA08, assembly GCA_001314655.1. Classification (GTDB taxonomy): domain Bacteria; phylum Pseudomonadota; class Alphaproteobacteria; order Rhodobacterales; family Rhodobacteraceae; genus Salibaculum. The sequence continues at coordinate 122,546 of LJSF01000001.1, read as the reverse complement.
GCGCGCCGCCAGGGCGGCTTGCAATTGCGCGCTCAGATCCTCGGCCCGGCTGTCGGCCTGCGCAAGCTCCGCCTGACGCGCCTGCGCCTCCGCGTCGGCCCGGGTCAGGTCGTCCCGGGCCTGCGCCAGCGCCGCATCGGCCTCTTGCCGGGCCAAAAGGGCCAGGGCCAGGTCTTCTTCCAGCCCGTCGCGCGCCGCCTCGGCCGCGGCCAGCAGGGTCAGGGTTTCCTCGGCCTCGCGCCGCTGTTCCTCCAGCGCCAGGGTCATCGCGGTCAGTTCCGTATCGGCCTCCTGCAGCCGTTCGCGCAGGGCCTGGGCGGCGGCGGCATCGGCCAGGCGTTGCGCCTCCAGATCCGAGATCCGGTCGGTCCCGGCGGCGATATCGGTCTCCAGCGCCGCGATCCGGTCGGCACTGACCGCGGCCGCGCCTTCGAGGTTGGCGACCAGGGTCTGCAGCGCCTCGCGCCGGGCCGCGGCCAGCCGGGCGGCCTCGGACGCGGCGTCGATCTCGTCCCGCGCCTCGGCCAGGGCGAGGGTGAGCGCCTCCTGTTCGCCGATCAGCCGCTCTTGCTCGGCCTCCAGCCCGGCGATCGCGGCCTCGTTGTCGGCACGCTGGGCCAGAAGCCCGGCCACCTGCGCCTCGAACCCGGTGATCCGTGTTTCGGCCTCGCTCAGGGCGGCCTGGGTCGCGTCGCGTTCGGCGGTCAGGTCGGCGATCAGGCGGGCCTGGGCGCCCAGCCGCCCCTCGGCATCGGCCAGATCCTCGGACAGGGCGCCGACCTGCTGGCCCAGCGCGGCGGACCGGTCCTGTTCCAGGCCCAGCGCTTCGGACAGGCTCGCGATCTCGGCCGACAGCTGGCTCAGGCGGCTTTCCTGCCCGGTGATGGTTTCGCGCAAGGTGTATTGCAGCACCATGAAGATGGTCAGCACGAACATCAGCACCAGCAGAAGGCCGGTCATGGCATCGACGAAGCCCGGCCAGATCGAGGCCTGGAACCGGGTTCCCGTGCGGCGGCTGAGGGCCATGGCCTAGCCTCCGCCCCCGTCGCGATCCTCGCCGCCCGGCGCCCTGCGGGCCCGGTTCTGGCCCTGGCGCAAGGCGCGCGACAGCGACGCCATGTCGGCGCGCAATTCCTGCAAGGCCTCCTGGCGGCCGGCGGCCATTTCCTCGAGGATCCGCATCAGCCCCACATCGATCGAGCGCAGGCGCATCCGGCTTTCCGCGTCCAGCCCCTCGATCCCGCTTTCGGCAAAGGTCCGGACCAGAGCCTCCTGCGCCTCGGCGACCCGGGCCAGCTGGCCGGCCGTCTCGTCGCGGTCCATCCGCGCGGCCAGGTGTTCGACCGCGCCAGCCAGGGCGGCCAGCCTTGCATCGACCGCGCCGCGGCTTTGCTCGGACTGGATGACGATGCCCTGCAACCCCTCCATCTGTTCGGCCAGCTGGTCGATCACCGCGGCGATCGCGCCATGTTCGCCGCCGCCTTCGCCATCGGCCATGCCGACCCGGGTGATGGTCGACAGCCATTCCTCGAGCTCGCGGTAGAACCGGTTCTGGCCATGTCCCGCGAACAATTCCAGCAGGCCCACGACCAGCGATCCGGCCAGCCCCAGCAGGGACGAGGCAAAGGCCACGCCCATCCCGCCCAGCTGGCCTTCGAGCCCCGTCTGCAGGCGGGCGAACACGTCCTGGCCGGTCTCGCCCTCTTGCGGGGTGAGCGAGCGGATCGTCTCGACCAGGGCCGGCACGGTGGTGGCCAGGCCATAGAACGTGCCCAGAAGCCCCAGGAAAATCAGCGTGTTGACGATGTAGCGGGTGATTTCGCGGTCTTCGTCGATCCGCTGCGCCACGGAATCGAGGATCGAGCGTGACGAGGACGGCGACAGGTGCCGCCGCGCGCCCCGGCCCCGCAACAGCGTCGCCAGCGGCGTCAGCAGGCCCGGCGGCGTGACCAGTTCGTGCCCGATCCGTTCGCCGGCAAAGCCTTCGATCCAGCGGACCGAACGGATCAGCTGCGCGACCTGCATGAAGCACGAGATCACGCCGATCAGGAACACGGCGAAGATGAAGCCGTTCAGATAGGGGTTGGCGACAAAGACCGGCGCCACCCGCGGAAAGGCCAGCCAGACGCCGGCCCCGACCAGCCCCAGCACGATCAGCATCGAGGTGACCTGGCGGACGGGCTGCGAGAAATACGCGCGGGTTTTGCTGGCCTGCTCGGCGGCGCTGAAGTCCATGACGTCCCGGTTGTCCGTCATCCTTGGTATCGTTGAGCGCAGCATAGGGCCGCGCGCCCGGTTTGGCCAAATGAAAATGGGGTCATGTCGCGGCCAGCGCCCGAACCCGTTCGGTCAGCCAGTCCAGTTCGGCATCCGCGATCCCCATCGCCTGCAGATGCGCCACGGTGTTGAACAGGTAATCGGTGTTGGGCCCCCGCCCGCCATGGGCCATTGCGATCATCCGGGCCTGGGTTTCCAGGTCGAAACGGCAATATTGCCGGTGATCGGGATCGATCACATAGGCCAGCGCCCGCACCGCGCGTCCGTCCTGCAGGGCCAGCGGCACATGCGCCTCCAGGTAAGCGGCCGAGACAAGCTCCCGGTCACGCAGATAGGCCAGCACGTCGTCTTCCTGCCCCGGCGCGACCCGCAGCGCGGCGCCGGTGCAGCGCGCGCCGGGCATCGCGTCCAGCGCCAGCACCAGGCCGGGCCGCTCTTCGGTGCCGCGGTGATGGATCGACAACATGCAGAACGACCGGTGGTAATCGTCCAGCCGCGCGGTCACCACTTCGGCCGGATCGAACCCCGGATGCCAAAGAAGTGATCCATAGCCGAAGACCCACATGTCGTTCATCTGGCGCTTCCCTCCGGCCTCCTGATACATCTGCGCGCGAAGCGAAGCAAAGGGGGCGCGGGTGATGCGCAAACTGGTCTGGCTGGTCGCCGTTCTGGCGGCGCTTTACGCGGGATACTGGTTCGTCGGCCGGTCGCAGATCGCGGCCCGCGCCGAAGCGGCGCTGCAACAGGTCGATGCCGGCCCGCTGGACCTGACCTATTCCGACCTGTCGGTGGTCGGCTTTCCGTCGCGTTTCGACACCACATTGCGCGACCCGGCCCTGGCCGATCCCGCCGCCGGCTGGGCCTGGGCCGCGCCCTGGCTGCAGGTCTTTGCCCTGTCCTATCGACCCAACGAGGTGATCGTGCTGTTTCCCGAGGAACAGCGGATCATGGTCGGCACGACCGAACTGACCCTGGTCAGCAGCGACATGCGCGCCTCGGCCCGGGTCCGGCCCAATGCCGCGCTCAGTTTCGCCGAGGCGACCTTCGACATCCAGACCCCCCGTCTGCGCACCTCCGAGGGGGCGGAACTGGCGATGGCCCGACTGCTGCTGGCGGCGCGCGATGCCGGGGGAGAGGCGAACGACTACGACATCTATGCCGAGGCGACGGGCGTGGTCCTGCCGGAGTTCATCCGCCTGGGCCTTGACCCGGAGGGCGCCCTGCCGCCGCTGATCCGCGAGCTTCGGATCGACGGCGCCGCGCGTTTTGCCGCGCCGCTCGACCGGCACGGCATGGCGCAGGGCCTGCCGGCGATCGAGGCGGCGACGCTGCGCGACATCGCCTTCACCTGGGGCGACATCGCGATCCGCGCCAGCGGAGAGATCGCGCCCGATGACCAGGGCCGCGCCAGCGGCGAAATCGCGCTGAGTGCGGCGAACTGGGAACAGGCGCTGGGCCTGGCCCGTGCCGCCGGGGCGCTGAACGAAGGCGCGGTGCTGACCTATTCGGCCATGGCCCGGAACCTGGACGAAAGCCCCGACGATCCGACGACCCTGACCGTGACATTGCGCCTGTCCGACGGCGTCCTGTCCCTGGGCGAGTATCCCATCGGCGCCGCGCCGATGCTGCGCTAGCGGCAATACGACCCCGACCGATACCGGGCCGTGTCGAAATGGAAATGGTCGCGATGGGCGGCATTGGCATTCGGCCCCAGCACGGTGCCGAAGGGCCCGCAGGCCGCCTGCCACATCTGCCGCAGACGCGCGCCGTGGGCGCTGCCGTTCCAGTCGCGCAGCACGCTGATCTCGGTCCCGTCGCGCAGGCGGATGCCGCCGACATCGATGGCCCGGCCGAAGGCATGTTCCGACAGCCGCGCGCCGGGCTGGTTGTTGCGCGGCCGGCAGGAATAATGCCCCATGACGCGGATCGCCTCGGCGCCGCCGCCCGCAGTGCCGACCGCCGGGCGCAGGCCGTGCTCGACCCAGGTCTTGAGCGCCCGCGCCGTGGCGCAATCCATCACCGCCGGCGTCGACAGCCGGACACCGGCCACCGCGCGGACCCGCACCGCCGCGTCGACCCCACAGGACCCCGGGCCGGGATGGGCCCCGATCCGGTCGCCCTGGATGTCCAGGTCATCGCAGATCGCGCCGCGGGCGCGCTCTTCGTCGATCCGACGCGCGGTCGCCTCGATCGTCGCGGGCCGGTCTTGCGGATGCAGCGACAAGGGCACCGCGAAGGGGCTGATCTGCGGCATCCGCGCCTCGGCCCCTGCCTCGGGGCCGACCCGGTCGACCGGCGCGGCGACGGGCCGCGCCACCGGACGGGGCGTGGTCATGCCCGGCAGGACCGCCCTTGGGTCGGGGTCGACCGGCGGCGCCAGTAGCGGCAGCGATTGCGCCCGGCCGACCTCGACCGGTATCGCGTCGGTCGAACGGGTGGCGGCCATCAGCCGCTCGGCGCGCAGTTCCTGCGGCGCGGCGCGCACCGGCAAGGGCCGCGCGACCGGACGGATCGCGGGCTCGGGCATCGCCCGCGCCTCGGGGCGCGGCGACCGGGCGGGTGCCTCGGCCATGGCGGGCGTGACAGACAGGGTGCCCAGGATGCCCAGCAGCAGCGCCAGCGCGACCGGCGCCGCCCTCACCGGCCCGACCCGGGCTTGGTGCTGCGGCCGAAATCGGGCGCGTCGGTATCCTGGCCGGCCTCGATGATGCCACGCCGGATCGCGCGGGTATGGGTGAAATAGTCGAACAGGTGATCGCCGTCGCCCTGCCGGATCGCCCGCTGCAGCACGAAAAGCTCTTCGGTGAAGCGGCCCAGGATTTCGAGCGTCGCTTCCTTGTTGGTCAGGAACACGTCGCGCCACATGCTGGGATCGCTGGCGGCGATCCGGGTAAAATCGCGAAACCCCCCGGCCGAGAATTTCACCACCTCCTGTTCCGACACCCGACGAAAATCGTCGGCGACGCCGACCATCGTATAGGCGATCAGGTGCGGGATGTGGCTGACGATGGCGCAGACCAGGTCGTGATGTTCGACCTCCATCCGTTCGGTATGGGCGCCCAGCGCATGCCAGAGCGCCTCCAGCCGGTCCACCGCCGCTGCCTCCGCAGCCTCGGGCACGATCAGCGTCCAGCGATTGTCGAACAATTCGGCAAAGCCCGAGCGGGGGCCGCTTTGTTCGGTGCCGGCCATGGGATGGGCGGGAACGAAATGCACGCCCACGGGGATATGCGGCGCCACGGCCTCGATCACCGCGCGCTTGACCGACCCCACATCGGTGACGGTCGCGCCGGGTTTCAGCACCGGGGCGATGTCCCTGGCCAGCGCGCCCATGGCCCCGACCGGCACGCAGAGCACCACCAGGTCGGCGCCCTCGGCCGCCGCCGACGCGGTCTCGACCACCCGGTCGCAGAACCCCAGCTCGGCCGCCACGGCCCGGGTTTCGGCCGATCGCGCGGTGCCGACGATCTGGCCCGCCACCCCGGCCCGGCGCATGGCATGGGCCATGGACGAGGCGATCAGCCCCAGCCCGATCAGCGCGACCCGGTCATAGATCACCGCCATCAGCCGCCCTCCCGGAACCGGGTCAGAGCCGCGATCACGCGGCCGGTCTGGGCGTCGTCGCCGACGGTGATCCGCAGGGCTTCGGGAAAGCCGTAGCCGGTGACGCGGCGCACCAGGATGCCCTCGGCGCGCAGCGCGTCATCGGCCGTCCCGGCCTCTTCCGCATCGGCGAACCGCGCCAGCACGAAATTCGTGGCACTGTCGTCGCAGGCGATGCCCAGCTGCCGCAGCGCCCCGGTCAGCCGCGCCCGTTGTGCGGCATTGAGCGCGGTGCAGCGCGCGATCCAGTCGCGATCGCGCACCGCGGCCTCGGCCGCCTGCATCTGCAGGGCGGACAGGTTGAAGGGCTGGCGGATGCGGGTCATGACCTCGATCAGCGCGCGCGGGCCATGGCCCCAGCCGATGCGCAGCCCGCCCAGCCCGTAGATCTTGGAAAAGGTCCGGGTCATCAGCACGTTGTCGCGGCTGCCGGCCAGCGCCGCGCCGCCGTCATACCCTTCGGCATATTCGGCATAGGCCGCGTCGATCACCAGGATCACGTCGCCGGGCAAGCCGTCGGCCAGCCGCTGCAGCTCTGCATCGGGCAGGATCGTGCCGGTGGGATTGCCCGGATTGGTCAGCAGCACGATCCGGGTGCGGTCCGTGACCGCGCCCAGGATCGCGTCCACATCCACGACCCGCGCGGCCTCGGGCACGCGGACCGGGGTCGCGCCGGCCATGTGGATCAGCACCGGATACATCGAAAACCCATGTTCGGTATGGATGATCTCGTCGCCCGGCCCGGCATAGGCCTGGGTGACGAATTGCAGCACCTCGTCACTGCCCACGCCGCAGATGATCCGCTCGGGGTCAAGCCCGTGCACCTGCCCGATCGCCGCGCGCAACGGGGCATGATCGGTATCGGGATACAGATGCACCTTGTCCGCCGCCGCCCGGATCGCCGCCTGGGCCGAAAGCGGCGGGCCCAGCGGGTTTTCGTTGCTGGACAGTTTCAACACCTCGGCGCGCCCGGGCAGGGCCGAGGCACCGCCCTGATAGAGGGCGATCTCCATGATGCCGGGCTGGGGGGCGATGGGGCACATCGGGGCGGTCCTTGGCAGTATCCGCCCCCTCTTAAAGCGCCGCGCGGGCCAAGGCCAGAGGCCCCGGACCACCCCGCGCCGCGCCGCCGGGTCAGGTCGCCAGCACGTTGCGGAAAGCCCAGGGGGCGCTTTCGTCGATATCCTCGGGGAAATGCTCCCACCGGTCCTGGATCGGGGTCCAGTCGGTGTAATGCGCCTCGACCGGGCCCAGATAGGGGCGCTGCACCTCCAGGCAGCGGGCATGGTCCATCTCGTCGGCCTCGACGATCCCCGCATTCGGGTTTTCCAGCGCCCAGGCCATGCCGGCCAGCACGGCGGATGTCACCTGCAGCCCGGTGGCGTTCTGGTAGGGGGCAAGGTCTCGGGTTTCCGCGTTCGACAGGCGCGATCCGAACCACAGCGCGTTCCGTTCGTGCCCGTAAAGCAGCACGCCCAGCTCGTCGATGCCCTCGACGATCTCGTCCTCGGTCAGGATGTGGTGGCGGGTCTGCTGGCGGCCCGACCCGAACATCTCGTGCAGGGACAGCACCGCGTCGTCGCAGGGGTGATAGGCATAGTGGCAGGTCGGGCGATAGTCGGGATCGGCCCCCTGCCCCACGGTATAGTAATCGGCGATGCTGATCGCCTCGTTATGGGTCACCAGGAACCCGAATTGCGGCCCCGGCGTCGGGCACCAGCTGTGCACCCGGGTGATCGCCCCGGGCCGGTCCAGCCAGATGCCGGCCTGGCAGCCGGTCGCATGGCGGTGGCCGTTGTCGGGGAACCAGGGTTCATGCGTGCCCCAGCCCAGCTCGGCCGGCTGGAACCCTTCGGCGATGAACCCCTCGACCGACCAGGTGTTGACGAAGACCTCGCGCGGGCGCGGCCGGGCCCGGGCCTGGGTGTCGCGTTCGGCGATATGCACACCCTGAACGCCCAGAGAGCGCATCAACGCGGCCCAGCCGTCGCGGCTGGCGGGCGCGGTGGCGTCGCGGCCGGTATCGCGGGCCAGGGTCAGCAGCGCCTCCTTGACGAACCAGCTGACCATGCCGGGATTGGCGCCGCAGCAGCTGACCGCCGTGGTGCCGCCCGGATTGCGCGCCTTTTCGTCGCGCACCGCCTGGCGCAGGGCGTAATTGGTGCGCGCGGCATTGTCGGGCGTGTCGAAATAGAACCCCGCCCAGGGTTCGACGACGGTGTCGATATAAAGCACCCCCAGCTCGCGGCAGAAGGTCATCAGGTCCAGCGACGAGGTGTCGACGCTCAGGTTCACGCAGAACCCGCGGCCCTCGGGGAACAGCGCCCCCAGCACCTGGCGGTAATTGTCGGGTGTCAGGGCGGTGTCGACGAAATTGAGCCGGTGCTGGCGCAGGAAATTGTGCTGGCGGGCATCGGGTTCGATCACCGTGAACCGATCGGACTCGTAGTCGAAATGGCGTTCGATCAGCGGCCAGGTGCCCTTGCCGATCGACCCGAAGCCGATCATCACGATGGGGCCGTCGATGCGGCCGTGAACGGGGTGGGCATTCGTCATCTGCAGGATCCTTTCGGTGCCGGATCGGGGCCTCAACGCACAAAAGGCCGCGCCCGGCGGCACGGCCTTTCGGATTGCGTCGCGCCACAGCCTCAGTTCTGGGCGTAGTATTCGATGACCAGGTTCGGTTCCATCTGGACCGCATAGGGCACATCGCCCAGGCCCGGGGTGCGCACGAAGGTCGCGGTCATCTTGGAATGGTCGACATCCAGGTAATCGGGCACGTCGCGTTCGGGCAGCTGGGTCGCTTCCAGCACCGAGGCCAGCTGCTTGGACCGCTCGCGGACCTCGACCACGTCGCCTTCCTTGACCCGGTAGGAGGGGATGTTGACCCGCTTGCCGTTCACCAGGACATGGCCGTGGTTCACGAATTGACGCGCGGCGAACACGGTCGGCACGAACTTGGCGCGATAGACGACGGCGTCCAGGCGACGCTCCAGCAGGCCGATGAGAAGCTCGCCGGTATCGCCGCGCTGACGCTCGGCCTCGCCAAAGATGCGGCGGAACTGCTTTTCGGTCAGGTCGCCGTAATAGCCCTTCAGCTTCTGCTTGGCGCGCAGCTGCAGGCCGAAATCGGACATCTTGCCCTTGCGGCGCTGGCCGTGCTGGCCGGGGCCGTATTCGCGGCGGTTGACCGGGGATTTCGGACGACCCCAGATGTTTTCGCCCATCCGGCGGTCGATCTTGTACTTGGCAGAGGTGCGTTTGGTCACCGTCTGATCTCCTTCTTTGGGGGCATTTCGACTGGATCCGAAAACCGGTTCCCACTTTTCAGGACGAAATCGCGTTTCCGCTCGCCCGTGGGCCTGGCTTCGACTCCGACCTGATGCCGGTTTGAAGGGCGTTGTCCTCTGGCCGAAGCCCGACAGGCATCCCCTTGCGGGGGCCGCCAACACCAATGAGCGCGCCGGATAGCCGGGCCGGCCGGGGCTGTCAAGCGCCGATCACTCGGGCCCGTCGCCGCCGGCCTCTTCCTCGATCAGATAGGGCTCGGCCTTCATCATCACGAAAAAGATCCAGCCGAACAGCGCCAGCGGCAGGGCGATGCTTTCCAGCGTCACCCACCAGGGCGTCGGCAGGGTGCGCCAGATCACCTCGTTCAGCACCGCCGCGCCGGCGAACCCGATCGCCATGCCGCGGGCGATGATCATCCAGCCCTCGTGGCGCATCGGGATCAGATCGCCCATCATGTATTCCAGCCAGCTTTTGCGCAGGATCAGGCCCAGCACCAGAACCGAGGCCAACAGCCCGTAGACGATCGTCGTCTTCATCTTGAAGAAGCGTTCATCGTTGAAATAGGCGGTCAAACCGCCAAAGACGATCACCATCCCGGCGGTGAACACCTGCATCCGCGACAATTTCCCGGTCAGGCGCCAGTTCACCGCGATCGCCGTCAGGATCACCGGGATGAAGATCACCGTGGCGACGATGAAACCCGAATAGGCGGTTCCGCCGATCGTGAAGGTCCGGTCCTTGATCAGGAAATACAGCACCAGGAAGGCCAGGGTCGGGCCCAGTTCCAGCGCCCATTTCAGCTTTGGCGGAATCGTCTTGGCATCGCTCATGGGGCCTATCTATGCGCCCAGTTCGACAATGACAGCCCCCAAAGCGATCAGGGCCATCAGGATCAGCCGCCGCTTTCCCACGGTTTCGCCCAGGATGAACCAGCCGATCAGCGCCGCGAACACGGTCGAGGTTTCGCGCAGCACCGCCGCCTCGCCGACCTTGTCCAGCCGCGTGGCCAGCATCACCCCGCCGAAGCTGACCCAGGCGATCAAAGCCCCGGCCAGCCCGCGCCAGACCAGCCCGCGGGCCCGCACCGGCATCCCGTAGCGGCGGATGCGCCACAGCGCGAGCAGCGGAAAATCCAGCGCGGTGACGAAAAAGAACCAGGCCAGGAAGGTGAAGGGATCGGCGCTTTGCCGGATCCCCCAGGCGTCGTAGACGGTATAGAGCGCGACCATCAGCCCGCCGGCCACGGCCCAGGCCATCCCGGCGCCGATCCCGGCCCGCGCCTGTGGATCGACCGCAAGGTTGCGCAGCGCCAGCAGGCCCATCGCGCCCGACAGGCAGGCGACCCCCAGCCATTGCGCGGGCGTGAAATGCTCCTGGAACAGGACCGAGGCCGCCAGCACCGTCACAACCGGCCCGGTGCCCCGGATCACCGGGTAGACCACCGTATAGGCCGCGCGCTGATAGGCCAGCGCCACCGTGACCTTGTAAAGGAAATGGATCGCCACCGCGCCGGCCAGGATCAGCGCCCCGCGCCCGTCCGGCCAGGGCACCAGCAGCAGGGCCACGGGGGCCGAGATCACCACCAGCCAGGCGTCGATCGCGCCCCGGGTGATCCAGGGGTCGAACCGCCCTTTCTGCAGCGCGCCGAACACCGCATGGGCCAGCGCGCTGGTCAGCGCCAGGATCAGCGCCGCCCGCGCCCCGGCAGGCGTGCCCTCAAGCGTGATGATCCATTCGGCCGGGCTCAGGGGGTCATTCCGGCGCCCAGATCACGTCGATCGTCACGCCTTGCAGCGCGGGCACAGGCGCCTGCCCGAGCGCGGCATACAGGCTTTGTCCGTACAGCACGAATTGCAGGACCCCAAGCCCCGGATCGGCGCTCAGCCCAATTTCCAACTCCCCGCGCGGGCTCGGCATGTCGTCGACAAAGGCCAGGATCTGGGCATCGGCCCCGGGCGCCAGCAAGGTGTCGGGCAGCGCGTCCAGCCCCCGTTCGACCGCCGCCCGCGCCGCGCCCGGGTCGCCTTTGAATTCGACGCTCAACTCCGACCACAGGGCCCGGGCCAGGATCGGTTCCAGTTCGGCCCGCAGGATCACCCGGGTCAGCAGCAGCGACCCCAGGCTGACCTGCGCCATCGACCAGGTCGAGACATCGACCCGGTCGAACACCGCGGTGATATGGACCTCGTCGCCCAGCGACGAGGTCACGCGCAGTTCCTCGACCAGCAATTGCCGGGCCTCGGGCACCTGGCGGAGCACCAGCGAGGCGTCGAAAACCGCCCCGACGGGCGCATCGTCTGGCCGGAGGCCCAGCACCCGAACCGACAACGCCATCGGCGGCGTGCCCTCGGCGATGAAGCCGTCGATCCCCTCGGCGCGCCACAACAGCCGGTCAAAGCCGAGCTCTTCGATCCCCGGCTGGGTGCCGCGCATTTCGCACCAGCCATCGCCGGTCACGCCCTGCCGCAACCGCCGCACCGTGGCGTCGAGGGCGGCATTCGAACGCTCCGCAAGGGCCTCCAGCCCGGCGATGCAATTGCCCAGGGTCATCCGTTCGGCCGCCACCGGACCGGCCAGCAGGGCAAGCGTCAGCGCCAGCGCCCTCATCGCGCGCGCTCCGGCGTGGGCTGCCAGTCGGCGATCAGCGTCGCGCCGGCAAGGACCGTGTCGATCAGCACCGCCGGGTCGGGCTCGTCTCCGGCGGCCAGCAGCACCCGCATCACGCCAAGCGGCTCGGCCGTATCGAGGGTCAGGCGCAGGATGCCCGACGGCATCGGCATCTCGTCCAGCAGCGCGCTCAGCGCCGCCTTGCTGCGCGGCGGCAGCAGCTCGTCCGACAGCCCCGCCACCAGGCGCTGCGCCTGGCCGATCCACCAGCGCACCTGCACCTCGGGCGGGGTGTCGCCATGCTCCAGCAGCGTGAACCCCAGCGGAAACAGCAGAAAATCCTCGAACAACCCGTTGCTTTCGACCAACAGGTCCAGATCGGACAGCGCGACCGTGCCGATGCTCATCTGCATCGTGCCGGTATCGGTCAGGTCGATGCCGTCCAGCCGGGCCGAGGCCTCGACCCGGTTCTCGCCGGGAAAGTCGATCGCAAGCCGGTCGAGGATCAGCGCCTTCTGCACGCCATCCCAGCGCACCGTCAGGGTCGCGTCGATGGCATTGCGATGCAACTGGACACCGATCAGGTAGCTGTAGAGTGGATCGTAGTCGACCTTCGGTTGCTGGCGCAGGCCTACCATCTCGAGGTCCAGGCTACGCGGCGGCAGACCCGCGTCGACAAGCCGGGCCATGTCGGCGCCGCGCCAGCGCAGCCTGTCGATGACGGCATTGAAAGAGCCTTCGAAGACCTGCACGGCCTCGAGCACGCACCAGCCGGCCTCATCGACCCTTGGCTGGCCGATGATCTCGGGCACGTCCTGCCCGACCAGCCCGAAGACCGCGCCCGGTCCCGCGTCGCACAGCGGTTGCGTCATGCGGTCCTGCGCCTGCGCGCCCCCCACGCCCAGCGCCAGCGCCAGCGCCACCCCGATCAGACCCCGTTTCATGCAGACCTCCGACACCGTTTCATTTCACATTCCAGGTCGCGCCGATCGACAGGGTGTCGAGCAGCGATGCCGGGTCCAGGCCGATCCGCGGCTTTCCGGCATAAAGCAGCCAAAGCACCGTCCTGGCAACGGGCAGGGGCGGATCCGTCGGCCGCGCGCCCTCCATCCGGCCATCCGCCGGCCGATCGTCCGGCAGGGTCCCGACCGCGGCCCGGGCGCCAGAATCCGGCAGGGGTCCGCGCCAGGCCAGAACCTCCTGCGCCGCGGCGTCCAGAGTGCCGGAGCCAGGCCGACCACGGCCTCGACCGGCCCGGGCAGAAACCCTGCATCGCTTGCGTCGGTCCGTCGCGCGTCCAGCAGCGGCGCGAGCGCGGCCAACGCCGCCGTCACCGCGCCGCCCCGGTCAGCGCCGCGGCGAACTCCTCGGGGTCGAAGGGGGCCAGGTCGTCGATCTGTTCGCCCACGCCGATCGCATGGATCGGCAGGCCGAACCTGTCGGCCAGCGCCACCAGCACCCCGCCCTTGGCGGTCCCGTCGAGCTTGGTCATCACCAGGCCGGTCACATCGGCCAGCTCCTGGAAGGTCTTGACCTGGCTCAGGGCGTTCTGGCCGGTGGTGGCATCCAGCACCAGCAGGGTGTTGTGCGGCGCATCGGGGTCCTTCTTGCGGATCACCCGGACGATCTTGGCCAGCTCCTCCATCAGGTCGGCGCGGTTCTGCAACCGGCCCGCCGTGTCGATCATCAGCAGATCGGCGCCATCCGCCTGCGCCCTGGTCAGCGCGTCGAAGGCCAGGCTGGCCGGGTCCGAGCCTTCGGGCGCGGTCAGCACCGGCACCCCGGCCCGGTCGCCCCAGATCTGCAATTGCTCCACCGCCGCGGCGCGGAAGGTGTCGCCGGCGGCGATCACGACCGATTTGCCGGCCTCGCGGAACTGGCTGGCCAGCTTGCCGATGGTCGTGGTCTTGCCCGACCCGTTGACGCCGACCACCAGCACCACCTGCGGCTTGGACGGATATAGCGGCAGCGGCCGGGCGACCGGGTCCATGATCCGGGCGATTTCCCCGGCCAGCAGGGTCTTGATCTCGTCCGTCGACAGCCGCTTGCCATAGCGGCCCTCGGCCATGTTGGCGGTCACGCGCAACGCGGTCTCGACGCCCATATCGGCGGCGATCAGCAATTCCTCCAATTGTTCGAGCATGGCGTCGTCCAGTTCGCGCCGCACCACCGTTTTCGCCTCGCCCCGGCCCAGCAGACGGCCGATCAGACCCGGCTTGCGCTCATCCTGCGCGGCGGCGGCGTCCTCGATCTTGACCGGCTCGACCGGGACCGGGGCCGGTTCCGGATCGGGCTCGGGGGCCGGCTCGGAACCCCGGGTAAAGGCGGGCTCCGGGGTCGGCTCTGGCGCGGGGGGCTGGGCCGGCGGGGTGTCCGGCGCCGCGTCCGGCGGCGTTTGGGAGGCTGGTGCGGGCGCGGGCGCCTCCTCCGGTTCGGGCGCCTCCTCCGGTTCGGGCGCGGGCTGCGGTCCGGGCGCCGGGGCGTGCCGGGAGGTGTCCTCGGCAAGCTCTTCCGCGGTGCCGCCATCCTCGACGATCGCGTCCAGGCCTTCCTCCAGCCTTGACGAGGACCGGAACAGGCGATCCTTGAGTTTCCCGAAAAACGACATGCGCGGCGGCTCCTCGATATGCTCGCCTTCACACCTAATCGCCCGCGGCGGAAAGGTTAAGGTGCAAAGCTGCCCGACCCGGCCAACCCGAGCAGAAGGCCCAGCTGGGCCAACCAGTAGCAGGGCCAGACCGCCAGACCCAGCCCCCGCCGCAGCCCGGGGTCACGGGCCCAGAACAGCTCGGCCGCCAGCAGGCTGTCGGACAGGATGAACAGCAGCACCGCCGGCACGATCCGGCCGCCCTGCCCCGCCGGCAGGCCCAGCGCCGCCAGGCCCATCGCGACGATCACCGCCACATAGGCCAGCACCGGTCCGCGCAGCGCCCCCGTCGGGCGCCACAACAGCGCGCCCATCACCAGCCCGAAGACCACCAGCGCCACCATCGGCGCGACGTGCAATCGGGGCGGCCCAAGGCCCAGCAACAGCCCGGCATAGGCCAGATGCCCGGCCGCGAAAGCCGCCATGCCGGCCAGGAACCAGCGCCTTCCCGGCCGCGACAGGCTGAAATCGCCCGCCGCCCCCAGGGCCAGCGCCAGCGCGACCCACGGCGCCCCCGCGCCCAGGGCCGCGACGGCCAGCAAGGCGACCGACCCGGTCTTGACCGCCGATTTCGGCCACGAGGCCGGCGCCAGGGCAAAACGCACCCAGAACAGCGCGGCCAGCGCCGCGGCACAAAAGATCGCAAGGATACCCATCTGCGGCCTTTCGGAGACTCCACCTTCGCCGTCGCCGTTGTTATCGTCCCGCCGACCCTTTGCCAGTTCAAGGCCCGAAAGTGACCGCTCCGCTCCGCCTGTTCGCCATCGCAACCCTCGGCGCGCCGACGCTTCTTGGCCTCGGGGCCGTTCTGGGCGGCGTCTGGGCCGTCGCCGGGCTGGTCTGGATGACCCTGCTGACCGCGACCCTGGACGAGGCCGTTGCCCGGGCCACCGAAAACGCCCCCGAGGGGGCCGAGTTTCCCCACGCCGACACGCTGTCGGTGGCGCTGGCGGCAGTGCATTTCGCGCTGCTGGCCCTGGTTGTCGCCGCCCTGGCGGGGCGCACCGGCCTGGCCGGCTGGGAACGGGTCGTGCTGTTCTTCGGCGCGGTTCAGTTCATGGGCCAGGTCAGCAATTCCAATGCCCATGAATTGATCCATCGCGGCGCACGATGGCTGCATGGTCTGGGGAAATGGGTCTATATCTCGATGCTGTATGGCCAGCATGCCTCGGCCCATCTGCTGGTGCATCACGTCCATGCGGCGACAAAGAACGATCCCAACAGCGCCCGGCGCGGCGAAGGGCTTTATCGTTTCATCCGGCGCGCCTGGCCGGGGGAATTCCGCGCCGGGCTGGCCGCCGAACGCGCCCGGGCCGAACGCGCCGGCCGCCCGCGCTGGCGCAATCCCTACCTGAGCTACCTTGCCGGGGGCGCGGGCTTTCTGGCCCTGGCCGCGCTGATCGGCGGACCGGTCGGGCTGGCGGGCTATATCGGGCTGTCGCTGATGGCGCAGGTCCAGTTGCTGATGTCGGATTACGTCCAGCATTACGGGCTGCAGCGCCGGCCGCGCCCGGACGGACGGCCCGAACCGATGGGCGTGCGGCATTCCTGGAATGCGCCGCACTGGTTCTCGTCGGCGCTGATGCTGAACGCGCCGCGCCATTCCGACCACCACACCCATCCGGCCCGGGTCTATCCGGCGCTGCGCCTGACCGAGGACATGCCGGTCCTGCCCCGGTCGCTGCCGGCCATGGCGACGCTGGCGCTGTTTCCGCGACTTTGGCGCCGGGTCATGGACCCGCGCGTCGCGGACTGGCAGGATGGTGCCGAACGCCCCGCCCCCGGGGCCCCGTCGAAAGGTTGACCCGATGCGCCCGGTTCGCGCCCTTTGCCTTGCCCTCGCGCTGTCTCCGGCGCCGCTGGCCGCCCAGACCGCCCCGACGATCGACGGCCAACGCACCGTCACCCCCGATGAATTCGACGCCATCACCGAGGGCCGCACCATCGGCTGGCGCTATCCCAACGGTGCGGTCGGGGTCGAATATTACATGGCGAACCGCCAGGTCCTGTGGCAGGTCGATCGCGACGAATGCACCGCCGGGGAATGGTTCGCCCAAGGCGACGCGATCTGTTTCGTCTATGGCCCCGACGACGTCCCCGGCTGCTGGTTCGTCTATGAACGCGACGGCAAGCTGATTGTGAACGATGTCGACGCGCCCATGGTCGAACTGGTCGAAAAGGGCGATGCCGCGCCATTGGTCTGCGCCGGACCGGGGGCCTGAGCGGATGCGCCTGACTGTCCTTGCCCTCGCCATGTTCGCCGTTCCGGCCGGCGCCCAGGACCGCCCCCTGACCGCGGAGGAATTCGAAGCCTTCACCAGGGGCGGCACCTTCGCCCATGACACCGAGACGGGCGTCCCCTATGGCGCCGAGATCTATCTGCCCGGGCGGCGGGTGATCTGGCATTTCCTGGACGAGCGCGCCTGCCGCCCGGGCCATTGGTATCCCGAGGGCGCGGCGATCTGTTTCGCCTATGACGAGGATATCGACGGCGACGGCCCGGAATGCTGGCTGTATTTCGAAGCCGGCGACCAACTGCGCGCGATCCATGTCGACAGCGGCTTTGTCGCCTTTCTGCGCCCGCCCGCCCCGGACGAGGAAATCACCTGCCCGGGTTTCGGCGCCTGAGGCTCAGAACAGGCTGCCCTGGTCGGGGGGCGGGTCCTTGCGGGCCTTCTTCGGTCCCGGCGCCGCACCGATCGTCAGGCGCCCGTCGGCGAACTGGATTTCCAGCGCGGACGCGGCCCGCGCGGCTTTCAGCCCGGTCACCACCGCGCCATCGCCGCGCACCACCGCATAGCCGCGCCGCAGGGTCTCCTGATAGCCCAGCGTCTCGCGCATCCGCTCCAGCGCCTCCAGCCGGGCCCGCCTTGCGCGTTCCTGCCCCGCGGCGGCACCGGCCAGCCGGCCCGACACTTCGTCCAGCCGGCCCCGGCCCCGTGCCACGCCCTGCACGATCCGGTCCGGCAACAGGCGTCCGGCCCGGTCGGCCAGCCGATCCCGGCGCCGGTCCACCTGCCGCGTCAGCGCCGGCGCCAGCAGGCTGGCCCAACGCTCCAGCCGGTCGCGCGCCTGAACCAGGCCGCGCCGCATGGCACTGGGCCGCAGGCCGCCCGCGGCCTCGGCCAGGCCTTGCCGCTTGCGCTGGACCGCGCCGCGCAGGCCGGTCTCCAGCCGGCCGTCCCAGACGTCGAAGCGCTGCCGCGCCTGGTCCAGCAACTGCTCCGGCCGGGGAAGCAGCCGGCCCAGGTCGCGCACCCGCTGGCGCCGCCGCGCCACCGCATCGCCCGCGGCCCGGGTCAGCCGGGCGCCGAACTGGTCGACCGTCGCCAGAAGATCGAGCCGCACCGGCACCGCCATCTCGGCCGCCGCGGTGGGCGTGGGCGCGCGGCGGTCGGCGGCGAAATCGATCAGCGTCGTGTCGGTTTCATGCCCGACGGCGGAAATCAGCGGGATGTCGCTGGCCGCTGCCGCCCGGGCGACGATGTCCTCGTTGAAGCCCCAAAGATCCTCGATCGACCCGCCGCCGCGCGCGACGATCAGCAGATCGGGCCGAGGCAGCGCGCCGCCCGGCGCCAGGGCGTTGAAGCCGGCGATCGCCCGGGCCACCTGAGGCGCGCAGTCCTTGCCCTGTACCGCCACCGGCCAGACCAGCACCTTGCGCGGGAACCGGTCGCGCAGCCGGTGCAGGATGTCGCGGATCACCGCGCCCTGGGCGCTGGTGATGACCCCGATCACCTCGGGCAGATAGGGCAGCGGCCGCTTGCGCGCCTCGTCGAACAGCCCTTCGGCGGCCAGCGCCTTCTTGCGCCGCTCCAGCATCGCCATCAGCGCGCCTTCGCCGGCCACCACCACCTCGGTCGCGTTCAGCTGGTATTTCGACTGGCTGCCGAAAGTGGTCATGCGCCCCTGGGCGACCACCTCCATCCCCTCTTCGGGGATCACCGACAGGCCGCCGACCTGGCCCTTCCAGGTGGTGCAGGCCAGCACGTTGCGATCGTCCTTGAGGTCGAAATAGAGATGCCCGGACCGGGCGCGCACCACGCGGCCGACCTCGCCGCGGACCCGGACGAAGCCGAATTCGCCCTCGATCGCGCGCTTGACCGCGCCCGACAGCTCGCTGACCGAGAATTCCGGCGTGTTCTGCCCCGGTGCGGGATCGTCGATCAGGTCCATGTCCGGCCCTTGTGCTGCTATTCCGGCGACCTTAGAACGCCCACGATCCAAGCGAAAGGCGGGCGGCATGAACATTCTCATCCTCGGCGGCGGCGGGCGGGAACATGCCCTGGCCTGGGCGGTCAAGCAGAACCCCAAATGCGACCGGCTGATCGTCGCCCCGGGCAATGCCGGGATCGCCCGGATCGCCGATTGCCCCGCCCTGGAGATCGAGGACGGCGCCGCGGTGGTGGATTTCGCCGCAACCCATTCCATCGACCTGGTCATCATCGGCCCCGAAGCCCCGCTGGCCGCCGGTGTCGCCGACGATCTGCGCGCCGCGGGGGTTTCGGTTTTCGGACCGTCGGCCGCCGCCGCCCGGCTCGAAGCCTCCAAGGCCTTCACAAAGGAAATCTGCGACGCCTGCGGTGCCCCGACCGCCGCCTATGCCCGCTTCACCGAAACCGGCGCGGCCAGGGAATACATCAAGACCCAAGGGGCACCGATCGTCATCAAGGCCGACGGGCTGGCCGCCGGCAAGGGCGTGATCGTGGCGATGGACGAGGCCACGGCACTGGCCGCCATCGACGACATGTTCGACGGGCAGTTCGGCGCCGCCGGCGCCGAGGTGGTGATCGAGGAATTCATGACCGGCGAAGAGGCCTCCTTCTTCGTGCTGTGCGACGGCGAAACCCTGCTGCCGATCGGCACCGCCCAGGACCACAAGCGCGCCTTCGATGGCGACACCGGCCCCAATACCGGCGGCATGGGCGCCTATTCCCCGGCCCCGGTGCTGACCGACGCGGTGGTGCAAAAGACCCTGGACCGGATCGTCCGCCCCACGATCCGCGAAATGGCCCGGCGCGGCACCCCCTACCAGGGCGTGCTCTATGTCGGGCTGATGATCGAGAACGGCGACCCCCGCCTGGTCGAATACAATGCCCGCTTCGGCGATCCCGAGGCCCAGGTGCTGATGCTGCGGCTGGGCGCCCAGGCGCTCGACCTGATCCAGGCCTGCGCCGCCGGGCGGCTGGACCAGGTCCGCGTCAACTGGGCCGACGATCACGCCATGACCGTGGTCATGGCCGCGCGCGGCTATCCCGGACCCTACGCAAAAGGCACCGAGATCAACGGCCTGGACGCGTTGCCCGAGGACAGCGCCCACATGGTCTTTCACGCCGGCACGGTCGAGGATCACGGCCGCATCCTGGCCAATGGCGGCCGCGTCCTGAACGTCACCGCCCGCGGGGCCACGCTGCAACAGGCCCGTGACCGCGCCTATGCGATGATCGACCGGATCGACTGGGCGGATGGTTTCAACCGCACCGATATCGGCTGGCGCGCGCTCGACTGACGGGCGCGCGCCCGCAACCGGTCCCGCAAAACTGCGAAAGCCGCGTTCCCCGGAACGCGGCTTTCTCAGTGTGGCAACAGGCGGTCCGGCTCAGGCGGCGCGGCCCACCAGCACGCTGTCGATTTCCTTGGCCGCATCGGTTTCCGACCCGTTCGACACCGCCGCGATTTCGCGCGTCAGCCGCTCCAGCGCCGCCTCGTAAAGCTGGCGCTCGGAATAGCTCTGCTCGCGCTGGTCGTCGGCGCGGTGCAGGTCGCGCACCACCTCGGCGATGGCGATCAGGTCGCCGGAATTGATCTTCTGCTCGTATTCCTGGGCCCGGCGCGACCACATCGCCTTTTTCACCCGGGCCTTGCCCCTGAGCGTCTTCATCGCATCGGCCACCACGTCGGGCGACGACAGCGAGCGCATGCCCACCTCGGTCGCCTTGTTGGTCGGCACCCGCAGGGTCATCTTGTCCTTTTCGAACGAGATGACGAAGAGTTCCAGTTCGAACCCCGCCACTTCCTGTTTCTCGATCGAGACGATCTTGCCCACACCATGGGCGGGATAAACCACGAAGTCATTGGGCGCGAACCCGTTTTTCTTGCTCTTGCTCATCGGTTTCCTTTCCTCGCCGAACCGGGCACAAACGACACGCGATCCGGCGGCGCGCACAGGCTCCGTCGGGTCGGGCAGTCTGTCTCGGATCAGGTATTCACCGGCATTCTACCGAGCATACCACAAAAAGCGGCCCCAGAGAAGCACATGCATGCATGGCGACTGCGAAACCCTGTAAAATCAGGGCCATCGCCCCTGTTTCACTTGCCGCATCGCAGCACGGCGCAGCGAATCGCCTAGCCGCCCTCGCCCGGCTTTTCCGAGAACAGCTCCATCTTGCCCGGCTTGCCGTCCATTTCCTCGGCCCCCGGCAGCGGATCCTTCTTGGAGATGATCACCGGCCACATCTCGGAATACTTGCGGTTGAACTCGACCCATTTCTCCATGTCCGCCTCGGTATCGGGGCGGATCGCGTCGGCCGGGCATTCAGGTTCGCAGACCCCGCAATCGATGCATTCGTCGGGATGGATCACCAGCATGTTCTCGCCCTCGTAGAAGCAATCCACGGGGCAGACCTCGACACAATCGGTGTATTTGCAGGCGATGCAGTTGTCGTTGACGATATAGGTCATGGGTCAGGATCCTGTCTGTCTGTGCCTCACCTAGAACAAGCCGCCCGGCCCTTCAAGCATCCCCGCGCCCGCGCAGCCGCGCCAGGGCGTCGCGGTCGCGCCGGTCGGGCCGGCCGCCGCCGTCATAGGCGGGGTTTCGCGGACCGGCGGTTTTCCACTCGGTCAGGTCCTCGTAGAGCGCCCGGGCCTCGGGCGCCGGACCCCGCCGGAGACCACAGGCCAGGACCCGCACCACCCGCACCTGGTCACCTTGCGGAAAGGTCAGCACCGCGCCGGGCCCGACGGCGCGCGCCGGCTTGCTGACCGGCTGGCCATCGACACGCACCCTGCCGGCGCCGACCAGCCTGGTGGCCAGGCCCCGGGTCTTGAAAAAGCGCGCCTGCCAAAGCCACTTGTCCAGCCGGATCGTCTCGGCCGCGTCGGTCACTCGGTCTTGAACCCCGCCAGCGCGGCGGCGAACGGATTGTCCGGGTCGATCGGCTTGTCCTTTTTCGGCGGCCGGGCCTCGAACTGGCGCTGCTTGTCCGGCTGCGGCTTGCCGCCGCCCTTGGCGCCCTGACGCGGTTTGCCCTTGCCGCGCGGCTTGGGTTTCTGACCGGCGGCCGGGCCCCGCCTGTCACCCGCACCGCGCCGGTCGGCACCGCCCCGGCGCCCGCCCCAGGTGAAGGTATAGAACACCTCGATCTCGGGCGCGGCGGCCGCTTCGGCTGGCGCCATCATCGGGGCTTCGGGCGGAGCCATCGGCGGCACTTCGGTCGGGGTGTCCTGCGGAACCTCCTGCGGCGGTTCGGCCGGGGTTTCGGACGGCGGGTCGACCGGCGTTTCCTGCGGCGGCGCGGGCGGCGTTTCGGGGGGCTGTTCGGGCGGCGTTTCCGGGGGTGTTCCGGGCTCTCCGGCCGCGACCGGGGTCGCGACGGGGACCACGACGGGGGCCGCAACCGGGGCCGCAACCGGGGCCTCGCGGACCTTTTCGCGTTCGCCGCGTTCGGCCTTGTAGCCCAGGCCCTGCATCAGATCCGCGAACTGCTCCAGCGTGGTGCCGGTGATCGACAGCATGTCGGCGCCGGCTTCGAACCCGGCCCGGCTGTCACGGTCGCGCAGCATGTCGGCCAGCCGTTCCAGCATATCGATCCGGATCGCCCTTTCGCCCGCCGCGCGGTAGCCCGACATCGCCCAGGCGCCCCGGGGCATATCCGTGGCCGGCACCGTGACCAGGCCCGGCGGCGGCGCCTCGGGAAAGGCATCCAGCCCCTGGGCCAGGCCCCACAACACCAGCCGCAGCCGCGTCGGCGCCGGTTTCAGCAGCAGCGGCAGAAAGATCGTGAACTGCCCGAACCGCACACCATGTTTGCGCAGGGCGCCGCGGGCGTCCTGGTCCAGGGCGCGCACCTCGTCGGCGATGTCGCCGCGGGGGATGACGCCGAAGGCCTCGACCAGCCGATAGGCAAAGCCGCGGGCCAGGCCGGTCAGCTCAGGATCGTCGCGCAGCTTCAGCAAAGGTTCGAAATCCTTGGCGATCTTGCGGTCGATGAAATGCTGCAGGCGCCGTTCGACCTTCTGCACCACCTCCGGCCCGGCCTCGTCATCGACGAAGGCGCGGACCCGCGGCTTGAGCGGGTCGTCGCCCGAGACCAGCTTGCCCACCGCCTGTGCGCCCCACATCAGCCCGCCCTGTTCGGTGAAATCGATCTCGGTATCGGGCGCGTTGTAGAACCGGTCGGCGCGCAGGTGGAATTGCGGGGTCAGCGCCGCGGCGGCGGCCTGGCGCAGCGTCTTGGCCTCGTCCGGTGTCGCGGTCTGGTCCTGACGGAACCGGAACCCTTCCAGACGGCCCAGCACCTGACCATCCACGCTGACTTCACCTTGATCGTTCACGTCGGCCACGAGGCCCTCCCGTTGCTTGAGCCGGCGCAGCAGCACGGATGTGCGCCGGTCCACAAATCTTTGCGTCAGTGCGCCGTGCAGCGCATCCGACAATCGGTCTTCTACCGCGCGCGTGGCGCCGCGCCAATGCTCTTGATCAAGAACCCAGCCCTTGCGCTGCGCGACATAGGTCCATGTGCGGATGAACGCCAACCGCCGCGACAACATGTCGATATCGCCCTGGGGGTTGTCGATCCGCCTGACCTGGCGGGCCAGCCAATCTTCGGGGACATGGCCGTTCTCATGCAGAAAGCCGAAGATTTCGGTCAGCAGGCTTGCATGTTCGGCGGCCGAAATGCCGCGGAAATCCGGCACCCGGCAAACATCCCACAGCAGCCGGACCGAGGACCCGTCAGACGCCCGCGCAGCGATCACCGGATCCTCGGCCAGCGCCTTGAGCGCGCGCAGATCGTCCGATTCCCGCACCCGGGTCAGCCATTCATCCTCGGTCCGTTCCTCCAGCGCCGCGATCAGCCGGGCGGCAGAGCCGAAGTTCAGCCGCGCATTGCGCCAGTGCAGCTTGCGCACCGGGCGAAAGCTGTGGCTGGTGATCGCCTCGACCACCGCCGGCTCGATCTCGGGCGCTTCGCCGGTCACGCCGAAACTGCCGTTGCTGGTGTGCCGCCCGGCGCGGCCGGCGATCTGGGCCAGTTCATCGGCGGCCAGCGGGCGCATCCGGCGCCCGTCGAACTTGGACAGCGCCGAAAACGCCACATGGTCGATATCCAGGTTCAGCCCCATGCCGATCGCATCGGTGGCGACCAGGTAATCCACGTCACCGTTCTGATACATCTCGACCTGGGCGTTGCGGGTCCGCGGCGACAGCGCGCCCATCACCACCGCCGCGCCGCCTTTCTGACGGCGCAGCAACTCGGCGATCGCATAGACATTTTCGACCGAAAAGCCCACGATCGCCGATCGGCGCGGCATGCGGCTTAGCTTTTTCGAACCTGACCACGATAATTCACTGAACCGCTCGCGCTTCAGGAACCCGACCCCCGGCACCTGGGCCTGGATCGCCGCGCGCATGGTTTCGGAGCCCAGGAACAGCGTTTCGTGCTGGCCGCGGGCGCGCAGCAGCCGGTCGGTGAAGACATGGCCGCGCTCGGGATCGGCGCACAGCTGGATCTCGTCGACGGCCAGGAAATCGCAGCCCATGCCCTCGGGCATCGCCTCGACCGTGCAGACCCAGTATTGCGCCCGGTCCGGCACGATCCGCTCCTCGCCGGTGACCAGGGCCACCACATTGGGGCCGCGCAAGCCGACGATCCGGTCAAAGACCTCGCGCGCGAGCAGCCGCAGCGGCAGGCCGATCACGCCGGTGCGATAGGCCAGCATCCGCTCGATCGCGTAATGCGTCTTGCCGGTATTGGTCGGGCCAAGGACGGCCGTGACCGTGCCACGCTGGGTCATCGCTGTCAGCCCAACCGGTGCGCGTCAGAGCGCCCGGCCCTCCAGTTCCAGCTCGAGCCGCTCAAGCTGCATCCGCACATCCGGATTGTTCGGCGTGATCTTCTCGACCTCGCGCCAGACCGCCAGCGCATCCTCGGGGCGGCCGACTTCCTCCAGGATCACGGCGAACCCGGCCATGGCGCCGAAATGGCGCGGCTCCAGCACCAGGGTCTGGCGCAGATCGTCAAGCGCCGGCCCGATCAGGCCCAGGCCGTAATAGGCCGTCGCCCGGGCGTGATAGCCTTCGGCGAAATCCGGCGCATGGTCGATCAGCGCGGTCAGGTGGTCTGCCGCCAGTTCGGGCTTGCCGGCCTCCAGCGCCTCTTCGCCGCGCCTGAGCAACAGATCCATCGCCGGGGAGCCGCTTTTCGACCATTCGGTCCAGATCTGTTCTTCGATGCGCATCACGCGCTCGGGCTCGACCTGCTGCAATTCGTCGAACAATTCTTCGATTCGGTCGCTCTGTGCCTGCGCCGGCCCGACCGCCAGTATGGAAATCCAGACTGCGGTCGCCAGCGACGCAACGGTAGAATTGAAGCTGCGAGTCATCATGCCCATAGTCGCGAATGTAACGCGCCGCGCGCCCGATACCAGAGGCCGCGGACCCTGATCAGAAGGAAGTGACATGAGCGACGTAGTGACCGAGGCGGTGACCGCCCTGAACACAAAGCTGGCCGGGGCGTCTTTCGACGACACCGCCAAGTTCGTGATCGAGGGGGAAGGCGCGGTGATGATCGACGGCTCCGGCGCCCGCGCCGGCGACGATGCCGCCACCGTGACGCTGACCGCCAGCGCCGAGACCTTCAAGGCGATCCTCGAGGGCGACGAAAACCCCACGGCCGCCTTCATGGCCGGCAAACTGACCGTCGACGGCGACATGGGCGCCGCGATGAAACTGGCAGGTGTCCTGTCCTGATGCCCGAAACCGCCCCCTATTTCGCGGATATCGCCCGGAATGACACCGGGGCGGCCTATTGGTGCACCACCGCCGACGGGGTGCGGATCCGCATCGGCGTCTTTGCCAGCACCGGCGCCCGGGGAACGGTCCTGCTGTTTCCCGGCCGCACCGAATTCGTCGAGAAATACGGCCTGACCGCCGCCGACCTGGCGGCGCGCGGCTATGCCTCGCTTGCCATCGACTGGCGCGGCCAGGGCCTGGCCGACCGGGTGCATCGCAACCAGTTGATCGGCCATGTCGGCCGGTTTCCCGATTACCAGCACGACGCCCGCGCCGCCCTGGCCCTGGCGCGCGAGCTGGGCCTGCCCGAGCCGTTCCACATGATCGGCCATTCCATGGGCGGCTGCATCGGCTTGCGTGCGCTTTACGAAGCCTACCCGGTCGAAACCGCGGTCTTTTCGGCGCCGAAATGGGGCATCTACATGGGCCCGGCCCTGCGCCCGGTCGCCTGGGGCCTGTCGGCCCTGTCGCGCCCTCTGGGCTTTTCCGGCGTCATGGCGCCGGGCCAGCGCGGCGATCCTTACGTGCTGCGTGTCGGGCTGGACGAGAACCGCCTGACCTCGGACGCACAGATGTTCGCGCTGATGCAGGAACAGGTGACCAAGCATCCCGAACTCAGCATCGGCGGCCCGTCGCTGCATTGGTTGCACGAAAGCCTGACCGAGATGCGCGACCTGATGGCCCGGCCCGCGCCGGCCACGCCCTGCCTGACCTTCCTGGGCAGCGAAGAGGCGATCGTCGATGCCGCCGCGATCCGCGCGCGGATCGACACCTGGCCCAATGGCGAATTGATCGTCATCGACGGGGCCCGTCACGAGGTCCTGCTGGAAGGGCCGACGGTGCGCAAGACGATCTTGGACCGCTGCGCGGCCTTCTTTGACGGACACGTGACCGCCGAGGCCTGACCCTGCGCGCCTGCCCACTGGCCTTCCCCGCAGAGCCCCCCTAAACAGGGCGAAACCAGATGCAGGAGGCCCCCATGAAAACGCCCGTCTTCGATGCCGAACCGACCGGAGCCCGCGACCTCGGCGACCTGCCCGACTGGGACCTGAGCGACCTCTATGCCACCACCGACGCCCCCGAACTCGCGCGCGACATGGGCTGGCTGGAAGAGGCCTGCCGCAGCTTCGCCGATGATTACGAAGGCAAGCTGGCCGGGCTCGATGCCGCGGGCCTGCTGGAGGCGGTGCAGCGCTACGAGGCGATCGACCTGATCGCGGGCCGCATCATGTCCTTCGCCGGCCTGCGCTATTATCAAAAGACGACCGACCCCGAACGCGCCAAGTTCCTGTCCGATTGCCAGGACCGGATCACCACCCATACCACGCCGCTGGTGTTCTGGACGCTGGAATTCAACCGGATGGAGGATGCCCATATCGACGGGCTGGTCGGTGCCGATGCCGGGCTGGCCCGCTTCAAGCCGATCTTCGACCGCATCCGCAAGATGAAACCCTATCAGCTGTCCGACGAGCTGGAGAAATTCCTGCACGATCAATCCGTTGTCGGCGCCTCGGCCTGGAACAAGCTGTTCGACGAAACCATCGCCGGCCTGGAATTCGAGATCGACGGAGAGGTCCAGGGGATCGAGGCGACGCTGAACCTGCTGTCCGAACAGGACCGCGCGGCCCGTGAAAAGGGCGCCCGCGAACTGGCCCGGGTGTTCGGTGACAATGTCGGCCTCTTCGCCCGGGTGCACAACACCCTGTCCAAGGAAAAGGAAATCGAGGACCGCTGGCGCGGGATGGAAACACCCCAGACCGGCCGCCACCTGGCCAATGACGTGGAACCGCAGGTGGTCGAGGCGCTGCGCAACGCCGTGGTCGCCGCCTATCCGCGGCTGAGCCACCGCTATTACGCGCTCAAGGCCAGGTGGCTCGGCCTCGACAGGATGCAGGTCTGGGACCGCAACGCCCCGCTGCCGATGGAAAGCGACCGGATCGTCGGCTGGGACGAAGCGAAGACCACCGTGATGAGCGCCTATGCCGGGTTCGACCCGCGCATGGCCGACCTGGCCGCGCCCTTCTTCGACAAGGGCTGGATCGACGCCGGCGTGAAGCCCGGCAAGGCCCCCGGCGCCTTCGCCCATCCCACGGTCACGAACGTGCATCCCTACGTGATGCTCAACTACCTGGGCAAACCGCGCGACGTGATGACACTGGCGCATGAGCTGGGCCATGGCGTGCACCAGGTGCTGGCCGCCGAACAGGGCGAACTCTTGTCCTCCACCCCGCTGACGCTGGCCGAAACCGCGTCGGTCTTCGGCGAGATGCTGACCTTCCGCAAACTGCTGGCCGAGGCGCCTTCGGAGGCCGAACGCAAGGTCCTGCTGGCCGGCAAGGTCGAGGACATGATCAACACGGTCGTCCGCCAGATCGCCTTCTACGATTTCGAATGCAAGCTGCACGCGGCGCGCCGCGGCGGCGAGTTGACCCCCGACGACATCAACGCCCTGTGGATGTCGGTGCAGGGCGAAAGCCTGGGCCCGGTCTTCGACTTCATGGAGGGCTACGAAACCTTCTGGGCCTATATCCCGCATTTCGTCCATTCGCCCTTCTACGTCTATGCCTATGCTTTCGGCGACGGGCTGGTGAACGCGCTCTACGCCGCCTACGAGGCCGCGCCCGAGGGCTTCCAGGACAAGTATTTCGAGATGCTCAAGGCGGGCGGGTCCAAGCACCATTCGGAGCTGCTGGCGCCCTTCGGCCTGAACGCCGCCGACCCGGCCTTCTGGGACAAGGGGCTGAGCATGATCGAAACCATGATCGACGACTTGGAGGCGATGGACGGGTGACGCCCTCCGTCGCGCTGCCGGGGGGCCAGCGAAGGACCTGCGACCGGGGCCGCGCTTCCCACCGGGAAGCGGCCGGTCGCGGGGATCGCCCCGCCGGCTGTCCCGCGCGGCCGATGTCCGAAGGGGCGGAATGCCCGCGCCGCTGCGCCCACCGTCCCGACCCTGCCGATGCGGCGCTGGTTGCGCCGCGGCGTCCGACGGGCGGGTCGAGGCAGGCCGCAGGCGCGGCCCGCCCCGGTGCGGTCACTCGGCCTCGTTCGCCGGTTTGGCCTGGAGCAGGCCGTAATGGGCATCGCCCAGCGTGCCAAGAAGATCGATCTGGGTTTCGAGATAGTCGATATGACCTTCCTCGTCCGCGATCAGCTCCTCGAAGAGGTTCTTCGAGACATAATCCTTGACGCTGTCGCAATGGTCGCGCGCCTCGATATAGAGGGTGCGGGCGTCATGCTCGGCGGCGAGGTCGGAGTCCAGCGTCTCCTTGAGGTTTTCACCGATCCGCAGCGGGTCGAGCTTCTGCAGGTTGGGATGACCGCCAAGAAAGATGATTCGCTCGATCAGCTTGTCGGCGTGGTGCATCTCTTCGATGCTTTCCTCGCGCGATTTCTCGGCGATCCGGCCAAAACCCCAATCCTCCTGCAGGCGGTAGTGCAGCCAGTACTGGCTGACCGCCGTCAATTCGCTGCGCAGCGCTGCGTTGAGATATTCGATGACCTTGTCGTCGCCTTTCATGGGACTTCCTCTCGTCTGTCTGGCCCGGGAAAGGATACGCCCGTGGCTTGAGTATGGAGGACAAGAGTGTAGACGAAAGGCGTCGTCCTGTCCCGCGGCATCGCCCCTCAGCCGGTCGCGCCGCGGCGTCTGAGCCCGCGCAACTCGGCCGGAACACCGAGCGCCGGCGAGACCTGCATGGTGGACATGAAAAGCGGCAGGCAGCCGCCGCAATCGGATTTCTTGCCAAGCGCGCGGTAGACCTTGCCGGGCGTGATGATCGTTTCGGGGTCGGCGGCGCGCATCCAGTCGATGGCGCTGTGGATGTCGGCATCGCTGATGCCGGTGCAGTGGCAGATGATCATGACCCGGCCCCCCGCCGCTCGATCAACCGCTCCCGCCTCCTGCCGAAGGACCGGCCGAGCGCGCCGCCCGGTGCGGCGACGAGGTCTGTGCCCGAAGGCACCGGCGCGGGGTCGCGATCGCGCGAGGATGGGTTGAACATGGGCGTGTCCCGAAATTGCGAGTCGGGACAAATCTGAGTGGTTTGGTCGGAAAAGTCAATCCCGAGCGTTTTGCTATGATTTTTTGTCGCAGCCCCCGGGGCCTCACGTCAGATGTGTCCCCGGACCCGCGCCGGGTGATCCCCGGACGCGCGCGAAAGGCCGCGTCGCTCTCCGGTTGGCGCCCCCAGGGCTTGACCCCGGGCAGGGCCGCGCGCCGCGCCGCGGGGGTCGCCCCTTCGCCCTCGGCACAAAGGGCCCGGCTTTCGCCCGACGGGCGCACGCACGCCGACCGCCGTTCCGGTTCTTCGGCGATCGAGGCATCCAGCTGCGCAGTCCCGGCGCCGTCGCGCGACCATCCCCGGAGCCATGACCCTAGCCTCCGGCGGCGGCCTCATAGGCGGCTTTCAGCGTGTCGATGTCGATCCTGGTCATCTGCAGCATCGCCTCGGTCGCCGCCGCCGCGCCCTCGGGATCCTCGCCACCGACATAGGCCGGCAGATCCTTGGGGATCACCTGCCAGCTGACCCCGAACCGGTCGGTGCACCAGCCGCACATGCTTTCCGCGCCGCCCGCCGTCAGCGCCGCCCACAGCGCATCGGTCTGCGCCTGGTCATCGGTGAAGACCTGGATCGAGACCGCCGGCGACAGCCGGTGATGCGGCCCGCCGTTGAGATAGGTATAGGGCAGGCCGGCCAGCCGCAGGCTGACCATCAGCGCCCGCCCCTCGGGGCCCGGCACGACGCTCTCGATTTCAGAGCCCGCGATCAACTCCACGTGCGTTCGTGCCGCCTCTTCGGCGGCGCCGTCGAACCACAGGCAGGTGCGCAAATCCGACATCAATCCAGATCCGTCCAGGGCCAGGGCTTCACCTCCGAGGCCGCGGTCTGGTAGCGCACGGCCTTGGCATACCAGATA
Source organism: Rhodobacteraceae bacterium HLUCCA08 (assembly GCA_001314655.1). Classification (GTDB taxonomy): domain Bacteria; phylum Pseudomonadota; class Alphaproteobacteria; order Rhodobacterales; family Rhodobacteraceae; genus Salibaculum. The sequence continues at coordinate 92,187 of LJSF01000001.1, read as the reverse complement.
CCCACCGATTCCCCGAACGCGGCCAGCCGTTCGTTCGGCTTCTTGTTGTCGGCCAGCAGGATGATGAACTGGATCACCGTGATGACACCCAGAACCGTCCGCGCGACCCAGAGCATGATCCCGATCAGGATCGTGTGGATCAGGCGCGACCAGATGTTTTCCCGGATCTCGTCAGGATGGCCCGCCCCGGTGCGGGCGGTGTTTTCGGGCAGGACGTGGTCGAATTCGTTCGGGTCGGCCATGGGGCACCTCCTGGCGCTATCCTAGCCTGCCTTGGCGCGCGCGAAAACCGCGTCGATCATCGCCTGGGTGCCGCGGGCATCTTCCAGGCTCCAGGCAAAGGGCACCCCGTCGCGGATCGTGCGCCCGAAGGCCTCGACCTGCAGCACGTAATGGTTGGCGGCGGGCCAGCGTTCGATCCGGTGGGCGCCGTCCTCCTGCACCAGCACGACCCGTGCCTCGCCATAGATATTGGCGTTGAACGGCGCGTCCAGCACGATCCGCCCCTTGCGGCCGATGAACATCATCTGCTGGGTCGGATGCATCCGCATGGAATTGACGAAATGCGCGGTGAACCCGTCGAACCGGGCGCCGACCCGGGCGATCACGTCGACCCCGTGTTCCCAGGTGATGTCGGCCAGGGTGATCTCCTGCGGCTCTTGCCCGGTCATCCAGCGGGTGCTGCCATAGGTATAGACCCCGATATCGGGAATGCCGCCGCCGCCCTTGGAGGCATCGTTGCGCACATTGCCCGGATCGTCGGAATTGTCATAGCTGAACACGCCCTCGACATGGACCAGATCGCCGATCGCGCCGTCGCGCAGCATCTGGCGCGCACGGATCCATTGCGGGTGATGGACGATCATGTAGGCCTCGGTCGCCAGCAGGCCGGTCTTGTCGCGCAGGGCGATCAGCGGGTCGATCTGGTCGGCGGCCAGGGCGATGGGCTTTTCGGTCAGCACATGCTTGCCGGCCTCCAGCGCCTTTTTCGTCCATTCCACATGCAGGTGGTTGGGCAGCGGTACATAGACCGCGTCGATACCGGGATCGGCCAGCAGCGCGTCATAGCTGTCATGCACCCGCAACCCCGGCTGGAAGGCCCGGAACGGCGCGGCCTTGTCGGCGCTCGAGGTGGCCAGGGCGGCGAATTCCGCCCCCTCGGCGGCATGGATGGCCCGCGCCATGTGCTGCAACGCGAAATTCGCGGCGCCAAGGACGCCCCAGCGGATCGGATCGGTCATGGTGTCTCTCCCTTTGACAGGGAGGTTAGCGCCAGCGCCCATCAAGCGAAAGGGGCCGCGCGGATCGCGACCCGCAAACGGAAAGAGCGCCCCCTCGACAGGGGACGCTCCCGAGGCAGGTCGGATCGTTCTAGGCCGGCGTCAGCAGGCCCTTCTGCCTGGCCAGTTCGGTCATCCGTTTCTGCAGCTTTTCGAAGGCGCGGACCTCGATCTGGCGGATGCGTTCGCGGCTGACGTCATAGACCTCGGACAGATCCTCCAGCGTGATGGTTTCCTCGCTCAGCCGGCGCTGGGTCAGGATGTCGCGCTCGCGCTCGTTCAGAACGTCCATCGCCTCGGCCAGCAATTCGCGGCGGGCGTCCAGTTCGTCGCGTTCGGCGAAATCATCGGCATGGGTGGCGGATTCGTCCTCCAGCCAGTCCTGCCATTGCATCGTGCCTTCGCCTTCCTGGCCGACGGTCGCGTTCAGCGACGCGTCCCCGCCCGACAGGCGCCGGTTCATGCTGACCACCTCGTCCTCGGTCACGCCCAGGTCATGGGCGATCCGCTGGACGTTCTCGGGGCGCAGATCGCCATCCTCGAGCGCGCCGATCCGGGCCTTGGCCTTGCGCAGGTTGAAGAACAGCTTTTTCTGCGCGCTGGTCGTGCCCAGCTTGACCAGGCTCCAGGACCGCAGGATGTATTCCTGGATCGCGGCGCGGATCCACCACATCGCATAGGTCGCCAGGCGAAAGCCCTTTTCGGGATCGAACCGCTTGACCGCCTGCATCAGGCCGACATTGGCCTCGGAAATCACCTCGGCCTGGGGCAGGCCATAGCCGCGATAGCCCATGGCGATCTTGGCGGCGAGCCGCAGGTGGCTGGTGACCATCTTGTGGGCGGCCTCGGTATCCTCCTGCTCGACCCAGCGTTTGGCCAGCATGTATTCTTCCTCGGGTTCCAGCATGGGAAACCGGCGGATTTCCTGAAGATAGCGGTTCAGGCCCTGTTCCGGCGACGGCGCCGGAAGATTGGCATAGGTGCTCATGTGTCTGTCCCCTCCCTAATGTATATGGGGTTAACATGAATATGGTGGCGCTACCGGCCCGTGACAAGACCGAACGGTTCGGTTTTTCGCTTGCCCTTATATTAGAGCTTTGTGTTGCGTTGTCGAAGGGGTGGAACCACCTCTCACGCAGATGGGAAAGGGTGTTACAGCCCGCCGCCCTGCAGGACGCACAGCAGATCGGCCATGTCCACCGGCGGATCGACCTCGAATCGCATCGCCTCTCCGGTGACCGGATGCACGAAACCCAAGGTGGCCGCATGCAGCGCCTGGCGCGGAAAGCCCTGCACCGCCGCCACCGCATCGGGGGATAGCGCCTTGAGATGAAGCTTTCGTTTCCCGCCATAGACCGGATCGCCGACCAGCGCATGGCCGGCATGGGCCATGTGGACCCGGATCTGATGCGTGCGCCCGGTTTCCAACCAGCATTCGATCAGCGCCACCTGGGCCGGGGTGCCGAAGCGCTCCAGCACCCGCGCCCGCGTCACCGCATGCCGCCCGCCGGACCAGACCACCGCCTGGCGCTGCCGGTCGGTCTTGTGCCGCGCCAGTTGCGTCTGGATCTTCAGCACGTTGCCCGGCTCGAAACTGGTCCCCCGCAATCCGCGCAGCCGCGGATCGCCCGCATCCGGCGCCCCGTGGCAGACCGCCAGGTAGCGCCGCTCGGCGCTATGGGCCTCGAACTGGGCGGCCAACCCGTGATGGGCGCGGTCGGTCTTGGCCACCACCAGCAGGCCGGAGGTGTCCTTGTCGATCCGGTGCACGATCCCGGGCCGTTTTTCGCCGCCCACCCCCGACAGGCTGTCGCCGCAATGATGGATCAGCGCATTCACCAGCGTGCCCCCGGGCGATCCCGGCGCCGGATGCACCACCATCCCCGCCGGCTTGTTCACCACCACCAGGTCGGCATCCTCGTGGATCACGTCCAGCGCGATCGCCTCGGCCCCTATATGGCTCTCGGTCGCCGCTGCGACGCTGATCTCCACCGCGTCGCCCTCGGCCACCCTGGCGCGCGGATCGGCCGCCACCGCGCCGTTCACCACCACCGCGCCCTCGGCCAGCAGCCGCGCCAGCCGCGACCGGCTCAGATCCGCGCTCTCTGGCACGTCGCGGGCCAATGCCTTATCAAGGCGGCCGGGCGGATCGGCGGCGATCCGGAAAACGATCAGCGTGGGCTCCATGGACACTCCCGAAGACGACCTTCCCGACCTGCCGCCCAGCCTGAAACTGCTGCGCGCCATGGTCCTGACCCTGACGGGCGTGATGATCGTCGGGTTCATAGTGCTGGTGGTGCTGTTTGTCACCCGCTTCGGCGCCACGCCGCGGATCGCCCTGCCCGATACGATCACCCTGCCCGATACGATCACCCTGCCCGACGGCGACACCGCCGCCGCCGTCACCCTGGGCCGGGGCTGGTATGCGGTGGTCACGACCGCCGATGACATCCTCATCTTCGACGCCGAAACCGGCGCGCTGCGCCAGCGCGTGACGATCGACTGACCCGGCAGCTTGGGGGGAATGGTACCGCCTCCCCGGCTTGAACGGGGGACCTCTGGATCCACAATCCAGCGCTCTAACCAACTGAGCTAAGGCGGCACGCTGATCGTCCCCGCCCAGATCGGTGCGGAAACTGGCCGTCCCTATGCCAGAGCCGCGCGGCGGATGCAACCGCGATCCGCGCGCCGCTTGCCTTTCGCCGGGGGGCGGGATAGATGCCCGGCCGTGACGAAAGGAACCGCGCCGATGGGCATCAATTCCGAACGCGAGATCGAGGCCAACCTGCAGATCGGCCCCACCGATCACGGCATGGTGCGGATCTTCGTCGAGGCGGGGGGGCAGGAGATCCCGATGGATTTCGACCCCGACGAGGCCGAGGAAATCGCCCAGGAAATCCAGGCCGCCGCCAAGACCGCCCGCGCCCTGGCGCGCTAGGGTCGGGACCCCCGATCCTGAAACATTCCGGCCAGGCCCGGATCATTCACCAGTTGCAGCCGCGCCGCGGCATGGCGGGCGAATTTCTGCATCATCCCCTTGCGCCGCGCCCCGGCGAGCCGGGTTTCCGGCCCCATCCGCACGATCTCGGCATCATAGCCATCGGCCAGGATCAGCCCGGTCCCGTCCGGCAGCAGCTCGGTCGGGAAATCCGCATCGACAGCCCAGAAGAACCGGTCGCACCACTCCAGATAGCCCTGCCACTTGTGGTCGGCCCTGAAATCGGCCCGGCTCGACTTGCATTCGATCACCCAGACCTCGGATTTCGGGCCCAGCGCCATCACGTCGACCCGCAGCCCGGGCCGCGGCACCAATTCCTCGACACAGACGAAATCATGCGCCCGCCGCAGGTGCCGGCATACCCCGCGGGCCAGGACCTGGCCGGGCATCGGCAAGTTCTGATCGGTGACGATGCTCATTCGAGGATGATGAACAATCCGTGAACAAAAATCAATGCACGGGTCTTCGGGTCAAAAAGTTCCCGGGGGGTGTGGCCCCCGGCCGACGGGGGCAGCGCCCGCCGCCGCCGCCCGCCGCAGGCGCGCCGGCCACCGGTGCGGCGGGCCATTTCACAAATCGGCATCCGGGCCCTTGAGCGGATCGCCCCCCTGCCCTACCTGTTGGTCTGACGGGCTTCTGCTCTTCTCGTGTGCACAGGCACATTCCGGTGGCCTTAAATATCTCCGAGGGAGCTGGCTCTGACCGGATCCTGGTCCGGTTACCTGGCGCCCACCTGTACATGCAGGTCCTCGGGAATCCATGCCTTTCACGGTCGCTGCGGGGCCCGTCACTTCGCCCAACACACGAACGCCCGCGGCCTTGTGGCGCGGGCGTCGGCGGATTGGGGTCTGGCCTGGGGTTTCAGCCGCGATCGGGTCCGACCCGGACCGGCACCGGTTCCGCCAGCCAGACCTTGCCCTTGGGGCCGTCATCATCGTCATCGTCGCGATCGGCCATGCCCATGATCGCCAGGCCGAACTGCACGCCCGAGAACACGATCCCGTTGAAGATCCACATCATCGCCAGCGCGACCAGGCCCATGTCCGAGCCCGAAATCAGGCGCCAGAGACCGGCGACATCGAAATACAGCAACAGGCCGACGAAACCGGCGGCGGCAGCGAAACCGATCCCCACGCTTTTCACGTAGAGGCGGATAAGATCGGGTGGCTTGCGGGTCGACATGGGAACAGCCCTCCTTGCCCTTCAATAGCTAACACTGGTTGGCGAAGTGTAAAGGGGCGCGCGCAAATGACGCCGGATCGGCGACCTTCTGCCGCGTATGCAGGCTCAGAATGCCTCCGGTTTCGCCGCGCGCGCCATGTGATCGAGCACGGCGTTGACGAATTTCGGCTCGTCCCCGCCGTCGTGGAAGGCTCGGGCGACATCGACGAATTCGGTGATCACCACACGCGGCGGCGTGTCGGACCGGATCAATTCGGCCCCCGCGGCGCGGAACAGGGCGCGCAGGGTCGGGTCGATCCGGGCGATCGGCCATTTGGCGACCAGCGCCCGGTCGGTCATCTGGTCGATCCTGGCCTGCCAGGTCACGGCGTCGTTCACCAACAGGCGGAACAGGTCCACGTCGCCGTCGGCGAATTCGACCTCGTCATAGCGCGCGCCGAACCGGTGGGTTTCGAATTCCTCGATCACCCGGGTCGCGTCCTGGCCCGCGGCCTCCATCTGGAACAGCGCCTGAACGGCATAGAGCCGCGCGGCCGACCGCATCTTGCGCTTCTGGTTGCCCGACAATTCGGTCATGCCGTGCCATCCCCTCCGGTCTTGCCGGCCAGCAGGATCTCGCTGGCAAAGCCGACGCCCTTGCGCGCGCCGCCCCATCTGCGGGCCAGCGCGATCAGATGCAGCGCCGCCGCCGCCGCGCCGCCGCCCTTGTTCTGGCCCTGCGGATCGGCCCGCACCGCCGCCTGGTCGTGGTGTTCCACGGTCAGGATGCCGTTGCCGATCGCGAGCCCCTGCAACCCCAGCAGCATCAGCCCGCGCGAACTGTCGTTGCAGACGGTTTCGTAATGGGTGGTTTCGCCCCGGATCACGCAGCCCAGCGCCACGTAGCCATCGAAATTCGACAGCCGCTCGGCCATGCCGATGGCGGTGGGGATTTCCAGCGCGCCGGGCACTTCGGTGACCTCGTGGCTGCCGCCGACCCTGTCGACCTCGGCCAGGGCGCCGGCGACCAGCCCCTCGGCGATGTCCTTGTAATAAGGCGCCACGACGATCAGCAGTTTCGGCGCCGTCTCGAAGGACGGCAGGTCAAGGATGTGATGCGCAGGTCCGGCCACTAGCCCAGCTCCGATATCTTGCGGGTCGAGGTGATCTCGAGCCCGTAGGCCTCGAGCCCGACCACCTTGGGTTTCGGCGAATTCGTCAGCAATTCGATCCGCGACAGGCCCAGCGAGGACAGGATCTGCGCGCCCAGACCGTATTGGCGCAGGGTCTGCGGGCTGACATCGTCGCCCCATTGCATCTTCATCGAGGTGTCGCGCAGCAGCACGACGACCCCGCGCCCCTCGGCGGCGACGGCCTTCATCGCCTCGGAAAACTCGGCCGCGCGGCCGCGCGGGCCGGTGCCGACGATATCCAGCAGCGGGTCCAGCGAATGCATCCGCACCAGCACCGGGTCGGCGCCCGAAATGTCCCCCTTGATCAGCACCACATGTTCGTCGCCATGGGTTTCATCGGCATAGATCCGCATCAGCCAATCGCCGCCGAATTCCGATGCGATCACCGCTTCGCTGCGCTGGCGCACCAGGTTGTCGTGGCGCCGCCGATAGGCGATCAGGTCGCTGATCGTGCCGATCTTCAGCCCGTGCCGCTGGGCGAAGGCGACCAGGTCCGGCAGCCGCGCCATGGTGCCGTCATCGTTCATCACCTCGCAGATCACTCCCGAGGCGTTCAGCCCCGCCAGCCGCGCGATATCCACCGCCGCCTCGGTATGGCCCGCGCGCACCAGCACCCCGCCGGCCCGGGCGCGCAGGGGAAAGACATGGCCCGGGGTGGCGATATCGGCGGGCCCCTTTGCGGGGTCGATCGCCACCGCCACGGTGCGGGCGCGATCGGCCGCCGAAATGCCGGTGCTGACCCCCTCGCGCGCCTCGATCGAGATCGTGAAGGCGGTTTCGTGCCGGCTCGAATTGTTGGTCGACATCAATTGCAGCCCCAGCGCGTCGATCCGCTCGCCGGGCAGGGCCAGGCAGATCAGGCCGCGCCCATGGGTGGCCATGAAGTTGATCACCTCCGGCGTCGCCATCTGCGCCGGGATCACCAGGTCGCCCTCGTTCTCGCGATCCTCGTGATCGACCAGAATGAACATCCGGCCGTTGCGGGCCTCGTCGATGATCTCCTCGACCGGAGAAATGGCATCGCGCCAGTTCCCTTCCACGGGTCCGGGGGTCTCGTAGGCGTCGGTCATGGCAAGCTTCCCTGGCATCGTGCCGGGCGCAGATAGCCCAAGCGCCCGGCTTTGGAAAGGCCCGGCGACCGGCCGGCGCGAACCGGGTCGGGGCGGTTCCGCCCTTGCCGCTCAGCCCGGGAACAGCTGCTCCGCCCCCAGATAACCGGCCGCCCGCGCGGCCGGCAGCCAGTCGCGCTCCAGGTCGGTGTCGCCGACGATCACCGTGCCGTCGCAGGGCAGGCCGCGCGCCCGCAGCGCGGCCCGCAGAATGGCCGCGGTCTCGGACCAGCTGTGGACGATCCCGGGGGCGGCAAAGGCCGCATCCAGCGGCGCCGCGACCCGGTCGGGATCCCGCGGCGGATGCACCAGGGCGACGCGGTCGGCCCCGCGCATCGCCGCCAGCCGCGCCGCCCGGTCGGGCGGCAGGCCTTCGTCGTCGAGCATCCGCAAGGCATTGGACGAAAACAGAAATCCGATCACATCGCGCCCCGAGGCAGCGCGGATCCCGGCATAGGTCCTGTAGGGCAATCCCAGCGCCTGCGCACGCTTCACCCGCAGCCGGACGATCTCGATCGGCAGGTTCGGCAGCAGCTGGTCCCGGGCCTTCTGCCAGCTGATCCGGCGCCAGCTTTGGCCGGGCTCCAGCGTCGGGCCCCTGTTATGTCCGATCCCGTGGTTCATGCGCCGCAGTCTGACCGACAGCCCTGCGCCTTGGCAAGCCCCGCTCAGACCTCCTGCAGCCGCGCGACGTAACGCGCCAGGGTGTCGATCTCCAGGTTCACCGCGTCGCCCGCCGCGACCGCGCCCCAGGTGGTGACCTGCTTGGTGTGGGGGATCAGGTTGACGCCGAAGTCGGCCCCCGCCACCTCGTTCACCGTGAGCGAGGTGCCGTTCAGCGCCACCGAGCCCTTGGGGGCGATGAATTTCGCCAGCGCCGCCGGGGCGCGAAAGCCGATCCGCGTGCTGTCGCCCTCGTCGCGGATCTGCACCACCTCGGCCACGCCGTCGACATGGCCCGACACGATATGCCCGCCCAGCTCGTCGCCGACCTTCAGCGCCCGTTCCAGGTTCAGCCGCTTGCCCACCGTCCAGGCGGCGATGTTGGTCTTGTCCACCGTCTCGGCCGAGATATCGACATCGAACCAGCCCCGCGGCGCGGCGCCCTTGGCCACGACCGTCAGGCAGACCCCGTCGCAGGCGATCGAGGCGCCCAGCGCGATGCCGTCGACATCGTAGCCGGTGCCGATCCGCGCCCGCAGATCGCCCGCGCGGTGCAGCTCCAGCACCTCGCCCAGATCGGTGATGATCCCCGTGAACATGATCGGTTTCCCCCGTCTTTCCCCCGACCTAGCCCCTTGCGGCGGCCCGGGCAAGCGGTCAGACTGCCGCCGAGCGGACGCATTCGCGCCCCAAGGATGCCGCTTCGCGGGTTTACGACAAGGGACCGGATGATGCCCAAACAGGCCCGTATCGTGACCGATCCGAAGACGCGCACATTCCTGTTCCTGCAAGGGCCGCACGGGCCCTTCTTCAGCCGGCTCGGGCATATGCTGACCCGGGCGGGGTCGCGCGTCTGGCGTGTGGGCTTCAATGCCGGTGACCGGTTCTTCTGGCGCGACCGGGCCAGCTACATCGCCTATCGCGACCGGCCTCAGGACTGGCCCGATCGTTTCCGCGCCATCGTCGCCGACAAGGGCGTGACCGATATCGTGCTGTATGGCGACACCCGGCCGATCCATGCCCAGGCGGTGGCGGCGGCGCGCGAGCTGGGCCTTGGCATCCATGTTTTCGAGGAAGGCTATCTGCGCCCGTTCTGGGTGACCTATGAACGCGGCGGCTCCAACGGCCATTCGCGGCTCATGGAGATGGACATCGCAAGCATGCGCAAGGCGCTGGAAACCTGCGACCCCGACCTGCCCGAGGCGCCGACCCATTGGGGCGACATGCGCCAGCACGTCTTCTACGGCGCGCTCTACCACTGGTTCGTGCTGTGCCTGAACCACGGCTACCGCAATTTCCGCCGGCACCGCGAATTGTCGCTGTTGCGGGAAACCTGGCTTTACACGATGCGCCTGGTGCTGATGCCGCTGATGCACCTGGACCGGATGCTGGCGACCTTTCGCATCACCCATGGCGGCTATCCCTACCACCTGGCGCTGATGCAGCTGGAACATGATGCCAGCTTCCGGATGCATGGCCCCTTCGACAGCATGTCGGATTTCCTCGACACCGTGATCGACGGCTTCGCCAAGGGCGCCCCGCGCCATCACCACCTGGTGTTCAAGGCCCATCCGCTGGAAAACGGCCAGACCGATGCCCGGGCGGAAATCCGCCGCCTGGCCCGCAAGCACGGCGTCGCCGGCCGGATCCACTATGTCCGCGGCGGCAAGCTGGCTCAGCTTCTGGACCATGCCCGCACCGCGGTGACGGTGAATTCCACCGCCGCCCAGCAGGTGCTGTGGCGCGGGATCCCGCTCAAGGTCTTTGGCGCCGCCGTCTATGCCAAGCCGGATTTCGTGTCGGCCGCGCCGCTGCCGCAATTCTTTGCCGAACCGGGCCGGCCCGACAACCGCGCCTATCGCGACTATCGCCGGTTCCTGCTGGAAACCTCGCAGGTGTCGGGCGGTTTCTATTCCTATCGCGGCCGCCGGCAATTGCTGCGCCAGGTGGTCGACATGATGCTGGACGCGGACGATCCCTATGACGCCCTGATCACGGGACGCGCCGCACCGCGCCAGAAATTGCGTGTCGTGACCTGAGCGCCACCACACCTAGGGATCCGCCCTCCCGATCGTGCAGCATGGCAACACTCGCGCCCGACCCACGGCGCGGCGCGCCGCCCATGGCTAGGCAAAACCACAGGATTCCGATACCTTGCCCGCAAAAGTCGAGGCAGAACAACAGGTCCAGGAGACCGAGCAGTGACCCAGAACCTCCGTCGCATCCTGCGCGGCGTGGCCCTTGTTGCCGCGCTGAGTGCAACCGCATCCTGCAGCTGGTTGCCCCGATCGGGCCCGAACAAGCAGGAAATCTTCGCCGGATCGGTGCTGCGGGAAGGCGATGCCTTCATCCTTGTCGTCAATGACCGCGTCAACCAGGTCGCGTCGGTCACCCCCGCGCTCGGCTTTGCCGCGGGCTTTCGCAATGCCGGCGAACTGGGATCGGACACGATCCGTCCCGGCGACGTGCTGGGCCTGACGATCTGGGAAAACGTCGATGACGGGCTGCTGGTGCCCCAGGGCCAGAACGCCACGGTGCTGGAAGAGGTCCAGGTCGACGGCGCCGGCTTCATCTTCATCCCCTATGCCGGCCGCATCCGCGCCGCCGACAACACCCCCGAGGGCATCCGCCGGATCATCTCGGAACGGCTGGCCAGCGAAACCCCCGACCCGCAGGTCCAGGTCCGCCGCCTTGCCGGTGACGGCGCCACCGTGTCGATCGTCGGCGCCGTGGGCGGTCAGGGCGTCTACCCGATCGAGCGGCCGACCCGCACCCTGGCGTCGATGCTGGCCGCGGCCGGTGGCGTCTCGATCCCGCCCGAGATCGCCCAGGTCACGGTGGTCCGGGGCAATCACACCGGCCGGATCTGGTTCCAGGACCTGTACGATCACCCCGGCCATGACATCGCCCTGCGTGGCGGCGACCGGATCTTCGTCGAACAAGACACGCGGTCGTTCACCGCGCTCGGGGCCACCGGCACCCAGACCCGCGTGCCCTTCGAAAGCCAGACCATCAGCGCCATCGAGGCGATCGCCCAGGTCGGCGGTCTCACCCCCAACCTGGCCGATCCCACCGGCGTCTTCGTGTTCCGCAACGAACCCGAGGAGATCGCCGAACAGCTGGTGGGCCAGGATGTGGTCGGCGCCCAGCGCGTGGTCTACGTGCTTGACCTGACCAGCCCCAACGGCATGTTCATGGCCCGCGACTTCGCCATTCGCGACCAGGACACGCTCTATGTCACCGAGGCGCCGATCACCCAGTTCAACAAGACGATCTCGGCCTTGCTGGGCTCGCTCGGCCAGGTCGGGTCGCTGTCCAACATCGGGCAGTAGACGGCATGGTCGACGCCCTCGGGCACAGCGCCGCGGAGCCCCCTCCGCGGCGTCTTTACGTCTATAACGGCGGCTTCCTGACGCAAGGAAAGGTGCGCCGCATCCTCGAACTGTCGGGCTACCGGGTCCGCATCGGCACGCCCGGCCCGACGGACATGATCGGGGTCTGGGGCCAATCCCCCACCGCCTGGCGCGGCGAAGCCGTCTCGGCCCGGACCGAGGCCCCGGTGCTGCGCGTCGAGGATGCCTTCCTGCGCTCGGTCCTGCCCGGCCGCAGCGGCAAAGAGCCGCCGCTGGGCCTGTGCCTGGACGAAAGCGGGCTGCATTTCGACCCGGCGCACCCGTCCGATCTGGAACGCCTGCTGGCCGACCACCCGCTGGACGATACCGCCCTGCTGAACCGCGCCCGCGCGGGGATCGAGGCGATCGCCCGCGCCCATCTGTCGAAATACAACGGCTTCGATCCGGACGCCCCGGTGCCCGATCCGGGCTATGTGCTGGTGATCGACCAGACCGAAGGCGACGCCTCGGTCACCGCCTCGGGCGCCGATCGCAACACCTTTCTGGAAATGCTCTACTACGCTCGCGACGAACACCCGGGCGCGCGGATCCTGGTCAAGACCCATCCCGAAACCGTCGCCGGCCATCGCCCCGGGCATTTTCGCGACGGCGACGGCGATGCCGACGTGATCTTTTTCGATGCCGCGGTTTCGCCGCACCGGCTGCTCGAAGGCGCCGTCGGCGTCTATACCGTGTCGTCCCAGCTGGGGTTCGAAGCGATCCTGGCCGGCCACAGGCCCGTCACCTTCGGCCAGCCCTTCTACATCGGCTGGGGGCTGACCGATGACCGCAAGCCGCTCGACCGCCGCCAGCGCCGCCTGACCCGGGCACAGCTCTTCGCTGCCGCGATGATCCTCTATCCGCGCTGGTATGACCCCTGTCGCGATCGCCTGTGCGAGCTCGAGGACGCCATCGCGACCCTCGACGCCCGGACCCGCGCCTGGCGCGACGACCATCGCGGCTGGGTCGCCTCCGGCATGCGGCTGTGGAAACGCGCGCCCCTGCAACGGGTGTTCGGCCGGCACCGCAAGATCCTGTTCGAGGACCGCCCCGACCAGGCCAGAACGCGGGCGGACAAGGATAATCGCCGCCGCATGGTCTGGGCCGGCAAGGCCGAAGGCCATGACGGCGCGGTGCGGGTCGAGGACGGGTTCCTGCGCTCGCGCGGGCTGGGGGCGGAGCTGGTGCCGCCGCTGTCGCTGGTGCTGGACGATCTGGGGATCTACTACGATCCGACGACGGAAAGCCGGCTGGAATGGCTGATCGCGGCCTCGGTAACCCTGCCCGATCCGGCCCGCGCCCGGGCCGAACGGCTGATCGCCCGGCTGACCCGGGCCGGCGTGACCAAATACAACCTCGGCGGCGCGGCGCCGCCCCCCGGCTTGCCCGTCGGCCGCCGGATCCTGGTGCCGGGCCAGGTCGAGGACGACGCCTCGATCCGTCTGGGAGCCGGCATGGTCCGCACCAACCGCGCCTTGCTGCAGGCGGCGCGCAAGGCCAACCCGGCCGCCGTGGTGCTCTACAAACCGCACCCGGATGTCGAGGCCGGCCTGCGCCCCGGCGCCGTGCCCGATGCCGCCGATCTGGCCGACGCGGTGCTGGACCGGACCGACCCGATCGCCGCGCTCGACGCGGTGGACGAGGTCTGGACCATGACCTCGCTGCTCGGGTTCGAAGCCCTGTTGCGCGGCAAGCGCGTGACCTGTCTGGGGATGCCCTTCTATGCCGGATGGGGCCTGACCGACGATCGCGGCCCGCCCCTGCCCCGCCGCGCGGCACGGCCCGACCTGATCGCCCTGGCCCATGCGGCACTGATCGATTACCCGCGCTATCATGACCCGGTCACGGACCAGCCCTGCCCGGTGGAAATCGCCGTCGAGCGGCTGGAAACCGGCGACATCCCGCGCCCGTCGCGCGCCAACCGCGCTCTGTCCAAGCTCCAGGGCTGGCTTGCCAGCCAGGCCCACCTTTGGCGCTAGGCCCATGAAAATTATATAATTTTCATGACCGCAACAATTTTACCTAAAATTGTTGCGCCCGAACCCAACGATGCATCACATCGCCGCCCAGGGCGCGCGTCTCGACCAGGGTGAAGCGCGGTGCTTCGGCCAGCGCGCTCAGGCCCAGCGCGCCGATCGCCGGCATGCCTTCTGCGCCGATCATCAACCCGGCGGTCACGCCCACCACCTCGTCCACCAAGCCGGCCGCCAGAAGCGAAGCCGCGAGCGTCCCGCCGCCTTCGCAGAACACCCGCGTCAGCCCCACCCCGGCCAGGGCGGCAAGCGCCGGGCCCGGGGCCAGTTCGCCCGCCTCGACCGGGCAGGCCAGGCAGGTCGCGCCCAGCCCGGTCCAGCGCGCCACCGTCGCGTCGGGCGCCTCGGCGCCATGGACCAGAACCAACGGACCGGCGTTTTCCGTCGCCACCAGCCGCCCTTCGGGGATGTCCAGCCGCCGCGACAGCACGACCCGGCGTGGCTGCGGCACCGGACCAAGGCCGCGCACGTTCAGCGCCGGATCATCGGCGCGCACCGTGCCGGCGCCGACCAATACCGCATCATGACGCGCCCGCAGCGCATGCACCGCGCGGCGCGCCTCGGGGCCGGTGATCCAGCGACTTTCCCCACTGGCCGTGGCGATCCGGCCGTCGAAACTGGTGGCCAGCTTGAGCGTCACGAAGGGTCGGCCGCGTTCCTGCACCGACAGGAACCCGGCCTGATCGGCCCGCGCCTCGGCCGCGCGCAGGCCAAGGTCGACAGCGATCCCCGCCGCGCGCAGCCGCGCCAGCCCCTGCCCGGCCACCAGCGGATTGGGATCGCCCGTCGCCACCACGACCCGGGCCACCCCCGCCGCCACCAGCGCATCGGCGCAGGGCGGCGTGCGGCCATGATGGGCACAGGGTTCGAGCGTCACGTAAACCGTGGCGCCACCTGCGGCCTGCCCGGCCTGGTCCAGAGCGACCCGCTCGGCATGGCGCAGGCTGACCGGGTCCGAGGTGCCGCGCCCGACGATCCGGCCGGCGCGCACGATCACGCAGCCGACCGAGGGCCAGGGCGCCACCCGGCCCAGCCCCCGACGGCCCAGCGCCAGCGCCAGGTCCATGAACCGCGCATCGGCGGCGTCGGTCACTCTTCCGGCTTGCCTTGGGGCCGCAACTCGCTGACGAACTTGTCGAAATCGCCCGCGGCCTGGAAATTCTTGTAGACGCTGGCAAAGCGCACATAGGCGACGGTGTCGATCGCCGCCAGCCGCTCCATCACGATCTCGCCGATCACCTTGGAGGGGATGTCGGTCTCGCCCATGCTTTCCAGCCGCCGCACGATGCCGGAAATCATCTGGTCGACGCGCTCGGGTTCGACGGGCCGTTTCTGCATCGAGATCCGGATCGACCGTTCCAGCTTGTCCCGGTCGAAATCCTCGCGCCGTCCGTTCGACTTGATCACCACCAGATCGCGCAGCTGGACCCGTTCATAGGTCGTGAACCGGCCGCCACAGGCCGGGCAGAACCGGCGCCGCCGGATCGCCACGTGATCTTCTGCCGGGCGGGAATCCTTCACCTGAGTATCGACGTTTCCGCAAAACGGGCAACGCATTGTCCTGACCTCTTGTCTTGCCTTGGGGTCTGACGCCCCATTTATCCACAGTCACTATAGGGGTCACGGCAAAATTTGGGTAGAGGGCAATTGCCGCCACTAGATCATGAGTCTGATCGGCCACAACCGATCGTCAATAGGCATAGGACACGGTTTCGGGGCGGCAGATCAGGTGGGCCAGTTCGACACCCTTCGCGTCCAGCACGACGATCCCGCCGAAATGCGACACGACGCTGTCATCGGCGGCGGTCATCCGGTCGAACCCGCCATAGACCTCGTAGGTGATCGCGTTGTTCGTCAGGCGGACAGCCTCCCAGATGTCGCGGCCGACGCCGTTCCACGGCACGAACTCCGCCCCACCGCCGAAGGCCAGGGTCAGGGCCAGTTCCGGCGCCTGGCCCGGGCGGCCAAAGCTGTAGCGGGCCGTCTCTTCGGTCAGGCAGACCTCGACCGCCTTGCCATTGTCGAAGCGGCAGGACAGGAAAGGATCCTCCTGGGGCAAACATTCGGCCCAGATCGCATTCGGAAAAGCCATCGCGGCCAGAAATCCCCGCATCACGTCCTCCATGTCGGAATATGCCAATCCCGACCACGCGGTGTGTCCACGTATTCCGGCCAGGCGAAGTGGATCGGCGGTGCGTAATCGCACAGGGGCGGGATATCCGCCTCGGCCCGGCGCCGGTCGAATTCATCCCGCGCCGCCTGCCGTGCCACGCCATCCTCAAGCAGCCGCAGGGCCGACAGGGCCAGCACCTGCGCCGCACATTGCACCGTCGGGTCGATGCAGTCGGGCATGCCCCCCAGCGCGTTCATCGCCCAGGGCGGGTAAGGCCCCCCCTTGAGCGCCGGACGGGCGATATAGACCCGCGCCGTGGGCGCATGCCAGGTCATGTCCGTGTAATCGTCCGAGGTGCTGTGCGACTGGCTGGGCGGCAGATCCCGGCGCAGGATCGCCTCGGCCTCTTGCGGGGCGATCAGCGCGGTGCAAGCGGGCAAAAGCGGGTCGTCGTCCGGCACGATCCCGCAGGCCTCCTGCACCTGCCGCATGAGGGCGCGCGCGGCAGCGTCCCAGACCGGGGGGCCGACCTGTTGCAGGGCCTCCCAGACGACATGCGCCACTGCATGATTGGTCAGCCCGGGCCGCGACTTCGACACCCAGTGCCGCTCCACCCGGCAGCCGGTCTGCGCCGCCACCGCCTCGGCCAGCGTATCGAGCCGCGCGGTGATCCGTTCGGCCATCGCAATATCCGGCACCCGGATCATGTATTGCAGCTCGGCCAGCCCGGCGGGCAGGTTGTCCGCCGTCGCCTGGCCCGCGCTCAGGATCGCCTCGCTCACCGACCAGCCGCCCTGATGGGGCAGCATCGCATCCCGCAGCATCCGGCCCTGCGCATACATCATCACCAGCGCGTCATTGGCGCCGGGGGCGCGCACATCGGAATGGCTTTGCGGGATCGGCGCGCCATCCCCGGCCCCCCAAAGATGCGGCGCATCGCAGACGAAGCGATAGATCATCGACCAGGCGGCGCCGCATTGGGTGTCCCAGCGCAGGGTATTGCACAGCGGCAGCATGTAGAACGGATGGAACGACAGCATCGCATCCAGCCCGTCGTAATAGCCCTTGGCGGCATGGATCGGCTTCGACCCGCGCAGCTTTTCGGCGGGCTCGCCGGTAAAGCGCAAGCCCCCGGCAATCCCATGCGCCTGCATCGCCGCCTTCGTGGCCAACAACCCGCCCAGGGCACCGATGCCCAGTGCCGAATGCGGGTCGGTATGGCCCGCGGCATGAACCGACAGGCCGTCGCGCGGGGCCTGATACGGCGCGGCCGCCTGGCAATTGCCCGGCACCGCGTCGTATTCGGCATACATCCCCAGAACCGGGCCGGGCCCGTTCGACCACTGCGCGCAGAACGCCGTCGGCATCCCGCCCGAGCCTTCCTCGACCGTGAAGCCCTCGGCACGCAGCCGCGCGACATACCATGCGGCCGAGCGGTATTCGCGCCAGGCCGGCTCCGCGAAATCGAAGATCGTCGCGCAGGCCCGCGACAGCGCGCCCGCATTGGCCGCAACCCAGGCCTGCGCCGTGGCCGCCGCGCGCTCAGCCATCCCGGTCCTCGTGGAAATGCGCCGCCACCTCGCGCCGATGCGGCCGGTCGCGGTGTTCGACCAGGTAGATCCCCTGCCAGGTCCCCAGCCGCATCCGACCGCCCTGCACCGGGATCTGCAGACAGACCGGCAGCAATGCCGCCTTGATATGGGCCGGCATGTCGTCCGGGCCTTCCAGCACATGGCTCAGCCAGGCCATCGACGGATCGTCGGCCCGCGGCACCATCCGCCCCAACCAGCCCAGCAGGTCGCGCCGCACATCCGGGTCGGCGTTTTCCTGGATCAGCAGGCTGCACGAGGTATGCCGGACCATCAGAGTCAGCAGCCCGTCACCGCGCACCCAATCGGCGACCCGGTCGGTGAATTCGTAGATCCCCGGCCCTCGCGTCTCGATCACGAACAAGCCTTGCATCACGCGCGCCCCATGATCCGGCGATCAGCCCTGGCCTCGGCCCGAACGGGCCGGAACGAAACGGAATGCGGCGAAGCGGCGACAGCCATGGCCTCAGTGAACCCCGCCCGACCCGGCGCGGCAAGACCGAATGACAGCCGGATCAGCTCTTGTCGTCGGGCGCGGCCTCGACCACCGTCATCCCGGCATTTTCCAGCGTCTTCAAGGCCCGCATGCCGATCCGGGTGAAATCCTTGCGCGCCTCGGCCCAGGCCAACTTGGTTTCCTCGCGGGTCGCATCGGGATGTTCGGCCTTGTAGCCGGTCAACCAGACACCCCGTCCGATCGTGCGGCCGGCACGCTTGCGCAGGGCCTGTTCGGGGTTCAGCGCGGTCTTTTCAGCGGCGATGTCGGTCTCGGCGGCAAAATTCGGCGTGTCTTCGGCCATATCGGGGCTCCTTGAACTGGCAATCACGTTGCCGAATGGATAGCCCAGAATTCCCCCGCGGTCAGTGAAAAACGCAGCCGTCACGGACGGCGTCAACCGAGGCCGATCTGGCCCAAGAGCCAGGCCCGGCTCTGCGGGACGATCATCGCGATCACGACCCCCGCCTGCACCGCGCCGATCAGGTCGAGCGTGCTTCGAAACGGTTGCTTGCGGGTCTTGTGGCGAAACACCTGCTGGCCGGCCTTCGCGCCAAGATAGCCGCCGACCAGGGCACAGATCAGCAAGGTGCCCTCGGAAATCCGCCGGCGTCCGGCCCGTGCAAGGCCCTTGTCGATCCCGAACAGGGCGAAGGCCAACCCATTGGCAAAGGTCACCACCAGGCCCACAAGCAGCCAGGGCACCATGTCGGGCGGCAAGTTCGGCACCGGACGATCCTTTCACGGCGACGGGCCGCGGCTGGCGGGCGGGCCGGGGCCGGGCCCGCAGGGACCGGCGCTCGGGGCGCTCGTCAGGCGGGGCCCTCAGTCGAAGATCCGCGCACCCAACTGGTCGATCATCTGCTGCGCCTTGCGGATCGCGGCCTCGACGGCCTCGTCCCGGTCGCGCAACAGGTCGGCCCGGATCATGTGATGGGTCTTCAGCGCCTCGCCCTCTCCCATCTCGATCCGTGCGGCCAGGCGGAACTGGCCATCTTCGGGGATCGGCTCGGGGTAGATGCGAAACCCCTCGTAGGCCACAGGCTCCGCCGCCGCGGCCCTCTCCCCGCCCGTGCCGGACCCGCCCAGCAATCTGGAAAGCCAGGACATGGCGCGCCCTATTGATCCAGGAACGATCGCAGCTTGCGCGACCGGCTTGGATGTTTCAGCTTGCGCAGCGCCTTGGCCTCGATCTGCCGGATCCGTTCGCGGGTCACGCTGAATTGCTGGCCGACCTCCTCCAGCGTGTGGTCGGTGTTCATCCCGATGCCGAAGCGCATCCGCAGCACCCGTTCCTCGCGCGGCGTGAGGGACGCCAGAACCCGGGTCGTGGTCTCCTTCAGGTTTTCCTGAATCGCCGAATCGAGCGGCAGGACCGCGTTCTTGTCCTCGATGAAATCGCCCAGCTGGCTGTCTTCCTCGTCGCCGATCGGGGTTTCCAGCGAAATCGGTTCCTTGGCGATCTTCATCACCTTGCGGACCTTTTCCAGCGGCATCTGGAGTTTCTCGGCCAGTTCCTCGGGCGTCGGTTCGCGGCCGATCTCGTGCAGCATCTGGCGGCCGGTGCGCACCAGCTTGTTGATCGTCTCGATCATGTGGACCGGGATGCGGATCGTGCGCGCCTGGTCGGCGATCGAGCGGGTGATCGCCTGGCGGATCCACCAGGTCGCGTAGGTCGAGAACTTGTAGCCCCGGCGATACTCGAACTTGTCCACGGCCTTCATCAGGCCGATATTGCCTTCCTGAATGAGATCAAGGAATTGCAGCCCGCGATTGGTGTATTTCTTGGCGATCGAGATCACCAGCCGCAGGTTCGCCTCGACCATTTCCTTCTTGGCCTGGCGGGCTTCCTTCTCGCCTTTCTGGACCTGCTGGACGATGCGACGGAACTCGCCGATATCGACGCCGACATACTGACCCACCTGGGCCATTTCGGCGCGCAGCTCCTCGACCTTGTCGCGCGAGCGTTCGATGAACATCTGCCAGCCCCGGCCGGCCTTGTCGGCCATTTCGTCCAGCCAGGTCGGGTCCAGCTCGCGGCCCTTGTATTCGTCGACGAATTCGCGCCGGTTGATCCGCGCCTGGTCGGCCAGTTTCACCATCGAACTGTCGATCGACATGATCCGGCGGTTGATCCCGTATAGCTGGTCGATCAGCGCC
Organism: Rhodobacteraceae bacterium HLUCCA08; assembly: GCA_001314655.1. GTDB lineage: Bacteria > Pseudomonadota > Alphaproteobacteria > Rhodobacterales > Rhodobacteraceae > Salibaculum. The sequence continues at coordinate 72,000 of LJSF01000001.1, read as the reverse complement.
TCGATCCGGTTGTTGTGCAGGTGCAGCGAATTGACCAGCTGCACGATCTCGGCCCGCAATTTCTGGTAGTCTTCCTCGTTGGTGTCGGTAAAGCTGCCATCTTCGTTCAGCGTCGCCGACATCCGCGCATCCTGCATGTCGCTGAGCAGGGCGAAATCATGGGCGATCGTGTCCAGCGTCTCGAGCACCCGGGGCTTGAGCGTCGCCTCCATCGCGGCAAGCGACATGTTGGCGGCATCGTCCTCGTCGTCGTCCTCGTCCTTGGCGATCGGGTTGCCGTCCGCGTCCAGCTCGGGGCCGTCCTCCCTGGCCTCGGCCTCTTCGGTGCCGGCGCCGGCCTCGACCACCGGTTCCTCGCCCTCGTCGAGCTGGTTGCCGAAGGTGGTCTCCAGATCGATCACGTCGCGCAGCAGGATGTCCTCGGACAGCAATTCGTCGCGCCAGATCGTGATCGCCTGGAAGGTCAGCGGGCTTTCGCAGAGCCCCAGGATCATGGTGTTGCGGCCGGCCTCGATCCGTTTGGCGATGGCGATCTCGCCTTCGCGCGACAGCAATTCGACGCTGCCCATCTCGCGCAGATACATCCGCACCGGGTCGTCGGTGCGGTCCAGCTTTTCGGTCTCTTGCGCCGATACCGCGACCTCGCCGCCGGCGGATTTCGCCACGACCTCGGTCGAGCCCTTCTGATCGTCGTCGTCGGGTTCGTCGTCCTCGGTGACCTGGATGCCCATTTCCGACAGCATCGACATCACGTCCTCGATCTGGTCGGAACTGACCTGATCGGGCGGCAGCACCTGGTTGAGCTGGTCATAGGTGATGTAGCCACGCTCGCGCGCCTCGGCGATCATCTTCTTGACCGCGGACTGGCTCATGTCGATCGAAATGTCGCCGTCCGCGCCGTCTTCCTGGCGATCGTCGGTATCCTTGGCTGCCATGAAGAAGTGCTCCCTTAAGCGGCGATCGGCGGCACGGCCGTCCGCCCAGCTGATTCGGCTGATTCGGTTAAAGACGAATCAACCCGGCCCGGGAATGATTCGCAATGCCCGGCGGGCCTGTTTCGACGGCTCTGTTGCGCTTCAGGTCCCCTTGGGCCGGCGTCCGCCCCGTCCATAGTCGATCCGGTCCATGAGCGCGTCCAGCGCGTCGCGCTCGTCGCGGTTGATACGGGCTCCATTCGGACCGGTCTCATATTCCGTGCGATCCTCCTGTTGCTGCCCGGCACGGTGCATGGCGGCCGTCGATTGGGCCAGGCGCCGGGTCAGGCGTTCGTCTGCCAGGTCCGAGGCCAGATCCTCGATCGCCTCGGCGATCTCGTGTTCATGGCCGCGTCTGGCCTTCATCTTGGCCAGTTCCTCGGCCAGGCACAGACGCGCCTTGTCCGCATCGCCCGGTCGGCGCACCGCCGGCGTAATCGCGACGTGGGGCTGAGAGAACAGCTTTTCAAGAGGCGCCGGGCCGATTTCCCCGGTGATCGCAGGGGTCGGATCGGCCTCGGGATCACAGCGCAGCAGCGCGTCGCGGATCGTCGCATGGGCCGGGTCGCGGCACTCCAGCGTCTCGATTTCATGCAGGAATTCGGCCAGCATACCGGGATTGCGGATCACCACGGCCAGGATCACCGCCTCGCGGATCGTCTCCTCGTCGGCCCGACCCGCCGCCAGGGCCGAGGCGCGGGTATCGGGCCGCGGCGCGACCGGGACCTGGCCGCGGGGCCGCCAGCCCGCGCGGCGCGCGCCCGCTGGCCGGCCGGGGCGGAACAGCTGCCAGAGCATCTCCTTGATGGCCGCGCCATAATGATGCCGGATCGAGGCGTCGCGGATCGTCGCGATCCGGTCGCGCAGCGCCTTGTCCAGGGCCGCGCGCCGTTCGGGGCTGTCGAAACTGCGCCCGTCCGTCTCGCGGCTCCACAGCAGTTCGACCATCGGCCGCGCGGCGCCGATCAGCGCCTCCAGCGCGGCCCGGCCCTGCCGGCGCAGCACGTCGTCGGGGTCCAGCCCCTCGGGCATCATCGCAAAGCGCAGCGATTTGCCGGCCTCCAGCAGCGGCAGCGCCAGGTCGATCACCCGCATCGCCGCGCGCTGGCCCGCGGTGTCGCCGTCCAGGGTGATCACCGGTTCGTCGGCCATGCGCCACAGCAGCGCCAGATGGTGCTCGGTCACCGCGGTGCCCAGCGGCGCGACGGCCGCACCGAAGCCCGCCTCGGACAGGGCGATCACATCCATGTAGCCCTCGGCCACGATCAGCGGCTGGCTCTTGCCGGCGGCCTCGCGCGCCGGGCCGTGGTTGAACAGCACCCGCGACTTGTCGAACAGCTCGGTCTCGGGGCTGTTGAGGTATTTGGCGTTGTCATCCGGATCCATCGCCCGGCCGCCAAAGGCGATCGCCCGGCCCCGGGCATCGCGGATCGGGAACATGATCCGGTTGCGGAACACGTCATAGGGGTCGCGCCCCTTGTCGCTTTTCCGCGCCAGGCCGGCATCTACGATCAGCCCGGCCTCCACGCCCTTGCCGCGCAGATGCTCCCAAAGGTGCGACCAGCCCGGCGGGGCAAAGCCGATCTCCCAGCGGTCCAGCGCCGCCGCGTCCAGGCCGCGGCCGGCCAGATAATCCCGCGCCGCCGCCCCCTGCCCGGTCTTCAACTGCAGGCGGAAAAACTGCACCGCCTGCTCCATCACCTCGGCCAGCAGCGCCCGCCGGTCGGCTTTCTGCTGCGCCTGCGGATCGCGTTCGGGCATCGGCATCCCGGCCTCGCCGGCCAGGATCTTCACGGCCTCCATGAAATCCACGTTCTCGGTCTCGCGGACAAAGGAAATCGCGTCGCCCTTGGCGTGGCAGCCGAAGCAATAGTAATAGCCCTTGCGGTCATCGACGTGGAACGACGCGGTCTTTTCCTGGTGGAACGGGCATGGCGCCCACAGGTCGCCCTTGGCCGGGTTGGACTTGCGGTTGTCCCACATCACCTTGCGCCCGACCACATCGGCGATCGACAGGCGGTTGCGCAATTCATCCAGGAAACCGGGGGGCAGGCTCATGCCCCACTATATCGTGCCCCCCCGGCCCGGAGTCGAGTCGCCCATCACATCGCCCGTCGCATCGCCCGTTCCGGCTGCCTTTGTCCCGAAAATACCTCGGGGGGAGTCGCCGCAGGCGACGGGGGGCAGCGCCCCCGGCCCCGCCCGCCGCAGGCGTTCACCGCCCCCGACTGGCGCTAGCCCTTGGTCGCCGGCACCGGCGGCGTCACCAGCCGCCGCGCCCGCGCCTCGCGCCAGGTGATGAAACTCACCGCCGCCACGATCACCGTGCCGCCCAGGATCACCCAGCCATCCACAGCCTCATCAAAGGCCAATGCCCCCAGCGCCACGGCCCAGACCAGCTGCAGGAAGGTCACTGGCTGGGTCACGGTCAGCGGTGCGGCGGCGAAGGCCAGGGTCATCGTGTAATGCCCCGCCGTGGCGAAACAGGCGACCGCGAACAGCCAGCCCAGTTGCGCCGGGGTCGGCGTCACCCAGTTCAGCGCCGCCAGCGGCGCCAGACCGATCGTCACGGTGATCGACAGCATGCCGACGACCACCGCCGCGCTGACCTCGCCCGACAGCAGCTTGGCCATCAGGTAGGACCCGGCAAAGCCGATGGCGGTGAACAGCATCGCCACATGCCCGGCATTCAGTTCGCGCAGCCCCGGCCGCAGGATGATCAGCGCTCCCACCAGCGCCGCGACCACCGCCGCCAGCCGCCGCGGCGGCAGGTCCTCGCCCATGAACAGGGCCGCGGCGATGGTGACATAGACCGGGCTGAGATAGTTCATCGCCGTCACCTCGGCGATCGGGATCCGGGTCATGGCATAGAACCACAGCACCACGCCGATCGTGTGCAGCACCCCGCGCGCGCCGAAGATCCGCAACTGCCGCGCCGTCAACCGCGCCCGAAGGATCGGCCGAATCATCGGCACCAGGAACACGAGCCCCAGCGCATAGCGCAAAAAGGCCGATTGGGCGGCGGGGATGTCATCGCCCACATGTTTCACCAGCGCCGTCACCGCCACGAAACAGAGCCCGGTGACGACCATCCAGAAGATACCGAGAGCCGGGTTGTGGCGGGTCATGGCCGCGACATGACCCGATCGACCCGCCGGGGGCAAGGGGGTCGGGGGGCGCTGCCTCCGTCGCCAATGGCGACTCCCCCCCGGGACAGTTCCGACCCAAAGAAACCGGGCGTCATTGCCCCAGCAGCAGCTTGGCCGCGATCGCCCACATGACGGCGCCGATGATCGCCTCCAGCACCCGCCAGGCGCCGGGCCGGGCCATCACCGGCGCCAGCAGGCGGGCGCCATAGCCCAGCGTGGCAAAGAACGAAAGCGAGGCCAGGCTGCCGCCGGCCCAGAATGCCGCCCGGTCCTCGGGGAACCGCGTGGCGACCGAGCCGATCAGCAGCACCGTGTCCAGGTAGACATGCGGGTTGCCCCAGGTGATCACCACGCAGACCAGCAGCGCCGCGCGCAGCGATACCCCCCCGCCCGAGGCCGGGTCCAGGTGTTCGCCGCCCCGCCAGGCGCGCCGGAAGCTCAGCCCGCCATAGACCAGCAGAAAGGCCGCACCGGCCCAGATCATCACCGGGGCCAGCGCCGGCACCCAGGCGGTCAGCGCCGCGAAGCCGAACACGCCGACCCCGATCAGCAGCGCATCCGAGATGCCGCAGAACAGCACCAGCGGCAGGACATGTTCGCGCCGCAGCCCCTGGCGCAGCAGAAAGGCGTTCTGCGCCCCGATCGCCAGGATCAGGGAAAAGGCCAGGCCATAGGCGGTGGTGAAGGCGCTCAGCATGGGCGCCGGTCTGGACCGGATCGCCCATCGACTCCAGCTAAAGATTCTGTGATCTGTTCAGCCATGCTGAAGACAAGCGACTACCCCGCCCTCGAAGCCCTGGCCGCAATCGTCGAAACCGGTTCCTTCGAGCGCGCCGCCGCCCGACTGCACGTCACCACCGGCGCGGTCTCTCAGCGCCTGCGCGGGCTTGAGAACCGCCTGGGCGCCACGCTGGTGCGCCGGCAAAGCCCGGCCGAACCCACGCCGCTGGGCGCCCGCCTCGTGCGTCACCTGGGCGAATTGCGCGCGCTCGAAGCCGGGCTGGCAGAGGTTCTGGGCCCGATGGACAGCCCCGGCCTGCTGCGCATCGCGGTCAATGCCGACAGCCTGGCCGCCTGGGCCCTGCCCGGCTTTGCCGCGGTGCCGGGCGTGCTCTTCGATTTCGTGATCGACGACCAGGACCATTCCGACGCCTGGCTGCGCGACGGCGCGGTTTCGGCCGCCGTCACCGCCCGCGCGGCCCCGGTCCAGGGCTGCGACGCGACCCCGCTGGGCGGGCTGGCCTACAGCGTCGTCGCCCGGCCCGATTTCATCGCCCGCCATTTTCCCGACGGCCCCACCGCCGCCGCCCTGGAACGCGCCCCGGCCCTGACCTTCAACCGCAAGGACGCGCTGCAATCGCGCTGGGCCACCCGCATCGCCGGCCGCCCCGTAGCACTGCCGACCCACTACCTGCCCTCGACGACCGAGATCACGACGGCGATCCGCCTCGGCCTCGGTTGGGGCATGAACCCGACCGCGACGCTCAAGGCCGAGCTTCGGGCCGGCACCCTCGCGCTGCTCGACCCCGACCCGGTGGTGACCCCGCTCTTCTGGCAGGTCGCACGGCTTGCGAAACCGGCCCTCGCGCCGCTCAGCCGCGCCCTTCTGGACCAGGCCCGGGCGACGCTCGTGACCCCCGCGGCATAGCCGCGACCGACCCCCGCGCCGCCGCCCGCCACCCCGCACCAGAAAACGGCGAAGGCCGCGGCGCCCCCGGCGTCGCGGCCTTCACAATATGGCAACAGGCCCGGATCAGCCGGCGGCGTAGGCGTCCATCACCTCGTCCGGGGCCTCGAAATTGGTCGTCACGTTCTGGATGTCGTCGTCATCCTCCAGCGCCTCGACCAGTTTCATCACCTTCTGCAGCCCCTCCAGGTCCACCGGCGCGGTGGTCTGCGGCTGCCAGATCAGCCGGGTCGAGGCGGCCTCGCCCAAGGTCCCCTCCAGCGCGGTCGACACCTCGTTCAGATCGGTATCGGCGCAGATGATCACGTGGCCCTCTTCCGAGCTTTCGCAATCCTCCGCCCCGGCCTCGATCGCCGCCATCATCACGGTGTCGGCATCGCCGGCCTCGACCGGATACATGATCTGGCCCTTGCGTTCGAACATGAAGCCGACCGACCCGGTTTCGCCCAGGTTGCCGCCATGTTTGCCGAAGGTCGACCGCACCGTGCTGGCGGTGCGGTTGCGATTGTCGGTCATCGCCTCGACGATCACCGCCACGCCGCCCGCGGCATAGCCCTCGTAGCGGATTTCCTCGTAGGTGTCGGCATCGCCGCCCTGGGATTTCTTGATCGCCCGCTCGATCACGTCCTTGGGCACCGATTGCGACTTGGCCTCCTTGACCGCCAGCCGCAGGCGCGGGTTCTTGTCCGGGTCCGGATCGCCCATCTTGGCCGCCACGGTGATTTCCTTGGCGAGCTTGGAGAAAAGCTTGGAGCGGGCCGCGTCCTGGCGCCCCTTGCGGTGCTGGATATTCGCCCATTTGGAATGGCCGGCCATTGTCGTCCTCGCGCTTGCCTGGTTCAGCCGTCCCTATAGGCCAGCGGGCGGGGCCGGGGCAATACGCGGCTTGCGATCTGGCCAAGTCGGGGCGCGCGCGCTAAGCGAAGGCCATGAAGACATTCCTGATCCTCCAGCTGCGCCCGGAAACCGACGCCAGCGACGACGAATTCGCCGCGATCCTGGCCAAGGGCGGCCTGACGGAAGGCGACGTCCACCGCATCCGCCTGGACCAGGGCGACCCGCCCGAGGCGCTCGATCCGGCCGATTACGCCGGCACCATCGTCGGCGGCGGCCCGGGCTGCGTCAGCGACCCGGCCGAAACCAAGTCACCGCTCGATGCGCGGATGGAGGCGGCCTGTTTCCGCCTGCTGGCCCGCGCCGTGGCCGACGACCTGCCCTTCCTGGGCTGCTGCTACGGGATCGGCATCCTGGCCCATCACCTGGGCGGCACCGTGTCCAAGGCGCGATACGGCGAACCGGTCGGCACCTCGCCCTGCGCCCTGACCCCAGAGGGCGCGGCCGATCCGCTGCTGGCCGGCCTGCCCGCACGCTTCGACGCCTTCGTCGGCCACAAGGAGGCGGTCCAGGCCCTGCCGCCGGGCTGCGTGCACCTGGTCGAAAGCGGCCCCTGCCCGTTCCAGATGATCCGCCATGGCCGCAACGTCTATGCGACCCAGTTCCACCCCGAGGCCGATGCCGACGGGTTCGAGACCCGGATAAGGATCTACCGCGACTACGGTTATTTTCCGCCCGAAACCGCGCAGGACCTGGTGGCCATGTGCCGGGCGGCCGACGTCACCGCACCCGAAGGCATCCTGCGCAATTTCGTGCAGCGCTACGGCTGAACGCGCCCGGGGCCCGGCCTAGGATGCGCGCGCCCGGCGGCGGCTGCGGCGCAACGCCCAGAGGTTGCTCGCCACCAGCGCGCCCAGCACGATCGCGCCGCCCCACAGGGTGCGCGGGCCGGGATCCTCGCCCAGCACCCACCAGACCAGCAGCGGGCCGAAGACCGCCTCCAGCAGCATCAGCAGGCCGACATCCGCCGCCGGCAGGTAGCGCGGGCCGGTGGTCAGGCAGGCGAAGGCCACCGGCACCACGACCAGCCCCATCAGGCCCATCCAGACCCAATCCTCGCGCGGCAGGGCCAGCCCCGGCGCCATGACGGCCGAGATCGCCGCGCCCAGCATCGCGCCCAGCCCGATGAACGGCACCATGGACCGCGCCCGGTGGTGCCGCGCGATGGAGAACGCCACCGCCAGCGCCAGGGCCGCGACCAGCGCCGCGGCATCGCCGGCCAGCGATCCGCCGCCGCCGCGCATCGACCCGCTGGCGATCACCGCGATCCCGACCAGGACCGCGGCGATGGTCAGCACCGTCCGCAGCCCGACCCGCTCGCGCAGAACGAAGACCGCGATCAGCGCGGCAAAGACCGGAGAGGTCGCCAGCAGGAACAGCGTGTTGGCCACCAGCGTATGGGTCGCCGAATAGACGAAGCCGATATTGCCGGCGGCATAGACCACGATCATCGCCAACCCCGCCGCCCCGGGCCGGGCCAGGTCGCGCAACGCCGCGCCGCGCGTCACCAGCGCCGCCCCGACCAGGACCGCCAGCCCCGACAGACTGCCGCGCCAGGCCAGCTGGGTCCAGTGATCGGCCTCGATCAGCCGGATCAGCAGGGTGTCTGGCGAAATCACCAGCACCCCGAACAGCGTGATCGTCAGACCGCGCAGATAGGCCGGATCGCCCCTCACAACGGCCAGATCAGCGGGATCGCGGCCGAGGCCAGCAACCCGATGCTCAGGTTCAGCGGAATGCCGACCTTGAGGAAATCGGTGAACTTGTAGCCCCCCGGCCCGTAGACCAGCGTATTGGTCTGGTAGCCGATCGGCGTGGCGAAACTGGCCGACGCCGCGACCATCACCGCGATCACCAAGGGTCGCGGATCGATGCCCAGCGCCTGGCCGATGCCGATGGCGATCGGGGTGACCACCACCGCCACCGCGTTGTTGCTGACCAGTTCGGTCAGAACGCTGGTCAGCAGGTAGATCGCCCAGATCACCAGGACCGGCGGCAGATCCATCAACCGCGGCGCCATCGCGTTCACGATCATCTCGACCGCGCCGGTCGCCTGCAGCGCCGCCCCCACCGCCAGCATGGAAAAGATCAGCGCCAGCAGACGCCCCTCGATGAAGGAAAACGCCTCTTCGGCGTCGATGCAGCGGGTGACCAGCACCAGCGCCACCGCGATCACCGTCAGCACCAGGATCGGCGCGACGCCGAAGGCGGCCAGCCCGACGATGCCCAGCAGCGCCCCGATCGCGATCGGCGCCTTGGCCCGGCGGTAGGCCCGCCCCGACGGGTGCGAGACATCGACCAGCTCCATCTCGGAGGCGAGCCGGTGAATATCCTCGGCCGCCCCTTCCAGCAGCAGCGTGTCGCCGACCCGCACCACCAGGTCGTCCAGCTGTCGGCCGATATTCTGGTTGCGCCGGTGCATGGCCAGCACATAGACCCCGAACCGCCGCCGCAAGCGCAGGCTGCCCAGGGTCCGGCCCACCATCCGGCAGCCCGGGGTGATCAGCGTCTCGACCGTCGTCGTCTCGACCGCGCTGACCTGGTCGACCCGCCTGAGCGACTTGTTGCGCTGCAGGCTCAGAAGCTCGGTCATCGCGGTGCGCAGCACCACCCGGTCGCCGACCTGCAGCACCACGCCCTGCAGGTCACGCCGCAGCGAGGTATCGCCGCGGATCACGTCGACCAGCCGCACGCCGTCGCGCTTGAACAGCTGCACGCCCAGCACCTCGCGCCCGATCAGGTTGCTGTCGGGCGGGATCACCGCCTCGGTGAAGAACCGCATCTTGGAGCGGTCCGACAACAGGTTCGCCATGCTCGCCCGGTCCGGCAGCAGCCGCGGCGCGACCAGCCACAGATAGACCATGCCCCAGCCCACCACGATCAGCCCCAGCGGCGTGACCTCGAAGATCGTGAACGGCGCCAGCCCGTTCGATCGGGCGACACCGTCGACCAGCAGGTTGGTCGAGGTGCCGATCAGCGTCAGCGTGCCGCCCATGATCGCGGCATAGCTCAGCGGGATCAGCAGCTTGGAGGCCGGCATGTCCAGCGTCCGGGCGATCTGCACGAAGACCGGGATCATCACCACCACGACCGGCGTGTTCGACACGATGGCCGAGGCCACGATGACAAAGGCGATCAGCGCCGCGATGGCGGTGCGCGGATGGCTTTTCGCCCAGCGCCCGGCCTGCTGGGTCAGCGCCTCCAGCGCGCCGGTGCGCACCAGCGCACCCATCACGATGAACATCCCCGCGATGGTCCAGGGCGCCGGGTTCGACAGCACCGCCAGCGCCGCGTCATAGGGCAAAAGGCCCAGGGCGAACATCACCGACACGCCGGCGATCGCCACGACCTCGGTCGGGAACACCTCGCGCAGGAACAGGATGAACATGACCGCGACCACGGTCAAGGTCAGCACTGCCTGTCCGGTCTGGGATAATTCGATCCAGTTGTTCATGACCGCCCGTGGTTCCGTCCGGCGGGCAGTCTCCCCTTTCGCCGCGCGCTCTGCAAGCGGCAGATTGCGGCAGGGCGCGGCCGGCGGCCGGGCTCAGTCGGGGCCCGACCCGGCCAGCCGTCCCCCCTGGCGGACCGGAACCACCCGCACCGCCTTGCCGCTGGCATCGTCGGTTTCGACAAACAGCCCCGACAGGGTCGCTTCGCCCGCCGCCGGCTCGAACCGCGCCTTGGCCATGCCGGTGACGAAACGGCGCAGCGGCTCGGCCTTGGTCATCCCGATCACGCTGTCGTAGTCACCGCACATCCCGGCATCGCTCTGGTAGGCGGTGCCGCCCGGCAGGATCACCGCGTCGGCGGTCGGCACATGGGTATGGGTGCCGACCACGACACTGGCCCGGCCGTCGCAGAAATGCCCCATCGCCATCTTTTCCGAGGTCGCCTCGCAATGGATGTCGACCAGGCTCGCCTGCACCGCGCCGCCCAGGGGATGGGCCTTGAGGATCCGCTCGGCATGGGCGAAGGGCTCGTCGAAACAGCGCTTCATGAAGACCTGGCCCAGCACCTGCGCCACCAGAACCTTGCGGCCCCTTGCATCGGAGAACACCCGCGCCCCGCGCCCGGGCGCATCCCTGGCGAAATTCACCGGGCGGATGATCCGCGGCTCGGTCTCGCAGAATTGCAGCATCTCGCGCTGGTCGAAGGCATGATCGCCCAGCGTGACCACATCCGCGCCCGCCTCCAGCAGCCCTTGCGCATGTTTCGCGGTAAGCCCGGCCCCGTTGCTGGCATTCTCGCCATTGACCACGACGAAATCCAGCCGCCACTCGGCCCGCAGCCCGGCCAGCCGCTCGGCCACCGCCGCCCGGCCCGCCCGGCCCATCACATCGCCCAGAAAGAGTATCCGCATGACCCCGCCATAGAGCAGCCCCGCGCCGGTCCCGCAAGCCCCGGCGTGGAACGAGCGCCGGGAACGGGACGGCGGGCGGGGCGATTTGACCCGCCAGGGTCAAGAGCGGCGTCCCGCCGGTTCAGAGCTCGATCACCCCGGCTTCGGTGACGATCAGGTCCAGCCGCTGGTCGGTCGGCTCCAGCGGCAGGGAGTCAACCTGCTGGGCCGCATGGGCAAAGCCGATCGCCAGCGTCGCCCGGGTGGCCCGCAGCCGCGCCAGGGTGCGGTCATAGAACCCGCCGCCATAGCCCAGCCGGTCCCCGGCCCGGGTGAAGGCCACCAGCGGCACGACCAGGATCTCGGGGTCGATCCAGGCGCCCTCGGCCGGGATCGCCGCGCCGAAGCTGCCCGGGACCATGGCGCAGCCCGGGCTCCAGGCCCGGAACCGCAACGGCCGGCCCTTGCCCTCGATCACCGGCAGGCCGACCGGGCCATGAGCCGCGGCCTGTTCCAGCGCCGGGGCCGGGTCGATCTCGGTGCGCATCGCGGCATAGCCCGCCAGCGGCACCCCGCGATAGCCGGCCAGGACGCGCGACAAATGGGCCGCGCTGCCCGTCCCGGCCGCATGGGCCGTTGCCCGCGCCGCCAGCGCGGCGGCCCGCGCCGCGGCCTTCTGCGCGGCAAGCGTCACAGCAGGATCACGCTGGCCAGGCCCAGGAAGGCGAAAAAGCCGACCACATCCGTCACCGTGGTCACGAAGGCGCCCGAGGCCAGGGCCGGGTCGACCCCGATCCGCTCCAGCACGACCGGGATCACCGTGCCGGCCAGCCCGGCCACCACCAGGTTGATCACCATCGCCACCGCGATCACCACCCCCAGCATGGGCGAGCCGAACCAGATCACCCCGACCACGCCCATCACCACGGCGAAGATCACCCCGTTGACCAGTCCGACCAGCACCTCGCGCCGGATCACCCGCCACACATTGGCGCCGGTCAGGTCCTTGGTGGCGATCGCGCGCACCGCCACGGTCAGCGACTGGGTGCCCGCATTGCCGCCCATCGAGGCGACGATCGGCATCAGCACCGCCAGCGCCACCAGCCCCGCGATCGCCTCGTCGAAGAGCGAGATCACCATCGAGGCCAGGATCGCCGTCACCAGGTTCACCGCCAGCCAGGGAAAGCGCCGCCTGGTGGTCTCGACCACCCGGTCGGACAGCGTGCCCTCGCCGACACCGGCCAGGCGCAGGATGTCCTCCTCGGCCTCTTCGTCCAGCACGATCATCGCGTCGTCGATGGTGATCACCCCGACCAGCCGGTCGTTGTCATCCACCACAGGCGCCGAGATCAGGTGATACTGGTTGAACGCATAGGCGATATCGCCCTCGTCCTGGTCGACGCGGAAGGTGCGGAAACTGTCTTCGGTGATCTCGGCCAGCCTGGCCTCGCGGCGCGACCCCAGCAGACGGCCCAGCGACACATAGGCCACCGGTTTCAGCCGCGGATCGACCAGGATCACGTGATAGAACTGCTCGGGCAGGTCCTCATGGGCGCGCAGATGGTCGATCGCCTGGCCCACGTTCCAGTGCTCGGGGGCGATCACCACCTCGCGCTGCATCAGGCGGCCGGCGCTTTCCTCGGGATAGGACAGCGCCTGTTCCACCGCCAGCCGCTCGGGCCCGGCCAGCACGTCCAGCACCTGCTGCTGCTGCTCTTCGTCCAGGTATTCGACCAGGTCGACCACATCGTCGGAATCGAGGTCGTTGACCGCCTGGCTCAGCGCCTCGCGCGGCAGGAAATCCAGCAGATCCTCGCGCACGCTGTCGGTGATCTCGGACAGGACCTCGCCATCGACCAGATCCGGCACCAGCAGGATGAAGTCGCGTCGCGGCCCGTGGTCGATCTGTTCCAGAAGGTCGGCGATATCGGCGGCGTGCAGCGGCTCCAGCAGGGTGCGCACGCGGTCGCCGTCGCCGGTGGCGATCGCCATCAGCACCGAGGTCACGACCCGGTCGTCGAGGGCGTAATCGTCCTCGCGGGTTTCCTCGCTCGTCACCTCGTCCTCGACCATACCGTGCCCCTGATCTTTTCGGGGCACAATAGCCGAACCGACCGCACCCTCAAGCGCAGCCTGCCCGCGCAGGCCCCGGATCGACCGCCGTCAAGCGGCATTCGGCGCGTCCGGCGCGGCATGCGAACGCGCTTTCCCCGCCCGCCGCACCGCGCTAGCGTCGCGCCATGACCAAGACCCTCCTGATCGGCCGGACCCTGCGCTTTTCCGGCGATCCCTTCGCCGCGCCCTGGACCGAGACCGCCGATGTCGACGACCGCGGCGGCGTGCTGATCGACGCTGGCCGGATCGTCGCGGTGGACAATGCCGACACCCTGCGCGCCGCCCATCCGGACGCGGCCGTGACCGATCACGGGCCGCGGCTGATCACCGCCGGTTTCGTCGATGCCCACATGCATTATCCCCAGACCGGCATCATCGCGAGCTGGGGCAAGCGGCTGATCGACTGGCTGAACGGCTATACCTTTCCCGAAGAGGCCCGGTTTGCCGATCCCGCCCATGCCGCGCAACAGGCCGGGCGGGCGCTGGACCTGGCGCTGGCCCATGGCACCACGACGCTGACCAGCTATTGCACGATCCACCCCGGCTCGGTCGACGCGTTCTTCGAAGCCGCGGCGGCGCGCGACATGCGGGTGATCGCCGGCAAGACCTGCATGGACCGCAACGCCCCCGACGATCTGCGCGACACCGCCCAAAGCGCCCATGACGACAGCAAGGCCCTGCTGGAACGCTGGCACGGGCGCGGCCGGGCGCTGTATGCGATCACGCCGCGCTTTTCGCCGACCTCGACGCGCGACCAGCTGCAGGCCCTGGGCGCGCTTTGGGCCGACCACCCCGATTGCCTGATGCAGACGCATCTGAGCGAACAGACCGAGGAAGTCGCCTGGGTGTCGGAGCTGTTCCCCGAGGCGCGCGATTACCTGGAGACCTACGAGCGGGCGGGCCTCATCGGGCCAAGGGCCCTTTTCGGCCATGCGATCCACCTGGCGCCGCGCGAAATCGCCCGGCTGCGCGAGGTCGGCGCGGCCCTGGTCCATTGCCCGACCTCGAACACCTTCATCGGCTCTGGGCTGTTCGACATGGCCGCCCGCAAGGCCGACGGCATCCGGGTGGGCCTGGCCACCGATACCGGCGGCGGGTCGTCGTTTTCCATGCTGCGCACCATGGCCGCGGCCTACGAGATCGGCCAGCTGGCGCACCACCCGCTGCACCCCGCACAGCTGATGTGGCTGGCCACCGAAGGCTCGGCCCGCGCCCTGCACCTGGGCGGCACGATCGGCACCCTGACCCCGGGGGCCGAGGCCGATCTCTGCGTGCTCGACCTTGCCTCCACCCCCGCCATCGCCCAGCGCGCGGAGCGGGCGGAGGACCTGTGGGAGGCCTTGTTCCCGACCATCATGATGGGCGATGACCGCGCCATCGCCGCGGTCTACGTGGCGGGCAGAGCCGTCCTGCCCCGGGCCTGACCCGGGGCCTCTGCCACGGGCCCGCCGATCAGGGCCCGGCGGGACAGGCGCGCTCTAGCAGCCCGCCGCCATCACCAGGACCCAGACATCACCGGCATGGCCCAGCCCGTATTCCGTGGCCCGCGGCGACAGGTTGTTGCGCCGGTGGCCCGGGCTGTCCATCCAGGACCGCAGCACGGCGATCTCGGTCGGCTGGCCCTTGGCGATGTTCTCGGCCACGTGGCACCAGTTGTAGCCCTGGGACGCGACCCGATCCCCGACACTGGCCCCGTTGGGCGAGGCATGGTCGAAGAACCCCATCCGCACCATGTCGAAGGCATGGGCCTCGGCGGCCGCCTTCAGCCGGTCGTTCAGCGACACCGGCGCCAGGCCAGCCCCGGCCCGTTCCTGGTTCAGCGCGGCGCCGAAGGCATCGACCCGGCCCGGGCTCTGCACCGTTTGCGGCGCGCCCGAGGTCCCGACCGAAATCGGCACCGGCACCACGGCGACGCAGGCCGTCAGGCCCAGCAGCGCCGCGAAAAGGGTCGCAAGAGGTTTCATCGGGTCTCTCCTGTCCGTGTCCACCCGGATGCGTGACACAGGAGTATGGCAAGGCTCGGGCCACGACAAGGCAAGGCTTGGGCCGGCTCCATGCGCCGCGCAGGTCGGCATCACTGGTCGGCAAGACGCCGCGCCGCGCCGGCCTTCACCGATCCCCGCAGCGACGCGATCCCGACGCCGCACCGACGTGAAACCGCAGGTGATCTTCCCGCGATTTCAGAACGATGCCCCGAAACCATTGCGCAAAGCCCGCAGATGCCGCTTGGCCCGGCAAGTTTTCGGCAACCCCGCGTCTTCGGGTCGCAAACGCCCGGCGGGCCGACGGCGGGGGCAAAGCCCCCTCAGACCTCTGCCAGGATCGCCAGCGCCTGGTCCAGCACCGCCCGGTTCGCCGCCGCCACGACCCGGCCGCCCTGCGCCGCCGGCCCGCCGCGCCAGTCGGTCACGATGCCGCCCGCCGCCTCGATCACCGCGATCGGCGCGGCGATGT
This sequence comes from Rhodobacteraceae bacterium HLUCCA08, assembly GCA_001314655.1. Lineage (GTDB taxonomy): Bacteria > Pseudomonadota > Alphaproteobacteria > Rhodobacterales > Rhodobacteraceae > Salibaculum. Next base: position 56,385 of record LJSF01000001.1, on the reverse strand, counting down.
CATAGGGCTGCAGCCCGGCCTCGATCACCAGGTCGATCTGGCCCGCGGCGACCAGCGCATAGGCATAGCAATCCATGCCGTAGCGGGTCAGCCGCACCCGATCCGCAACCTGGCGAAAGGCGGCGCCCTCGGCTGCGGTTCCGACCTCGGGAAAGGTGGTGAACAGGATCGCCTCCTCCAGCGGGCGCGGCGGGCGCGCCGCCAGCGGCCGCACCCCGCGCGGCCCGGTCACCAGGGCGCGGCCGAACCCGCCCTCGAACCGTTCGCCGACATGGGGCTGGTCGATCAGCCCATAGGCCGGGCCGTCCGGGCCGCTCAGCGCGATCAGCACGCCCCAGGTCGGGGTGCCCGACAGAAAGGCCCGGGTGCCGTCGATCGGATCCAGCACCCAGGTCAGGCCGCTCTGGCCCGTTTGGGCACCGTATTCCTCGCCCAGCACCGCGTCGTCGGGGCGTTGCGCGGCCAGAACCGCGCGCATCGCCCGTTCGGCGGCGCGATCGGCCTCGGTCACCGGATCGAAACCGTCCTGCAGCTTGTTGTCGGCGCCCAGCCCCACGGCGCGGAAATGCGGCAGGATCGCCGCCCGCGCGGCGTCGGCCATGTCATGGGCGCAGGCGATGATCGCGGCGCGGTCCGCCTCGCTCGGCTCCATGAAAAAACCCCCGGCAGCAATGACTGTCGGGGGCCTTGTCGCCGCCCTTGTCGAGCGGGTCAAGCGCGTTGGTCTCAGGCCGCTTCGCTCAGAACGCGGGCCAGGTCGAACAGGCGCCGACGCTGGGTTTCGGGGATCGCGTAATACGAGCGCAGCAGTTCCAGGGCTTCCCGATCGGCCAGCACATCATCGGGCATGTCGCCGGAATTCTGCACCGGCGCCTCGCCAAGGCCTTCGAAAAAGAACGACACTTCGACACCCAGAACGCGGGCAATGTCCCACAGGCGCGAGGCGCTGACCCGGTTCATACCGGTTTCGTATTTCTGTATCTGCTGAAATTTGATCCCCACCTTTTCAGCAAGTTGCTGCTGCGTGGTTCCGATCATCCACCGCCGATGGCGGATACGCTTTCCCACATGGACGTCCACAGGGTGTTTCATGAACAGTTCAACCTTCGCTTTCAAAGTACAGTTGTCACCCGTCCTCTCACCAGGGTCGGGTTTCTTCAGGGTCAATCCCTCGTTGGTGCGAGCAAAGAACCCCACCCGACCCGGGACACGCAACGGTTGCAGTCGGCGACTTGACCTTTTGGACAGGTTGAGCCCGTATGTTAGCGATAACATTCCGTAACGTAAAGCAATTGACAGTTTCGTACTTCGCTGCTTTTCGGGGCAAGAACGGGTTGAAATTCGAATCCCGACACCACGGAGTCATCGCCCTTGCGCGCCTTCCAGGTCACCGAAATCGGCCAGCCCCCCCGGCTGGTCGACCACCCCGCCCCGCGGCCCGGCCCCGGCGAGGTGCAGATCGCCGTCGCCGCCTGCGGTCTGAACTTCGCCGACCTGTTGATGATCGAAGGTCGCTACCAGGAGACACCCCCCGCCCCCTTCACCCTGGGGATGGAATTGTGCGGGACCGTGACCGCGCTGGGTCCGGGCACCGACGGCCCCGCCCCCGGCAGCCGCGTCATCGCCTTTGCCGGCCAGGGCGGGCTGGCCGAAACCGCCTGCGTGCCGGCCGCGCTTTGCCGCCCGGTGCCCGACGCGATGCCCTCCGAGATCGCCGCCGGCTTTCAGGTCGCCTATGGCACGTCGCACCTTGCGCTCGACCGCCGCGCCCGGCTGCGCGCCGGCGAAACCCTGGTCGTTCTGGGGGCCGCCGGCGGGGTCGGGCTGACCGCGGTCGAGATCGGAAAACGCATGGGCGCCCAGGTGGTTGCGGTCGCCCGCGGGGCCAGTAAGCTGGACATCGCGCGCCAGGCCGGGGCCGATCACCTGGTCGATGCCGAGGCCGACCTTGCGGCCGAACTGCGCGCCCTGGGCGGCGCCGATGTGGTCTATGACGCAGTCGGCGGCGCGGCCTTTTCCGCCTGCCTGCGGGCGATGCGGCGCGAGGGGCGGATGCTGGCCATCGGCTTTGCCAGCGGCGAGGTGCCGCAGGTGCCGGCCAATCACCTTCTGGTCAAGAATGTCGACGTGATCGGCGTCTATTGGGGCGGCTACCTGGCATTCGCCCCTCAGGTGTTGATGGACAGCCTCGACACGCTGATGACCTGGTATGCCGAGGGCGGGCTCAGCCCCCATGTCAGCCATGTCCTGCCGCTGGATCGCGCGGACGAGGCGCTGGCGCTTCTGCGCGACCGGCGCAGCACCGGCAAGGTCGTCGTCACCCCCTGACCCGCCGGGCCGGACCGGCCCGCCCGCCACTCAAAGCGCGGCAAAGCTGGTCCGGATCATGTCGGCCAGGGCCTCGACCCCGGGCGCGGCGGCCGCATTGCTCACGTATAGGTTGATCCGGGTCTCGCGCAGACCCGGCAGGGCGCCGCCATGGGCGATCTCTTCGAGATAGGTCGGCGCGGTGCCTTCGATCATCGTATGCACCGCCAGGTCGGCGCTGACCGTCGCCTCGGAGGTGCGGGTCGAGTTGGTCTCGACGGCGTTTTCCCAGGCGATGCCGGCCTCGTCCAGCCGCCGCTGCACCCCGGCGCGAAAGATGCAGCGTTCCTCATGCGCCAGGCGCAGCGGGCGCTGGCGCCAGGCCTGGCCGCCCGGCGCGCCGATCCAGACCAGCCGCTTGACGGCCAGGGTTTCGCCATCGGGGCCGACCTCGTCCTCGGTGGTCAGCACGACCTCGGCCTCGCCGCGGCGGAACTGCTCGCGCAGGGCACGGGTATAGGAGGAGACAAGCTGCACCTTCATCCGCGGAAACTCGGCCGCGAACCGCTGCAGCACCAGCGGGATCGCCGGGTAGACGATGTCATGCGGCACGCCCAGCGTGATCCGCCCCTCGAAGGCCGCACCGGTCAGCCGCGCCCAGGCCTCGTCGTTGAGCGCCAGCAGGCGGCGGGCATAGGACAGCAATTGTTCGCCCGCCGGGGTCAGCGCGACCGAGCGGCCGGAACGGTCGATCAACGACACCCCGAGCGCCTCTTCCAGCCGCTTGAGCTGCATCGACACCGCCGATTGCGTCAGGTGCAGCAGCCCCGCGGCACGGGTGACGCCGCCGGCATCGGCGACAGTGGCAAAGGACCGAAGGGCGGTCAGGTCGAGGTTCCGAGCCATATCAACTTCCTTGATGATTCAGATTTCAATCATTCGTTTTCCATATGGAGTGGCAGGGACTATATCAACATCAACGATTCAACCCTCCCAAGGTATCACCATGTCGCATGTCATCGCCCGTCCCCTGTCCCGCCATCGCCCCGCGTCGCGCCTGTCGCTGGCCCGGATGCTCGGTGTCTGGCACCAGCGCCGCTGCCTGGCCCGTCTTGACGCGGCGCAATTGGCCGATATCGGCATCACCCCGGCCGAGGCGGCGCGGGAATCCGCCCGCCCGTTCTGGGATCTGGACTGACGCCGGCGACATTCGGGCCGGAAACGAACACAACCGCCCCCGGTTTCTCTTGAAATGGGGGGGTGATGTGCCAATATCCTTTCTGAACCCCGTCCCGGAACGTTCCGGGACGGCCCGTTATTGAACCCTGGAGGATATTGATGGCTCAGTATCAAGACGTCCGGACCGGCGTCGGCATCCGCAGCGCCGAGATCGACGCGGGCCTGCGCGCCCATATGAACAAGGTCTACGGCACCATGTCGGTCGGCATGGTGATCACCGCGCTCGCCGCCTGGGCGATCAGCGGGCTGACGATGACCGACAGCCCGACCCAATACATGGTCCGCGAGGGCCAGTTCCTGACCGATTTCGGCTATGCGCTCTATGCCTCGCCGCTGCGCTGGGTGGTGATGTTCCTGCCGCTGGTGATGGTCTTTGCCTTCGGCGCCATGATCAACCGCCTGTCCGCGGCCGCGGCGCAATTGTTCTTCTACGTCTTCGCCACGGCGATGGGCGTGTCGATCAGCTGGATCTTCCTGACCTTCACCGATTTTTCGATCGTGCAGGTGTTCCTGATCACCGCGATCGCCTTTGCCGGCCTGTCGCTGTGGGGCTACACCACGAAAAAGGACATCTCGGGCTGGGGCTCCTTCCTGATCATGGGCGTGATCGGCCTGATCGTGGCCTCGATCGTCAACATCTTCGTCCAGTCGGACATGATGATGTTCGCGATCTCGGTGCTCGGTGTGCTGATCTTCGCCGGCCTGACCGCCTATGACACGCAGAACATCAAGAACACCTATATCGCCCACGCGGCGCATGGGGACCGGGAATGGCTGGGCAAGGCCGCCATCATGGGCGCGCTGAATCTCTACCTGGACTTCATCAACATGTTCATGTTCCTGCTGCAACTGCTCGGCAACCGCGAGTAATCGCCAGGACGCCAGACCAGGCAAGCGGGCCGCTCCGGATCGGGGCGGCCCGTTTCCTTTTGGGCGGGGGCCAAGAAAATTACGTAATTTTCTTGGCCCCCTGGCGTCAAAGCGCGCAGGTCAAGTCGACCGCCGGAAAGGGCTGCTGCCCAGCCGCCGCCTGCCCCGCTTGGCCAGGAAATAGCTTCCGCGCGTCACCGGTGCTGGCCCCGCCCGGGTCATCAATGGGCGCGCGCCAACAGCGTCGCATCCTGTCCACCCGCCGAAAGCGCCGGCCAGCAACACCCCACCGGCGCCTCGATATCGGCAGGATCGGCCGCCGCTCCGGGTCTGATCGAAATCACCGGATGTCACCTGCCCAAAAAGGAAAGGCCGCGCTTCTCAGCGCGGCCCGGTCGGGTCAGACAGGAAGATCGGTTACTTGATCTTGCCTTCCTTGTATTCGACATGCTTGCGCGCGACGGGATCGTATTTCCGGACGACCATCTTTTCGGTCATCGTGCGCGCATTCTTCTTGGTCACGTAGAAATGCCCGGTGCCTGCGCTGGAGTTCAGGCGGATCTTGATGGTGGTCGGCTTCGCCATGGCTCGCGTCTCCTGATCGCGGGCCGGTCGGGCCGCGCGTGAATTCCTCTGGAAGCCCGCCTTCTACCCGTCTCGCGGCCCGAGTCAACCGCTATCGGCGACCGCTTCGGCCCGGCGCACCAGCGCCCGCAGCAGCGCCGCGATCAGCACGTTGGACAAAAGCGGCCCGTGGCCGCTGCCGATCAAAGCCTCGTCCGCATCGTCGGCCGATCGGCGCAGGGTGCAGACCCAGTGTCCGTCCGCCTCGCTTGCCGTGCCGTTGATGGCCACCGACCAGCCCGGCAGACCGTGATCGATCACCATCAGAACCGCATCGGTTCCGCCCAGCGCACCGTTGCGAATCATTGCCTGGTCCAGCCGCGGCAGATGCGCGCCGACCGCCTCGAAGGCGACCTGGGTCAGCCCGGCATCATAGGCCCGGTCGGTCTCGATCCGGGCGGCAAGGCCGGTGAGGGCTGCATGGTCCATGACGTCTCCTCCTTGTTGGAAGCACACCGCAGCCTAGGCCCGATCGGCCGGCGCGCTCCATGACATGGGTCAACGACACCGCACCGGGTTCGGGCGCATCACCGGACCAAATCACCGGCCCAAGCAGACATCCCCGAGGAGGAGGACACCATGCCCGACAACGTGATCTGGTTCGAACATCTGAAACGCGGCGACGTGGCCAGCGTCGGCGGCAAGAATTCGTCCCTGGGCGAGATGGTCTCCACGCTCGCCGAAAAGGGCATTGCCGTGCCCGGCGGTTTCGCCACCACCGCCGATGCCTACCGCGCCTTCATCGCCCATAACGACCTGGCCGACAGGATCGCCGCCGAACTGGCCGCGCTCGAGGACCACCGGATCACGCTGGCCCAGGCCGGCAGCCGGATCCGCGCGATGGTCAACGAAGGCCATTGGCCCGACGACATCCTGGCCGATATCCGCGCCGCCTATGCCGAACTGGCGACCCGGACCGGCGAGGCCACGCCCTCGGTCGCCGTGCGGTCTTCGGCCACGGCCGAGGACCTGCCCGATGCCTCTTTCGCCGGCCAGCAGGAAACCTTTCTGAACGTCGAGGGCGAAACGGCGCTGCTGGCCGCCTGCAAGCGTTGCTATGCCTCGCTGTTCACCGACCGGGCGATCACCTATCGCACCGTGCAGGGCTTCGATCACATGGCCGTGGCGCTGTCGGTCGGGGTGCAGCAGATGGTGCGTTCGGATCTCGGCGGCTCGGGGGTGATGTTCTCGCTCGACACCGAAAGCGGCTTCGACAAGGTGGTGCTGATCAACGCCGCCTGGGGCCTGGGCGAAAACGTGGTCCAGGGCGCGGTGACGCCGGATGAATACATGGTCTACAAGCCGTTCCTGTCGAATCCGGCCCTGATGCCGATCGTCGAACGCTCCCTCGGCGCGAAAGAGATCAAGATGATCTATGCCCGCGACGGCAGCGCGGTGAAGAACGTCAAGACGTCAAAGGCCGAACGGGCGCAATTCGTCCTGTCGGAACAGGAAATCTGCGACCTGGCCCGCATGGCCGTGACGATCGAGGATCATTACGGCTGCCCGATGGACATGGAATGGGCCCGCGACGGCCGGACCGGGGAGCTCTACATCGTCCAGGCGCGCCCCGAAACGGTGCAGAGCCGCGCCGAACAGGGCGCGCTGAAATCCTATGCGATCACCAACAAGGGCGCGACGCTGACCACCGGCCTGTCGGTGGGCGGCGCGGCGGCCGTGGGCCCGGTCTGCCTGATCGAAAGCGCGGCCGATATCGAGGCCTTCATCGACGGCGCGATCCTGGTGACCTCGACCACCGATCCCGACTGGGTGCCGATCATGAAACGTGCCAGCGCGATCGTCACCGATCATGGCGGGCGCACCTCTCATGCCGCCATCGTCAGCCGCGAACTGGGCCTGCCCGCCATCGTCGGCACCGGCAATGCCACCCATGTGCTGCATGACGAACAGCACATCACCGTCAGCTGCTGCGAGGGCGAAGAGGGCTATGTCTACGAGGGCGAGGCCACGATCGAGATCGAGGAAATCGCCCTCTCGGACATGCCCGACACGAAGACCAAGGTGATGTTCAACATGGCCAACCCCACCGCCGCCTCGCGCTGGTGGCGGCTGCCGGCCGATGGCGTCGGCCTCGCGCGGATGGAATTCGTGGTCAACAACGCGATCAAGGTCCATCCGCTGGCGCTGACCCGGTTCGACCAGGTCACGGATCAGGCCGTGCGCGACGAGATCGACGCGCTGACCCGCGCCTTTCCCGACAAGCCGTCCTACTTCGTCGACACGCTCGCCACCGGCCTGTCGCGCATCGCCGCGGTGCATTACCCGAACCCGGTCATCGTGCGGATGTCGGATTTCAAGACCAACGAATACGCGGCGCTACTGGGCGGCGCGGGGTTCGAGCCGGACGAGGAAAACCCGATGATCGGCTGGCGCGGCGCCTCGCGCTATTACTCGGAGGGCTACCGTGACGGCTTCGCCCTCGAATGCCAGGCGATCCTTCAGGCCCGCCGGGACAAGGGCTTCGACAACATCGTCATGATGATCCCCTTCTGCCGCAGCCCCGAAGAGGCCGACCGGGTGCTCGACGTCATGGCCGAATACGGGCTCAAGCGCGGCGACGACGGGCTGCAGGTCTACGTGATGTGCGAGGTCCCCAGCAACGTCATCCTGGCCGAGGAATTCGCCAAGCGATTCGACGGGTTCTCGATCGGGTCCAACGACCTGACCCAGTTGACCCTGGGCGTGGACCGCGACAATGAAAACCTGGCCCATGTGTTCCGCGAACGCGACCCGGCGGTGCAATGGATGATCGAACAGGTCATCACCCGCGCCCATGCGGTGGGCGCCAAGGTCGGGTTCTGCGGCCAGGCGCCGTCGAACGATCCCGATTTCGCCGAATTGCTGGTGGGCTACGGGATCGACAGCATTTCGGTCACGCCGGATGCGTTCCGCGCGGTCAAGGCCAACGTGGCCCGCGCCGAACAGGGCTGAGCGCCCGCAGGCCGGGCCGGGTCAAGGATCGCCAGACCGCCGAAGGCGGCGCCGCAGGCATCCTTGACGCGGCGCGAGACGCACTCACGCCCGGACCAGGCGTCTTGAGGGGGCCAAACCCCCTCAAGCGCCTTGTTGCGGCCCCCCGAACCGCCAAGCCGCGAAACCGCCCGGGGCAAGGCGATCACCCGCCCCTGGCGGAATGAACGCGCGCGGACGCGCACAATTTGGCAGCTCACACCCCTTCCGACGACCGGTCCCACAGGTTGATGCCCATGTCGCCCGCCACCGCGTCGATTTCGGCCAGTTCTTCGGGCGCGAACTCCAGGTTGCCCACCGCGCCGGCGCAGTCCATCACCTGTTCGGGCCGCGAGGCGCCGATCAGCGCGCTGGTGATGCGCCCGCCCCGCAAAACCCAGGCGATCGCCATCTGCGCCAGGCTCTGGCCGCGCCGTTCGGCGATCGCGTTCAGCGCGCGCAGCTGTTCGATCATCCGATCGTCGATCACCCCGGCGTCCAGCGACTTGCCCTGCACCGCCCGGCTGTCGTCCGGCACACCGCCCAGGTATTTGCGGGTCAACAGCCCCTGCGCCAGCGGCGTGAAGGCGATCGAGCCGACGCCCAGTTCCTCCAGCGTCTCCGGCAGGCCGTCGCGTTCCACCCAGCGGTTCAGCATGTTGTAGCTGGGCTGGTGGATCAGGCAGGGCGTGCCCAGGTCCTTCAGGATCGCCGCCGCCTCGCGGGTGCGGGCGCTGTTGTAGGACGAAATCCCCACGTAAAGCGCCCGGCCCGAACGGACGATGTGATCGAGCGCGCCCATGGTCTCTTCCAGCGGCGTGTCCGGATCGAAGCGGTGCGAATAGAAGATGTCGACATAGTCCAGCCCCATCCGCTTGAGGCTCTGGTCGCAGGAGGCGATCAGGTATTTGCGGCTGCCCCATTCGCCGTAGGGCCCGGGCCACATGTCGTAACCGGCCTTGGAACTGATGATCAGCTCGTCCCGCAATCCCTTGAAATCATGGCGCATGATGTCGCCGAACGCCTCTTCGGCGCTGCCATAGGGGGGGCCGTAATTGTTCGCGAGGTCGAAATGGGTGATGCCCAGGTCGAAGGCGGTCCGGCAGATCGCGGCCTTGGTCTGGTGCGGAAAATCATGGCCGAAATTGTGCCACAGGCCAAGGGACACCGCGGGCAGCTTCAGCCCCGAGCCTCCGCAGCGGCGATAGGTCATCCGGTCATAGCGATCATCGGCGGGAACATAGGTCATGGGGGTCCTCCTTTGGGCGCAAATCAAACCGCAACCGACGGCATGTCAATGTCATTGCGGCACGACATGCGCCGGGCCGGCGCGCTCCCGTTTCGGACTGCCATCGCGAGCGATTGCCAATCTGATTTCGATTCGCTATCAACCTGCCATGCAAGCCGACCACCAGACATCGGACCGGATCGCCGAATTGCTGATCCATATCGGCCGCCTGGCCCGCAGCGCGGGATCGGGATCCGCGCTCACCGCCGCGCAATGGACTTGCTTGCGATTCTTCGCCCGGGCCAATGCCAACACCCGGACGCCGTCGGGTTTCGCCAGTTTCCAGGCCACGACCCGGGGCACCGCGTCGCAGATCGTCAAGTCGCTGGAAGGCCTCGGGCTGGTGACGCGCAACCGCTCCGACCGGGACCGGCGCAGCGTCGTGTTCGACCTGACCGGCCGGGGCCGCGCCATGCTGGCGCAGGACCCGCTGGGCGATCTGGTCGAGGTGATCCGGGATATCGACGCCGCCGACCAGGACCATGTCCTGGCGATCCTGTCCCGCCTGGCCGCGGGGCTGACCACCCGGCGCGACTGTCCGGCCTTCGGCAGCTGCCGCGATTGCAGCCATTTCGCGCTGTCCGGCGACACCGCCCATTGCGCCTGCATGGAAGCGGACCTGGCGGCGGCGGACATCGCCCGGCTCTGCGCGAGTTTCGCGCCGAAAATCGACCCGGAAACCACGACACAGGACAAACCGACATGACGCAAGCCGACGCCAGCGCAGGGCCACGGATGATCGCCATCAGCAGCGGCAAGGGGGGCGTGGGCAAGTCCACGGTCACCGCCAATATCGCCGTGGCGCTGGCCGATGCGGGTCTGCGGGTCGGAATCGTCGATGCCGATATCTATGGCCCGTCGATCCCCGGGATGCTTGGCATCGCCGGGACCCGCCCGGCGATGTCGCCCGACAACAAGGTCATCCCGGCCGAAGCCCACGGCGTCAAGGTCATGTCCATGGCCATGCTGTCGGATGACGACGCCCCGGCGATCCTGCGCGGGCCGATGGTGACGAAATACCTGCAGATGTTCGTGCGCCAGGTCGAATGGGGGCCGCTGGATGTCCTGCTGCTGGACCTGCCGCCGGGCACCGGCGACATCCAGCTGACCCTGGCCCAGGCCTTTCCGCTGTCCGGTGCCGTCGTCGTCAGCACGCCGCAGGATGTCAGCCTCAGGATCGCCCGGCGCGGCCTGCGGATGATGGAGCAGGTCAAGGTGCCGATCCTGGGCGTGATCGAGAACATGAGCGGCTTCACCTGCCCGTCCTGCGGGACGGTCACGCATATCTTCCACCAGGGCGGCGGCCGGACCATCGCCGAACAGCTGGGCGTGCCCTATCTGGGCAGCGTGCCGCTCGACCCCGGTGTCGTCGATTGCGGCGATGACGGACGCCCGATCGTCCGGGTCGCGCCCGACAGCCCGGCGGCCGCGGCCTATCGCGCGATCGCCACCACGCTGGCCGGCCCCGGGCAGGGCGCCACCGGAGTCGCCACGCCCTTTGCCTGGACCCTTGCCGATGGCCAGGGCAAGCCGGCGCCGGTGACGGCCGCCCCCGGTGGCCCGGCCGACCGTCTTGTCGGGCTCGATCATGACCATGGCGCACTGACCCTGCACTGGGCCGACGGCACCGCCCAGCGCCTGCCCGATCGCGACCTGCGCCTGGCCTGCCAATGCGCCCAATGCCGCGACGAGATGAGCGGCAAGCGCCTGTTGCTGCCTGCGGACGTGGCGCTGGATATCAGCCTGACCCGGGTCTGGAGCGTCGGCAATTACGCGCTGGGGCTGGCCTTTGGCGATGGCCATGCCTCGGGCATCTACACCTACGCGGCGTTGCGCGCCATGACCGGGACGGACCTCGAGGATGTCTGACACCGGCACCCGGCGCCGCATCCGGCTGCAGGCCTCGGCCGGGGATCCCGATGTGGTCGGCTTCGTCCTGGATGCGCCGCTGGCGGACGGGGCGACGATCCGCCTCGAGGCCGGGGCCGAGGCGCCGCTGGCGCGCGCGCTGCACGCCGTGGCCGGCGTCGCCCGGATCGAGGTGAGCGGCGCCACGATCTGGCTGCAACGACAGGCCGGGGCGGATTGGGCCGTGCTCAAGCCGGCCATCGCCGCGGCGATCCGCGCGGTGCTCGACACCACCGACGCGCCGCTTGGCGCGACCGACGGGCCCGTCGACCCGGACAGCCGGTTGCTGGCCGCCGTCGAGGCCCTGCTGGACCAGCAGGTCAACCCCTCGGTCGCCGCCCATGGCGGGCATATCGCGGCGGAACGGGTCGAGGGCAGCACGGTCTATCTGCGCATGTCCGGCGGCTGCCAGGGGTGCGCCGCCTCCGCGCTGACCCTGCGCCAGGGGGTGGAACGGATGCTGCGCGCGGCCCTGCCGCAGATCGACGCGATCGTCGATGTGACCGACCACGCGGCCGGCGATGCACCGTTCTATGCAAACGGCGAAGGCCCCTCGCCGGTTCTGAACCGTCCGATCCCCGACGGCGTCATCGCCAGACAGGACGGGCAGATCATCATCGACCCCGACTACCTGGCCCCCCGCCTGGGGATCACGCCCGAAACCCTGCGGGCCGGCCTGCGCCGGGGCGACGTGGTCGGCGTGACCGAAACCGGCACCGGCGCCGACGCGGGCAAGACACGGGTGATCATGCGCAGCCCGACCCGCGCCTGGGCGGCCGAGATCGACGCCGACGGCACCGCCCGGGAAATCCCGCCGCCGCGCCCGACCCGGGCGGCGGCGGGCGGGGAACAGGCCCTGTCGGCCCGCGTGCGCGCCTGCCTGGACGGGCGCGACGCCGGCGAGGGGCCGATCACCTACGGCGCCCTGGCCCGGGCGCTGGGGCTGTGGGCGCCGGGGTCGGTCGCGCGGATCACCCGGGCGCTGGAAACGACCATGCGCGAAGACGCCGCCGCGGATCGTCCCTTCATCGCCGCCCGCGCGGTCAGTCGCACCGGTGGCGGCCTGCCCGGCAAGGGCTATTTCGACCTGGCCCGCGCTCTGGACCGCGGACCGCGGCCCGGGGAAAGCGACCCCGACGCACATGCGCGCGAATTGCGCGACCTGACCCGCGCCGCCGCGCCCCGCGCCGCGGCGGGTGGCGCCGGCCAGGACGGAAACTGAAAGATGCGCGAAGGGCCTGTAAGCCGGATTCTGTCCCCCCCGGGCCGTAACCCGGGGATCGATGACCATTCCTCTGGGGGCACCGTTACCGGCGCCCTCTAGCTGCCAACCCGGACCGCTCGGGGCCAAGGCGCCCCTGCCGCGATATCCCCGAAAGGATCAGACCGGCGCACGTTCCCTATTCGGCATTGCTCCCGGTGGGGCTTGCCGCGCCGGGGACGTTGCCGCCCCCGCGGTGGGCTCTTACCCCACCGTTTCACCCTTACCCGTGCCTGCACGGGCGGTCTGTTCTCTGTGGCGCTGTCCGTCACCCCCGGCGGATCGCTCTGCCGAAGGTGCCCGGGGGTTACCCGGCACCGTGCCTTGATGGAGTCCGGACTTTCCTCTCTGCCGGTCTTTGCGAAGCGACGCTGACGAACGCTCGGCAAAGCGCGACAAAGCGGCCATCCAGCCCTCCGCGCAAGGCCTCACCTAGGCAGCGGGTCGGCCCCGGTCAACCGGAAAGCGCCGCGCCAGTTCGGCCGCCAGCGCGCAATCGGCCCGGCCCAGGGGGCCGGTCGCGCCGGGCCGGTGCCGCAGCCGGAACGCCTGCAGCAGCACCTCGGGCGCGGCCTCGGCGGTATAGCCGGCCCGCGCCAGGTCGGCCCGGAACCGCGCCGCATCGACCCGGCGCAGCAGCCGGCGCCACCAAGGCACCCGCACCGCTATGGCCAGGCCCCGGCGCGCCAGCCGGCCCCAGTCGAACAGCGGGCCGGGGTCGATCTTGCGCCCCGGCGCCATGTCGGAATGGCCGATCACCCGCTCGGGCGGCACGCCCCAGCGCGCCACGATCCCGTCCAGCAGCGCCTCCAGCGCCGTCATCTGGGCATCGGGAAACGGATCGGAGCCGGCATTCACCAGTTCGATCCCGATCGAGCGGGAATTGACGTCGGTGACATCGCCCCAGGCCCCGGCGCCGGCATGCCAGGCCCGGTCCGCTTCGGCGACCAGCTGTTCGACGGCACCGTCGGGGGCGACCAGGTAATGCGCCGACACCTCGGCTTCGGGCGAACACAGCCAGGTCCGCGCGGGTTCGACGCCCGGCGTCGCGGTGTAGTGGATCACGACGATATCGGGCCGCGCATCGTCCCGGCGCGGCCCGCAATTGGGCGACGGATAGGCGCTCAATTCCCGGCGGCGGCGGCGGCGGCCTGACGGAACGGCCGCGGATCCCAGCCGCAGGCAAAGCCGTCGCCGTCCGGGTCGATCCCCAGCCGGTCACGCTCCGGCCCGCCGCGGCTCAGGAAATCGCGCTGCGCCTCGTCCGGGGACCGGTATTTGGAGCAATTGCGGATGAACCGGTTCTGCCCGGACAGCAGCGACCGGCTGTAGCGTTCCTGGCCCAGCTCGTTCGGCGCATCGAGCGCATAGGCGACGATATTCGGCCCGGTCGCCCCGTTGCGTTCCGGCAGCGCGCCGGCATCGACCAGCTGATAGGCCGCGGCCTGCTGTTCGCGGCGGGCGGCGTCGCTTTCGATCGTCTCGCGCTCGGCCACCGCGTCGAAATCCTGTTCGTCCGAGATGCCGGCATTGCCGACCAGCACCGGCGCCGCATTGCCCGGGCTGGCCTGCACCCCGGCCGAGCGCAGCCCGTCATCGCCGGAATTGTCGATCACGCCATCCCGGTCGGTCTGCACCCCGATCCCGGCCGCGGCCAGCGCGGTGCTGTCGACCCCGGGCTGCGGGCTGCCCGCCTGCGGCGCGACCGGCGTGACGATGCCGGGCTGGTTCAGGGCCGGATCCTGCGGCTCTCCGCGCAAGAGCGCGTCGCGCCGGGCGCGGTCCAACTCGTAGCTGGCGTAATCGTCAAAACCGACACCGCCCCCGCTATCGGGAATTGCGGTGTCGCAGGCGGCAAGCGCGATCAGCGCGGCGCCGAGGATCAGCAACGGTTTCACAGCTCTACCCAGCCCCTTTTCGTCCTTGCGGCCGGTGTTTACCACCAACGCGCGGGCTTTTCCACAAATTGCGCCGCACGTTCCAGTGCGTAGGCCGTGTTCAGCAGGTCGGCCTCTTCCCAGGGTCGCCCGATCAGCTGCAGGCCCAGCGGCAGCCCCTGCCCGTCCAGCCCCGCCGGCACGGCGATCCCCGGCAGGCCGGCCAGGTTGACCGTCACCGTGAAGACGTCATTCAGATACATCTGCACCGGGTCGGCATCGGCCATCTCGCCCAGACCGAAGGCGGCCGACGGCGTGGCGGGCGTCAGGATCGCGTCGACCCCTTGGGCAAAGACCTCGTCGAAATCGCGCTTGATCAGGGCGCGGACCTTGCGGGCCCGGTTGTAATAGGCGTCGTAGAAGCCGGCGCTCAGCACATAGGTGCCGATCATCACGCGGCGTTTCACTTCGTTACCGAAGCCTTCGGCGCGGGTTTTCTCGTACATCTCGGTGATGCCGTCGCCCTGGGCCAGCTTGGCCCGGTGGCCAAAGCGCACGCCGTCATAGCGCGCCAGGTTGGAGGAGGCCTCGGCCGGCGCGATGACGTAATAGGTCGGCAGGGCGTATTTGGTGTGCGGCAGGCTGATATCGACGATCTTCGCCCCGGCATCGGCCAGCATCTGCCGGCCTTGCGCCCACAGCGCCTCGATCTCGTCCGGGATGCCGTCCATGTGGTATTCGCGGGGGATACCGATGGTCTTGCCGCGGATATCGCCGGTCAGCGCGGCCTCGAAATCCGGCACGGGCAGGTCGGCGCTGGTGCTGTCCAGCGGGTCATGGCCGCACATCGCCTGCAGCAGGATCGCGGCGTCGCGCACATCCCTGGCCATCGGCCCGGCCTGGTCGAGGGAAGACGCGAAGGCGACGATCCCCCAGCGCGAACAGCGCCCATAGGTCGGCTTGATGCCGGTGATGCCGGTGAAGGCCGCCGGCTGACGGATCGAGCCGCCGGTATCGGTGCCCGTGGCCCCGAGGCAAAGGTCCGCGGCAACGGCGGCGGCCGAACCGCCCGACGACCCGCCCGGGGTCAGCGCCGCGTCGTCCTGGCGCCGCCGCCAGGGATTGACCGCATTGCCATAGGTCGAGGTTTCGTTGGAACTGCCCATGGCGAATTCGTCCATGTTCAGCTTGCCCAGCATCACCGCGCCGTTGTCGAAAAGCTGCCTTGTGACGGTGCTTTCGTATTCCGGCCGGAACCCGTCGAGGATCTTCGACGCCGCCTGGCTGGGCACGCCGCGGGTGCAGAACAGGTCCTTGACCCCCAGCGGAATGCCGTTCAGCGCCGGGGCCTCTTCGCTTGCCTTGCGGCGCTCATCGGCCTGCCGCGCCTGGTCCAGCGCGATCTCGGGGGTCTTGTGGACAAAGGCGTTCAGCGCATCGGCGGCGTCGATCGCGCCCAGGCAGGCCTCGGTCAGTTCGACCGATGTCAATTCGCCCCTGCGCATCGCGTCGCGGGCTTCGGCGATCTTCATCTTCGGCAGATCGGACATCATTCCACCACCTTCGGCACGGCAAAGAAGCCTTCGCGGGCATCGGGGGCATTGGCCAGCACCCTGGCCTGCTGATCGCCATCGGTCACCACGTCGTCGCGCCGCTTCAGCCGCATCGGCGTGACCGAGACCATGGGTTCGATCCCCGCCACATCGACCTCGCCCAGCTGTTCGATGAAGCCGAGGATGGCATTGAAATCATGGGTCAGCGGCTCCAGCTCGGCCTCTTCGACCCGGATCCGGGCCAGATGCGCGACCTTGCGGGCGGTCTCGATATCGATGCTCATGCGATCATCCTTTCGTTGCCGCCCGCTTTAGCCCCGACCCGCACCGCCTTCAAGCATATGCCGGCGGTAAACCTCGATCATCCAGCCCAGCATGACCGCGTTCAGCACATGCCACAGGAAATGCGTGCCCAGCGGCAGGTTTTCGCACCAGGCCTCGTCGACCGAACGCAGGCTGATCGACAGGGCCAGGATCGCGGCGCCGATGACGAAGCCGCGCACCGTCGCCGGAACGCGGCGCCGCAGCCAGAACCCATACAGCACCAGCAGGACCGGTACCGACCAGTAGAAGCTGGAGACGCCGAAGAACGGCAGATCCCGCAGCAGGAGCGTCAGCCCGGCCGCATAGGGCACAAAGCCCGCGGTGCCGATCGCCGCCACCACCGGCGGCCAGCCGGCCACGTCGCGGTTCACCAGGAACAGGTAGACCAGGATGAAGGCCAGGATCGGCAGCACATCGGCCGTCGCCGCCCAGGCCGTGGCATGGGTGTGGAACAGATAGCTGCCGATCCCGATCGCGAACAGGATCGCCGCCAGCACCCGGCCGCCGGTCAGCCCCCGGACCCGCGGCCACATCACCAGGGCGGCGACCAGAAAGGCCGCGTTGGTCACCGCGTTCACCGGCTCGGACCAATAGGAAAAGTCCGTCCGTTCGCAATAGGCGTCGATCCGTGCCAGCCAATCCATCTCGCCCCGCCGCGTTTCCCTTGTTACGCTGGGCACCAAATCACAGGAGGTGTCCCATGAAAATCATCTGGCTCGGCCATTCCGGCTTTCGGATCGAGATCGGCGGCAGCACCCTGCTGGTCGACCCCTGGCTCAAGGGCAACCCGATGTTCCCCGAGGACAAGTGGGCGCAGGCGATCACCGGCGCCACCCATGTCGCGCTGACCCATGGCCATGGCGACCATGCCGGCAATGCGCAGGCCATCGCGCGCGAACTGGGCGTGCCGATCCTGTGCATCCACGAACTGGCCGAGATCTGGTCCGGCGATGACGGGATCGAGGTGACCGGCTTCGGCAAGGGCGGCACGCTCGACCTGGGCGGTGGCGTGTCGATCACCATGACCCATGCGATCCATTCCTCCTCGGTGGATTTCCTGGGCGCGCAGCCGCAATATGCGGGCGAACCGGCCGGTTTCATCATCCGCGGCGAAGGCCATGCGATCTATGTCTCGGGCGATACCGACGTGATGGCCGACATGAGCGTCATCGCCGAACGCTACATGCCCGATATCGGCATCCTCTGCGCCGGCGGGCATTACACGATGGACATGGACGGCGCGGCCTATGCGGCCTCGCGCTATTTCGAGTTCAAGACGGTGATCCCCTGCCATTACAAGACCTTCCCGATCCTCGCGCAGTCGGCGCAGCCGCTGATCGACGCCCTGCCCGAGGTGCAGGTGATCGCGCCCGAGGTGCTGAAGCCGATCGAGATCTGACGCCGGCCGGGCCGATCCCGTCAACGGGTCGGGTCGCGCCCGGTCCGGCGGCCCGCGAAGAAATCGCGCAGCAGCGCCGCGGCCTCGGTCCCGGCGATCCCGTCATGGATCTCGGGCAGATGGTGGCATTGCGGATGGGCAAACACCCGCGCGCCATGGGCGACGCCGCCGGATTTCGGATCGTCCGCGCCATAGACCAGCCGGGCGATCCGGGCATTGGCGATCGCCGCGGCGCACATCGCGCAAGGCTCCAGCGTCACGTAAAGCGCCGCCCCCGGCAGCCGTTCGGACCCGGCCGCGGCGCAGGCGGCGCGGATCACCAGAATCTCGGCATGGGCGGTGGGATCGTGCAATTCGCGGGTCCGGTTGCCCGCCGCGGCCAGTACCGCGCCATCGGCCCCGACCAGCACCGCGCCCACCGGCACCTCGCCGCGGGCGCCGGCCTTGCGCGCCTCGTCCAGCGCCCGGTCCATGTGGCTGGTGAAGGTCATGCGGCCAATTGGGCCGAACCGCCCGGCCATGGCAAGACCATTGTCAGCGCCCCGGGGCCGGCGTATGCCCCTGCCATGACGGACATCACCCCCCCAGGAGACCGCATCGCCAAGGTGCTCAGCCGTGCCGGCGTGGCCAGCCGGCGCGAGGCCGAACGGATGATCGCCGCCGGCCGCGTCGCCGTGAACGGACAGGTGATCGACAGCCCGGCGCTGAACGTCACCGACAAGGACAAGGTCAGCGTCGACGGCAAACCCCTGGCGGCGCCCGAACCGGCGCGGCTGTGGCTGTATCACAAGCCCACCGGCCTGGTGACCACGGCCCGCGACGAACAGGGCCGCCGCACCGTGTTCGACGCCCTGCCCCCCGAGATGCCCCGGGTGATGAGCATCGGCCGGCTCGACCTCAATTCCGAAGGCTTGCTGCTGCTGACCAATGACGGCGCGCTCAAGCGGCGGCTGGAGCTGCCCTCGACCGGCTGGCTGCGGCGCTACCGGGTGCGGGTCAAGGGCAATCCCGACGACGCGGCCCTGGCCCCGCTGCGCAAGGGGATCGAGATCGAGGGCGAGGCGTTCCGCCCGATGGAGGTCGCCCTGGACCGGTTGCAGGGCGCCAATGCCTGGCTGACGATCGGGATCCGGGAAGGTCGCAATCGTGAAATCCGCCGCGCGATGGAGGCGATCGGACTAAGCGTCAACCGCCTGATCCGGCTCAGCTACGGCCCGTTCCAGCTGGGCGGGCTGAAACTCGGCGAGGTCGAGGAAGTGAAAGCCCGCGTGCTGCGCGACCAATTGGGCGATGGCGACCGGACAAAGGTCGTGCGCAACCGTCCGTCACGGGGAAAACCGCGGCGAAAGTGACGCCGCTTTGCCCTTGTGCCGCAGCGCCCGGTCCTGCACTCTGGGCACGACAGGATTGAGTGGGACAGTTCATGTTGGCGTTGATCGGCCAGTTCGACCGCCCCGGCGGAGGCGACGCTCGCATCGGCGGCGCGGGTTCCCTATCTGTTGATCAGGATTTCGGAACGGAAAGGCTGCATGCCCCGCATCATCCTCATCCTGCTGCTGTTCTCGGCACTGGTGATCGCCGCGGCCTCGGTGCGGGCCTGGCTGATCGCCGGGCAACGGGACCGGCCCGGCCCGGGCGGGGTGCCTGACATGACGACGCGGAGCCTGCGCAACATCGCCTTCGCGCTGCTGTTCCTGCTGCAGCTTGGCGTCGTGACCGGGCTTCTGGGCGGGGCGGGCTGAACATGGCCAGGCGGTTCGGCGGCAAATACAGCCCCCAGGGCAGCGACACCGACAGCGCCCGCGACCAGGCCCTGCACCAGGCGGTGTCCGAAGCGCGTCGCATCGACGCCGCGGGGGCCAAGGCCAATGCGCTGTTCCTGCCCGCCGTGGTGATGGCGGTGATGGCGATCTGGCGCCCTCCGGCGGCGCTTCTGGCCGGGCTGATCGGGGCCGGCATCCTGGCGCTGGCCGCCTGGCTGACCCGCGACGGGCTGCGCGCCGAAGCCGCCTACAATGCCCGCCGCGTCGCCCGGCGCCCGGCCCTGCCGCGCAAGATGCTGGGCACCGCGCTGACCGGGATCGGCATCGCCATCGCCGGCTGGACCACCGGCACCGGCATCACCGGCGCCGTGATCTATGGCATCGCCGGCGCCGGGCTGCATTTCGCCGCCTTCGGTCCCGACCCGCTGCGCGACAAGCGGATGGACGGCATCGACACCTTCCAGCAGGACCGCGTCGCCCGCGTGGTGGACGAGGCCGAAAGCTACCTTGCCGCCATGTCCGACCATGTCGGCCGGCTGGAGGACCGCGACCTGAACGCCCGCGTCGCCACCTTCCAGGCCGTGGCCCGCCGGATGATCCGCACCGTCGAAGAGGATCCGCGCGACCTGACCGGCGCGCGCAAGTTCCTGTCGGTCTACCTGATGGGGGCCCGCGATGCCTCGGTGAAATTCGCCGAGCTTCATGCCCGCACCCGCGACGCCGGCGCCCGCGCCGATTACGAGGCGCTGCTGACCGACCTGGAAGAGAATTTCGCGGCGCGGACCGAAAGGATGCTGCTGGATGACCGCAGCGACATGGATGTCGAAATCAAGGTGCTGCGCGATCGGTTGCAGCGCGAAGGGGTGTGAAACCCGCAAACCCGGGGGAATGTGAATGTCCGAAACCATCGTTGCCAACCAGCAGAAGGCCCAGGCCGCGCTGGCCGATATCGAAAAGGTCACCGCGGTGATCCTGCCCGAACCGAAAGGCGAGATCGTGCCGCTCGACGCCGCCGACGAACCGACCAGCGCCGACATCTCGCGCCGGATGGCCGAGATCGACATCGGCGACACCCAGTCGATCATCTCCTTCGGCTCTGCCGCCCAGGCCGAATTGCAGGAGATTTCGCAAAGCATGCTGCAGGGCGTGCGCAACAAGGATGTCGGCCCCGCCGGCGACAGCCTGCGCGACATCGTCACCACGATCCGCGGCTTCAACGTCTCGGAACTGGATGTGCGCCGCAAGCGCAGCTTCTGGGAAAAGCTTCTGGGCCGCGCCGCCCCGGCAGCGAAATTCGCCGCCCGTTACGAGACCATCCAGGGCCAGATCGACAAGATCAGCGATGACCTGCTCAAGCACGAACATGTCCTGCTCAAGGACATCGAAAGCCTCGACGTGCTGTATGAAAAGACCCTGGCCTTCTATGACGAACTGGCGATCTACATCGCCGCCGGCGAGGCCAAGCTGAAAGAGCTGGACGAGGCCACGATCCCGGCCAAGGAAAAAGAGGTCGAGGCCGCCCCCGAGGACGAGGGCGTGATGAAGGCGCAGGAATTGCGCGACCTGCGCGCCGCCCGCGACGACCTGGAACGCCGGGTCCACGACCTGAAACTCACCCGCCAGGTGACGATGCAGTCGCTGCCCTCGATCCGGCTGGTGCAGGAAAACGACAAGTCGCTGGTGACCAAGATCAACTCCACCCTGATCAACACCGTGCCGCTGTGGGAAACCCAGCTGGCCCAGGCGGTGACGATCCAGCGCTCGGCCGAGGCCGCGGCGGCGGTGCGCGAGGCCAATGACCTGACCAACGAATTGCTGACCGCCAACGCGGAAAACCTGCGCAGCGCCAACAAGATGATCCGCACCGAGATGGAGCGCGGCGTCTTCGACATCGAGGCGATCAAGAAGGCCAATGCCGACCTGATCGGCACGATCGAGGAATCGCTGCAGATCGCCGACGAGGGCAAGCGCAAGCGCGCCGAGGCGGAAAAGGAGCTGCAGAATATGGAGGCCGAGCTCAAGGCCACCCTCTCGGCGGCGAAGTCCCGTGGCGACGGGCTCGGCGATACGGTCGGCACCGCCGCCGGCGGCGACGCCTGAGCGTGGTGCGGGCGCGGGGCGGTCTTCGGCGTCGGCTCGGCGCGGCCGTGCTTGGCCTGGCCGGCCTCGTGGCCTGCGCCGAGCTTCCCGGCCCGCCGCCGATGCCGGCCCCGCCGGCACGCCCCGACCGTCCGGCCCCGCCCCCGGCCCCGCCGGCAATGCCCGACCGCTCGCCCGAAAGCCGGGAATTGTCGTTGTATTACACGCGACTTCAGGACGACCTCGTGGCGCGCGGCTTGCTGCGCACCGATGGCGGCGGCCCCGATACCCCCTTCACCGACACCCAGCTGGCGCGCAATTTCATCCGCATCGCGCTGTTCAACGAATATCTGGAACGCGACGGCGTGCTCACGCCCCAGCCGAATGCCCGCGACCTGTCCCGCTGGGATCAGCCGGTGCGCATCGGGGTGGAATTCGGCGCCACCGTGCCCGCCGACCAGCGCGTGCAGGATGAAAACAGCATCCGCCAGTTCTCCGCCCGGCTGTCGCGGCTGACCGGCCTGCCGATCACCGTGGGCGCGCCGGATCCGAATTTCCATGTTCTGGTCCTGAACGAGGATGACCGGCTCGGCTATTCTTCGCGTCTGCGCGACCTGGTGCCGGGGATCGACGCGGTGTCCCTGGACGCCTTCATGTCGGTGCCGCGCGACACGCTTTGCCTGGTCATCGCCTTTTCCGAAGGTGGCCGGCCCGACTATTCCCGCGCCGTCGCCCTGGTCCGGGGCGAACATCCCGACCTGATGCGCCTGGCCTGCATCCACGAGGAAATGGCCCAGGGGCTGGGTCTGGCCAATGACAGCCCCCGGGCGCGCCCGTCGATCTTCAACGATGACGAGGAATTCGCCCTGCTGACCACCCATGACGAGATGCTGCTGCGCATGCTTTACGACGACCGCTTGCGGTCGGGCATGGGCGCCGCCGAGGCCGCCCCCATCGCCCGCCAGATCGCGCGCGAATTGCTGGGGGGCGAAAGTTGACCACCGATCCCGCAGCCATGTCCCCATGCCTGCCAAAGCCCCGCCTTTGTCCCGAAAATACCTTCGGGGGAGCGCGAGGGGGCCGACAGCCCCCTCGCCCCGCCCGCCGCAGGCGCAAGTCATGCCCGCCGCAGGCGCAAGTCATGCCCGCCGCAGGCGCGGGACGTTGGCAATCCGCCAAACCCGGCCTAACCTGACCGCAACCGACACCCGTTCCCCAGGAGCACCGCCATGGGCATTCTCGATTTCCTTTCCGGCCAGTTCATCGACGTCATCCACTGGACCGATGACACCCGCGACACCATGGTCTGGCGCTTCGAACGCGAAGGACACGAAATCAAATACGGCGCCAAGCTGACCGTGCGCGAAGGCCAGGCGGCGGTGTTCGTCCACGAAGGCCAGCTGGCCGATGTCTTCACCCCCGGGCTCTACATGCTCGAAACCAACAACATGCCGGTCATGACCTCGCTGCAGCATTGGGATCATGGCTTCAAATCGCCCTTCAAATCGGAAATCTACTTCGTCAACACGAACCGGCACACCGATCTGAAATGGGGCACCAAGAACCCGATCATGCTGCGCGACCCGGAATTCGGCCCCATCCGCCTGCGCGCCTTCGGCACCTATACGATCAAGGTCGCCGACCCCGCCCGTTTCCTGACCGAAATCGTCGGCACCGACGGCGAATTCACCCGCGACGAGGTGTCGTTCCAGATCCGCAACATCATCGTCCAGGAGTTTTCCCGCTCGATCGCCGCCAGCGGCATTCCGGTGCTCGACATGGCGGCCAATACCGGCGACGTGGGCAAGCTGATCGCCCAGGCCATCGACCCGGTGATCGGCCAATACGGGCTGTCGATCCCCGAGCTTTACATCGAGAACATCTCGCTGCCGTCCGCCGTCGAAAAGGCGCTGGACGAACGCAGCAGCCGCGGCATTGCCGGCAACCTCGACGAGCACATGAAATGGAAGGCGGCCGAGGCGATCGGCAAGGGCGGCGCCGCCGGCGACGCCATGGGCATGGGGATGGGCGCGGGGCTCGGCATGCAGATGGGCAACATGATGACGGGCGGCCAGGGCCCCTGGGGGGCGCAGCCCGCGCCTCAGGCCGCGTCGCAGGCCGCGCCGATGGCGCCCCCGCCGCCGCCGGTCGAACATGTCTGGCACATCGCCCGCGACGGCGAAACCCGCGGGCCGTTCTCCAAGGCCGACATGGGCAAGATGGCCGCCGAGGGCGCGCTGACCCGCGACACCCATGTCTGGACCCCGGGCCAGGACGGCTGGAAGACCGCCGACGAGGTGGCCGAACTGGCCCAGCTCTTCACGATCATGCCGCCGCCGCCGCCGGGGGGGTGACAGGACCGGCCCGGCCCGCGACCACTGTCCCCGGCATCCCGCAGGTCGGCCCCGGCCTGACCTGAGGTCTGATCCTCGGCACCGCGGCCTAGCGCAGCGCCATCTTCCAACTCGTCAGGGCCCGGGCCAGTTGGGTCGAACACTCCCCCAGTTGCCCGGTTTCCAGCGTGGCGCGGGCGCCCGCCGTGTCGCCGGCCTCCACCTGACGGGCGACGCCACCGGCCAGGTTGTGGAACTCCCGATGCAGGCGTTTCACCTCGCGCGCCGTGTCGGTCCCCGCCATCTCCGGCGGCAGACCGCCAAGCCATTGGCCGAAGCGGCACAGATCGTCGCGCGCCAGGTCCACCGCCCGTCCCTGCAGCCGCCCGGTCTGCGCCGCGGTCTGCAACCGCATCTTCCAGGTGCCATGGGCACCGATCGCGTCGGTGATTTCCTGTTTTGCCGCCACGACATCGACCATGAATCCGTCCTTTCGCCACGATCCGGGGTTGATCCGCGGATAGCGCAAGGCGATGAACAAAGAACTAACCGGAACCCCGCCCGCCCGGGCGCAAAAGGCCCCGTCGATGACCGAACCCACCGCCTTGCCGACCATCGCCGCGACCGAGGAACACCGCTTTCCCTGCGACCAATGCGGCGCCGACCTGCGGTTCGATCCGGGCGATGCGCGGCTGATCTGCGACCATTGCGGCGCCAGCCAGCCGGTCGACGACACCCCCTGGTCCGGCGGCGCGATCCGCGAGCTCGACTTTCGCCAGGCGATCGACAATCAACTGCCCGCCCAGGACATCGAGGCGGTGCGCGCCTCCTCCTGCCCCAATTGCGGGGCCCGGATCGAATTCGGCACCGATATCCACGCCACCGAATGCCCGTTCTGCGCCACGCCCGTGGTCACCGATACCGGCGATCACCGTCAGATCAAGCCCAAGGGCCTGCTGCCCTTCGCGCTGGACGAGGAACAGGCCCGCACCGCGATGACAGACTGGCTGGGCCGGCTCTGGTTCGCGCCGAACGGCTTGCAGGACTATGCCCGCAAGGGGCGGCGCATGGCCGGGATCTATGTCCCCTACTGGACCTTCGACGCCGATACGACGACCGATTACACCGGCCAGCGCGGCACCGATTACTACGAGACCCGCACGGTGATCCGCAACGGCAAGCGCGAACAGGTCCGGGTGCGGAAAACCCGCTGGCGCAGCGTTTCGGGCCGGGTGGCGCGGTTTTTCGACGACGTGCTGGTGCTGGCCTCGCGCAGCCTGCCCAAGCGCTATACCGACGCGCTCGAACCCTGGGATCTGACGGCGCTGGAGCCCTATGCGCCGCATTACCTGGCCGGCTTTCGCGCCGAAGGCTATCAGGTCGAGCTTGGCGACGCCTTCCAGCAGGCCCGAGAGATCATGGACCGCCAGATCGTCCGCGACATCAAGTTCGACATCGGCGGCGACCACCAGCGGGTCGGCAGTGTCGACACGGCGATCGGCACCCTGACCTTCAAACACGTGCTGCTGCCGGTCTGGATGGCGGCCTACAAGTATCGCGGCAAGACCTACCGCTTCGTGGTCAACGGCCGCTCGGGCCGGGTGCAGGGCGAACGGCCCTGGTCGGCCTGGAAGATCGGTATCGCCGTGGTGCTGGGGCTGATCCTGGCCGGCGTGGCGGGCTACCTGATCGCGTTGAACGAAGGGCAGTTCTGAACGCCGCAGCGACCGCGCGCCCGGTTCGGCAGCGCCCGGGACAGGTGCCCCGTCCGGCCCCGGCCAGCGCGCCGCGCGCTTGACCGCCGGGGAAATCGGATTGATACAGCCCCCGCGCCGGGCCATGTTGGCGCTAACGAACGGGAGGCACCGATGATCCTGGCCTGTGGCGAAGCCCTGATCGACATGTTGCCGCGCCAGACCGCGGCGGGCGAGGACGCTTTCGCCCCCTATGCCGGCGGCGCAGTGTTCAACACCGCCATCGCCCTGGGCCGGCTGGGCGCGCCGGCAGGGTTCTTCTGCGGCATCTCACGCGATTTCCTGGGCCAGATCCTGCGTGACAAACTGTCCGAAAGCGGCGTGAATTCAAGCGCTTGCGTGATCTCGGACCGGCCCTGCACCGTCGCCTTCGTCAAACTGGTCGACGGCCAGGCGACCTATGCCTTCTACGATGAAAACACCGCCGGACGGATGCTGACCGAGGCCGACCTGCCCGCCACCGATGCGCAGGCGCTGTTCTTCGGCGGCATCTCGCTGGTCGCGGAACCCTGCGGCTCGGCGTATGAGGCCTTCATGCTGCGCGAGGCCCCGACCCGGGTCACCATGATCGACCCGAATGTGCGGCCCGGCTTCATCACCGACCCGGCGGCCTATCGCGCCCGGATCGACCGGATGCTGGCGGCGGCGGATATCATCAAGCTGTCGGACGAAGACCTGCACTGGCTGCGCGGCACCGGCGACACCGCCGCCCTGGCGCGCGACCTGGTCTCGGGCGGTGCACGGCTGGTCTGCATCACCGAAGGCGCCAAGGGCGTGACGGGTTACAGCCCTGAAAACGAAGTCTTTGTTCCAGCCACACCGGTCAAGGTCGTCGATACGGTCGGCGCCGGCGACACTTTCAATGCCGGGGTCCTGGCCAGCCTGCACGCGGCCGGCGCCCTGACCAAGCCGCGCATCGCGGCGCTGACCGGGGCCGAGATCCGCGACGCCCTGACCCTGGGCACCCGCGCCGCGGCGATCACCGTCAGCCGCGCCGGCGCCAACCCGCCCCGGGCTTCCGAACTGTGAGGGCCCTGGTCCAGCGTGTCGCCCGGGCCGAGGTCGCGGTCGACGGCGCGGTGATCGGCCGTTGCGGACCGGGGCTGATGATCCTCGTTTGCGCCATGGCGGGCGATACCGACGACCTGCCCGAACGGCTGGCCGCCAAGATCGCCAGGTTGCGGATCTTCAGGGACGATCAGGGCCGGATGAACCGTTCGATCCTGGATACCGGCGGCGCCGCCCTGGTGATCAGCCAGTTCACCCTGGCCGCCGATACCGCGCGCGGCAACCGCCCCGGCTTTTCCACCGCCGCCCCGCCGGAAGAGGCCGAACGGCTCTACCTCGCATTCGCTCAGGCGCTGGCCGCGCAGGGCATCGCGGTCGAAACCGGCCGCTTCGGCGCCGACATGAAGGTCAGCCTGACCAATGACGGGCCGGTGACGATCTGGCTCGATACCGACGCCTGACCGCAGGCCGCGTTCAGGGCGGATCGACCCGGGCCCGCGCGGCTCAGCACCGTTTCGAAACGACCAGAACCGTATAGGGCCCGCGCGGGCTGTCGATCACGCCGATGCCGAATTCGCGCGCATCGCCGTTCAGCATGTTGCGCCGGTGGCCCGCCGATTGCAGCCACCCGCCGACGATCTGACTGGATTGGTCATAGCCCCAGGACAGGTTTTCCGCGGTCAGGCAGGAATTGAACCCGGCCCGCAGCACCCGCTGGTGCGAATTCGTCCCATCCGTGCCGCGATGGGCGAAGAACCCGTGCCGGACCATGTCGCAGGCATGGGTCATCGCCGCCTCGCTCAGCTGGCGGTTATAGCGCAACGCGGGCAGGCCGCTGGCCGTGCGGGTGGCATTCAACTGCCCGGCCATTTCATTGACCAGCGCCTGGGCATTGGCCGGCGCCCGGCATTGCGCCGCGGCCGGCACCGCCGACAGGCCAAGGGCCAGCCCGGCCCAAAGGATCGCGTGCCTCATCATCGGTCGCAGCCTCGTTCGCAAAACGCCCTCACACTCCTAGTCGAACCGACGAATCCGGCAATCCCGGGGCAGTCGCGTGGCCAAGCCTCGGCGGATCCCCGCAACTTGCGCAGGGTGCAGCCCGGAACCGGAACTTGAACCTTGTTCTTGAACATTGTTCACATACCGGCTATAAAGATCCCGACCCCAGCCGGAGACCCGCCATGCGTCGCGTCCTTTTCGCCCTTGCCGCCCTTGCGATCATCGCAATCGGCCTGGCCCTGCGCCCCGGCGCGCTGGACCTGGCCGCGCGCTCGACCCCCTACGACACCGCGCTGGCCCAGGCGCAAAGCCCCGCCGACCGTGGAATCGCCGCCTTCGCTTTCGGCGATTGGGGCGCGCTCGGCACCCATACGCTCGAGGTTTCGGCGGTGCCCTGGCGGCTGTCCACCGCCGCCCTGGCCCTGGCCGAGGCCGATGGCGACCCGGCCCGCGTGACGGACATCGACCTGGAGGCCAGCTTTCGCCGCTTCGGGATCCATTCCCCGGACGAGATCGCCAATTGGCCCGCCCATATGGACCAGCCCAGCCGCGACGCGCCGCTGGGCCTGATCCGGGGCACCGCCAGCGGCACCTGGCCGCCGGTCGAAGTCACGATCGGCAATTCGGTCTGCGCCGCCTGCCACAGTTCGGTCACCTATGACGCCCGGGGACGGCCGGACCCGACGCGCGTCTGGCTTGGCATGGGCAACAGCTCGATCAACCTGGACAGCTATACCCAGGCGCTCTTTGCCGCGTTCCGCGACCACGACGACGCCACGCTGATGCAGGCCGCCCGCGCGCTGCATCCGGACATGTCGGCGCGCGAAACGCTGACCCTGCGCTACGCCATCCTGCCCCGCCTGCGCGCGCTGGTGGACGAACGCGCCGCGACCATCGACAGTTTCCTGCCGTTCCGCATCTCGACCGTGGGGGCCACCAACGGGCTGGACAGCCTGCGCAACCGGCTGGACCTGATCCCCGAGGGCGAGGTCGTGACCGAAAGCACCTTCAACTCCCTGCCGGACCTGGGCGACAGGCTGTTGCGCAACCGGCTGCTGACCTCGGGCTCCTATGTCTATCCCGATGCCGACACGCCCCTGACCCCGGCCGATATCGACGATGACCAGCGTGACCGGCTGGCCCAGATGATCGCCTATTTCACCGTGCCGGCCATGGGCGTTTCCGAAGCGGTGGCCAAGGATCACCGCCCGATGGCCCGCGACGTGGTCGCCTGGCTGGAAACCTACGAACCGCAGCCCTTTCCCGGCGTGATCGACCCCCGGCGCGCCACCGCGGGCCGCGCCCTCTACAGCGCCCATTGCGCCGCTTGCCACGGCACCTATGACGACAGCCTGGACACTCCCCGTCTGGTCAGCTTCCCGAACTGGCACGGGCCCTATGGCACCGACCAGGCCCGAATCGAGGTGATCACGCCGCAGGTGGTCGAGGCGATCAATGCCAGCCTCGACAGCCCGGTCCGCGCGGCCGGTGTCACGGGCTATTCCGCTCCGCCCCTGTCCGGCCTCTGGGCCAGCGCGCCCTATCTGCACAACGGCTCGGTCCCGACGCTGTGGCACCTGATGCATCCCGACCAGCGCCCGACCCGGTTCCAGACCGGCGGCCATGCGCTTGATTTCGACCGGGTCGGCATCGCCGGCACCCTTGACGGCGACACCTGGCGCTACCCCGCGGGCCATACCCCCTGGTCGGAGCCGATCATCGTCGACACGCGCGATTTCGGCATGGGCAACCAGGGGCACGCGGCCGAATTCGCGCCGCTGTCCGAGGCCGACAAAGCGGCCCTGCTGGAATACCTCAAGCTGCTCTGAGCGGTCTTTGCCGTCCGGACCCCGATCGGTGGAGGCCCCGGGTCAAGCCCGGGGCGCGTCGCGCCGGGGACCGGGCCGGATCGATCCGCGGCCCCGGGCCGAACAGCGCCCTACAACGGCTTGGCGAACAGGTGCAGCCGGTGCATCGTCTTGGCCCCCGCCTTTTCCTTCTGCGCCAGCGAGGCCGGGTTGCCGTCGCCGATCCAGGTATTGCCCAGCCTGGTATAGCCCGCCGCCTTGGCCCCCAAGATCACCCGGTTCAGCACCAGCGGATTGACCCCCTGGCCCTGCAGGTCCGGCAACACCCCGGAAAAGATCAGCACGGCGCGGCGGTTGCGCATCCGGTGACGCAGGAAATGCCAGGGCGCGGTGATCCCCAACCGCGACCGCACGCGTCGCAGGAACGGGTTCAGGTCCGGCACGCAGATGATGCAGGCCGCGGGCTGCCCCCGCCGGTGCAGCACCGCCGAGATGCGCGGGTCCATCACCCATTTCATGTCCTTGGCCTGAAAGTGGAATTCCTCGGCGCTGACAGGCACGAACATCGGGTTCTGTGCGAAGGACGCGTTCAGGATCAGGCGCGCCTCTTCCATCCGCTGCGGGATCGTGCGGCGGGTGATCGGGGCGAAGTCGAACGCCGGATCGTCCAGGATCGCCTGCTGTTTCGGACCGATCGCCGGGGGCCGGGCCGTTGTCAGGTCGACCTCGAACGTGGTCATCGGGAAGGTCGGCGCATAGCCGTTGGCCTCCAGCAGCGCCGGCAGGTGCGGCGGCGACCAGACCTGGTCCAGATAGGGCGGCCGCGCGAACCCGCCGGTCACCACGCCGATCTGCTGCATGGCCGTCAGGTTGAAATTGCCGACGATCTCCGTGAACCCGCGCAGCCTGCACCAGCTTTCGGCCGCGCTCAGCAGGGCCGCGGCCGCCGGCGGGTCATCGGCGCAATCGAAATAGCCGAAAAACCCCCGGTTCAGCCCGTGCAGCCTGTTCGAGGCGCCATGGCTGTGCGCCGTGATCCGCCCCAGCAGGGTCGCGCCGCGATGGGCGGTGAAGATCGCGATCTCGCCCTTTCCCGGCCCGCAGAACAGCGGGTTGCGCGCCGGGTCGACAAAGCGCTCCAGGTCCGATTTCAGGGGCGAGACATAGGGGCTGTCGGGCCCATAGGCCGCGAAGGGCGCCGCGAAGAACGCCGCGAAATCGCCGTGCCGGATCGTGACCGCCATCGCCCGCGCCTATCCCCGGCCCGGCCCGTCCAGCCAGTCCGGCAGCGCCGCCAGATCGTCCAGCACCACATCCGCCAGGGCGGCCAGGGCATCGCGGTCGGCCAGGTCGCTGGCGACCGCCACGGCCCGCATCCCGGCGGCGCGGGCGGCGTGCAGGTCATGGGTGCTGTCGCCGACCATGACGCAATCGCCCGGCGACAGCCCGGTCTGCGCGGCAAAGGCCAGCAACTGCCCCGGCCCCGGCTTGGCGCCATGGCCGCTGTCATAGCCGGCGATGAACTCGAACACGGTCTCGATCCCGGCCTGGGCCAGGTGTTCGCGGGCCGGCGCCTCGCCGTCATTGGTGGCCAGTCCCAGCCGCAGCCCCCGGCGCCCGAGCCCGTCGAGGAACGGCGCAAGCGGCACCGCCGGCACCTGCGGCGCGGCCCCCGACCCGGCATCGAGCCGGGCGATCAGCGCGGCCCGGTCCGGCACCGGCAGATGCGGGATCATCGCCGCCGCGATCTCGTCCACCGTGGCGGAGACGACGATGCTGCCGGGCCGGAACCGTTCGGCCTCCAGGTCAAAGCGCAGCACCTCGGCCAGGGCCGCCAGCCGCGCCGGGTCGCCCTGGGCCTCCTGGCGCAGCATCGCCCCGGCCCAGGGGCCGAAACTGCGCTGGAAATCGAACAGCGTGCCGTCCTTGTCGAAAACAACTGCCTTGATCATTCCCGCAGCAGCGCGTGTGCGGGAGCGGTTGTCAACCGCCCCCGGGCCACGCATTGTCGCGCCATGCAAGCCACTGTATCGACAGAGCATCAGATCGACATCGCCGCACCCCCGGACCGGGTGTTCGCCGCCTTCACTGTCGAGGCCGCCAGGGCATCCCGCCCCGGTCTTCTGGCGGTCGACACCCTGCGCGGCACGCCCGGCGCGCCGGGCCATGTCCTGCTCTGGCGCCGGATCGCCGGCGATCTTGACCTGCTGATCGAGGAAACCGTGATGGCGGTGAACCCGCCGCGCCTGCTGCATTCGCAATTGCGCCCGACCGGGATGACCAATCTCGACCCCGCCGAACGCCTGCCGTCCTATTATGACGGCGAACCGCCCGACCCCGACCGCGCCTTTCGCCGCGCTTTCGGACCCACGCCGCCGGTCTGGGAAATGCGCATCACCCTGGACCGGATCGACCTGGGCAGCCGGCTGCACCTGCTGACCCGCCAGCCCGATCCCGGCCGTGGCCTGTTCGGGCGCAGACGCAAGCCGATGCCGCTGATGACGCCGGCCGAACTGGAGGCGATCCGCGACTGGGCCGAGGGCCGCCTGGCTCAGGTCCAGTGAACCTGCTCGGCCCCCGGTAGCGCCTGACGGGCCCGCAACGGGGCGTCGTAGGGCAATCCTTGCGCATCGCAGAAAGCGATCACCCAGGCATCGTCCATGGTCACGAAATCGAGAACCGAGGCCAGAAAGGCCGGATCGCCGGCCTGGGCCCGCAAATCCTCGGGCGCGGCCCCGGTCGAGCCCAGGAAAACCGGGCACAGGTCGTCGTTTCCCGCCAGCCAGACCAGGGCGCGCACGGCAACGTCTTCGGCGGATTCAGGCGACATCGACAATTATTCGTATCCCGGAAAGGGTTTGTTAACGATTGCGATCCACTCTGGCCTCAGGGGAAAGGAACCCGAGCAAGGAACACCAAGAATGCCGCGCACCATACTCGTTGTCGATACGGTTTCGACGAACAGGATCGTGCTGAATGCCCGGCTCGCCTCGGCCGGGTATGAGGTGCGGACCTGCGCCGATACCGGTGCGGCTCGGGCCATGCTGTCCGGGTCCCTGCCCGACCTTCTGCTGCTCGACATGTCCGGCCAGGACCGGGCGGCCCTGGAGCTGTGCGCCGACCTGCGCCGCGACGACGCCTTGCGCACCCTGCCGGTGATCGCCACCGGCGGCTTCGGCACCCCCGATGACCGGGTCGCCGCCTTGCGGGCCGGCGCCGACGATGTGCTCGAACGCCCGTTCGACGATCTGATCCTGCAGGCCCGGATCCGATCGCTGTTGCGCGCCCGCGATGCGACCGAGGAACTCAAGCTGCGCGAGGATACCCGCCATGCCCTCGGCTTTGCCGAAGCGCCACAGGCCTTTTCCCTGCCGCAGCCGATCGCCGTCATCACCCCGAACGCGGATCTGGGGCCGCGGATCGCGCCGAACCTGTGCCCCGGCGGCAAATGCGATTGCCTGCTGTTGCATCCGCGCGACGTCCTGAGCGGTCTCAGCGCGCCGGTCACGCCGGCGCTTTTCGTCATCGACGGCTCCGAAGGCGTCGATGATCTGGATTTCTACCGGATCCTGTCGGAACTGCGCTCGCGCTCGGATTCGCGCCACGCGGCCTTGATGGTCCTGGTGCCGGAGGGGCGGTCGAAACGGGCGGCCATGGCGCTCGACCTCGGGGCGGACGACCTGGCACCGGCCAATGCCGCCCCCGAGGAACTGCGCCTGCGGGCTCATGCCCTGCTGCGCCGCCAGCGCGAGGCCGCGGCCCTGCGCGCCACCTTGAAAAGCGGTCTGGAAGCGGCGGTGACCGATCCGCTGACCGGGCTGTACAATCGGCGCTATGCCCTGCCGCACCTGGAACGGATCGCCGCCCATTCCCGCCAGATGGGGCGGCAATTCGCCGTCATGGCGCTGGACCTCGACCATTTCAAGGCGATCAACGACGATCACGGTCATGCCGCGGGGGACGAGGTCCTGAGACAGGTTGCGCGCCGGTTGCAGGACAACCTGCGCCCGGTCGACCTGCTGGCCCGGATCGGGGGCGAGGAATTCCTCGTCGCCATGCCCGACACAGACAGTGTCGAAGCGCGCCAGGCCGCCGAACGGCTGGTCGCGGCGATCCGCGAAAAACCCTTTCGCCTGACCGATGACAGGACCGAGATCGCGGTGACCCTGTCGATCGGCATCCGCCTGTCCGGTCCGGGCGATCCCGGCCCCGGCCCCGGCGACGGCCCGGGCACACCGCCTTCGGAAACGCTCGAAACCATGATGCACGAGGCCGACGCGGCGCTTTATGCCGCAAAGACCGCCGGGCGCGACACGATCAGCCTGTCGGCGGCCTGACCGGTGGCACTTCAGTCCCGGTCATGGGGGCCATGCCGCATCTGCTGCGCCAGCCGCTCTGCGAAAGCGCGCCGGTCCTGTGGGCTCATCCCGGACAGCACATGGACAAAGGCCTCCTGCGCGCCGTTCTGAAAGCCCGCAAGCCGGCCCCGCTGCCGCTCCAGCACCGCGTCCACCGCTGTCGGGTCAAAGCTTTCGGCAGCGATCAGCGCCAGCAGTTCCTCGGCATCGGCGCGCATCGCATCGCGCCCGTCCCGGGTCAGAAACCCCTGCGCCCGCATCCGGTCGACCACCGCGCGCCGCGCCTCGTCCGGCAGGGCGCGGGTAAAGGGCCCGATCGACAGGTCGATCCGCGGCGCCCGCATCGGCCCGTCACGATTCAGGACCGCACCGGCGACGATGCCCAGGATCAACAGGTTGACGCCCAGCGACACGACCAGCAGCCAACGCTGCCAGCGGCGCATCCGACGCGGCCCGGGTGCCGGCGGTCCGGTCATGTGTCGCCCTCCAGCAGGAAGGCCGATTGGTCGATACCGAACGGAACCGAAACCGGATCGCCGTACAACCCCGGCGCAATCCGGTGCAAGACGTCGGGCGCGGCCATCCCGATCCAGAGGCCGGCCACCGTCGCCGCCGCCAGCCCGCCAAGCCCGGCCCAGCCACCGGCCAGGGCCGAAACGAAGCCCGCCAGCGGACCGCGCCGGCGCGGCGCGGGCACCGGTGCGGGCGGTACCATCGCCGCGGCATCGGCCATCACCTGCGCCAGGAAGGCGTCCGAGGCGACCGGCGCATCGGCACGGGCCGCGGCGAACAGCCGTTCCAGCATCTTGTCGTCCGGCGTTTCAGTCATCGTCATACCCCAGTTCAGCCTTGCGCGGCGCCAGCGCCGCGATCAACCCCCGTTTTCCCCGCGCGACCAGGCTTTCCACCGCCCGCAGGTCGCAGCCCATCACCGCGCCGATTTCGGGGTTGGACAACCCTTCCAGATGCCGCAGCGCCACCGCCTGGGCCTGTCGCTCGGGCAGGTCGGCCAGGGCCGCACGCAGCGCATCGGCGCGCGTGCGGTCCTGCATCCGGGCCGCAACCGAGGGCGCTTCGTCCTCGGGCTCCGCCACCGCATCGAGCGCCGACACCCGGCCGCGCCGCCGCAACCGGTCGGTGCACAGGTTGGCCACGACCCGATAGAGCCAGGTCGTGACCTTCGCCCGGCCCGGATCCCAGTCCGGGGCCTGGCGCCAGAGCCTGAGCATCGCTTCCTGCGCGACCTCCTCGGCCTCGGCCGGATTGCCCAACATCCGCGCGGCCTGGGCCAGGGCGCGGGGCGCCAGCCGCGCGGTCAGCACCCGCGCCGCCCGCGCCTCGCCCCCGGCGAAGGCGGCAAGCAGCGCCTCGTCCGGGGCGCCGTCCAGTTCGGCGGGGCATCCATCCATCGCTCAGGCAGCTAGCCACATAATCCCTCGTGCACAAGTCCGGGGGCCGGCGGCGTGGCCGGCCCCGCGCAGATCGGTCAACGGTCCGACCACGGACCGCCGAAGGGCGCCTGCCGGCCCTGGTCGCCATGGCGCCCGAAGCCGCCGTCGCGCGGGCCCATCCGTTGCAGGAACGACAGCGCGGTGACGTATTCCTGTTCGCTGACCACGCCATCGTCATCGGCATCGAAGCGGGCGAACATCTGTGCCCGGCGGTCCTGGCTGGCCTCGAATTGCGCCGCGATCCGCGCGGTCATTTCCTCCTGGCTCAATACGCCGTCGCCATCGGCATCCAGCCGCGCGATCATCGCCTCGGCCCGCATCCGGTCCTGGGCGGCCAGCAATTCGGCGGCGTCGACGGTGCCGTTGCCATCGGTGTCGGCCTCGGCGAACCGCTCGGCGGCCATGGCCTGCAGGGACGATGCGATCTCGTCTTCGGTCAATTGTCCGTCGCCATTGGCGTCGAGCTGGGCGAAATCCGGGGCACCGGCCCCGAATCCGGGCCCGAATCCGGCACCGAACGCGGCACCCGGGCCGCGGGCTTCGGCGGCGGTCACGGCCAGGCCGGCGGCGATCGCGGCGATCAGCAGGGGGGTCTTCATCATGGGAATCGTCCTTTGTCCGTGCGGTTTGATGCAGCTGATACGCGGTGCGGCGCCGGTTCCGTCGCGGCGGCGATCACAGCCACGTGACTTGCGCAACTTCTGCGCGACATCGCGACGCGGCCGCGTATTCTCCCCTTTTCAGGCGGGGCCGTCCCGTCCAAGTCTGCCCCTATCCCACCCCCCGGAGCCTTTCGTCATGTCCACCCCGCCGCAGACCGCAGCCCTCGACCCGATCGACGACCGCCCGACCAAGCGCGCGATGCTGCGCGGATTTCGCCGGCGCTGTCCGAATTGCGGCGAGGGCACGTTGTTTCACGGCTATCTCAAGGTGAAGGACGATTGCCCGGTCTGCGGCGAGGCGCTGCATCATCACCGCGCCGATGACGGGCCGGCCTATCTGACGATCCTTGTGGTCGGCCACCTGATGGCGCCGCTGATCCATATCGCCTTTACCCGGTTCCGGCCCGACCCGCTGGTCCTGGCCACGATCTTCACCGTTGGCTGCGTGGCGCTGTCCCTGTATCTATTGCCGCGAATGAAGGGGGCCGTCGTCGGAATCCAGTGGTCCCGCCGGATGCACGGGTTCGGCAACACCGACTGATCCGCCCCCGCGCGAGGCGCCATGACCGACAAGACCGCCCTGCGCGATGCCGCGACCATCGTGCTGCTGCGCGACCGCCGCACGCGGCCCGCCGTTCTGATGGGCCAGCGTGGCGCCGGCGCGGCCTTCATGCCCTCGAAATACGTCTTTCCCGGCGGTGCCGTGGATGCCGCCGATGCGGGCATTCCGCTGGCCGCGCCGCCCGGTCCCACCTGCCGGGCGCGCCTGACCGACGACAGCCGGGCCACCCCGCAGGCCCTGGCCGCCGCCGCCATCCGCGAATTGTGGGAGGAGACCGGCCAGGTCCTGGGAAGCCCCGGCGCCTGGGCGGATGCCCCCCGCGGCTGGCGCGGTTTCGCCGCCACCGGGCATGTCCCCGACGCCTCGGGCCTGTGCTTCATCTTTCGCGCCGTGACCCCGCCGGGCCGGCCGCGCCGCTTCGATGCGCGTTTCTTTCTGGCCGAGGCCGAGGCCCTGGCCACCGACCCCGACGATTTCACCCGCGCCGAGGACGAGCTGCGCCACCTGCACTGGGTCCCGCTGGACCGCGCCCGGGCGCTGGACCTGCCCTTCATCACCGAGGTGGTCCTGGCCGAGATCGCCGCCAACCTTGGCCGTCCCGGCCCGCCCGAAACCGTGCCGTTCTTTCGCAACGACGACGAGGCGCATCTGGTCACGCGGCTGGCCGGGCGGCGGCCGCTGGACCCGGCCTAGGCGACCAGCACCAGCAACACGACGCTGATGACCAGCACCACAAGGCCCCAGCCCTCGCGCCGGGTGATCGTTTCGCGGAACACCAGCACCGAGGCCAGCGCCGACAGCGCCACCTCGACCTGGCCCAGCGCCTTGACATAGGCGACCTGCTGCAAGGCAAAGGCGGTGAACCAGCAGGCCGAGCCGACCAGCGAGGCGATGCCCATCGGCGTGGCCACCCGCCAGGCCGCCAGGACGCGCCCGATCTGGGTCCGGTCGCGCCAGGCCAGCCAGGCGGTCAGGGCAAGCGCCTGGGCCGTGGTCACCACCGCCAGCGTCACCAACGCCCGGGCCAGCGCATCGCCGTCCGCCAGCGCCAGTGTCGCCCCGCGATAGCCCACCGCCGAAACCGCAAAGGCCAGCCCCGACAGCAGGCCCAGCCCCGTCGCCGGGCTCAGCAGCCGCCGCCAGGCGCCCTTGCCCGCCGGCACCTCGGCATCCGACAGCAGCAGCACGCCCCAAAGCCCGACCAGGATCGCCAGCAGCGCCCAGGGGCCGACCCGATCGCCCAGCCACAGCCAGCCGACCGGCACCGACAGGATCACCTCGGTCTTCATGAACGTCGTGCCGACCGCGAAGTTCCGGCGCGAGAACAGCGCCACGACGCACAGCGTGCCGACGATCTGCGCCCCCGCGCCCAGCAGGGCCGGCCACAGGAACGCCCCCGCCGCGCCGGCCGGTCCCGGCAATCCACGGCCCGTGACCGCGCCATAGGCCAGCGCCAGCGCGATCACCAGCGGGAAGGAATACAGAAACCGCGCCAGCGTCGCGCCCGTGGTGGACAGCGACGTGGACTTGAGGTGCTTCTGCAGCATGAACCGCAACGTCTGCGCGGTCGCGGCCAGAAGCGTGATCGGGATCCAGGCGGCCATGGCATCTCATGCGCCATTCCCGCACCCAAGACCAGCCCCCCGGACGGCGCCTTGACAGCGGCCCGTCGGGTGGGGTGTCACCCCACCGCCTCAGGGCTTGGGGTCGGAGTTCTCGGTATGGCCGTCGACGGCGATCACCTGGCCCGAAATCCGCGCACCCGCCTCGGACCCCAGGAATACCGCCAGTGCCGCCACGTCCTCGGCCCGCACGAAACAGCGCAGGCTGGTGCCCATCGTGTAGCCCGCCCGCACCGCCGCGGGCGACATGCCCTTGGCCGCGGCCTCGCGGGCGATGACCCCGTCCATGCGCGGCCCTTCCACAGCACCCGGCGTGATCGCATTGGCGCGGATGCCGAAGGGGCCCAGCTCCATCGCCACGGTCTTCATCAGCCCGATCACGCCCCATTTGGCCGCCGCATAGGGCGCGCGGTTGGGAAAGCCGTGCTGACCCGCGGTGGACGAGGTAAAGACAATCGACCCCCGCCCCTGCGCCCGCATCATCGCAGCGGCATGTTTCGCGGTCAGGAAGGCGCCGCCCAGGGTCACGTCGACACAGGCCCGCCAGGCGTCCCAGGTCACATCCTCGACCGGCGCGGTCGGCCCGGCGATGCCCGCATTGGCGCAGACCACGTCAAGCCCGCGCCAGGTATCGTCGATCCGGGCGAACAGCGCGGCCATGGCGTCGGCATCCGACACGTCCACCCGGTCGGCGCGCCAGCCCTCGGGGCAGGCCGCCAGCGCCGCGTCGTTCACATCCGTGACCCAGATCGCATGGCCCGCGGCCGCGAAGGCCCGCGCCATGGCCAGCCCGATCCCGTCCGCCCCGCCGGTGATCAGCACCCGCCTCATCGCGGGCCCACCGCGCGGCCCGCGCCCTCGGGCACCGGCAGCGCCGCCTGGGCCGCCGCCAGCCGCGCCAGCGGGCCGGCCACCTCGGGGCCCGGCTCGCTGGCCCGCCGGGTCGCCAGCGAGACATGGACCAGCATGTGTTCGCCCGTGGCGATCAGGGTGTCGCCCTGCCACATCCGGTGGAACAGATGCAGCGTCTTGCCCGCGCCCGACAGCACCTGGGTATCGACCCGGATCCGCGCGCCCGCCAGCGCCTCGCCCAGGTGGCGGATATGGGTTTCGGCGGTGAAATAGGACCCGCCGCGGGCGATGTAATCGGGTGTGCAACCGACGATCGCCATCAACCGGTCGGTCGCGGCGCCGAAGGCCTCGAGGTAGCGCGCCTCGTTCATGTGGCCGTTGTAGTCGGTCCAGTCCAGCGGCACGGCGCGGTCCAGCGTCGGGACCGGCGCGGCCAGGTCGGCCAGGTCATCCAGCGCCTCGGGCAGCCCGCCCAGCCGCAGATCCTGCGCCTTCAGCACCGCGCCCGCGCCCCAGTCGCGCGCTTTCAGGCCCCGCAGGATGCCCACCAGGTTGGCGTCGCGGATACGTTCGAGGTCGCGGATGCTATGGGCCCCCGACTGCGCATCCGACTGGCTGGCGATCTGTTCGACCAGGTCGTCGGTCAGCTCGGGCACATCCGTCAGCCGGGTCCAGGGCCAGGACAGGCAGGGGCCGAATTGTTCGATGAAATGGCGCATTCCGGCCTCGCCGCCGGCGATCCGGTAGGTTTCGAACAGGCCCATCTGCGCCCAGCGCAGCCCGAAGCCCATGCGGATCGCGTCGTCGATTTCCCCGGTCGTGGCGATGCCGTCGCGCACCAGCCACAGCGCCTCGCGCCAGACCGCCTCGAGGAACCGGTCGGCCAGATGCGCGTCGATCTCGCGCCGCAGATGCAGCGGGACCATGCCAAGCTGGGTGAGCACCGCCTTGGCCCGGTCGACCCGCGCGGGCGGGTTGGCCGCGGTCGTGACCAGTTCCACCAACGGCAGCAGATAGACCGGGTTGAACGGGTGCGCGACGACGATCTGGCCGGGCCGGGTGGCACAGCCCTGCAGTTCGGATGGCTTGTAGCCGCTGGTGGAGGACCCGATCACCGCCGCTTCGGGGCAGGCGGCCTGGATCGCCTGATAGACCTTGCGTTTCAGCTCCAGCCGCTCGGGCACGCTTTCCTGGATCCAGTCGGCCTGGGCGACGGTCTCGGGGATCGTCGGGCACAGCGTCACCGGGCCCTCTGGGGGCATCGGCGCATCGGCCAGCCCCGGCAATGCGGCGCGGGCATTGGCCATCACCGCGTCCAGCTTGCGCGCGGCCTCCGGGTCGGGGTCGAAGACCCGCACCTGCCAACCCATCAAGGCAAAGCGCGCGGCCCAGCCGCCACCGATGACGCCGCCGCCGATGATCGCCGCAATCCCGGTCATGTCGCCCCCCCCGAAGGCACCGGCACGCCGGCCGGCAGATCGCACAGGGCCAGCCCGCCGACCCGGTCCTGAACCAGCGCCCCGCCCAGCGCGCGGCACTGATCCAGTCCGAACCCCGGCCCGAACGGCACGGCCTGACGTGCAGGCGGGGCGGGTGTGGCGGGCGGGGCGGATGACGGCACCGCCGCCGCGGTGCAGCCGGACGCCAGCAGGACAAGCGCCGCGGCGGCCCTCATCGGATCGTCTCCAGCCGGTCCAGGTCATAGCCATAGCCCTGCAGGATGCGCCTTGCGGCGGTGATCCGGTCCGCCCCACCCGTTTCCGACCGGTCGAGGATCACCACGAACCGCCCCTGCGGATCGCCCAGCACCAGGGTGCGGCGGTCGACATCGGACCAGAACACCCACAGGTCGGCGGGCACCTCCAGCCCCGGTGCGACAAAGCTGCGGCCATCGCCCCAGCGTCCGGCCAGGCCGGCCGGATAGGGCACGTCGAATTGCGCGGCCTCGCACAGATCATCGGCATTGCAGGTCACCGCGAGGGCCAGAAGCACCAGGTCGGCGCCCTCGGCCCGGAAGCTCACCTGGCGCGCGCGGCCCGGCCAGACCCCCGGCACGGCCTGCCGCACGACCCAGTCGCCGGCGATCTGATCGGCGCGGATATCCACCTGGCTGCCCAGGGGCGCGGTCGGATTGCGCAACAGCCGCGCATCCTCAGGCGGCAGCACGGCCGTCTCGGTGCAGGCCGCAAGCCCAAGGCACAGGATCAGCCGGCGCATGGGCAGACCCCGCCGCCGGGGGCCGCACCGCACGCGAAGAGCCGCAAGGCGGCGATGCGCGCCCGGCCCGTCACGCCGCCACCGGCGCGCGTTTCACAAGACCCAGCCTCTCGCGCACGTCGGCCGGCCCCAGCACCCGCGCCCCCATCCGCTCGACGATGCCCACGGCCCGGTCGACCAGTTGCGCATTGGTGGCCAATACGCCTTTCTCAAGCCACAGGTTGTCCTCGAGGCCGACCCGCACATGGCCGCCGGCCAGCACCGCCGCGGCCACATAGGCCATCTGGTTGCGGCCCAGGGAAAAGGCGCTGAAGGTCCAGTCGTCGGGGACGTTGTTGACCATGGCCAGAAAGGTGTTCAGGTCATCCGGCGCGCCCCAGGGCACCCCCATGCACAGCTGCACCAGCGCCGGCGCTTCCAGCACGCCCTCCTTCACCAGCTCCCTGGCGAACCACAGGTGGCCGGTGTCGAAGGCCTCGATTTCCGGTTTCACGCCCATCTCGGTCATCATCGCGCCCATGGCGCGCAGCATGCCCGGCGTGTTGGTCATCACGTAATCGGCCTCGGCGAAATTCATCGTCCCGCAATCCAGCGTGCAGATCTCGGGCCGGCACTGCCGCACATGCGCCACCCGCGCGGCGGCGCCGATCATGTCGGTCCCGTCGCGCGGCGGAAGCGGGTCGTCGGGGGGCCCGAACACCATGTCTCCGCCCATCCCGGCGGTCAGGTTCAGCACCACGTCGACCTCGGCCGCGCGGATCCGGTCCGTGACTTCGCGATAGAGCGCCAGGTCCCGCGCCGGCGCCCCGGTTTCGGGATCGCGCACATGGCAATGGACGATCGCGGCGCCAGCCCTGGCCGCGTCGATGGCGCTGTCGGCGATCTGCTGCGGCGAGCGCGGTACATGCGGGCTGCGGTCCTGCGTGCCGCCCGACCCGGTCACGGCGCAGGTGATGAAAACCTCTTTCGACATCGCCAGCGGCATCGCGTTCCCCTTTCCGGCTTTGCGCTCACCCTAACGGGCGTGGCATGGCGGGCAAGCCGGAACCGACCGCCCCGGCCGGCCTGGGCGCACGGGGCCGACACTCCGGCGCCCGACCCTGCCGGGAAACACCGGCGCCCCGCCAATATCAATAGGGCATCGGATGGGCCCGGTGGACGGCCTCGAGCGCCTCGATCGCCTCGGGGGCGAGGTCCAGGTCGGCCCCTTTCAGGATATGCTCCAGCTGCGCCAGCGTGGTGGCGCCGAAGATGGCCGAGATCGGGAACGGCCGCGACCGTTGCCAGGCCAGCGCCATGTGCACCGGGTCCAGGCCATGATCGCGGGCCACGCCCAGATAGGCGTCGACCGCCGCCAGCGCCCGCCCGGTCAGCCGCCCGCCCAGGTCCGACGACCCGCCCCCGGCCGAGGCCACCGCCAGGCGCGAGCCTTCGGGCACCGCGCCACCCTGGTATTTCCCGCTCAGCAACCCCGCGGCGAGCGGCGAGAACGACAGCAGCAGCACGTCTTCGTTCACCGCCATCTCGGCCATGTCGGTGTCATACATCCGGCACAACAGCGAATATTCGTTCTGCACGCTGGCCACCCGCGGCGCGCCGATCCGTTCGGCCACGTCGATCCAGCGGGTCGTGCCCCAGCAGCTTTCGTTGGACAGGCCGAAGGCACGGATCTTGCCGGCCTTGCGGGCGCGTTCCAGCCCCTCCAGCACACCCTCCATATGCGCGATCGTCGCCGCCCGGTCCTGGCCCGAAGGGTCGTAGCGCCAGTGCTGGCGGAACATGTAGGAGCCGCGCATCGGCCAGTGCAGTTGATACAGGTCGATCACATCGGTCTGCAGCCGCCGCAGCGAGGCATCCACCAGCGCCTCGATATTGGCGCCGGAAAAGCCCTCGCCGCCGCGGGCGGCCTGGGTATCGCCGGCGGCCTTGGTGGCGATGATCACCGCGTCACGCCGGCCGGTGCGCGACAGCCAGGTGCCGATGATCCGTTCGGTATTGCCGACGGTCTCGGCCCGCACCGGATTGACCGGATACATCTCGGCGGTGTCCAGGAAATCAAGGCCGTGATCCAGCGCCAGGTCGATCTGGGCATGGGCGCCGGCCTCGTCGGTCTGCACGCCCCAGGTCATCGTGCCCAGGCACCAATCCGGCACCATGATCCCGCTTGCGCCCAATGCGATCCGCTTCATCCGCTGCCCTCCTGTCGGTTCGGGGCGAACCCTAATGCCCGGGCCGGAAAGGGCAAGCGGGTTGCACCGGCCCCTTGCGCCGCTAGACTGGCCCCATGACCGAAACGCCCGAAAGCACCCATGACAGGCTGACCCGCGAATTGGCCCGGATGCAGCTGCGCTCGGTCGGGTTCTGGGGCGGCTGGGCACTGCTGATCGGCATCGTCGGGCTGTTCGCGCTGCTGACCCTGCCCGGCCGGGGTGTGACCTTTGTTCAGGGCAAAGTCACCGGCGTCACCCCGTTGACCAGAGAGGACGGGATCAACATGCAGATCGGGGTCGATATCGACGGCCAATCCCGCATCGCCAGGTCGCCGGCGCAGCTGGTCCACCCGCAGATCGGCGAAACTGTCTGCCTGCGCCGGATCGATGTCCGCGGCCCGCTTGGGCGGACGACCTACGACATCGCCGCGCCCACGCTTTGCGGTCGCTGATCAGCGCAAGGCCCGATCCCGACCGGCGCCCCTGCGCCAGATCAAGACGGGCGGCGGCGAATCAGCCCATCATCAGCACCGGAACCGCAGCATGAAAGAGGATCGACCATGCCCTACGATTTCAACGGAAAGACCGCGATCGTCACCGGCGGAAGCTCGGGGATCGGGGCCGCCATCTGCCGGCACCTGGCCCGCGATGGCGCCACCGTCATCGTCGCCGACCTGGACATCGAACCCGCCGAAACGCTGGCCGCCGAAATCGGCGGGC
Organism: Rhodobacteraceae bacterium HLUCCA08; assembly: GCA_001314655.1. GTDB lineage: Bacteria > Pseudomonadota > Alphaproteobacteria > Rhodobacterales > Rhodobacteraceae > Salibaculum. The sequence continues at coordinate 12,367 of LJSF01000001.1, read as the reverse complement.
ACGCGGTCAAGGTCGACACCGCGCAGCCCGATCAGGTGCAGGCGATGATCGCCTTCGCGGTCGAAAAGGGCGGCGCGCTGCATCACATCGTCAACAATGCCGGGATCGGCGGCACACCCGGGCCGGTCGGCGAATACCCGCTCGAGGATTGGGACCGGATCATCGGCGTCAATCTCAGCGGCGTGTTCTACGGCATGCGCTACGCGATCCCCGAAATCGAGGCCGCGGGCGGCGGCTCCATCGTCAACATGGCGTCGATCCTGGGCACGGTCGGCTTTGCCACCGCCGGCGCCTATGTCGCGGCCAAGCACGGCGTCGTCGGCCTGACCAAGGTCGCCGCGATGGAATACGCCCAGCGCGGCATCCGGGTGAATTCGGTCGGGCCGGGCTTCATCCGGACCCCGCTTCTGGATGCCAACCTGGATGAGGCCACCCTGACCGGGATCGCGGCGATGCACCCGGTGGGACGGCTGGGCACCGCGGACGAGGTCGCGACGCTGACCTGCTACCTGCTGTCGGAGGAAGCCAGCTTCATCACCGGCAGCTACCATCTGGTCGACGGCGGCTATACCGCGCAATAGCCACCCGCCAAACTGCCCGGTCCCGGTCCGGGGCGCAACCCGCGGCATCGCCCCGGATCGCCCCGGACCTCTGGCCCTTCTCGGCCAGAGCGATTACACGAGCCGGGACACGCAGCAACGGGCAGGCCATGGCACGTCACCTGATCACCTCGGCGATCCCCTATATCAACGGGGTCAAGCATCTGGGCAACCTCGTGGGCAGCCAATTGCCCGCCGACCTGTTCGCCCGCTACCTGCGCGGCCGCGGGCACGAGGTCCTGTTTCTGTGCGCCACCGACGAACACGGCACCCCGGCCGAACTGGCCGCCGCCAAGGCCGGCAAGCCGGTGGCCGAATATTGCGCCGAGATGTGGCAAGTGCAAAGCGACCTTGCCCGCGGCTTCCGACTGTCCTTCGACCATTTCGGCCGTTCGTCCAGCCCCCGGAACCACGCGCTGACCCAGCATTTCGCCGGCCGTCTGGCCGAGGCCGGCCTGATCGAGGAACGCCTCGAGACCCAGATGTATTCCCCCGCCGACGGCCGTTTCCTGCCCGACCGCTATATCGAGGGCACCTGCCCCAATTGCGGCTTCGACAGCGCGCGGGGCGATCAATGCGACAATTGCACCAAGCAGCTGGACCCGGTCGACCTGATCGACCCGCATTCGACCATTTCCGGTTCGACCGATCTGGAAATGCGCGAAACCAAGCACCTCTACCTGCTGCAATCGAAGATGAAGGACCAGCTTCAGGACTGGATCGACACGAGGGAAGGCTGGCCGATCCTGACCACGTCCATCGCCCGGAAATGGCTGACCGATGGCGACGGGCTGCAGGACCGGGGCATCACCCGCGACCTCGACTGGGGCATCCCGGTCAGGCGCGGCGACCAGGATTGGCCCGGCATGGAGGGCAAGGTCTTCTATGTCTGGTTCGACGCGCCGATCGAATATATCGCCTGCGCCCAGGAATGGGTCGACGCCGGCAAGGGCGACGATTGGGAACGCTGGTGGCGCACCGACCAGGGCGCGGACGACGTGACCTACACCCAGTTCATGGGCAAGGACAACGTGCCGTTCCACACGCTCAGTTTTCCCTGCACGATCCTCGGCTCGGGCGAGCCTTGGAAGCTGGTCGATTACATCAAGTCCTTCAACTACCTGAATTACGATGGCGGGCAGTTCAGCACCTCGCGCGGGCGCGGGGTCTTCATGGACCAGGCGCTGGAACTGCTGCCGGCCGATTTCTGGCGCTGGTGGCTTTTGTCGCATGCCCCCGAAACCTCGGACAGCGAATTCACCTGGGAGGCATTCCAGCAGGGCGTGAACAAGGACCTTGCCGACGTGCTGGGCAATTTCGTCAGCCGGGTGACCAAGTTCTGCCGCTCCAAATTCGGCGAAACGGTTCCGGCGGGCGGCAGCTACGGCCCCGCCGAACAGGCCCTGATCGACGAGCTGACCACCCGCATCCGCGCCTATGAAGGCCACATGGACGCGATCGAGATCCGCAAATCCGCGGCCGAATTGCGGGCGATCTGGTCGGCGGGCAACGAATATCTGCAGGCGGCCGCGCCCTGGGCGACCTTCAAGGAGAACCCCGACCAGGCCGCCGCCCAGATCCGTCTGGCGCTGAACCTGATCCGGCTTTACGCGGTGCTTTCGGCGCCGTTCATCCCCGATGCCGCGGCGCGCCTGCTGTCGGCGATGAACACGCTCGATACCGCCTGGCCGGACGACGTGGCCGCCGCCCTTGCCGCCCTGCCCGAGGGCCACGCGTTCTCCGTGCCCGACAATCTGTTCGACAAGATCACCGACGACCAGCGCGACGATTGGCAAGCCCGCTTCGCCGGCACCCGGTCCTAGCTGTCATCGGCGTCGAGCGTGGAGACGCCGGTCGCGTCATCCTCGGCGATGTCATCGGCACCGGCGAAGTAGAGCGCGAACCCGGCCGCGACGACGATCCCGACGGCAAAGGCGATCAGCGGCCAGCGGTGACGCCTGGCCTGTTTGTCGACATTGGTTTCCGGTGCGGTCATCTTCGGCTTCCTTTCGCTTGCGAAAAGACCTAGCCCGCAGCGAAGCCGCGTCAATTCGCACATGACCGCCGACGGGGCTTCGCGGCATGGCCGACCAGACCGGCGACCGGCGCGTCCGGCCGGTCGGGTTCAGGCCCTCCGTGACCCATCCGCCGACGCCAGCCGCGACCTATGCGCTTGATCCTGCCGCAGGCCGAACCCGCCGAGGCTTGCAGCCGCAAGATCACCGGGTCCGTCACCGCGACCGCCGGGGCGAAGGGCCGTCTCGATGGCGAAAAACCCGACATGGCACCGCCACACGACCCATGCTAGCGTCCGGCCAGATCGTGACCTTGCCGGAGTATTTCCCCGATGCGTTTCGCCTTTTCCGTTGCCTTCGCCCTGCTGAGCAGCCCCGCCCTCGCCGCGCCCTGCGGCAACGACGCCTCCGGCTTCGAGGCCTGGAAATCCGCCTTTGCCGCCGAAGCCCGGGCCGCCGGTGTCGGCAATGCGGGATTGCAGGCCCTGGCCAATGCCCGCTATTCCCAGGCCACGATCAACGCCGACCGCAACCAGACAGGCGTCCGCTACGCGCTCGACGACTTCATCCGCATCCGCCTTGGCTCGCTCGACAGCTTCGCCTCCCAGATGCGCCGTCAACGCGACGCCAACGCGCAATTCTACGCCTCGCTCGAAGCCGCATACGGCGTGCCCTCCAGCATCCTGCTGGCGATCCATGGCATGGAAACCGGTTTCGGGCGGACCATGGGCAACACCCCGGTGGTCGATTCCATCACCACCGTCGCCTATGATTGCCGCCGCTCGGACTTCTTCACCCCCCATGCCATCGCCGCACTGGTGATGGTCGATCGCGGCATGCTGGCCGCCGATCAGCGTGGCGCCTTTCATGGCGAGCTGGGCCATACCCAGTTCCTGCCCGGCAATGCCCTGCGCTATGGCGTCGACGCCGACGGCAATGGCCGGGTCGATTTCTACGCGGTCGCCGATGCCATGGCCTCGACCGCCAATTTCCTGCGCCAGAAAGGCTGGCAGCCCGGCCAGCCCTATGGCGAAGGCACCGCGAATTTCCGGGTTCTGAACGACTGGAACGCGGCCACCGTCTATCAACAGGCCATCGCGCTTGCGGCCGCAAGGCTCGACGGCTGACACCAGCCTCCCCGGCGTCTTCGGGTCTTCAGTCTCCCGGGGGGCGGCGACGGCGGCGGGGGCAGAGCCCCCTCCACCCCGAACACAAGGCGACGCCCCGGGGCCCGGAGCGTCGCCTCTCATCCGGCTGAATGAACGCGCGCGGTCGCGCTCAATTCGGCAAGAGCCCGGCTCAGAAGAAGCCCAGCTTGTTCGGGTTGTAGCTGACCAGCATGTTCTTGGTCTGCTGGTAATGGTCCAGCATCATCTTGTGGGTCTCGCGCCCGATGCCCGATTGCTTGTAGCCACCGAAGGCCGCATGGGCCGGATAGGCGTGGTAATTGTTGACCCAGACGCGGCCCGCCTCGATCGCCCGGCCGAACCGATAGGCGCGGGTGCCGTCGCGGGTCCAGACCCCGGCGCCCAGCCCGTACATCGTGTCATTGGCGATCGACAGCGCCTCTTGCTCGTCCTTGAAGGTGGTCACGCTGACCACGGGGCCGAAGATCTCCTCCTGGAAGACCCGCATCTTGTTGTGGCCCTTCAGGATCGTCGGCTGGATGTAGAACCCGTCGGCGATGTCGCCGTTGAACCGGGCCGCGGCCCCGCCGGTCAGCACCTCGGCGCCTTCCTCGACGCCGATCGTCAGGTAGGACAGGATCTTGTCGTGCTGCTCGGCACTGGCCTGGGCGCCGACCATGGTCTGCATGTCGCGCGGATCGCCCTGCTTGATCGCCTCGACCCGGGCGATGCAGCGCGTGATGAATTCCTCGTAGATATCCTCCTGGATCAGCGCGCGGCTGGGGCAGGTGCAGACCTCGCCCTGGTTGAAGGCGAACAGCACGAAGCCCTCGACCGCCTTGTCCAGGAAGGCGTCATCCTGCGCCATCACGTCGGAGAAGAAGATGTTGGGGCTCTTGCCGCCCAGCTCCAGCGTCACCGGGATCAGGTTCTCGGTCGCGGCCTTCATGATGATCCGGCCGGTTTCGGTCGAGCCGGTGAAGGCGATCTTGGCGATCCGCGGGCTGCGGGCCAGCGGCCCGCCCACATCGGGGCCCATGCCGTTGACGATGTTCAGCACGCCCGCCGGCAGCAGGTCGGCGATGACCTCGGCCAGGACCATGATCGCCGCCGGGGTCTGCTCGGCCGGCTTCAGCACGATGCAATTGCCCGCCGCCAGGGCCGGCGCCAGCTTCCAGGCCGCCATCAGGATCGAGAAATTCCACGGGATGATCTGCCCGACCACGCCCAGCGGTTCATGGAAATGATAGGCGACCGTGTCGTGGTCGATCTCGGACATGGTGCCTTCCTGACCGCGCAGCACGCCCGCGAAATAGCGGAAATGGTCGACCGACAGCGGGATGTCGGCCAGGGTCGTCTCGCGGATCGGCTTGCCGTTGTCCCAGGTTTCGGCCCGGGCCAGCAGGTCCAGGTTCTCTTCCAGCCGGTCGGCGATCTTGAGCAGGATGTTCGCGCGTTCCGCCGCGCTGGTGCGCCCCCAGGCGTCCTTTGCGGCATGGGCGGCATCCAGCGCCAGGTCCACATCCGCCGCGCCGGACCGGGCGACCTCGCAGACCTTGGCGCCGGTGATCGGGGTGATGTTGTCGAAATACCGGCCGCCGACGGGGGCGACGAAGCGGCCGCCGATGAAATTGTCGTAACGGGCCTTGAAGGGCGACTGGTAGTCGCCCGCGACCTGGGTCATCTCGTTCATGGGGTATCCTCCGGTTGCGCCCGGGTCCTCCGCCCGGGCTGCAGCGGCTATGCCCCGTGCCCGCGCCCCGGTCAGCCCCCGCGCCGCCGCCAGAGACCGCGACCTGTCTCAGCCCTGAGACAGCTGCGCCCCTATTCGTCCAGCCCGAGGCGCTTCATCCGCCGATACAGCGTCGCCCGGCCGATCCCCAGCGCCCGCGCCGCGGCGCTGACATTGCCGCCCGACCGGGCCAGGGCGCGCTTGACCGCCGCCCGTTCGGCCCGTTCGAACCCCGACGGGCCGCCCTCGTCGCGGCCCAGCAGGTCCCGCGCCGGGCGCGGCACGATCGCCCCGGTCGCGGCCAGCCCGAAGGCGCGACGCGCACCCCGCGTCGCCCCGACCACCAGATCGTCGCCGTCGACGGCCAGCAGCACCGCCTCGCTGTCATCCTCGGCCTCGGCGACCACGATCCGGGCGTCGCGATAGCTCAGGCGAAAGAAATCCGCTTCGATCGCCCGGGCGAATTGCGCCGTGGCGGCCCCGATGAGACGGTTGAACCCCTCGGTCTGGTCGGCCCGGGCCGAGGACACGTCGAGCGCGGCGATGATCTGTCCCTCGGGCCCGTGGATCGGCGCGTCCATGCAGGACATCGCGGTGTTGCGGGCGTGGAAATGCTCGTCGCGGTGGATCGTCAGCCGGCGCCGTTCGGCCAGGCAGGTGCCGATGCCGTTGGTGCCCTCGGACGCTTCGGACCAGTCGGCCCCGGTCCACAGGCCCCAGGCGCGGAAGGTATCGGCATCGCCGTCCGAACAGCGCTGGTCCAGCACCACGCCCGTCGCATCGGTCAACAGCACGCCACAGCCCGATTGCCCGACCAGGGCGAACAATGCGTCCAGCTTGGGCGCGGTCACGGTCAGGAACCGCTCCAGCCCGGCCCGGCGCGCGGCCAGGTCACTGTCGCTGACGGTATTGGGCCGGCGATGCTCGGCCGGATCCAGCCCGTGCTTTTCGATCGACCGGCGCCAGGATGCAGCCAGCCGCGACCGGGCGGCAGCCGACCCCGACAGGGCCACCTGAAGCACACGGTCCGGGTGATGGGGGACGGGTCCGCCCATGGCTGGTTCTCCTCGCGAAACCTTGTTTCACGAAAGCCCCGGGTTTCGCAACATTTTTTCTGCGCATGCGCTCCGCTGGTACCCGCGGCCGGACTCGAACCGGCACGGCACAAGGCCTGGGGATTTTAAGTCCCCTGTGTCTACCATTCCACCACGCGGGCAGCGGGGCCGTGCGACCATAGCCGCACCGGCGCAGGGGGCAAGTCAGATGTCCCGGCCGGGCAGCAGGCGCCGTTCGCTCAGCCAGGGGTTCAGGGCCAGCGCCTGCCGCAGCACCGCATAGGCCTCATCGTCCCGGCCCAGCCCCAGCAGGGTCAGCGCCCGGCCGGTCAGCGCGCCCAGGTGGCGCGGATCGAGCGCCAGCGCCCGGTCCAGGTCCGGCAGCGCGGCCGCGTGATCATGACCCAGAAAATGCGAAAAGGCGCGCTGGTTCCAGCCTTCGGCATATTCGGGACAATAGGCCACCAGCCGGTCCAGCGCCCGGATCGAGCCCGGCAGGTCGCCCGCATTGCGCCGCGCCAACCCCTGGTCCAGCAGCGCCTGGGCGGGTTCGTCCGGGGCGATCAGCCGCAAGTCCCACAACGCGTCCGACAGGGCCTGGGCCTCGGCCGGGGTCTCGGCATCGGACAGCGCGTCATAAAGCTGCGCATAGGCCTCCGCGTGATCGGGCACCGGCGGGCACTCGGCCAGGGCCGGGGCCGGGGCTGCGAACAGGGTGGCAAGGACAAGAGCGACGCGCATGCCCGAAGCCTGCCCGTCCCGCAGCCCCGGTCAATCCCCCTGACGGGAATGTGACGCAGGCCCTTTGCGCTTGACCGCGGTCCCGTCCCGGCGGACCTTGCACGCGATGTTCCCGATCCGCGATCACAACCCGTCGGAAAAGACCCCCTATGTCACGATCGCGCTGATCGCGGCGAACCTGGCCGCCTGGTTCTGGCAATTGGCGGTGGGTGACCTGTCGGTCTATCGCGGCGGCTTCTTTCCGATCCTGCTGAGCGAGGGCGAACAGACCTGGCGCCTGATCAGCCACATGTTCCTGCATGGCGGCTGGCTGCATCTGGGCGGCAACATGCTGTTCCTGTGGATCTTCGGCGACAACCTGGAGGACGAGATGGGCCCCCTGCCCTTCCTCGGCTTCTACCTGTTGGGCGGGGTCGCGGCGGCGCTGATGCAATACGCGCCCGACACGATGTCGCGGGTGCCGATGGTCGGCGCCTCGGGGGCCATCGCGGCGGTGATGGGCGGCTACCTGCTGATGTTTCCCAAGGCGCGGGTCGATGTGCTGATCATCATCGTCTTCATCATCCGCATCTTGCCGATCCCGGCCTTCATCATGCTGGGGCTGTGGTTCGCACTGCAGGTCGTCATGGGGCTGGGCACCGATTCCTCGGGCGGCGGCGTCGCCTATTGGGCCCATGCGGGCGGCTTCATCGCCGGCATGGTATTGACCCTGCCGGTCTTCCTGCGCCGCGGCGGGCCGGGCTACTGGACCCGCACCGAAGGCCACCCGCCCCATCCCGAGGCGCGCTATCGCCTGACCCAAAGCTCGGTTCCCGAAGTGAGGCGTCGCCGATGACCGCACCGGTGAAAGTCACCTGCCATTGCGGCGCGGTGGAACTGGCCGTCACCCTGAGCGACGGTCTGGCCACCGCCCGGCGCTGCGATTGTTCGTTCTGCCGGCGACGTGGGGCGCCCGCCGTGTCGGCGCCGCTGGACGGGGTCACGGTGGTGCGCGGGGCCGACAAGCTGGCCCTCTACACCTGGGGCAGCCATACCGCGCAGCATCATTTCTGTTCGGTCTGCGGCATCTATACCCATCACCGGCGCCGGTCGAACCCGAACGAATACGGGGTCAACATGGGGGCGATCGACGGCGTGAACCCGCGCGACCACGACATTGCCTGGAGCGACGGCGTCAATCACCCGTCGGACCGGGGATCGACGCCGAAAACCTGACCGAAGTCCCGACCGGAGAGGCCTCTCGGCCGGCCGGTCCCTCGGTCTTCGCCCGACCGGGCGACGGCCTGTCGGCAGGGGACATGCACCCCGCTTCAGGGCCAGGACCAGCCCGCGCCGCGCGCTATTGCAGCGGCGGCGGTGGTGGCGGCGGCGGCGGTGCGCCGGCATGGCCGGGCAGTTCGAACTCCTCGAGCGTCCGGCTGATATCGCCCGCCAGATCGATTGCACCCTCCGACACGGCCCCGGCAACAGCCAGGCCCAGCGCCAGCGTTCCCGCGGTCAGGACAACCCAGTCCACCGTCACCGCGCCGCTTTCACCGTCGCGGAACCCGCGCAGAAAGCCGTAAATTTTCGCCAGTTTTTCCATGGGTTCGAGCTAGGCACGAATTGGGGCGCGATTGTGTCGAGCAGGCCCCTTTCGGAACACATGGTTAACGCCTGGCCAAGCCCGGCGCGACGCCTCAGTTGCCCCGTATCAGTTTGGAAAACTTGTCGAAAATCGGCTCCGCCGCACACAGGAGTTCACCGTCGTCGAGGATGTTGCCGTCGCGGTCGATGGGCTCCACGATCGCGCCCGCTTCGCGCAGGATGACGATGCCCGCGGCGATGTCCCAGGCGTTCAGCCGGCGTTCCCAGAACCCGTCGAACCGGCCGGCCGCGACATAGGCCAGGTCAAGCGCCGCGGCCCCCCAGCGCCGCACCCCGGCACAGGTCGGCAGCACCCGCGCCAGGTCCTGCAACGACGCCGGCAGGTCCGAGCGGCCGCCGAACGGCAGACCGGTGGCAAAGACGCATTCGATCAGCCGGCTTCGGCCCGAGACCCGGATGCGGCGTTCGTTCATCCAGGCGCCTTCGCCCTTTTCGGCGAAAAAGCATTCGTCCTTGACCGGATCATAGACCACCCCGGCGACGATCTGGCCCTTGTGTTCCAGTGCGATCGACACCGCCCAATGCGGCATCCCGTGCAGGAAATTCGTGGTTCCATCCAACGGATCGACGATCCAGCGCCGGGTCGGGTCCTCGCCGTCTTCCGCGCCGCCTTCCTCGCCCAGAAAGCCGTAGGTCGGGCGGGCCTCCTGCAGCGCGGTCTTGACGATCTCTTCGGCATTGCGGTCGGCGCGGCTGACGAAATCGCCGGGGCCCTTCTGGCTGACCTGAAGGTTCTCGACCTCGCCGAAATCCTTCAGCAGCGCCCGGCCGGCCTTGCGCGCGGTGCGGATCATGACGTTGAGGTTGGCGCTAAAGCCCATGGGTCTTTCTCCGGTCGGGGTCAGGCCGCGCGTATAGGCCCTGGCGCCCGGGCCGGCAAGGGGGCGCGCCCCGTCGCCCCGGGGGCGTCAGGCGGCGCTCTGCAGCCGCAGCGCCTCTTGCCGGGCCAGGCGCACCACATGGGCCATGAAGGGCAGGTCGGCATCGTCGCTGCGGGTCGCGGCGAACATCCGCCGGGTGACCCCTTGCTCGGTCAGCCGCCGGGTCACGTAATCGGACCGGAACCGTACCTGCCGCACCACCCAGTCGGGCAGCACCGACACGCCCCGGTTCGACGCCACCAGCAGCAGGATCATCTCGGTCAGTTCGGCCTGGCGCAGCTCGCGCGGCTCGACCCCGGCCGGGCCCAGCAATTCGGTGAACACGTCCAGCTTGGCGCGGTCCACCGGATAGGTGATCAGGGTCTGGCCGGCGAAATCCTCCGGTTCGATGAAATCCTTTTCCGACAAAGGGTTGGCACTTGCCACCACGAAAACCGGCTCGTAATCGAACAGCGGCACGAACCGCACCCCGGGCAATGTCACCGGGTCCGACGAGATCACGAAATCCACCTCTTCGCGCTGCAGCGCGGCAAGCGCGTCGAAGGCGAAGGACGGGCGGATGTCGATATCCACGTCAGGCCAGGCGCGGCGGAATTGTTCCAGCACCGGGAACAGCCATTGATAGCAGGCATGGCATTCGATCGCGATGTGCAGCCGCCCGGCCTTGCCGCTGATCAGCCCGTCGAATTCGGCCTCGAGCGCCGCGACCTCGGGCAGGATCCGCTCGGCCGCGGCCAGCAGGCGCAGCCCGGCCGCGCTGAGCTTGAGCGGCTTGGAGCGGCGCACGAACAGCTCCACCCCGGCCTGGTCCTCGATCCCCTTGACCTGATGGCTCAGGGCCGACTGGGTAATGTTCAGCCGCTCGGCCGCGCGGGCCAGCCCGCCGGTGTCGTGGATCGCCTTGATGGTGCGCAGATGGCGGAACTCGATATGCATGGGGCTTCGCTGAACTTGTGGTGCGACACATGATCGTCCTGAGGGTTATGAGGTTGTTTCACGTGCCCTTCAATGGGAAAAGCACCCTCGAAACCCGGAGAATGCCATGACCCGCCCCGCCATTTCCTTTGAATTCTTCCCGCCCAAGACGCTTCAGGGCTCGTTCCGCCTGTGGCGCTGTGTCGAAACGCTGGCCCCGCTGGCCCCCGATTTCGTCTCTGTCACCTACGGCGCCGGCGGCACCACCCGGCAACTGACCCGCGAAGCGGTCGACGCGATCCATACCGAGGCCCGGCTGCCGGTCGCCGCTCACCTGACCTGCGTCGACGCGACCCGGGCCGAAACCCTGGACATCGCGCTTGGCTATGCCGAGGCCGGCGTGTCGCGCATCGTCGCCCTGCGCGGCGACCCGCCCAAGGGATCGGGCGGCTACCGCGCCCATCCCGACGGGTTCGAAAGCTCGGTCGACCTGGTCGCGGCCCTGGCCGAGACCGGCCGGTTCGACATCGCCGTCGGCGCCTATCCCGAGAAGCATCCCGAAGCCGCCGACCAGGCCGCCGACATCGCCCATCTCAAGCGCAAGGTCGATGCCGGCGCGACCTCGGCCATCACCCAGTTCTTCTTCGAACCCGACACCTTCTTCCGGTTCCGCGATGCCTGCGTCGCCGCCGGGATCGACGTGCCGATCATCCCCGGCATCCTGCCGATCGAGAACTGGGCCGGCGCCCGCAAATTCGCCGAAAGCTGCGGCACCGCGATCCCGCAGATCGTGTCGGATGCCTTCGAGAACGCGACCCGCGACGGCAATACCGATCTGCTGGCCACCGCGCTGGCGACCGAGCTGTGCGACGCGCTGCTGCAGGGCGGGGTCGCGCATCTGCATTTCTACACGCTCAACAAGCCCGAACTGACCCGCGACGTCTGCCACGCCCTGGGCATCACCCCCGAGCTTCGGCTGCAGAACGTCGCCTAGGGCTCGGTTCGGTCTCCGGCCCCGGTCGCGCCGGGAGACGGCATCGGACCGGACATCGCGGCCGTGAACCGCTCCTCGAGCCGCCGGGCAAGGTCGGGGAAACGGGCATGGGCCGTGGGGTGCAGCCGTTCGGACACATCCTGGCCGACGATCCGGCGCCGGCGCATCAGGAACAGCTTGCCCCAGCGCGCCCAGGTTCCGACCGACGGCGCCTCGGGGACGCAGTCGATACGCCCGCGCCAATCGTCGGGCAAGGGCACGCCGCAGGCCTCGAGCCGCTCCAGCATCCAGAACAGCGGAATATTGGCCAGCGGCCGCGCCTCTTCCCGGCCATTCAGCTGGCCGCCGATATCGCCATGGACGCCGGTGAACCAGACCTGTTCGACATGACCTTGCCAGCCCGGCGAACAGGACCACAGCACCGGGGCAAAGGCATCGCGGGTCTCGTCCAGCGCCAGGGCGTGAAAGCCGTGCCGCACCACGGCGCCCAGTTCGTGGTCGTGAAAATCGTGCTGGGGCGCGCTGAACCGCCACAGCAGCGGCAACCTCAGGCCCAGCGCCTTGACCCCGCCTTATTCGTCGAATTCGGCGGGAAAGGTTGCGTGCGCCTGAAAGCGCTTTAGATTCAAGCTGCTAGACCAAAACCACAGGCAGCTACGGA
>LJSF01000028.1:46346-291881 GCA_001314655.1 Rhodobacteraceae bacterium HLUCCA08 | reverse complement strand
GCGCGTCCGTGAGCCAAAATAGATCAGACATGTTCACCGCTCGTTTTTCGAACCGTGAATCACGCCTCTGCACGGAAATCAATGGGTCCTGACCCTAAGGCATTTGGAACGAAGACCCGCCCCCGATTTCCGGGGCGGGTTTTCTGTGGGGGGATGACATGGCAACGGCCGTTTCCTGTTCGGCCGGGACTTCCGGCCCGACCCTTTCGGTGGATGCCGCGCGCCTGCGCGCCATCGCCGCCGCCTGTCCGGTGGCAGGTCAGGAGGTCCTTGCCCTCGATGAGGCGTCCGGTCGGGTGATCGCCGCCCCGATCATGGCGGCCCATGCATTGCCGCCCTTCGACAATTCCGCGATGGATGGCTATGCCTTGCGCCTGTCGGATCTGGCCGGCGACGGCCCGTGGCACCTGCCCGTTTCCGCCCGCATCGCGGCGGGCGACGCGTGCGCCCTCACCCTTGCGGCCGGCACCGCGGCGCGCATCCTCACTGGCGCGCCGGTGCCCCTTGGGGCCGATACGGTCGTGATGCAGGAACGGGTCACGCGCGCCGGAGACATGATATCGCTGCGAGAGCGCCCCCGTTTGGGTCAGAACATCCGCCGCCAGGGTGAGGATGTGGCCCGGGGCGCGCCGGTCTTGGCCGCCGGGCTGGCCCTGACCCCGCCCCGGCTGGCGCTGCTGGCCGGGTGTGGCGTGGCGTCTGTCGCCGTGCGCGCCCGCGTGCGCGTCGCCATCCTGTCCACCGGCAATGAACTGTCCGAGCCGGGACGCGCGCTTGGGCCGGGGCAGATCCACAACTCCAACCGGGTGCTTCTGCGGGCAACCCTGTCGCGTTTTCCGTGGGTCGACCTGACCGATCTCGGCATCGTGCCGGACGATGCCGCCGGCATCCGAACGGCGATCCGCCACGCCGCGCAGACCCATGATGTGGTGATTTCTTCGGGCGGCGTCTCGGCGGGCGAGGAAGATCACATCCTTGACGCGTTGCGTCTCGAGGCGGCCGAGCCTGACGTGCTCAAGGTCGCGATCCGCCCCGGCAAGCCGCTGACCGTCGCTCGGCTCGGTCCAGCGCTGTATGTCGGACTTCCCGGCAACCCCTACGCGGCCGCGATCACGTTTTCCCAGATCGCCAGGCCCGCCCTGCGCCGGGCGGCAGGGCTGATGGAAGAGCCGGACACGTGGCTGCCCGCTGTCGCAGGGTTCAGCTACCGCCGCACGACGGGTCGGCGGGAATTTGTGCCGGTCACATGGACCAGCCGCGACTCGTTGGGCCGTCCGGTGCTGATGCGCCTTGGGAAGGGTGCTTCGGCGTCGATGTCGCCGATGGCGCAGGCCAGGGGGATCGCCGTCATCGCGCCGGATATCGATGACGTCAGGCCGGGCCAGCCGCTGCCGGTCGACCCCCTTTGCGAATGAACGGAGTTCGTCAGCCCAGAGCCGACGACACGCGGCGCTGCGGGCTGACCGTTGCGGGCGGATGTCCTGGGCCAACGATGCGTCCCTCCCCCATCCTCGGCGTCAGAGCGAACCGCCAAACGGTCCCAAGCCCGGGGTGGAGGCCCGGCGCCGGGGACCGACCAGGGCCGGGACCACAAATGCCCTGGAAAGCGCACCGAAGGCCCGGCTGACGGCGACGGACGGGCCAGGAGCGGCGCGGCGATGTGCCGCGCCGCCCTGCCTCAGGCCAGCTGCGTCCAAAGCTGGAACAGCAAGCCCGATGCGAAGGCGCCGGACAGGGACAGCCCGATATAAAGCGCAAAGACCTGTGGCCGTGCCAGCGCCCAGACCGCCATCGCCGCCGGGATCGAGGTGACGCCACCGGCGACAAGGAAGGCCATGCCGGCGCCGGGCGCCATGCCCTGCTCGATCAACCCGCCCACCAGCGGCAGCGCGGCGTAGCCGTTCAGATAGGCCGGCACGCCCACCAGCGTCGCGGTGACGATGGGCAGCAGCCCCTCGCCGCCCAGCGCGGCGGTCACCGTTTCCGCCGGGATCCAGGCCAGCATCAGGCTTTCGAGGATGAAGGCCAGCGTCAGCCACTTGGCGAGGAACAGCGTGGTGCTCAGCGCGGTCTTGCCGAACTTCGCGCGGCGGTCGGCATCGGTCCAGAAGCGCCAGACCACCGGCTTGGGCGCGCGGATCTTGGCCCCGCCGCAGCCGCCGTTGCCGATCCCGTCGCGCAGCGGATCGGCAAAGGCCCCGCCCTTCATCATCAGGTGCACCACCGTGCCGCCGAACACGCCCAGCCCGATGGCGGCGATCGTCTTGGCCACCGCGAATTCGATGTCGAGCACGCCCGTCGTCAGCACGAACATCGACGGGTCCATGATCGGCGAGGCCAGCCAGAAGGCCATCACCGCCGACAGCGGCACGCCCATCGCCAGAAGCGCCGCGATCAACGGGATCACCCCGCAGGAACAGAACGGCGAGACGCCCCCCGCCAGCGCGCCCAGCCCGATCATCATCAGCGGCGCGCCGGTAAAGGCCTTGGCGATCAGGTTGTCGGCGCCGGTGGCATTGGCCCAGGCCGCGATGCCAATCGACAGGATCAGGAAGGGCGCCGTGTTCAACAGCGCCCCGCCCGCGAACAGCGCGCTTTCAGCGGCCTGGGGCGCGTCGAACACCGCCAGCGCCGCAAGGATCAGCGCCGAGGCAAGCCAGACCCGCTGATCCTGCCACAGATGGCGCAGCGCGGACCTCAGGCCCGGCATCGGGACGGTTGTTTCAGTCATCACCAAATCTCCGGAATTGCAGGTGTTTCAGGGTGAGAAAAAGCGGCAAAGGGTCTCAAGCGGCGTCCTCCGAGGGGTTCAGAACCACACCGGCGCAGCATTCGGCGGTCAGGAACCCGACCAGCCGGTGCATGGCGGGGAAATCGACGCGGTTGAACACCTCGCGCCCCTGTTTGTCCTGCACAACCAACCCGGCACCGGTCAGCGTCGACAGATGATGCGCCAGCGTCGAGGGCGCGAGCCCCAGATGCTCACCGATATCGCCGACCCGCAGCCCGTCGTCCCCGGCCTTCACCAACAGGCGAAAGATCGACAGACGGGCATCGTGGCCTAGGGCGGCAAGCGCGCGGGCGTTGGGGCTGGTCGTGGTCATTGGGCAAACATAACTACATTTCCGGTTTTGTAAAGGGTTCATTCTGGCGGACGCAGAGTCGCACCCCGCAGGCAAACCCTGCGTCACGCACCCGCCAAATGACCGTTCGCGCCGCAGCGGTCACGCGCGGGCTGGATGGGGCTGCGCGCGATGCGGACCCTCTGCGCGCGCCCTCCGGAGAGGTCATGCATACGGTGTCGGGGCCGTGATCATGGGCCATGGAGCGGTCTTTCCGCCGGATCGTCCCGACCAGCTCTGTGGCCTCGGCCAGCGTGTTGGCGAAGGTGCCGCAATTGCGCAGGTTGCGGTGGAAATGGTCGCGCCGCTGGTCGCTTTCATCCGTATCGACCACCTATCATCGTCGATGCGGACCATCTTTGGCGGGCTGTCCTGCCGGACCCCATGCCGGCTGACATCGATGCCGCGCCGATCGCCCCCCGGCATCGGCGTCATCCGCCCGGCGCCCTTCAGCCGGCCGGCCATGGCGGTGTCGAGCACAAGACGCGCGAATTCCGCCTCGGCCTCCGATCCATGGCTGTCGATACGGCGCGCGGTGACGCGATACGCCCGCCTCACTCCCACTCCATCTCCTCGGAGTTGGCCTGCGCGTTGCGGCCCGCAAGTGCGGCGAACTGGTCAAGATGGGCCCAGGCCGACTGGTCGATGGCCGGCGCGTCGATGATGTCGCCACCGTCCTCGATCAGCGCCCCGATCTGTGCGCGCAGGTTCACGAGATAGTCGCGGGTGTCGCGGGTGGCCGTGGCCAGATCGGTCGCCCGGCCATGGCCGGGCACGACATGCGCGGGCTGATAGGCCGCCCTCGCGTCGAAGACCGCGATCCAGCTGTCGGTATCGCGGGCCGGGCCGTTGCCCAGAAGACGATCGACATAGACGATGTCGCCGGTGAAGATCACGTCGCGCTCGTCCAGCCAGACGAAACTGTCGCCCGGCGTATGGGCCGCGCCGCGATGCATGATCTCGAAGCTGAGGCCGCCGAGCTCGAGGGTGTAATCGGTCTCGAACGTGACGTCTGCATGGGCGGGTTCGGTGGCCGCCAGCCCCTCGCCCAGAAACTGCGCCAGCGCGATCATCTGGTCGCCCGAGCGGGCGCGATGGTCCGCGTCCGCCGCCGCGCTGGCGATCACCGTGGCGCCCTGCGCCTGCCAGTAGCCGTTGCCGAGCCAGCGGTGATCCTGCCCGCCCGTGTCGATGACATGGAGCACCGGCTGGTCGGTCACGCTGCGGATGGCCGCGTGCAGCATCGCGGCCCCCTGCCACGATCCGCCCGGATCCATCAGCACCGCCCCCTCGGGCGTCACGACCAATCCGAAGGTGGCGTTGTTGGCGAGGTTTTCCGGACTGCGCTGTTCCAGCGGGCCGACGATGGCCCAGACATCGTCGGTGACGGGCTGGACCGCGAGGACGGCCGCCACGGCAAGGGTCGGGACAACGACAAGCGCGGCGGCACTGACAGTGCGGATCATGCGCGCAGCCAGCCTTCGAGCTTGCCCGCATCCGGCAGGCCGCCGGCATGGACAAGCTTTCCGTCGACCGAAATACCCGGCGTGGACATCACGCCCGCCATGGCGATGGATTGGGCGTCGGTGACCTTTTCCACCGTCACGTCGATGCCAAGCCGGGCGGCGGCCTCCTGAACCATGGTTTGGGTCGCCTCGCAGCGCTTGCAGCCGGGGCCGTAGACCTTGACGGTTTTCATGGGAGAGTCCTTTCAGAGAATGGCATTGAACAGAAAGCCTGTGGCGAGGATTCCCGCCGAGACCACCGCGATGAAGATCGCGATCAGGCGCAGCTTCAGGACCTGCTTGAGGATGATCATTTCGGGCAAGCTCAGCGCGATGACGGACATCATGAAGGCCAGCGTTGTGCCAAGCGCCGCGCCCTTGCCAAGCAGCGCCTCGACGATCGGGATGACACCGGCCGCGTTGGTGTACATCGGCACGCCCACGACGACGGCGGCGGGGACGGACCACCAGGCCTCGCCGCCCATGATCCGCAGCATCACCGCCTCGGGCACATAGCCGTGGATCGCCGCGCCGATGCCGATGCCGACCAGCACCCAGACCTTGCCGACGATCTCGCGCACCTGGTCAACACCGATCTTCAGCCGGTCCACCAGCGTCAGCCGCTCCCCGGGCAGATCGCCCAGGGCGCCCGCGTTCAGCTCGCGCACCCAGTCCTGCAGATGGCGTTCCAGCCCCATCCGGCCGAGGATGAACCCCGCGACGGTGGCGATGGTGAAACCGAAGACAAGGTAAATGGTGGCGATCTCCCAGCCGACGAGACCGTACAGCAGGCCAAGGCCCACCGGCCCCACCATCGGGCCCGCGATCAGGAAGGAGAAGGTGACGCCCAGCGGAATGCCCGCGGACACGAAGCCGATGAAGAGCGGGACAGAGGAGCAGAACGGCGTGAGCACGCCCAGAAGGGCGGCCAGCGGATAGCCCCAGATCTGCCGCTTGCCCGCAAGCATCGCCCGGGTCCTTTCCGGGCTGAACCAGCTGCGCAAGACGCCGGTGACGAAGTCGATGCCGGTCAGCAACAGCAGCACCTTGGGCACGTCATAGACGAAAAACGCGATGGCCTCGCCGGTATGGCTGTCGCGCGCCACGGGAAACAGCGCCGTCACCCATTCCGAGATCGGGATCAGCTGACCGTAGAGCAGGTAGAGGACCGACCCGACGGCGGGGATACCCCCATACCAGACCCAGTCGGGCGCGCCGCGATGTGGGGCCGGGTCATGGGTTTCGGTGGTCATGCGGCCTTCCTTTCCAGATTGCGTTCGGCGGTCAGCACAGCATCGATCACGGCCGCGAATGCCGGCGCGAGGTCGGGGTTGCGCCGGGTCCGCACCCATTGCGCGTCGCGCCTATCCAGCACGAGGCCGGCGCCGCGCAGCACCTTCATGTGTCGCGACATCCGGCTCTGGTGCGCGTCAAGCCGCGCCATCCATGCGCAGACGCAATGCGCGCCCCCATCCCGGAGCAGGGCGAGTGCTGCGCCGCGGGTCGGGTCGCAAAGGGCGGTCAGTTTATTCTGCATGGGCGGGTGGTCATGCGTCGCAACGCATATGCGCATTGATCCGTGTCAAATCCCCCCGGGTTCTCGCCGGGCGGCGGTCCGGCACTTGCCGATCTCGGACCGGGTCAGAGGATCTTGCCCCCTGCTCTTCCGGGCTGCGCGCCGACAGTCGCCTGTTGGCGATCGCGTCGAGGTCCGGCGCGCCGTCGATCAGCGTTCCGCCGAGGTCGAAGACGACATTCCCGTTCAAGGGTCCCGGTTCCTTTTCGTCACGGTCTCCGCCCCCGTTTGCCCTGCCGCTGGATCCGTCTCACGCGCCAATCGGCGTGGTGCCCGACCGGTCGCAATAGGCCGTCGGGTCGAGCCCGGCAAGAAGACCGTCGCCGCTCACCGGCACGGTCCGCCAGCCGACCGCGGCCGCGCCGACGATATCGGTGTGGAGCCTGTCGCCGCACATCGCGATCCGGTCGCGCGGGACATCGGGCGGGGTCCGTTCGACAAGCTGGCAGACCGCCGCGACAGGTTTTCCGAAAAAGTGCACGCCGCCCGGAAACGCATCTTCGAGGCGATGCCCGAAATGGCCGGGCTCCGGCGTGAAACCCTGTTCCCCGGGCGCGGCGACGTGAGGTGGGGCGGCACCGGCGACCCCCATCTGCAGGCCGCCCAGGAAGGGCTGACCGCGGAATACCAGTCGCCGATGCTGGCCGATCTGCAGGATTGGGCCGTGCGGCAGGCGGAAACCTCGGGCTACCGGACCGTGGGCATCTATGCCGGCGCGCTCGGGTTCGGCTACAACACCGACCTCGTCGAGGACCCGGCGCCGGCCTGCTGGGCCGACCTGCTCGATCCGCGCTTTGCGGACGACATCCAGGTGGCGAACCCGAATTCCTCGGGCACCTCCTGCACGATGCGCGCCACCATGGTGCAGCCGATGGGCGAAGACGAGGCCATTGCCTATCTCACCGAGCTTCACGGCAACATCAGCGCCTATACCCAGTCGGGCAGCGCGCCGATCCGGGCGGCCGCAACGGGCGAAACCGCGGTCGGCATCGTGTTCCAGCAAGATGCCGTGGCGCAGACCGTGCAAGGCGCCCCGATCGCCACCGTCGCACCCTGCGAGGGCACCGACTACGAGGTCGGCTCGATGTCGATCATCGAAGGCGGCCCGAACCCGGACAATGCGCGCGCCTGGTATGACTGGGCCCTGACGCCCGCGGCGCAGGAACTCGGGGCCACGGCGTCGAGCTATCAGGTGCCCTCGAACCTGAGCGCCGCGACCCCGCCCGAGGCGCCGCGCCTCGAGGATGTGCTGCTGATCGACGACGACTTCGCCACCTATGGCTCCGGCGAAGTCCGCACGCGCCTGCTGGCGCGGTGGGACGCGGAAATCGGCACGCTGCCGCAGTGAACGCAGCCGTCGCCATCGACCGGGCCAGCGTCGGCTGGCTCGGTCTGCTGATCGGCGCCGTCGCCGCGCTCCCGTGGTATGCGGTCGGGGCCTTCGGCGAATCCGCCCTGGTGCTGGGGTTTGCGGACCGCCCCTGGCTGCTGCCGGTCGTCGGACTGGCCCTTGCGTTGGCGGGTCTTGCCGCACGGACGCGGGATTGGCGCCGCCACCCTGCCCTGCTGCCCCTCGTGACGGCGGCGCAGGCCATCTTTCTGCTGCAGGCCTTCGCCATCGGGTTGAACGGTCCCGCGCTGCCGCTGGTGGGCCAGATCTTTCCGACCGCGCAGGCGGGCCAGACCGGCATGGGCGCGGGCGCCTTTCTGGCGGGGGTCGCGCTGCTCGGGCTCTTGTCCGACGGGCTTGCGGCGCGCGGGTTTTGCCGCGGGGAACGGTTCGCCTCGGCCTGCGTGATCGTGATCGTGGCGCTTCTGGCGCTCTTCGTGTTCTTTCCCATCCTCAAGCTCGGCGCCGCCGCCTTCACCGATGAAAATGGCGCGCTCGCCTTCGGGCCCTGCATCGAGCGGGTGACCGTGCGGAACCTCTGGGGGCTTGCCTGCTTCACGTCGCGCCTGAGCTGCGGCGTGGTGATCAACACGATCCAACTGGGCCTGCTGTCCGCGACGCTGGCAACGGCGCTCGGCCTTGCCCTCGCGCTTCTGGTCGCGCGCACGGATTTCCGCTTCAAGCGCGTCTTGCGCGCGCTGTCGATCCTGCCCATCATCACCCCGCCCTTCGTCGTCGGTGTGGCGATCATCGTGCTGTTCGGGCGCTCGGGCGTGCTGACGCAATTCGGCGCCGAGCTGTTCGACGTCCGCCCGGGCCGCTGGGTCTACGGTCTGCCGGGCATCCTGATGGCGCAGGTCCTGGCCTTCACGCCGGTCACCTTCCTGGTGCTGCTCGGCACGCTCGAGGCCATCAACCCGACGCTCGAGGAAGCCTCCAAGACCCTTGGCGCGCGGCCGCTCAGGACCTTCAGCACCGTCACCTGGCCGCTGCTGCGCCCCGGCATTGCCGCGACCTTCCTTCTGGCCTTCATCGAAAGCCTTGCCGATTTCGGCAATCCCATCGTGCTTGGCGGCGGCTATGACGTGCTGTCGACCAGGATCTTCTTCGCCGTCGTCGGCGCGCGCTATGACCTCGGCAATGCCGCGACGCTGGCGATGATCCTGCTGGCGCTGACGCTGATCGCGTTCCGGGCGCAGACACGGTGGCTGGGCCGGGCGAACTACGTCACCGTCACCGGCAAATCCGACGCCGGGCTCGTGGCCCCCGTGCCGCCGATGCTGAAACTTGTCGCCGTGGCCGTCGTCTTGCCCTTCGCGGCCTTTGTCGTGGCGGTCTATGCGAGCGTCCTTCTGGGCGGCTTCGTCACCGACATCGGCCGGTTGGACATGACCCCCACCTTCGACCACATCCGGACCGCGTTCTCCTTCGAACTCGAGGCCGAAGGCCTGCGGCTTTACGGTTCGGCCCGGGACTCGATGATGACGACGCTCTGGGTCTCGGCCCTTTCGGCGCCGCTGACCATGGCCATCGGCATCCTCACCGCCTGGCTCGTCGCGCGACAGGATTTCGCGGGCCGCCGCGCCTTCGAATTCGGCACCATGCTGTCCTTCGCGATACCGGGCACGGTGGTCGGCATCTCCTGTGTCGCGGCCTTCAACGTGCCGCCCGTGGACATGACCGGCACCATGATCATCCTCGTGATCAGCGTCGTCTTCCGCAACATGCCCGTGGGCATGCGGGCCGGGATCGCGGCGCTGGCGCAGATCGACCGCAGCATGGAGGAGGCGAGCCAGACCATGGGCGCCGGCGGCGCGCAGACCTTGGGCCGCGTGGTGCTGCCGCCGATCCGCCCGGCGATCTTCACGGCGCTGGTCTATTCCTTCGTCACCGCGATGACGGCGGTGTCGGCGGTGATCTTTCTTGTGTCCGCGCGCCACAACATGGCGACGGCCCATATCATGGGCCGGGTCGAGAACGGGGAATATGCGCTGGCCATCGCCTATTCCGCCGTCCTGATGATTGTCATGGCGATCTGCGTCGCACTGATCCAGCTTGTGGTGGGCAAGCGGCAACTGGGCCGCAGGACTGCCCTGACGGCCGCGGCACAACCGGCGGAGTGAAAAGATGAAGGACACCACACAGGGCACGGACCTGGCGATCGAATTCGTCGGCGTCGTGAAACGGTTCGGCGATGCGGTGGCGGTGGACGGCATCGACCTGTCGATCCGCAGGGGCGAGCTTGTCACCTTCCTCGGGCCCTCGGGCTGCGGCAAGACCACCAGCCTGCGCCTGATCGCGGGCCTGGACCTGCCAAGCGCAGGACACCTCAGGATCGCGGGTCGCGACGTCAGCCGCGACCCGGCGTCGGAACGCAACGTGGGCATGGTGTTCCAGTCCTACGCGCTGTTCCCGCATGTCAGCGTGCTCGACAACGTGGCCTACGGACCCGTCATCCGCGGCGTGAAGAAGGCCGAGGCGCGGGCCAAGGCGCGCGGCATTCTCGACCAGATCGGCCTTGGCGGCCTCCACGACCGGCTGCCGGCAGAGCTTTCGGGCGGCCAGCAGCAGCGCGTCGCGGTCGCGCGCGCCATCGCCCAGCAGCCGGACGTGATCCTGTTCGACGAACCGCTGTCGAATGTCGACGCCAAGCTGCGCCGCAAGGTCCGCTCCGAAATCCGCGCGCTGCAACAGGAGTTCGGTCTGACGGCGGTCTACGTCACCCACGACCAGGAAGAGGCGCTGGCGGTCTCGGACCGGATCGTGGTGATGGACAAGGGCCGCATCGCCCAGGTCGGCACGCCCGAGGACCTCTACGAGCGTCCGGCCTCGGCCTTCATCGCCAATTTCATCGGCGACGCGAACCTGATCGAAGGGCGCGTCGCGGCGGGCCGCTTCACCGCCGCGGGGCTCGACGTGCCGCTGCCGGGTGCCGACGGTCCCGCCTCGGTCTCGATCCGCCCCGAGCGCATCGCCCTCGATGCCACCGCCGACGGCCCCGCCCGGGTCGCCGGGGCGACCTATCTCGGCAGCCGCATGGAAAATGCGGTGGCCCTCGGCGGCACCGAACTTCTGGTCTCCCGCCCGATCTCGGAGCCCAGGCTCGAGACAGGCCAGACCGTCGCCCTGCGCATCGACACGGGCGGCGTGACCCGCCTTTCCTGAAAGGACATGCCATGACCGACCCGATCGACGCGCGCCACGCGCTCGCCTGCAACATCGCCCGCGACGCCGGCGCCGCGGCCCTTGCCTTCTTCGAGGCCCGCGAGGCCCTCGTCATCGAGGCGAAGGCCACGCCGCAGGACGTCGTGAGCCATGCCGACCGCGAGGTCGAGGCGCTGGTGCGCGCCCGCATCGCCGCCGACTTCCCCGACGACGGGATCATCGGCGAGGAAGACGCGCCGAAAGCGGGGTCGAGCGGCTTCACCTGGGTGATCGACCCGATCGACGGCACCATGCCCTTCCTGTCGGGCCTGCCGCATTGGTGCGTGGCCATCGCCCTCGTCGAGGGCGACCGCACCGTGGCCGCCGCCACCTTCGCCCCGGTGCTCGGCCATCTCTTCGAGGCCCGGCGCGGCGCCGGGTTTCGCCGCGACGGCACCCCGCACAGGGTCTCGGACACCCTCGAGCTGACCGGCGCGATGACCGCCATCGGCGCCAGCCACCGGACACCTGCACCGGAGGTCGCCGGGATCCTGCTGCGGCTGATGGAGGCGGGCGGTGTCTTCTACCGCAACGGCTCGGGCGCGCTGATGCTCGCCGAAGTCGCCTGCGGAGGGCTCGCGGGGTATTTCGAGCCGCACATGAACGCCTGGGACTGCCTCGGCGGCCTGCTCATGGTGGACGAAGCGGGCGGATGCATCGAAGCCATTGCCATGGACGCGATGCTTTCGCAAGGCGGGCGGGTGCTGGCGGCGGCCCCCAGGGTCTTTGCCCCGCTCGCGCGCATTTGCCCGGTGCAATGAGGCCGGTGAGCACGGCGCTGCCGCAAAACCACATGGAATGGCATCGCCATGTCAGAGCCCCGGGAAAGCCGGGTTTCCGACGTCCTCAAACCTCGCAACCGGTGGGCGCGCCTGAGGCGATCCCGGCGACGGAGAAAATCCGGACCATTTCCCGTCATGCGGTTTCTCGACACCAGCCTCTCCGAGACGGCTCGCGGTCAAGTCGATGCGGCACGCTCGGCAAAGGTTTTCCCGTCCCATAAGGCCTTCTGCTTCAGCCCGACAGCCCTTTGGCAATGACGAGGGCGGCCCGCCATGACCGGACCCCAAAGACCCTGCCCAGCAAGACAGATCTTGTCCACGGACAAGAAGCAAACGCGCGCGTCGGCATGCGCGACGACGAGGCTTTCATGGCGCGGGCCAACTTCCCGGAGCCGCGGACCGAGCAGGCGCGGCGTGGCGAGCTTTCCGGCAAGTCCGTCGACGAGATCCGGCGCGACGAACGCAAGCGCGCAGGGGTCCGGCCCCATCCTCGCCGAGCGACGACCTTGCGCCTGCGGCGGACGAAGGCCCCAGGGATGCAGGGCGGTCCACGTCCGAAACCGGGGGACCAGACCAAGCGGACAAGGACCGTGGACAGTTCGGGGACTGCTTCGACGCGATCGCGAGCAGACGAGCGCCGCCAAGATCATGGCCGCAATTGCCTGACGAGATCTGCATCCATCGGTGCCGGCGTCACCCCATCTTCTGGCTTGCCATCGACCGCCCGGTCATCCTCGCCCTCCTGCACGAGAACACGGATAGAGTGAAAAGGCTGAATGACAGGCTTCAGTGTCGGAACCCGCCATAGGTGATGCGTCGCAGGACCCATTCGAAAGGCCCCAGCCCGAAGCGGGACCGCCAGATCGCCAACGCAACGATCAGGATCACCGTCACCGCAAGTGCGATGGCAACGGCGGTGAACCGGTCGACATCAGCCCAGAGGCCGAGCCCATAGCCCGAGAAGATCGTCGAGAGGAGGATCGACTGGCCGAGGTATATGCTCAGGCTTGAGCCGCCCGCAGCCAGCGCCTTCGCCATGATCGGCCCCGGCGGGCGCGACAGCGCGGCGATCAGACCGAGATAGCCGAGCGTCGCCACCGGTGCCGAAACCATGGTCAGGACGGCCCCGGGCACCGGCGATCCCCATTGCCAGATCGCGGCCCCGGCAAGACCCAGCGCCACCCCCGGCCCCAGACACCAGCGCCGCGCGCGCCGCCAGAGCGGGTGCCCGGCATCGTCGATCATGCCGGATTTCACCGCGGCCAGTCCAAGGCAGAACCAGCCGAGCGCCGCGATCCCCTGGATCACGAGGAAAGACGGCATGATGACCGCGAAGCCGATGCTTCGGAACAGGACGGCCTCGAAGAACCCGCCATTCGTCAGGATCGCGCGCTCCATCGCGACGATGTCGGGCGGCGTCTCCGGCGCGGCCAGTAGCAGCAGTGGCGCGATGAAGGCCTGCACGACCAGCAAAGCCGCGCCGGCTCGCACCAAGCGGCCAACCTGCCAATCCCGGAACAGATAGAGGATCGATCCGGTGACCGCGTAGATCGTCAGGATGTCGCCGGGAAAGAACAGGCAGCCATGGGCAATCCCGAGGATCGCAAGGCCGATCATGCGGTTGCGGTAGAGGCGCCCGAAGGGCAGCCCCCGCCGTGCCGCCGAACGCATCAGGAACCCCAGCCCCACACCGAACATGAAGGAGAAAAGCCCGTAGGTCTTGAGCAGCGCCAGCCCGTTCACCAGCCACAGGGTGATCGCGTCCAGGGGCGTCTCGGCAACCGGGTCGGCGACCCCGTGCAGCGCGGAAAAGGCGATATACTGGACGTTGACGACGACGATGCCGAACAGCGCGACAAGGCGCAGGCAATCGGGCATCAGGGCGCGTGGCGATCCGGTCATGGGCGGGTAAAGACCGAGAGCGCGAGGGTCAGCATGTCGCGGATGCGGGCAGGGTCTTCGCCGGAGGCGCGTTGGGTGATGGCAAGCGCGATCTGCTCGCCCAGGTACTTCGCCCCGGCCTCGACCGACAGGCCAGCCGGCCAGTCACCGGCATCGCGGGCAGCTTGCAGGAACGACGCATAAGCCGCCTGTCCGGCTGCGTCGATCTCCTCGACCCGCGCCCGCGTGTCCGGTCCCAGCCGGTGCCTGCCCGCGCGCATCTTGTAGAACAGGCAGCCGGTTTCCATCCGGGGATCGTCGCAGGCGAAGTCGATCAATGCGTCCAGCGTCTGGCGCAGCCCCGTCGCGCCGTGCAGGATCACGAACATCTCCGACAGGACCTGGTCGGCATAGCGGTCGAGGGCCGCGCGCGACAGCCCGTCCTCGCTGCCGAATTCGCGATAGAGCGAGGGCTTCGAAATACCCGCCATCTGGCAGATCGCATTGACCGATACATCCGCCGGATCGCTGTGCCAATAGGCGGTCATCGCCACGTCGAGGACTCTGCCCGGGTCCATGGTCCGGGGCCGGCCGCGCAGGGGTCTCGGGATGTCGTCACTCATTTGTTACCATATGGTATTTTATGTCTTGACGGTGTGTCTGTTGAAATCGTACCAGTCGGTAACGCAACAGGCAAGCAGGAGAGCGACCCATGGCACAGACCGCAAGAACGGTCGTCATCACAGGGGCCAGCAGCGGCTTCGGGGCAGCGGCGGTGCGCGCCTTCGCTGACCGGGGTGACCGCGTCTGGGGCAAGATGCGCGACGTCCAGGGGCGCAATGCGGCCAAGAAGGCCGAACTGGAGGCTTGCGCCCCCGCCATCGCCATCGCCGAGATGGACGTCACCCGCGACGCCTCGGTGGCCGAGGGCTTTGGCCGCATCCTCGCCCATGGCCCCATCGACATCCTGATCAACAACGCCGGCATCATGTATATCGGCATGACCGAGGCCTACAGCGTCGCGCAGGCCGCGGAACAGATGGACACCAACTATTTCGGGGCCATCCGCGCGATGCAGGCGGTGCTGCCGTCGATGCGCGCTGCCGGGCGTGGCCTGATTATCAACACCAGCTCCATCGCAGGCCGTGTCTCGGTGCCGTTCTTCGGCACCTACTGCGCCACGAAACACGCGCTCGAAGCCTACAGCCAGAGCCTGCGCTACGAAGTTTCCCCCTTCGGCATCGACATCGCACTGGTCGAGCCCGGGCCGTTCCCGTCGAACCTGCTCGCCGCCGGAAAGCCGCCCGCCCGCGCGGAGGTGCTGGCCTCCTATGGCGACCTTGGGCAGGTGCCTGCCGCCATGATCGCAGGCTTCACCCAGATGCTGGCAAGCGATCAGGCCCCAGACCCGCAACTGGTCGTCGACGCCTATCTCGCGCTGGCCGATGCCGCGCCCGGCACGCGCCCCACCCGCACGGTCGTGGGCATCACCTGGGGCGTGGACGAGATCAACGCTTTCACCCAGCCGCGGCAGGACGCCCTTTTGAAAGAGATGCAGCTCGACACCGTGCTCGGCGGCGCCGACGCCTGACCACATCAATATCCACCCCCTGAAAAAGGTCCCAATTCAATGAAAAAGACCCTGACTGCAGCTGCAGCCACCGCTTTGCTTGCCACCGGTGCCCTTGCCGATGACACTGCATCGATCAAGCCGATTGTCGGCGCGTTTCTGGGCGCCGTCCTGCAAGGGGACGTCGACACGATGCGGGAATTGGCCAACCCGGATTACATCCAGCACAACCCCTTCATCCCCACCGGGCTGGAGCCGTTCATCGAACTTTTGCCAGTGCTGCAAGAAGCGGGCACGACCGCCGAGAACATCCGCATGTTCGAGGACGGCAACTACGTCTTCATGCACAATATCTGGCGCAATGCCGCCCCGTTTGGCGCCGACACGATGGTGTCCTTCGATATCATTCGCGTGGACGAGAACGGGAAGGTCGCGGAACACTGGGGTGCATTGCAGCCCCTCGCGACGGAAATCGCCAGCGGCAGAAGCCAGACCGACGGCCCGACCGAAGTGACCGATCTGGACCGGACCGAGGCGAACAAGGCTCTGGCCGTCGCTTTGGTCCAGGATGTGCTGATGGGCCGGGACCCCGCCCGCATCACCGACTACATCAGCGCCGAAAGCTACGCCCAGCACAACCCGATGATCGCGGACGGGCTCGACGGGATCGTCGCGGCGGTCGAGCAGCTGACGGCGCAAGGCAACATGTTCCAGTACACCGAGATCCACGCGGTGCTGGGCGAGGGCAACTTCGTCCTGACCGTCAGCGAAGGCCAATGGAACGGCACAACCAACGCCTTCTACGACCTGTTCCGGATGGAGGACGGCATGATCGTCGAGCATTGGGACGTGATCCAGCCCGTCCCGACCGAGGGCCTTGCCAATGACAACGGCATGTTCACCGGGTTTGACGGCGTTGGCCCGGACTCGATCGGGCAATAGTCCTCATCACGACATAGCCCGGCCAACGGGCAGAGCCCAAGCAGGCGGGACAGCTGTCTCGCCTGCATAATCGCAACGAACGCCCGAGATCAGAGAACAGCGCACGACCGGTCGGACGTCTCCCTGATGATCGACAGACGGAAAGCGAAGGCCCGCCGATGAATTCACGCCCGAAAGCTTTCGCCAGCGCCCGGGTTCTGTTCGGGCAGTCGAACCCCCCCTGCTTGGCGCAACAGCTGTCACCGGTTCGATCCCGCGCCGATCTGCACCGCTTCCGCGTGATGGCGACGCCGACCGCCGCGACCGGATCGCGCGTTTCGTCTCGAAACCCGAGCATTGCAGGGCCATCGCAACCCGATACGAGAAACAAGACGTCAAATTCCTCGCCCTCATGAAGATTGCCGAAACGCGCATCCGGTTGCGGGTTGATGAATCGGTGCCCTGGTCGATCATTCCAAGGGCGGCGCACGGCCAGAGCCGCCCATTCGGTCAGGTTTCCTTGAAGCGAACGGGCCATTTCGCGGCGCTCAAGCCCGCGCCCGCGGCGCGCCGGAGCGCACATGGTCATGCGCCAGCGATGATCGCTCGGCGTATCGGGAAAGATCGAACGCCCCCTTGTCCTGCGCATGGCGAGGTGGCGGTTGCGGTGTGCGACACATGCGACGTCAAGACCGGCCTTTTCGCAGAGGCGACGGCCGTCACGCCTGGACCGAGAGGTCCCCGTCCTCCCCGTCCTCTAAGGTAGCGCCGGCCTTCTTCGCTGCTCGGGTCTCGCGGCGGATCCGGCGCTTGGCAAGCCGTGCCGTTCGGCCCGGGCTTTCCGATGTCGCCGCATGGGCATCTGCACCTGTTGGCCATGTGCACAGGGCATGGCGTTCCAGGCTGCACATTCCCGGATCCGGTCCGGACCCGAAGCAAATTTTCCCTTGTTTGCACAAGCGTTCGCCGGCTGGCCCCCGCCCCGACCGCCGGAGCCGAAAACCCATTCGTCCCGGGCGCTTGGGCCATGCGGCTCAGGTCACCTTTCCGCGGACCCGGTAGGCCGGGTCGCGCCAGGCCTCGGTCGTCAGCACCTCTTGCAGGATCGCCGCCGCGGCGATCACGTCGGCCTCGTCGATGTAGAGCGGCGTGAAGCCGAACCGCATGATGTCCGGGGCGCGGAAATCGCCGATCACGCCGCGGGCGATCAGCGCCTGCATCGCCGCATAACCGTGCTCGAAGGCGAAGGACACCTGGCTGCCGCGCCGCGCAGGATCGCGGGGCGAGGCCAGCACCAGCATCGGGCAGCGCGCCTCGACCTCGGCGATGAACCGCTCGGTCAGCGCGATCGAGGCGGCGCGCAGCGCGGCCATGTCGACCCCGTCCCAGACCTTCAGCGCCTCTTGCAGGACCGCCAGTTGCAGGATCGGCGGCGTGCCGACGCGCAGCCGCTCGGTCGACATCGCCGGGCGATAGCCGGGCTCCATCGCGAAGGGCGCGGCATGGCCCAGCCAGCCGGCCAGGGCCGGGTCGATGCGCTCGACGATATCGGGCCGTGCATGGATGAAGGCCGGCGCGCCCGGGCCGCCATTGAGGTATTTGTAGCTGCAGCCGACGGCGAATTCGGCCCCGCTGCCGGCGATGTCCAGCGCCATGGCGCCGGCGGAATGGGCCAGGTCCCAGATCATCACCGCCCCGGCGGCATGGGCGGCGCGGGTGATCGCGTCGATGTCATGCATCCGGCCGGTGCGGTAATCGACATGGGTCAGCATCACCACGGCGACCTCGTCGGTGATCGCCGCGGCCACGGCATCGGGCGCGGGGGTGCGCAACGCGTAGCCCTTGCCGATCGTGCCGATCAGGCCCTGCGCCATGTAGAGATCGCTGGGGAAATTGCCGCTGTCCGACAGGATCACCCGCCGGTCGGGCCGCATCTTCAGCGCCGCGTCGAGCGCCTGGTAGACCTTGATCGACAGGGTGTCGCCGGTGGCGACGGAGCCGGCCGGCGCCCCGATCAGCGTGGCGATCCGGTCGCCGACCACGCGCGGCAGATCCATCCATCCGGCCTCGTTCCAGGCCCGGATCAACTGGCCGCCCCATTCGTCCTCGATCACCCGGGCCGCGCGCGCCGCCGCCCCTTTCGGCAGCACGCCCAGCGAATTGCCGTCAAGGTAGATCACCCCCGGCGGGATCTCGAACAGGTCTTTGCGCGGCAGGTGGGTCGGCATGGCGGGTCTCCTTGGGGTCGGGCGCAATCTTCCGGGGCCAGGCGGCGATGTCCAGCCCCGGCGCCATGGTCGAGGCCGGCCGATCGGCGCCCGCGCCCGCGGCAGGATCACGCGGAGCGGCCCGGCGGCCCGGCGCGCTGCATCGCGGCGACAGCCGACGCGGCCGATCGGAGACCCCGGGGCGGTTTTCGTCGTTTTCGGCCGATATGGCCTTGTAAACCCACAAGGTGGCCCTTTATCCAAGCGAGAACCGTGGGGACAGCGGGTATGGGGGACATGACCGAAACAGGCCATTATCTATTCCTGATCGCGCTCCTGCCGTTCATCGGCGCCCTCATCCCCGGGATCATGATCCGCGCCGGCCGCACCGCCTGCGCCAGTTTCACCGCCGCGCCCACCGTTCTGGCGCTGGTGCTTCTGGGGCTGCTGGCCCCCGACGTGCTGCGCGGAGAGGTGATCCGGGCCGAGCTGACCTGGCTGCCGCAGCTGGGCCTGTCGGCGTCGTTCTTCCTCGACGGGCTGGGGCTGCTGTTCGCGGGCATGATCCTGGGCGTCGGCCTGCTGATCACGCTCTATGCCCGGTTCTACCTGTCCGGCGACGACCCGATGGGGCAGTTCTATACCTATCTGCTGCTGTTCCAGGGCGCGATGCTGGGCATCGTGATTTCCGACAACATCCTGCTGTTGCTGATCTTCTGGGAGCTGACCTCGCTCAGCTCGTTCCTGCTGATCGGCTATTGGAAGCACCTGCCCGAAGGCCGCCAGGGCGCGCGCATGGCCCTGGCCGTGACCGGCGCCGGCGGGCTGGCGATGATCGGCGGGATGCTGATCCTGGGCAATATCGCGGGCAGCTACAACCTGACCGACATCCTGCAGGCCAAGGAGGCGATCCAGGCCTCGGACTGGTATCTGCCGGCGCTGATCCTGATCCTGCTGGGGGCCTTCACCAAGTCGGCGCAATTCCCGTTCCACTTCTGGCTGCCACATGCGATGGCGGCGCCCACGCCGGTGTCGGCCTATCTGCATTCGGCCACCATGGTGAAGGCCGGGGTGTTCCTGATGGCGCGGATGTGGCCCGTGCTGGCGGGCACCGAAGCCTGGTTCTACATCGTCGCCACCACCGGGCTGATCACCATGGTGCTGGGCGCGCTGATCGCGCTGTTCAAGGACGACCTCAAGGCGCTGCTGGCGTTTTCCACG
The DNA here is from genome assembly GCA_001314655.1 of Rhodobacteraceae bacterium HLUCCA08. GTDB lineage: Bacteria > Pseudomonadota > Alphaproteobacteria > Rhodobacterales > Rhodobacteraceae > Salibaculum. Next base: position 272,502 of record LJSF01000028.1, on the reverse strand, counting down.
GTGTCGCACCTGGGCCTGCTGACCATGCTGCTGGGCTTCGGCACGCCCTTCGCCGCCGTCGTCGCGGTGTTCCACATCATCAATCACCTGACCTTCAAGGCGGCGCTGTTCATGACCGCCGGGATCATCGATCACGAGACCCATACCCGCGACATCAAGCGCCTGGGCGGCCTGCGCCACCTGATGCCGATCACCTTCGCGATCGGCACCGCCGCGGCCCTGTCGATGGCCGGCATCCCGTTCTTCAACGGCTTTCTGTCCAAGGAAATGATGCTCGACGCGGCCTCGGACACGGTCTGGGCCGGCAGCGACTGGGCGGTGCCGGTGCTGTCGACGCTGGGCGCGCTGCTGTCGGTCGCCTATTCGCTGCGCTTCATCGTCCATGTCTTCTTCGGGCCGGTGCGCGACGATTACCCGGCCAAACCGCATGACCCGCCGCTGGGCCTCTGGATCGCGCCGGCGCTGCTGGTGGCGATGGTCATCGCCATCGGCCTGGTGCCGACGCTGGTCGGCCCGCTGGTCGCCAGCGCCGGCGCGGCGGTGATCGGGGGCGAATTGCCCTATTATTCGCTCAAGATCTGGCACGGGGTGAACGCGGCGCTGATCATGTCGATCATCGCGGTGGCGGGCGGCATCGTCCTGCTGGCCCTGCACCGGGTGCTGGACCGGGTCTGGATCGCCGCGCCGCGCCCCGAGGCCAAGGCGATCTTCGACCGGCTGATCGCCGCCGCCGTCGCCCTGTCGCGCGCCCTGTCCGACGGGCTGCACAACGGCGCCATGGGCCGCTACCTGGCGGTGTTCGTCGCCGTGTCGGTCGCGCTCGGCATCGCGGCCTTCACCGGCGGCGGCCTGGCCGCGCCAAGCCGAGAGATGCTGCCGGTGCCGCCGGTGATCCTGGTCGGCTGGCTGATGCTGGTGGTCGCGACCGTTTCGGTCGTGACCATGCATCACCACCGGTTCCGGGCGCTGGTTCTGATCGGGATCATCGGCCTGACGATTTCGTCCGGCTTCGTCTACCTGTCGGCCCCCGACCTGGCGCTGACCCAGATCTCGGTCGAGACGGTGACGATCATGCTGCTGCTTCTGGCGCTGCATTTCCTGCCCAAATCGACCCCGCGCGAAAGCCGGGGCGGCCGCAAGCTGCGCGACGGGCTGATCGCGCTGGCCGCCGGCGGCGGGGTCGGCGCGCTGGCCTATGCCTTCATGCTGCGCGACGTGTCGACGATTTCCGACTACCACCTGGCCAACAGCTACGAAGGCGGCGGCGGCACCAATGTGGTCAACGTGATCCTGGTCGATTTCCGCGGCTACGACACCTATGGCGAAATCATCGTGCTGGGGATCGCCGGTTTCGTGATCTACGCGCTGATGCAGGCGTTGCTCGATGGGCCGGCGGCGCGGCGGCTGCGCAACCGAGATTATTCCCAGGACCGGTCGCGCGACCGGCACCCGCTGATGATGGTCGTCGTCACCCGCGTGTTGATGCCGATCGCCGTGGTCGTCGGCATCTACATCTTCCTGCGCGGCCACAATCAGCCCGGCGGCGGCTTCGTCGCGGGCCTGGTGATCGCCATCGCGCTGCTGATGCAATACATGGCCTCGGGTTTTGCCTGGACCCAGGCGCGCAAGCGGATCGAATATCACACCATGATCGGCATCGGCGCGCTGATCGCCGGGCTGACCGGGGCGGCGGCCTGGCTTTACGACGCGCCGTTCCTGACCAGCCTCTACGGCTATGTCGAACTGCCCCCGATCGAGAGATTCGGCATCGGCACCGCCTTCCTGTTCGACCTCGGCGTGTTCCTGACCGTTCTGGGGGCGGTGATGCTGATGCTCTACAGCCTGTCGCGCATCGCCCGCTATGCCGGCGAAACGGTGAACCTGGCGCCGATGGATTACGATCCCGGCGCCGCGGCCGCGGCCGCGGCCGAGGCAGAGGCAGAGGCAGAGGCCGCGGGCAACCCCGGCAAGGCGGAGGGCTAGGGCATGGAACTCATCGTCGCAAGCGCGGTCGGCACATTGACCGCCGGGGGGGTCTACCTGATCCTGCGGCTGCGCAGTTTCCCGGTGATCCTCGGCCTCGCGCTGCTGTCCTATGCGGTCAACATCTTCCTGTTCTCCAGCGGCCGGCTGGCGGTCGACATGGCCCCGGTCCTGTCGCCCTATGGTGACGCCGGCTATACCGATCCCCTGCCCCAGGCGCTGGTGCTGACCGCGATCGTGATCTCGTTCGGGATGACGGCGGTTCTGGTCATGGTCGGGCTCGGCGCCTACCTGGAGGCCGACAGCGACGAGATCGACATCGGCCCCGAGGACGACACCGACGACCGCCCCGAAGCGGAGGTCCGCTGATGCACTGGATCATCGTCCCCGTCGTCCTGCCGGCCCTGCTGGCACCGGTGATCGGTTTCGTCATGCGCCACGACATCACCCTGGCGCGCGCCGCCTCGGTCGCCGGAACGCTGGCGCTGGTCGCCGTGGCGCTGGGGCTGACCGCGGCCGCCGCCGACGGCACCCCCCAGGTCTACCGGCTGGGCGACTGGCCGGCGCCGTTCGGCATCGTTCTGGTGCTGGACCGGCTGTCGGCGGTGATGGTGCTGCTCACATCCGTGCTGGCGCTGATCGTGCTGATCCACGCCATCGCCACCGGCTGGGACGATCGCGGACGGCATTTCCACGCCCTGTTCCAGTTCCAGCTGATGGGCGTCTGCGGCGCCTTCCTGACCGGCGACGTGTTCAACCTGTTCGTGTTCTTCGAGGTGCTGCTGATCGCTTCCTACGGGCTGATGATCCATTCCGGCGGACGCGCACGCATGCGCGCGGGGCTGCAATACGTGGTGATGAACCTCGCCGGTTCGACGCTGTTCCTGTTCGCGCTGGGCACGCTCTATGCCTCGACCGGCACGCTCAACATCGCCGACATGGCCCTGCGCATCGCCGAGATCCCGCCAGAGGAGGCCGCCCTGGTGCGGGTCGCCGCATTGCTGCTGATGATCGTCTTCGCGGTCAAGGCGGCGCTGTTCCCGGTGCAGTTCTGGCTGCCCGCCACCTATGCCAATGCGCCCGCCCCGGTGGCGGCGCTGTTCGCGATCATGACCAAGGTCGGGGCCTATGCGATCCTGCGGGTCCATACCGTCGCCTTCGGACCGGGGATCGAGGGCACCGAGGACCTGGCCGCGACCTGGCTGTTCCCGGCCGCGATCGTGACCATCCTCCTGGGGGCCGTCGGCGTGCTGGGCGCGCGCCGGCTGATGCCGCTGATCGCCTTTTCGGTGATCGGCTCGATGGGCACGCTGCTGGTCGCGGTGGCGGCTTTCTCGCCCGGGGCGACCATGGCCGCGCTGTACTACATGGTCCATTCCACCTTCGCCGCCGCCGCCCTGTTCCTGGTCGCCGACCTGGTGGTCAGCCGCCGCGCCGGCGACAGCCTGACCCCGGCGGCGGCGACCGTGCAGAACGGGCTGTTCGCGGCGCTGTTCTTCGGCGCGGCCATCGCCATGGCGGGGATGCCGCCGCTCAGCGGGTTCCTGGGCAAGCTGCTGGTGCTGGATGCCCTGCGCGCGCCCGGCGACATGGCCTGGGCCTGGGGGGCGATCCTGGGCGGCTCGCTGGTGACCATCGTCGGCTTCGCCCGGGCCGGCTCTGCGCTGTTCTGGAAATCCACCGCGATCGCCCTGCCCGCCGCCGATGAGGCCGCTTCGGCCGAAGAGGCCCCGCCCCCCGGTCGCCGCCCCGGCCCGGCCCCCGCCGCGGCGATGGAGATCGCCCCCAGCCTGGCGGCGCTGACGGTGCTGGGCGCGCTCGCGGTCTTCGCCGGGCCGGTCGCCGGCTATCTGGAGGATACCGCGACCCAGCTGTTCGACCGCGACGGCTATATCGGCGCCGTCCTGCCCCCGACCGAAGAGGGATAAGCCATGTCGACCCGCCTGATCCCCCATCCGCTGCTCAGCCTGACCCTGGTGCTGGTCTGGCTGGGCCTGGTCAACACCTTCACCCTGGGCAACCTGCTGCTGGGGCTGCTGTTCGGGCTGGTCATCCCGATGCTGACCGCACCCTACTGGCCCAACCGGTCCCGGATCGGGCGCCCCCTGAAGGCCGCCGAATACGTGCTGGTCGTGCTGGGCGACATCGTCGTGGCCAATATCCAGGTCGCGATGATCATCCTGTTCAAGCCCGATCGCGACATCCATTCGCAATGGGTCACGGTCCCGCTCGAGCTGACCTCGGCCGAGGCGATCACCGTGCTGGCCGGCACCATCACCATGACCCCCGGGACGGTGTCGTCCACCCTGTCGGCCGATGCCAGCTGCATCCTGGTCCATTGCCTGCATACCGATGACCCCGACGCCGTGCGCGACCAGATCAAGTCGCGCTATGAACGCCGCCTGATGGAGATTTTCCAATGATCGAGATCGCCCTGACCTTTGCCATCGGATGCTACGGCGTTGCCCTGGCGATGAACCTGTGGCGGATCACCATCGGCCCGCATGCCGCCGACCGGATCCTGGCGCTGGACACGATGGTGATCAACATCATCGCCCTGCTGGTGCTGTTCGGCATCTCTCTGGGGACCAAGACCTACCACGAGGCGGCGATGCTGGTCGCGATGGTCGGCTTCGTCTCGACCGTCGCCTATTGTCGCTTCGTGCTGCGCGGCGACATCATCGAATGAGGACGACGCCATGGGTATCGTGATGGACATCGTGATCTCGGCCGCGCTGGTGGTCAGCGGCATTTTCGGGCTGGTGGGCAGCTACGGGCTGGTGCGGCTCAAGGACAGCCTGCAGCGCCTGCACGGGCCGACCAAGGCGACGACCCTGGGCGTGGGCGGCGCGCTGATCGCCTCGATGACCTATTTCTTCGCCAAGACCGGGCAATTCACGATCCAGGAATTGCTGATCACGCTGTTCCTGTTCCTGACCGCGCCGATCACCGCGAATTTCATCGCCAAGACCTATCTGGCGCGCAATGTCCGCGAAGACGAGCTGCCCCGCAGCCCGGCGGACTATGGCTGGGCGGTCTACGACGATCCGCCGCGGCAGCGAATGGACGAATAGGCGCCGCCCGCACGCCACGAAATCGCCACAGTTTCGACACGCCCGCGCCACGGCGCGCGGATAGTCTGACGGGATGGGCCCGCAGAAGGCTCGGGGGGGTGTGACGCAATCGCCAGACCGCAGGAGCAGACCATGGCACAGAGCAGCACCCCCAAAGGCGGCACCGGCCGCCCGGCCCCGCGCCCGACACCGACCGCCTCGGGCCGGCAGGCGCCACAGCCCAAACCGGTGATCTTTTACGACTACGCCAGCATCTGACCGGGCCGCGACCGCGCTGCGGTTTTCCCGGCCACGGCAACTGCGGCATCCTGCCGCCAGGAGCGCGATCCGGCCGGTTCCCGAACTCGGCCGGGCGATGGCGGCCGGCGTTGCCCCTGCCGGTCTGCACACCGCCGCAACGCCGCACACCGCGGGCGCCGACGCTGCCGATGCGCGGTTGATCGACACCGCAAAGCGGCCGCATGTCATGGGCTGATTTCCGGGCCTGCTGCGCCCCGGTCCCTGGCCTGCAGGGCCGCGCCCGGACCGATCCGCAGCCCTCCGAAAACCCCGCCCCGCGCGCCCGGTTCGACGCGGTGAACGCCACCCTCCGGCCTGGACCCGACGACGCGGTCGAAACGATCCTCGACCGGATCGGCGTCGGCCGGCGCGGCCTGTCCCGGCAAGGGTAACCGGACCCGCAGGCTTCGACCCTTGCGGTAATTGATTGGTGTCAATGTTGCCCCCCGCGCCATCGCTTAGAAAGGTTCCAACACTTCGGAACCCAGGAGGGACACATGTTCAGAACCCGTCTTCTTGCCGGCGCAGCGATTGCCCTGGTCTCACTGCCCGCCCTCGCCCAGGAGGCGATGGATGATGCCGAATTGCGCGACCTCGCGCTCAGCTATTTCGAACCGATCCCGATGAATCCGCCGGAATTGAACAACAACATCGTCAGCCGGGAACGGGTCGACCTGGGCGCCATGCTCTATTTCGATCCGCGCATGTCGGCCTCGGGCCTGTTCTCGTGCCAGTCGTGCCATAACGTGGGCATGGCCGGCCACGACGGGCTGGAAACCTCGATCGGCCACGGCTGGCAGAAGGGGCCGCGCAACGCGCCGACCTCGTTCAACGCGGTCTTCAACATCGCCCAGTTCTGGGACGGCCGCGCGCCGGACCTTGCCGAACAGGCCAAGGGCCCGGTCCAGGCCGGGGTCGAGATGAACAACACCCCCGACAATGTGGTCGCCACGCTGAATTCCATGCCGGCCTATGTGGAGGCCTTCGAAACGGCCTTCCCCGGTGAGGAAGACCCGGTCTCCTTCGACAATTTCGCCCGCGCCATCGAAAGCTTCGAGGCGACGCTGATCACCCCCAACGCGCCCTTCGACCAGTTCCTGATGGGCTCCGACGGCGCGATGAGCGATCAGGAAAAGCGCGGCCTGCTGGCCTTCATCGACAATGGCTGCGCGGCCTGCCACCAGGGCGTCAATATCGGCGGCCAAGATTACTATCCCTTCGGCCTGATCGAACGGCCGGGCGCCGATGTCCTGCCCGAGGGTGACCTGGGCCGCTTCGCCGTGACCGAAACCGCCGGCGACGATTATGTGTTCCGCGCCGGGCCGCTGCGCAACATCGCGCTGACCGCGCCCTATTTCCACTCCGGCGCGGTCTGGTCCCTGGAAGAGGCGGTGGCGATCATGGGGTCGTCCCAGTTGGGCATCGAACTGGACGATGCCGAGGTAGACGACATCACCGCCTTCCTCGAAAGCCTGACCGGCGAACAGCCGCAGGTCGTTCACCCGACCCTGCCGAACCGCACCGCGGACACGCCGCTTCCGAACGAGATGTAGTTTCTTTCCCGCCCACATGCGACCTCAGGGCGCCCTCTTCGGAGGGCGCCGTTTTTTCGCCCGCCGCTGCGCGCCGGCTTGCCGATGCGGGCGGTGCAGGATGCTTTCCCCTTTTCCCGGCCGGGCCTGTCGCGCTAGGCCCCGGGGCAGACCCCGCGAAAGGTTTCCCATGCGCCTGCTGCTCCTGCCCGTTCTCGCCCTTGCCCTCCTGACCGGCTGCAGCCCCCGCGCCACGGTGTCGGACAGCGCGGTGCAGCCGCCCCAGCCCGCGCTCTATCCCGGCGAAACGCCCGAATTGCGCGCGCTGATCGTCGAATATGCCGCCTTCCACGATATCCCCGAAGCGCTGCTGCACCGGGTGATCCAGCGCGAAAGCGATTACCGCCCCGGCGCCCGCAACGGCCCCTATTGGGGGATGATGCAGATCCTGCCGGAAACCGCCGCCCAGATGGGCCATCGCGGCCCGCCCTCGGATCTGCTGGATGCCGAAACCACCCTGCTTTACGCCGGCCGCTACCTGCGCGGCGCCTGGCTGGTCTCGGGTGGCGATATCGACGACGCGGTGATGTGGTATGCCCGCGGCTATTACTACGCGGCCCGCGACCGCTGCCTGCTGGTCGAAACCGGCCTGCGCGACCGCGAGGTGCGCCGCGACTGCCCGGCCTGAGCGCCGACGCACCGACAGGGCGCCCGAAGGCGCCCTGCGCTGTTGATCCGGCCAGGGTCAGCCGCGGCGCTTGAGCCGCCGTTCCGCATTGTCGATGACCGAGGCCAGGATCGCGCGATCCTTCATCACCTTGATCGTCTTTTCCATGACATCCACCGCCTTGTCGGTGTCGCCATGGGCCTCGAGCGCCTCGGCCACGGTGCGCAGCTGGCCGAAATAGGGGATGTGCCCGATCGTGTCGGCCGCCAGGTCGGGGGTCTTGAGCAACGCCTCGGCCTGGGCCTTGGCCGCCTGCCCGACCTTGTTGGCGATCGTCCTGATCGCCAGCCCGTCACGGCCGGCCTCGGCATCGAGCACCTTGAAGTCGCGCAGCCCCGGCGCGCTCAGCGCCACCCGCGCATGGGCCGCGGCCGGGTTGTCCGGCGCCCGGGCCACGAGTTCGCCCAGCACCGCATTGGCGCCTTCCAGGGCCGGCGCCCCGGCAAAGGCCAGAACCCGCGCCACGTCCTCGGTGAAGAAATCCGGCGCCAGCCGCGCCTCTTCCCTCCCCTCGGGCGGCGCGACATGGACCCGCAGCACATTCGACACGACGATCTCTCCGCCCAGGTCGATCGCGGCCTGGATCTTGTAGAACCCCGCCTCGTCGATCAGGAAGCCGTCGCCGCCGCTGCTGATCATATGCGCGCCGTAGATCGATTCGCCCGGGTCGAGCTTTTCGGCGTGATCCTCGTGGCACCGGGTCATCAGCGGCCGCCATTGCCGGGTGCGCGCGCCTTCGCGCTGCAGGAAGACGGTGATGTGGCGCCCATCCTCCAGCATGTCGGGATCCATCGCCACTGCCTGGCCCGAGCTGTTGGTCAGCTTCAGCTCCATCGTCACCGGCTCCAGGAACCGGTAGGCGTTGCTGGCGCGGTTGGGCCGGATCTGCAGGGTCCAGTTGCCCGAGCGGCTCAGGGCTTCGGGCGCCTCGAAGCCGTGGTTCACGAACCAGTCGGAATTGCCCATCTGCACGAAGCGCCGCGGCGCATGGCGCATGAACACCAGTTCGTCATCGCTGAACCGGAACCGGAAATCGCTGAAGAACGACGATTCCCCGCCCGACACCCGGAACGGGTAGTTCATGAACGACCGCGCCTCGGGTTCGTTGGCCAGCGGGATCCACGGGTCGCCCGGGGCCCCGTCGCTCACCCCCAGCGCCTTCTGCCAGGAATGGGCCAGGTTGAAGGCATGGCCCATCTCGTGCACCGCGGTCCAGAACTCCATCCGCCGGCGCCAGCCGGCCGGGTCGGGATCGCCCGGCGGCACGTCCTTGATGAAACTGTCGGTGAAGATCGCCGTGCCCTGCCGGTGGTTCGGCCCGATATCGTCGAACATCACCCCGCCCAGGGACCGGCCCTGGTCGTGCCGCGCGGCATAGAGCACCCAAAGCGCCCATTGCGGCCGGTTGTCGAAACGCGACCAGTAGGTGACCATGGCATTGTGCATCTCGGCATCGGACCAGGTGCCGTTGCCGCCCGCCCCCGAAGTCGGAATCACCGAGGCATTGGGCGACATCGTCACCTCGAACCCCGCCCGTTCATAGACCGTGGCCAGCGACAGCGTCTCGGCCGGCAGATCGGCGGGCCGGGTCGGATGGTCGGCGGTGTCGTAGGCGGTCACGATCGCGCCGGCATTGGCGACCCGGTCGACCTCGAAATCGACATTGTCGAAGCTGGTCGACTGGAACGACAGTTGATAGGTCCGGGTCGTGGCCCCGCCGCCCGAGATTTCCAGCGTGTATTTGCCGTAATTGAACCCCGACACCCGCCGCGCCCGGAAGGTCAACGTGGTGCCCTGGATCGCGTTCGGATCGCCGTCGCGATAGACGATATTGGCGGTAATGACGCGATTGTTCAGGCTCAGGCAACGATCCGAGGTCACCTCGGCGACCACATGGGCGCGCTGGTTGGGGATCAGCCGGTTCCATTCGACCGAGATCCGCCCCTGCGGCATGAACCGGTCGACATCGACCCGCACGGTGATCCGCAACAGGTTGAACGGCAGGATCGGGGTGCGCGGCGCGGTCGGACCGATCGGCAGCGGCGACGGGACCGGAACCGGCGCCGGACGCGGCGCGTAGCTGTAGCGCCCGCTCACCGCGCTGCAGAAGGACGGCAGCGGGAACGGCGCCGGATGCGGGATCGGTGCGGGATGCGGGATCGGCCGCGGGATCGGACCGGGCAACGGCTGGGGGCCCGGAATCGGGCCGGGGATGGGACCGGGAATCGGGCCGCCGGGAACGGGCGTAAGCTCGTCCATGGCGTAACCGCCATGATCCTCGCTTTCGGTCACCTGGCCGGCCACGAAATCGGGATGGGTCTCGTCGGGCAGGGTCCGGGCGGGATCCAGGTCTTCGGAAACGGTTTCGGAACCGCCAGAGCGGGGTGATTTGGCCATGACTTTTCTCCTCAAAGCGTGTGTGACGCCCCGGTGAAATCGCCTCGGGGCGGTTGGGTCACAGGTATCCCGGTCGTCGGTCGGTCTGCGAAACCTGCAGGCCGTTCTCCTCCATGTTGATGGTGACGAACGGGGTCGCCGTGTCGATCGACACCGGCATCGTCTTGGCGGGGTCGCCCCCCACCGACAAGGTCACCTCCTCTCCGTGCTGCAGGTCCAGCGGCACGATCTCGGCCAGGCCCGTCATAAGACGGGTCCGTGCCGTGACATCGGCCAGGACTGCCCCTTGCGAGGTGATGCTCACGCCTTGCCCGGTGAACCCTTCCTGAAAATGAAACTCGATCTGCATGCGACCTCCGGGCGGAAATATCCCAGTCCGGGGGATCGCCCCGGACGCGCAAGTCATCACGACAGCATCGTCACACTGATCGACAGGATCGGTCGGCAGAAAACCCCTGCCCTACACCCTCGGCCCCGATCCTAGCACAGGTCCGCACGCGGCGGTAGTAAGGTTCCCCTGACCCGCGCCCGGGGCGGTTCGCCCATGACAAAGGCCGCCCCCGATCCGGAGGCGGCCCACAGTCGACCGGCAGGTCCCGACCGGCTCAGCCGACCAGTTCGAGGCCGGAAAAGAAGAACGCGATCTCTTGGGCCGCGGTGTCCGGCGCGTCCGAGCCATGGACCGAATTCTCGCCCACCGTTTCGGCGAATTCGGCCCGGATCGTGCCCGGCGCGGCATCGGCGGGGTTGGTCGCGCCCATGACTTCGCGGTTCTTCGCGATCGCGCCGTCGCCTTCCAGCACCTGCACCACGACCGGCGCGCTGGCCATGAAGTCGCACAATTCGTCATAGAACGGGCGTTCGGCATGGACGGCATAGAATTGCCCGGCCTGGGCCTTGGTCAGATGGATCCGCTTCTGCGCGACGATCCGCAGGCCGGCGTCTTCGAACTTGGCGTTGATCTTGCCGGTCAGGTTGCGGCGGGTCGCATCGGGCTTGATGATGCTCAGGGTGCGTTCGGTGGCCATGGGTCTTCTCCAGATGTCAATTTGGCGCCGCCCTAGCATGCGGCCGCGCGCCCCTCAAGCCACCTTGCCCCTGCGGATGCCGCCGCTGCTGCCTTTGTCCCGAAAATACCTTCGGGGGAGCGCGAGGGGGCAGACAGCCCCCTCGCCCCGCCCGCCGCAGGCGCAAGACGTGCCCGCCGCAGGCGCAGCACGTTGACGGCCCCCCCGCCCTCTGGCAGATGCGGGCCATGCTGCGGATCGACGACATCTCCTATTCGGTCGAGGGGCGCCCCCTGATCGACCATGCCAGCGCGGTGATCCCCGCCGGCCACAAGGTCGGCGTCGTGGGCCGCAACGGCACCGGCAAGACCACGCTGTTCCGCCTGATCCGGGGCGAACTGGCCCTGGAATCGGGCGCGATCGACCTGCCGAAAGGCGCCCGCATCGGCGGCGTCGCCCAAGAGGTGCCGGGCAACGAGGTCAGCCTGCTCGACACCGTGCTGGCCGCCGATACCGAACGCGCCGCGCTGATGGCCGAGGACGCGACCGACCCGCACCGCATCGCCGATATCCAGACCCGGCTCGCCGATATCGACGCCTGGTCGGCCGAGGCCCGGGCATCGGCCATCCTGCGCGGCCTGGGCTTCACGCCCGACGAACAGCTGATGCCCTGTTCGGCCTTCTCGGGCGGCTGGCGGATGCGTGTCGCGCTCGCCGCGGTGCTGTTCTCTGCCCCCGACCTGCTGCTGCTCGATGAACCGACCAATTATCTCGACCTCGAAGGCGCGCTGTGGCTGGAAAGCTACCTCGCGCGCTACCCGCATACGGTGCTGATCGTCAGCCACGACCGCGGCCTGCTGAACCGCGCCGTCGGCGGCATCCTGCACCTGGAGGACCGCAAGCTCAGCTTCTACGCCACCCCCTACGACACCTTCGCCGAACAACGCGCCGCCAAGCTGGCCGTGGCCGAGGCCGAGAACCGCAAAGCCAGGGCCCGGATCGACCATTTGCAAAGCTTCGTCGACCGGTTCCGCGCCAAGGCCTCCAAGGCGGTGCAGGCCCAAAGCCGCCTCAAGATGATCGAACGGATCAAGCTGACCGCGACCCCGCAGGAAGCCGCCCTGCGCGCCTTCAGCTTTCCCGAACCCGAGGAGCTTTCGCCGCCGATCATCACCATGGAAGGGGTCGGCATCGGCTATGGCGACACTACCGTGCTGGACAAGCTGACCCTGCGCATCGACCAGGACGACCGGATCGCCCTGCTGGGCCGCAATGGCGAGGGCAAGTCGACCCTGTCCAAGCTGCTGGCCGGCAAACTGCACCCGTTCCACGGCAAATATACAGCTGCGCGCAAGCTGCGGGTGGGCTATTTCGCCCAGCACCAGCTGGACGAGCTGCGCCCGGCCGAAACCCCGTTGCAGCACCTGGCCCGGCTCAAGCCAGGCGAATTGCCCGGCCGCCACCGCGCCCGGCTGGCGGGGTTCGGGCTGCAAGCGGCCCAGGCCGAAACCGAGGTCGGCCGGCTGTCGGGTGGGCAGAAGGCGCGGCTGTCGCTGCTGCTGGCGACGCTCGATGCGCCGCATCTGCTGATCCTGGACGAACCGACCAACCACCTCGACATCGAAAGCCGCGAGGCGCTGGTCGAGGCCCTGACCGCCTATACCGGCGCGGTGGTGCTGGTCAGCCATGACATGCACCTTCTGTCGCTGGTCGCCGACCGGCTCTGGCTTGTCAGGGACGGACGGGTGACGCCCTATGACGACGACCTGGAGGCCTATCGCCGCCAGCTTCTGTCCACCGACAAGCCGCAACGCGACAAGCCTGAGAAACCCAAGCCGAAACGCGCCGATCGTGACACGATCCTGGCCTTGCGGGCCGAGCTGCGCCGGGCCGAGGACCGCGTGACCAAGATCGAACAGATGCGCGACAAGCTGGCCACGAAACTGGCCGACCCGGCGCTCTACGAAGACGGCCGGACCGGAGAGCTCGAGACCTGGAACCGCAAATATGCCGAAGTCATGGACGGGCTGGCACGGGCCGAGGCCCTGTGGCTGGCCGCCCAGGAAAAGCTGGACGCCGCCGAGGTCGGCTGACGGCGGGGGCTGTCTGTGCCCGATCTCTGCGGGACACCCCCCGAGGATGTCTCGGACCCGAAGACGCGGGGATTGGCGCGGCGCCCTGCCGGCGCTAGGGTTCGCCCCATGACCGATCTGGCCAGCCTCGTCACTGCCTTCACCGCGCTTTTCGTGGTGATCGACCCGATCGGGCTGACCCCGCTTTTCGTCGCCCTGACCCCGGGGATGACCCCGGCCCGGCGCCGCGGCATCGCGATCCGGGCCTGCGCCGTCGCCCTGGCGATCCTGACGCTTTTTGCGCTGTTCGGCGAGGCGCTGCTGGGCTTTCTGGGCATCTCGATGCCCGCCTTCCGGATCGCCGGGGGGATCCTTCTGTTCGTCACCGCGCTCGACATGCTGTTCGAACGGCGCCAGAAACGCCGCCAAGGCACCGCCGACGCCGAGGAAACCGATGCCGAGCATGACGATCCGTCGGTCTTTCCGCTGGCGATCCCGCTGATCGCCGGGCCCGGGGCGATCGCCACGATGATCCTGCTGGCCGAACGGGCCGACGGGGTCGCGGGCTATGCCGCGATGTTCGCGGTTCTGGCGGTGGTGCTCGGGCTGGTGCTGGCGCTGTTCCTGTCCTCGGGCCTGCTGGAACGGGGGCTGGGGGCCACCGGCATCAACGTGGTCACGCGGCTTCTGGGGATGCTTCTGGCGGCGCTGTCGGTGCAATTCGTGATCGACGGTATCCGGGCTTCCGGTTTCGGAGGATAGGCCTATATGGGGGAAATGACCGGAGACCAGATCGCCCGTTTCGCCTATCTTGCCCTGCTCGGCGCCGCCGTGGCCGGCTGGTTCTTCGCCCAGAACCGCGACAGCATGGGCAAGACCCTGCAACAGGCCGCGATCTGGGTGTTCCTGTTCATCGGCACCATCGCCGCGGTGGGCCTGTGGACGGATATCCGCGGCGATATCGCCCCCCGCCAGGCGGTGATGGAGGATGGCACGATCGAGGTGCCCCGCGCCGAGGACGGCCATTACTACCTGACGCTGCAGATCAACGGCACGCCGATCCGCTTCGTCGTCGATACCGGCGCGACCGAAATGGTGCTCAGCCGGGCCGATGCGAAACGCGTCGGCATCGACCCCGACAATCTGGCCTATCTGGGCAATGCCTATACCGCCAACGGGATCGTGCGGACCGCCTCGGTGCGGCTCGACAGCGTCGCGCTGGGGCCGATCACCGATTACGACCTGCGGGCGGTGGTCAACGAGGGCGACCTGTTCGGGTCGCTTCTGGGCATGGGCTATCTCGACCGGTTCGACCGGATCGAGATCGAGGGCGGCCGGCTGGTGCTGCACCGCTGATCCCCGCTCCCCCCCGGGGGCGCGAACAAAATTACGTAATTTTGTTCGCCGCGTCCGGCACACGCTCCGCCTTCTTTTCCCAACGGCCGCTGTCCTGCGACCAGTATTGCGCAGCACAGCCTGCATCGACCAGGCTGGCCCATTGGCTGCGCGCCCGGCCCAGCGCGGCGGCGTCGTGGCCGTCGAACAGGATGCAGACCCGCTCCAGCGCGCCGACTTCCCCGGGGTCGATATCGGCGCCATCCACCGCCATCACGCAGGCCGGCGCATTCGCCGCGCCGCCGCCGCAGGTCAGCAGGATCGGCTGGTCCGCATCATGCGCCCCGCCGGCCAGGCCATGGGGCAGGAACCCGTCCTCCGGGCCGGACCAGAGCGCGCGGTCCAGCACCTCCATCCGCGCCGCATCCACCCCCCGCAGCTCGACCCGCCAGCCGGCCTCGCGCGCCTTGGCCAGCAGCACCGGCAGCGCCGCCTCCAACGGCTGGGTGCTCAGCTGATAGAAATAGACCGCGCCCATCCTAGCTTTCGAAACCGTCGGCGATCCAGCGGTTCAACGTCATCACCCCCCAGCCGGTCGCGCCCTTCGGCGCCAGCGGCGTGTCGGTGCTGCGCAGGGTCACCCCGGCGATGTCGATATGGGCCCAGGGCACCTCGGCCTTGACGAAGCGGCCCAGGAATTGCGCCGCGGTGATCGCGCCGCCCCAGCGCGGGCCGACATTCTTCATGTCCGCCACCCGGCTTTTCAGCAATTCGTCGTAGCCCGGCCCCATCGGCATCCGCCAGGCGCCCTCGCCCTCGGCCGCCGCCGCCTTGGCCAGCGCCCCGGCCAACGCGTCGTCATTGGCGAAAAAGCCCGCGTTTTCATTGCCCAGCGCCACCATCATCGCGCCGGTCAGGGTCGCCAGGTCGACCATCGCCGCCGGCTTGAACCGCTCTTGCGCGTACCACAGCACATCGGCCAGAACCAGCCGCCCCTCGGCATCGGTATTGATGATCTCGACCGTGTCGCCCTTCATCGAGGCAAAGACATCGCCGGGCCGGATCGCGGTGCCCGAGGGCATGTTCTCGACCAGCCCGACCAGGCCGACCACATTGGCCTTCGCCTTGCGCAGGGCCAGCGCGCGCATCACGCCCGACACCACGCCGGCGCCGCCCATGTCCATGGTCATCTCTTCCATGCCGGCGGCGGGCTTGATCGAGATGCCGCCGGTATCGAAGACCACGCCCTTGCCGACCAGCGCCACCGGTGCTTCGTCGCCGCCGCCCTGCCAGCGCATCACCACCACCTTGGAGGGGCTGGCCGAGCCCTGCCCGACCGCCAGCACCAGCCGCATGCCCAGCTTGCGCAGCTCCTCCTCCTCGAGGATCTCGACCTCCAGGCCCAGCTCCTGCATCGCCGCCAGCCGGGCGGCGAAATCGTCGGTGGTCAGCACGTTGGCGGGTTCGTTGACCAGATCGCGGGTGAACAGCACGCCTTCGGCCAGAGCGGCCAGCGGCGCGGCGGCCTTGGCGACCTCCTCGGGCTTCGTGCACAGGATGTCGATGCCGCCCGGGGCGTCCTTGTCGCCGGTCTTGTGGGCGTCGAAGTCGTAGGATCGCAGCGACAGGCCGAAGGCGACCTCCTCGGCCCGGCCCAGCGGCCCGGCCAGCACCAGCAACGCACCGGTGCCGCGGGCCCGGGCGATGGCGGCCCCGGCCTTGCGGGCCTCGTCGGTCGTCGGGCGGCGCGGCAGCTTGACCACGATCAGCGCCTCGGCCGCCATTCCGGCCGGCCAGGCGATTTCGGCCGCTTCGCCTGGCGTCATCTTGTCGAACCGGTCCGATCCGGCCAGCCGCGACACCGCCTTTTTCGTCAGCGTGTTCGCCCGCCGCGCGGCCTGGTCCAGCTTGCCGTCCGGGGTGACGAAGACCGCCACCCGGCCGGGCGCGGTGGCGATGCGGTCTAGGTCGATGTCGTGAAAGCGGATATCGGCGGGTTTGGTCATCGCGGTCCTCCTTGTCGGCACTCGGGTCGGCGCCGGCCTTGCGCGCCCTTCGGCCCATAGGTAGTCCCGGTGCCGGGCAATGACCAGAGCGGCGAATGGCGCCTTCAATCCGGCGCCCCGATGGGCTAGCGTCCGGCAACCCGCAGCACATGTCGAAAGGACCCGGGAAAGGTGGCGCGATTCGACCGCTACATGCTGTCGCAACTGCTGGTGCTGTTCGGCTTCTTCTCGTTGATCCTGGTGCTGGTCTACTGGATCAACCGGGCGGTGTCGCTGTTCGACGCGATCCTCGGCGACGGGCAATCGGCGCTGGTCTTCGTCGAGCTGACCCTGCTGACCCTGCCGGGCATCATCCGCATCGTGATCCCGCTGGCCGGTTTCGCCGCCGCCGTCTATGTCACCAACCGGCTGAGCTCGGAATCCGAGCTGACGGTGGTCCAGGCGACCGGCTATTCGCCGCTGCGGCTGGCCCGGCCGGTCGTCGTCTTCGGCCTGTTCGTCGCGGCGCTGGGGCTGGTGCTGACCCATATCCTGGTGCCGATGTCGACCGAACGGCTCAAGGACCGCGAGGCCGAACTGTCGCGCAACATGACCGCGCGGTTGCTGACCCCGGGGGAATTCACCACGCCCGGGTCCGGCACCACCTTCTACATCCGCGACATCACCCCCGAAGGCGAACTGCGCGACATCTTCCTGTCCGACAGCCGCGATCCCGCCGCGACCCTGACCTATACCGCCGGCAGCGCCTATCTGGTCCGGACCGAGTTCGGGCCGCAACTGGTCATGCTGGACGGGCTGGTGCAGCGTCTGGACCGGGCCTCGGAACGGCTGACCACCTCGACCTTCAAGGATTTCGCCTATGACATCGGCGCCCTGATCCCGGCCGAGGACGGCCGCCGGCGCAGCTACGACGAATTGACCACCGGCGCGCTTCTGACCGCCACGCCGGCGGTGCTGGACGAGGTCCGCCGCAGCCCGGCGGATCTGCGCGCCCTGGTGCATGAACGCAGCGCCGAGGCGGCGCTGGGCCTGGTCGGGCCGCTGCTCGGCTTCGCCGCGCTGATGGTCGGCGGCTTTTCGCGCTTCGGTCTGGGCCGGCAGATGCTGCTGGCGGTGATGCTGGTGGTGATCGTCAAGGTGCTTGAAAGCATCGGCACCAAGGCGGCGCGCAGCGACCCGACGCTGTGGCCGATGCTGTACCTGCATATCCTGGCCGGGCTGGCCATGGCCGCGTCCTGCCTGGCCTGGGCGATCCGCCCGCGCCGGGTGCGCAAGGCGGTGCCGGCATGATCCTGCACCGCTATTTCGCCCGCCGCTTTTTCCGCAGCTTCGCCCTGGTCTTCGGCGTGTTCGTGCTGATCACCGGGTTGCTGGAGCTGGTCGAACAGCTGCGCCGCCATGCCAGCAGCGCCGAACCCTTTGCCGCGATCGCCGGCCTGGCGGCGCTGAACCTGCCGGCCACGCTCTATACGATGCTGCCGCTGATCCTGGTGCTGGCCACGATCAGCCTGTTCCTGGCCCTGGCGCGGTCGTCGGAACTGGTGGTGACCCGGGCCGCCGGGCGCTCGGCGATCCAGGCGCTGGGGGCGCCGCTGATCGTCGCGCTGCTGATCGGCGCCGGGGCGGTCAGCATGTTCAACCCGCTGGTCGCCGCCACCTCGAAACTGTTCGAGGAACGCGACCTGGCGATGCGCGACGGCGCCGCCAGCGTGCTGACGATTTCCGAGGACGGCCTCTGGCTGCGCCAGGGCGATGCCTCGGGCCAGACCGTGATCCAGGCCAAGTCGACCAACCTGGACGGCACCCGGCTGCAGGACGTGACCTTCCTGACCTTCACCGAGGCCGCCGGGCCGGTGCGCCGGATCCAGGCCGCCACCGCCACGCTCACCCCCCGCGGCTGGCAGATCGAACAGGCCAAGGTCTGGACCCTGAGCGATTCGGCCACCCCCGAGGCGGTCGCGACACGGCACGACACGCTGCTGGTGCGTTCGACCCTGACCCCCGACCAGATCCGCGACAGTTTCGGCGCCCCCGCCTCGATCCCGTTCTGGGAATTGCCGGGCTTCATCGACCGGCTGGAACGGGCCGGCTTTTCGGCCCGGCGCCATCAGGTCTGGTTCCAGATGGAACTGGCCCAGCCCGCCTTCCTGATCGCCATGGTGCTGATCGCCGCGGCCTTTACCATGCGCCACCAGCGTGGCCGGCGGGTCGGGATTTCGGTGATGCTGGCGGTGCTGCTGGGCTTCGGGCTCTATTTCATCCGCAACTTCGCCCAGATCCTGGGCGAAAACGGCCAGATCCCGGTCCAGCTGGCCGCCTGGGCGCCGCCGCTGGCGGGCATCGCCCTGTCGCTGGGCCTGATCCTGCAGCAGGAGGACGGCTGATGCGCGGCCGGGGACGGACCCTGCTGCCAGGCATGCTGGTCGCGCTGGTCCTGACGCTGGTCCCGGCGCTGGCGCCGGTCGCGGCGCGGGCCCAGGGCGCGGCCAACCTGATCGCCGACCGGATCAAGATCGAGGCCGACGGCACCCGCCTTGTCGCCTCGGGCAATGTCGAGGTGTTCTACGACGACACCCGGCTGTCGGCGGCGCGCATCACCTATGACGCCACCAGCGACCGGCTGCGGATCGAGGGGCCGGTCTTCATCGCCGGGCCCGACGGCAGCATCTTCACCGCCGAGGCGGCACGGATCGACCCGACCCTGCAATCGGGCGTGCTGCGCTCGGCCCGGCTGGTGCTGGACCGCCAGCTGCAACTGGCCGCCAATCAGATCGACCGGGTCGAGGGGCGCTACACCCAGCTGCACGGCGTCGCCGTGACCTCGTGCACGGTCTGCGCGACCGGCGAAGCCCCGCTGTGGGAATTGCGCGCCCGCCGCATCGTGCACGACCAGGAGGCGCGCCAGCTTTGGTTCGACGATGCCCATCTGCGGATCGCCGGCGTGCCGGTGTTCTGGCTGCCCCGGCTGCGCCTGCCCGACCCGACGCTGGAGCGCGCGACCGGATTTCTGTCGCCCGCGATCCGGTCCAATTCCAACCTCGGGGTCGGCCTCCGCCTGCCCTATTTCATCCGCCTGGGCGATGCCCGCGACCTGACCCTGACCCCCTGGCTGTCGGCCAGCACCAGCACGCTCGAGGCGCGCTACCGCCAGGCCTATCTGCGCGGCGCGCTGCAGATCGACGCCGCGATCAGCCGCGACGACCAGGAGGACGACCTGCGCGGCTACCTCTTCGCCCGGGGCGCCTTCGCCGCCGGGCGCGACTGGACCCTGCGCTTCGACCTGGAGACCGCCAGCGACGACGCCTACCTGCTGGATTACGGGTATACGGATATCGACCGGCTGACCTCCGAACTCACCGCCGACCGGGTCCGCGACCGTGACCTGGTGCAGCTGTCCTTCGCCCAGTATTCCACCTTGCGGGACGGCGAAACCGACAGCACCCTGCCGCCGCTTCTGGCCGATGCCCATTGGGAAAGCCGCCTGACCCCGCCGGGCCTTGGCGGCACGCTGACCCTGGGCGCCGACCTGCAGGCCCATTACCGCTATTCCGACACCGCGCTTGACGGGGCCGGGCGCGACGTGACCCGCGCCGGGCTGTCGGCGGATTGGCGCCGCCAGGCGCTGTTCGGCCCGGGCCTGGTGGTCGAGGCGCAGCTGGCCTTTGCCCTGGATCACTACGCGGTCGACCAGGACGACACGATCGGCGACGCCACCCGCGCCAGCTGGGCCGCCGCCACCACCCTGCGCTATCCGCTGATCCGGCGCGGGGCCCAGGCGGTCCATGTGGTCGAACCCGTGGTCATGCTGGCCTGGTCCGACACCACCGACACCGCGGTCCGCAACGAAGACAGCACCTCGGCGGAATTCGACGAGGCCAACCTGCTGGCCCTGTCGCGCTTTCCCGGCGAGGACGCGGTGGAAACCGGCCGGCGCGCCGCGATCGGCCTGGCCTGGACCCGCCGGGGCGATGACGGCTGGCAAAGCCGGCTCAGCTTCGGGCGGATCCTGCGCGACACCGCCCAGCCGGGCTATTCCGCGGCCTCGGGGCTGGATGGCCGGGTGTCGGACTGGCTGCTGGCCTGGCAGGTCACCGCGCCGCGCGGGCTGGGCGTCGACGGGCGGTTGGTCGTCGATGACGGGCTCGACGTGGTCAAGTCCGAGGCCCGGGCCTTCTGGCGATCGGACCGGGTCGACCTGAATGCGGGCTATCTGTTCCTGCAGGCCGACCCGCTGGAAGGCCGCGCCGACGACGTGTCGGAATGGACCTTCGACACGATCTACCGGATCGACGAGGTCTGGTCGGTCGGCCTCGATGCCCGGGTCGACGCGGCGCAATCCGAACCGATCGAGGCCGGGCTCGGCATCGGCTGGCGGAACGAATGCGTCGCGGTGGACCTTTCGGTCTCGCGCCGCTTCACCTCTTCGATTAATGTCGAGCCCAGCACCGAATTCGGCCTGTCGGTCGAGTTGCTGGGCTTTTCGGCGGGCCGCGCCGGGGCCGGCGCCTCGGCCCGGTGTGCCGACTAGGCCACGAGGACGAGAGCTGACATGACAAACCGGAGCCCGATGCGCGCCCTACTCATCCCCCTTCTGACCGCGCTGGCGGTCCTGGCCGGCCCGGCGGCCGCCCAGGGGTCGTTCTCGCCGGCCATCCAGGTCAACGACCGCGTCATCACCTATTTCGAACTGGACCAGCGCGAACGCATGCTGCGGGCGTTCAACACCCCCGGCGACCTGACCGCCCTGGCCCGAACCCAGCTGATCGAGGACCGCCTCAAGGACGAGGCGCTCGCCGCCGCCGGGCTGCGCCTGACCGACGAGGGTCTGGAAACCGCTATGGCCGATTTCGCCGGCCGCGCCGACCTGGAGCTGGAGCCCTTCCTGCAGGTGCTGGCCGGCGCCGGGGTCGAACCGGAAACCTTCCGCGATTTCGTGCGCATCAATGTCTCGTGGCGCGATTTCATCCGCGCCCGCTTCGGCGATCGCGCCAGCGTCAGCGAGGCCGAGATCGACCAGGCGCTCGGCCAGGCCGGGGCCGCGCAGATCGAGGTCCTGCTGTCCGAAATCATCATCCCCGCCCCGCCGCCGCGCGCCGCCCAGGCCCTGGCCACGGCCGAAAGGATCAGCCGGCTGACCTCGCAATCCGCCTTCGAATCCGAGGCGCGCCGGGTCTCGGCCCTGCCGTCGCGCAGCCGCGGCGGACGGCTCGACTGGTTACCGATCACCAATTACCCGCCGGCCCTGCGCGGGTTGATCCTGAACCTCGCCCCGGGCGAGGTCACCGCCCCGATCCAGATCCCCGACGGCGTCGCCCTGTTCCAGATGAGGGGCGTGCGCGAAGTGCCCCGGCCGCGCCCCGAACCGGCGGCGATCGACTTTGCCGCGCTCTATCTGCCCGGCGGGACGACCGAGGACGCCCGGCGCGACGCCGCCGCGATCGACGCCCGCGTCGATACCTGCGACGACCTCTATGGTGTCGCCCGCGACATGCCCGCCGAACAGCTGCAACGCGCGGCGCTGGCACCGGCGGAGATCCCCGACGACATCGCCATGGAACTGGCCAAGCTCGACCCGGGCGAGGTGTCCTATGCCCTGACCCGCGACGATGACCAGACCCTGGTCTTTCTGATGCTCTGCGGCCGCACGCCGCTGCTCGACGACGGCCAGGACCGCGACGCGGTGCGCAATTCGCTGATCTCGCGCCAGCTGGAGGGCTATGCCGACGCGCTGCTGGAAGATCTGCGCGCCTCGGCCACGATCATCGAATATTGATGCGCCCGATCGCGATCAGCTGCGGCGAACCGGCCGGAATCGGCCCGGACATCGCCGCCGCCGCCTGGGCCGCGCTGCGCCATGACCTGCCGCTGCTGTGGATCGGCGACCCCAGGCATCTGCCCAAGGGCACGCCCTGGCAGGCGGTGGAGGGCCCGGACCAGGCCGCCGGCCCCGACGCCCTGGCCGTGCTGGCGCGGGATTTCGGCCCGCCCCGACAGCCCGGCCGGCCCGATCCGGCCCATGCCCCGCATGTGGTCGCGGCGATCGAAGAGGCCGTCGCGCTGGTACGCTCGGGCGCCTGCAGCGCCCTTTGCACGGCGCCGATCCACAAGCAGGCGCTGATCGACGGGGCCGGCTTCGGCTATCCCGGCCATACCGAATTCCTGGCCCGTCTCGCCGGTGTCGACCGGGTGGTGATGATGCTCGCCGCGCCGGCCCTGCGGGTGGTGCCGGTCACCATCCACATCCCGCTGGCCAGGGTGCCCGCCGCGCTGACCGAGGCGCTGCTGACCGACACGATCCGCATCACCGATGCCGCCCTGCGCGCCGATTTCGGGGTCAACGCCCCGCGCCTCGCCGTGGCAGGGCTCAACCCCCATGCCGGCGAGGGCGGCAAGATCGGCACCGAGGACATCGACCTGATCGCGCCGGCGCTGGACCGGCTGCGCGCCGAGGGGCTCGACATCGCCGGACCCCTGTCGGCCGACACGATGTTCCATGCCGCGGCCCGCGCCCGCTATGACGCCGCCATCGCCATGTATCACGACCAGGCCCTGATCCCGATCAAGACGCTGGCCTTCGACGATGGCGTCAACGTCACGCTCGGCCTGCCCTTCATCCGCACCTCGCCCGACCATGGCACCGCCTTCGACATCGCCGGCACCGGCACCGCCAACCCCGCCTCGATGATCGCCGCCCTGCGCCTGGCCGCGCGGATGGCCGACGCCCGGGCATGAGCATCGACAACCTGCCCCCCCTGCGCGAGGTGATCGCCGCCCACGACCTGCGCGCGAAAAAGGCGCTGGGGCAGAATTTCCTGCTGGATCTGAACCTGACCGCCAAGATCGCCCGCCGCGCCGGGTCGCTTGCCGATCACGACGTGCTGGAAATCGGCCCCGGTCCCGGGGGCCTGACCCGCGGCCTGCTGGCCGAGGGCGCGCGCCATGTCCTGGCCGTCGAAAAGGATCCCCGCTGCCTGCCGGCGTTGCAACAGATCGCGCAGGCCCATCCCGGCCGGCTGACCGTGATCGAGGGCGACGCGCTCGATATCGATCCGCTGGCCCACCTGACGCCCCCGATCCGGATCTGCGCCAACCTGCCCTACAATGTGGGCACCGAATTGCTGATCCGCTGGCTGACCCCGCCCGCCTGGCCGCCGGTCTGGGAGACGCTCACGCTGATGTTCCAGCGCGAGGTCGCCCAAAGGATCACCGCGGCGCCGGGATCCAGGGCCTATGGCCGCCTGGCGCTGCTGGCCCAGTGGCGCTGCGAGGCGCGGATCGTCATGGACCTGCCGCCCGAGGCCTTCACCCCGTCGCCCAAGGTCAGCTCGGCCGTGGTCCACCTGACCGCCTTGCCCGAACCGCGCTATCCGGCCGATCCCGCAGTGCTGGAACGGGTCGTCGCCGCCGCCTTCAACCAGCGCCGCAAGATGCTGCGCGCCGCGCTGAAATCCCTGGCCCCGGATATCGAAGACCACCTGCGCGCCGCCGGCATCGCGCCCACCGATCGCGCCGAACAGATCGACCTGGAACGCTTCTGCGCCCTCGCCCGCAGCCTGGCGACCGGCCCCGCGTCGTCGGGCTAGGCATAGCCCCGCCACAGGCTCCGACCGGCGCGCACGAAAACGACGCCCCGGATCAGGGCGTCGCCGTGCAACCTTCGGACTGAACGCGCGCGAAAGCGCAGATTTCGGCCAGGCCCGCGGGCCGGCCTATTCGGCGGCTTCGCTCGAAGGGGCGTCCCCCTCCGCGGGCTTGTCGACCGGCTTCTTGCGGCGGGTCCGCCGCTTGGGCGCTTCTTCGGGCGTTTCGACCAGCCCGCTATCGCCGTCATTGCCGGCCGTGTCGTCGGCCAGCACCGACGGATCCGCCGCCGCCTCTTCCTGCGCCTTCAGACGTTCGGAGCGTTCGCGGTCGCGCTCGGCCTGGCGGTCGCGGTTCTGCCGCTCCTGTTCTTCGCGCTTGGCGTCGACCTCGCGCTGCGCCTCGGCCAGAAGCCTTGTGTAATGTTCGGCATGCTGGGCGAAATTCTCGGCATCGACCCGGTCGCCGTTCAACTGCGCATCGCGGTGCAGCTGGTTGTATTTGTCGATGATCTGCTGCGGCGTGCCGCGCACCTTGCCATCGGGGCCCGAACTGTCGAAGACCCGGTTGATGATATTGCCACCGGTGGGCCGGTTGCTGGTATTGCGGTTCTTGCGCGACCGTGAGCGGGAAGATTTCATGAATTCACTGGTTCCGGATTGATCTGCTTTCGCACCCTCGGCGCGACCTGGCGCGCCTGAAACTCGGGCCTGCGATGTCCTGGCTTGGGCCGGGGGCAGCGCAACACGGTTCCCCGCGCGACGCGGTTGTGCGACCCGACGTCTCTGAATAAGCCTGTTTTCCCGGCCTTCGCAAGGGGAAAACGCCGATTATTCGACCGGATTCAGGGTTGTCGTGGCATTTCGCCCATGACGACCCTGTCCCTTCCATCCAGATCGGCACGAACCGAAACGTTTTCAAGCCCCGCCGCGCGCATCAGTCCGGCCACCGCCGCGCCCTGGCGCGGCCCGATCTCGACCATCAGCCAGCCGCCGGGCTCCAGATGCCCCGGCGCGCCGGCGCAGATCACGCGATAGGCCGACAGCCCGTCGCCTTCGTCGGTCAGCGCGCCGCGCGGCTCGTGGGCCAGTTCCGGTGCCAGCCCCGGCATCTCCGAAGCGGCGATATAGGGCGGGTTCGACACGATCAGGTCATAACGGCTGCCCATGTCCGCATACCAGTCCGACGGCGTCAGCACGAGGCGCCCCGCGACCCCGATCGCCGCCGCATTGCGCCCCGCCACCAGCAGCGCGGCGGACGAAATGTCGATGCCCACGCCGCGCGTCTCCGGGCGTTCGGCCAGCAGCGACACCAGGATCGCGCCGGACCCCGTGCCCAGGTCCAGGACCCGGCGCCAGGGCCGTTCCAGCGCCGCCGCCACCAGGATTTCCGTCTCGGGGCGCGGGTCCAGCACCTCCGGCGTGACCTCGAACCGGTGTTTCCAGAAGTCGCGCCAGCCCAGGATATGGCTGACCGGTTCGCCGCGCCGGCGCCGGTCGGCCTGCGCCAGAAAGCGCGCCACCACCGCGTCGGTGAAATCCGCGACCCCCAGAAGGGCTAGCCGCCCCGGTTCGACCCCCGCCGCCGCCGCCAGCAGGCGCTTGCGGTCGCGGATGTCCAGATCGTCGGCCAGCCCCAGGATGCGGGCCAGCGCCTGGCCCGGATCGGCCGCGTCGATCCCGCTCATCCGCCCATCTCGGCCAGCTGCGCGGCCTGGGCATCGGCGACCAGCGCGTCGATCACCTCGTCCAGGTCGCCGGCCATCACCTGGTCCAGCTTGTAAAGCGTCAGGTTGATCCGGTGGTCGGTCATCCGCCCTTGCGGGAAATTGTAGGTCCGGATCCGTTCCGAGCGGTCGCCCGAGCCGACCTGCGCCTTGCGATCGGCCGAGCGTTCGTCATGCACCTTTTGCCGTTCGGCGTCGAACAGGCGGGTCTTGAGCACCTGCATCGCGATCTCGCGGTTGCGGTGCTGGGACTTTTCCGACGAGGTCACCACGATGCCGGTCGGGATATGGGTGATCCGAACCGCCGAATCGGTGGTGTTCACATGCTGGCCGCCGGCGCCGCTGGCGCGCATCGTGTCGATGCGGATATCGGCCGGGTCGATGCGGATATCGACATCCTCGGCCTCGGGCAGCACCGCCACGGTCGCGGCGCTGGTATGGATGCGCCCGCCGCTTTCGGTCTCCGGCACCCGCTGCACCCGGTGCACGCCGCTTTCGAATTTCAGCCGGGCAAAGACCCCCTGCCCGGCGACCCGGGCGACGACCTCCTTGACCCCGCCCAGCTCGGTCTGGGCCTCGTCGAGCACCTCGAAGGACCAGCCGCGCGCCTCGGCATAGCGCTGATACATCCGCAACAGGTCGCCGGCGAACAGGGCCGCCTCCTCGCCGCCGGTGCCGGGGCGGATCTCGACCAGGGCGGGGCGCGCATCGGCCGCGTCGCGCGGCAGCAGCGCCAGCTTCACCGCCTGTTCCAGCTCGGGCAGGCGCGCGCGCAGTTCGGGCAGTTCGGCCTCGGCCAGTTCGGCCATCTCGGGATCGTCCAGCATCGCCCGGGCCCCCGCGATCTCGTCGACCAGGGCGCGATAGGCGCGCACCACCTCGACCACCGGGCGCAGCTCGGCATATTCGCGGCTGACGGTGACGAAATCGTCGCCCGACAGACCCTCGGCCATGCGCGCTTCGAGGTAGTCGAACCGCTCGGTGATCTGGGACAGGCGCGCGTCAGGTATCATGGCGGCTCACATCGCCCGGCCCGAGGGCGACGTCAAGGCGCCAGCATGCCTTCGGCCAAGGCCGACATCCAGTCCCGCGCCCGCGCCGCATTCACCCCCAGGTCGCTTTGCCCGAACCGCGACCGGGCCCAGAGCGTCAGCACCGGGTCGCCGGCGGCTCCCGCCGGCGCGACCGCCACCGTGGTGTAATCGGGAAAGGCCCAAAGCCGCGACCGGGTGACATAGGTGATCATCCCCGCCTCGACCGATCCGGCCAGAACCCGGGTGCGCGGCGTCGCCCGGGCGGCGGCGTCGATCGCGGCCAGCGCCGCGGCCGGATCGCCCGCCAGCCGGTCATGGATCACGATCCAGTTCGCCCCGGTCCGTTCGCCCGACCCTTCGGCCGGTTCGGGCAGCCGGTGCCAGGCCGCCGGATCGCTGGGCGCCAGCCGCACCCAGGCCGCAAAGACCAGCGCGAAGACCGCGACCGCAAGGACGATCCAGATGATCCAGCGCATCCGCGCCCCCTTCCTAGCCGGCCCCGTCCTGCCGGCCCCTGCCGGTCGGCACCGACGTGACACCGACGCGATCCCGACGGGCCCGTCGCGCCGTTACCGCCTGGTCCACAGATACAGGCACAGCAGCTCCATCGCCACATGCGCCCCGGCCACCGCGGTGATCCCGGCGGCATCATAGGGTGGCGAGACCTCGACAACGTCGCCGCCGACCATGCGGATCCCGGCCAGGTCGCGCAGCATCGCCGCCGCCTGCCACGCGGCCAGCCCGCCCCAGACCGGCGTGCCGGTGCCGGGGGCAAAGGCCGGGTCCAGCGCGTCGATGTCGAAGGTGATGTAGACCGGCGCCCCGTCGACGATCTGCCGCAGCGTCGAGGCCACCCAATCAGGCCCGCGTTCGTGACAGGTTCGGGCGCTGATATGCTGAATCATATGGGCATTTTCGCATTCCGTGCGAATGCCCACCTGCACCGAACGGCCCGTATCCACCAGGCCCTCGCGCACCGCCTTGAGCATGAAGGTGCCGTGGTCGATCCGGTCCGGATCGTCATCGGTCCACAGGTCGGAATGGGCGTCGAACTGGATCACCGCAAGGGGGCCGTGGCGCGCCGCATGGGCGCGCAGGATCGGCAGGGTGACGAAGTGATCGCCCCCCAGCGTCACCACCCCCGGCCCGGCCTCCAGGATACCGGCGATATGCGCCTCGATCGCCGCGGGCACCTCCGCGACCTTGGCGTAATCGAACGCCATATCGCCGTAATCGACGATGGCAAAGTCCTCCAAGGGGTTGAAACCCCATCCGAACGGCGGGTCATAGGGCTGCAGGGCCGACGCCTCGCGGATCGCCCGCGGGCCGAACCGGGTGCCGGGCCGGTGGGTCACCGCCTGGTCGAAGGGGATGCCGGTGATCGCCAGGTCGACCCCGCTCAGGTCCTTGGAATAGCGCCGCCGCAGAAACGACGGCGCCCCGGCAAAGGCATTCTCGAACCCCGCGCCTTTCAGCGGGCCGGTAAAGGCGCGGTCGACCTGCTTGCCGGCATCCTCCAGGCTCATGCGACGCGCACCCCGTCCCGGACCAGGTCGTCGGTCACCTCGATGATCGCCGCGCGCAGGTTTTCTTCAATGAAGTCGACCTGGTCCTCGGTGAGGATCAGGGGCGGCGACATCACGTTCAACGCCCCCATCGGCCGCACCAGAAGCCCGCGTTTCTCGGCCGCGTCGGAAATCCGGCGGCCGATATCGACCTCGTCCGGGAAGGGCCGTTTGGTCGCCTTGTCGGCCACGTTCTCGACGCAGCCGATCAGGCAGGCCCCGCGCACATCGCCGACGATCGGCAGATCCGACAGCCGCCGCATCGCCTTCTGGTAATTGGCGCCGACCGCGGCCGCATGGGCCAGGATGCCATCGCGTTCGATGATCTCGATATTCTTCAACGCCGCCGCACAGGCGACCGGATGGCCGGCATAGGTATAGCCCGAGACATACCAGCCATGGCCTTCCATGTCCTTGAACAGCTCTTCGGAAAAGATAACCGCACCAATGGGTTGATAGCCGGAGCTGAGGCCCTTGGCACAGCAGATGATATCCGGCGTGACGCCGTAGACGGCCTCCGAGGCGAACCATTCGCCCAACCGTCCGAAGCCGGTGACGACCTCGTCGGCGACGAACAGGATGCCGTGGCGGCGACAGACCTGCGCCATCCGGGCCAGGTAATCGGGCGGCGGCACCAGCACCCCGCCCGAGGCCTGGATCGGCTCGGCAAAGAAGGCGGCGATACGCTCGGCCCCGATCCGCTCGATCTCGGCCTCGAACTCGGCCACCAGATGGTCGGTCAGGTCGCCGGTCTCCATCCCCTCGGGGCGGCGATAGAGGCTGGGCGCGCTGACATGGTGGATCGTGTCGTCCTTGTAGGTGAACCCCGCGGCCCGGTCACCGTCGCGCAACCCGATCGACATCGCCGCGAAGGTCGAGCCGTGGTAGGAATGCTGCCGCGCAACCACATGGGTTCGCT
The DNA here is from genome assembly GCA_001314655.1 of Rhodobacteraceae bacterium HLUCCA08. GTDB lineage: Bacteria > Pseudomonadota > Alphaproteobacteria > Rhodobacterales > Rhodobacteraceae > Salibaculum. The sequence goes on along the minus strand of LJSF01000028.1, from coordinate 243,265 downwards.
CGGGAAATCCGCGCGCCGCCTGGACGAACTGGACCATCCGGTAGGCGCTGTCGATCGCGGTGGAGCCGCCGGTGGTGAAATGCACCCGGCTCAGCCCGTCCGGCGCCAGCGCGGCCAGCCGGGCAGCCAGCAGCGCGGCCGGATCGTTGGTGATGTCGGTGAAGGTCGAGGAAAACGCCAGCCGCTGCGCCTGGTCGGCGATGGCCTTTGCCATTTCGGCATTGCCCAGCCCGATCTGGGTGCACCACAGCCCGCCGACCGCATCGAGGTATTGGCGCCCGTCGGCATCCCACAGATGGCAGCCCTCGCCGCGAGAGATCACCAGCGGGCTGTCACCGGGGTCGGGGTCCAGGTTCTGCCAGGGATGCAAGGCATGGGCCCGGTCGAGCGCCGCGAGATCGTTCGCTTTCATGTGTGTCATGGCGCCAGAAGACGCGGCCCGGGCGGCGCGGTCAAGCCCGTTCCGCCCCCCGCCGCAACGCGGTTTCGGCGACGCGGGCCAGGAAGGACGCCCCCCAGGGCGCGGCGGCATCGTCGAAATCATAGGCCGGGTGATGCAGGCCGGGCGTGTCGCCATTGCCGATGAACACGAAGGCGCCGGGCACCTCGCGCAGGAAATAGGCGAAATCCTCGGCCCCCATTTCGCGGCCGGTATCGGCGGAGACGGCCTCGGGTCCGGCCAGGTCGCGCGCCACCTCGACCGCCAGCGCGGTGCTGGCCTCGTCATTCACCGTGGGCGGTTCGCCGATCGCGTAATCCAGCACCGCCTCGACCCCGTAGGCCGCGGCATGGCCGGCCACCAGCGCCTCCATCCGGGTCCGCACCATGTCCTGCACCTGCGGCAGGAAGGTCCGCACGGTGCCGCCCAGCCAGGCGCTGTCGGGGATCACGTTATGGGTGGTTCCGGCATGGATCTGGGTGACCGAGACGACCAGATCCTGCAGCGGGTCGTGATTGCGGCTGACGATGGTCTGGAACGCTTGCGCGATCGCCGTCGCCGCCGGGATCGGGTCGATGCAGTGATGCGGATAGGCCCCGTGGCCGCCCTTGCCGCGGATCTCGACCCGGAATTCGTCCACCGCCGCCATGATCGGCCCGGGCGTCGTGTAGAAGCCGCCCACCGGCGTGCCGGGGGCCGAATGGATCGCATAGATCTGGTCGATCCCGAATCGGCTGATCGCGCCATCGGCGATCATCCGCGCGGCACCGTCGCCGGTTTCCTCGCCCGGCTGGAACACCAGCGCGACGCGGCCGGGGAAATTGCGCGTCTCGGCCAGATAGGCCGCCGCGCCCAGCAGCATCGCGGTATGGCCGTCATGGCCGCAGGCATGCATCAGCCCGGGCCGCTCCGAGGCCCAGTCGGCCCCGGTCGCCTCGGGGATCGGCAGGGCGTCCATGTCGGCGCGCAGGCCCACCGTGGGCCCCGTCCCCTGCCCTTCGATGATCGCCACGACACCGGTCTGGCCGATGCCTTCGTGGATCTGGTCGACGCCGATCTCGCGCAGCCGTTCGGCGACGTAGGCGGCGGTGCCGGCGCAATCGATCCCGGTTTCGGGGTGGCGGTGGATATGGCGGCGCCAGGTCGCCATGTCCTCGGACAGGGCGGCGATTCGGTTCAGCACGGGCATGGGTGTCTCCGGTCGTATCGGGCCACAGTGCCGCCTGTGGCGGCGCCTCGCAAGCACCCTTGGCGTTTCGCGCCGCCCATGCCATCCCTGCGCCATGACCGACCTGATCCATTCCACCGATCCCGCCCGCCAGATCGACCGCCTGCGGCAGATCATGCGCCGCCTGCGCGACCCCGAGACCGGCTGCCCCTGGGATATCGAGCAGGATTTCGCCTCGGTCGCGCCCTATACGATCGAGGAAGCCTACGAGGTCGCCGACGCGATCGAGCGGCAGGCCTGGGACGAGCTGGAGGGCGAGCTGGGCGATCTGCTGCTGCAGACCGTCTATCATGCGGCGATGGGCGAAGAGGCGGGGCTGTTCGACTTCGACAGCGTCGCCCGGGCGATTTCCGACAAGATGGTCGCCCGCCACCCGCATGTCTTCGGCGCCGAAAGCCGCGACAAGAGCGCCGAACAGCAGACCGCCGATTGGGAGCGCGTCAAGGCCGCCGAACGGGCCGCCAAGGCACAGGGCCGCACCCTGGACGGGGTCGCGGTGGGCCTGCCGGCGCTGCTGCGGGCGCTGAAACTGCAAAAACGCGCGGCCCGGGTCGGGTTCGACTGGCCCGATGTGGGCCAGGTCACCGCCAAGATCGCCGAGGAAGCCGCCGAACTGGCCGAGGCACGCGACAGGCTGGGCCCGGACGAGATCGAGGAAGAACTGGGCGACCTGCTGTTCGTGGTCGCCAATCTGGCCCGCCACCTGGGCGTCGACCCCGAGGCCGCCCTGCGCCGGGCCAATCACAAGTTCACCCGCCGCTTCGAAGCGGTGGAGGATGCGCTCGCCGCCCGCGGCAAGTCACCGCAGGACAGTGACCTGGCCGAGATGGACGCGCTCTGGGACCTTGTGAAACAGGCCGAAAAGCGGGGCTGACCCCGGGGCGTGCTGCACTGCGGCGCCCTGACGCATGGAATGCGAAGCGTTACCGGTTATCTGCGTGCCATGAGCATTCTGTCACAAGACCCGACCTCCGCCGCACCGGTTCAAAAGGTGCACAAGGAAACCTCCGGCGTGGCCCTGACCTGGTCGCTGCTGGCCGTGTTCCTGGCCGCCGTGCTGGCCGCCGTGTCGATCTGGGGCCTGCCGGCCCTGGGCATCGCCGCGCTGTCGCTGGTGCCGGTCGCCTATCTGATCCTGGTCATCCTCGCCCGGCCCTAGCCTTCGGCCTTTTCGGCCAGGGTCAGCCATTCCTCCTCGGCGGCCGAAAGCCTGTGCTGGCGGTCTGCCAGCGCCTCGGTCGCCTTGCGGAACTTCACCGGTTCGCGGCTGAACAGGTCGGGATCGGCCAGCAGGGTCTCCAGCTTGCCGATCTCGGCAGCCAGACGGTCGATGATCGCCGGCAATTCCTCCAGGCGATGCCGCTCGGTAAAGCTGAGGCCGGCCGGAGACGCGGCCTTTCCCTTGGGCCTTTCCTGTTTTTTCACAGGGGCTTGCGGGGCGCTCTTCGCCTTCGGCTCATCGCTTTGGCGCTGCGCGCGGTAGTCGCTCCAGCCACCGGCATACAGCACCGCGCGCCCGTCGCCCTCCATCGCAACGGTGGTGGTCGCCACCCGGTCGATGAAGTCGCGGTCATGGCTGACCAGCAGGACCGTGCCGTCATATTCGCCCAGGATGTCCTGCAGCAGGTCCAGGGTCTCGATATCCAGGTCGTTGGTCGGCTCGTCCAGCACCAGCAGGTTGGAATCGCGCGCCATCAGCCGGGCCAGCAGCAGCCGGGCCTTTTCGCCCCCCGACAGCGAGCGGACCGGGGCGCGGGCCTGGGCCTCGTCGAACAGGAAATCCTTGAGGTAGCCGACCACGTGCCGCGGCGTGCCGCGCACCATGACCTGGTCGGACCGGCCCGACACCCGCATCGACGGATCGGTCGTCAGGTTGTCCCAGAGGCTGGCCTCGGGGCTCAGCTGCGCACGGGCCTGGTCGAACACGGCCACCGCCAGGTTGGTGCCATGGGTCACGGTTCCTGAATCAGGATCAACATCGCCCAGCAACATCTTGATCAGCGTCGTTTTTCCGACCCCGTTCGGCCCCACGAACGCGACCCGGTCACCGCGCATCACGGTCAGGTCGAATCCCGTGACGATCGGCGCGTCGTCATAGGTCTTCGTCAGGCCGCGCGCGACGATCACCTTGCGGCCGGATTTCTGCCCCTCCTCAAGCGCCATCGCGGCGGTGCCCTGACGCCGGATCATCGCCGCGCGTTCGCCGCGCAGGTCCTGCAGGGCGCGCACCCGCCCCATGTTGCGCTTGCGCCGGGCGCTGATCCCCTCGACCGCCCAGCGGGCCTCTTCGCGGATCTTGCGGTCCAGCTTGTGGCGGGCAAGATCCTCTTCCTCCCAGGTCTTGTCCCGCCAGGCCTCGAAATCGGCAAAGCCGCGCTCCTGCCGCCGCACCTGGCCCCGGTCGATCCACAGGGTGGCCCGGGTCAGCGCGGTCAGAAAGGCCCGGTCGTGGGAAATCAGCACGAAGGCGGCGCGGGTGTCCGCCAGGGTCCGTTCCAGCCAGCCGATCGCCGCGATATCCAGGTGGTTGGTGGGCTCGTCCAGCAACATCAGGTCGGGCGCCTGGGCCAGCAGACGCGCCAGCGCCGCCCGGCGCCGTTCCCCGCCCGAGGCGGTGCCGACCGCCCGGTCCAGATCCAGCTTCAGCCCCTCGGCCGCGGCCTCGATCCGCCAGGCCTCTCCCGGGGGGAGGGCGGCGGCCGCGAAATCGCCCAAGGTGGCGAAACCGGCCATGTCCGGATCCTGCTCCATGTAGCCGACAGAGGTGCCGGGCGGCACCACGCGCGTCCCGCGATCCGGTTCAACAAGGCCCGCCACCACCTTGAGAAGCGTGGATTTTCCCGACCCGTTCCGGCCCACCAGCGCGACCCGGTCGCCAGGCTGAACCACCACCGACAGATCGGCAAAGACCGGATCCCCGCCGAAGCTGAGCGAGATGTCGGACAATTGCAGAAGCGGGGCGCGGGCCATGGCCGTCAGCTATCCAGCCGCCCGGCCGGACGCAAGCCCCTTGACGTCAGGATGCCGCCAGCGCCCGCAGCGCCCGTGCCCGACCCGGCGGGATCGCCGCGACCTCGACCGCGGTGAAGACATGCAGCGTGTTCATCCGCCGGTCGATCACCGCATGATCGCCGACCCATCCGCCCAGGCCCAGATAGCTGCGCAGCAGCGGTGGCATCTGACGCAACGCCGCCTGCGCGCACCAGCCCTCCGCGACCGTCAGCGGCACGGTTTGCGCCGCGCGTCGCCCCGGCCGCCAGGCCGCCGGCGCCCGGTGGCGCGCGGCCAGCAGACCGAAAGCGTCGCGATAGACCGCCGGATCGGTGCCCGGAAAGGACGCGCAGCCGAACAGCAGGCCGATCCCTTCGGCATCCACCAGCCCGGCCAGCGCCGCCCAGGTCAGGCGCAGGATATCCGCATCCCGGGCCAGGCCGGGGCGGATGCAGAACCGCCCGATCTCGGCCATCGGGCGGGGAAACCGCGCCAGGGCGGCCAGGTCATAGGTCTGCGCGGCATAGCTGTCGTCCAGCCCCGCTGCGCCGGACAGGACCCGCACCCGGCAGGTGGCCACAAGCGCGCCGCCGCGGGGATCCTCGACCAGCAGGTGACGGCACAGCGCGTCGAACCGATCCTTGTCGGGCGGCCGGCCCGGCCCGGCAAAGGCAAGCCCTCGCAACCGCTGCGCCGCGTCCAGGTCTTCGGCGGTGACGGCGTAGCGCACGGCGTAGCGGCCCCGGCCCGTCCGGCCCGTTGCCGATGCGGCGCCGGGCGGGGTCGGGCGGGCGGGCGCATCCAGCATCGCCGGGTCCTATTCGCTGCCCAGCACCCGGCTGGCGTCGAAATTGCCCAGCGCGCCCAGCAACTGGCGCAGGAAGGTGGTGTCGCGCACGCTGGACGAGGTCACGCGCCGCGACAGGGCGACGACCTGGCCGTCCTCCAGCCCGAAACGTTCGACATTGCTGACAAGGCCCTCGGCATCGAAACTGATCGCCACGACCTGGCGGTCGACCTCTTGCGGTTCGAAGAAGGCAAAATGGCGGAACCGGCTCTGGACGTAATAGAAGGCGTCGCCGTCCAGCACGCCGCCGGCGGTGGGCGCGCCCAGCACCTCGGCCACCGAGGCGCGATCATCCAGACCGATCAGAACCTCGGCCAGCTGGTCGTCGCCGGGCACGTAGCCGTGATTCCGGAATTGCTCGCTGCAGGCCGACAGGGCCAGAAGCGCGACAAGCGCGATGCCAAGGCGACGGCCCCGTGCCGATCTGGTCGATGCGCGCGCCATGCCGCCCCCTTGCCTTGACTGCTCTTGCCTTTTACGCGGTCTACATCACGCAAGGCGCCTTGTTCAAGGCCGCCGCACCGCGACAGGAGCGCCGCCATGACCGATCCGAGCCCCAAGCCGCTGCGCCTGTCGGAGCTGTCCGGCCGCGCCGAGACCCCGTTCGAGCTTGTCCCGGACGCCGCGGCCCGGGCCGCGCTGGTCGAACGGCTGGAGCTGCTTGGCCTGCGCAAGCTGCGTTTCGCCGGCCGGTTGCGGCCCGAGGGCACGCGCGACTGGCGGCTGGAGGCCCGGCTGGGCGCCACCGTGGTGCAGCCCTGCGGTGTCACCCTGGAGCCGGTCACGACCCGGATCGACGAGACGGTGACCCGCCGCTACCTGGCCGATTGGCACGATCCCGAAGGCGACGAGGTCGAGATGCCCGAGGATGACAGCGCCGAGCCGCTTCCGGCCGCGCTCGACCTGGCCGAGGTGATGACCGAGGCCCTGGTCCTGGCCCTGCCGGCCTTTCCGCGCGCGCCGGACGCCGCCCCGGGCGACGCATCCGTCACCGAGCCGGGCACCGCGCCGATGACCGATGACGCGGCCCGCCCCTTTGCCGGGCTCGAGGCCCTGCGCGACAAGCTGACGGGCGACGGTGACTGACCCCGCACGGGATCGGCGCGTTTCGCGGCAAACCCCCTTGATCCGGCGCGGAATCGCAGTATGTTCGCGCCCTCTTCGGATCGAGGCTCGACAGCGCAGCACGGATCGCCTATCAGGCGCCGAATGCGGCCGGCCGAACCGGACCGGATCAAGTGAACACCGGGGCATCCGCCCGAACCGACACCAGGGGCGCTGCCCCGAAACTACCGAGGTTGTGACATGGCTGTCCCTCAGAACAAGGTCTCCAAGGCCCGCCGCAACTGGCGCCGTTCGCATCACGCGCTCACCGGCGCCAACCCGAACGAATGCCCCAATTGCGGCGAACTCAAGCGTCCGCACCACATCTGCCCCTCCTGCGGGCATTACGCCGACCGTGAAGTGGTCGCCATGGCCGACGAGATCGACCTGGACGACGACGCGGCGTAAGCGGGCCCGGATGCGGGTGCCATGACCCCTGATCGGACACAGCGCACCCGAACGGCCCCGACCGGAGTGGTCCTGTCCATCGACGCGATGGGCGGCGACACGGGTCCTGCGACGGTGGTCGCGGGCCTGCAGCGATTCCTTCGCCAGGTTCCGGATGCGCGCGCGCTGCTGCATGGCCCCGAGGACGCGCTTCGGCCCCTGGTCGACAAGCGCGGCCTGGCCGACCGGGTCGAGGTGCGCCACGCCCCTGCCGTCGTGTCGATGACCGACAAGCCCAGCCAGGTGATGCGCCGGGGCAAGGACACCTCGATGTGGTCGGCGATCGAGGCGGTCCGTTGCGGCGATGCCTCGGTCTGCGTCTCCTGCGGCAATACCGGGGCGCTGATGGCGATCTCGATGGTGCGGCTGCGCAAGGTCGAAGGCGTGAACCGCCCGGCCATCGCGGCACTCTGGCCCTCGCGCAACCCGTCGGGCTTCAATGTCATGCTGGACGCCGGCGCCGATATCCGCGCCGACCAGGACGATCTTCTGACCTATGCGCTGATGGGCGCCTCCTATGCCCGCAACGGGCTGGGGCTGGACCGGCCGCGGATCGGGCTGCTGAACGTCGGCGTCGAGGAACACAAGGGCCGGGCCGAACTGAAGGTCGCCCATGACCTGATCGCCCGCGCCGCGACCCGGGGCGATTACGATTTCGTCGGCTTCGTCGAGGGCGGAGACTTTCCCTCGGACCGGGTCGACGTCATCGTCACCGACGGTTTCACCGGCAACGTGGCGCTCAAGACCGGCGAAGGCACCGCGTCGCTGATCCGCGAATTCCTGTCCGAAGCGTTCCGGAAGACGCCGCTGTCGCGCATCGCCGCGCTGCTGGCGATGACCTCGCTGCGGCGGCTGCAGAAACGGATCGACCCGCGGCGGGTCAATGGCGGCGTGTTCCTGGGCCTCAACGGCACCGTGATCAAAAGCCATGGCAGCGCCGATGCCACCGGGGTGGCCGCCGCGTTGCAACTGGCCGACGACCTGGCCCGGTCGGGCTTTTCCGACAAGCTGGCGGCACGGGTTGCATCCGCCGCGGCACTTGCGCAAGATGACCAGACGGGCGGGATGGCGGGCACCACCGAGGACACGGCGGACCCCGACCCTGGGGCGGAAGGCAGTACGATATCATGACAACACGCGCCGTGGTCATCGGTGTCGGGCACTACCTGCCCGACCGCGTCGTTCCCAATGCGGAGTTCGAAAGAACGCTGGACACCAGCAACGACTGGATCGTCTCGCGTTCGGGGATCGAACGGCGCCATTTCGCCGCCGAGGGCCAGACCACATCCGATCTGGCGACCCGGGCCGCGCGCGCCGCGCTGGCGGATGCCGGGCTGGACGCGACCGGGATCGACGCCATCATCCTGGCCACCTCGACCGCCGACCTGACCTTTCCCTCGGCCGCCACCATGGTGCAGCAGGCGCTGGAGATGACCCGGGGCTTCGCCTTCGACGTGCAGGCGGTCTGTGCCGGCTTCGTCTATGCCCTGGCCAATGCCGATGCGCTGATCGCCTCGGGCCAGGCGCGCCGGGTGCTGGTGATCGGGGCCGAAACCTTCAGCCGGATCATGGACTGGACCGACCGGTCCACCTGCGTGCTGTTCGGCGACGGTGCCGGGGCCCTGGTGCTGGAGGCCCAGCAGGGCACGGGCACCAATGCCGACCGCGGCATCCTGTCCACCGACCTGCATTCGGACGGGCGCTATCGCGACCTGCTCTATGTCGATGGCGGGGTGTCCACCGGCACCTCCGGCGTGCTGCGGATGCAGGGCAAGGAAGTGTTCCGCCACGCGGTCGAGAAACTCAGCGCCACCGCCGATGCGGCGCTTGACAAGGCCGGCCTGGACGCCGGCGATATCGACTGGGTGGTGCCGCACCAGGCCAATATCCGGATCATCCAGTCCACCGCCAGGAAGCTGGGCGTGCCGATGGACAAGGTCGTCGTCACCGTCCAGGACCACGGCAACACCTCGGCCGCCTCGATCCCGCTGGCCCTGTCGGTGGGTGTCGACCGCGGCCAGATCAAGCCCGGCGACCTGCTGGTGACCGAGGCGATCGGCGGCGGCCTGGCCTGGGGCGCGGTGGTGCTGCGCTGGTAGGCGGAACGCTTCTTTGACACGGTGCTGCAAGCCCTTGTTATTGACTCTGTTTTTCAACGTCGCCTAAGGTCTTCCGAAATCGATCCGGGGGACAGGATGGCCAACAGGACTTTGACGCGGATGGATCTGGCCGAGGCGGTCCATCAGGAACTCGGCCTGTCGCGCAACGACAGCGCCGAATTGGTGGAAAGCGTTCTGACCCATGTCTCGGATGCCCTGGTCAGCGGCGAGACGGTCAAGATCTCGTCCTTCGGCACCTTCTCGACCCGCGACAAGGCGGCCCGGGTCGGCCGCAACCCCAAGACCGGCGAAGAGGTGCCGATCGCGCCGCGCCGGGTCCTGTCCTTCCGCCCCAGCCACCTGATGAAGGACCGGGTCGCGGCGGGCAACAAGCGCTAGGCGCGAAAGGACGCGACATGGCCAAGTCCCCTGACGCCTTCCGCACGATCTCGGAAGTCGCCGACTGGCTCGATACGCCCGCCCATGTGCTGCGGTTCTGGGAAAGCAAGTTTTCCCAGGTCAAGCCGGTCAAGCGCGCCGGCGGGCGCCGCTATTACCGTCCCGAGGACATGGCCCTGCTGGGCGGTATCAAGAAACTGCTGCATGACGACGGGATGACCATCAAGGGCGTGCAGAAACTCCTGCGCGAACAAGGCGTCAGACATGTGGGCGCGATGGCTCCGGCATTGCCCGGGGAAGACGCCGCGATCGACATGGCCCCCTCCCCGAAGGCCGAGGACGCGCCGCGGTCGGTCGCGCAGGACGCGCCGGGTTTCACGCCCCCTGCCGCCGAAGCCGACATGGCGGCCCCCGCCGCCGCGCCCGAAACGCCCGAGGCCGAAGAGGTCGTCGCCCCGGCGACGGCCGATGAGGCCCCCGCCGAAACCGACGCCGACGCGGCCTCTGCCGAAACCCAGGACGACCCCGCAGACGACGCCGGACCGGGCCCCGACGCGGCACCGGCATCGGGCGACCTGTTCGCCGCCGCGGCCGCCGCCGAACCGGACCTGCCGATCACCAGGGTCGTGCCCCTGCAAGGCGCGCCCGACCCGGCGCCCGATGCCGACCTGTCGGCCCCGACAGCGCCCCCGCCGCAGCCGGCCGCAGCCCCCGCCGCCACCGCCCTGCCCGACTGGCTGGCACGCGACCCGGCCGATTCCGACAGCAAGGCCGAGCCGCGCATCCTGCACCTGCTGGAGGCCGCCGATCCCATCCGCCTGCGCGCCCGCGCCGCCGACCTGACCCCGGTCCTGACCCGGATGGCCGCCCTGCGCGACCGCATGGCCGCCCGCCGCTGATCGCCCCGCAATGGGGCGATTTCGACCTTGCCCCCACGCGCAAAACCGGTATGAACACCGTCACGTCGGGCTATGGCGCAGCCTGGTAGCGCGTCCGTCTGGGGGACGGAAGGTCGCAGGTTCGAGTCCTGCTAGCCCGACCAACAAAACCCGCCCGCCCGCGACCCGGGCGGGCGGTTTTTCATTTCGGGAGGGGTCATGAAACCGGGTGTGCTTGCCGACCACCAGATGCGCACGCTGATCGCCGAAGGGCGTATCGCCGCCGATGCACCGATCCTGAACGACCAGATCCAGCCCGCCTCGCTCGACCTGCGCCTGGGGACCGAGGCCTGCCGCGTCCGCGCGTCGTTCCTGACCGGCAAGGGCCGCAGTGTCGCCGATCGGCTGGACGACCTGACCATGCACAAGCTGTCGCTGACCGGGGGCGCGGTGCTGGAAAAGGGCTGCGTCTACGTGGTGCCGCTGATGGAGCGGTTGTCCCTGCCCGCCGGCATGACCGGCGCGGCCAGTGCCAAATCCTCGACCGGGCGGCTCGATCTGATGACCCGGATCATCACCGATGGCGGCACCGAATTCGACCGCATCCCCGAGGGCTATGACGGCCCGCTCTATGCCGAGATCTGCCCGCAAAGCTTTTCGGTGCTGGCCAGCCCCGGCCTGATGCTGACCCAGGTGATCTTTCGCCAGGGCCAGACCGTTCTGTCCGACGCGGATTTGCGCGCCGTCCATGCCCGCACGCCGATCGTGTCGGGCGACCCGGTGATTTCGGATGGTCTGGGGTTTTCGGTCGATCTGCGCCCCGAAGGCCGCGATCTGGTCGGCTACCGCGCCAAGCGCCATACCGGCGTGATCGACCTGGCCCGGATCGCCCATTACGACCCGGCCGATTTCTGGGAAGAGATCCGCACCGCCGAGGGCCGGATCATCCTCGATCCCGGCGCCTTCCATATCCTGGTCAGCCGCGAGGCGATCGTGATCCCGCCCGATTGCGCCGCCGAAATGGCCCCCTACCTGGCCATGGTCGGCGAATTCCGGGTGCATTACGCGGGTTTCTTCGACCCCGGCTTCGGCTGGTCGGCGGCCGGCGGCGCAGGGTCGCGCGGGGTGCTCGAGGTGCGCTGCCACGAGGCCCCCTTCGTGCTGGAACACGGCCAGATCGTCGGCCGGCTGGTCTATGAACGCATGTCGGAACGCCCCGAGACGCTTTACGGTCGCGAAATCAGGTCCAGCTACCAGGGCCAGGGCCTGAAATTGTCAAAGCATTTCCGCTAGGCTCAGAACTTGCCCATCCGCCGGGTGATGCGCATCGCCTGGCGGGCGCGCTTGGCATTCTGCTGGCCTTCGCGGGCGCGGGCGCGGTCTTCGGGGGTCATGTCCCGGGGGTCTTGGCCGCGATTGGCCACGTGGCGGATGCCGGCATTGATGCCGCGATTCAGCACCCGTCCCAGGATCATCCGCAGGATTCGATCGAGTTGCATGGGCGAACCTCCTGACTGCTCTGATCGTCCATATAGGCCATCGGGCCGGTTTCCCCAAACCTGCAGGCCGAGAATGGCGACAAGATGGCGGTTTACAGCTCGGTCACCGTGCTTTGTGGCAAAAGCGCCTCGAAATCCTCGGGCAGGCACAGCCGCGTGCCCTCGGTCATGCAGGCGGCCGAGGCGGCGGCGGCGCCATGGGCCAGGGCCACATCGTCGCTCAGCCCCCGGGCCAGCGCCATGGTGAAGCCGCCGACGAAACTGTCCCCGGCGCCGACCACGCTGCGCACGGTGATCGGCGCGGCCCGGACAAAGAACTTGCGGTCGGCATCGGCCAGCACCGATCCGTCGGCGCCGCGCGCCACGATCACGATCCGCGCGGCCCCGCGCTCGACCAGCCGGCGGGCGAAATCGGCGCTGTCGGCGCGGGTCGCCAGCGGCCGGCGGGCCAGGGTTTCGGCCTCGTGCTGGTCCATGCGCAGCACCAGCGGCGGCACCTCCTGCCCGGCGGCCAGATGGGCCAGCGCCGGGCCGGAGGTGTCCAGCAGCACCTCGGCCCCGGTGCCGCGCAGATCCTCGCAGATCCGCGCATAAAGGTCGGGGGACGACCCGCTGGGACCACTGCCCGACAGCACGACGAAGCCCTGTTTCGGCGCCGCGGCGCGAATCGCGGCCCGGGCGGCGTCGATATCGGCGCGTGACCAGTCCGGCCCGGGCAGCATGAAACGATATTGTCCACCATCGCCCAGGTCTGTGACCGCAAGGCTCTGCCGGGTCTCTCCCGGCGCCGCGTGGATCACCAGTTGCTGCCCCGCCCGTTCCAGCAGGTGCCGCAGCGCGGTGCCGGTATCGCCGCCCAGCGCGACAAAGGCCCGCGCCTTGCCGCCCAGCTGGGTGATCGCCCGCGCGACATTCAGACCGCCGCCGCCCGGGTCGGTCTCGGGCGGCGAACAGCGCAGTTTCACATTCGGTTCGATATGCGCGACCGAGGTCGCCAGATCCAGCGCGGGGTTCAGGGTGACGGTCAGGATATCTTGCATGGACGGGCCTCTTGTTGGCGCTAACAGTGCCATGCCGGACCGCCCTTGCCAAGCGGCCGCGACCTCCCGACGGGCAGGACGTCGCGGCTATTCGACCACCCCGCTCGGGCGGGCGGTCGCTTACATCAGCTGGTAGCTGTGCGGCACGTAATGGAAGCCGTCGCCGCGGGTCTCGACATAGCCCAGCCCCGGGAAGGGCATGTGATAGCCGATCAGCGGGATACGGTCGGCGGCGGCCATGCCCAGCAGACTGCGCCGGGTCCGGGCGGCGGCGTCCTTGTCGGCGTCAAAGCGCACCTCCCAGTCCGGATGGGCCAGCGACCAGACGTAATGGTTGGCGGTATCGGCCATCAGGATCAGCTGTTCGCCCGCGCTGTCCAGCAGATAGGCCATGTGGCCGGGCGTATGGCCATGGGCGGCCATCGCGGTGATGCCCGATCGGACGCTGTCGCCATCGCCCAGAAAGCGCATCCTTTCGGCCAGCGGGCGCACCTTGGCATCGAACCCCTCGTTGCCGGCCGCCGCCCAATGGTCGTATTCGACCTGCCCGGTGACATAGGCCGCATTGGCGAAGGTCTCGGCCCCCGCATCATCGGCCAAGCCGCCGATATGGTCGCCATGCATATGGGTCAGCACGACATGGGTGATGTCGCCGGGCGCATAACCGGCCGCGGCCAGGGCCGCCACCGTGCCGGCCGGCGACAGCCCGGTATCGAACAGGATCACCTCGGCGCCGGTATCGACCACGGTCGGGGTGAAAAAGAACTGCGCGACATCGGTGGGGATGAAATTGGCGGCGCTGACCTCGGCGAATTCCTCGGCCGAGACATTCATGCCGAAGATCCCCTGGGGCTCTTCCACCGGGCGCGAGCCGGCGAGGATCGTGGTGACCTTGAAATCCCCCAGGGTGAAGTCGCGGGATTGCGGCAGCATCGCCGCCGGGGCCTCGGCCCGGGCGGGGGTGGCGTGACCGGCGGCGAGGCCGGCAAGCGGAACGGCGGCGGCGCTGGCAAGCGCCTGGCGGCGGGAAAGCGTCATGGGAACCTCCGGGGTTGGACTGACTGTCGGCGAACCTAGCCTAACGCGACCGCGTGACCTTGCGTCATCACGAACAGATGATGTGCGGCGGTGCAAGGCGCGCGGCCGGGCGGCCCCGCCCGTTCGTCGCTGACACCGCGCCACCCAAGCGATGTCCGGGCGCTCCATTGGGGCTCCGCCCGTTCGTCGCTGACACCGCGCCACCGGAGCGATGTCCGGGCGCTTCATTGGGGCTCCGCCCGTTCGTCGCTGACATCGCTCCACCGGAGCGATGTCCGGGCGCTCCATTGGGGCTCCGCCCGTTCGTCGCTGACATCGCTCCACCGGAGCGATGTCCGGGCGCTCCTCACTCCCACCACCGGTCGATCGCGGCGATGTCGTCGTCGGACCAGCCGAAATGATGGGCGAACTCATGCACCGTGACATGGGCCACCAGCTCTTCCAGGGTCACGTCGCGCTCCGCCAGCTCCATCAGGATCGGCGCGCGGAACAGCCAGACCACGTCCGGCCCCTCGGGCTGGTCAAAGACGCTTTTCTCGGTCAGCGGAATGCCGTCATACATCCCGGTGATCTCCTCGCGCTGCGCCCGGGCGTCGTCATGCGGGTCCAGCAGGTGATCGGGCAGCCAGTCCACGGCCCGGATCGCCACGCCCTGCGCCAGCCGCGCGAAGGGCTGCGGGAACTGCGCCACGGTCTCGTGGGCGATCTCTTCCATCCGGTCCAGGCTCACGCGCATCATGGCCCCGATATGGACAATTCCGCCCGCCTGTGAAAGAGCGCGCAGCAACAGGAGACATCCATGACCACCACCCGTTTCGCCCCCTCGCCCACCGGCTACCTGCATATCGGCAACCTGCGCGCGGCGCTGTTCAACCACGCGATCGCCCGCAAGGCCGGCGGCACCTTCATCCTGCGCATCGACGATACCGACCCCGAACGCTCGAAAGACGAATATGTCGAGGCGATCCGCGCGGACCTGACCTGGCTTGGCCTGACCTGGGACCGGATCGAACGCCAGTCCGCCCGGCTCGGCCGCTATGCCGCCGCACAGCAGCGACTGATCGAGATCGGCCGGCTTTACGAGTGTTTCGAAACCCCGACCGAGCTTGACCTCAAGCGCAAGAAACAGCTCAACATGGGCCGCCCGCCGGTCTATGACCGCGCCGCCCTGTCCCTGACCGAGGATCAGAAGGCCGCCTATCGCGCCGAGGGGCGCACCGGCCATTGGCGCTTCAAGCTGGATCAGGAACGGATCGAGTGGCAGGACGGCATCCTCGGCGACATCTCGATCGACGCCGCCAGCGTCAGCGATCCGGTGCTGATCCGGGGCGATGGCCAGGTGCTCTATACGCTGGCCAGCGTGGTGGACGATACCGAGATGGGCGTGACCGACGTGGTGCGCGGCGCCGACCACGTGACCAATACCGCGACCCAGATCCAGATCATCCAGGCGCTTGGCGGCGCCGTGCCGCGCTTTGCCCACCATTCGCTGCTGACCGGCCCGCAGGGCGAGGCGCTGTCGAAACGCCTGGGCACGCTGGCCCTGCGCGACCTGCGCCGGCGCGGGATCGCGCCGATGGCGGTGCTGTCGCTGATGGCGCGGCTCGGCTCCTCCGACCCGGTGGAATTGCGCGACACCGTGGAGGAGGTGGTCGAACATTTCGACCTGCACAGCTTCGGCGCCGCACCGACCAGGTTCGACAGCGACGACCTGGAACCTCTGACCCATCGCTGGCTGGCCGCCCGGCCCTATCCCGAGGTCGCCACCCGCGTGCGCGAACTGGGCGTGCCCGAGGAGCTGGGCGAACAATTCTGGACCGTGGTCCGCGACAACATCGGCACGCTCGACGACATGGCCGAATGGTGGCAGCTGTTCTACGAAGGCGGCGATGCCCTGGTCGCCGACGAGGATCGCGCCTTCGTCGACACCGCCCTGTCGCTGCTGGGCGAGCCGCCCTATGACGCCGAAACCTGGGCCAACTGGACCGACGCGGTGAAACAGGCGACCGGCCGCAAGGGCAAATCCCTGTTCATGCCGCTGCGCCGCGCCGTGACCGGGCGCGACCGGGGGCCGGAAATGGCCGATGTGATGCCGCTTCTGCAGGTCAAGCCGCGGCTCTGAAAAACCCTGTTCCGGTCGCCTTTGTCCCGAAAATACCTCGGGGGTGAGGCCGCAGGCCGAGGGGGCGGCGGCCCCCTACCCGTCCTCGAACATGTCGTCCTGATCGTCGTCCTCGTCCTCGTCCGAGGCCGCGCCCAGGCCGGGCGGCGGGCGGTTGTCCAGCAGGCCGGCGGCGCGCAGCTCCTTCAGGCCCGGCAGGTCGCGGGCGCTTTCCAGGCCGAAATGGTCCAGGAAGCCTTCGGTGACCACAAAGGTCACCGGCCGGCCCGGCGTCATCTTGCGCCGGCCGAAGCGGATCCATTCCATGTCCAGCAACTGGTCGATCGTGCCGCGCGACACGCTGACGCCGCGGATCTCCTCGATCTCGGCCCGGGTGACCGGCTGGTGATAGGCGATGATCGCCAGCGTCTCGATCGCCGCGCGGGACAGCTTGCGGGTCTCGACGGTTTCCTTCTGCATCAGGAAGCCCAGGTCGGCCGCGGTGCGGATGGCCCAGCCGTCGCCGACCTTGACCACCTGCACCCCGCGCCCCTCGTAGCGCTTGCGCAGATGCACCAGCGCCTCGGCCGGATCCGCGCCATGGGGCATCCGGCCGGCCAGATCGCGGACCGAGACCGGCTCGGCGCTGGCGAACAGGATCGCCTCGACCATGCGTTCCTGTTCGCCCATCGGCGGGGCGTCGAACAGGCTCTCCTCGCCCGGTTCGGTCGTCGTCTCAGCCATCGCGGCCTTCCTTGCGTCTGATCTGGATCGGGGCGAAGGTGTCGCCCTGGCGAAGTTCCGCATGCCCTTCCTTCACCAGTTCCAGCGAGGCGGCGAAGGTCGAGGCGGTGGCCGACCGGCGTCGGGCCGGGTCGGTGGTGAAACCCTCGGGCAGATAGGACAGGATATCGGTCCAGCCGCCGGCAAATCCGAGCAGCGGCCGCATCCGGGCCAGCGCCTCTTCCATGGTGAAAACCGCGTCGCGATCCATCACGAAGGGGCGGAAATCGTCCTTGGTGCGCAACCGCGCATAGCCCTGCATCAGGTCCAGCAGCGTCGCGGTATAGCTGACCCGCCGCACCCGGGTCACATCCTCGGTGATGCCGCGGGCAAAGAAATCCCGCCCCAGCTGGTCGCGCGCCATCAATTGCGCCGCCGCCTCGCGCATCGCCTGCAGGCGTTCCAGCTGGAACGCCAGATGCGCGGCCAGTTCCTCGCCCGAGGGGCCCTCTTCCTCGGGGTCCGGCGGCAGCAGCAGGCGCGACTTGAGGAAGGCCAGCCAGGCGGCCATCACCAGGTAATCGGCCGCCAGTTCGATCCGCAGGTCGCGGGCCTTGTCGATGAAGCTCAGATATTGTTCGGCCAGGGCCAGCACGCTGATCTGGCGCAGGTCGACCTTCTGGGTGCGGCTGAGCATCAGCAGCACATCGAGCGGTCCCTCGAAACCGTCGACATCGACGATCAGCGCCTCGGCCGCCAGCCGCGCGCCCACATCGATCATGCTGGGTTCGGTTTCGGCCATGCGGCCCCTCGACGTCAGCGTCCCTGAAGCGCCTCAAACTCGGCTTCGAGCGCGGGAATGTCAATTGCGTCCGGGGGGCGGCGCGCGGCCAGGGCGGCCTCGACCCGGGCCGCGGCCTCGGGGCGCAGGGCGCCGGCCGCCGCCGCCACCTGCGCCATGTCGATCGCATTGCCGTTACACTGCAGAACCACGTCGCAGCCGGCGGCGATCGTCGCCGCGGCGCGGGTGGCGGGGCTGCCCGACAGCGCCTCCATGCCGATATCGTCGCTCATCAGCAGGCCGGCAAAGCCCAGCTCTTCGCGGATCAGGCGGATCATCTCGGGGCTTTGCGTGGCCGGGCCGTCCTGGCCCAGCGCGGTATAGACGATATGCGCCGTCATCCCCATCGGCAGGTCGTTGAGTTCCTCGAACGGGGCGAAATCCTGCGCGCTGAGCCGGTCGTAGCCCGCCCGCACCTTCGGCAGGTCCACATGGCTGTCGGCCCAGGCGCGGCCATGGCCCGGCATGTGCTTGAGCACCGGCAGCACGCCGCCGGCCAGCAGCGCGTCGGCCACCGCCCGCCCGATCCGGGCGACCAGCGCCGGGTCGGTGCCATAGCAGCGGTTGCGCAGGAAGGCATGGGTGTTGCGGCTGGCGACATCGGCACAGGGGGCGCAATTGGCGTCGATCCCGACCGCGCGCAATTCCGCCGCGATCAGCCGATAGCGCAGATACATCGCCCGGGCCGGGTCGGGACTGCGGGCGACCTCGTCGAGCGGCGGCAACCAGTCGCGCCAATGCGGCGCGCGCATCCGCTGCACCCGGCCGCCCTCCTGGTCGATCAGGATCGGGGCATCGCGGCCCACCGCGTCCCGCAGATCTCCGGTCAGGCGGCGCAATTGCTCGGGGCTGTCCACATTGCGCGCGAACAGGATGAACCCCAGCGGGTCATATTCGCGGAAAAACCCCTTTTCCCAATCTGTTACCGCCCGACCTTCAGGTCCGAAGATCGCCGCGCCGGACGCCATTCACCGCACCACGACGGGGATGCAGCGTTCGCCTTCGGCAACCAGGGCGGCACAGAACCGGCTGGCATCGGCATGATCGGCAAAGCCCAGCGCCCGCAGCCGGTAGAAGATGCGGCCGCCGCTTTGCGCCTCTTGCACCACGCGGTCCTTGTCGGCCATGAAATCGGGGAACCGGGTCTGCAGGCGCTGCCACTCGGTCGCGGCGATCTCGGTCGAGCCATGGGCGCCCAGCTGCACCAGGGTCGTGCCGGCGGGAAGCGCGCCGGTCAACTCGACCGGGCCGGCATCGACCGGGGCCGGATCGACCGGGGATGACGGGGCTTCGGCGGCCGCCGGGGCGGCGACGGGCTGCGGCCGGATCCCGGCGGGCCGGGTCAGGGGCCGCAGCGAGGTCGAGACGCCGGGCACGCTGGCCGGGATCACCGCGATCTCCGGGGCAGCGGCGGCATCCGTGGCGGCCGCGGCGACGGCCTCGTCGACGGTCGGGGCCGGGGTGTCGAACGGTTCGGCGTCGGCGGCGATCTGGTCGGCGATGGCCAGGATATCCTCGGGGGTCAGCGGCGCATTCGGGTCGGCCTGCGGATCGACGCCAAGCGCGACCGCGACCGCGGCGGCGTCTTCGGGGACGGCGTCGTCTTCGGGGGCGGCGACCACCTCGTCGGCCTCGGCCATCGGTGCGACGTCAAGATCCTCCTGCGTCAGGTCGGGCTGCCGCGGCGCCAGGACCAGCCGGTCCTCGGGTGCTGCCGCGCCGCCTTCGGCGACGACGGCGTTCACACTCAGCCCGGCATGGGTGGCGATCTCTCCGCCCGGGTTCTCGGGCTGGAGGCGCATGTCCCCCTCCAGGGCGCGCACGATCGGCACGCCGTTGGCGTCGCGCATGATCAGCTTGTAGCCCCAGATCCCGATGCCGACGATCAGCGCCAGGGAGACGGCCGCACCGGCGATATTCAGCCATTTGCCGCCGTGTTCGAAACCACCGGCCATGCCGGGCCGGGTCGCGAAATCTGCCATGTCAGCCTCTCTGCCCCGGGGATGCGTGCCCCCGCGGTCTCTTGCCGTTGCCTCTTGACCCGGTCCGTGCGCTTCAGCGCATCTCTTCGACCGGGGTCACGCCAAGAATACCAAGGCCGTGCGAAATGACAACGGCGACGGCGCGAATCAGGGCGATTTTCGCCTGTGTGGCCTGCGCGTCACCCTCCTGGACAAAGCGCAGCGACGGATCCTCGTTGCCGCGGTTGTAAAGCGCGTGCAGTTCGGAGGCGAGGTCATAGAGGTAGAAGGCCACCCGGTGCGGTTCATGGGCGCGGGCCGCGATCTCGATCAGGCGGGGCCATTCGGCGACCTTGGCGGCCAGCGCCAGTTCGGCCGGATGGGTCAGCCCGGACAGGTCCGCATCGGCGAGGATGGCGTCATCGACCGGTATCCCGGTCTCTTCCGCCTTGCGCCGGACCGACTGCACCCGGGCATGGGCGTATTGCACGTAGAAGACCGGGTTGTCCTTGCTTTGCTCGGTGACCTTGTCGAAATCGAAATCCAGCGGCGCGTCGTTCTTGCGCGTCAGCATGTGGAACCGGGTCACATCCGGCCCGACCTCGTCGACCACGTCGCGCAGGGTGACGAAAGTCCCGGCCCGCTTCGACATCTTGAAGGGGGCGCCGTTCTTGAAGAGCTTGACCAGCTGGGTCAGCTTGATGTCGAGCGGCACGCGTTCCTCCGACAGCGCCGCGACCGCCGCCTTCATCCGCTTGACATAGCCGCCGTGATCGGCGCCGAAGATGTCGATCAGCTGGTCGAAGCCACGGCTGATCTTGTCGTAATGATAGGCGATGTCGGGGGCGAAATAGGTCCAGGAGCCGTCCGACTTCATGATCGGCCGGTCCACGTCGTCGCCGTAATCGGTCGATCTGAACAGGGTCTGTTCGCGCGGCTCCCAATCCTCGGGCAGCTTGCCCTTGGGCGGCTCCAGCGTGCCCTTGTAGATCAGCCCCTTGTCGCGCAGATCCTCGATCGCCGCCTCGATCCGGCCGGTGCCGTAAAGCGACTTTTCGCTGTAGAACACATCCATCCCGACGCCCAGCGCGGCCAGGTCCTGACGGATCAGGTCCATCATCGCGTCGGTGGCGAAGTCGCGCACCTGGTCCAGCCAGACCTGTTCGGCCTTGCCGACGAAAGCGTCCCCGACCTTGTCCTTCAGCGCCTGTCCCACCGCGATCAGGTAATCGCCGGGATAGGTGCCGTCCTCGAAGGCGACCTCCTGCCCATGCGCCTCCAGGTAGCGCAGGTAGACCGACCGGGCCAGCACATCGACCTGGGCGCCGCCATCGTTGATATAGTATTCGCGGGTCACGTCATGGCCGGCATAGGCCAGAAGCGACGCCAGCGCATCGCCGAAGACCGCGCCGCGGGTATGGCCCACATGCAGCGGCCCGGTTGGGTTGGCGCTGACGTATTCGACGTTGACCTTCAGCCCCTTGCCCATGTCCGAACGGCCGAAATTCGACTGGCTCAGCGCGGTGCGGATCACCTCGTGCCAGACCAGCGGCGCAAGCGCGAGGTTCAGGAACCCCGGCCCCGCCACCTCGGCCCTGGCGATGCGGGCATCGCCGGCCAGGCGCCCGGCCAGGCCTTCGGCGATGTCGCGCGGTTTCAACCCCGCCGGTTTCGCCAGAACCATCGCCGCATTGGTCGCCATGTCGCCATGGGCGGCGTCGCGCGGCGGTTCGACCGCGACATTGGCGAAATCGAGCCCATGCGGCAGCGCGCCCTCCGCCACCATCGCGTCGAGGCAATCGAGCACCAGGGCCCGGATATCGGCAAACAGGTTCATCATGCGTTTCCTTGGCTTCCGGCGCGGTTTAACACGCCGCCAAGGACAGTCAATCGAACCGGTGCGCACCGGCACCGGCCGGGCGATATCCGACGCCCGGGCCGGGGCGCCGGCGACGGGGCGCAGGGTGCCTTTTCAACCCATGGCCAGCCCTGCGGCCAATCCGGTCGCGGTCTCAGTTTCCAGGGGCGCCTCCTTTCAGCACCGGACTGGCCCGGCCGGTCAGCCGTGCATGGGTCTGCAACGCGAAACGGTCGGTCATCCCGGCGATGTAATCGCTGACGATCCGCGCCAGCCCGGTCTCGTCGCGCAGCGCGGCCACATCCTTGCGCCATTGCCGGGGCAACAGCGCCGGATCGGCCATGAAGATCGGAAACAGGTCCCGCACCACCTGTGTGACCTCGGCCCGCATCTCGACCACTTCGGGCGCCCGGTACATGCGCGTGAACAGGAAGGCGCGGATCACCTTGAGATCGGCCCAGAGCCCGTCCGAGAACCGCGCCATCATCCGCCCCGCGCCGCGGATCGCCGCGCAATCCTCGGGATCGAGCGCCGCCAGATTGGCCCGCGTCACCGCCATCACGTCCTCGACCAGCACGCCGAAGAACCGTCGCAGCGCCTCGTGCCGGCGGCGGTCATAGTTCAGGCCCGGGTATTTGCGATCGACCGCGCGAAAGCAATCGCCCACCACCGGCAGGTCCAGCAGGTCGTCGGTGCCGAACAGTTCCGCCCGCAGCCCGTCATGCAGATCGTGATTGTTGTAGGCGATGTCATCGGCCAGGGCGGCGACCTGCGCCTCGGCGCTCGCATGGCTGTGCAGTTCCAGGTCGTGCCGGGCATTGTATCCGGCCAGCGCCCAGGGCACCGGCGGCGTGACCGGACCGTTATGTTTCGCAATGCCTTCAAGGGTTTCCCAGGTCAGGTTCAAGCCGTCGAACTCGGCATAATGGCGTTCCAGATCGGTGACGATCCGGATCGCCTGGGCGTTGTGATCGAAGCCCCCATAGGGCGCCATCAGGGCCGACAGCGCATCCTCTCCGGTATGGCCGAAGGGCGGATGGCCCAGGTCATGGGCCAGCGCCACCGCCTCGGTCAGTTCCTGGTCCAGCCCCAGCGCCTTGGCGATGGTCCGCGCCACCTGGGCCACCTCGATCGAATGGGTCAGCCGGGTGCGGAAGTAATCGCCCTCGTGTTCGACGAAGACCTGGGTCTTGTGCTTGAGCCGCCGGAAGGCGCTGGCATGGATGATCCGGTCCCGATCGCGCTGGAACGGCGACCGAAAGACGCTTTCGTCCTCGGGGTAAAGCCGGCCGCGCGACGCCGCGGCCAGGCAGGCATGGGGGGCTGTCATCGCGGCCTGTTCCTCGCTGTCCCGTTCGCCGGGCGCGACCTGCCTTGCCGGCGCCCGTCGCGGCCCTTATATTCGAAGCAGTCCCAAGCCGATAGGCCCCGATCCGATGCTGACCCTGCCGCCCAAAGTCACCCCCCGCGCCTTTGCCCGCCTCGCTGAAATCGGTGCCGCGGGCCAGGGCAAGGCCCTGCGCGTCGGCGTCAAGGGCGGCGGCTGTTCGGGCTTCGAATACCTGATCGACCTGGACGAACCGGCCGACGACGACCTGGTGCTCGAGGGCGACGGCGAAAAGGTGGTGGTCGACAGCGTGTCCCTGCCCTTCCTGGCCGATGCGGTGATCGACTTTTCCGAGGAACTGATCGGCGCCCGCTTCGTGATCGACAATCCCAATGCCAGCAGTTCCTGCGGCTGCGGCACCTCGTTCTCGATCTGACCCGGCCCGCACGGGCCCCTGCCCTGCGTCATCGGGGCGGAAAAACCCCGATCCGCACGCAGCCCCTTGCCCGCCGCCCGGGCATCGGCGACAACCGGCGCCAGGGGGACAGTCGATGAAGATCGCCACATTCAACATCAACGGCATCAAGGCCCGGATCGAGGCCCTGACCGCCTGGCTCGACGACGCCGCCCCCGACGTGGCGCTGCTGCAGGAAATCAAGTCGGTCGACGAAGCCTTCCCGCGCGAAATCTTCGAAGACCGCGGCTACAATGTCGAAACCCATGGCCAGAAGGGGTTCAACGGGGTCGCCATCCTGTCGAAATACCCGCTCGAGGATGTCACCCGCGGCCTGCCCGGCGACGATGCCGATGAACAGGCCCGCTGGATCGAGGCGACGGTGGTGGGGGATGTCGCGCTCCGGCTTTGCGGGCTCTACCTGCCCAACGGCAACCCGGCGCCGGGGCCGAAATACGATTACAAGCTGGCCTGGATGGAGCGGCTTCACGCCCGCGCCACCGCCCTGCTGGCATCCGAGGAAGCGGCCCTGATGGCCGGCGATTACAACGTCATCCCCCAGCCCGAGGACGCCGCCCGCCCCGAGGCCTGGGCCGAGGACGCGCTGTTCCTGCCGCAGACCCGCGCCGCCTTCCGCCGGATCGTCAACCTGGGCTTCACCGAAGCCTTCCGCGCCCGCGACGCCGCGCCCGGGCACTACAGCTTCTGGGATTACCAGCGCCAGGCCTGGGACCGCAACGACGGGATCCGGATCGACCATGTCCTGCTGACCCCGCAAGCGGCCGACCTGCTGAACGACGCCTGGATCGAAAAGGACGTCCGCGGCCGCGAAAAACCCTCGGACCACGTGCCGGTCTGGGTCGATCTGGCGGCCTGATCCCGGGCCCCGGCCGGCGCGGCGGGTGGGGCGCCTTCGCGCGACAGCGCGAACAGGGTCACCCCGCCGTCACGTCATGTCCGTAAAGCCAGTCCAGCCGCCCCAGATAGGCGCCGGGCGCCAGGCGCCCCGCGGTCTTCAGCGCCAGATGCGCCGCCACGCGCACCGGGCCGCGCAGGTGGTAATTGCGCTTGTTGGCATTGGCCGCGGCGATGGCGCGTTCCACCCGCGGACGGCGCATGCGCTGATAGCTGGCCAGCGCCTCTGGCAGCGCCATCCGGTCGGAGCAATCGGCCAGCACCCAGGCATCCTCGAAGGCCAGGTTCGCCCCCTGCGCCAGGAACGGCAGCGTCGGATGCGCCGCGTCGCCCAGGATCGCGAGATTGCCCGCATGCCAGGTCGTGGCCACCGGATGCCGGAACAGGCCCCACAGCGCCACCTGCTCGACCTGGCCCAGAAGCCCGGTCAACCGCCCCGACAGCCCGGCGAAGGCGGCGCGCAGATGGCCCGGATCATCGGCATGCTGCCAGCCCTCGGCGGCCCATTGACTGCGCTCCTGCACCGCGACGATGTTGAACCGTCCGTCGGTCAGCGGATAGGTCACCGCGTGTCGGCCCGGCGCCATCCAGACCCGGGCGACCGGCTCGGCCCCGGGCCGCTCGATCACCGCGCGCCAGGCCACGGCGCCCATGAACTCGGCCACCTCGACATTGCCGATCCGGGGGCGCAGCCGTGAATGGATCCCGTCGGCGCCGATCACCAGGTCGGCATCGGGCAGAACCTCGCCGACCTCGGCCCCCAGGGTGACGGTCACGCCCGCCGCCCGGGCGGCCTCCAGCAACAGCCCGATCAGATCGGCGCGGTGGAAGAACCGATAGGGCGGCCCCTCCAGCCGGGTCAGGTCGAACCGCGTCACCGGGCGGCCGCTGATCGCATCCATCGGCTCCACCGCCTGCGCCACGACCGAGGCGCCCTGCATGGCCGCGTCCAGGCCCAGCGCGCTCAGCACCCGCAGCCCGTTGGGCGACACCTGGATGCCAGCGCCGACCTCGGCGATCTCGGGCGCGCGTTCCAGGACCTCGACCTCGGCCCCGCGCCGGGCACAGGCCAGCGCCGCGGCAAGCCCGCCAAGCCCGCCCCCCGCAACGACGACGCGGCGACCCCGCAAGAGACCGCCGCGCCCGTTATCCGCTGTCTCCGACACCCTCAATCGTCCCGGTGGACCTTTTCGCGCCGCTCGTGACGTTCCTGGGCTTCCAGGCTCATCGTGGCGATCGGCCGCGCATCCAGCCGCTTGAGGCTGATCGGCTCTCCGGTGATCTCGCAATAGCCGTATTCGCCCTCTTCGATCCGGCGCAGGGCGGCGTCGATCTTGGCGACCAGCTTGCGCTGGCGGTCGCGGGTGCGCAATTCGATCGCCCGGTCGGTTTCCTCGCTGGCGCGGTCGGCGATGTCGGGGATGTTGCGGGTGCCGTCCTTCATGCCCTCGATCGTGTCGCGATTGTCTTCGAGGATATCGGCTTTCCAGGCGTTCAGCTTGCGGCGGAAATATTCCAGCTGTCGCTCGTTCATGAAGGGCTCATCTTCGGCCGGCATGTAATCGTCCGGCAGGAAAACTTCTGCTTTCATTTCCGCTCCCTCACCCGGGGCTCGCGCGGAACTGTCCTGGACATGAGACACCGCGGCCCCTCCTTCGGCGCTTCCTTTACGCCCCTTTGATGGGGTTGTCACCCCCCAAGCCGGTCAAGTTTTGCCGGCTTGAACCCGCTGCGGGGGCTGCTACCGTGCCGTGCGACAAGCCCCTGCCAAAGGTAGATTTTTCAATGCGCTTTGACGGCACCGACAGCTATATCGCGACCGAGGACCTGGCCGTGGCGGTGAATGCCGCCGTGACCCTGGAACGGCCGCTTCTGGTCAAGGGCGAACCGGGCACGGGCAAGACCGAACTGGCCCGGCAGGTTGCCGCCGCCCTGGGGATGGAGCTGATCGAATGGCACATCAAATCCACCACCCGCGCCCAGCAGGGCCTGTATGAGTACGACGCGGTCAGCCGGTTGCGCGACAGCCAGCTGGGCGACGAACGGGTTCATGACGTGCGCAACTACATCCGCCGCGGCAAGCTGTGGGAGGCCTTTGCCGCCGACACCCGCGTGGTGCTGCTGATCGACGAGATCGACAAGGCCGATATCGAGTTTCCCAACGACCTTCTGCAAGAACTCGACCGGATGGACTTCCATGTCTACGAGACCGGCGAGACGATCCGCGCCCGGCATCGCCCGGTCGTCATCATCACCTCGAACAACGAAAAGGAACTGCCCGACGCCTTTCTGCGGCGTTGTTTCTTTCACTACATCCGGTTTCCCGACATCGACACGCTGCGCCGGATCGTCGAGGTGCATCACCCCGGCATCAAGCAGGATCTGCTGACCACGGCGCTGACCCAATTCTACGCGATCCGCGACCAGGAGGGGCTGAAGAAGAAACCCTCCACCTCCGAGGTGCTGGACTGGCTCAAGCTGCTGCTGGCCGAGGATCTGACGCCCGAGGATCTGCGCGCCGATACCGGCGCCGCCCTGCCCCGGCTGCACGGTGCGCTGCTCAAGAACGAACAGGACGTGCACCTGTTCGAACGGCTGGCCTTCCTGGCGCGCGGCCGGCGCTGATGCCGCGCGCGACCTAGCCGCCGGCCCGGGCCAGCGCCGCCGGCATCAGCGTGCCGGCGCCGACCAGCGGCATCCGGTTCCTCAGATGCCGCCGCAACAGGCCGCGCAGACGGGCCGCCCGGCGCTCGATCGGGCGCGCGGCGCCTTGCTGCGCGCCACTCGCGCGCAGCAATTGCAGCCGCGCGAGCGGCGGCAGGGCCCGCAGGCTCATGGGGGCGCGCAGCAGGCTTTCGACCGGCGCGCCCTCGGCCAGCAGAACCTCATGGGTGCCCAGGTGCAGGTTGTGATAGCTCAGCGCGCCGGTCCAATCCGGCCGGGTGATGCCCGGATGGCCGACCAGCCGCAGCGCGGGCACCAGGATCTGGGCGGCACCGAACATCCGTTCCGTGACCGGCGATGCGACCAGCACCCGGTGCTGCGGCGACAGCAGCAGCGTGCGCGCCGGCATCCCCGGCCCCAGCGCCCCGGGCGCGATCCGCACCGGGCGCTGCCGCGCGACCGCCCCTGCATCGACATGCCGGCCATGGTGCCAGCGGACCGGCCGGGCGCCGTGGTCCAGGGTTTCGACCAGGTCGCCCGGGCGCAGCAGTTCGACCGGGCGGGGGCCGGCGGGGGTCGCGATCCGCGTGCCGGCGGCGAAGCAGATCGTCACCTCGTTGTCCTGGTCGGCATTGATCTTGACGTCATCGCCCGCCGGATCGAAATCGAGGCCGCGGGTGGTCAGGCTGGTGATCCCGGTCAGATCGCCGACGGTGTCGTCGACCAGGGCGAAATAGCGGTCCGGCCCGCCGCCGGTGGGGCTGAGGATCAGAAAGACGATGTCGGAACTGAAACCGCCTCCGCCAAGCGACGTCGTGCCGCCGTCATGGGTGATGTCCACATCATTGCCGCCGCCGTCCGGCGCCACGATCTCGAAGGAATAGGTGACGCCGTCGATCTTGAAGGTGCCGCCGTTGCTGCTGGCGGTCTCGTTCAGCTCTCCGATCTGGGTCGTGCTGTTGTCGTGATCGCCATCGGTATAGACCGCATCATCGACGATCCCCAGGATCGTGCCGCCGCCAGCCCCGCTTGTCGTGTAGCTGGTATAGGCGCTGACGCCGGACAATTCGATCAGATCGTATAGCGGAGTGTTGTTCGCTGCCATGCCGACCCCCGTGACCCTGGGGGATTCTGGTGCCTCGGCCTGGTCCGCAGGCGACGAAAAAGTGGTGCTGCCCGGGCGTTTCAATCGAATTTTAACGGCTCCTCCCACATCTTGTGGGCCAGGGCCCCCGTCCCGCCAAGGCATTGAGTCCTTTGAGTCACGCTTGCCGCCAAACCTGGTCGCATCCTGCGAATACCCGTCGCGCGGGGCCGGATTTGCCGGTCATATCGCCCTGTCCGGGAGGGGGCGGGAAAATGCCCGATTTCCCCCCTACTCGGGCCTCACTCCGCTGGCAGGTCGGAGTCGAGACAAGAGGAGAGCAGGATTGACCAAGGCAAAGATGCCGGTCGAAATCCGCCCGCCATCCTCCGCCGACCGGGCGGAGCAGGGCCGGCTGTGGACCGATCGATCGACCCCGAACCGGGCCGGCGCGCAGCGCGCTCACCGGCTGGCCCCGGCACATGACACCGGCACCCGACGGCTGCCTGCCGGCCGGGCGCCCGGATCCGGTGCGTCGCCCCGGGTCGCGCGGGCGGAGGACGCCGCATGAGCCGCTCCCTGCGCCGCCTGATGGCCGTGTCGATCGCCTTTCTGACCGCCTGTACCCCGGTTCCGCAACACCCCGGCCAGGGCACCGCCACCCGCGCGATGTCGATGACGCCGGACCTGCCGCCGATGCGGATGTTTCCCGGCACCGGCATCGCCAGCCCGACCCGCCCCAATGCCGAGATCGCCCGCGATTTCATCGACCTGTCCTTCTACATGGAATCGGGCCGCGTGGTCGGACGCTTCACCCGGTTCGAGGAACCGGTCTCGGTCCGCGTGATCGGCGATGTGCCGCCCTCGCTGACCCCGGATCTGCGCGCCCTGCTGGGCCGCCTGCGCGCCGAGGCCGGCATCGACATCTTCCTGACCGGGGCGCCCCAGGCCGCGATCACGATCGAGGCGATCCCGCGGGCCGAACTGAACGCCGCCGTCCCGCGCGCGGCCTGTTTCGTGGTGCCGCGGGTGTCCAGCTGGGCGGAATTCAAGCAGGTCCGTCGCACCCCGACGGTCGACTGGACCACGCTGGAACGGCGCGACCGGGCCGCGGTCTTCGTGCCGTCGGACGTGGCGCCGCAGGAAATCCGCGACTGCCTGCACGAGGAACTGGCCCAGGCGCTGGGACCGCTCAACGACCTCTACCGGTTGCCGGATTCGGTGTTCAACGACGACAATATCCACGCCGTGCTGACCAGTTTCGACATGCTGATCCTGCGCGCCTATTACGACCCCGAACTGCGCAACGGCATGACCCGCGGCGAGGTCGCGGTGCGCCTGCCCGGCATCCTGGCGCGGCTCAACCCCGCGGGGCAGACCGGCCCGGGCCGCGTGGTCAACGACACGACCCGCGACTGGATCGACGATATCGAAACCGCCCTGGCCGCCGGCCAATCCCCGGTCGGGCGGCGCGAGGCGGCGCTTCGGGCGGTCAACCTGGCCGGGGCGATGAACTGGTCCGGCCCGCGCGACGGGTTCGCCCATTACGCTTTCGGCCGGCTGCATGTGGGCTATGACAACGACCTGGCCCTGGCCGCCTTCCGTCGGGCGATGCAGATCTATTCCGCCTCGCCCGAAACCCGGCTGCATGCCGCTCATGTGACGGTCCAGCTGGCCGCCTTCGCCCTGTCCTCGGGCGACGGAGAAGCGGTGCTGGCCCTGGTCGACGACGCGATCCCGCTGGCCCGCGCATACGAAAACGCCGCGCTGCTGGCGACGCTGATGATGTTCCAGGCCGAAGCGCTCGAACTGGTGGGCCGCCCTGCGGACGCGGCGGAAGTTCGCATGGACTCGCTGGGCTGGGCACGATACGGGTTCGGTTCGGACGCCAATGTCCGCGCCCGCATCCGGGAGATCGAGGCGCTGAACCCGTTCAAGGAGATCTGACATGCTGTTTCCCCTGGTTGGTATCGCGATCGGCGCGGTGCTGGGCGCCAGGCTGGCGAAATCGCGGGGCGGCAACTCCAAGGACATCGCACAATGGGCCGCGGTCTTCGCGATGATCTTCGGCCTGATCGGATTGTTCGGCGTGCTGATCATCGACCGGATCGTTTATTGACGGATCGGCGGGGTGAAACCCCACCCTGCCCGTTGATCCGCCCGGTGGGCTGAAACCCCACCCTGCCCGTTGATCCGGACGATCTGCCCGGTGCCCGGCCGGGGCGAGGGGCGCTGCCCCTCGCGCTCCCCGAGGTATTTTCGGGACAAAGGCGGGGGCGGGCTTGCGGGGGCCCGGGCCTTGGCGCAGTCTGGCGCCGATGTTCCTGCCGTTCTTCGACAAGCTGCGCGACGCGGGCGTCCCGGTCTCCCTGCGCGAATTCCTGGCCTTCCTGGAGGGGATGCGCGCGGGCCTCGTCACCTATGACGTGGAGGCGTTCTATTACCTGGCCCGCGCCACGCTGGTGAAGGACGAACGCCACCTGGACCGATTCGACCGGGCCTTTTCGGCCGCCTTTTCCGGGCTGGAGGCGCTGCCGGCCGAGGCGGTGCTGGAGGCGCTCGACCTGCCAAGGGACTGGCTGCGCAAGATGGCCGAAAAGCACCTCTCGCCAGAGGAGATGGCCGAGATCGAGGCGCTCGGCGGCTTCGATGCGCTGATGGAGACCCTGCGACAGCGCCTGGCCGAACAGCAGGGCCGCCACCAGGGCGGCTCCAGGTGGATCGGCACCGCCGGCACCTCGCCCTTCGGCGCCCATGGCTACAATCCCGAAGGCGTGCGGATCGGGCAGGACCGCTCGCGCCACCAGCGCGCGGTCAAGGTCTGGGACCGCCGCGATTTCCGCGATTTCGACGACAGCGTCGAGATCGGCACCCGCAACATCAAGGTGGCGCTGAAACGCCTGCGCCAATGGGCCCGCGACGGCGCCCATGAAGAGCTGGACCTGGACGGCACGATCCGCGCCACCGCCGATCACGGCTATCTTGACGTCAGGACCCGCCCCGAGCGGCGCAACGCGGTCAAGGTGCTGCTGTTTCTCGATGTGGGCGGCTCCATGGACCCCCACGTGAAGGTGGTCGAAGAGCTGTTCAGCGCCGCCCGGGCCGAGTTCAAGCATCTGGAATACCATTATTTCCACAATTGCCTTTACGAAGGCGTCTGGCGCGACAATGCCCGGCGCTGGTCGGCCCGGATCCCGACCCGGGAGGTGCTGAATACCTACGGGTCCGACTACAAGTGCATCTTCGTCGGCGACGCGGCGATGAGCCCCTACGAGATCGCCCTGCCCGGCGGCGCCAACGAGCACTGGAACGAAGAGGCCGGCGAAGCCTGGCTGCGCCGCGCCTTCGCGCATTGGCCCGATTGCCTGTGGCTGAACCCGGTGCCCGAACGGTTCTGGCCCTATACCCAGTCGACCGCCATGATCCGCGCGCTGATCGGGGCCGAGCGCATGGTGCCGATGACGCTCGAGGGGATCGGGCGCGGCATGACGCTGCTGGGCCGGTAGGCGCGGCCCGGGGCGACGGCCCAGCCGGCGCGCGGCCGGTCCCGGGACCTTTACCGCTGCGCCGGCCAAAGCGTGTCGCGTTCGATCGGACGCAAAAGAACGCGGCCACTTCCTTTCGTCGACCGCGTTTTTGTTGCCAGACGACTCCGATAAAACCCGACACGCCCTGGATCGCCGTTGCCGACGGGGCCGCATCACCCCATATCTGGGCCATGCTGCGCTTTACCCCGATCCTTCTTGCGGTGCTTTACGGCTACGTCATGTACCGGTTCTCGGTCTGGCGCACCAAATCCGAGCTCGACAACCGCTCGACCGAACTGGCCGACCCGGTGCTGCGCCGTCTGACCGACCGGATGGCGCAGGTCGTCGGCGTCGACCGCATCCCGGTCCATATCTACGAGATCGAGGCGGTGAACGGCCTGGCCGCTTCCGATGGCCGGATCTTCTTGACCCGCGGTTTCCATGACCGCTACCGCCAGGGCGATGTCACGGCCGAAGAGATGGCCAGCGTGATCGCCCATGAACTGGGCCACGTTGCCCTGGGCCATTCGCGCCGCCGGATGATCGACTTTTCCGGCCAGAACGCGCTGCGCACCGGGCTCGCCATGGTGTTGAACCGGTTCCTGCCCGGCATCGGCACGCTGATCGCCAATACCGCCATGTCGCTGATGATGGCGCGGCTGTCGCGCTCGGATGAATACGAGGCCGACGCCTATGCCAGCGCCCTGCTGGCCAAGGCCGGGATCGGCACCGGCCCGCAAAAGACCCTGTTCGAAAAGCTCGAACACCTGACCGGCGCCCATGGCGCGCGCCAGCCCGCCTGGCTGATGAGCCACCCCAAGACACCCGACCGCATTGCCGCGATCGAGGCGAACGAGGCGAAATGGGGCGTCTCGTCCTGAGGCCCCGTCGCCCCCGACCGGGAGGTCCCGGGTCAAGCCCGGGACGGGTGGGTCCGCACGCCGTCCGCCGCCCTGAGCCACCCGCCCCGGACCCTGATCCGGGGCCTCTAACGCTCCGTCGCCCCCTTGCCGGCCAATATCCTGTCGCGCCCCTTCTCCACCCGCGCCGCGCGCGTTTCGGCCTTCTTCGCGCCGCCGATCTGCAGCACCCAGCTCTTCTGCCGGCCCGGGGTCAGCGCGGCGAAGGCCTCGGCCAGCGCCGGATCCTCGTCCAGCGCCGTGACCAGCTCCTCCGGCAGGGCGACATCCGACGGTGCTCTCGCCGGCTTGATCCCGGCCGCGGCATACCCCATCGCCTCGGCCAGATAGGCGCGGATCACGGGCGCCATTTCCGTCACCTGCCGGTTTTCGGTGAACCGGATGCAATCGGGATGTCGGGTGTTTTCGCCCTGGCGTTCAAGAATACCCTCGGGGTCCGCCAACAGCGCGGCATCCATGAAACTCAACCGGAAATCGCCGCGAAACGCGCCGAGGATGCAGATGTTGCGCCCGGCATGCATGTAGCAGGGATGCGCCCATTTCACATGTTCGCTCAGCCCGACCTGCCGGCACAGCGCCCGCAGCGCGCGCAGACCGGCCTCGAAGGGCCGGGTCGAACATTCGGGCGTGTCGAACCGGTCGCATCGACCGCAGCCGCGGTCGAAGAAATCCTCGATATCGGTGATCATCGCCATGGTCACATCCTAGCAGATCCCACGCGCCCTGCCCCCCCCCTTCATCCTGGCCGGAAACCTCCGGGGGAAGAGGCCGTCAGGCCGAGCGGACGGCGCCCCCTGCCCCGCCCGACACAAGCGCCTTGCCCAGCCGCGGCAGACGCGCCTTCTTCATCAGTGCCCGTATCGTCCAATCGTCGCCCGACAGGCGCCGCGCCTCGGCCAGAACGCCCTCGGCCACCTGTGAAACCGCCCCCGGATCGGCCTCCCACAGCCCGCGCAGGAAGGTATCGGGATCGACCCGCAGCAGGCCCTCTTCCTGCAGCACGTTGCGCGGGAAATCCTTGGCGTTCAGGGTCATGATCGCATCGCAAGAGCCCAGCACGGCGGCCGCCAGAACGTGACGGTCCGCCGCGTCGGGCAGCCAGAACTGCCGCTCGGCCGTATCGGGCACCGGCACCTCGGCGCCCGGAAAGGCGGCCTGCACCGTCACGATCTCTCCGCGTGCCACGACCTCCTGCGCCGGCCCCAGCTTCGCCGCGGCCCGGGCCCATTCCTCCAGGATCCGTGCCGACCAGCGCGGCGCGAACAGGCCCTTGCGGGCCACGCCCAGAACCAGTTCCCGCATCACCGTGGGATAAAGGACACAAGCGTCGATCAGAACCCGCATGACGCCCCCGGGGCAGCGAAGACGCCCGCCAGGGCGGATGAGCGCCCCCTCACAGCCGGAACACCAGCGCCTTGAGATAGCCGCTCTCGGCCAGCTGCGGCAGCATCGGGTGGTCCGGGCCGGCGAACCCGGTATGGATCAGCTGCCCCCGCCGGCCGCCCCGTCCGATCCCGCGCGCGCAGGCATCGCGGAACCGCTTGAGGTCGGCCGCATGCGAGCAGGAACACAACACCAGGTAGCCCCCCTCGGCGACCAGAGGCGCAGCCAGTCGGGCGACGCGTTCATAGGCCCGCAGCCCCGCCTCCAGCGCCTGTCTGGAAGGCGCGAAGGCCGGCGGGTCGCAGATCACCAGATCGAAGGCCGCGCCTTCGCTGCCCAGCGCCTCGAGCACCGCGAAGGCATCGCCCTGCCGGGTCTCGAACCGCGCCTGCTGCCCGCTGGCCTCGGCCCCGGCCCGCGCCAGCTCCAGCGCGGCGGCTGATCCGTCGACCGCCAGCGCCCGGTCCGCCCCCGCGGTCAACGCCGCCAGGGCGAAGCCGCCGACATGGGAAAACACGTCCAGCACCCGCGCACCCGGCGCCAGCCGCGCGGCAAAGGCGTGATTGTCGCGCTGGTCGTAGAACAGCCCGGTCTTCTGCCCGCCCATCAGGTCGGCCATGTAGATCGCGCCGTTCATCGGCACCGGCACCGGGGCGTCGGGGGCCGCACCGCGCAGCACCGCCATCTCTTCGGGCAGCCCGTCCAGCGCGCGCGCGCGGCCCATGCCGTTCTTGATCACATTGCCGATCCCCAGCGTCACCAGGGCGTCGGCGATCATCCCGGCATGGTCCTCGGCCCAGGCGGCATTGGGCTGCATCACCGCGAAATCGCCGAACCGGTCGATCGCCAGGCCGGGCAGCCCGTCCGCCTCGGCATGGACCAGCCGGTAGAACGGCGCGTCATGGAGCCGCGCGCGCATTTCCAGCGCCCGGCCCAGGCGCGCGGCGATCCAGTCGGCATCGACCACCGCGCCCGGATCGCGGTCCAGCACCCGCGCCGCGATCTTGCTGGCCGGGTTCACCGTCACCAGCGCCAGGGGCCGCCGCTCGGCGTCTTCCAGAACCGCCAGGGCCCCGGGGCGCAGCGCCTTCGTGCGCCGGTCCATCACCAGCTCGTTGGCATAGACCCAGGGAAAGCCGTGGCGGATCGCCTGCGGCTTGGTCTTGGGAAGCAATCTCAGAACGGGCAAGGAGGACGGCGTCATGACCGTCCTCCTATCCTGTCCCTTCGGCCGGGAAAAGGGCGCTCAGAGCCCGGCGGCGGCCGGCGGCGGGCCGCTCAGCTCGTCGGTGAAGACAGCGGTCAGTTGCTGCAGGATCCGCACCTTCTGGGTCTCGCCGCGCTGTTCGGCGGCGATCGCGGCCAGGCCGCCCAGACCGGGGAAACTGGCATCCACCGCGCGCGGCCCTTCCAGCACCTCGCGGGTCTCGAAATGGCGGATCGTCAGGTCGAACTTGATCGAATGGACCCCGCCGATCGTGTAGCGGGTGCGCTCGGTGAGCGAATGGAACCGGCGCAGCGTCACCTCGACCGTCACCGGCGTGGCGCCGTCCAGTGCCTCGCCCGCGCCCAGCACGGCGGTTTCGAAGATCGCGGAGATCTGTTCCACGCGGTTGCCGATCGGGTCACCGCGCCAGACGATGTCGGCGAACGGGTAATAGCCATTGCCCTCGGACACGGTCAGGTCGTCGGGGGTCAGAAAGACAAAGGCCTGGACGCGGTAGTCGCGTGGCGCGACCTGCAGCGTCGTCTCCAGTTCGGGCGTGTCCAGCGGCGCATTGCGCGATGGCAATCCCGGGCTGCTGCATCCCGCGACCCCCAGGGTCAGAAGTGCCGTCACGATCAACTTTTTCAGGGCCATCTCTGCCTCCGTCCTGTCCGCCCGGAATTCATCGGGTCTTGCCTCGGGCGGGTCCACTCGGCGCCCAAGGTTGCCCGGAAGCCAGGCAGAAATGTGGCGCGATGGCGGAGCTTTTACGATTTGTTCATCATTGCGGCGTCTGCGCAGCACTCTGCAGCACTCTTGTTAGCGCTAACGCACCATGCTATCGTGGCCGTGTTATCGCGACCCTGCTATCCCGCCCCTGCCGCCAGACAGACCGGAGCCCTTGACCATGGCCCTGCACGCCGTCCTGCAATCCGTCACCGACCGCATCATCGCCCGCAGCCAGGGCCCCCGCCGGACCTACCTCGACCGGATGGAGGCCGCCGCCGCCGACGGCCCGCGCCGGGCGCATCTGTCCTGCGGCAACCAGGCCCATGCCTATGCCGCCATGGGCGCGGCCAAGGATGACCTGGCCGCGGCCCGGGCCCCGAACCTCGGCATCATCACCGCCTATAACGACATGCTCTCGGCCCACCAGCCGTTCGAAACCTTCCCCGCCCGCATCCGCGCCGCCGCCCGGGCCGCCGGGGCCACCGCCCAGGTCGCCGGCGGGGTGCCGGCGATGTGCGACGGCGTCACCCAGGGCCAGACCGGGATGGAACTGTCGCTGTTCTCGCGCGATGTCATTGCCCTGGCCGCCGCCGTGGGGCTGAGCCACAACACCTTCGACGCCGCGCTTTACCTGGGCGTCTGCGACAAGATCGTGCCGGGTCTGGTGATGGCCGCCGCCACCTTCGGCCATATCCCCGCGGTCTTCGTGCCCGCCGGGCCGATGACCAGCGGTCTGCCCAATGACGAAAAGGCCAAGGTCCGCCAGCAATTCGCCACCGGAGAGGTGGGCCGCGACGCGCTGATGGCGGCCGAGATGGCCTCGTATCACGGGCCGGGCACCTGCACCTTCTACGGCACCGCGAACACCAACCAGATGCTGATGGAGTTCATGGGCCTGCACCTGCCCGGCGCCAGTTTCGTCAATCCCGGCACCCCGCTGCGCGACGCGCTGACCGAGGCCGCGACCCGCCGCGCCACCGAAATCACCGCGCTCGGCAACGATTTCCGGCCCGCTTCGGCGATCCTGGACGAAAAGGCCTTCGTCAACGGCATGGTCGGGCTGATGGCCACCGGCGGCTCCACCAACCTGGTGCTGCACCTGCCGGCCATGGCCCGCGCCGCCGGCGTGGTGCTGGAGCTTGAGGATTTCGCCGACCTGTCCGCGATCACCCCGCTGCTGGCCCGGGTCTATCCCAACGGCCTGGCCGACGTGAACCATTTCCACGCCGCGGGGGGGCTGCAATTCCTGATCGGCGAATTGCTGAACGCGGGCCTGCTGCATGACGACGTGCGCACCATCGCCGGCGACGGCCTGTCGCTCTATACCCAAGAGCCCCGGCTGGACGGCGACCGCCTGCGTTACACCGACGGCCCGACCGAAACACTGAACGACAGGATCCTGCGCCCCGCCGCCGACCCGTTCCAGGCCACCGGCGGGCTGGTGCAGCTGACCGGCAACCTGGGCACCGGGGTGATCAAGGTCTCGGCCGTCGCCCCCGAACGCCAGGTGATCGAGGCGCCGGTGCGCGTCTTTCACGACCAGGACCAGGTCAAATCCGCCTTCAAGGCCGGAGAGATCACCACCGACACCATCGTCGTGGTCCGCTTTCAGGGGCCGAAATCCAACGGCATGCCGGAACTGCATTCCCTGACCCCGACCCTGGCGGTGCTGCAGGATCGGGGCCTGAAGGTCGCGCTGGTCACCGATGGCCGGATGTCGGGTGCCTCCGGCAAGGTGCCCGCCGCGATCCATGTCAGCCCCGAGGCCGCCGCCGGTGGCCCGCTCGCCCTGCTGCGCGACGGCGATGTGGTCCGGCTGGACGCCACCACCGGAACCCTGACCTGCCTGGCCGACCTGGCCGGCCGCAGCCCCGCCACGCCGGACCTGGCCGGCAACGGCACCGGCGTCGGGCGCGAATTGTTCGAAACATTCCGCCGCAATGTCGGCCTTGCCAGCGACGGCGCCGCCGTGGTGCTCTAGCCCCCGCCGCCCTCCAACCCCCGGAGCCTCGACCATGACCCCCGACCACGCCTCCACCCTGACCGCAGAGGTCTGCGCCCTGGCCCCGGTGATCCCGGTGCTGGTGGTCAAGGACGCCGCCCATGCCGCGCCGCTGGCCCGGGCGCTGGTCGCCGGCGGGTTGCCCGCGCTCGAAGTCACCCTGCGCACCCCGGCCGCGCTGGACGTGATCCGCGAAATGGCCACGGTCGAGGGCGGCGTGGTCGGCGCCGGCACCCTGCTGACCCCCGCCGACGTGGAACGCGCCAAGGAGGCCGGCGCCAGTTTCGGCGTCTCGCCCGGCGCGACGCCGCTGCTTCTGGAAGCGGCCGAGGCGAACGACCTGCCGCTGCTGCCCGGCGCCGCCAGCGCGACCGAGGCGATGGCGCTGCTGGAACGCGGCTACCGGGTGCAGAAATTCTTTCCGGCCGAGGCCGCGGGCGGCGCGTCCTTCCTCAAATCCCTGGCCTCGCCGCTGCCGCAGATCCGGTTCTGCCCCACGGGCGGGATCGGCGCCGACAACGCCCCCGACTACCTGGCCCTGCCCAATGTCGCCTGCGTCGGCGGCTCCTGGGTCGCGACCGGCGCCATGGTCGAGGCCGGCGATTGGGACGGCATCACCGCACTGGCCGCCGCCGCGGCGAAGCTGCCGCGCTGACCCGCAGGCCGGGCTGCGGCCCGGTTTACCCCTCACCCAGCCGGCCCTTGCGCCCGCCGCGCCGTGTCGGCGCCGCGGCGCTGTCGAGCCCCTCGCGCAGAACCTGTGTCATCGGGTGATCGGGCGCCGCGGCGCCGTGGCGGGCCAGCAGCGCCTGCAAGGCCTCGGGCACCCGCGCCGTCTCCAGGCTCAGCGCCCAGTCCAGAAAGATCGTCCGGCATTCCGCCGTGCCGATCCCCTCGATCCGGTAGGCCTCGCGGATCAGCGCCTTGGGGTCGTGGGTGTCGCCCTTCATTCCGGATCTCCCGTTCCGATCACCGCGTCGATCACCGCACGGGCGGCCTCGGCGCGCGCCTGCATCTCGGCCCGCAGGCCCTCGATACTGTCCTGCCCGGTTTCCCGCAGCACCATGGCGCGGCCGCCGGCGCCCAATGTCTCGGGGTCCAGCACGCCGCCGGTCAGCAGCCGCGCGCTGGCCTGCAGCCGCCAGAACAGCTCGGCCGAGGCACAAAGCGCGGCGCCCTGCCCCGCGTCCAGCACCCCGGCGGCGACCCCGGCGGCGACCTGGGCGCCGGTATCCAGCGCGACCGAGCCGGCCCGGAGCGCCACCGCCTGGGCGCACAGCTCCACATCCTGCAGCCGCCCGGGCCCGATCTTGGCGTCCCAATCGCCCTCGCCGGGCTTGGCCGCGGCGATCCGGGCGCGCATCCGGGCGACATCGCCCAGCACCGCGTCGCCCGGCCCCTTGGCGGCCAGCACCCGGGACCGCACCGCCTCCACATCCGCGGCCAGGCGCGCGTCGCCGGCGATCACCCGGGCGCGGGTCAACGCCAGGTGTTCCCAGGTCCAGGCCTCGTCCATCTGGTAGGGCTCGAAGGTGGCCAGCGCCGTGGCCACCGGCCCCTGCCGCCCCGAAGGCCGCAGCCGCATGTCGACCTCGTAAAGCCGCCCCTCGGCCATCGGCGCGGTCAGGGCCGTCACCAGCGCCTGGGTCAGCCGGGCGAAATAGGGCCGCGTGCCCAGCGGGCGGGGACCGTCCGATTCGGTCGCACCGCCGGGATCGTAGATCACGATCAGGTCCAGGTCCGAGGCCGCATGCAGCCGCCGCGCGCCCAAAGACCCCATGCCCAGCACCACCGCGCCGCGCCCCGGAGGGGGGCCATGCTTGCGGGCGAAATCCGCCACCACGGCCGGATAGAGCCCGGCCACCACCGCATCGGCCAGATCGGCATAATTGCGCCCGGCCTCGGCCGCGTCGATCAGCCTGCGCAGGTGATGCACGCCGACGCGGAAATGCCATTCCTTGGACCAGCGCCGCGCGGCATCGAGCTTGCGTTCGTAATCCGCCTCGGCCGCCAGCGCCTCGGCCAGCCCGTCCTCCAGCGCCGCGCGGCCCGGCCAGTCGGCAAAGAATTCCCCGGCGATCACCGCGTCGAAAACGCTGGAATTGCGCCCCAGATAGGCCGCCAGCGCCGGCGCCGTGGCGCAGATATCGACGATCAGCTGGGTCAGTTGCGGGTTCGCCTCGAACAGCGAAAACAGTTGAACGCCGGCGGGCAACCCCTTGAGGAAACTGTCGAATTGCAGCAACGCCTCGTCCGGTTTGGCAGCCTCGTTCAACCGCCGCAGCAGGTCGGGCTTGAGCCGTTCGAAAATCTCGACCGCGCGCGGGCTGCGCAGCGCCGGATAGCGCAGCCAGCCCTCGACGATCTCGGGTTCCTCGACCGTGTCGGCCGGGGCCTGGCCCGGGGCAAAGAACCCCTCGGTCAGGGAATGCACCTCTTCCAGCCGCCGGGTCAGCCGCGCCCGCCAGGCGTCGGCATCGACATCCATGAAGGCGGCGAGCCGGGCGAAGCCCTCGGCATTGCCGGGCAGCTTGTGGGTCTGGGCATCGTTGATCATCTGCAAGCGGTGCTCGATCTCGCGATGTTCGCGGTAATGATCGACCAGCCGCTCGGCCTCGGAGGCTCCGACCCAGCCCGCCGCAGCCAGCGCCCCGAGGCCCCCCACCGTGTCGCGGCAGCGCAGGCTTTCGTCGCGCCCGCCGGCGATCAGCTGCCGGGTCTGGGTGAAGAACTCGATCTCGCGGATCCCGCCGCGGCCCAGTTTCAGGTCATGACCCTCCAGGCAGATCGCCCCGCCCAGCCCCTTGTGCTCGCGGATCCTGAGCCGCATGTCATGGGCGTCCTGGATCGCCGCGAAATCCAGGTGCTTGCGCCAGACGAAGGGGGTCAGCGTGGCCAGGAACCGCTCGCCCGCGGCGATATCCCCGGCACAGGGCCGCGCCTTGATATAGGCCGCCCGTTCCCAGGTCCGGCCGACGCTTTCGTAATAGCGCTCGGCCGCGTCGAACGAGATGCAGACCGGCGTCACGCTGGCATCGGGCCGCAGCCGCAGATCGGTGCGAAAGACATAGCCGTCGGCGGTATTCTCGCCGATCAGGGCGGCCATCCGGCGGGTCACCCGGATGAAGGCGGCGCGCACCTCGTGAAAGCTGTCCGGGTCGATCCGGGTCTCGTCGAACAGCACGATCAGGTCGATATCGCTGCTGTAATTCAGCTCGTGCGCCCCGGCCTTGCCCATCGACAGGGCGACCATGCCGCCGGCGGTCTCGGCATCCTGCGGCGTCAGGCCGGGCACCTTGCCGCGCGCGATCTCGGCCCCGACCAGGGTTTTCAGCGCCCGGTCGACGGCCGCATCGGCCAGCCGGGTCAAAGCGGCCGTGACCTGCTCCAGCGGCCAGACCCCGCCCAGATCGGCCAGCCCGACCAGCAGCGCGACGCGCCGCTTGGCCCGGCGCAACCCGGCCGGCAGCGCATCGGGCGCCATCTCGGCGATCGCCGCAAGCTCGGCCTCCAGCGCGCGCTCGGGGTCGTCCAGCGCGGCGGTCAGCCAGGCGGCTTCCTTGTGCATCAGCCCCAGCAGAAACGGCGAACTGCCGGCCGTGCCCTCGATCAGCTGCGCGACCTCGGGGGCCGCCTCCGCGAACAGCGCGCGCCCCTCGGCCCCGCGCTCGGGCTCGAAAGGCCGCGGCGCGCGGGTGATCCGGGCGGCGAAACTCATGGCACCGGCGCGCCTTCGGGGGTGTCCTGGCTGAAGACGTTGACCCAACCGCCGCGCCTGCGACGCCACAGCGAGGTGACCCGCATCGCCTCCCAGGCGACCTGCCCGGCGCGGCGGTAGCGCGCGTGATAGATCAGCATGGCATGATCGGCGCCGATCGGCCGGACCCGCGCCGAGGCCAGGGCGTAATCGTCGATCGTCGGGCCGTCCTCCAGCACCGCCAGTTGCGTCTCGCGGCCGAAGACACCGTCGGGATAGACGCCCTCGAATTCCTCCGCCAGGGCAGTCTGATAGGCCTCTGTGTCGCCCTTCACCAGCGCCTCCCAGACCTGGGTCTCCTCCGCCAGAACCTCTGTCAGCAACCTGTCCACCGCGCTTGCCTCCCGTTCCCGGCGCTGTAGCCTGCCCCGGAAGCTAGAGAGGGACGCGCGCATGAGCAAGAGCCTGAAACGGGTCACGGATGTGCTCAGGGCCGCCGGGGTCGACGCCGTGCCGATGGAAATGGGGGCCGAAACCCGCACCGCCGACCAGGCCGCCGCCGCGGCCGGCTGTGCGCTGGACCAGATCGTCAAGTCGATCATCTTCCAGGCCCATGACAGTGGCGAATGCCTGCTGTTCCTGACCGCCGGCGGCAACCGGGTGGACGGCGCCAAGGCCGCGCAGGTGGTCGGCGCGGCCCTGGACCGCGCCGATGCGGGCGCGGTGCGCGCCCAGACCGGGTTCGCCATCGGCGGCGTG
This sequence comes from Rhodobacteraceae bacterium HLUCCA08, assembly GCA_001314655.1. Taxonomy (GTDB): domain Bacteria; phylum Pseudomonadota; class Alphaproteobacteria; order Rhodobacterales; family Rhodobacteraceae; genus Salibaculum. The sequence goes on along the minus strand of LJSF01000028.1, from coordinate 201,104 downwards.
TCGCCCGTGGGGCACCTGAGCCCGATCCGCAGCTTCTGGGACCCGCGGCTGTCCGATTTCGACACCGTCTGGGCCGCCGCCGGCACGCCCCGGCACATCTTTCCCATCGCCCCCGTCGCCCTGCTGCGCCTGACCGGCGCGCAGGTGGCGGAGTTCACGGCCTGACCTCCCGTCGCCTTGCGCCTTGCCACCCGAAACACCCCGCAGGATGGGGTTCCACCCCACCGCTCCCGAAAAAATTTTCCTGTCATATCAACGCCCTGCGCCGCGCGGCCCGGAAAAATGTAAACATCTTTCACATCCACTCTTGTTAACGGCATTCACATCGCCCATCTTCGGTAATGTGAAAGACATTCACATCAACCCGAACCCCAACGCCAAGGAGCGCCAGATGTCCACCTCTTCCGTCAATATCGACCTTCGCGCCGAGCCGGGTCGCCCCGGTGACGGCAACATCTTCACCCGCGCCGAAGCCTGGCTGGACGAGCGCGGCAAGGGCGCCTGGATCGCCACGCTGGTGCTGGCCTTCGTCCTTGTCTGGCCCATCGGCCTTGCCCTTCTGGCCTATATGATCTGGAGCAAACGCATGTTCAGCGGATCCTGCCGCAATCGCACCCGCCACGCCAGCCACAAGGCCTATCGCAGCGCCATGCGCAGCTCGGGCAACAGCGCCTTCGACGCCTACAAGTCCGACACCCTGCGCCGGCTCGAGGAAGAACAGAAAACCTTCGAGGATTTCCTGCAACGTCTGCGCGACGCCAAGGACAAGGCCGAATTCGACCAGTTCATGGAAGACCGTGCCAAGCGCCGCGACGACGAGGACCGCAGCGGCGAAGGCGCCACCGCCTGAGACTGTCCCGCCCCGGGCACGCGGCCAATCCCCGGCCCTGCCCGCCCCCCGGCCGCCCCCGCCCCCCCGGGGGCGGCCGCCTTCACCAAAGGCCCCGTCGCGAAAGGCCCCGACCCATGCTGCGCACCAATGCCGGGCTGCCCGACCCGGACCTGCATCCCGAAGCCTATGCCGGCGTCCTGCCGCGCCGCCTGGCGGCCTGGGTGATCGACATGGCGATCTCGGCGGTGCTGGCCGCCATGGCCCTGCCCTTTACCCTGTTCCTTGGGATTTTCGTGTTCCCGGCCATGGTCATGGCGGTCGGCCTGGCCTATCGCGCCGCGACCATCGCGCTGTTGTCGGCGACCCCGGGCATGGTCCTCATGGGCCTGCACCTGCGCGACCGGCACGGCGCCCGCCTGTCGCCCGCGGACGCGCTCTGGCACAGCGCCGGCTACACCGTTTCGATGCTGGTCCAGCCGCTGCAGCTGGTCTCGGTGGCGATGATGGCGCTCGGCCGGCGCCACCAGGGGCTGACCGACCAACTGCTCGGCACCGCGATGGTCGACCGATGCATGCGCTAGAGGCTTGGCGCGGTGACACAGACTTGTTACGCTCCGCCCGAGGACAAGCTGTAACACCGAAGACCCGCCTTCATGCGCCACACGCTGCCCATCGCGCCGCAATTCTACGTGACGGCCCCGCAACCCTGCCCCTACCTTCCGGGCCGGATGGAGCGCAAGCTGTTCACCGCGCTGCAGGGCGAGGCGGCCGAGCGTCTGAACGACGCGCTGTCCAAGCAGGGCTTCCGGCGGTCGCAGAACGTGCTCTACCGGCCCTCCTGCGCCGATTGCTCGGCCTGCATGTCGGCCCGGATCCGGGTCGAGGATTTCACCCCGTCGCGGTCCCAGCGCCGGGTGGCCCGGCGCAATGGCTATCTGGAACGCCGCGCCACCTCGCCCTGGGCGACCGAGGAACAATACGCCCTGTTCCGCGCCTATCTGGACAGCCGCCACGCCGATGGCGGCATGGCCGACATGGACCTGTTCGAATTCGCCGCGATGGTCGAGGAAACCCCGATCCGCTCGCGGCTGGTGGAATATGCCGACCCCGCCGCGCCCGAGGAGGACACCTTGCGCGGGCTGCGCGCGGTCTGCCTGACCGACATCCTCGATGACGGCGTCAGCATGGTCTATTCCTTCTTCGAGCCGGAGCTGACCCGCGACAGCCTGGGCACCTATGTGGTGCTCGACCATATCGCCCTGGCGCGCGAACTGGGCCTGCCCTATGTCTATCTCGGCTATTGGGTGCCGGGCTCCGACAAGATGGGCTACAAGGCGAAGTTCTCGGCGCTCGAGGTCTATCGCGCCGGCGCCTGGGAAGCCCTGCGCGACCCCGAAAGCTATTCCGCCGAAACCCATCCCCTGTCGGTCGATCCGATCGCCGAACAGGTGGCCCGGATCACCCTGCCCGACGCCTCGCGCTGATGCGCCTGCACGCGGTCACGCTGGTGGTGCCGGATTACGACGAGGCGCTCGACTTCTACGTCACCCGGCTGGGCTTCGATCTGGTCGCCGATACGCGGCTCCCGGACAGCAAGCGCTGGGTGCTGGTGGCGCCGCCGGGCGGGCAGGCCCGGCTGCTTCTGGCCCGCGCAGACGGAGCCGATCAGCGGGCGGCGATCGGCAACCAGACCGGCGGGCGGGTGGGGTTCTTTCTCGAAACCGACGATTTCGACGCCGACCACGCCCGAATGCGGGCCGCCGGCGTGGTCTTCGAGGAAACGCTCCGCGCCGAACCCTATGGCACCGTCGCCGTCTGGCGCGACCCCTTCGGCAATCGCTGGGACCTGATCCAGTTCACCTGACGCCCGGGACCGGGACGGCGGGCGGGGCGATGCCCCAGGCCCCCAGGGGCCCGCGGGCGAGCGGCGCCCCGCCGGACGCCTAGCCGCCCAGCAGGTCCGGCACGATGGTCACGACGCCGGGGACGACCCACAGCAGCCCCAGTGCGACGACCTGGATCAGCACGAAGGGGATGATGCCGCGATAGATATGGCCCGTGGTCACCTGCGGCGGCGCCACCCCGCGCAGATAGAACAGCGCAAAGCCGAAGGGCGGCGTCAGGAAACTGGTCTGCAGGTTCACCGCGATCATGATCGTCACCCATTTCGGGTCGAATTCGCCGCCATAGATCACCGGCCCGACGATCGGCACGACGATGTAGATGATCTCGAGGAAATCCAGCACGAAGCCCAGCACGAACAGCACCAGCATCACGATCAGGAACACCGTGTATTCGTTGTCGAAGCTGCGCAGGAACTGCTGGATGTAATGTTCGCCGCCGAAACTGATCACCACAAGGTTCAGCAATTGCGACCCGATCAGGATGGTGAACACCATCGAGGTCACCTTGGCCGTCTCGCGCATCACCGGGCTCAGCACGCCGCCGGCATAGAGCACCCAGGACGCGAAGAAGAACCCGAACATCGAGAACAGGAAGCAGGTCATCGCCAGCAGGAAGGCCAGGCGGTTCTGGAACAGCACCACCTCGCGGCCCATGCGCAGGTCGAAATTGATGCCGATCAGCAGCATCAGCACCACCGCGCCGGTCGCCAGCAGGATGATCCGCGCGCTGCGATCCTCATCGCGCAGCTTGCGATAGGCGGCCAGCATCACCGCCCCGCCGGCGCCCAGCGCCGCGGCCGGGGTCGGGTTGGTGACCCCCCCCAGGATCGAGCCCAGGACCGCGACGATCAGCACCAGCGGCGGGAACACCACCCGCAGCAATTCGTTGCCCGCCAGCCGGATCGCCGCCGGTTTCATCGCCCAGCCCAGCAAGGCCAGGCCCGGCAGCATCCACAGCACCGTGGCGCCGGGCGAACTGAGCGGAGAGATCGCGACGATATCGGCCAGCGCCAGCAGCCCGATCCCGCCCGCGCCGACCAGCAGCGGCAACGGATCGGCGCCCGGCGCCACGCCCCGCGCCGTGGTCAGCACCAGCGCGAAGAACACGATCAGGATCGCCATGCCGCTGCCGATCGGGGCGGCATCGGCCACCTTGTCGGCGATCGCGGCGGTCATCTCGTCCGCGTTCAGCTCATGGGCCTGTTCGACGCCCCCGGCCGCGTCGATCACCGCCTGTTCGGCAAGGGCGCGATCCCAGGCCTCCTGGCCATGCAGGGCGATCATCGCGTCGCGGCATTCGTCGCCGACATTGGTGCGCAAACTGGCGGACTCGCCGGCCTCGCTGAAACTGTCGACATGGACCGACTGGCTGCCGATCACGTTCAGGTTCGACAGGAATATCGCCCCGGCGATCACCGCGCCCGGCGCCACCAGGAACCAGAACAACCCTTCACGGCGGCTGATCGGCTCATGGTCGGAATGGCCGACATCGATCGCCGGCGCCTTGGACGGGTTCAGCAGCGCATAGCCGAAGGCATAGACGGCATAGAGCACCGCCAGCAGGATCCCCGGCAGCAGCGCGGCCTGGAACAGGGTGCCCACCGACAGCACCGCCGGTTCGCCCAGATAGGTCAGCGCATCGTTGCAGCCGACCGAATTGGCCCGGGCCTGCTGGGCATTGGCATAGATGTCGCCGGCCAGGGTGCCCAGCAGCACGATCACGATCGAAGGCGGGATGATCTGGCCCAGCGTCCCGCTGGCGGCAATCACGCCGGTCGCCAGTTGCGGCGAATAGCCCGCCCGCAGCATCGTCGGCAGCGACAGCAGGCCCATGGTCACGACCGTGGCGCCGACGATCCCCGTCGAGGCCGCCAGGAAGGCGCCGACCACCACCACCGACACCGCCAGCCCGCCCGGCAGCGGGCCAAAGACCCGGGACATGGTGGTCAGCAGGTCATCGGCGATGCGCGAGCGTTCCAGGGTGATGCCCATCATCACGAACATCGCCACCGCCAGCAGCGTCTCGATCGACGGGCCCGACAGGACCCGTTCGTTGATCCGCAGCGGAATGCCGGAAATCGTCTTGCGCAGCGCCTCGGCGGCGCCGCCGTCGAACACCGGGGTCTCGACCCGTGGCAGATCGGGGTATCGGAAGACCGAGATCGCGTCGCGCGCCACCCCCTCGGCCAGCAGGGCGGCATAATCGGCGCTGCTTGTGTCGATCGCCTGATGGATCAACAGCCCGCCGCTGTCCAGCAGCGCGATGATCCCGAAGGACACGACCCCGGCCCCGCCGATGGCGAAGGCCACCGGAAAGCCCGACAGGATCCCGCCGAACAGGCACAGGAAGACGATGATCAGGCCGATCTCGACGCCGTCTAATCCGAACAACATGCTTCCCGCCCCCTAATGCGTGCCTTCATAGACTTCCTGGCCCTCGCCCAGGCTGTCCTTGTCCAGGTACTTGCCCGCGCTGGCCTCGCCTTCGACATATTCCAGGAACGACCGGTAGAAGAACGCCACCGCCTGCAGCAACACCAGGATGCAGAACAGCACCAGGAACAGCTTGAACAGCCAATAGGCGTCAAAGCCGTTCGGCGAGGTCCCGATCGTTTCCACGTTCCAGCGCAGCGCCTGGGACCGCTGCAGGACCAGCTGGTCGAAGGTATTGGTCGACGAGACCGGCGGCACCAACAGGCTGCGCCACAGGAAGAACCAGGAATACATGTAGATCAGCACCGCCCCCGGCAGCAGGAACAGCAGGCTGCCGACCATGTCGATCGCCCGCTGGACCCGGTGGCTGACCGCGGAATAGACCAGGTCGACCCGCACATGCCCGCCCTGCACGAAGGTATAGGTGACACAGAGCGCCACGATCATCGCGTTCCACAGCTTCAGCCCGTCGGACCACCAGAACACGTCATGGGTAATCGTCATCCCGAAGCCGAAGCTGATCTGGTTCACCGCAAAGACCCGCTGCAGGAAGATGATCACGATCTGGATCGCCACCATGACGAAGGCCGCCCAGGCGAAGAACCGGCCGACCCGGTTCGCCAGCCCTTCCAGCACCCGCACCGTGCCCCACATCACCGGCCGGTTCCGCATCGCAAAGGCGGTGTAGCACAGCAGCAGAAAGAACAGGGCGAAGAACAATTCGACCGAGGCGCCGTAATAGACGAAGCGCATCAGCGCCTGCTTGATCTCGGGCGTCGGCATCGGCTGGTTGACATGTCCGATCCAGGACAGCCAGCTGCCCGGATGGGTCACCGCATAGGCGATGTTGTAGGGCGCCTCCAGCAGGTTGCCGATGGTCCATTGCACGCCGTTCCACACCTGCCCGCCGAACCCTCCGGCCGCAGGCAAGGGATCGGCACCGTCGGGCACGTTGCCCTGCAACCGTTCGACCCATCGGGTATAGCCGTTTTCGTAGCTGGCCCAGAGCCCCGCCGCTTCGGCTTCCTCTTCCATGTCGCCTGCCCCCCGGAAAGCTTGGCCCGCGTCACGCGGACCCCAGTAGCGCCACGGGCCCCGCCACGACGGGCGGGACCCGGGCCGATGTGTTGCCTGTCGGGCTCAGAGACCCCGCACGCGGTCGCGCTGGGCCGAGAAGGCCGCCTGCGAGCGGCTGTTCCAGGCCGCCGAGCTTTCCAGCGAGGCGTTGAAGCTTTCATAGCAGCGCGCATAGAGATCGTCGCCCATCGAGGCCGCCACGACCTCTTCGGCCGCCTGACCGAAGGCATCCCAGACCGAATCGGGGAATTCGCGCAGCTGGACGCCGCCGGCCTGCAGACGCTGCAGCGCCGCCGCGTTGCGGGCCATGAACAGCGACATGGTCCAGATGTTGCTGGCGCTGGTGGCGTTCTCGATGATCGCCTGATGCGCCGGGCTGAGGCTGTCCCAGACCTCGAGGCTCATGGTCAGGTTCAGGTTCGGTCCCGGCTCGTGGAAACCGGCGGTGTAGTAGATGTTGGTCAGCTCCTGGAAGCCGGCGGTTTCATCCGCCCAGGGGCCGATCCACTCGGTCCCGTCGATCGCACCCGAGGCCAGCGCCTGATAGACCTCGGCGCCCGGCAGGTTCTGCACGCTTGCGCCCAGCTTGCCCAGCACCTCGCCGCCCTGGCCGGGCATGCGGAATTTCAGGCCCTGGAAATCCTCGGGGCTGTTGATCTCGCGGTTGAACCAGCCGCCCGATTGCGGACCGGTATTGCCCGCCGGGAAGGCCTTCAGGCCAAAGATCGAATACAGCTCGTCGGCCAGTTCGCGGCCGCCGTCATGGTGGAACCAGTTGGCGTATTCCTGGAAGTTCATGCCGAACGGGATCTGGCTGAAAAAGCTCAGCGCCGGGTGCTGGCCCAGGAAGTAGTAGTCGACGCCGTGATACATGTCCGCCTGCCCGGCCGAGACCGCGTCGAACACGTCGAAGGCGCCGACAAGCTCGCCCGCGGCCTTGAGGTCCACGGTCAGTGCGCCGTCGGTCATGGCGGTGATCACGTCGGCGCAATACTGGGCGCTGTCATGAACGCCGGCCAGGCCGCGGCCCCAGGTGGTGACCAGGGTCAGCGTCCGGTTGCCCTGGGCATAGGCCGGCGCGGCCAGGGTCGTTGCGGCAGCGGCCGAGCCGCCAAGCGCGGACGTTTTCAAAAAGGAACGACGATCCATTTAATCCTCCCGTTTGGTATTGCCCGGCTCCTCACGGCGCCCGGCGGATCGTTTCGAGTGCAGGGAGACTAGCGGCGGAATTCGGATCGGGAAATAGCCTTCTGAGGGTCGAACACCCCGAAAAGTGCCGAAACTTCAGTCACATTCGGCCGTGCTTGCGAAAAGCCCGGGGTGTTTGCGCCAACAGGCCGCGGCGACACGCCGCGATTCGGCCCGACCGACGCCACCCCGGCCCGCCACCCCGGCCACCCCGGACCGCCACCCCGGCCCGTCACCCCGGCCCGCCGCGCCGGAACAGGGGGCCGCCGCGGCGCTCCCGGCACGCGCCGTCCCCGGGGCCAGCCGGCGCCGAATCGCCCGGCAAGAAACCTCGCGCACGGATCGCCGCCTCCTGCCTCCGAAGAGCAGGGCCACCGGTTTAACAAAGTTGCGAAAAGACGCCGCCGCACGACATTTTCGCGATTTCGACAGTTGACCCCCGGGGCGCGGGGGTGCATATCCGGGCGCATGCGAAAGGACCCGAGGACATGAGCATCCTGCTGGTAGTGGTGGAGACAAGGCGCATGGGCCGGTAACGGTTTTCCATAACAGGACCCCATGCGCCCCCGGTATCACCCCCGGGGGCTTTTTGTTGGCAAGGCTGATGACGTCGAAAGAGGAACAGACGATGGCGCAGATGACCGGAGCGAAGATGGTGGTTCAGGCCCTCAAGGACCAGGGCGTGGACGTGGTGTTCGGCTATCCCGGCGGCGCCGTGCTTCCGATCTATGACGAGATCTTCCAGCAGAACGGCATCCGCCACATCCTGGTGCGCCACGAACAGGGCGCGGTCCATGCCGCCGAAGGCTATGCCCGCTCGACCGGCAAGGTCGGCGTCGCGCTGGTCACCTCGGGGCCCGGGGCGACCAATGCGGTCACCGGCCTGACCGACGCGCTGATGGACAGCATCCCGATCGTCGTCTTCACCGGCCAGGTGCCGACCTTCATGATCGGCTCGGACGCCTTCCAGGAGGCCGACACGGTCGGCATCACCCGGCCCTGCACCAAGCACAACTGGCTGGTCAAGGAAACCGACGCGCTGGCCCATACGATCCACGAGGCGTTCCACGTCGCCCGGTCCGGCCGCCCCGGCCCGGTCCTGGTCGACATTCCCAAGGACGTGCAATTCGCCACCGGCGCCTATACCACGCCCAGGCAGATGAAATCGCATTACCAGCCGGCGGTGAAGGGCGCGATCGAGGGCATCACCGACCTGGTCGCGGCGATGGAAAAGGCGAAGAAGCCGGTCTTCTACACCGGTGGCGGCGTGATCAATTCCGGCCCCGCGGCCAGCCAGCTGCTGCGCGAACTGGTCGAGGCGACGGGCTTTCCCATCACCTCCACCCTGATGGGTCTCGGGGCCTATCCGGCGAGCGGAGACAAGTGGCTGGGGATGCTGGGCATGCACGGCCTCTATGAGGCCAACATGGCGATGCATGATTGCGACCTGATGATCAATATCGGCGCCCGCTTCGACGACCGCATCACCGGCCGGATCGACGCCTTCAGCCCGAAATCGAAAAAGGCCCATATCGACATCGACCCCTCGTCGATCAACAAGGTGATCCAGACCGATATCCCGATCGTCGGCGATGTCGGCCATGTGCTCGAGGATATCCTGAAGGTCTGGAAGGCCCGCGGCCGCAAGACCGACAAGGAGGCGCTGGCCAGCTGGTGGGCCCGGATCGACGGCTGGCGCAAGGTCGATTGCCTGAGCTACACGCCCTCGGAAAAGACCATCAAGCCGCAATATGCGCTGGAACGGCTCGAGGCGCTGACCCGCGACCGCACGGACCGTTTCATCTGCACCGAGGTCGGCCAGCACCAGATGTGGGCGGCCCAGTTCATGGGCTTCGAAGAGCCGAACCACTGGATGACCTCGGGGGGTCTGGGCACCATGGGCTACGGCTTTCCGGCCTCGATCGGGGTGCAGCTGGCGCATCCCGAGGCGCTGGTCATCAATGTCGCGGGCGAGGCGTCCTGGCTGATGAACATGCAGGAAATGGGCACCGCGGTGCAATACCGCCTGCCGGTCAAGCAGTTCATCCTGAACAACGAACGGCTCGGCATGGTGCGGCAATGGCAGGAATTGCTGCATGGCGAACGTTATTCGTCGTCCTGGTCCGAGGCCCTGCCCGATTTCGTCAAGCTGGCCGAGGCTTTCGGCGCCAAGGGCATCCTGTGCACCGATCCCGCCGACCTCGATGACGCGATCCTGGAGATGCTGACCCATGACGGCCCGGTGATCTTCGACTGCCTGGTCGAAAAGCACGAAAACTGCTTTCCGATGATCCCCTCGGGCAAGGCCCATAACGAGATGCTGCTGGGCGCCGCCGAAACCCAGGGGGTGATCGACGCCAAGGGGAGCGTTCTGGTGTGAGGCGCGTTTCGGCCCCCGACCGCGGGCTGTCCGCGGCCCGGGCGGCGGCGCGCCGGGCGATCCCCGCGCTCGCCCTGCCCCTGGCGCTGTCCGCCTGCACCGGAGACATGGCCGCCAGCCTCTATCCCGGCGCGCGGGTCGAGGTGGGCGGCGATGTCTTCACCGTCCGGGCCGACACGCCCGGCACCATGACCCTGCGCAACTTCGCCACCGGCGCCGCCAACCAGGCCCGGCTGTTCGACAATGCCGGCCGCGCCGCGGCCCTTGCCAGCGGCTGTGCCGTCGCCACGCTCAGCCAGGATCCCGGCGCCAATGTCTATCGCGCCACCCTCGATTGCCCCTAGGAGTCCCAGATGTCGCCCCTCAAGATCAAGAAAGGCTCCACCAGCCATTCCGCCTACAACCTGCGCCCGACCTTTTCGGACACCCAGGAACGCCACACCCTGGCCGTGCTGGTGGAGAACGAACCCGGCGTGCTGGCCCGGGTGATCGGCCTGTTTTCCGGCCGCGGCTACAATATCGAAAGCCTCACCGTGGCCGAGGTCGACCATACCGGCCATACCAGCCGCATCACCATCGTCACCACCGGCACGCCCCAGGTGATCAACCAGATCACCGCCCAGCTGGGCCGGATCGTGTCGGTGCACGAGGTCCATGACCTGACCGTCGAAGGCCGCAGCGTCGAACGCGAACTGGCGCTGTTCAAGGTCACCGGCCGGGGCGAGGACCGGGTCGAGGCGCTGCGCCTGGCGGATGTGTTCCGCGCCAACGTGGTCGACAGCACGCTGGAAAGTTTCGTCTTCGAGATCACCGGCACCCCGGAAAAGATCGACGCCTTCGCCGATCTGATGCGCCCGATCGGCCTGGTCGAGATGGCCCGCACCGGCGTCGCCGCCCTGTCGCGCGGGGCCGCCTAGTCCCGCCGGCAACGGCCGCCCCGGCGGCCGCCCCGCCAGCGCCGGACCGGTCAGATGATCCGCTTGCGGATGCTTGAAGAGATCTGTTCGAACAGCACGACCACCACAAGAATGACTAGGATGATGGCGGCGGCCTGGTCGTAGCGAAAAAGGCGCATCGCGGTGGAAAGCTCCACGCCGATGCCGCCCGCGCCGACGAGCCCGAGTGTGACGGCGGACCGGATCGCCTTCTCGACGCTGAAGAGCGACGTCGCCGTCATCGACGCGAAGCTCTCTGGCAGGATCGCTCCGAAGATCACCGACAGGCGGCCCGCACCGGTCGACGTCAACGCCTCGGAGGGGCCCTTGGGCACTTCTTCGAAGCGTTCCGAGTAGAACCGGGCCGCGAAGCCGATCGTGTCCATGACGATCGCGAGAATCCCGGCCAGGGGTCCGAGGCCCACGGTCACGACGAAGATCAGCGCCCAGATCAGATCGGGGATGGTGCGCCCCACCGAGATCACGAACCGCGCGATGGTTCTCACCACCGCGTTCGGCGCGGTGTTGCTCGCCGCCAGCAGCGCCAGCGGCACCGAAAGCAGGCAGCCGAAGGTCACGCCGACCACGGCGATGTTGAGCGTCTCGAGCATCGCGTCGGCGATGTTGAGGGAGCCGGAGAAATCGGGCGGCACGGCCTGGCCGATGAACCGCACCAGGTTGCCGGCGCCGCGCACCAGCCGGTCAAGCGCGACCTCCGAGACGATCAGGCCCTGGATGAAGAAGGCGGCGAAGCCGACGACGAGCACCCAGGTCAGGGCCGAGGGCGCGCGGAACCGCGGCGGAAGGTCGGGTCGGTCGGTCATGCGGCCTCTCCATCATGTTGGGCGTCGACGCGGGCCATGCCGATATAGAGCGCATCGAGCCTGTCGCGATCGGCCTCGGCCACGGGGGCGTCGATCTCGATTCTGCCCGCCTTCATGCCGATGATGCGGTCGGCATAGTCCCGCGCGAGGTCGAGTTGGTGCAGCGTGCACAGCATGCTCAGCCCCTCTTCCCGCACGATGCGCCACAAAAGGTCGAGCACCTCGCGCTCGGCCTTCGGATCGAGGCTCGCGACCGGTTCGTCGGCGATCACCACCCTGGGGGCCTGCATCAGCATCCGCGCGATGGCGACCCGTTGCTGCTGACCGCCCGACAGCGCGCTCGGCCGGTGGAGGGCGCGGTCGGCCATGCCGACCCGGTCGAGACAGTCCATCGCCCGCTCGCGCTCCTCCGCGCTGGCCGTGAGGCCGAGGCAGGACAGAAGGCCGAAGCGCTGGCGCCCCATCGCCCCCAGAAGCACGTTCTGGAACGCGCTGAGTTGCGGCACGAGATTGAACTGCTGGAAGACATAGCCCATGCTGCACCGGATCCGGCGCAGGTCGCGCCGCGACGCGTCGTGCAGGCTGTCGCCATGGATCCGGATCCGGCCGGATTGCAGCTTTTCCAGCCCGTTCAGGCTCCGCAGCAGGGTGGATTTGCCGCAGCCGTTCGCCCCGAGAAGCACGACCCCCTGGCCGACGGGAATATCGAAGGAAACGCCGCGCAGGACCTGCAGATCGCCGTAGCCGACCTGCACCTGCTCACAGCTGATGGCTGGTGTCATCCCCCACTCCTTCGATGGACCGGACTTGGAAAGGCGAAGGGCGCCCGATCCGCAAGAATCGGCCGCCCCGCACCAGGCGTGTGTACCGGATCACTCGTCCAACGGAATGCCGGCGACTTCGTAGGCCATGCGCACGACGTCGTAGATCGCCGGGTCGGTCTCGAAGGACATGTAGGCGTCCCGCTCGATGAACTTGTCGGCGTTGCGCTCGGTCGAGACGAGGCTTTCCCAGAGCACGTCGGAATGCTCGGTCAGCGTCGCGCGCAGGGCGTCGCGGCATTCCTGCGGCAGGGAGGCGCGCATCACCACCGGGTCGCCGGGCAGCGTGTCGGTCTGGGCCAGCAGGCGATACTCGGTGTCGGGGTCCTGTTCGCGGATCGCGTCCCAGTCCTTGTTGCCGCCGCCCATTGCGTCGACGTCATCGTTGATCAGGACCTGGATGCGCGCGTCGCCGGCCATGATGATCTCGGCATCGGCTTCGGGGTCGAGCCCGGCCTGGGCCATCAGCATCATCGGGAAGATATGGCCCGAGGTGGACCCCGCGTCCTTGAGCGCCACGCGGCGGCCGGCGAGATCGGCCAGCGTCTGGATGTCGCTGTCGGCCTTCACGACGAAGCTGGAACCGTAATGCGGACGCACGATGGAGAACAGGATGTCCATCTCGGCCAGTTGCTGGAACAGCACGAATTCGGAGGGGCCGGCAAAGACGAGCTCGACCTCGTCGAACTGCAGCGCGGTGCCCGCGGCGGTGCGGTTCGACAGCGAAAAGAGTTCGAGCTCGACGCCGGTCAGCTCTTCGAAGGTTTCGGCGAAGGGGCCGAAGGCGTCGGCAAGGTCGCCCATCCCCTCGATCCCGGTATCGGCCATCCGCAGCGGCGCGGGGCAGACATCCGCGACCGATTGTGCGGATGCGGTGCCGGCAAGAAGCATGGCGCCGAGGGCAGCGGGCATAGCGCGGTGCATGAGATGCATCATGTCGTAAGCTCTCCAGGTTTGATCGTTTCTTCACCGCGCCTAACAAGACTGCATGACAGGTTTGTGACACTCTCCGGCGTTGTTCCGCGTCAAGATCGACGGTCCGGCCTTGGCGCCGTCGCCCCGGCCGCCCTGTCGCACGGGGCCGCAGGACCCCCGAAAAAGAACCCCGGGCGCTGCACGGAGCGCCCGGGGTGCGAAGCCCTTGAATTCGGCCCTGGCGGCGGTGTCGGGGGAAACGGCCCGCCTTGCCGGGTCGCGATCAGCCGTCCATCGGCGGCAGCAGGCCGGCATCGACCGCCGCGGCGACCTCGGCCATGTCGAGCAGGCCGTCCCCGGTCGTGTCCATGGCGCTGAACATCTCGTCGGTCAGGTCCGGAAACACCGCCGACAATTCGGGAAAGCTGTAGAACCCGTCGCCATTCACGTCGATGGCCGGGTCGGCCTCCTGCGCGAATGCCGGAGCGGCCAGCACCATGGCGATCAGGGCAAGAACTGGGGTCGTCTTCATCTGGAAACCTCCGTCTGGGACATGTGTCCACCGCGATGCGTGGTGGATGCGCCGATCAAACACCACTCGGCCCGGCACCGACAGCGCCAACGGCGCCGGACGCGCCCTATCGGCGGCACGCCGCCCCATGGCGGGCACGGCTCGGCGTCCGGTTGCCGTCAGCAGATCGGCGCCGATTGACGGCCTTGCCGCGGGCGAACCGTCGCCACCCCTTGCGCAGCTTTCTGCCGCAAGTCATTGAGGGGACATGACAAGAAAGATCATCATCGACACCGATCCCGGCCAGGACGACGCGGTCGCGATTCTCCTCGCCCTGGCCTCGCCCGAATTGCAGGTGCTCGGCATCACCGCCGTCGCCGGCAACGTGCCCCTGCCGCTGACCCAGGTGAATGCCCGCAAGATCTGCGAACTGGCCGGCCGCCCGGACATCCCCGTCTTTGCCGGCTGCGACGCGCCTCTGATGCGGCCGCTGGTGACGGCGGAACATGTCCACGGCAAGACCGGGCTGGACGGCCCCACCCTGCCCGAACCGACGATGCCGCTGCAGGCGACCCATGCGGTCGATTTCATCATCGACACCCTGCGCCGCGAACCCGCCGGCAGCGTCACCCTGGTGCCGATCGGCCCGCTCACCAATATCGCCGCCGCCCTGCAACGCGCCCCCGACATCGCCGGCCGCGTGGCCGAGATCGTGCTGATGGGCGGCGCCTATTTCGAGGTCGGCAACATCACCCCGGCGGCGGAGTTCAACATCTTTGTCGACCCCGAAGCGGCCGAGATCGTGTTCCGCGCCGGCATCAGGCTGACGGTGATGCCGCTGGACGTGACCCACAAGGCCCTGACGACGGAAGCCCATGTCCGCGCCTTCCGCGACATGGGCACCCCGGTGGGCGACGCGGTCGCCGCCCTGGTCGATTTCTTCGAACGCTACGACGAGGCGAAATACGGCCACGAAGGCGCGCCGCTGCATGACCCCTGCACCATCGCCTGGCTGCTGGCCCCGGACCTGTTCTCGGGCCGCTTCATCAACGTGGAAATCGAGGTCCGAAGCGATCTGACCCGCGGCATGAGTGTCGCCGATTGGTGGGGCGTCACCGATCGGGCGCCCAATGCGCTGTTCATCGGCGACGTGGATGCCGCCGGGTTCTATGCCCTTCTGGCGGACCGGATCGGCCGGCTGTGACCCAGCTGCATCTGTGCACCCCCGACGACCTGCCGCGCCTGATGCCGCTGGTCGCGGCGTTCCATGCCGAATACGGGTTGGACCTCGACGATGCCCACCGCGAGGCGGCGCTGATGCCGCTGCTCGAAGGCTCGCCCCACGGCGCGGCCTGGCTGATCGGCCCGGCCCGGGCGCCGGTCGGCTATGTCGTCGCCTGTTTCGGCTGGGCGATCGAACTGGGCGGGCTCGACGGCTTCGTGGACGAGCTGTACATCCGCCCCGCCGTGCGCGGCCGCGGCCTGGCCTCCGAGGCGCTCGGGGCGCTCGGCACCCAGCTGGCCGGGCACGGGCTGAAGGCCTTCCACCTCGAGGTCGACCGCGACGACGTCAAGGCCCAGGGCTTCTACAAGCGGCTGGGTTACGAATTGCGCGACCGCTACGCGCTGATGTCGCGGTATTTCCGGGCGCCCCCCCGGGACCGGTGAAAGGTCCGCAAAAACATCGACGCGAGACCGACACGACTTTCCCTTTCGTCCGGCGGCCCCTACATCTGGGTCATGACGCTTTCGATCCCCTTCGACAATTCCTATGCCCGGCTGCCCGACCGGTTCTTCACCCGGCTCGCCCCGACCCCGGTCAGCGATCCGCGGCTGATCGCCTGGAACGCTCAGCTGGCGCGCGACATCGGGATCGACCGCGGCCCGCTGACGGACGCGCAACTGGCTGACTTCTTTGCCGGAAACACGCTGCCCGACGGGGCCGAGCCGCTCGCCCAGGTCTATGCCGGCCACCAGTTCGGCGGGTTTTCCCCGCAATTGGGCGATGGCCGCGCGATCCTGCTGGGAGAGATCAGGACCGGCGCGCAACGCCTTGATATCCAACTGAAAGGCTCCGGTCGCACGCCCTATTCGCGGATGGGCGACGGCCGCGCCTGGCTGGGTCCGGTGCTGCGCGAATACCTGATGAGCGAAGCCATGGCCGCGCTTGGCGTGCCCACCACCCGGGCGCTGGCGGCGGTGGCCACGGGCGATCCGGTCCTGCGCGAAGACGGCCCGATGCCCGGCGCAATCCTGACCCGCGTCGCCGCCTCGCATATCCGGGTCGGCACGTTCCAGTTCTTCGCCGCCCGGGCCGATCGCGACGGGCTGCGCGCGCTGTTCGACCACACGGTCGCGCGGCATTATCCGCAGGTGAAGACCGCCGCGCAACTTGTTGAAGAAGTAATGAAATCCCAGGCCGCGCTGGTGGCGCAATGGATGGCGCTCGGCTTCATCCACGGGGTGATGAACACCGACAACATGGCGGTCTCGGGCGAAACGATCGATTACGGCCCCTGCGCCTTCATGGACGCCTATCACCCGGCGACGGTGTTTTCCTTCATCGACCGGCAGGGCCGCTATGGCTATGCCAACCAGCCCCGCGCGGCGCATTGGAACCTGGCGCAATTCGCCTCGGCCCTGGTGCCGATGGCGCCGGACGAAGAGGCCGCGGTCGAGGATTTCACGCGGCTGATCAACACTTTCCCGGACCTCTACGAGGCCGAATGGCTGCGTCGCTTCGGCGCCAAGCTGGGCCTTGCGGACCCCAATGACACCGACCGCGCGCTGATCGCCGAATTGCTCAAGCACATGGAAGATCACGGGCTCGACTTCACCAATACCTTCGCCGCCCTGGCCGATACCATCCCCGACGGGCTGGAGGATTGGGCCGCGCGCTGGCAGGCGCGGCAGCCGGACCCGGCGCTGATGGCCCGCGCCAACCCGCAGGTGATCCCGCGCACGCATCGGATCGAAGCCGCGATTCAGGCTGGATTGCAGAATGATTTCAAACATTTCGAAGCCATGCTTGATGTCGTGACCCGGCCCTTCGAGCCGGCCCCGGACCATGCCGCGGCACCGACCGAGGCCGAACGCGTGGCTCATACCTTCTGCGGCACCTGACGGTTGATCAGGACCAGCCCCGGCGCCACCAGCGCCAGCGCGCCGATCAGTTCCGGCCCGACCTGTTCGCCCAGCAACAGCCAGCCGAAGCCGACGCCGAAGACCGGCGACAGAAAGCTGAACGAGGCCACGCCGGCCGCCGGATAGATCGACAGCAGCCACAGCCACATCAGGAAAGACCCCGCCGCGATCACCACGATCTGAAAGCCCAGGCCCAGAAGATGGATCATCTGCGGATCGCGCAGAAACGGCCCGAACAGCGGCGCCAGCAGCAGCAGAACCGGCGCCGAGATGCCCAGTTGCCAGACCAGTTGCAGCTCGGGGCGCTGGGTGTTCAGCGCGGTGCCGCGCGCCAGGATCGCCAGCAGCGCCCAGGCCACCGCCCCGCCCAGGGCGAACAGATCGCCCGCCAGGCTGGCCGAGCCGCCCTGCCGGCCGCTCATCGCCAGGGCGACGCCGGCCAGCGCCAGCGCCAGCCCGGCGGATTTCGCCCGGGTCAGGCGCTCGCCCGGCAACAGGACATGGGCCAATAGCGACAGCCAGACCGGCATGGAATAGAACAGCACCGCCGAACGCGCCACGGTGGTCAGATCCAGCGCCATGAACAGGCACAGGAATTCCAGCGCAAAGACCACGCCGATCGCCACCCCCGGCACCCAGGTCGCCCGCGGAAACCGAAAGGCGATGCCCCGGATCCGCAGCCAGACCAGCAGGCACAGCACCGCGCCCAACGACCGGATCCCGGCGAAAAACACCGGCTGAAAGCCGCCATTGGTGACCTTGATCACCACCTGGTTGAAGGCCAGCAACAGGGCAAAGCCCACCAGCCAGGCCGCTCCGGCGGCGTCGATCCGATCCTTGCGTTCCATCCGCGCGACCCGACCCCGGGCCGCCGGGATTGTCAATCGCCGGTCGGGCCCAGCATCCAGGTCCCGTCCGGGTTGAAGGCATGAAAGGCGAAGGCGAACATCACGTCATGGACCACATCCGCCCCCTGCCCGTCCCGCACCCGGACCGAGGCGACCGAGCGCCCGTCGGCGATGCGCGACGTGTCCAGCGCCGAGGCCTGGTCGCCCTCCCAGGTCAGGATCAGCCCGGCCTCTTCGATCCGGCGCTCCTCGGCCAGGCGGGTCAGCGGCCAGGCCCGGTCCTCGACCCGGACCACCCGCAGCAGCGGCGGGATGTCATGGGGCGGCAATTCGCCGGAATAGAGGAACGGCCGGGCCGAGCTGTCGTAGCCCTGGTAGGGGTTGCGGCCGTAATCGCGCGGCCAGTCCGGTTCGGCCATCACCTCGCCCTGCGGGTTGCGGACCTCAAAAGCCTCCCAGGCCTCGACCCAGACCGGCAGGCGGGTCAGTTCCGTTCCGGTATGAACCCCGACGATGCCGACGCCTTCGGCCTGTTGCCACCAGCTTTCGCTCTGGTGGTCATACATGACCATGTCGGAATGGCGCAGCTTGCCGGTGACGCCGAAGGTCAGCACCGCGCCGTCGACCCGCCGGTCGAACACCACGGCGGAATTGCACAAGGGGCAGAAGGTCACGGCGACCGGGGTGTCGCCGATCGCGTCATTCACGATCTCGTGCCAGGTCAGGTAGCGCAGCGGATAGGCCCGCGGCACCGCGCCCGGCAGTTCGACGGCGATCACCGGCTCGCGCGGCTGCAGCGCCCCCTCATCGGCCACGGCGATCACGGCCGGGTCGAACAGCGCCGGGATGCCGTCGCGCGGCGGGCCGCCGGACAGGATCTGGGACCAGTCATCGATACTGGTCAGGGTGAAGTCCGTATCGGGCCATTCCCCGCGCCAGCGGTCGGGCTCGGCGAGGGCGAGGCTGGCGGCGAGGGCCAGAAGGGCGGCAAGGATCAGGCGCATCGGGCATCCCCTTTCGCCGCCAGCATGCGCCGGCGCGCCGCGTCTGCCCAGCCCCCCGCACGCGGACGTGAGCAGACGTCAGCGCGCCCGGCCCCTCAGGGCAGGTCGACCGGGCGCACCCGCACCATGGCGTCGGGCCGGCCGATCACGGCGCCGTTGGGCCCGTCGCCGCGCTTGATCGCATCGACCACCTCCATACCCGACACGACCTCGCCGACGATGGTGTATTTGCCGTTCAGGAAATCGTTCGGCGCGAACATGATGAAGAATTGCGAATTGGCGCTGTCGAGGAATTGCTGCCGTTCGGTGCAGGACGGATCGCCGCCGCAGGCCGGATCGCCGGCCCGGGCCATGCCGACCACGCCCCGGGCGAAGGTCAGGTCCGAGAATTCGGCCGGCACTTCGCCCATGTCGGAGCCACCGGTGCCGGCCCGGCGCATGTCGAAATCCGGGTCCTCCAGATCGCCGAATTGCACATCCCCGGTCTGGGCCATGAAACCGTCGATCACCCGGTGAAAGGCGACGTTGTCATAGGCGCCGGCCGCGGCCAGGGCGGTGATCCGTTCGGCATGGCCGGGGGCGACATCCTCGAACAGGTCGATGACGATGGTGCCGTCGGCCCCCTCGCCCGCGACCGTGATCTCGATCCCGTCGGCCAGGGCCGGGCCGGCGGCGATGGCGGCGATCAGGGCCAGGCTACGCATCGGCGGCCACCTTGACCGAGATCATCTTGTCGGGGTTCACCGGCGGCTCGCCCCGGGTGATCGCGTCGACATGTTCCATCCCGGCGATGACCCGGCCATAGACCGTGTATTGCCCGTTCAGGAAATGGTTGTCCTTGAAGTTGATGAAGAACTGGCTGTTGGCCGAATTCGGGTTCTGGCTGCGCGCCGCGCCCAGGGTGCCGCGGTCATGCGGCAGCTTGGAGAATTCCGCCGGCAGGTCGGGCTTGTCCGACCCGCCGGTGCCTGCCCGGCCCAGGTTCTGGCCCTTGTCGACATTGCCGTGCTGCACGTCGCCGGTCTGGGCCATGAACCCGTCGATCACCCGGTGGAACACGACGCCGTCATAGGCGCCTTCGCGGGCCAGTTCCTTGATCCGTTCGACATGGCGGGGCGCCACATCGGCCAGAAGCTCGATCGTGACGGTGCCGTCCTTGAGTTCCATCAGCAGGGTGTTTTCGGGGTCGGTGATCTCGGCCATCTGTGGCTCCTTCCTGTGCTTCGCGCGCGACCCTATTGCGCCGATGCCCGGTTGCCAAGGACGGTTGACGCAACCGCGCGAATGCCGCCAGAAGGGGGCGAATTCTCGCGACCCCGGAGGGAGACGATCATGGGCTGGAAGACGCTGGACGACATGGACCTGGACGGCAAGGTGGTGCTGACCCGGGTCGACATCAACGTGCCGGTCGAGGCGGGCCGCGTGACCGACACGACCCGGATCGAGCGGATCAGGCCGACGATCGACGATATCCTGGCGGCGGGCGGCAAGCCGGTGCTGCTGGCCCATTTCGGCCGCCCCAAGGGCCAGCCGAACCCGGACATGTCGCTGCGGATCGTCCAGCCCGCGCTGGAAAAGGTGCTGGGCCGGGACGTGACTTTCGTCGACCGTCCCGACCGGGCCGCGATCGACGCCGCGCCGGGTGTGGTGCTGGTGGAAAACACCCGCTTTTCCCCGATGGAGGAAGACAACGACCCCCGGATGGCGCAGGTCCTGGCCGCGCTCGGCGATGTCTATTGCAACGATGCCTTTTCGGCGGCCCACCGCGCCCATGCCAGCACCGAAGGCGTGGCGCATCTGCTGCCAAGTTGCGCCGGCCGGCTGATGGCCGAGGAACTGGGCGCGCTGGACAAGGCGCTCGGCAGTCCGGCGCGGCCGGTGGTCGCGGTGGTCGGCGGCGCCAAGGTCTCGACCAAGCTCGACCTGCTGTCGAACCTGATCGAAAAGGTCGACATGCTGGTGATCGGCGGCGGCATGGCCAACACCTTCCTGGCCGCGCAGGGCATGGATGTGGGCAAATCGCTGTGCGAACACGACCTCGCCGAGACCGCGCGCGAAATCCTGGCCAAGGCCGAGACCACCGGCTGCCAGATCCTGCTGCCCACGGATGTCATCGTCGCCCGCGAATTCAAGGCCGGCGCGGACAGCGAAACCGTCGCCGCCGATGCCTGCCCCGCCGATGCCATGATCCTCGATGCCGGCCCCGACAGCGTGACCGCGATCGCCCGGGCCTTCTACCAGGCCAGGACGCTGATCTGGAACGGCCCGCTGGGCGCCTTCGAGATCGCGCCCTTCGACGCCGCAACCAATGCCGCCGCGCAGCGCGCCGCCGATCTGACCCGCGAAGGGCGGCTGATTTCGGTCGCCGGCGGCGGCGATACCGTCGCGGCGCTGAACAAGGCCGGGGCGGCGGATGGATTTACCTATATCTCCACCGCCGGCGGCGCATTCCTGGAATGGATGGAGGGCAAGACCCTGCCCGGCGTCGCCGCCCTGGGCGGCTGAGCACGCGCCGGCGTCCCGTTTCGGCGGGCCCGGCCTGCCCCGGGGCCGGTTCCGGATCGCGGCCCGCCGTTAGCGCTGCCAAGATTGCGGCGCCGCGCCCCTGCGGATAGGACGGGCGCGACACCCAAGACATGTGAGGATATCATGACCAACGACGCAATGGCCCGGCAGATGCGCACGGGTGCCGGCTTCATCGCCGCGCTTGACCAATCCGGCGGCTCCACCCCCAAGGCGCTGCGGCTGTATGGCATCGAGGAGGACCAATATGCCTCCGAGGCCGAGATGTTCGACCTGATCCATGCCATGCGCGCGCGCATCGCCCAGGCCCCGGCCTTCGACGGCGACAAGGTGATCGGCGCGATCCTGTTCGAAATGACCATGGACCGCGAGATCGGCGGCAAGCCGGCGGCGCAATACCTGTGGGAGGAGCGCCGCGTCGTGCCCTTCCTCAAGGTCGACAAGGGGCTGGAGCCCGAGGCGAACGGCTGCCAGCTGATGAAGGACATGGGCGACCTGGACGCATTGCTGGACCGGGCCCGCGCCGCCGGCATCTTCGGCACCAAGATGCGCTCGGTCATCTCGGCCGCCGATCCGGTCGGCATCAAGGCGATCGTCGCCCAGCAATTCGAGATCGGCGGGCAGATCCTGTCCCACGGCCTGATGCCGATCCTGGAGCCCGAGGTCACGATCACCATCGCCGACAAGGCCGAGGCCGAGGCGATCCTGCGCGACGAGATCCTGGCCCATCTCGACGCCCTGCCCGAGGGGCAGCAGATCATGCTGAAACTGTCGCTGCCCAGCATCGACAATTTCTACGCCCCGCTGATCGACCATCCCAAGGTGATGCGGGTCGTCGCCCTGTCGGGCGGCTATGCCCGCGCCGAGGCCAATGACCGGCTGTCGCGCCAGACCGGCATGATCGCCAGTTTCAGCCGCGCCCTGACCGAAGGGCTGAGCGCCCAGCAATCGGATGACGCCTTCAACGCCGCCATCGCCGAGGCGATCGACAGCATCCACGCGGCCTCGGTCGCCGGCTGAGCACCTGTTCACGACCTTGACGAAAGCCGCGGAGATCCCCCTCCGCGGCTTTCCGACTTTTTTAGTCGGAAATCTCTTGACCCGATAGGTGAATCGTATATTCGACAATTATTGTCAGAAATATGGGAGACCGACATGACCCGCACCCTGCTGCTTGCCAGCGCCGCCCTTGCCGCCCTGCCCGGCCTTGCTGTCGCCGAGGGCGAGCTGAACCTCTATTCCTCGCGCCACTACGACACCGACGAACGGCTCTACAGCGATTTCGAAGAGCTGCATGGCGTCACCATCAACCGGATCGAGGGCAATGCCGACGAGCTGATCACCCGGTTGGAGGCCGAGGGCGCGAACAGCCCCGCCGACGTGCTGATCACCGTCGACACCTCGCGCCTGGCCCGCGCCGCCGATATGGGCCTGCTGCAACCGGTCGACAGCGAGGTGCTGGAACAGCGCATCCCCGCCAACCTGCAGGATGCCGACAATCGCTGGTTCGGCTTTTCGCAGCGCGCGCGGATCTTCTTCTACGACAAGGACGCGGTGGAGAATCCGCCCCAGACCTATGCCGACCTGGCTGATCCGGCCTATGAGGGGCTGGTCTGCATCCGGTCCTCGACCAACACCTACAACCAGACCCTGCTGGCCTCGATCATCGAGAACCAGGGCGAAGAGGCCGCCCGCGCCTGGGCCGAAGGCGTTGTCGCCAACATGGCCCGCGCGCCCCAGGGCGGCGATACCGACCAGATCCGGGGCGTGGTGTCGGGCGAATGCGCGATCGCGGTGTCGAACACCTATTACTTCGCCCGCGCCATCCGGACCGAGGTCGACGGCCTCAGCGCCGATATCGACCGGATCGGCTGGGTGTTTCCCGACCAGGGCGGCAATGGCGCCCATGTGAACATCTCGGGCGCCGGCATCGCCGCCAATGCGCCCAATGCCGAGAATGCCCGCCTGTTCCTCGAATACCTCGCCTCGGATCAGGCGCAGGCCTATTTCTCGGAAGGCAACGACGAATTCCCGGCGGTGGCCGGTGTGCCGCTGGCCGACAGCGTCGCCAGCCTGGGCGCGTTCAAGGCCGATGACGTCGACCTGACCGCCGTCGCCGCCCATCTGGGCGACGCCCAGGAGATCTTCAACGCGGTCGGCTGGGAATAGGCGCCAAGGAATTTTATATGAAATTCTTGCGCCCCCGGGGAAACCCGGGGGCGTTTTCCGTCGCGCTACCTTCGATACAGCCCGACCTGCCGGCAGATCAGCAGCACCGGCAACAGCCCGACCGCGACGATCACCAGGCTGGGCACCGCCGCGCCTTCCAGCCGCTCGTCGCTGGCCAGCCGAAAGGCCTGCACCGCCAGCGTATCCCAGCCCAGGGGCCGCAGGATCAGCGTCGCCGGCAATTCCTTCATCACGTCGACGAAGACGATCAGCGCCCCGGTCAGGATCGACGGCGTCAGGATCGGCAGGTGAATCCGCGCCAGCACCCCCATCGGCCGCGCGCCCAGGCTGCGGGCGGCGGCGTCCATGTTGGGGTTCAGCTGCAGCTGCCCGCCGCGATAGGCGCCCAGGCCCGCGGCCATGAAGCGGATCACATAGGCCCCGACCATCAACAGGATCGACCCGGTGAACAGCAGCCCCGTCGCGATGCCGAACCGGTCGCGCATGAAGCCGTCGAGCGCATTGTCGAAGGCCGCGAAGGGCACCATCAGCCCGACCGCGATCACCCCGCCCGGCACCGCATAGCCCAGCCGCGCCACGGTCAGCGCCCCGCGCGAGCCGCGGCCCGGGAACAGCCGGTCGTAATAGCTCAGCGCGATCGCCGCCGCCATGGTCACCCCCGCCGCGATCGCCGCCAGCGACACCGACGAGGCCAGGAACCGCATGTAGCGCCGTCCCAGCAGGTCCTGGCCCGAACCGATCGCCATGTCGACCAGGATCAGCACCGGCAGCGCCGCGCCCAGCAGAACCGGCAGCCCGGTCACGACCCAGGCAAAGACCCGCGCCCGGCCGCGCAGCGTCATCCGCGTCAGCACCTCTTGCCGGCGGTTGAGCTGGTGCTGCCTGCCGCCCCCGCGCGTCAGGTGATCCAGAACCACCAGCAGCAGGGCAAAGGCCAGCAGCCCCAGGGCCAGCTGCGCCGCGGCGCCGCGATCGGCAAAGGTGATCCAGCTGGAATAGATGCCGGTCGCATAGGTCTGGACCCCGAAATAGGCGACGGTGCCGTAATCGGCGATCGTCTCCATCACCGCCAGCAGCACGCCCGAGGCGATCGCCGGCCGCGCCATCGGCAGCGACACTTTGAGGAAGGCCGTCACCGGCCCCTTGCCCAGGGCCCGCGCGGCGATGAAGGCGCTGGCCGATTGCTGCAGGAAGGCCGCCCGCGCCAGCAGGTAGACATAAGGGTAAAGCACCAGGGTCAGCATCAGCGCCGCGCCGCCCAGGGAGCGGATTTCCGGGAACCAGTAATCGCGCGGCCCCCAGCCGGTCACATCGCGCAGCAGGCTCTGGACGATGCCGGGATGGTCCAGCACATGGGTATAGGCATAGGCCAGCACATAGGCCGGAAAGGCCAGCGGCAGGACCAGCGCGATCTCCAGCCAGCGACGGCCCGGAAACTCGCACATCGTCACCAGCCAGGCGGTGGTGGTGCCGAGGACCAGCGCGCCGCCGCCGACCAGCACCACCAGGGCCAGCGTGGTGCCGGCGTAGCGGCCAAGCACGGTCTGGGCGAGGCTCGCCACCGTGTCGCCGCTGCCGGTGACCGCGGCAAGCGCCACCGCGACCAGCGGCAGCAGGCAGAGCGCCACCACCAATGCCGCGATGATGCGGAACGCCCAGATGCCGCGCATCCGGTGGACCGGGGCCGCATCCGCGCTCATGCCTGACTCTTTCGCTTGGACATGTCCGTCCTCTGCCATCCCGGGGGGCCGGGGTCAATCGACGAAAGGGGATTCACAAAGCGATTCGGATATGCGAGGCTGCGGCGCAGCGGCCCGAACCAGAGGCCGGACGAGGCAGGACCGACCCCATGACCCGACGCAAGGGCGCGCCGATCGGCGTGGTTCTCTATTTCGCGACGCTCCTGATGCTGGGGCTGTATTTCGCCTTTGCTGCGGTGCAGGGCGATTACGGCATTTTCAAACGCGCCGAGGTCGAGGCCGAAGGCCGTGCCCTGGCCGAGGAACTGGCGATCCTTCACGCCGATGTCGCCCGGATGGAGAACCTGACGCGGCGCCTGTCCGATACCTATCTCGACCTCGACCTGCTGGACCAGCAGGCCCGCGACGTGCTGGGCCTGGTGCGCGCCGACGAAATCGTCATCCGCTGACCCGACCCGCCCGGCGCGGATCCTTGCCGGTCGCCGGCCCCGCAGGCCATCGCCCCGAATTTCCGGATGCAAAGCGCCGCAACCTCTGATATAAAATAGTTTAACGTTAAACCATTTTCCCGACAGCGCGCAGGGAGGACCCATGGCCGCACGGAAAACCACAAGGAAACCAAACGTTTCCGCCGAGGATCTGACCCGCTTCTACCGCGACATGCTGCTGATCCGCCGATTCGAGGAGAAGGCCGGCCAGCTGTATGGCATGGGCCTGATCGGCGGGTTCTGCCACCTCTATATCGGCCAGGAGGCCGTGGTGGTCGGCCTCGAAGCCGCCGCCGACGAGGGCGACAAGCGCGTCACCTCCTACCGCGATCACGGCCACATGCTGGCCTGCGGCATGGACCCAAAGGGCGTGATGGCCGAGCTCACGGGCCGCGAGGGCGGTTATTCCAAGGGCAAGGGCGGCTCGATGCACATGTTCTCCAAGGAAAAGCATTTCTACGGCGGCCACGGCATCGTCGGCGCCCAGGTGCCGATCGGCGCCGGCCTGGCCTTTTCCGACAAGTACAAGGGCAATGACCGCGTCACCTTCGCCTATTTCGGCGACGGCGCGGCGAACCAGGGCCAGGTCGCGGAAACCTACAACATGGCCGAACTCTGGGACCTGCCGGTCGTCTTCGTGATCGAGAACAACCAGTATGCCATGGGCACCAGCGTGAAACGCGCCACCAAGTCGCCGGATTTCTGGGAACGCGGCGCCGCCTACGGGATCGAGGGCGAAGCGGTCGACGGCATGGATGTGCTGGCGGTCAAGGCCGCCGGCGAAAAGGCCGTGGCCCACTGCCGCGCCGGCAAGGGGCCCTATATCCTCGAGGTCATGACCTATCGCTATCGCGGCCACTCGATGTCGGACCCGGCCAAGTACCGGACCCGCGAAGAGGTGCAGAAGATGCGCGACGAACGCGACCCGATCGACCATGTGCGGACCATGCTTCTGGACGGCGATCATGCCTCCGAAGAGGACCTCAAGGCGATCGACAAGGAGATCAAGGACATCGTCAACGCGGCGGCCGAATTCTCCAAGGAAAGCCCCGAACCGGCGCTCGACGAGCTCTGGACCGACATCTACGCCGACGACGTCCCGCAGGAGGCCTGATCCATGGCGACCGAAATCCTGATGCCCGCCCTGTCCCCGACCATGGAGGAAGGCACCCTGGCCAAGTGGCTGGTGAAAGAGGGCGATACCGTGAATGCCGGCGACATCCTGGCCGAGATCGAGACCGACAAGGCGACGATGGAATTCGAAGCCGTGGACGAGGGCGTGATCGGCAGGATCCTGGTCGAGGAAGGCACCGAGGGGGTCAAGGTCAACACCCCGATCGCGGTGATCGGCGAGGCGGGCGAGGACATGTCCGCGGCCGCCTCATCGGGGGCGGATGCCCCCTCTTCGGCCGATGCGGGGGCGGATGCCCCCAAAGAGGCCCCCGCCGCGCCCAAGGTCGCGGCCCAGCCCGCCGCCCCGCCCCGACCCGACCGGTCCCCCGACTGGCCCGAGGGCACCGAAACCGTGACCATGACCGTGCGCGAGGCGCTCAACCAGGCCATGGCCGAGGAAATGGAGCGCGACGACAGCGTCTTTCTGATGGGCGAGGAGGTGGCCGAATACCAGGGCGCCTACAAGATCAGCCAGGGCCTGCTGGACAGGTTCGGCCCCAGGCGGGTGATCGACACCCCGATCACCGAACATGGCTTCACCGGTCTGGCCGTCGGCGCCGCCTTCGGCGGCTTGCGGCCGATCGTCGAATTCATGACCTTCAACTTCGCCATGCAGGCGATGGACCAGATCATCAACTCGGCGGCCAAGACGCTCTACATGTCCGGCGGCCAGATGGGCGCGCCGATGGTGTTCCGCGGTGCCAATGGCGCGGCCGCCCG
Organism: Rhodobacteraceae bacterium HLUCCA08; assembly: GCA_001314655.1. Taxonomy (GTDB): domain Bacteria; phylum Pseudomonadota; class Alphaproteobacteria; order Rhodobacterales; family Rhodobacteraceae; genus Salibaculum. The sequence continues at coordinate 173,494 of LJSF01000028.1, read as the reverse complement.
CGTCGGTGCCCAGCACAGCCAGGATTATGCCGCCTGGTATGCCCAGGTCCCCGGCCTGAAGGTGGCGATGCCCTACACCGCCGCCGATGCCAAGGGCCTGCTGAAATCGGCGATCCGCGACCCGAACCCGGTGATCTTCCTGGAGAACGAGATCCTTTACGGCCGCTCCTTCGAGGTGCCCAAGCTGGAGGATTTCACCATCCCCTTCGGCAAGGCGCGCATCGCCCGCGCAGGGTCGGACGTGACCATCGTCAGCTTCGGCATCGGCATGTCCTACGCCATGGAAGCGGCCGGCAAACTGGCCGAGGACGGGATCGAGGCCGAGGTGATCGACCTGCGCAGCCTGCGCCCGCTCGACACCGCCACGGTGATCGACAGCGTGCAGAAGACCAACCGCATGGTCACGGTCGAGGAAGGCTGGCCGATGGGTTCGATCGGCTATTCGCTGGCCGCCATCGTCAGCCGCGAGGCCTTCGACTGGCTTGACGCGCCGGTGATCAGTTGCACCGGCAAGGACGTGCCGATGCCCTATGCGGCCAACCTGGAAAAGCTCGCGCTGACCTCCACCGACGAGGTGATCGAGGCGGTGCGCAAGGTCACCTATCGCTGAGGAGGGCGCGATCATGCCGACGGAAATCCTGATGCCCGCCCTGTCCCCGACGATGGAGGAAGGCACCCTGGCCAAGTGGCTGGTGAAAGAGGGCGATACCGTGAATGCCGGCGACCTGCTGGCCGAGATCGAGACCGACAAGGCGACGATGGAATTCGAAGCCGTGGACGAAGGTGTGATCGGCAGGATCCTGGTCGAGGAAGGCACCGAGGGGGTCAAGGTCAACACCCCGATCGCCCTGATCGGCGAGGCCGGAGAGGACATGTCCGGCGCGGCTGCCTCTTCCGGGGCCGCGGCCCCGTCATCGGCCCCCGCCGCCGCGCCCGAAGAGGCGGCGAAGACCGCCGATGAGGCCGCCGCCGAACCGGCCGCCGCGCCGCCCGCGCCGCGCAAGGACGGCGACCGCATCTTCGCCTCGCCCCTCGCCCGCCGGATCGCCGCCGACAAGGGGCTGGACCTGGCGCAGATCCGGGGCTCGGGGCCGCATGGCCGGATCGTCAAGGCCGATGTCGAAGGCGCCAGCGCCCGGCCGCAACCGGCGGCGGCATCGGCCGAAACGCCCGCCAAGGCAGCCCCCGCCCCCGCCGGCGCGATGCCGACCGGCCCTTCGGCCGACCAGGTGCTGAAGATGTACCAGGGCCGCGACACGCAGGAGGTCGCACTCGACGGCATGCGCCGGACCGTCGCCGCCCGGCTGACCGAGGCCAAGCAGACGATCCCGCATTTCTACCTGCGTCGCGACATCCGGCTGGATGCGCTGCTGAAACTGCGGTCCGAACTGAACACGCAGCTCGAGGGCCGCGGCGTGAAACTGTCGGTCAACGATTTCATCATCAAGGCCTGCGCCAATGCCCTGCAGCAGGTGCCCGAAGCCAATGCGGTCTGGGCCGGCGACCGGATCCTGCGGCTGAAACCGTCGGACGTGGCCGTCGCCGTCGCGGTCGAGGGCGGGCTGTTCACCCCGGTGCTGCAGGACGCCCACATGAAATCGCTTTCGGCGCTGTCGGCCGAGATGAAGGACCTTGCCACCCGGGCCCGGGATCGCAAGCTGGCGCCGCATGAATATGTCGGCGGTTCCTTCGCGATCTCCAACCTCGGGATGTACGGCATCGACGATTTCGATGCGGTCATCAACCCGCCCCATGGCGGCATCCTGGCGGTCGGCGCCGGGGCCAAACGGCCGGTCGTGGGCGCCGATGGCGAACTGACCGTGGCGACGGTGATGACGGCCACATTGTCGGTCGATCACCGGGTGATCGACGGCGCGCTGGGGGCCCAGCTTCTGGCGGCGATCGTCGAGAACCTGGAAACCCCGATGACCATGCTGGCGTGACCTTCGGGGCGGGGAACAAAATTACGTAATTTTGTTCCCCCCTCCGTCCCGGCCGGTTCAGTCGCGCCCGGCCCGCAGGATGGCGTCGGCCAGGGCGGCCGGATCGCTGAAGCACAGCTCGTGGCTGCCCGGCAGCTGGACCAGGCGGAACAGGCCCAGTTTCTCGGACAGGCGCGGATGCCACCCCAGGCTTTGCGGCAGGGCCGTGTCCTCGGTGCAATTGATGTAGGATTTGCCGATCTGCATGTCTGCGGGATTCGTCGACAGCGATATCGGATCAGTGAACGTCGCGTAGGGATGGGGGTTCAGCTTTTCATAGGACGATTGCGCCAAGTCGGCCGAGGCATCGTTGATGAAGGCGTCGCGCCAGATCGGAAACGGCAGCATCACGCCGTTGTCGGGGCTTTGCGCGCTGAGCGCGTCGAACAGGGCGACGTAATGCGGCGGCACCATGTCGTTCAGGCATTCGCCGTCATTGGGCACGAAGGCATTCCAGTAGATCAGGCGCCGCAGCCGGTCCGGAATGCGGTCCGCGACACCGGTGATCACCATCCCGCCATAGCTGTGGCCCAGCAGGATGACATCGCTCAGATCCTGCGCCTCGATATGGGCGACGATCGACGCGATCGCGGCCTCGAGCCCCAGCCCGCGCGGATCCTCGGGATTGTTGCCGGCGATGGTCGGGCAATGAACCGCGTGCCCGGCCGCGCGGATCGGTTGCGCGACGGGTTCGAACAGCTCCCCCGTATGCCAGGCACCGTGAACGAGTACGAACGTCGACATGCGCGAAACCTCCCTGTTGCCGGATGTCCCCGCGACCTTACACCACGATCGCGCAAAGCAAACCGTGCAGGCGTGCTGCACGGGCGGCGCGTTCGATGTCGCAGGCCGCCTGCGCCGCCGGCCGATTCTTTCGGTCGGGCGGACGGAAATTGATCCTGCGCAAGGAGGTTAGCGCAAACACGGCCTAGCCAGTCCCGGACCATCAACCGGAAGGGATCCGACATGGACTGGACTGCCGAACTCGCCAATACCAACAAGAACCTGGATTTCTTCCGGGCCAGCCACCCCGATGCCGCCAAGGGGTTTTCGGCGCTGCATCACGGCGCGCTCAAGGACGGCGCCCTGTCGGTCAAGCACAAGGAGCTTCAGGCGCTGGCGATCGGCGTCGCCAAGCAATGCGTCGATTGCATCGGCTTTCACGTCAAGGCCGCCTTCAACGCCGGTGCCACGCGCGACGAGATCGCCGAAACCGTCGGCGTCTGCATCGTCATGGGGGGCGGGCCGTCCTTCATGTATGGCGCCAAGGCGCTGGAGGCCTTCGACCAGCTGACCGGCGCCTGACGGGGCCGGGGGTCGACCTCAGCCGCCTTCCTTGAGAAGCTGATCCATGGTGATGGCGGGTTGCGAACAGCCCGCCTCGCCCACCACGCGGGCCGGCACCCCGGCCACGGTGACAGCCGGCGGCACCTCGTGCAGCACGACCGAACCGGCGGCGATGCGCGAACAGCAGCCGACCCGGATATTGCCCAGAACCTTGGCCCCGGCCCCGATCAGCACGCCGTCGCCGATCTTGGGGTGACGGTCCTCGTCCTCCTTGCCGGTGCCGCCCAGGGTCACCGAATGCAGCATCGACACGTTGTCGCCCACCACCGCGGTTTCGCCGATGACGATGGAATGGGCGTGGTCGATCATGATCCCCTTGCCGATCCGCGCGGCCGGGTGGATGTCGACGCCGAAGATCTCCGACACCCGCATCTGCACGTAATAGGCCAGATCCTGCCGGCCCTCCTGCCACAGCCAATGGCCCAGCCGATGGGCCTGGACCGCCTGGAAGCCCTTGAAGAACAGCAGCGGCTGCATGAAGCGGTGGCAGGCCGGATCGCGTTCGTGGATCGCGGTGATATCGGCACGCGCCGCCTCGACCAGTCCCGGCGCGGCGGCATAGGCGGTATCGGCGATCTCGCGCAGCATCTGGTCGGACATCTCGGGCGAGGACAGCTTCATCGACAGCCGAAAGGCCAGCGCGCAATCCAGCGTGTCGTGATGCAGGATCGAGGAATGGATCAACCCGCCCATCAGCGGTTCATGCGTGATCGCATCCTGCGCCTCGTCGCGGATCCGCTGCCAGACCGGGTCGATCTGCGCCAGTTTCGCCTTGGGTTGAGCCATGGTGCACCTCGTCGCTTTGCCCCTTGCTAGCGCAGATAGCTCGACGGAACCAAGAACAAAGCCGTGAATTGCCCGATCACGGCAGGTGATGGCGCAGCCCGGGCCCCGGCATCCCGGCCGGCGGATGGCCGCGATCCGGCTCCGGGAGCGGCTGGTCCCGTTCGGCATCGCCGCGCTGCCGGTCGCGGGCGTCGTGACCCTGTGCCGGCCTTGTACGGGATCCGATGGCGATCCTGTCGCTGGTCCTGTCGCTGGGGATTTCCGGTGGCCAACGGGCCCCGGATCGACCTGAACGCGGGGCGCGCGGCGGCGCAGGCGGGGCGGGCCATTCCGGAGGGCGCGGGCCTGCGGCGCCGCGCGGGCCGGCAGGTGGTGACGCTCGCCCCGCAGGTGGTCGGGCGGCTGTCGCGCAGGGACGCGCCGCGGATGCCGGACATGGCCAGGGCCCGGGCCGCCCGTCGCACCGCCCGGCGGCGCCGGACCCGCCCCGGCTCAGTGCCGATCCCGCCCTGCCCCGCTGCGCCGCCTGCGTGCGCGGCTGACCCGGGCCGGATCGGCGCGCCAGGCCGCCAGCACCGCCAGCACCATGGCCATCGCCGCCGCCCGCCGTCCCGCGATGCGCGGCCCCAGCGCCTGCCGCCGCCAATGCCCGGCGGCCGAACACAGCGCCCCGTTGCCCCACAGCGGATGGCCATGGCCGCACTGCTTGCGCAGCTTGTCGGCGGCATGCGCCTCTTCGATCAACTGCAGCGCGACCCGGGGCCAATCCTCCTCGGGTCGCGCCAGCAGCACCCGGACGGCATCGTCCAGGTCCCCCGGCCCCACCCCGCGCATTCTAGAGCATGACCGTCACCCGCCGCTCGGGCCCCGGCCCGAACCGGTCGGACACCTGTGCCACGGCGATCTCGACCGCGCCAGTGGCGCCATCGGCGGCCTGCTGGGCCGGGCCATAGACCCAGCCCGGGCTGCTCAGCACCTCCTGACGCAGGAGGGTGCCGCCCTGGCGGACGCTCAGCACGTAACGCTCGGCCTCTTCACCCAGCGGCACGTCGATCCCGTCCCAGCCGTCGCCGTCGATCCGGGTCCGGCGGACCCAGTCCAGCGTCACCGCGCCGTCCTGCACCGCGCGCAGATGGGCCACGCTGTAGGGCCGCAACCCGATGCCGCGAAAGGTTTCGGACCGATAGCGATAGGCCGGATCCGACAGCGGCCGCGTGCCCGGCCCGTAGCGGTAATGCTGTTCGGCCCCGCGCTTGGCCGAGGGCAGCACGATCTGCGGCACCGCCCCGTCCAGCATCACAAAGCGCGACCCGGCCGGCCATTCCGCCGGCATCACCCCGTCCGAGCCCGCCTGCCCGCGCAGCCGCAGCCGCAGCGCATAGGTGTCGGTATCGACCAGCTCGGCCTCGGCGAACTGGAACAGCTCCCAGCCTTCGCCCGTTCCATCGCCGATCGCGGCCATGTTGGCCCCCGACAGCAACGCGGCCGGAGCGACCCCCTGCAGCGCCCCGCGCACCAGCCGCACCACCAGCGCCGGACCGTGATCGAACAGCCCCGCCCGGTTCGCCGCCATCGGCGTCAGCGTCGTGCCCATCACCGCGGACCGGCTGAGCAACGTATTCAGCCCATAGCCGGCATCCTGGTCGGCCGAATAGAGCGCGACCGAGCCGGGCCAGGGCGTGCCGGTGGCCGCCGCGCGCGGGGCGACCGGGTCTTCGTCGCCGGTGATCAGCGGCAGGTCCATCAGCAGCAGATCGACCGGCACCGGGGCGACGAACCCGCGCGGTGGCAGCGTGTCCTCGGGCGCGTCCTGGCGGCTGTAGGCCGAGGGTTCGATCCGTACCGCCTCGATCCCCTGGTCAAGGCCCAGATCGGCCCGGTCGATCCGGTAGCGCCCGCGCCCCGCCCCGTCGGGCAGGTCGATCACGTCGCCGGGGCCCAGGGTCAGCCACGACGGCGGCAGGGAAAACCGCGCCGCGTCGCGGGCCATCCGCGCCTCGGCCAGCCAGCGTTCGGCGATCCGCATCCCCTCGGCCCGGGTCAGCACCAGCGGCAATTCCGATTGCGTCACCGTGGCGCTGGTGGCATCGGGCATCACCGCCTCGGCCGCGCGCAGCTGGTAATCGCCGTCGCTTTCGACAAAGGCGACGCGGACCCGGCCGGCGATCTCGGCCTCTTGCGCGCGGGTCAGTTCGACCACGCCGTCGCCGCCGCCATCGCGCACCATCGTGCCGGTCTCCAGCACCGCATCACGGCGCGCCCGGCGCGAGCGGAAGATCAGCCGCCCGTCCCGCTCGATCGCGTCGAACCCATAGGCGGTCATCAGCGGCTGCAACGCCGCCCGCGCCGTGGTCACGTCATCGGTGCCATAGCCCCGCACCAGGCCGTGCAGCTGCGACAGATCGGGCGCAGCGGCGCCCGAGCGGGCGCAGATTTCCTCGACCACCGAGGCCAGCGTCCGCGCGCTGCCGCGCCCGTTGACCCAGTGCCCGCGGGCATGATTGGCGCCGTCCGACCACAGCGCGGTATTGCCCGGAAAGGCCGGAAACGGCCGGGCATCCCAGGCCCAGGCATAGATCCGGGCCGGGTCGACCATCTGCACACCGGTCTCGGGCCAGACCGGGTTCAGCCCCGGATCGGCGTAATGGGCATGGATCGCCCGCAGATACTGGTGCTGGATCAGGTCGTCGCGGATGCCGTTGGAAAAATACGGCAGCGCGCTTTCCGAGGATTTCGGGTCGACGAACGTGTTGGGCTGGTTGGTGCCCTTGTCGACGGCCGGGCAGCCGACCTCGGTGAACCAGATCGGCTTCGATCCCGGCTCCCAGACCGTGGGGGTCAGATCGCGCAGCCCGTCGACGCGGTTGTGGTGGTAGTTCGACCACCAGCCCCGGATGTCCTTGACCCGCCAGACCCAGGGCTCGGCCTCGCCATCGGTGATCGGTTCGCGCAATTGCGCCGCCCGCGCCTCGGGCGAGGGGTAGAACCAGTCGTACCCCTCGCCGCCCTCGATATTGGCGCGCAGGTAATCCAGGCTCCAGATCGCCCCCCAATGGGCGTCCGCGTGATCCTCGCCATCACGCCAGTCGCTCAGCGGCAGGTAATTGTCGATGCCGATGAAATCGATCGCGTCATCGGCCCAGAGCGGGTCGAGGTGGAACAGCTTGTCCGCCGTGCCCGCGGGCTGGTAGCCGTGGTATTCCGACCAGTCGGCGGCATAGCCGATCCTGACCTCGGGCCCCAGAACCGCACGCACATCGGCGGCAAGCTGGCGCAGCGCCGCGACGGCCGGAAAGCTGCCGTTCGCGCCGCGCAGGGTCGTCAGCCCGACCATTTCCGAACCGATGCAGAAGGCATCGACACTGCCGGCCAGGGCGCACAGATGGGCGTAATGCAGGATGAAGCGGCGATAGCTCCATTCCTCCGGGCCGGTATAGGCCACCGCGCCATTCGCGATGCTGAAATCGCCGGGCTGGGCGGTGCCGAAAAAGGCCGCCACCTCGGCCTCGGCCGGGGCAGCGCCGTCGGGGCTGCCGGGCTGGCCCGGGGCCAGCGATCCGGTGATCCGGCCGCGCCAGGGCAGATGCGCCTGTTCGGTGCCGCCATAAGGATCGGGCAGGCCATTGCCCTGCATCTGCTCCATCAGGATGAAGGGATAGAACATCGCGCCCAGCCCCCGGGCGCCCAGCTCGGCCAGCGCCTCGAGCACCGCGGCATCGGCGGGGGTGCCGCCATAGACCGGCCGCCCGGCCTCTTGCGGGACCAGGCCCGCGCTCCAGCGGTCCAGCCCGGCCACGGCCCAGGGCATGCCCTCGCCGTCCGCCTCCTGCTGCTCCACCTTCGGCTGCAACCGGCAATCGCCGCAGCGCAGGTCATCGCCGAACCAGGACACCACCAGCGACACCGACGCACAGGCCCCCAGCGAGGTTTCCAGATCGTCGAGCGAGGTCAGGATATCCGCCTTGCCCGCCGGCGTGTTGATATTCGCCGCCACCTGGGCGCCGGGGCCGCCGGTATAGACCGGCGTCGTGGCCAGGGCGTATTCGCCGGTGCCGGGCACCAGGGCGACGCCCTTCACGGCCTGCGACAGGTCGGTCTCGCCGGCCCCCTCGGGGGCGGGCCGGATCACTTCGAAGCTCAGCTGCGGCAGACGATTGCCGAACTGGCCCAGCGGCAGATCCTCGAGCACCACATAGGCGGTGCCGCGATAGGCCGGCACCGCGCCCGTGCCCTCGACGGCCTCGATCGCCGGGTCGGGCAACTGGTCCTCGGCGCCGGTATAGACGCGCATGTTCAGATCGTCCGGCGCCATCTCGACCCCGTCGGCCCAGACCCGGCCGACCCCGGCGATCTCGCCCTCGCACAGCGCGATCGCGACGCTGACCGAATAGCTGTAGTCGGTCGTTTGCGGCTGGCTCGGCCGGCCCTTGCCGCCGCCGCTGGTGGTGGTCTCTTCGCGGAACCGGCTGGCCCAGATCACCTGCCCCGACACACGCATCCGGCCATAGACCTGCGCCATCGGCCCGCCTTCGGAGGCGCCGGTCAGACGGAACCGGTCGACCCGGCCGGTTTCGACCGGGTCCGAACCCGATCCCAGCAACCGCTGGTCCAGCGCCTGACCCAGGGTCGCGCCCACGGCGCGGCCGATCACCGCGCTGCTCAGCCCCAGGACAGAGCCGCCGACAGAGCCGCCGATGGCCATGCCCGCAGCGGAAAGAACGATCGTCGCCATGGTAGTGCTCCTTTACGGAAAGGCGAAACGCGCCACCACGCGCCGCGCCCAGGGACGCGACAGCGGGCTTTCGACCACGCCATGCCCCTGGTAGGAATGAATGAAGGTCGGCGCCGCGCCGATCGCGCCCTGCAGCCCCAGATGTTTGGCCACCGCGCCCGCGCGCATGCGAAACAGCAGCACGTCGCCCGGGGCGGCATCCTCCGGCCGCTTGGGCCGCAGATGGGCGCGGGCGGCATCCCACAGAACCTCGGCGCCCTGGGGTTCGGACCAGTCGGGCGTATAGGCCGGCACCGGCGCCACCGCAGCGCCGCGCAGATCGGCCCAGACGCCGCGCACCAGGCCCAGGCAATCGCAGCCCGCCCCGCGCACCGCCTGCTGGTGCCGATAGGGCGTGCCGATCCAGCCCCGCGCCAGGGTCACGACATCGCTCACCGGAGCAGGCTCCCGCCATCGGCCTGGCCCGCCGACAGCGGCGTCGAAACCAGCCAATCCTCGCCCGGGATGTCCGGAAAGCCGCGGAAATTCAGCAGGTTGTCGAACTTCGCCCGGCAGGTCGTCCAGCGCTTGTCGCAGCCCGCTTCCAGCCGCACCAGATCGCCCGGGACCAGATCCGCCCGCAGCCCCTCCCACAGCTCGACCTCGCGCAGGCCGGCGACGAAGCGGTCGCGCTTGACCAGGCTGACCAGCCCTTCCGCCGCGCCGCTCAGCACCCGGAACAGGCCGCGCTCGAACCAGGACGGCTCGAAGGTGGTCAGCTCCGACCAGCGCAGCACCCGGCCCTCCTCGACCTGCTCCACCGCGACTTGCGTGAAATAGCCCGCGCGCCCGGTATCGAAGCGGCAGGCGCCATCGCCCAGCACGGCCGAGCACATGGTCTGGTAGGTCCGCCCCTGCGGCCGGTTCAGCGCCTGGGTCAGCCCGCGCAACTCGGCGTGAAAGGCCCCGCCCACCCGGCGCATCTCGCCCAGCGTGCCGGCGAAACGCAGCATCCGGTCCGCGGGGTCGGCCCAGTTGACCAGCCAGGCCCTGACCTCGGCGCCGTCGAAGCGCCCGGCGGTGATGTCGGCCTCGGTCACGGCCGCGTCGCTCAGCGCGCCCATCGCCTCGGTATTGTCGACCGACAACCCGGTGGCCTGGACCAGGGCCCGGGCCGACAGGCCGGTTTCGGCGCGAAAGGTGACGCCCTCGAAGCTCAGGTCGCGGTCATGGTCGGTGAACCCCCGCACCCAGCCGTCGCGCCGGGTCACGGCCCAGCACCGGCAGACGGTGGTCGCGCCGCTTTGCAGATGGTCGATCAGGCTCATCGGCGCACCTCCAGGATCGGCACATCGGGCACCTGGCCGGCCTCGAACGTGGCCAGCGACACCTGGATCGCATCGGTGTCGAACCGCACCGGCACGTCGTATTCGAACCCGGCGGTGACCTCGGCCTGCTCATCGGGCGGATGGGCGAAGGTGACGATTCCGGTCACCACGTCCAGCGTGTAATCCACCCCTTCGGTCAACAGATCCCCCGACACGCCCACCTGGACCGTGCCCGCCACCGGCTTGGTCACCGGACGCACGTAATCCTGGCTGCCCGAGCGGTAATGCTTCACAAGCTGGAACTCGTCGCGCAGCTGATCGCCCATGCCGAGCACCTGATCCTCGTGGGAAATCTGCGCGCTTGGCCGGCAGGATTTGAAATCCGCCCAATCCTTCCAGCGGAACCCGAAAAGCCGGCCCTGGCGCGCCTCGAAGAACGCCACCAGCACCTCGACATCGTCGAGCGAGCGCAGCCCGACCCCGGCATCGTAGCGCCGGCGCGACTGGGCCCAGGGCGTGTTGCGCTCTTCGCCGCCATTGTCCAGCGCGACGATTTCCGTCCGCCGCTCCGGCCCGCCGACCGACCCGAAGGAAATCGCCACCGGGAACCTGACCTCGTGAAACATGTCGTCCTCCTGTTCAGCGGTTGCGCTGGCCGCGGGCCAGGGCACGGCCCAGCTGGGCGGCGATCTGGCCTTGCGAGCGTTGAAAACCCGCCACGTCCGGCGTGCTGACATTCATCGTGATGTGGACCGCGCCGCCACCGCCGCTTGCCGCCACGCCCAGCTTGCCGTCCGCGCCACGGGTCAGCGGCATGATCGCCTCGGGGCCCGCCTCGCCCATCAGCCCGGTGCCGCCGCGCATCGGAAAGGCCGTGGCGCCGTTGACCACCCCGCCCTTGGCGAAGGGCGTGACCCGACCGCCCGAAAACACGCCGCCCTGCTGGAACGGCATCAGCCCCGAGACCAGCGAATTGACCCCGTTCGCCAACAGCCCGCCGACATGGTCGGTCACCGGCCGCATCGCGTTGTTGTAGACCGTGCGCCCCATCGCCTGGGCCACCACGTTCAGCGCCTGCGACAGCTTCATGCCGTCAAAGACCACCCCGTCGAAGGCCTTGCGCAGCCCGCTGGAAAACCCGCGTTCCAGCCGGCCCAGGTCGCGCGTCGTATGCGCCATCGTGCCCTGCATCGCCCGCAGCTGGCTTTCGAAGGCCCTGGTCATCTCGGACGCGCCCTCCAGCTGCCCGACCAGCGATTGCGCATCCGCGCCCAGCTCTCCCAGCTCGTCAATCCGTGCCATCTTTCGCTCCTTCATCCGGATAGGCGGCGGCCAGTTGCGCCAGCCGGTCCCGTCCCATCGGCGCATCGGCCGCACCCATGCCCAGCATCAGCATCAGCTCGGCCGGGGTCAGCGCCCAGAACTGCGCCGGGGTCAGGCCCAGGCCACGCAGCCCCGCCCGCATCAGCCCGGCCCAGTCCAGCGGCGCGCTCATTGCGGGCCCGCAAAGGCCCTGGCCAGCAGCTCGGCCGCGGCCTGCGCCGCGCCGACCAGCCCGCCCTCGATCTCGGCGGCGACCAGGTCCTCGGCCCGGCCGCGCCAGCCCCCGCCGCGCAATCCGGCGACGATCAGCGCCAGCACATCGCGGCTGGAGAACGCCTCGCCCTCGAACCGGGCGACGAGGTCGGCCAGGCTCCCGGTCTGCAGGCCCGCCTCCAGCTCGGCCAGCGCGCCCAGGGTCAGTTTCAGGACCCTCGGTTCGCCGTCGATCACCAGCGCGACCTCACCGGCATGCGGGTTGGCCATCACACATCCGCCACGAATTGCAGCCGCCCGGCCGAGGCCATCGCGATCTCGTAGGTCGCCTCGCCGTTATAGGTGCCGGCATAATCGATCCCGGTGATCTGGAACGGCCCTTCGACGGTGCCGAAATCGGGGATGATGACCTGGAATTCCGGCGTCTCGCCGTCAAAGAACACCTGCCGGGCACGTTCATCGGTGCCCGCATCCTTGAACACGCCCGACCCGGACAGCGCGGCAGAGCGGATGCCCGCCCCGCCCAGCAATTCGCGCCAGCCGCCGGGGCTGTCCAGGCTGGTGATATCCACCGTCTCGGCGTTGAAGCTGATGCGGGTGGCGCGCAGGCCGGCCGCGGTTTCGAACTGACCGCCGCCGGTCATGTCGATCTTGATCAGAAGGTCCTTGCCGTTCTGGGCGCTCATGGGCCTTGCTCCTCTGGCTTGATATTCAGATGTCTTCCACGCGGGCGCGGAATGTCATGTTGATCCGGCGTTCCGAGCCGGTGCCGATCCGCACCGCCTCTGCCTTGACGAAATTGAGGTAGACCAGCCGCCCGCGCGCCAGCGCCAGGTCGGCATCGACCAGCGCGTCCGACACCGCCGCGGCGGCCGCCTTGGCCTGAGCGAAACCGGTCGTGTCGGTGATCACCGAGACGACGAATTCATGCTCGGCCCCGGCCCCGGTCTGATCCGACCGGTCGCGCGCCACCTCCGGGCCCAGCGCCACATAGATCGACGGGACCGTCCCCGAGGGGATCGCGTCGTAGATGTCGGTGCCGACCATCCCGGACAACACCGGATCGGCCGCCAGCCGCTGAAAGACGGCGCCTTGCAGCGCCTCGGCCACGCCATAGCTCATGCCACCTGCTCCTCTTGCGCGAAGCAGACCAGGAACCGGGCGTCCCGGTCATCCTCGGTCACCGCTTCGATCCGGTATTGCCGCGTGCCGTCGCGGAACCGCTGTTCCGGCCTGGGCCGCGCGTCCGATCCCACCGGCGCGGCGCGCACCACGATCTTCAGCGGCACCCGGGCCAGCGGCATCGCGGCGCCCGCGGTCTCGCGCCCCGAGCGGGGCGTGATCTGGGCCCAGAGCCGACCCAGCACGGCCCAGCTCTCGGTGAAACCGCCAGCGCCGTCCGGCACCCGCTGCGGCGCCTCCAGAACCAGCCGCCGGTTCAGTCGCGGCGCCGCCATCAGACCCGCGCCCCGCCGAAGCGCGGCGTCTTGTAGCGCTCGGTCAGCGCGCTCACGCCGAAGGGCATGCAGGCGCCGTCATACTGCATCTCGTGGCGGTATTCGTAATAATGCGCCGCCAGCAGCATCACCGCCTGGGCCAGGTCGGCGGGCAGATCGCCCCAGTCCGGGCCGAACCCGGCCAGGAATTGCAGCCGGGCCGACCCGCCCGACGGGATCGTCGGCAGCATGGCGCCCGACGGCACCACGCAGGGCACATGCAGATCCGGCACCAGCCGGACCCTTTCGGCGGGCTGCACGCTGACCGCGCCCTGGCGGTCGACCAGCGCCAGTTCGACGATGGCGCTGACCGGCGCGATCGGCAGGCGCAGCCCGGAAGGGTCGCGCCATTGCGCGACCTGCAGCGAAAACTCCCGCTCGATCAGCGCCTTGCCGGTGCGCGCTTCGATCGCGGCCAGGGCGGCGCGCAGAAAGCTTTCCAGAAGTCCGTCCTGCAGCCCGTCATCGGTGAACCCCGACCCCAGGCGCAGATGCTCCTTGAACAGGGCCAGCGGCAAGGCCGCCTGCGGCACACTGGTTTCTTCGATCAACATCATGGCTCACTCCGAATTGGTCTGCAGCGGGCCCGGATGGGCCTACGGGATACCGGGTGCGCGCCGTCCCGCGATGCTCGGACGGAAAAGGAGCAACTGGACCCCCGGGATGAACCCGACGCGCACCCGGCCCCGGACCCCCGGCCGTGGCCGGGGGCCCGTCCGGTCAGGATCAGGCGGTGCCGAACTTCAGCAGCTTGATCGCGGCGTAATCGCTGATCGCCCCGCCGACCCGCTTGGTGGCGTAGAACAGCACATGCGGCTTGGCGCTGAACGGATCGCGCAGCACCCGCAGGTCGGGCCGTTCGGCGACGGTGTAGCCGGCCGCGAAATTGCCAAAGGCGATGGCGCTGGCATCCGAGGCGATATCCGGCATGTCCTCGGCGATCAGCACCGGATGGCCCAGCAATTGCGCCGGCTGGCCCGCGGCCATGCTGTCGGTCCACATGAAGCGGCCGTCGGCATCCTTGATCTTGCGCACCGCGCCCGCGGTCTTGGAATTCATCACGAAGGACGCGCCCGCGCGGTATTCGGCGCCCAGCGCATAGACCAGCTCGATGATCGCATCGCCCGGGTTGGAGGTGTCGAAATCGCCATCGCTGCCGGTGACGACATAGCCCAGGTTGCCCCAGCTCCAGATGTCGTTGTCGACCTGCGGCGCGGTCAGAAAGCCCTGCGGCTTGTCGATACCGTCGCCGTTGACGAAGGCCGCCGCTTCGGAGCGGGCGAACTTGGCGGCGATCCGGCCGGCCAGCCAGCTTTCGATGTCGAAGGCGCTGTCGTCCAGCAGGCGCTGGCTGACCTTGGGCAGCGCGCTCAGCTCGTGCAGCGCGATGCTGATCCGGTCGATCTGCGGCGTGCCGGTCTCGGTCGCCGGGTCGGTTTCGGTCGCCCAGCCGGCGCCCATCTCGGTATGGTCGATCAGCACGTCATACGAGGTCGAGTCCACGTTCACCACATTGGCGATCGCGCGGATCGAGGCCGAACTGTCGAGCACCGACTTGATCGTCTCGGAGGTCTGCGGATCGACCAGGTAGCCCCCGTCGGCGGCCACGGCGGTGGTCATCGCCTTGCCGTCCAGGTCGAGGCCGCGCAGGCCGTCATCGTCGCCCGACCGCAGATAGGCGGCAAAGGCCTTCTGGTGGGGGGCTTCCTCGGCCATGGCGGTGGCCAGGGCGGGGCGCTTGAGGGTCTTCATCTGCATCTTGGTCATGCGGTCTTCCTGCTGTTGCATCTTGGTTTCGATCTGGGTCGAGAAGCTCTTGAAATCGGACACGAAGCCCGCCAGCGCGGCCTTCAGGTCCTCTGCCGGGGACAGATCCTCCCCGGCCCGAGCCTTGATCTCGGGTTTGGTCATCGCGTGTCTCCTGTTGATGACGTGGATGCCGGACCTATCCGGCCAGCAGGCTGCGGGCCTCTCGGAACACCGCCGCCAGGTCGCGCAGGGTGGCGTCCTCGGGGGTGTCCCCCTTGGCGCCCACCCGCGCCTGCGGAAGCATCGGGAATGTCACCAGCGACACTTCCCACAGCTCCAGCTCCGACAACCGGCGCTTGCCGGCCTCGTCCTTGCGGGCCTTGACCGTGCGATAGCCGATCGACAGCCCGTCGATGGCCCCCGCCGCGATCAGCGCCGCCGCCTCGCGGCCCTTGCCGATATCGGTCAGGATCCGGCCCTTGACCCAAAGGCCGCGGGCATCCTCGCGCACCTCGTCCCAGACGCCGATCGGCTGGGCCGGGTCGTGCTGCCACAGCATCTTGACCCGGCCCCCGCCCTCGGCCAGCCGCTTCAGCGACAGACCATAAGCCCCCGCCTCGACCACGTCGCCGCCCTGGTCGGCCGCGCCGAACAGCGAGGCATAGCCCGAAATTTCGGTGCCGCCCTCGACGGTCATTCCGCCGCCCAACCGGCAGTACTTGTGTTCCAGCATATCCGTTCTCCTTTTCACGGCGCGGCTTGCAGGATCGACTGAAAGGCCTGGGCCAGGATCACGCCCACCACCCCGTAGACCGCCAGCCAAAGCCGCCGCTCGAGCCGTTCCATCATTTCCTCGAGCCGCTCCATATGCGTGCGCAGCTGGCTGAATTGCAGCGCCGCGAGTTGCTCGGCCGCCTGCAGCCGCAGCCCCGGCGCGCAGTCGAATTGCGGGCGCGGCTCATTCATCGCCCAGCTCCAGCGGCGGCAGGCCCAGCAGGGCGCGCTTTTCGGCGTCGCTCAGGAAGGACGCATCGCCGATCCGGCGCCACAGCGCCTCGCGCTCGGGGGCCAGGGCGGCGACCTGGTCCAGGTCCGGTTTCAGCTCGGCCGCCGCGCCGGTGAAATCGCTCAGCCACTGGCCCAGCGCCCCGGCGACCCGGGCGATCAGCGGCAGCACCGTCAGCCGGTAGAAGGCGCGGTTGGCCTCCTGGTAATTGGCATAGGTCGCATCCCCGGGGATCCCCAGCAGCATCGGCGGCACGCCAAAGGCGATGGCGATCTCGCGCGCCGCGGCCTCCTTGGTCTTGAGGAATTCCATGTCCGAGGGGCTGAACCCCATCGGCTTCCAGTCCAAACCCCCTTCCAGCAGCATCGGCCGGCCGGCATTGCGCGCGCCCTGGTGCTGGGTCGCCAACTCGTCCAGCAACCGGTCGTATTGATCGGCGCTCAGCTGCCCCTGCCCGTCCGCGCCGCGATAGATGATCGCCCCCGAGGGCCGCGCGGCATTGTCCAGCAGCGCCTTCGACCAGGCCGAAGCGGCGTTGTGGACATCGACCGCCGCCGCCGCCGGCTGCAGCGGCGACAACCCGTAATGGTCGTCCTGGGGATGGAAACTGCGCACATGGCAGATCGGCGACGCACCCTCCCCCACCGCAAAACGGTGCTTGCGCCCGCCGACGTTGTAATCATAGGCGGCCGGCCAGCCGTCGGGGCCGGGGACCAGCGACACCCGGTCCGAGCGCAGCACATGCAGCTCCACCGGCAAGGCAGCGCCGGTGCCCACCGCCTCGACATAGCCGTTGCCGGTCAGCAGCAGCTGGCCCACCAGCGCCTCGATCAGCTCGGCCCGGCCCTGGGCGGGGTTCGGCCGCGCGATCAGGCCCAGCACCGGATGGGTGTCATAGCGCCGTTCGGCGTCCTGCAGCACCAGCGGCAGCGCGGCGGCGGCCTCGGCGATCAGCTTGACCGCGCGAAACCCCACCGGGTTGCCGACAAAGCCCTGGCGGGTCAGCGACACCGCGTCGCGCGGGCTCCAGGCCACCCGGCCCGCGCTGCCCAGCGCCGCCACCTTGCCGGCGGCCGAGGCCTTGGCCTCGGGCACCTCGGTTACGCCCTGGGTCTCGCCGCGCCTGAGAAAGTCAAACATCCCGCTCTCCTCGTGCCTGCCGCGCCTTGTGCGGCGGTGTCCGATCCGTCGAGGGGGACAATCGCCGACAATGCTGAACGGGCGGGAAAGCGGGCGTTCGGTGACCGCGCAACGGGCCGAAACGAAAACGGGGGCGGCCCGGCCGATCGCCGCCCCACCCCCGATCAGGAGTCCTGCACCTGCATCCGGGTGCTGCGCGCCCCGGGCCTGACCCGGGGCCTCTGCCGTCGAGGTCCCGGGTCAAGCCCGGGACCGGGCCCACCCGGCCTAGCCGCCGATCACCCGCATCCGGGGCGCCCGCCAACGCGCCGCCGGCTCCAGCACCAGGTCGGTCAGTGCCCAGACCAGCGCATCGACCCGGTCGGGCGATCCGCCGCCCGCAAAACCCTGTGCGGTCATCTGGCACATCTGGTCCTCCAGCGCGCCCAGGCCCCGGGCGTGGAACACCCGCCCCTGTTCATAAAGTGCCGCCACCGGTTCGGCCCGGGCGACCTTGCCCCGGCTCGCCCGGACCGCGCGGTAGGGTACAGCCGGGTCAAGCTGGCGCAGGATCGTCTCGACCATCGCGCCGCCCTGGTTGACCTCGGCCACCAGCCGCTCGCCGCCATGACGCTCCAGCGCGCGCAAGGCCGCGGCGGCCCATTCGGTCGGGGTGGCGCCGGTCACGCTGGCATCCTCCAGCACATAGGCGCGCCACTCGGGCACCGGGCCGCGCGTCACCGCACCGGCCACCACGATGCCGCATTCATCCGCCCCCACCCCGGCCGGCGGATCGACCGCGACGACGATCCGGTCCAGCTCGGGCAGGTCGCTCACCCGCGCCGCCTCCAGCGCGGGTCCGGTCCACAGCGCGCCCTCGACATCCGACAACAGCACGCCCTCCAGCTCCTGTCGGCCCAGCCGGGTGCCGCCATAGCGGGCCTCGATCTCGGCCAGGAACCCCGGCGCCAGATAGGCCCGGTTGGCCTCGGTCGGGGCATGGGTCATCACCGTCGTGGGCCGGGCCAGCAGGTCTTTCAGAACCGCCACGTTGCGCGGCGTTGTCGTCACGCAGGCGCGCGGATCCTCGCCCAGGCGCAGCCCCATCTGCAGCATGTCCCAGGTCTCGGCCCCGCGTTTCCACTTGGCCAGTTCGTCGGCCCAGGCCAGGTCGAACTGCGGGCCGCGCAGCGCCTCGGGGTCATGGGCCGAAATCACATGCGCCTCGGCCCCGTTCGGCCAGGTCAGCACCTTGCGGCCGGCGGACCAGACCGGTTTGCGATCGGGCGGCGAACAGGCCATCAGGCCGCTATCGCCGAACACCATCACCTCGCGCGCCTGGTCGTGGGTCTCGCCCACCAGGGCGACCCGGCGGGCGCGGCCGGGGTCGCGCGGACGCGACCCCTCCACCTGTGACCGGACCCATTCGGCGCCGGCGCGGGTCTTGCCTGCCCCGCGCCCCCCCAGGATCACCCAGGTCCGCCAATCCCCCGTCGGGGGCAATTGATGCGGCAAGGCCCAGAACTCGAAGAGCCAGGGCAAGGCCCGCAGGTGCTCTGCCTCGAGGCTGTCAAGGAACGCCTCGCGCAGATCCGCATCGGCGAAGGCGACCGAGTCGGCACCCGATCTCAGATCGCATGCGCTCGACGTCGATATCCGTGGTCCGCAATCCGGACCCATGCCTGTCATCGTACTCTGCCTCCAGTTTCTGGACCCGGCCAATGACCTCGTTCAGCTGCGTCATCTGTTTGGGCAGCAAGGCGATGTCCTTGAAATCGCCCTGCTCGATGAGGTCGAGCACGGCGTCCAGGGTCTTGACGATGTTTCGATTGAGCCGCCTAACCTCCTCGATACGTTCAGCGGCCGTTTCCTGATCGACGGCCAGGCCGTCGCGTTGGTTGGTCATGTGGGATGATCCCCGCTCGGTTGGCTCCGCCCGAAGCGCAGACACGCCAAGGCCCCGCCCCTCCGCAGAGGGCACGAGGCCTTGCACATGTCGTCCAGTCTGCGCCCTACCTACCGCGCAACGCCCGAAAAGTCAAATATTGCCAAAGCGTTAGCGTTCGATACCCGCGCAACGGGTCAGTTGCCGCTGGCCGCCGCCTCGGCCTCCAGCGCGCGGTAGGCCTCCACGTTGACCCGGTGCTGGTCATAGGTCTCGGCAAAGATGTGGCCATCGGCCGGGTCCAGCGTCGCGGCGACGAAGAACAGGAACTCGGTGGCGTCGGGGTTCAGCGCCGCCTCGATCGCGTCGCGGCCCGGATTGGCGATCGGGGTCGGCGGCAACCCGTCGATGACATAGGTGTTGTAGGCCGTCGCCGCGCGCAGCTCGGACTGGCGCAGGCCGCGGCCCAGATTGCCCTCGCCCAGGGTGATGCCATAGACCACCGTCGGGTCGGTCTGCAGCTTGATCCCCTGGTTCAACCGGTTGACAAAGACGCTGGCGACCCGGCCCCGCTCTTCGGCCAGGCCGGTTTCCTTTTCCACGATCGAGGCCATGATCAGCGCCTCTTGCGGCGTCTCGTAGGGCAGCCCCGCGGCGCGGGTGTCCCAGGCCGCGGCCAGGATCCGGTCCTGCGCCGCGACCATCCGGTCCAGGATATCCTGCGCCGCATCGCCCGGCTGAAAGGCATAATCGGCCGGGGCCAGCGCGCCTTCGGGCGGCACCGTGCCGTCATTGGGCGCCAGCTGCGGGATCGCGTTCAGCTCCTGCACCACGGTCCAGCTGGTCACGCCCGGCGCGACGATGGCCAGAAATTGCGTATCGGCAGCCTCGGACACCTGCAGATACTCCGCCGGGGGCTCTTCGCCGCGTTCGAACCGCGCCAGCTGCACGTAATCGCCCGAGGCCGGGTCAAGCTCGCGCACATCGACCAGGGTCCGGGTGACGCCGACGCGATAGACCACCTCGGTGCCGCAG
Source organism: Rhodobacteraceae bacterium HLUCCA08 (assembly GCA_001314655.1). GTDB lineage: Bacteria > Pseudomonadota > Alphaproteobacteria > Rhodobacterales > Rhodobacteraceae > Salibaculum. The sequence continues at coordinate 153,514 of LJSF01000028.1, read as the reverse complement.
GTGCTGGCCCCGCCGCGGGTCACGATATCGACGATCTGCTCCATCGACGCCCCCGCCGGCACCAGGAAGGCGCCGGCCTTCAGATCGCCGGTCTTGCCGGCATAATCCGCGCCGATCCGGAACAGCGTGTCCGAGGACACCGCGCCGCGGCTCACCAGGTCCTCGCTGACGCCGCCCATCGAGGCGCCGCGCGGCACCTGCAGGCAGATCGGCGCCCCCAGCGGCCCCTCGGCACGGTATTCATTGCTGCCCCAGACGACCAGCCCACCGGCCAGGAACAGCACGACGATCAACAAGCTCAGCGCATTGGCGGCGATGTGTCGCCACATCTAGTCGACCTTTCCGAAGATCACGCTCGCATTGGTGCCGCCGAAGCCGAAGGAATTCGACAGCGCGTAGCGGATCGCGCGGTCGCGCCGGGCGTTCGGCGCCAGGTCGATCGGGGTCTCGACCGCCGGGTCGTCCAGGTTGATCGTCGGCGGCGCGACCTGGTCGCGGATCGCCAGGATCGAAAAGATCGCCTCGATCGCCCCGGCCGCGCCCAGCAGGTGCCCGGTCGACGACTTGGTCGACGACATCGTCACATTGCCGGCATGATCGCCCAGCAGCCGCTCGACCGCCTTCAACTCGATCGTGTCGGCCATGGTGCTGGTGCCATGGGCGTTGATATAGTCGATATCCGTGGCCGCCAGCCCGGCATTGCGCAGCGCCGCGCGCATCGACCGCTCGCCGCCTTCGCCATCCTCGGACGGCGCGGTGATGTGATAGGCATCGCCCGACATCCCGTAGCCCTTGACCTCGGCATAGATCTTCGCGCCGCGGGCCTTGGCGTGGTCGTGATCCTCCAGGACCACGATGCCCGCGCCCTCGCCCATCACGAAACCGTCGCGATCCGCATCATAGGGCCGGCTGGCCTTGTCGGGTTCATGCGCGCGCTTGGTCGACAGCGCCTTGCAGGCGTTGAACCCGGCGATCCCGATCTTGCAGATCGCCGCCTCGGCGCCGCCGGCGATCATCACGTCGGCATCGCCATGCTGGATCAGCCGCGCCGCGTCGCCGATCGCATGGGCGCCGGTCGAACAGGCGGTGACCACCGAATGGTTCGGCCCGCGAAAGCCGTAACGGATCTGCACCTGCCCCGAGATCAGGTTGATCAGCGCGCCCGGCACGAAGAACGGGCTGACCCGGCGGGGGCCCTTTTCCTCCATCAGAACCGCGGTGTTGGCGATCGAATTCAGCCCCCCGATGCCCGATCCGATCAGCACTCCGGTGCGCTCCAGCGCCTCGGTGTCGGTGGGCATCCAGCCGGCATCCTTCACCGCCTGCTCGGCGGCGGCCATGCCGAACAGGATGAAGGTGTCGACCTTGCGCTGTTCCTTGGGCTCCATATAGGCATCGGCATCGAAGGTGCCGTCACTGCCATCGCCGCGCGGCACTTCGCAGGCATAGGTCGTGGCCAACCCTTCGGGGTCGAACCCGGTGATCGGCCCGCCGCCCGATTGCCCGGCCAGAAGCCGGCTCCAGCTGGCCTCGACCCCATCGGCCAGAGGAGTCACGAGCCCCAGCCCCGTTACCACGACACGCCGCATCTTCCGCCCTCACCTCGTTTCGTCGATATTGAAGGCCCTGATACCCCGCAGCGGGCCGCAGGGGCAAGTCCATGCGCATCACGCGCCCGTGCCGCCCCACCCCTCGGCCGACGCCTGCCGATCGGCGGCGGGGCCTTGCCCATGGGCGTGCCGGGCCGCGCGGTGGACCGTCGCCCGGCTCGGGACCCCCGCGGTTTCGGCGATCGGCACGACCCTGCGGGTGGCGTCCGGTCTCCGACCAGGGAGGCCGCCCGCCCGGTCGCGGCCCGCGGCACCGGTGCGGGCGCCGATCGACGTGATCCCCGGCCCCGCAAAACAAAAGGGCGGCCCGTCAGGACCGCCCCGTTTCCGTTCCCGGCGACAGCGCTTATTGCGCGTCCGAGATGAACTTCACCGCATCGCCGAAGGTCTGGATGGTCTCGGCCGCGTCATCGGGGATCTCGATGCCGAATTCCTCTTCGAAGGCCATCACCAGCTCGACCGTGTCCAGGCTGTCGGCGCCGAGGTCGTCGATGAAGGACGCGCTTTCGACGACCTTGTCTTCTTCCACGCCGAGGTGTTCCACCACGATCTTGCGCACGCGATCAGCGACGTCGCTCATGTCTGTTCCTCACTTCCTGTCGGGGCTTTCGGTCGCCCCTTGGATGGGTTGCCCTCCGGGGGCGATGATCGGCCCTGCTCAGGCCGTTTTGCGACGGGGCGAAACCGCCCCGCCAAATCCGTCTGGGGGCCTATAGCAGAGAATCCGGTCAAGGCAAACGCTTTCACCGGCCGCCCCGCGGCGCCGTCACAGCATCGCCATCCCGCCGTTCACATGCAGCGTCGCACCGGTCACATAGGCCGCCTCGGGGCTGGCCAGATAGAGCACGGCCGCCGCGATCTCGTCGGGGCTGCCCATGCGCGCGGCGGGGATCTGGGCGTTGATCCGCTCTTTCTGTTCCTCGGTCAGCTTGTCGGTCATCGCGGTGGCGATAAAGCCCGGCGCGACGCAATTGACGGTGATGCCCCGGCTGGCCACCTCGTAGGCGATCGATTTCGACATCCCCACCATCCCGGCCTTGGCGGCGGCGTAATTCGCCTGGCCCGGATTGCCCGTCGCCCCGACGATCGAGCCGATATTGACGATCCGCCCCCAGCGCGCCTTCATCATCGGCCGGATCGCCGCCTTGCACAGCCGCATGGTCGAGGTCAGGTTGACCTCCAGCACCGCGTCCCATTCCGCGTCCGACATCCGCATGAAGATGTTGTCGCGGGTGATGCCGGCATTGTTGACCAGGATATCGACCGCGCCCATCGCCTCGGCGGCACGGCCGACCAGCGCGTCGACCTCGGCCCGGTCCGACAGGTTGCAGGGCAGCACATGGGCCCGCTCGCCCAGCTCGGCCGCCAGCGCCTGCAGCGGCTCGACCCGCGTGCCGCTCAGCGCCACGGTCGCGCCCGCGCCATGCAATGCGGCGGCGATGGCCCCGCCGATCCCGCCCGAAGCGCCGGTCACAAGCGCGCATTTTCCGCTCAGATCAAACATGTTTCTCATCTCCCTGTCCGCGACTGCCCGCAAGCGGCCCGCATTCCATTCCCGCGGCCGCGCAAGAATTTTACGTAAAATTCTTGCGCGCCTTCAACCGACGGCGCCCGCCACCGCCGCCGTGACCTCGTCGGGGGTGCCGACCTGGCGCGTCGCCGCCGCGCGCTCGATCCGCCGGATCATGCCCGACAGCGCCTTGCCGGCGCCGATTTCCCAGAACTCGGTCACACCCTGGCCGACCATCCAGGCCACGCTCTCGCGCCAGCGCACCGCGCCGGTGACCTGGGCCACCAGCAAGGCGCGGATCCGCTCCGGGTCCTGCACCGCTTCGGCCTGCACATTGGCCACCAGCGGCACGGCGGGGGGCTGCATCGTCACCTCGGCCAGGGCCTCGGCCATCGCCGCGGCGGCGGGCTGCATCAGGGCGCAATGGAACGGCGCGCTCACCGGCAACAGCACCGCGCGTTTCGCGCCGGCCTCCCTGGCGATCCCGACCGCGCGCTCCACCGCCGCCGTGTGCCCCGAGATCACCACCTGGCCCGGATCGTTGTCATTGGCGGCCGCGCAGACCTCGCCCTGGGCCGCGGCCTCGGCCACCTTGCGCGCACCGTCCAGGTCCAGCCCCAGCAGCGCCGCCATCGCCCCCTGCCCGACCGGCACCGCCGCCTGCATCGCCCGGCCCCGGATCCGCAGCAGCCGCGCCGTATCGGCCAGGCTAAACACGCCGGCGGCGCACAGCGCGGAATATTCGCCCAGCGAATGCCCCGCGACAAAGCCGGCCGCCTCCACGCCAACCCCCTCGGCCCGCAGCGCCGCCATCGCCGCCATCGAGGTCGCCATCAGCGCCGGCTGCGCATTCTCGGTCAGGGTCAGCGCCGCGGCATCGCCCTCCCAGATCAGCTGCGACAGGTTCTCGCCCAGGGCCGCGTCGACCGCGTCGAAGACCGCTTTCGCCTCGGGCCAGCGTCGGGCCAGGTCCTGGCCCATGCCGATGGTCTGGGCACCCTGCCCCGGGAAAACGAATGCGCGCATGAAACCCCCGCCGCTGGTCCTGTGAACGTTGCCGCCCCTTAGCGCGTTCCGGGGGCGCAAGGCAAGAAAGCCGCCCGGGGGGGCGGCCTTCGGATCGCGGGGCGGGTCGGGATCGTTCAGGCCGACCAGCCGGCAAAGTAGCGCGCCGCGGCGCTTTCGACGGCCGTGTCGCGGCCCAGGGCGGTCTCCAGCCGGCGCTGCAATGCGGCCAGGGCGAAGGGCGCGCCTTCGCCGGCGACCAGCCGCGCGCCGGACTCCACCGTGATCTGCAATTGCGCCCGTGGCGCGCCGTCGGTCGCCTGGACCATCTCGATCCCGGTCACGGTATCGACGCCATGCACCGACAGGACCTCGGTCCGGCCGGTCATGTGGGTCACCACCTCGCGCAATTCGCCCAGGCGGGTATCGACCTCCAGATGCACCGCGCGCCCGCGCACGCCCTGACGCAACAGCAGCGCCGCGATCATCGCCAGCCCGACGGAGCCGAGCATCTTGATCCCCAGCGCCGGGCCGGCAAAGACGACCGCGGGCACCAGCCAGAGGCCCAGGCCGGCCAGGGCCGCCGCGCCGCCGACCAGCAGAGCCACGCCGCGCAGCACAAGCTCGGTCGCGTCGATCTGGATCAGCGGGGCGACCGTGAACCCCCAATACCTGTCGCGGACCGGCGATACCGCCGCTTCGGCGCCAGTGCCGAACCCGGCATGGGACGGGGCCGCCGTGGCGGTGTCGAATTTCGCGGCGATGGTCATGGATCGGCCTCCTCGGCGTGTCATGGTTAAGCCTTCGTTAACCATGAGCGCCAATCCGGGCGGGAATGCGGCGCCTCCGCGGCGATTGAACGCCCGTGCCGCAGCGCGGCGACGCCCGGCCGGCGGGGCTTGAACCGCTGCGCGAAGCCTGTATAAGGCCCCATCCTTCCGCGCAGATCACATGAACCGCGCAGTCTCTCGTGGGTGGGGAGCGGAAGGGGCCTCCCCCCGCCCGTTGAAATGCGCCGCGACAGAAATGGAGTAGGCATGCCGCTGTACGAGCATGTATTCATCGCGCGTCAGGACCTGTCCAACGCGCAGGCCGAAAGCCTCATCGAACATTTCGGGACCGTTCTTGCCGACAACGGCGGCAAGCTCGTCGACCAGGAATACTGGGGCGTCAAGACCATGGCCTACAAGATCAACAAGAACCGCAAGGGCCACTACGCCTTCCTGCGCACCGACGCGCCCGCGCCGGCGGTCCAGGAGATGGAGCGCCTCATGCGCCTGCATGACGATGTCATGCGCGTGATGACCATCAAGGTCGACGCCCACGAGGACGGCCCCTCGGTCCAGATGCAGAAGCGCGACGAACGCGACAGCCGTCGCCGCGACCGCAACTGACCGAAAAAGCGAAAGGACTCAAAGCCATGGCAGCCAAACCATTTTTCCGCCGCCGCAAGACCGACCCGTTCGAGGGCGACGGCGCGCCGACCATCGACTACAAGGACGTGCGGCTTCTGCAGCGCTACATCTCGGAGCGCGGCAAGATCGTGCCGTCCCGCATCACCGCCGTCGGCGCCAAGAACCAGCGCAAGCTGGCCCGCGCGATCAAGCGCGCGCGCTTTCTGGCGCTGCTGCCCTACGCCGTGAAGTAAGGAGCCATAGACATGGAAATCATCCTTCTCGAACGCGTGGCCAAGCTGGGCCAGATGGGCGAAGTCGTCTCGGTCAAGGAAGGCTATGCCCGCAACTTCCTGCTGCCCCAGGGCAAGGCGTTGCGCGCCAATGCGGCCAACCTGAAGGCCTTCGAAACCCAGAAGGCGCAGCTCGAAGCGCGCAACCTGGAAACCCGCAAGGAAGCCGAATCCCTGGGCGAACAGCTCGACGGGCAGAAATTCGTCGTGATTCGCTCCGCCTCCGACGGCGGTGCGCTTTATGGCTCGGTGACCCCGCGCGACGCCGCCGACGCGGCCACCGCGGCCGGATTCTCGATCGACAAGAAACAGATCGCCCTGTCCGGCCCGATCAAGGACCTCGGCCTGCATGACGTCACCGTGATCCTGCACCCCGAGGTCGAGGTGACGATCACCCTGAACGTCGCCCGCTCGACCGAAGAGGCCGAACTGCAGGCCTCCGGCAAGTCGATCCAGGAACTGGCCGCCGAAGAGGAAGCCGCGGCGGAATTCGAGATCCAGGAATTGTTCGACGATATCGGCGCCGCCGGCATGGACGACGGCGACCTGGTCGAAACCCCCGAAGACCGCGCCGCGGCCCGGGCCGACACCGACGACGCCTGATCGACGGACCATCCCGCATGCGACAGGGCCGCGCCTTCGGGTGCGGCCCTTTTCGTGCGAGCCGCCGGCCCCCGGAACGCAGCGCTCCCGGGCCAGAGCCCTTTACGGAATCTTAGCCCGGTCCTGACACAACGACGCCGCGCGCTGCCCGACGCCACCCGTTTCAGGAGTTGTCATGCCATTGTTTCGCCGCCCCGCCGCCCCTGCCTCCCGTTCGACCGAGGAAGACGCCTTGTTGCGCATGGTGATGGACACCCAGGCGGTGATCCATTTCACGCCCGATGGCACGATCCTGACCGCCAACGACAATTTCCTCGCCGCGCTGGGATACACCGAGGAGGAGGTGCAGGGGAAACATCATTCGATCTTCGTCGACCCCGAATTCACCGTCACCGATACCTATGCACGGTTCTGGCAACGTCTGCGCGACGGGGAAAGCTTCACCGACCAGTTTCCCCGCGTCACCAAGGGCGGCGAAACGATCTGGATCCAGGCCACCTATGCCGCGGTGATCGACAACGAGGGGCGCGTCGAACGGGTCGTCAAGGTCGCCACCGAAATCACCGACCGGCAACGCGCGATCGACGAGCTTGCGGACGGTCTGGCGCAGCTGGCGGACCTGAACCTCACCCACCGCATCCCCGACACCCCGGTGCGCGACCTGGCCCCGCTCGGCCGGCAATTCAACGCCAGCCTCGATCATCTCTGCGCGCTGGTCGCCAATGTCCGCACCACGGCCCGCGAGATCAACACCGCCGCCCGCAAGATCACCACCGCCTCGCAGGATCTGGCCACCCGAACCGAAACCCAGGCGGCGACCCTGGAACAGACCGCCGCCGCGGTCGAGGAACTGACCGCCAATGCCACGACAACGGCCGATCACGCCCGCGAAATCGACGCGGCGGCCGACGAAACCCGCAGCGTGACCGAAGGCAGCCGGCAGCTGGTCGAAACCGTCATTCAGGCGATGGAACGGATCCGTGACAGTTCCGAACATATCTCCAACATCATCGGTGTGATCGACGACATCGCCTTCCAGACCAACCTGCTGGCGCTCAACGCCGGGGTCGAGGCCGCCCGCGCCGGAGAGGCCGGCAAGGGCTTTGCCGTCGTCGCCTCCGAAGTCCGGGCGCTGGCCCAACGCACCTCGGATTCCGCCAGCGATATCAAAGGATTGATCCAGCAAAGCGCCGATCATGTCGGCCAGGGCGTGCGCCTGGTCTCGGATGCCGGAGACGAGCTTGACCGGGTCTTCACCCAGGTCGCGACGATCTCGGACGGGATACGCGGCATCAGCTCGGGCCTTGGTGAACAGGCAACCACGCTGAGCGAAATCAACCGCGCGGTCGCCCAGCTGGACAGCGTCACCCAGCAGAATGCCGGCATGGTGCAGCAGACCACCGAAGAAACCCGCGCCCTGGGCACGCAATCCGACCGGCTGGAACAGGACGTATCCGTCTTCCGGGTGGACGCGACCGACCCGGCGACGACGGGGCAACGCTCGGCCGCGTGACCTGGCCGGCCACGCGCCCGGTCGCGCTCAATAGACCTGCAGGTTCAGCACCGCGTCGCAATACTGACCGTCATAGGTGCCGACCCAGACATCGATCTGGCCGCTGACCGGCCGGGTCAGGGTGATCATCGGGTCCAGATTCCCGGCATCGTCATCGTCGTAATACCAGGTCGCGGTGCCGGTATTGATCAGCAACGCGCTGTCGCACGCGCTTTGCACCTCGATCCGCAACCGGTTGCCCTCCAGCCCGCTCAGGAAGAAACGCGCATCGGGCGCGCTGGTGAAATACCCCGCCCCGCGGTCGGTCTGCGGATCGACGTTCGGACAATTCCAGACGTACTGATCGCCGCCGGCGGTCAGGCTCAGGCCCTGGGGCGACCGCATCTGCGCGGCCGACATCGAGTATTCCCCGTAGGTGGGGCTCAGCCGCCAATCCGGGCAGGCCACGGCCTGGGTCGCGGCGAACAGGCCCGCCCCGGCGATCATCGAACATACGAACGTCTTCATCTGGTTCCCTTTGACATCTTGTCTTGCCAAGGAATCCTAGATCAACGGTTGCGGCGATCGTAGGGCCAAAACACGGCCCTCCGGCACTTGCCGCGCCAAAAGCGTCACAATGCGAACGGGCCGCCCCGATATACGGCGCGGCCCGTCGGATCGATCGGCCGGTTCGGCCTATTCCTCTTCCAGCGCCTCGACGGCCTTCTGCAGGTCGTCCTTGCCGACTTCCTTGTCGCTGACCTTGGCCTGTTCGATGATGTGATCGACGACCTTTTCCTCGAACAGGGGCGCGCGGATCTGCTGTTGCATCTGCGCGTTCTGCTGGACGAATTCGAAGAATTGCCGCTCCTGCCCGCGATATTGCCGGGCCTGGTTCATCACCGCCTGGGTGAATTCGGCATCCGACACCGTCACCTCGGCCTTCTGGCCGACCTCGGCCAGGAACAGGCCCAGTTTCACCCGGCGCTCGGCCAGCTTCACATGCTCCTCCGTCGGCTCGACCTCGGGGTGGTCATGGCCTTGGACATCGGGATTGTCCTCGTGCCACAGCTGGTGGGCGATCTGCTTGGCCTCGGCCTCGACCAGGCTGGGCGGCAGCTCGAAGCTGACCATATCGTCCAGCTTGTCCAGCAGCTTGCGCTTGACCACCGCGCGGGCGGCGCCGGTGAATTCGCCTTCCAGCTGGGTGCCGATCTGGTCTTTCAGCGTCGCAAGATCCTCGACCCCGAACTTCGTCGCCAGGTCGTCGTCGATCGGCGCGGGCTTGGGTTCCTTGACCGCCTTCACGGTCACGTCGAACACCGCCGCCTTGCCGGCCAGGTGTTCGGCCTGGTATTCGTCGGGAAAGGACACCTCGACGGCTTTCTCTTCGCCGGCCTTGACCCCGACCAGCTGGTCTTCGAAGCCCGGGATGAAGCTGCTCGAGCCCAGCACCAGCGGGTAATCCTCGGCCGCGCCGCCCTCGAAGGGCTCGCCGTCGACCTTGCCGACGAAATCGATCACCACCTGATCGCCGTCCTTGGCCTTGGCGCCTTTCTTGCGATCCTCGAAATTCTGGGCGCTGTCGGCCAGGTTCCGCAGCGCCTCCTCGACCGAGGCCTCGTCGGCCTTGACCACCAGCCGCTCCAGTTCGATCCCCGAGAAATCGAGCGCGGGCACGTCGGGCAGACGTTCATAGGACACGGCCACGACCACGTCGTCGCCTTCTTTCCAGTCCTCGTTGGTCATCTTCATCTCGGGCTGGGCCGCGGGCCGGTCGCCGGTGCTTTCCAGATGCGCGCTCATGGCGCCGTCGATCGCGTCCTGCATCGCCTCGCCCAGCAGACGCTGGCCGAACTGCTTTTTCAGCAGCGGCAACGGCACCTTGCCCTTGCGGAAGCCTTTCATCTCGATCTCGGGCTGGGCCTCGATCAGTTTTTCGGTGACCTTCTGGTCCAGCTCGGCAGCGGTGAGGGTAATCTCGTAGCCGCGCTTGAGACCGTCGTTCAGGGTTTCGGTGACCTGCATGTCGTCCTTGTCCATTGCATGGGAGCCGCGGAGGCGTCCGCGGCGGTCAAAATCGCCCGCCTGATACGCGCCGCCAAGGCCGGGTGCAAGGCGGTTTTCGCCATGGCCAGCGCCGCCCGCGCCCGCCCCGGGGGGCTGGTGCGGCGCGATGCCGGACCCCTGATTGGTGCGGGTGGAGGGACTCGAACCCCCACGCCTTGCGGCGCCAGAACCTAAATCTGGTGCGTCTACCAGTTCCGCCACACCCGCGATCGGCCGCACCGGGCCAGGCCGGCACTTAGCAAAGCCCACAGGCACTGGCGAGGGGAAATCGGCAGCAGCGCCGGACCGGGTCGCACCTGCGCCGCCCAAATGCCGGTTTTGAAAGACTTTTCCAGGAGTGATGGGGTCGACACGCCATGTGCCTGCCCGGGTGTCGCCGCGCAATCACACCACATTCGCCGCGGTGCTAACTTTTTCTTGCCACATTCCGGGGCAAGAAATGTTCTCGGACACACGCAAGAGCGAGCACCGCCATGCACCTGGGATTGAAAGAAGCCTTCGACGGCGCCACCGCCGTCGATACCCGCCTCAAGGGTCTGACCGCCGGCACCACCATCCTCACGCTGGACGGCGAATTGCCGGTCGAACACCTGTCGCCGGGCGACAAGGTGATCACCCGCGACAGCGGCGTCGCGGTCCTGCGGGGCCTGCGCATGGTCGAGGTGCATGTCGCCCCGATCGCGATCAAGGCCGGCTCGCTGGGCTATGCGCGCCCCGACCGCGACATCCTGGTCGCCCCCGACACACCGATCCATATCCGCGACTGGCGCGCCGAGGCGCTGTTCGGCGCCAAGGCGGCGACTGTCCCGGCCAAGCGGCTGGTGGATGGCGAATTCGTCGCCGAGGTCGAGATGCGGCGGATGGTCCTGTGGGAGCTGGATTTCGACCGCCCGCATATCGTCTATGCCGACGGGCTCGAGGTCGCCTCGGACCTGGTCTGAGCCCCATTTTCCCCATTGAGGGCCTGCGGCACCCGGGTTTGTTGATCCAGGGGGGCTGTCCGCCCCCCTTTTCGCTGTCGCGAATTCCCCCCCGGGGATAGTTCCGGCCCAAAGCCGCCCTAAAGGCCGAGTTGGCGGAACACCTTCGGCAGTGCCTCGGGCAGATCCTCGGCGATCAGGCCGGGGCCGAAGCCGAGGGCGCATTCGGTGTGCAGCCAGGCGGCGGTCGCGGCGGCGTCTTGCGGGGCGAAACCGCGGGCCAGCAGCCCGGTGACGAAGCCGGCCAGCACGTCACCCGACCCGGCCGTGGCCATCCAGGGGGCGGCGCGGTCATACTGGCTGCTGTTGATCGCGGCGCGGCCATCGGGGCTGGCGATCACCGTGTCGGGTCCTTTGAACAACACCGTGCAGCCCGCACGTTTCGCCGCCTCTCGGGTCGCGTCGACCTTGGAATAGGCCGGGCCGGTCGTGGCCGGTTCGGCGAGTTTTTCGGCGATGTCCGGAAACAGGCGCGCGAATTCGCCGTGATGAGGGGTCAGGACGCAGGTTTCGTGAAGGATGGCGAACAAGGTGTCGGGATCGTCCGCGAAGCCGGTGAGCGCATCGGCATCGAGCACCACCGCCCGCCCCGGACCTGATCCGGGAGCCCGCCCCGGACCTGATCCGGGAGCCCGCCCCGGACCTGATCCGGGAGCCCGCCCCGGACCTGATCCGGGGCCTCCGGGTCGAGGTCCCGGCTCGGGGGCCGGGACGCGCAGGGCTGCGGGCACCAGCTCGCGTGCCCTGTCGCCCCCCATCCCCGGCCCGAGGCAGAGCGCGTTGATCCGCGCATCCTCCAGCACCCGGCCCAGCGCATCGGCATCATGAACAGGCACCAGCATGATCGCGTTCAGCTGCGCCGCGTTCTCGGGCACCGCGTCCGGCGGACAGCCCAACGTAACCAGCCCCGCCCCGATCCTGAGCGCCCCCCGCGCCGCCAGCCGCCCCGCCCCGCCTTTGCCCGACGGACCCGAGAGGATCAGGGCATGGCCGTGGGTGTATTTGTGCGCGGCATGGTGCTTTTCCAGCCGTGCTGAACCGCAGACGCCTTGCACGATGGTCCCCTTACCGGACCCCGTCTTCGAAAGGCCGATGTCATGGACGACGACCTTTCCACAATTCAGTGGACCCTCCGCCAGCATGTGCCCCAGTTTCATCGCGTGAAACGTCACGACGAGATGTGCCGATGCAGCATCATGCGCCGAACGCCGCCTATCACTCCTCTTGAACGCCTTTCCGGTGTCGGAACAAAGCCCGCTTGGAAGATCAACTGCGACAACCTTGCAGGCTCCCCGGACCCCGGCCTTGTTCCCGGACGTAGAATGGGCAAGGCCATGCAGACCTCCAAGGACACCGCCGAGTGCCTCGATTGGACGGTCAAGACCGGTTCCGAACAACGCATCGATGCAAAGATGCGGATTGGAAGCATCGAACGCGGTATCGTCGGTAAGCTGACCGACCTCCCCGATCCCGACCCACCGCTCATGATTCACCCGCGCATCCGGCGGCAGCCTCTCGGGGTCGCCATAAAGGAACACCTCGACCTCCCAGCCGCGTTCCTTCAGGAGCCGGGCCACCACGAACCCGTCGCCGCCGTTGTTGCCCGGCCCGCACAGGACCACGGCCCGGAACGACCCCGCCGCCAGGTCCGGCCATTCCTCGAACACCGCCTCCACGACGCCCGCGCCTGCGCGCTCCATCAACTCCAGCCCGGTGACCTCGCCCGAGGTGATCGCCGCCTGTTCGATGGCGCGCATCTGGGCAGCGGTTAACAGCTCGGTCATCAATTAGGCCCTCTCGCGATTCAAAACCGCCCACGCCCCGGGCGTTTTGCACAATTTTTGGGCAGCCCCTCTTGGAATCGCCCGCCGGGCCTGCCAGCATCGACCCTATCCGATTGAGGCCGCCCCCCAGAAGTGGTCTCACCCCCTTGAACGCTTGGCCGGAGGAGTCGCGCCCATGAAAAAGATCGAGGCGATCATCAAGCCCTTCAAGCTCGACGAGGTGAAGGAAGCGCTGCAGGAGGCCGGCATCCAGGGGCTCTCCGTGCTCGAGGTCAAGGGCTTCGGCCGCCAGAAGGGTCATACCGAGCTTTATCGCGGCGCCGAATACGTGGTCGACTTCCTGCCCAAGGTGAAGATCGAGATGGTGATCGCCGACGACCTGGTCGACGCCGCCATCGAGGCGATCATCGGCGCGGCCAAGACCGACAAGATCGGCGACGGCAAGATCTTCGTCTCGGACGTCGCCCAGGCGATCCGGATCCGCACCGGCGAGACCGGCGAAGACGCGCTTTAACCCGTTCCCGGCGGCCGATACCGGGCCGCCCTCAACATCCAAGGGGAAAATATGGACAACGCAGACGTTCTGAAAATGATCGCGGACGAAGATGTGGCCTATGTCGACATCCGCTTCACCGACCCGCGCGGCAAGCTGCAGCACGTGACGGTGATGGCCGATCAGGTCGACGAGGATTTCCTGGAAGAAGGCTTCATGTTCGACGGCTCGTCGATCGCCGGCTGGAAGTCGATCGACCAGTCCGACATGAAGCTGAACCCCGATCCGCGCAGCGCCTATATCGACCCGTTCTATGCCGAAAAGACGCTCTGCCTGCATTGCACGATCCATGAACCCGATACCGGCGAGATGTATGACCGCGACCCGCGCGCGACCGCCGAAAAGGCCGAGGCCTATCTGAAGGCCTCCGGCATCGGCGACGCGGCCTATTTCGGCCCCGAGGCGGAGTTCTTCCTGTTCGACGATGTCCGGTTCTCGGTCGCCATGAACAAGGTCTCCTACGAGGTCGACGCGCTGGACGCGGCCTGGAACAGCGATACCGAATACGAAATGGGCAATACCGGCCACCGCCCGGGCATCAAGGGCGGCTATTTCCCGGTCAACCCGATCGACGATGGCCAGGACATCCGTTCGGAAATGCTGTCGACGATGAAGCGGATCGGCATGAATGTCGACAAGCACCACCACGAGGTGGCCTCCTGCCAGCACGAACTGGGCCTGATCTTCGGCACGCTGACCAAGCAGGCCGACGAGCTGCAGAAATACAAATATGTCATCCACAACGTCGCCCAGGCCTATGGCAAATCGGCGACCTTCATGCCGAAACCCATCGCCGGCGACAACGGCACCGGGATGCACGTCAACATGTCGATCTGGAAAGACGGCAAGCCTCTGTTCGCCGGCGACAAATATGCCGACCTGTCCCAGGAGGCGCTGTATTTCATCGGCGGCATCCTCAAGCATGCCAAGACGCTGAACGCCTTCACCAACCCCTCCACCAATTCCTACAAGCGCCTGATCCCGGGCTTCGAAGCACCGGTGCTGCGCGCCTATTCGGCCCGCAACCGCTCGGGCTGCGTGCGGATCCCCTGGGCCGAAAGCCCAAAGGCCAAGCGCGTCGAGGCCCGCTTCCCCGATCCGTCGGCGAACCCCTATCTGTGCTTTGCCGCGCTGCTGATGGCCGGTCTCGACGGGATCAAGAACAAGATCGACCCGGGCGGGCCGTCGGACAAGGATCTCTACGATCTGCCGCCCGAGGAACTGGCCGGCATCCCGACGGTCTGCGCCAGCTTGCGCGAAGCACTGGAAAGCCTGGAGGCCGATCACGACTTCCTGCTGGCCGGCGATGTCTTCACCAAGGACCAGATCGAGGGCTACATGGAGCTCAAGTGGGACGAGGTCTATGCCTATGAGCACACCCCGCACCCGGTGGAATTCAAAATGTATTACAGCTGCTGATCCACTTGCGGAGACCAGGGAACGGGGCGCCTTCGGGCGCCCCTTTTCATTGGCCGGTTCCGGGCCGGGCCGGGGCCGGCCATCGTCGGCCAACCATCTTCCTTTGGCCCCCGCCCCGGCCCAATCCGGTCACATTGCGCCCCTAGCGTCGGCGTCATCACGGGTAGAATGATGGCAAGATGTTGCACAGGACCGATCAGACCGGACGCACCTCCAGCTTCGGCGTTCACCGCGCGACGGGGGTTCCCCTGTCCGCCTTCGAAGCCGGCGCCCTGGGCGAAACCCACCGGCGCGACCCCGTGCGACCGGCGCTACCCGGTACCGGCGATGACGTGTCGTCGGTCTTCGACCTGGTGACGCCGCGGCGACTTGCCGTCGGTGGCGCCGTTCTGGCGATCTTCGCGGCGGTTCTGGTGCTGCGCTAACCGATCGGCACCACGCTGGTGTGGATCGCGAACAGGACCGCACCCGACCCGGGCAGCCGCACCACCGTCTGCCGTTCGCTGCGCCACCAGGGCGCCTGCGCCCCGCCGACCGGGCGCGGATCGGCCTCGGTCCGGGGCTGGAACAGGGCCGGATCGTCATAGCGCAGCAGATTGGCCCGCCACAGCGGCCGGCCCGGCTGCACCCCGTCGAACAGCCGCTGCACCCGACGCGCGATCCCGTCGTCATAGGACGCGACCGGCCCATGGATCGCCCCCAGCGGCCGGCCCAGCTTTTCGGCAAGCGTCCAGCTGGCCGGAAAGCACAGCAGCGCCGCGATCAGAACATGCTCGGCCCCGCGTTTGACCAGCAGGCAGACATCCTCCTGCACCAAAGCGCCGATCGTGGCCAGCGGATCCCCGTCAAGCGGCACGACGCGCCCGTCAGGACAGCGCATCGCCGCACCGGTGCGGTGGAACCCCGGCATGTCCCGCAGCCCGGTCAGCACCTCGGTCAGTGCTTCCTGCTCGGCCGCCGCACTGCCCGCAAGGCGCGCCAGCACCGCGTCACGCCGGTCGGCCAGCAGCCGCGCCTTCTCGGCCAGTTGCGCGCCATAGGCCGCGTCGATGCGCAGCCAGGGCCCGTCGACCGGCCGCATCGCCGGCAGCCGGGCCCGGGCGGCGGCGATCTGGTCGGGGTCCAGCCCGGCGATCACCGGATCGCTCGACACGGGCCGGTGGTGCCCGGCAGATAGGCGCCGCTCAGGCAGACCAGCCCGCCCCAGTGATAGCCGGACCGGCCATCGGGCAGCCGCAGCTCCAGCCATTCGTAGCCGTCGTGAAAGCGCCGGGTGTTCAGCACGATCTCGACCGCGCTGCCCGGCGCCAGGGTGTCGATGATCCGGAACTCCAGCCCCGGCCCGTCGCGCAGCCGGCCGCCGGACGACACGGCCGGCACCGGCCCCACCGGCCAGCCGCCGGCCAGGCAGCGCAACCGCACCGCGCCCTCGGTCAATTCCGCCTCGACCATGCCCTTGCCGCGAAACCGCACGTCATCCCCGGCATAGCCGAAACCCGACGCCACCGGCACGGCCTCAAGCGGAAATTCCATCGGGGCCTCGCCATATTCACCGCCCGGAACATAGACCGCCTGGGCCCGGTCCGGCGCGGCGCTGTCCACGGAGATCTCGTAATGACCGTCGCCATGGGCCTCGCATTCGTAGACCGTGATGTCGGCCGCCGCCATGCCACCCCCGAACATCAGGCAAATCGCCATGCCACGCATCTGCGCCCCCTCGCATCGAACACGAAACCGTCACGGCCCGACCCTTGCGAAGCCCGGGCTGCCGGGCCAAGTCTAGGCCGATACCGTCCCGAAAGGCCATATCATGCCGACCGATCGTTTCTCCTTTCCCGGCCATGACGGCGCCCGGCTTGCCGCCCGGCTCGACCTGCCGCCGGGCCGGCCGCGCGCCACGGCGCTGTTCGCCCATTGCTTCACCTGCGGCAAGGACATCCCCGCGGCGCGGCGCATCGCCCAGCGGCTGACCGCGCTCGGCTTTGCCGTCTTGCGTTTCGATTTCACCGGCCTCGGCCATTCCGCGGGCGAATTCGAAAACACCTCCTTCACCAGCAACGTCGAGGATCTGCAGGCCGCCTGCGCCGCGCTCACGGCGATGGACATGGCGCCGTCGCTGCTGATCGGTCATTCGCTGGGCGGGGCGGCGGTGCTCAAGGCCGCGGCGCAGATGGACGGGGTCAAGGCGGTGGTCACGATCGGCGCGCCTTTCGATCCCGGGCACCTGACCCGCCATTTCGAAGAGGACCTGCCCCGGATCAGGGAACAGGGCGTGGCCGAGGTGCAGCTGGCCGGGCGCCGCATCCGCATCAGCCAGGGCTTTCTCGACGATATCGCCGCCGGCGCGCTGGCGCCCGCGATCTCGCGATTGAACGCGGCTTTGCTGGTGCTGCACGGGCCGCGGGACGACGTGGTGGGGATCGACAACGCCTCCGAGATCTTTCTCGCCGCGCGCCATCCGAAAAGTTTCGTCACCCTCGACGATGCCGACCACCTGCTGACCCGCGCCGAGGATGCCCATTACGCCGCCGACCTGATCGCCACCTGGGCCGGCCGCTATGTCGACCTGGCCGATCCGGACACCTCCGAGGGCGTCCCCGAAGGCGTCACCCGGGTCAGCGAGGTGTCCGCCGACGGGTTCCTGCAGGATATCCGCGCCGGCCGGCACGTCCTGGCCGCCGATGAACCGGCCGACATGGGCGGCACCGACAAGGCGCCCTCGCCCTACGGGCTGCTCGCCGCCGGGCTGGGGGCCTGCACCTCGATGACGATCCGGATCTATGCGCGCCGCAAGGGCTGGCCGCTGGAGGGCGTGTCGGTCGATGTCAGCCACGCCAAGACCCATGCCACGGATGCCGCCGATCCGGGCGGCAAGATCGACCGGTTCACCCGGGTGATCCGCCTCGACGGCGACCTCGATGACGACCAGCGCGCCCGTCTGCTGCAGATCGCCGACAAATGCCCGGTGCACCGCACGCTGGAACGGGCGAACCGGATCGAAACCTCGCTGGCCGAATAGGCTCTCGGCCCTCCGCCGCCGCCGGGCGCCAGAAAACGGCGACGGGCGCGGCCCTGGCCGCGCCCGTCTCGATTTTACAACATTTCCAGACTGTTAGCGGCCGCGCTTCACCCAGGCCCACAGGGCCGGCACGACCATCGCCGCGACCGCGAGTTTCAGCGCATCGCCGACCAGGAAGTTGCCCATGCCATATTGCATCACCCAGGCCATGCCCTTGTCGGCGGCGAACAGCCAGGCCATCCAGGGCAGCCCGAAGGCATAGATCACCGCATTGCCGATCAGCATCGCCCCGGCCATGCCGCCCGCGCTGCGGTCCCAGCCGCGCCGCGCCAGCGCGCCCATCACCGCCGCCGCGGCGACGAAGCCCACCAGGTAGCCCATGGTCGGGCCGGCGAAATAGGCCAGATCCGCGGCGCTGCCGGTGAAGGGCGTCCAGCCCGGCGCCCCGCCGACCAGCGTGGCATGGGCGGCGAAACCCGCCCCCAGCGCCAGGTAGCCCAGCAGCGTCACCACGCCCAGCCGCAGCCCGTAGGTCGCGCCGATCATCAGCACCGCCAGGGTCTGCAGCGTCGCCGGCACCGGCCACATCGGCACCCGGATCTTCGCCGCCAGCACCAGCGCGGCGATCCCGGCCAGAACCAGCACCGCCTGGCGGGTCCGCAAACCCGCGCCGCCGCGCGGGCCGAACGCCTCGACCAGAACCCCGTTCGTCATCGCATGAGCCATCTGCCCCTCCGTGAAATCCGTTCCCCTTTCCTGCCCCAGCCCCCGCGCCATGGCAAGGGGCAGCGACAGGACCCATCGGGCCGTTGCGCAAATTTGCAAATCCAACCCTTCGCAGCGCGCCGTATTTGCAAAGTCACGGGGCCGGCCGATACGAGGTCCGGCTGGTATAGTCCTTGCGCGGCCCGGTCACGGTCCAGACCGCCTGCCAGCCCGGAAACCGGCTGAAATCATAGGCCACGCGATAGAGATCCGCGCCGCAGGGATGATCCGTGCCGGCGCCGTGCCCCTCCGGGACGAACGCGTGAAACGGAAGCCCGTCGTCAAAGAACACCGCCACGCGCCCCGCTCCGAACCGCCACAGATAGCGCCGTTCCGCCCGCACCGGCGCCGCGGCCCCCGGCAGCGTCAGCACCAGTTCCTCGTGGTAGCGCAGCTCTGGCCCGATGCCGTCGAACCGCGCGACGCCCTCGCCCCGCAGGACCTGCCCGCCCAGCCGGTCCTCGATCTCGCGCTCCAGCCGCCAGGCTCCGGCAAATCGCGCCGCTGCGATCATCGCTTCCTCCTCCGCGCGGTCTTGAGGCCGCGCCGCGCCTTCCGTAAGACGCCCGCAGCCGCAAGGAAAGGACCGACAGGATGATCCCCCGCTATGCCCGCCCCGCGATGACCGACCTCTGGGCGCCCGCCACCAAGTTCCGCATCTGGTTCGAGATCGAGGCCCATGCCTGCGACGCCATGGCCGATCTGGGCGTCATCCCGCGCGCGAATGCCGACGCGGTCTGGAAAGCGAAAGACGTCGACTTCGACGTCGCCCGGATCGACGAAATCGAGGCCGTGACCAAGCATGACGTCATCGCCTTCCTGACCCACCTGGCCGAACATGTGGGCGCCGAAGAGGCCCGCTTCGTGCATCAGGGCATGACCTCGTCCGACGTTCTGGACACCTGCCTGAACGTGCAGCTGACCCGCGCCGCCGACATCCTGATCGAGGATCTGGAAGCCCTGCTGGCCGCGCTGAAAAAGCGCGCCTTCGAACACAGGATGACCCTGCGCGTCGGCCGTTCGCATGGCATTCACGCCGAACCGACCACGATGGGCCTGACCTTCGCCCGGTTCTACGCCGAAATGGACCGCAACCTGGCCCGCCTGCGCGCCGCGCGCGCCGAAATCGCCACCGGCGCGATTTCCGGCGCCGTCGGCACCTTCGCCAATATCGACCCGGCGGTCGAAGAACATGTCTGCGCCAAGCTGGGCCTGACCCCCGAACCGATCAGCACCCAGGTGATCCCGCGCGACCGGCACGCGATGTTCTTTGCCACGCTCGGCGTCATCGCCAGCAGCATCGAAAACATCGCGATCGAGATCCGCCACATGCAGCGCACCGAGGTGCTGGAAGGGGCCGAGTTCTTTTCCATGGGGCAAAAGGGCAGCTCGGCCATGCCGCACAAGAAGAACCCGGTCCTGACCGAGAACCTGACCGGCCTGGCCCGGCTGGTGCGGATGACGGTGATCCCGGCGTTGGAGAATGTCGCGCTCTGGCATGAACGCGACATCTCGCATTCCTCGGTCGAGCGCGCCATCGGGCCCGATGCCACGATCACCCTGGATTTCGCCCTGGCGCGGCTGACCGGCGTGATCGACAAGATGCTGATCTTTCCCGACACCATGCTGGACAACATGAACCGGTTTCCCGGCCTGGTGATGTCGCAACGGGTGCTGCTGGCCCTGACCCAGGCCGGTGTCTCGCGCGAGGATGCCTATGCCATGGTCCAGCGCAACGCGCTGAAGGTCTGGGAAGAGCGGGTCGATTTCCGTGACCAGCTGCTGGCCGATGCGGATGTGGTCGCCGCCCTGGGCACCGACGGCATCACCGCGCAATTCGACATGGGCTATCACACCAAGCATGTCGACACGATCTTTGCCCGGGTCTTCGGCCCCTGCTAGGCGGGGGGCCGGCGCCGCTGGACAGGCGCCGCCGGCCTGATTTTCGCCTCCCTACAGCGCGGGGGCGTGGACCGGGGCCGGGTGGCTGCGATGCGCCCCGGCGCCGGGGCCCGTGGCCGTTGCCCGCGCCGCGACCGCGGCCAGCGCCGGCACCGGGATCGCCGGCCGCGCCGGCATCGACAGCACCGCATAGCGCCGCCCGTCGCCCCGGTTCCTGTAGGGTTCGCCGATCCGGCTGGCGGCGAAGCCCAGCTGCCGCAGCGCCCGCACCAGGCTGAGCGGCGAGAGCGAGATCATCTCCTCCGCGCCGCCCATCTCGGCCTCGTGGACCAGGCCGTTGACGATCAGCCACAGGCATTCGCTGCGCTCGGCCTGGGTGGTCAGGCTGTCGCTGATCACCAGCCGGGTGCATTCCCAGACCCGGGGCGACGCGACATGGCCGACCATCACCTCGGGCGGGATATCCCCCAGCTTGCCCTCGTAGGCGTCGCGCAGCATGTAGGTATGGCTGCCCCATTGCGCATTCGTGGGCGTGGTCCGCGCCCCGCCCACCACCTGGCCGTTCCTCAGGACAAGCGAATAATGCGCCGTGGGGTTGTCGTACTGGTCCATCTCCAGATCGGCGTCGTGCGGGATATCCCAGCCCAGCCCGTCGACGAAGAACCGTTTGCGCAGTCGCAGGAAGTCGAAGAAGGCCGGGCCGTAGAGGTGGAGATTGGACAATTGAAACGTGATATTCTGCATAGGGACTCTCCTTTATGGTGAATCCATTTACGCAAAACATTGTCGGGTTGTTAACCGCGCCAACGACTCACCTGTAACGTGTGACGTCAGATCAGACCGAATTTCGACGCCAGGGCGGCGGCCTGGGCGCTGGTCTGGGCGTTCAGCTTGCCCTTGGCGTTCTTCAGCCGCTGCTTGATCGCGCCTTCGGTCACGCCGACGGCATGGGCGATCTGCTTCAACCGCAGTCCCTGGCGCACCATGTCCAGCGCCTCCAGCTCGGCTTCGGTCAGGGTGTCGGGGGGTTTCGCCGCGACATGGCGGTTGCGCACCAGCGTGGTCAGCGCGTGCAATTCGTCATCGGTATATTCCCGGTCCGCCCGCACGAAGGATCCGAATGACCGCAAGGCGGCATCGGCGCTGTCGAAATGGCTCACCGCGACACCGTATCGCAAGCCGAAGGTCCGCGCGCAGGACAGGATGCGCAGCGGGTCGTCCAGCGTGATCCCGCTCCATCTTGTGGCGCCGGTATTGCCATAGACCCATCGAATCACCGGGTCGCTCAGCATGAAGCGGTGGCGGGTGTAATGCTCGACCCAAGGCTCCGGCAGGGCGTTGACCTCGAGCATCGGAAACGCGAAGCCGACCCGAAGCGCCAGATAATAGCCTCCGGGCGCCAGCTCGTTCAGACCGTCGCCATCAATCATGCCATCCATTACCCTGTCCGGAAGGACAGGTTCACCCGTTTTCCCACTATGCCACGCAGCCACACCCACCTAGATGGTGAAACACCAATGGCTTTCTCTACTGTGACAGTCTAGGGTCAGCAACCGGAAAGCGAACACAAGGTCCCGGGCATGTCGGAATACGATACTATCAGGAACGCGCTCAAACGGATCGAATCACTCAGCCCCACGGGCTTCGCGATCGCCTTTCACATCCGCTTCACCGCGCCCGATTTCCTGCTGCAGACCTATCCCGAGGGCTGGATCGACATCTATTCCGAGCGTGGCTACGTGATGTCGGACCCGACGGTTCACTGGGGCTTCAACAATACCGGGGTGGTCCGCTGGTCGGACCTGAAGGACAATGATCCGGCCGGCATCTTTCCCGAGGCCGCCCGCCACGGCTTGCGCTACGGCGTCTCGATCGCCACGGAAACCGGCGGCAGCCGCAGTTTTTCCAGCTTTGCCCGGGCCGATCGCGAATTCACCGAGACCGAGGTCGAGACGCTCACCGCGCTGCTCGAAGAACTGCATCACGCAACCGCCTCGGAAAACGGCATGAGCGCCGGGTTGCGCGACGAATTGCATCGGCAATCGGTCGCCATGACCCATCCCCGGACAGGAAAACCTTGACCAAGGGTCAACCGCACCTACCATCGGGATGCACCCAATCGATACAGGAGCGTTCCAGATGAAGCTCAAGACCCTTGCCGCCGCGATCGCCGCGTTGTTCGTGACCGGCACCGCCGCGCTGGCCGATTGCTCGATGCATGGCAGCGAAACCCAGGCCATGAGCTGCGCCGAAGGCAGCATGATGGACGAGGAAACCGGCACCTGCGTGCCGATCGCCTCCAGCTGAGCGTTTCCGTCGGTCGGCGCTAAGGCTTCCTTTACCGGAACCGTGTTCCATCGGGCCATGTCCGATCCAAGGCCCCGCCGCGCATGACCGCCCATACCGACCTGTCCGCCCTGGTGCCCGCCGGGGCGCGCCCGCCGGATCGTCGCCGCAAGGCCGCGATGATCGTGCAGCTGCTGCTCAGCGAAGGGCGGCAGGTGTCGCTGTCGACCCTGCCGGACGAGATGCAGCTGCAATTGACGCGCGAAATCGGGCATCTGAGTTCGATCGACCGCGCCACGCTCCACGCCGTGGTCGAGGAATTCGCCGAGGCGCTGGAAAACCTGGCCCTGGCCGGGCCCGGCGGCATCGGTGCGGCACTCGACGCGCTCGAGGGCAAGCTCAGCCCCACCGCCGCCGCGCGCCTGCGCGAAGAGGCGTCGGGCGGTGATCCCTGGAAACAGGTGCTGGCGCTGACCGCCGATGAGCTGCTGGCCCCGATGCAGGCCGAAACCGCCGAAGTCGCGGCGGTGATCATGTCCAAGCTGCCGACCGCCAAGGCCGCCCAGGTCATGGCCCTGCTGCCCGGCGACCGGGCCCGGCGGATCGCCTACGCGATCTCGCGCACCGCCGAGGTCACGCCCCAGGCCGTCGATCGCATCGGCAGCGCCATCGCCCGCCAATATGCCTCGGGCGCCGCCGCCGCCTTTGCCCAGCCGCCCACGGCCCGGGTCGGCGCGATCCTCAATTCCAGCCAGCAGGCGACCCGCGACGCCCTGCTCGCCGCCCTGGACGAAGAGGATCGCGATTTCGCCGACGGTGTGCGCAAGTCGATCTTCACCTTCCCCGATATCCCCGACCGGCTGGTGCCGATGGACACCGCCAAGATCCTGCGCGAGGTCGACAATGCCGATCTGGTCCTGGCCCTGGCCCATGCCATGGCCAGCGACGGGCCGGCCGCCGGCACCGCCGAATTCATCCTTGGCAACATTTCGTCCCGGATGGCCGAGAACCTGCGCGAGGAGATCGCCGAAAAGGGCAAGGTGCGCCGGACCGACGGGGAAGAGGCCCAGGCGACCATCGTCGCCGCCGTCCGCCGCCTGGCCGAAACCGGCGAAATCCAGCTGGTCGCCGACGACGAGGAGGACGAGTGACCGCGACGCCCGGCGCCGGCCTAGCGCAGCCGCCCCGCGGCCAGCACCACGCCGGGCCCCTGTTCCTGCAGGATCACCACCACCGGCTGCGGTCCCGGCGCGCGCAGGCGCAGCTCCAGCGACGCGCGCCCGTCCCATTCGCCGACCCGCTGCCAGTCGGTCACGATGTTCATGTAGCGGAACGTATGGCCGGCGTTTTCGCCGCGCCGGATCGCGACATCCTCGTAGGGGTCATAGCGCACCAGTTGCACCACCACCGGCCGGTCGAAGGCGGCGCGGGTCCGCGCGCTCAGCCGCACGTGGTTCGCCCCGTCGCGCTCCAGCTCCAGGTCGACACCGCTGTCGACCGTCGCATGGGCCGCCAGCAGGGCCGACACCTCGCCCGGGCGGGCACCGACGACATGATCCCGCCCGCCGATCACGATCTGCGGGGTATAGACCGTCCGCTCTCCGGCGACCGCGGCATAGGATTTCTGGCGGTTCGAAAAGGCCGGATCGGCGAAACTGTCGGCCCAGCCGATGTAATCCCAGTAATCGACATGCAGCGCCAGGGCGATCACATCCTCGCGCCCGGCCAGGTCGCGCAGCATCGCATCCGCCGGCGGGCAGCTGGCACAGCCCTGCGAGGTATAGAGTTCCAGGATGACCGGCCCGTCCTCGGCGATTGCGGCGCCGCCAATCCCGAGGGCGATCAGGCAGGTGGCAAGGAGGGATGTCGGGCGCATGGGAACTCCGCAGATACGTCGGTGCTTCGACCGATCTAGACGATCGCCCCCGCCGCGGCCAATCAACGCTGCGCGATGGACCTGTTACAATTCGCCCGGTTGTGGCATTCAGGCGGCGCATCCGCAGACTGCCATGCCCCCTTGGCAGGGAATGCATACCAATGTATACATCGCGCCGAGTCGCCCCGTGCGCACCGCCAGACCCCCTTGCAGCAAAGGACGGACAGCCATGCCCATCACCGTCGGACACGACAGCGCCAAGACCCGCCGCAGCCTTTCGGCCGGCGGCGCCACGCTTGCCTATTACTCGATCCCCGCCGCCGAACAGGCCGGCCTGGGGGATTTCTCGCGCCTGCCCGCGGCACTCAAGGTGGTGCTGGAGAACATGCTGCGTTTCGAGGACGGCAAGACCGTCAGCCTCGACGATATCCGCGCCTTCGCCGACTGGGCCGCGAAGGGCGGCAAGAACCCGCGCGAGATCGCCTATCGCCCGGCCCGCGTGCTGATGCAGGATTTCACCGGCGTGCCGGCCGTGGTCGATCTGGCCGCTATGCGCGACGGCATCGTGGCCCTGGGCGGTGACGCCCAGCAGATCAACCCGTTGAACCCGGTCGACCTGGTGATCGACCATTCGGTGATGATCGACGAATTCGGCAATCCCCGCGCCTTCCAGATGAACGTGGACCGCGAATACGAACGCAACATGGAACGCTACCAGTTCCTGAAATGGGGCCAGAAGGCCTTCGACAATTTCCGCGTCGTGCCGCCGGGCACCGGCATCTGCCACCAGGTCAACCTGGAATACCTGGCCCAGACCGTCTGGACCGATACCGACCAGAGCGGTGAAACCGTGGCCTATCCCGACACGCTGGTCGGCACCGACAGCCACACCACCATGGTCAACGGCGCCGCGGTGCTGGGCTGGGGCGTCGGCGGGATCGAGGCCGAGGCCGCCATGCTGGGCCAGCCGATCTCGATGCTGATCCCCGAAGTGGTCGGCTTCAAGCTGACCGGCGCGATGATCGAGGGCACCACCGGCACCGACCTGGTGCTCAAGGTCGTCGAGATGCTGCGCGCCAAGGGCGTGGTCGGCAAATTCGTCGAATTCTACGGCCCCGGCCTGGATGCGCTGCCGCTGGCCGACCGGGCGACCATCGCCAACATGGCCCCCGAATACGGCGCCACCTGCGGCTTTTTCCCGATCGACGACGAAACCCTGCGCTACCTGCGCAATACCGGGCGCGACGAGGCCCGGGTGCAGCTGGTCGAAGCCTATGCCAGGGAAAACGGCTTCTGGCGCGGGCCGGATTACGACCCGGTCTATACCGACACGCTGGAGCTGGACATGGGCACCATCGTGCCCGCCATCTCGGGCCCCAAGCGGCCGCAGGATTACGTCGCCCTGACCGGCGCCGCCGCCGCCTTCGGAAAGGTCGTCGGCGAATTCCGCGGCGTGGACCTGTCAGACGATGCCAAGGACATGCTGGACGAAGGCCCCGCCGCCATGCCGGCCGCGTCCCTGCACAAGACCGCATCGGTCGAAGGCGAAGATTACGAGCTGCGCGACGGATCGGTCGTGATCGCCTCGATCACCTCCTGCACCAACACGTCGAACCCCTATGTGATGATCGGCGCGGGGCTGGTCGCGCGCAAGGCCGCGGCGCTCGGCCTGACCCGCAAGCCCTGGGTCAAGACCTCCCTCGCGCCGGGGTCGCAGGTCGTGTCGGCCTATCTGGAAGCCGCCGGGCTGCAGGAGGATCTCGACAAGATCGGCTTCAACCTGGTGGGCTATGGCTGCACCACCTGCATCGGCAATTCCGGCCCGCTCCAGCCCGAGATTTCCAAGGCGATCAACGACAACGACCTGATCGCCACCAGCGTGCTGTCAGGCAACCGCAATTTCGAGGGCCGGATCAGCCCGGACGTGCGCGCCAATTACCTGGCCAGCCCGCCGCTGGTGGTGGCCTATGCGCTGGCCGGCGACATGAACATCGACCTGACCACCGAACCGCTGGCGCAGACGCCGGACGGCAAGGATGTCTACCTGCGCGACATCTGGCCGACCCAGGCCGAAATCGCCGAACTGGTCGAACGGACCGTGACCCGCGAGGCCTTCCAGTCGAAATATGCCGATGTCTTCAAGGGCGACGACAAATGGCAGGGGGTCGAAACCACCGACGCGGAAACCTATGACTGGCCCGCGGCCTCGACCTATATCCAGAACCCGCCCTATTTCCGCGGCATGTCGAAAGAGCCGGGCACGATCGGCAATATCGAGGGCGCCCGCGTTCTGGCCGTTCTGGGCGACATGATCACCACCGACCACATCAGCCCCGCCGGGTCCTTCAAGGCCGACACCCCGGCCGGTCGCTACCTGACCGACCGCCAGGTCCCGGTGCGCGAGTTCAACTCCTACGGCTCGCGCCGCGGCAACCACGAGGTGATGATGCGCGGCACCTTCGCCAATATCCGCATCCGCAACGAGATGCTGGACGGCGTCGAAGGCGGCTATACCAAGGGGCCCGACGGCGCCCAGACCTCGATCTACGACGCCGCCATGGCCTATCAGGAGGCCGGCGTGCCACTGGTGATCTTCGGCGGCGAACAATATGGCGCCGGCTCGTCGCGCGACTGGGCGGCCAAGGGCACCAACCTGTTGGGCGTCAAGGCGGTGATCGCGGAAAGCTTCGAACGCATCCACCGCTCCAACCTTGTCGGCATGGGGGTGATCCCGTTCGAATTCACCGGCGGCGACACCCGCAAGTCGCTGGGACTGACCGGCGAGGAAACCGTGTCGATCAAGGGGCTGGACACGATCAAGCCGCTGCAGGAGGTGCCGTGCGAGATCACCATGGCCGATGGTTCGGTCAAACGGATCACGCTCAAGTGCCGGATCGATACGGCGATCGAGATCGAATATATCGAACATGGCGGCGTGCTGCATTACGTGCTGCGCAACCTGGCCAAGGCCGCCTGACGCCGGCCACCCGGCGCGCGGAACAAAATTACGTAATTTTGTTCCGCGCCTCCTGCGGCTAGGCTGGGCCCATGACCCACCCAAGCCACCACTTCACCCACGCGCTTTGCCGCGCCCCCGCCACCAGCGTGACCGCGGGGCTGCGTGCCGCCGATCGCGGCGATCCCGACCCGCATCTCTTTGCCGCCCAGCATGGCGCCTATGTCGCGGCGCTGGAACAGGCGGGCTGCATTGTCCATGTTTTGCCGCCACTCGACGCTTTCCCCGACAGCGTCTTCATCGAGGATCCGGCCCTGGTGCTGAACGGCAGCGCCATCGTGCTGCGCCCCGGCGCGCCAAGCCGGCTGGGCGAGGCCGCGGTCCTGCGCCCCGACCTCGACCGCCATTGCCGTGCCGTGATCGACCTGCCCGGCCCGGGCTTTGTCGATGGCGGCGACATCCTGTGCACCGATGACCGGGTGCTGGTCGGCCTGTCGGCCCGCACCGATGCGGTGGGCGCCGAGGCGCTGCGCCCGCTGGTCGCCGATCTGGGCTACCGGCTCGAGATCCTGCGGACCCCGCCCGAAATCCTGCATTTCAAGACCGAGTCGTCGCTGCTCGATGCCGAAACCATCCTGGCGACCCCGAGGTTGGCCGCCTCGGGCGCCTTCACCGGCCTGAGGGTGATCGAAACCCCGCCGGGCGAAGAGGCCGCGGCCAACGCGATCCGGGTCAATGACGTGGTGCTCCTGTCGGCGGGCTATCCGCGCACCGCCGACACGCTGACCAAGGCGGGCTACGACATCGTCACGCGCGACACCAGCCAGGCCGCCCTGGTCGATGGCGGGCTCAGCTGCATGTCGCTGCGCTATTCGCTCTGATCGGCCGGGCCGGCCAGGGCCGGGCGGATGCGGTCTTCGAGAGTGCTTCGCCCGATCGGGCCGGCGATCCGCAGCAGGATCGTGCCGTCGCCGTCCACCACGAAGGTTTCGGGCACGCCGTAGACGCCCCAATCCAGCGCATTGGCCGCAGCCGGATCGGCCCCCATCGCCCGATAGGGATTGCCCAGGTCGTCCAGGAAGGCCAGGGCGTCCTCGGGTGCGTCCTTGTAGTTGATGCCGTAGACCGGCACGCCCTCGTCGGCCAGGGCTTCCAGGAACGGATGCTCGACCCGGCAGGGGCCGCACCAGCTGGCCCAGAAATTCACCAGTTTGACCTCGCCGTCGCGCAGCATGGCATCGGTCAGCATCGGCTGGCCCGCCATCTCGACCAGGGTCATCTCGGGCGCGCTCCGGCCCATCAGGGCGCTGGGCAATTCGTCGCCATTGGAATCGAGGAACATGCCCGCGGCGAACAGACCGGCGATACCGGCGAACAGCACCGGCGGGATCAGGGCCAGCGGTTTAACCATGGCGTTTCATCCGGGCTTCGACCTCTTCCAGCCGCTGTCGCAGCTTGCGGGCGCGTTGCACCGACATCCAGGCCAGCCCGACCAGCAGCAGGATCGACACGCCGTAGGACGACAGCACCGCGAAGGCGTATTTGCCAAGTTCGGGGATCATGCGCGCATCCTCGCTTCCAGGGCGCGGATCCGGCGGGCCCGGATTTCGGTCTGGGTCCGGATCAGCACCAGCGCGACGAAGATCAGAACGAAGGCCGCCATGCAGATCAGCGCCGGCAGGTAATAGCTGGCATGCAGCGGGTCGCGTTCGCCGACCTTGGCGATGGTGCTGTCCTGGTGCAGGCCCTGGCCCCAGAACTTGACTGCGTAACGGCTGAGAATCGCAAAGACCGACCCGACCATGCACAGCACCGCGGTCAGGTCGGCGGCGGTGTCCGGGTCCTCGATCGCCTCCCACAGGGCGATATAGCCCAGGTAGAACAGGAACAGGATCAGGAACGAGGTCAGCCTCGGGTCCCATTCCCACCAGGTGCCCCAGGTCGGTTGCCCCCAGACCGCGCCGGTGAACAGGGCGATCAGGGTGAAGACCATGCCGATCGGCGCCGCGGCGCGGGCGGCGAGGGCGCTGACATGATGCCGCCGGATCACCCAGATCAGCGAGGCGACCAGCATCATCGCCCAGGCATTGATCGCCATCATCGCACTGGGCACATGAACAAAGAAGATCTTGACCGAGGCGCCGAAATTGGCGGCCTCCGGCGTGAAGAAAAAGCCCCAGATCAGCCCCACGACCAGCGTCGCGATCGCCGCGCCGGTCAGCCAGGGCAGGATCGGCGTCGTCGTCGCGATGAACTTCTTGGGGTTGGCGTATTCCCAGATCGACATGTGTTTCCCCTACCCTGTCCCGCGGTCCCGCTCAATGCCCGATCACCGCAGATTGATCCGCAACGCCGCCGCCGTGGCAAAGGGCATCAGCGCAAAGACGCCGGCGGTGATCCCGGCCAGCATCAGCAGCGGCATATGGGTCGAAAACCCCTCGGCCCCGCGCGCCACGACCAGCGCGCCGAAGATCAGCGTCGGCACATAAAGCGGCAGGACCAGCAGCGACATCAAGAGGCCACCGCGCCGCAGCCCTACGGTCAGCGCCGCGCCGAAGGCGCCGATCATGCTCAGCGCCGGGGTCCCCAGCGCGAGCGAGGCCAAGAGCCAGGGAAAGGCCGCCGTGTCGAGGTTCAGCAGGAAGCCCAGGACCGGCGCCACGATCGTCAGCGGCAATCCGGTGGTGATCCAATGCGCCAGCCCCTTGATCAGCGCGACGCCCTCCAGCGGCAGCGGAGAGGTGGCCAGCAAGGGCAGCGACCCGTCCTCGTGATCCAGCGCAAAGATCCGGTCCAGCGACAGAAGCGCGGCCAGAAGTGCCGCGACCCAGACGATGCCCGGCGCGATCCGGCCCAGAAGCCCGGTATCCGGCCCGACCCCGAAGGGCACCAGGGTGATGACGATCAGGAAGAACGCCAGGCCCAGGCCGAACCCGCCGCCCGCCCGCACCGCCAGCGCAAGGTCGCGTTTGAGCAGGGCGATCATTGTTGGCCCCCGATGCCGGTCAGAGGGCCGCGCCCGGCCCGAGGGGGGGCGCGATCGCGCCCGCCCTGGGGGGCGGGTCGGGCGCGGCCCGGGACGCAAGCGCCCCGGGCGGGCCAAAGCCACAGCGCGCTCACAGGAACGCCTCGTCGCTGCCGCCGCGCGCCATCGGATCGGCCCGGAACGGGGTCAGGTCCAGCTCGGGCGCCTCCATGCCCAGGTCGATATGGGTGGCGATCACCGCGATCCCGCCGGCGCCCAGGTGGTCCTCGCGCAGCCAGCGCGCGAACATCCTGACCGAAAAGGTATCCAGGCTGACCGTCGGTTCGTCCAGGAACAGAACCTTGCGCCCGATCACGCCCAGCCGCGCCAGGCCCAGCCGGCGCTTCTGCCCGGCGCTCAGGGTGCCGGCCATGCGGTCGCGCAGATCCTCCAGGTCGAAGGTCGCGAACACAGTCTCGGGCAGGGCGACCCCGTGGACGGCCGCCCAGAAGGCCAGGTTCTCGGTCACGCTCAGTTGGGCCTTGATCCCGTCGGCATGGCTGGCATAGGCCGCGGCGCCCTCGGGGTAGCGCACAAGGCCCGACAGCGCCGGCTGCAACCCGGCCAGGGTGCGCAGCAGCGTCGTCTTGCCGACCCCGTTGGGGCCGCGCAGCACCAGCGCCGCGCCGGCGGCAAGGGTGAAGCTCACCCGGTCCAGCACCGGCACCCCGCCGCGGGCCACGCCCAGGTTCTCGACATGCAATTCCATCCCGCCGGGACTTATCCCAAGCCGCGCGGCGGGGAAAGCTCAGACCGGCAGCAGCGCCAATCCGACGCGGCGGCCCTCGGCCAGCAGCACGTTGTAGGTGCGGCAGGCGGCGGGGCTGGCCATCACCTCGACCCCGATCCCGGCGCCTTCCAGCGCGTCGCGCAGCGCGGCGGGGATATGGGCGATCTCGGCCCCGGTGCCGACGAAGAGCACATCGAGGCCCCCGGCCGCGGCCAGCAGCGTCGCGGTATCGTCATAGCCGCCCCAGGGCCCGATCCCGCCGGGCAGGACCAGCACCGCGCCCTCGTGCACCTGCCCGCCGATGCGGAAGAAACCGGGGCCGTAGCCATCGACCGGCCTGGCTTCGGTATAGACGATCTCGGTCAGGCGCATCCGGTCATCCCTTCAATCCCACAATGGCAGGCCCAGCAGGGCGGACCCGGCGATGATCGCATAGGCGATGCGGCGATAGGTCCGCTCGGCCTCGGGGCGGAACATAGCAGCCCCGGCGACGTTGGCCAGCAGGTAGGGGACGGCCAGCACCAGACCGGCCATGGCGACGCTCCGGTCGAACACGTCCCACAGGGCATAAAGCCCCAGCATGGCGATATCCGTGACCAGAAGGAACAGCAGGATATTGGCCCGGATCGCCGCCGGGCGCAGCGGGCTGGCCATGTAGACCAGAATCACCGGCGGCCCGGCCAGCCCCGCCGCGCCCCCCAGCAGCCCCGAGGCACCGCCCGTGGCCAGCACCAGCGGCGCCCGCAGCGGGCCGGCATAGCGCCAGCCGGCCAGCAACAGCCCCAGCATGACCAGCGTGGCCCCGGAGACCGCATAGCGAAACACTTCGGGGGCCACGGCCAGCAGCACCGCCACCCCGACCGGCAGGCCCAGCACCAGCCCGATCCCCAGCCGGGCCACGTCCGGCAGCACCGCCTCGCGCAGGGCGCGCGGCACGTTGGGCAAGGGGCCGATGAGGTCGATCACGATCAGCGTGGTGATCGCCGCGACCGGCGACAGCACCTGGCCGGCGATCGGCAGATAGATCATCGCCGTGCCAAAGCCGGAAAACCCGCGCACCAGCCCGGCGACGATCACCCCGGCGACCAGCCAGCCGAAACCGTCCACACCCATCATCGCGCGCCCCTTTCAGAACCGCCACCATGGGCGCCCGGCCCGGGCCGCGACAGGGCCAGTTCTCAGGCGTCGATATTGCCAAACTGGTTGCCGGTGTTCTGCGGATCGGGCTTGGACCAGTCCCGCTTGACCCCCAGCACCAGCAGGATCGTCGAGGCCACGAAGATCGACGAATAGGTCCCCACGATCACGCCCCAGATCATCGCGAAGACGAAACCGCGGATCACGTCGCCGCCCAGCACGAACAGTGACCCCAGCGCGATCAGCGTGGTGATCGAGGTCATGAAGGTCCGGCTGAGGGTTTCGTTGATCGACTGGTTCAGCACCTCTTTCAACGGCTTCTTCTTGTAGCGCCGCAGATTCTCGCGCACCCGGTCGAAGACCACCACGGTGTCGTTCAGCGAATAGCCGACGATGGTCAGAAGCGCGGCGATGATCGCCAGGTCGAACCGGATCTGCAATTCCGAAAAGATGCCGATGGTCAGGGCCACGTCATGCACCAGCGCGGCCACGGCACCCAGGGCGAACTGCCATTCGAAGCGCAGCCAGATATAGATCAGCACCGCCCCGATCGCCAGCGCCACCGCGATCACCGCCGATCGGATCAGCTCTTGCGACACGGTCGGCCCGACCGATTCGACGGCCTGAAAGGTCACCGCCGGGTCGACCTCCTGCAGCGCCGCCTGGACCGCGTTGATCCGGTCCTGACTGATCGCCTCTTCCGCGCCCTGGGCCTGGATCGAGATCGAGGTGACATGCTGGTCGTCGTCGAAGCTCGGGTCGGTCACCTTGACGATGGTCACGTCGCCCAGTTCGAGCGCGGTCAGCGCGGCGCGATAGACGCCGACATCGACCTCTTGCGTGCTTTGGGTGCGGATCGTGGTGCCGCCCTGGAAATCGATCCCGAAATTCAGCCCCTGCAGCACGAGGGACCCCAGCGCGACGACGATCATGACCGCCGAGATGCCCAGCCACACCCGGGCGCGCTTGAAGAAGTCGAACGAGGTGTTGTCCTTGACCAGTTTCAGTCGCATGTCAGACCTCGATCGTCTTGGGGCGGCGGCGTTCGAACCAGATCACGACCAGCAGCCGCGTCACGAAGATCGCGGTGAAGACCGATGTCAGGATGCCGAGGCCCAGCGTGATGGCGAACCCGCGCACCGGACCGGATCCCATGAAGAACAGGATCAGCGCGGTGATGAAGGTGGTGATATTCGCGTCGAGGATCGCCGACAGGGCCTTTTCATAGCCCAGCTCGATCGCCCGGGCCGGGCCCTTGGCGGTCTTGAGCTCTTCCCGGATGCGTTCGAAAACCAGCACATTGGCATCCACCGCCATGCCGACGGTCAGGACGATCCCGGCGATGCCCGGCAGGGTCAGCGTCGCCCCCAGCAGGCTGAGCAGCCCGAAGATCAGGCCCAGGTTGATGGTCAGCGCGATATTGGCAAAGACACCGAACATCCCGTAGCTGAGCACCATGAAGACCAGGACGGCGGCAAAGGCCACCATGGTCGCGATCCGGCCCGCCTCGATGCTGTCCTGGCCCAGTTCGGGGCCGATCGTGCGTTCCTCCAGGAAATCCAGCTCGGCCGGCAGCGCGCCGGCGCGCAGCAGCACCGACATCCGCACGGTTTCCTCGGGGGTGAAGGTGCGCGAGGTGATGATCCCGCTGCCGCCCGGGATGTGCTGGCTGATGCGCGGGGCGCTGACCACCTCGTTGTCCAGCACGATCGCGAACAGCGCGCCGACATTGTCGGCCGTGTAATCGCCGAACTTGCGCGCCCCGGTGGGATTGAACCGGAACGACACCGCCGGGCGGCCGTTCTGGTCGGTCGACGGCTGGCTGTCGACCAGTTCGTCCCCGGTCACCACCGGCGCCTGTTCCAGTTCGTAGAACACGCTCGGATCGTCCAGCGCGGGCAGGATCTCGTTGCCGATGCCGGGCACCGCCTCGGCCGAAACCTCGGCCCGCACCACCGGCTGAAAGCTCAGCTGCGCGGTGGTGCCGATGATTTCCTTGACCTCTTCGGCGCTTTCGACCCCGGGCACCTGGACCAGCACCCGGTCCTCGCCCTGGCGCTGGATGTTCGGCTCGCGGGTGCCGACCTCGTCGATCCGGCGGCGGATGATCTCGAGCGCCTGGGCGACGGTGCGGTTGTCGGTCTCGGCGATCTCGGCCTCGCTGAGCTGGATCAGGATCGCGTCGGGGCCGTCCCGGCGGACATCCAGATCCCGCGCCCCGGCGGCCATCGCCGATTGCACCGGCCGGGCCAGGCCGCGCACCAGTTCCAGCGCCCGGTCGATCCCCTCGGGGTTCGCGATCACCACCCGCAGCGTGCCCGGCGCGGCGTCCTCGTCCTGGGTGACGAAGCCCACGGTCTCGCGTTCGGCCGCCAGCAGGTCGCGCACATCCGGCCACAGCGCCTCCATGCGCTGGGCATGGACATCCGTGACCTTGACCTCGGCCAGCAGATGCGCCCCGCCGCGCAGGTCGAGGCCCAGGTTGACCAGCCCGTCGGGCAGGAAGGACGGCCAGGCGGCGGCATCGGCCAGCAATTCCTCTTCGGTCTTGCCGGTGCGCTCCAGTTCGGCGGCGGTCACGCCGTCCTCCAGCACCGCCTCGGCATCGTTGGACCGTTCGACCCGCTCGTAGAACAGGTTCGGCGCCGCAAGCGCCAGCCCGACCGCGACGGTCGTCCAGACAAGGATACGTTTCCAGAGATCGATCTGCAGCATGTCGTGCCCTTATTGCGGAAGCCGCGGGCAGAGGTTCCGATCCGCCCCCGGATCACCGGCCACCTGTTCGACGGTTTCGACGGCAAGGTCAACATTCAGCGCGCCGGAATTCAGGATCACCGCCAGTTCCGTCGCCGCGTCCAGGGTGAAATCACCGCTGATCATCCCCTGGCCGCCGGTGATCGGCGCCATGATCCGCGGCGCGGTCAGGATGTCGCCGTCATAGACCAGGGCAAAGACCTCGCCATGCTTGTCGGCCGTGACCTGTCCGAACAGCGCGCCGCCCTGCGGGGTAAAGCGGATATGGACCGCGGGCAGGTTGTTCTGGTCGAACCCGACCTCGGCCCGGGCCAGGTCGTCCTGGGTCAGCACCGGCTCGGGGTCCAGCGCCAGCGCCTCTTCCGGCCGGTCGGCGAAGGGCAGTTCGATCCCGCCCTGCCCCACCGGCAAAGCGGCATGGAACCCGAACGCCCCGCGCACCAGCACCCCCTCGAAGGCCGCGGCCGTCACCTCCGAGGCCGGCAACCGCACCACCAGCCTGTCACCCTCGCCCGGCACGGCGTAACCGATCCCCAAGACCCCGCCGGGGCCGAACGGCAGGATCGACTCCAGCCGGCGGTTCAGCACCTCGACCGCGTCGTCGCGCGCCTCGGGGGTCACCGCCGCGTGGCTCAGCACGATCCGCGTGCCGCCGCAGGCCGCCAGGGCCTCTGCGGCGATATCGCGCAGCTCCTGCGCCGCCAGCGGGGCGGCCAGCAGCGCCAGCACGGCCCCCGCAAGGCGCATCAGCTTTCGACCGGCTCGGTCTTGGTCACCACCTGGACGATGGTGCTGCGCACCACGCGGACCTTGACGCCATCGGCGATCTCCACCTCGACCTCGCTGTCGTCCTTGACCTTGGTCACCTTGCCGAACAACCCGCCCTGGGTGATCACCTGGTCGCCCCGCCGCAGCGCCGCCACCATCGCCTGGTGTTCCTTCATCTTCTTCTGCTGCGGTCGGATCAGCAGGAAATACATGATCGCAAAGATCAGGATCAGCGGAACGAACGATCCTAAGGCTTCCATTCTGGGGGTCCCTTGTCCTCTGGCCGGCCTCGGCCGGTCGTGAAAAGTCGCGGCACGTTAAGGCCCGGCCCGCGGATTGGCAACCGATCAACCGGCGCTTTTCCCGCGCGTCGTTTCAGGGCCATATGGGGGCCATGCGCCTCCGATCAATCCTTGCCGCCGCCCTGTGCCTTGCCGCCCTGCCGGTGCTGGCCGATCCCGCACCCTCGGCCCTGGTGCGCCTGACCCGCGATGCCAGCGCGCCGGGCGGGGCCTGCACCGGCGTGCTGATCGCGCCGGACCTGGTGCTGACCGCCGGCCATTGCGGCCCCGGCCGCGACGCCCCGGCGCGGGCGCTGTTCGTGCAGATCGGCTGGGACGGCACCGGCTTTGCCCTGACGCTGCGCGCCGCGACCTATGACCGCCACCCCGACGCCCCGGAGCCCCGCGCGCTCACCGCCCGCAATGTCGGCCGCGACCTTGCCCTGATCCGCCTGGCCGAGCCCCTGCCCCCTGCCCTCGCCACCCCCCTGCCGATCGCCGCCGACGGCCCCGCCCTGCCGTCCGAGCCGCTGACCCTCGCCGGCTACCGCAATGCCGGCCCGCCCGGCCCGCAGTTGAGCGCCCCCTGCGACACCGCCCCGCTGATCGACGCGACGCTCACCGCCGCCTGCCGCGTCGTGTCGGGCAATTCCGGCGGCGCCGTGCTGCGCGAGACGCCCGAAGGGTGGGAGCTGGTCGCCATCATCTCGGCCTCCGGCGGCGGCAGCGCCTATGCCGCCCGCCCCGGCGCGTGGGTCCTGCAAGCCCTGGCCGAATGACTTCCCCCACCCCGCCATCCAAGGCATGATGCCCGCGGAAGGTGTGGGGTGGTGATGAAGGATGCAGTGACGCTCTCGGTGCCGGGGCACGTATTCTGGGGCCTGATGACCTTGGCGGGCCTCCTCGCCCTGTCGGGACTGATCGTCCTGGCCTTGCCCCGCGCCGGCACCAGGGCAGCCGACCGCCCCGCATGGATGATCCGGCTCGGCCTTGGCGACATGCCGCGCGCCCTGGTCTGGACCGGCATCCTGGGCTGGAGCATCCTTGTCCTGTCCCTGCTCATCGGCCTGTTCGGCACGATCTGGGCCGCGATCATCAACCTCGTCCCCGCACCGGGGGCCGAGGTCGCCTGGCGCGTCACCCTCATCACCCTGGCCGGCCTCACCGCCACGCTCGGCGCGGTCATCGCCCTGCCCTTCACCCTGCTGCGCACCCATTTCTCGCGCCGCCAGACCGAAGCCACCGAACAGGGCCTGATCACCGACCGGATCAATACCGCCGTGCAGGCCCTCGGCACGGACAAGGAAGTGAACGAACACCTCACCAACGATCAGGGCGAAAAGCTTTACCACGAACGGGACGGCGCGGCGGGAGAGCTGGATTTCAAACGCCCGGTCATGGTCACCACGACCAGGCCCAACCTCGAAGTCCGCATCGGCGCCATCCTCGCCCTCGAACGGCTGGCCCGGCAGAACCTGGATTTCCACGTCCAGATCATGGAAATCCTCTGCGCCTATGTGCGTGAAAACGCCCCGGCCAGCAGTGCGACACCCGATCCCGACCTGTTCGAGAGCCTCGACGCCCTGCCAAAGGAAGACCGGACAGGCGAGGACGGCACCCCGATCCCGCCGCACGCGTTGTGGGGCGAAGTCCGCAAGCGGAACGCGAAGACCCTCGCCACCTGGAAAGCCGACCTGCCCGCCACCCGCACCGACATCCTGACCGCGCTGCAGGTGATCTCGCGCCGCGATGCCGACCAGCGCCGGACCGAGGCCAAGCATATCCGAAAAGACGGCGAGTATGTCTTTGACCGGGACCCGCCGGATTACGCGGACAACACGGACCCGAAGACTTATCGGGAAAAGGCCGGGGCCTATCGAGAGGCGTTGCACGCCTATCCCGGCTACCGCCCCGACCTGCGCAACACCAACCTGCAAGGGGTGGATCTGGCCCACTTCGATCTGCGCGGCCTCCGGTTCGACGGGGCGCGGATGCAGGGGGCCGACCTCTGGGGGGCGCAGATGCAGGGGGCCGACCTCCAGGAGGCGCGGGTGCAGGGGGCCAACCTCCGGGGGGCGCGGATGCAGGGGGCCGTCCTCCGGGGGGCGCAGATGCAGGGGGCCGTCCTCCGGGGCGCGCGGATGCAGGGGGCCGACCTCTGGGTGGCGCAGATGCAAGGGGCCGACCTCTGGTGGGCGGAGATGCAGGGGGCCGACCTCGGGGGGGCGCGGATGCAGGGGGCCGACCTCGGGTGGGCGCAGATGGATGAATACACAGACCTCACGGCCGCTGTTCTTCGAGGGGCTGGCGTGCGGTCTGTGGATGACAAGACCATAACACAGCTCCGCCCGTTCTGGGCGGATGTCTTCGCCTACGGCTCCGTCCCCGTCGCGGCGGATGATCCCGACCGCCCGGATCACTGGCCGCCGCAGGACCTCGACCCCGCCGCCTTCTATCAAAAATGGCGCGCCTGGCAGGCCACCCTGCCCGCCGGTCGGGACCGCTCCGACTAGGCCCCGGCCGTTGCGCCCGCGCGCTGCGCCGCCCCCCCGCCGCACGCCCGGCACCGACGTGAGAGCGACGTGTCACCGCCTCTTCATTTTGCCTGCGCTATGGGGCATTAGGGGCGCGCAACAGCAAGCCCAAGGATCGCAGCCATGCACGATATCCGCGCCATCCGCGACAATCCCGCCGCCTTCGACGCGGCGCTGACCCGTCGTCCCGGACAGGCCCCGGTCTCGTCCGCGATCCTGGCGCTCGACGCGGCCCGCCGCGCCGCCATCCTGGCCAGTGAAACCGCCCAGGCCGAGGCCAATGCCGCCGCCAAGGCGATCGGCGCCGCCAAGGCCGCCGGCGATGACGCCGCCTTCGAAAACCTCCGCGCGCAAGTCGCCGAAAAGAAAGCGGATATCGCCCGTCTGAACGACGAGGCCAAGGCCCGCGACGCCGAACTCAACGACCTGCTTCTGGGCCTGCCGAACCTGCCCCATGACGGCATCCCCGACGGCGACGACGAGGCCGACAACGTCGAGATCCGCCGCTGGGGCACCCCGCGCGATTTCGACTTCGCGCCGCTGGAACATTACCAGTTGCCAGCGGTGCAGCGTGGCATGGATTTCGAAACCGCGGCCAAGCTGTCGGGGTCGCGCTTTGTCGTGCTGTCCGGCGCCGTGGCCCGGCTGCACCGGGCGCTGGCGCAATTCATGCTGGATTTTCACATTGAAAACCATGGGCTTGAAGAGGTCATCACGCCGGTTCTTGTGCGCGACGAGATGATGCTCGGCACCGGGCAATTGCCCAAGTTCGGCGAAGACAGCTATCGCACCACCGACGGCTGGTGGCTGATCCCCACCGCCGAGGTGACGCTGACCAATATCGTCCATGGCGAGGTCGTGGACGACGCCAGCCTGCCCCGCCGCTATGTCGCCCATACCCAGTGCTTCCGCTCCGAGGCCGGCAGCGCCGGGCGCGACACCGCCGGCATGCTGCGCCAGCATCAGTTCGAGAAGGTCGAAATGGTCTCGGTCACCCGGCCTCAGGACAGCGAGGCGGAACATGAACGGATGACGAATTGCGCCCAGGCGATCCTTGAAGCCCTTGACTTGCCTTACAGAACCGTCGTGCTTTGCACCGGCGACATGGGCGCCGGCGCGCGCCGGACCCATGACATCGAGGTCTGGCTGCCGGGCCAGGATACCTACCGCGAAATCAGCTCTGTCTCGACCTGCGGCGATTACCAGGCCCGGCGGATGAATGCGCGCTACAAGCCCGCCGATGGCGGCAAGCCGCATTTCCTGCACACGCTCAACGGCTCGGGCCTGGCCGTGGGGCGGACCCTGATCGCGGTGCTGGAAAACGGGCAGAATTCCGATGGTTCGGTAACGCTTCCGAAAGCTTTGCAGGGCTATATCGGTGGCAAGACGACCCTGACCGCGGACGGCTCGCTCACCTGACGCGGATCTGGTCTCGAACCGGCCTGTGCAGCACCCCGGGGGATCTCTCTTCCCCGGGGTAGCGGCTTTCGGGCGCCCTAGGCGCCGTCCGGCGTCCTCCGCGGCCGCATCCGCTGGCCCGGCAGATGGGTATGGCCGTTATCGGCCAGCGCCCGGTTGCGGCGCAGCGCCGCGCGCTGCTCCGGGCCGATCCCGCGCAACAGGTGAGCGACCCGGTCCAGCGCCTTGGGCCGGTAGCCGTCCGCGTCCAGGAACCGGTCGATCGCGGCCATCGACACCTCTTCCAGCGCCGCCGGGCCTTCGCGCGGCCGCTTGACCGCGCTCAGCAACGCCCCGATCGGCCCCGATGGCCCGAACTTGTTGTCCAGCGGGTCGCCGGGGTCGAATTCCCAGGCCACCTTGTCCAGCTCGGGCCAGTCGATCGCCAGGCCCGCCTCCTCGGCCCCCAGCGCGATCCAGTTGAGCGTGATCGACGACAGCCCGATCCGGCTGCCGCCCCCGCCCACGGCGCCATGCACGCCGGCGAACCATTGCTGCATGTAATCGGGCACGAAATGCCCGTATTCGCGGTTCAGCTCGGCCAGGTTGTCCCAGGGCATGGCCGGAAAGGTCGCCCGCACCTCGTCGATGGACATCGCGTGGCGGGCGGCCCGGACCATGGAACTGAGCCGGGCGTCATGGAATTCGTATTGCCGGTTGAACCGCGCCGCGAACGGCAGGAAACCGGGCAATCCCAAGGCCTTGACCGTGTCCCACAGGCCCAGGAAATCGACCATGAACAGCGTCCCTTCGGGCAGGCCGCGGACTTGGCGCCAGCGCTGTTCCCCGGGGCGGGTGGCCACCTCGGGCGACAGCTCGGCGCGAAACACATGGCTTGCCTCGCTGGTCGGATGGGTCGCCTCGGCGCGGTCGATATAGCGCGCCACCGCCTCGGGCAGACGGCCCAGCTGGTCGCGCCCGGCGATCCCCGTGGCCCGCATCAGCCCGACCAGCGACCGTGCGGCGAAGGCGCCGCGGGAAAAGCCGAAGACCATGACCCGGTCGCCGGGCTCATAGAGGAACATCAACTGGCGATAGACATCCTCGATGATATCGGTCAGCCCCCAGCCCAGCGCCCCGCCCAGCACCCGGTCCAGCCAGCGGGCAAAGGCGTTGCAACCGCGCCCGGACCCGACCCCGGGGGAATAGAGCACGACCTGCTTGACGCCCTGGTCGTCCTGCGGCCGCACCGCGCGCGCCAGGCGCACCACATTGGTCGGGTTTTCGGCATCCGGCCGGTTCCAGGTTCCGTCGATGAAGATGGCGATGCGTTTCATGACCCGGCCCATTTCGCGCTTGCCCCATGCTCGGCCCGCATTAGGTCACGGCGCAAGTGCCGAATTCCGGACCCTGAACATGACCCGTGCCCTGCTGACCCTGTTGTTCACCGCGACCTTCGTGCTGTCGCCGCTGGCGACCGAGCCCTTCAGCGGCTACCGCGCGGATCAATTGCCGATCCCCCAGGTCGACCCGCCGGCCCAGCCTGCGGGCTATGCCTTCGCGATCTGGGGGCTGATCTATGGCTGGCTGGTGGTCTCGGCACTGTTCGGCGCCTGGAAACGGGCCGAGGACCCGGCCTGGGACGTGGCCCGCCCGGCCCTGATCGCGGCGCTGGCGCTGGGCACGCCCTGGCTCTGGGTCGCCAATCGCAGCGCCGAATGGGCGACCGTCCTGATCTTTGCCATGGCCGCGGCGGCGATCCTGGCGCTGATGCGCGCGCCCGGGCCCGATCGCGGCTGGCTGCGGGCACCGGTGGCGATCTTTGCCGGCTGGCTGACCGCGGCCAGCTTCGTCTCTCTTGCCGCCACAGCCGCCGGCCACGGTCTGATCGCCGGCGCCACCGGCTGGGCCTATCTGGCGATCGCGGGCGCCGGGCTGGTCGCCGCGCTGGTCCAGCTGCGCCGCCCCGACAGCCCCGAATACGGCGCGACCGTGATCTGGGCCCTGGCCGGCATCATCGCCGCCAATGGCACCGCGCTCTGGCCGGTGACCGCCGTTGCCGCCCTGGCCGCGCTGATCCTCGCCGCCATCGCCCTGCGGCCCCGCCCGGCCTGAGGCCCCGCGTCGTCGGGTCGGAAACCTCCCGGCGGAGGCGGCCACGGGCCGATGGGGCCAAAGCCCCCGCCAAGCCCGCCTATCGTTCGTCCGCGCGCCCCTTGCCCAGATGCTTGCGCAACCGCGAGGGGGTCGATTTCTTGCGCCCCTTGTAGGGGTTCTTGTCGGCCTGGGACCGCATCGTCAGCCGGATCGGCGTGCCCGGCATGTCGAAATCCGCGCGCAGTCCGTTGACCAGATAACGCGAATAGCTGGCCGGCAGTTTCTCGGGCAGCGAACACATGACGACGAAGGCCGGCGGGCGGGTCTTGACCTGCGTGGCATAGCGCAGCTTGATCCGCCGCCCCGCGGGCGCCGGTGGCGGATGCGCCTCGACCATCTCGCCCAGCCAGCGGTTCAGCGCCGCCGTCGGCACCCGGCGGTTCCAGACCTCATGCGCCTTCAGCACCGCCTCGTGCAGCCGGTCGAGACCCCGGCCGGTCTTGGCCGAGACCGTCACCAGCGGGGCGCCGCGCAGCTGCGGCAGGCTGTCCTCGAACTGCGCTTTCAGCTCTTTCAGCCGGGCCTGTTTGTCGTCCTCCAGGTCCCATTTGTTGACCGCGATCACCACCGCGCGGCCCTCGCGCTCGGCCAGGTCGGCGATCTTGAGGTCCTGCGCCTCGAAGGGCAGGTTCACGTCCAGCAGGACGATCACCACCTCGGCGAACTTGATCGCGCGGATCCCGTCCGAGACCGAAAGCCGTTCCAGCTTTTCCTGCACCTTGGCGCGTTTGCGCATGCCCGCGGTATCGAAGATGCGGGTCGGCGTGCCGGCCCAGTCGAAGGGCACCGAAATCGCGTCGCGGGTGATCCCGGCCTCGGGACCGGTCAGCAGGCGGTCCTCGCCGATCAGCGTGTTGATCAGGGTCGACTTGCCGGCATTGGGCCGGCCCACCACGGCGACCTGCAGCGGTTTCGCCTCGGTAAAGGGGCGCGGCCCCTCCGCCTCATCGCTGTCCGCATCCACGTCGACATCGGTTTCCGGTTGCAGCGCCGCTTCGGCCGCGGCGCGGGCCCCGAACGCTTCGGCCAGCGGCATCAGCACGCCCAGCAGATCGCCCATCCCCTCGCCATGTTCGGCCGAGATCCGCAACGGCTCGCCCAGCCCCAGCGCATAGGCCTCCAGCACGCCGCCCTCGGCGGCGCGGCCTTCGGCCTTGTTGGCGGCCAGGATCACATGCGCCGACCTGCGCCGCAGGATATCGGCAAAGACCTCGTCCGTCGGCGTCACCCCGGCTCGGGCATCGATGACGAACAGGCAGATATCGGCCAGGTCGACCGCCCGTTCGGTCAGCCGCCGCATCCGGCCCTGCAGGCTGTCGTCATCGGTCTCTTCCAGCCCGGCCGTGTCGATCACGGTAAAGCGCAGATCACCCAGCCGCGCCGCGCCCTCGCGCAGGTCGCGGGTCACGCCGGGCTGATCGTCGACCAGGGCCAGGCGCTTGCCCACCAGGCGGTTGAACAGGGTCGACTTGCCCACATTGGGCCGGCCGACGATGGCGAGGGTGAAGGTCATCAGGGCGGTTCCGCGAAATCCAAGGCCCAGCGCCTACACCATTCCGCCCCCCGGCGACAAGGCCCGTAGGGTGGGGTTTCGCCCCACCGCGCCCTATCGGTAGGCCAACAGCTCGCCGCGCCGGGTCACCACATAGAGCGTCTGCCCGGCCACGACCGGGTTCGACGCCGCGCCGCCGGGCAGATCCAGCTGGCCCAGCAGCGCGCCCGAGGCCGGATCGAACTGCCGGATCAGCCCGTCGGACGAGGCGACGATCAGCCGCCCGCCGGCCAGGACCGGACCGTAATGCACGAAACGGGTCTTTTGCCGGCGTTCGCGGCCTTCCTCGAATTCCGGCAATTGCACCCGCCAGACCAGATCGCCATTGCCGGCATCCAAGCGCACCAGCTGGCCCAGG
This sequence comes from Rhodobacteraceae bacterium HLUCCA08, assembly GCA_001314655.1. Taxonomy (GTDB): domain Bacteria; phylum Pseudomonadota; class Alphaproteobacteria; order Rhodobacterales; family Rhodobacteraceae; genus Salibaculum. The sequence continues at coordinate 109,303 of LJSF01000028.1, read as the reverse complement.
TCGTTGACCAGGAACACGCTGTCCCCCGCCACCCAGAGCGGCCCCGCCGCCCCCTCGGCCGCGGTCCACAGCCGGTCGCCGTTGGCCAGCCCCAGCGCCGCGACCCGGCCGGCGACATTGCCGGCATAGACGATCTGACCGTCGATCACCGGATCGCCGGCGATGTCGCTGACCACCGCGGCCGCGCTGCCGGGCCGCTGCCCGGCAAGCACCGTGGACCAGCGCCGCAGCCCGCCCTCGGGGAAGGTGGCGATCACCTCGCCGCTGGGGAACGGGATGACGGCGATGTCGCCGGTGACGGCCGCCCCGGCGCCGCCGGCGTAATTCGCAACCGGCGGGGTGCCCGACAGGGTCCAGGCGATGCGGCCATTGCCCAGGTCAAGCGCCCAGGCGCGGCCGTCACGGGCCACGACATAGACCTTGTCATTGGCGACGGTCGGCGCGGAATTGCCCGGCGCGTCAAGGTCCTGGGTCCAGAGCCGTGCCCCGGTGGCGGCCTCCATCGCCACGACCTCGCCGAAACCGGTCGACACGATCAGCACATCGCCGGCCACGGCCAGCCCGCCGCCCGAGGCGTCGGTCGGCCGGTCGGTCGGCGGGGTCAGGTCGGCCGACCACAGGGTCGCGCCGCCGGTCGAGGTCGCGGTCACGGTCGAGATCGCATCGAGGGTGAAGACCCGGTCCCCGGCGACCACCGGATCGGCGGTGATCCGCACGCGGCGCCCGTCGCCTTCGCCGATATCGGCGCGGAACGCCAGGCCCAGCGCGGCGCCCAGCGCCGGATGCCCGGCCAGATGGGTCGGGCCGCCGCTGCGATGGGTCCAGTCGGCATTGGCCCGGGTCTCGGGCAGACGGATGTCGCGGGCCGCGCCCATGTCGATCGTCGCCGCACCCGGCCGGATCTCCTGCCGTTCGCCGGGCAGGATCACGTCACGCTCTCCGCAGGCGCCCAACAGCGCCAGTGCGGCAATGGAAAGACCCGCTCGTCCGATCATCTGCTCGCCCCTTGCCTTGTCACCTGCCGGTCGGCTCCGGCCTGCCTGCCCCGTGCCTGTCGCGCCGTGTCTGTTGCGCCGTGTCGATAGCGCCGTGCCTATTGCGCTGCGGGCGTGCCGCCCAGCGCCACAATCAGGCTTTCGGCGCGATCCCGCAAGTTCGGCGTGACCTCGGCATCCCCGGCGATCGCCTCGAGCCGCACCAGGGCGGCCTCGGTTTCGCCGGCCGCGACCTCCAGATAGGCCAGCTGTTCCTCGGCCAGCAGGCGGAACGGGCGGCCCGGCTGTGCCAGCGCATCCAGCGCCACCCGCCGGTCGTCCAGGCTGTCGTCGCCGCCGATCATTGCGGCCTTCAAGGCGGCCAGGTCCCGGTAGACCGGATCGACATCGCCATCGGTGGCGACCGCCTGCAGCGCGGCCACGGCGCCGGCGCCATCACCGGCCGCCTGCAGATCCGCCGCCGCCAGAAGCGCGGTCACGACGCGCGCGTCACCGGCCGGCACCGCCAGCAATTGCTCGGCCCGGGCGGCCTCGTCCGTTGTGCCGAAGGTGGCCAGGATCGCATCCCCCGTGGCCTGGGCGGCCCGGGTCGCCTGGGCCTTGCGCCATTCCAGGAACGCCGCCCCCCCGACCAGCAGCAGAACGGCCAGGATGCCGATCCAGCCATACCGGCGCAGCGTCGCGAACAGGCGGTCGCGGCGGACCTCTTCGGTCACCTCGTCGATGAAACTGTCGCTGTTGCTCATCAGGTCCTCGCATGTCGTTGGCCCCTCTTACCGTCAAGCCGCGGGACGGGACAAGGCCCGGTCGCGATCCCGGCCGTGCTGCACCTGCGAAAGCGCGCTTGAAAAGAAACTGCGCCTCCCTTAATCTGAACCGAACGGTTCAGCGTATACTGAGAAAGCCGGTGCAGGGCGCGGTGCCGTCCGGACCGGCCTGCGTTGACAGCCACGGACACCCGCCGACGAAAGCCCGCCCGATGCGTTTGATGCCAATCCTGACAGCCATCCTGGTGGCCGGACTTCTTTATCTGGTGGTGTTGGAGCGCGACCGGCTGCTGGCCTTCGCCCAGGTCGCCCCCGAGGCCGAGCCCGACGAACAGGTCGCCGTGGCCGCGCCGGACGACACCGAACAGGCGGTCCCCGTGGTCGCGATGACCTCGACCGCGCAGCCGCTGGACCAGGCGCTGATCCTGCGCGGCCGGACCGAGGCGGCGCGCAACGTCACCATCGCCGCCGAAACCTCGGGCCAGGTGGTGTCGACGCCCCTGCCCAAGGGCCGCTTCGTCGAACAGGGCGACATCCTGTGCGAGCTGGACCCCGGAACCCGGCAATCGAGCGTCGACGAGGCCCGCGCCCGGCTGTCCGAGGCCCGCGCCCAGCTGCCGGTGGCCGAAGCCCAGGTGCCCGCCGCCCGCGCCACCCTGGCCGAGGCCCGCGCCCGCCTGGCCGAGGCGCAGTCGCGGCTGCTGTCGGCCCAGGCCGCGCTGAACGAGGCGGTGATCAACCAGAACGCGGCCCAGCGCCTGTCGCAGGACGGCTTCGCCTCGGACACCCGGCTGGCCAATGCCGATGCGGCGCTCGCCTCGGCCCGGGCCGGGGTCACCTCGGCCGAGGCCGCGGTCGAAGGCGCCAGCGCCGGCATCAGCGCCGCCGAGGCCGGGGTCGAAAGCGCCCAGGCCGGCGTCGAAAGCGCGCGTGCCGGGATGCAATCCGCCGCCGCCGCCGTCGCCAGCGCCGAACGCGAGATCGACCGGCTGACCATCACCGCGCCCTTCGCCGGCCTGCTGGAGACCGATACCGCCGAACTGGGCAGCCTGATGCAGCCCGGCACGCCCTGCGCCACGATCCTGCAGCTGGACCCGATCCACCTGGTCGGCTTCGTGCCGGAACTGGAGGTCGACCGGCTGCAACTGGGCGCCATGGCCGGGGCCCGGCTGGCCTCGGGCCGCGAGGTCCGGGGCGAGGTCAGCTTCATCTCGCGCTCGGCCGACGACACCACCCGCACCTTCCAGGTCGAGGTCCGGATCGCCAATGCCGACCTGCAGATCCGCGATGGCCAGACCGCCGAGATCCTCGTCGCCTCGGAGGGAACCGAGGCGCATCTGCTGCCCGGCTCGGCCCTGACGCTGGACGATGACGGCGCGATCGGCATCCGCAGCGTCGATGCCGACAGCCGCGCCCGGTTCCTGCCGGTCACCGTGCTGCGCGACACCGTCGACGGGATCTGGGTGGACGGCCTGCCAGACAGTGTCGACGTGATCGTCGTGGGGCAGGAATACGTCGCCGAGGGCGTGCTGGTGCAGCCCACCTTCCGGGAGGCCGACGGATGAACGGTCTTGTCGACTGGGCCGCCGCACGGGCCCGGATGATCATCGCCTTCATCACGCTCTCGCTGGTGGCGGGGGCGGCGGCCTATGTCGGCCTGCCGAAAGAGGGCGAACCGGATATCGAGGTGCCGATCCTGTTCGTCTCGGTCCCCTTCCCGGGCATATCCGCCGAGGATGCGGAAACCCTGCTGGCCAAGCCCATGGAACGGGAAATGGCCGACCTGGATGACCTGGTCGAAATGACGGCCACCGCCGCCGAAGGCTATGCCGGGGTGTTTCTTGAGTTCGATTTCGGCTGGGACAAGACCCAGGCCATGGCCGATGTCCGCGACGCGATGAACGCCGCCTCGGCCGCCTTTCCCTCGGGCGCCGAGCAATATTCGATCAACGAGATCAACTTTTCCGAATTCCCCATCCTGATCATCAACCTGACCGGCGACGTGCCCGAACGCACGCTGATCGCCATCGCCAAGGACCTGCAGGACCAGGTCGAGGGGCTGGATGCGGTGCTCGAGGCGCAGATCGTCGGCGAACGCGACGAGATGGTCGAGGTGGTGATCGACCCGCTGCGGCTGGAGGCCTACAACGTCACCGCCGGCGAGTTGATCGACGTGGTGACCCAGAACAACCTGCTGGTCGCCGCCGGCGAGGTCCGGACCGACAGCAGCGTCTTCGCGGTCAAGATCCCGGGCTCCTTCGACAGCGTGCGCGACATCTACGCCCTGCCGGTCAAGACCGATGGCGACCGGGTCATCACCCTGGGCGATCTGGCCGAAATCCGCCTGACCTTCGAGGACCGCACCAGCACCGCGCGGTTCAACGGCACCACCACCGTGGCGCTGCAGGTGGTCAAGGGGCGCGGCTACAACATCATCGACACCGCCGCCGACGTGCGCGCGGTGGTGAACGCCGCCGTGGCCGACTGGCCCGAGGATCAGCGCCAGGCCGTCCAGGTGGGCTTTTCCAACGACCAGTCCAAGGTCGTCGCCTCCATGGTCAGCCAGCTCGAAGGGTCGGTGCTGACCGCGATCGCGCTGGTGATGATCGTGGTGCTGGCGGCGATGGGCATCCGCCCCGCGCTGTTGGTGGGCTTCGCCGTGCCGACCTCGTTCCTGATGACCTTCGCCCTGTTCGCGGTGATGGATGTGACGATTTCCAACATCGTCATGTTCGGCCTGATCCTGGCCGTGGGGATGCTGGTCGACGGCGCGGTCGTGGTCGTCGAATATGCCGACAAGCGGATCCGCGACGGCGTCGGCCCGATGCATGCCTATACCGAGGCCGCCAAGCGCATGTTCTGGCCGATCGCCGCCTCGACCGCCACCACGCTCTGTGCCTTTCTGCCGATGCTGTTCTGGCCCGGCGTGGCCGGCGAATTCATGGGGCTGCTGCCGGTCACGCTGATCTTCGTGCTGTCGGCGTCGCTGATCGTGGCGCTGGTCTACCTGCCGGTGGTGGGCGGCGTCACCGGCCGGCTCAGCCGCCGGTTCCACTACGTCGGCGAATGGCTGCGCGCGCGGCTGCCCTGGTGGGCCCGGGCCGCGCTGGTGCTGCCCGCGGCGATGTTCGTCTTTTCCGGCGCCATGCTGTCGCTCAACCCGGGCTATTTCACCGGTGCCGCACGACCGACCGAGGGGCTTGCCGACAGCCTGCCCGGGATCGCGCTGTTCCTGCTGGGCGCCGCGGCGCTGACCGTGACGATGGACAGCGCCCGGTTCGAACGCAAGCGCAAGCGCATCCGCGCCGGCTATCGGCGCAGCCTGTTCGGCCGCTTCATCCACCTGATCGCCGGCAATCCGCTGATGCCGCTGGTGACGATCGGGGCGGTCATCTTTCTGGTCATCGGCGTCTTCCGCTATTACGGCGACAACAACCTGGGCGTCGATTTCTTCGCCGAAAGCGAACCGGAACAGGCGATCATCTATGTCATGGCGCGCGGCAACCTGTCGCTGGCGGAAAAGGACGACCTCGTCGCCGAGGTCGAGGAGATCGTCCTGAACGAGCCCGGCGTCGACACCGTCTTCTCCTTCGCCGGCGACGGCGGGCTGAACCAGAATACCGGCGGCGGCAGCTCGCCGCGCGACACGATCGGCCAGTTGCAGATCGAGCTGATCGCCTGGGACGACCGGCCCGCCTATGCCCGCGCCAACGATGTCGCGCTGGAGGATCTGGACGGCGACGTGGTGATGGAGAACCTGCAGGCCGCGATCGACCAGGTGCCCGGCATCCGGACCGAGATCCTGAACCTGTCGCGCGGGCCGGCCTCGTCCAAGCCGGTGCACCTGCGCCTGACCGGCGATGATTTCGAAACCCTGCGCGCCGCCGCCGAAATGGTGCGCGCGCGCTACGAACAGACCACCGGCCTGCGCCTGATCGAAGACACCCTGCCCCTGCCCGGGATCGACTGGGAAATCACGGTCGACGTGGAAAAGGCCGGCCGGTTCGGCGCCAACGTGGCCGCGGTGGGCGGCATGGTCCAGCTCGTCACCCGCGGCGTGCTGCTCGATACCATGCCGGTCGACACCTCGGACGAAGAGATCGAGATCCGCGTCCGCCTGCCGGAACGGGACCGGGTGCTGTCCACCCTCGATACGCTGAGGGTGCGCACCGCCGAGGGTCTGGTGCCGCTGTCGAATTTCATCAGTCGCGAACCGGTCGCCAAGCTGGCCCAGATCGACCGGGTCGACCAGCAGCGCTACTACGACGTCAAGGCCGACGTCCTGCCCGGCCTGTTCAAGCTGGTCGCGCCGCTGGACTTCTTCGGCCAAAGCTATCCGGTCACGCACGCCGTGGTGCAACGGCTTGACGCCGAGGATACGGAGGCGCGGGTCGTGACCAACGAGGCCGGCGACCGTTACCGCGTGATCGAACTGATGGCCGCGCCCTCGATCGCCGCCCTGCAGGGGCGGATCGACGCCGAGGACAGCCGCCTTGTCCCGGTCAATGCCAACGAACGCATCGCCCATCTGACCGCCTGGCTCGACACCGAACGGCCGCTGCCCGCCGGGATCGACTGGCAATGGACCGGCGACCAGGAGGACCAGGCCGAAAGCCAGGCCTTCCTGCAGACCGCCTTCGCCGGCGCGCTGGGGCTGATGTTCATCATCCTGCTGACCCAGTTCAACAGCTTCTACAACGCCACGCTGGTGCTGCTGGCCGTCGTGCTGTCGACCACCGGCGTGCTGGTCGGAATGCTGGTGATGCAGCAGCCCTTCTCGATCATCATGACCGGCACCGGGATCGTCGCGCTGGCGGGGATCGTGGTGAACAACAATATCGTGCTGATCGACACCTACCAGGATTACGGCCGCTACATGCCGCCGATCGAGGCGATCACCCGCACCACCGAGGACCGGATCCGCCCGGTGCTGCTGACCACGATCACCACCATCGCGGGGCTTACACCGATGATGTTCGGCCTCAGCCTGGATTTCTTCGCCGGCGGCTATTCGATCAATTCGCCGACCTCGCTGTGGTGGAAACAGCTGGCCACGGCGGTGGTCTTCGGGCTGGCGACGGCGACGCTGCTGACCCTGGTCTTCACCCCGGCGATGCTGGCGCTGCGGGTCTGGGCGACCACCTATCTGCGCTGGATCGCCCGGGCCCTGGCGCGGCTCTCGATGGGCCGGGCCAGCCAGGCGGCGCGCGACTGGGCCCTGATGCGCGAGGCGCGGCGTGCCCGGGCGCCGGAAATCATCTGGACCGAACTTGACGCGGTTCCGGTGGCCCCCGCCCCCGCCGCGCCGCTCAAGGCCGCCGAATAGGCCCTCAGACCGGGCGGATGACCAGGCCGATGACCGGGACGGCGGGCGGGGCGTCTTTGCGGGCCCGTCAAGGGGCCGCAAAGAGCGGCGCCCGGCGTCACGCCGCCTCGTCTTCCTCCGCCTGCTGGCGCGCCCAAAGCTGGGCATAGCGCCCCTCGCGTGCCAGCAGCGCCTCGTGGGCGCCCTCCTCGACCACCGCGCCCTTTTCCAGCACCACGATCCGGTCCGCATCGGCGATGGTCGACAGCCGGTGCGCGATGGTCAGCACCGTGCGCCCCTGCCCCATCGCCTTCAGCTCGGCCTGGATCTCGCGCTCGGTATCGGTGTCCAGCGCACTGGTCGCCTCGTCCAGCAGCAGGATCGGCGGGTTCTTCAGCAGTGTCCGGGCGATCCCCACCCGCTGCTTTTCACCGCCCGACAGCTTCAGCCCGCGCTCGCCGACCTGGGTGTCATAGCCCTCGGGCAGCGACAGGATGAACTCGTGGATCTTCGCCGCCCGCGCCGCCGCCTCGACCTCGGCCCGGGTCGCCCCGTCGCGGCCATAGGCGATGTTGTAGAGGATGCTGTCGTTGAACAGCACCGTGTCCTGCGGCACCACGCCGATATTGGCATGCAGACTGTCCTGGGTCACGTCGCGCAGATCCTGCCCGTCGATCCGGATCGCCCCGCCGCCGACATCGTAGAACCGGAACAACAGCCGGCCGATCGTCGATTTGCCCGACCCGCTGGAGCCCACCAGGGCGACGGTCTCTCCCGGCGCCACCCGCAGCGATATCCCCTTCAGGATCGGCCGCTCGGCATCGTAGCCGAAGCGGACATCGTCGAACACGACCTCTCCACCTTGCACTTTCAGAACATCCGCCCCCGGTTTGTCGGACACATCAGCCGGTTGCTCAAGCAAATCGAACATCTCGCCCATATCGACCAGCGCCTGGCGGATTTCCCGGTAGACCGAACCAAGGAAATTCAGCGGCATCATCAGCTGGATCATGTAGGCATTGACCATGACGAAATCGCCCACGGTCAGTGCTCCGTTCTGCACCCCCACCGCGGCCATCACCATGACGATCACCAGCCCCGCGGTGATCAGCATCGTCTGGCCGAAATTGAGGAACGCCAGGGTCAGCGCGGTCTTGACCGCGGCGACCTCATAGCCGGCCATGGCGCCGTCATAGCGGTCCGCCTCGCGCCGTTCGGCGTTGAAATACTTGACGGTTTCGAAGTTCAGCAGGCTGTCGACCGCCTTCTGGTTGGCGTCGGTGTCCTGGGCGTTCATCTCGCGCCGGATCTTCACCCGCCACTCGGTCACCTTGAAGGTGAAGACCACGTAGATCGCGATCGTGACCGTGACGACGGCCAGGTACCACAGGTCGAAGGCCAGGGCGAGCACGAGCCCGACCAGAACCAGCTCCAGGATCAGCGGCCCGATCGAGAACAGCAGGAACCGCAGCAGGAAATCGACCCCCTTCACCCCGCGCTCGATGATCCGGCTCAGGCCGCCGGTCTTGCGGGTGATGTGATAGCGCAGGCTCAGCCGGTGGATATGGACAAAGGTCTCCAGCGCCAGGCGCCGCAACGCCCGCTGGCCGACACTGGCGAAGACCGCGTCGCGCAATTGCTGGAACCCGTTGCTCATCAGCCGGGCCACGCCATAGGCCACGGTCAGCCCGACCGCGCCGGCGGCCACCAGCCAGCCCGCGCCCTCGCCCGACAGCGCATCCACCGCGGCCTTGTAGAACAGCGGGGTGGCCACGGTGACCAGCTTGGCCGCGATCAGAAAGGCCAGCGCCAGGACCACGCGCCGTTTCGCCGCCGGCTCTCCCTCGGGCCACAGATAGGGGGCCACCTTGCGGATCGTGCGCATCCCGCTTTCGCGGTCGTCGCGTTCTTGCACATCGGGGGGATGGGTCATGGCCTGGCCTTCGCTGGGTCGAGCCGTCTTCCTAAGCCGACACCCCGGATTTGGCCAGACGTGAAACGGGCCGCGCCCGTGGACGCGGCCCGTCGGATCGGGGGCGGCCCGGCCTATTCCGCCGGGGCCGGGATCGGCGCGCCGCGGGTCGGCTTGCCCGGCAGCGCCGCGGCGATCACGATGAACAGCACGCCCAGCACCAGCCCGACCACATCGCCGCGCAGGTTCAGCAGGCTGTCATATTCGGCCCCCGGGATCGCGCCCAGGGTCGTGGCGGCACCCTCCAGCAGGCCCGCGCCCTGCCACATCGGGTAGGTGACCATATAGGCCGCCGCCCCCAGCAGGCCCCCGGCGATGAAGAACAGCGCGTCCTTGCGCCCTGTGGCCGCGGCGCAGACCCCGGTGCCCGGGCAATAGCCCGACGCGGCCCAGCCCGCGCCCAGCAGCAGCCCGCCGATGAAGACGCCGACATAGGCGGTCTTGACGCTCATGTGGCCGACATCGACCAGGCCCAGCATCTGGCCGCCGAACATCAGCACCGAGGCGGTGCCGATCGCCAGCAGGATGGTCTTCATCAGGTGCAGGTTCTTCAGGCTCAGCATGCGGCCGATCCAGGTGGGATTGGTGGCCCCGATCCGGTCCAGCACCGCGCCGAAACCGGCGCCGATCACGATGGCAAGGATGATGTCCATGGCTCAGCCCTCCTGCTTGTAGATCATCAGCGCGACGGGCACCGCCGCAAGGAAGGCGCCGGCGGCAAAGACATAGCCCGACACCGCGGTCTGCATCATTCCCGACATCATGTGCCCCGAGGTGCAGCCCCCCGCCAGCCGCGCGCCATAGAGCACCACGAACCCGCCGAGAAAGGCGACCAGGAAGCGTTTGCCCGCGCCGTCGCCGAAATTCGCCCGCCAGAGCGCCGGGGCGCGGTTTTCCGCCGCGCCGTTGCCGCCCCGCGCCAGGGCCGAGGCAAAGGCCCCCGCCGCCATGGCCAGCACGAAAAGAAAGCTGTAGTTCAGCGGATTGGCGACGGATTTCGCGTATTTCCCGCCCGACTTGGCCAGGTAATCATTGGTCGAGGTCCAGGCCCCGTCCTCGGCCTGGGTGACCAGCGCGGGATTGACCGCGTCGCCGATGATCCCGTCAAGGATGACGAATTGCGTGCTGACCCCGATCGGTTTGACCAGCAGCACCGCCAGAAAGAAGACAAGGCCCAAAAGAACCCCGCCCGATTTCCAGTTGAGTGGCATGTTGTGTTCCTTCCTGATTGTCGTCAGGCGGAAATTACATGGCAACATCAGGATGTGCGTATGATTCAGATCAATCCAGCATCGCCATCAGCCGCGCCTTTTCGCCGCTGTCGGCGGGGCGGGCCAGGGCCTCGGCCAGCCCCTCCAGCGCGGCGATGTTGTGGCCCGCGCGAAAGGCGGTGACATGGGGCAGCATCTGCCGGATGCCGCGGGCGCGCGGGGCGAATTCCTCCCACCGCAGCAGGGGGTTGAGCCAGATCAGCTGGCGGCAGGACAGCGCCAGCCGTTCCATTTCGCGGCCCAGCGCGCTGTCGGGGTCGCGGTCGAGCCCGTCGGTGATCAGCAGCACCACCGCGCCCTGCCCCAGCACCCGGCGCGACCAGTCGCGGTTGAAATCGTGCAGGCAGGCCCCGATCCGCGTGCCGCCTTCCCAATCCTGCGCCTCGGCCCCGGCGGATTTCAGCGCGGCGTCGACATCGCGGGCGCCCATGTGGCGGGTGATGTTGGTCAGCCGCGTGCCGAAGGTGAAGGCATGTACCCGGGCCCAGCCCTGGCCCTTGGCATTGGTCACCGCATGGACGAAATGCAGCACCGCGCGGCTGTACTGCGACATCGAGCCCGAAATGTCGCACAGCACGACCAGGTTGGGATAGCGCAGCTTGCGGCGCCGGGTTTCGAAGCGGCGGATTTCGCCCCCGTTGCGCATCGCCCGGCGCAGGGTGCGGCGCCAGTCGGGCAAGGGTCCGGGCAGGGATTCGGCCCGCCGGGTCCGGATCGGGGGGACCGGAAGTTGCAGTTTTGCAATCAGACGGCGGGCTTTCGCCATTTCATCGACGCTCATCTGTTCAAAATCCAACGTCCGCAATTTTTCCTCGGTCGAGATGGTCTGGGACGCGTCGACCTCGATCAGCAACTCCTCGTCGCTGTGCTCCTCGCTTTGCGGCAGATCCGCCTGGGCCCCGTCGAGCAGCGCTTCGGCGGCGCGTTTGTCGGCCGCCTGGGCGGCGCGCTCCTCCTGCACCCCGCGCACCGCGGGCATCATCAGCGACATCATGTGTTCGAGGTAGCGCGGGTCGCGCCAATAGAGGTGAAACGCCCGGGCAAAGACCAGCCGGTGTTCGGGGCGCGACACGAAACAGGCCTGCAGCGTGTGATAGAAATCGGCCCGTTCGGAAAACCCCGCCGCGGCGACCGCACGCACCGCATCCAGCACCCGTCCCGGCCCCACCGGCAGCCCGGCCCGGCGCAGGGCCCGGGCGAAATGGGTGATGTTGTGGGCCAGCTTGCCGTCGTCGGGGATATCGAGGGGAAGGTAGGCGGCCATCAGCGCCGACCGGTGGGCCAGCCCGCCGGATCCCCCGGGCGATCTGACGGGAAAAGACGGGTCATGCCGGGGCAAGCTCCGCCTTGACCTCGTCCAGCAGGCGCTTGGCCTCCGAGCCGTCGATGCGGGCGATGTCGTCCTGGTATTTCAGGATCGCGCCCAATGTGTCGGAAATCACCTGGGGGCTCAGGTCGATCACATCCAGCGCCAGCAGGCATTTCGCCCAGTCGATGGTCTCGGCCACGCCGGGGCGTTTGAACAGATCCTCGGTGCGGAGCTTCTGGACAAAGGCGACGATTTCGCGGCTGAGCGTCTCGGCCGCCTCGGGCGCGCGGGCCTGCAGGATCTCGATCTCGCGGTCGAAATCGGGGTAGTCGACCCAGTGATACAGGCAGCGGCGTTTCAGCGCGTCATGCACTTCGCGGGTGCGGTTCGAGGTCAGGATCACGATCGGCGGCTCGGGCGCGGCAATCGTGCCAAGTTCGGGGATCGTCACCTGGAAATCCGACAGCGCCTCCAGCAGGAAGGCCTCGAAGGGTTCGTCGGTGCGGTCGATCTCGTCGATCAGCAGGACCGGGGCGCCGGCGGGATCGGGCCGCATCGCCTGCAGCAGCGGCCGTTCGATCAGGAAATCGCCCGAAAACAGGGAATTTTGCAGGAGGTCCTTGTCGGCAGACCCTTGGGCCTCGGCGGCGCGGATCGCCACCATCTGGGCGGCGAAGTTCCATTCATAGACGGCCGCGGCCGCATCCAGCCCCTCGTAGCATTGCAGCCGGATCAGGCGGCGGCCCAGGGCGGCGGCGATCGCCTTGGCGATCTCGGTCTTGCCGGTGCCCGCCTCGCCTTCCAGGAACAGCGGCCGGCCCAGGCGCAGCGACAGGAACACCACCGTGGCCAGGGCGCGCCCGCAGACATAGGCCTGGTCCGCCAGCGCCTCTTGCACCGCGTCGATGGATTTCATGCGCGACCCTCCCCTGCCGGCACAGGCTGGCCGGGGCGGCGCGCGGCGTCAAGGCGCCATTGCCCCGCCCCGGGGGGCGCGATAGGCAGGAGCAAACGGAGGTGCGCCATGGCGAAAGACGGATACGGGCCCGATCTGGGGGCCTTCGACTGGACCGATCCCCTGCGGCTGGAAGACCGGCTGACCGAGGACGAACGGATGCTGCGCGACGCCGCCCATGGCTTTGCGCAAGCCAATCTGCAACCGCGCGTCGCCGCCGATTACCGGGACGAGGCCGTGGCCCCGGAACTCTTCAAACAGATGGGCGCGGCCGGCCTGCTGGGCGTGACCATCCCCGAAGAATACGGCGGCCTGGGCGCGGGCTATGTGACCTATGGCCTGGTGGCGCGGGAAATCGAACGGGTCGATTCGGGCTATCGGTCGATGATGTCGGTGCAATCCTCGCTGGTGATGTATCCGATCCACGCCTACGGGACCGAGGCGCAACGGCAGAAATACCTGCCCGGCCTGGCCGAGGGCCGCCTGATCGGCTGTTTCGGGCTGACCGAACCGGATGCCGGATCGGACCCCGGCGGCATGAAGGCCCGGGCCGAAAAGACCGCCCATGGCTATCGCCTGACCGGCACCAAGATGTGGATTTCCAACGCGCCGATCGCGGATGTGTTCGTGGTCTGGGCGAAATCCGAAGCCCATGGCGGCAAGATCCGCGGGTTCGCCCTGGACAAGGGCAGCCCCGGCCTGTCGGCGCCGAAAGTGGCCGGCAAGCTGTCCTTGCGCGCCTCGGTCACCGGCGAGATCGTGATGGACGGGGTCGAGGTCGGCGACGACGCGCTGCTGCCCGGGGTCGAGGGGCTCAAGGGCCCGTTCGGCTGCCTCAACCGCGCCCGCTACGGCATCGCCTGGGGCGTGATGGGCGCCGCCGAGGCCTGTTGGCACGCGGCCCGCGACTATGGCCTCGATCGCAAGCAGTTCGGGCGCCCGATCGCCCAGACCCAGCTGTTCCAGAAGAAACTGGCCGACATGCAGACCGGCATCGCCCTGGGCCTGTCCGGCGCGTTGCAGCTGGGCCGGATGATGGAGGCCGGCCGCGCGGCGCCCGAGGCGATCAGCCTGATGAAGCGCAACAATTGCGGGGTCGCGCTGGACATCGCCCGCCACGCCCGCGACATGCATGGCGGCAACGGGATTTCCGAGGATTTCCAGGTCATCCGCCATATGGTGAACCTGGAAACCGTGAACACCTACGAAGGCACCCATGATATCCACGCATTGATCCTGGGGCGTGCACAAACCGGGCTTCAGGCGTTCTTCTGATAACCGGGCGTTAACCCATGACCCTCAAATCGGTCCTTGCATTGCGCAAGTTTGCCCCAATGTCATAAGACAACCGATGACGGAACATGGTTAACCAAACGGATGGCGACATGGGCGATTCAGGCCTCGATTTCTCGGCGGATGTAAGCGGCCTGGACCGGTCCGGCTGGTCGGCGCGGATCGACGAGATCGCCGAAACCCATGGCTTTGCCGAACACCTGGACGGCGGCCACAGGGCCTTGTTCGTCGATCGCGGCCCGGTGCTGCTGGTCTGTTTCGAAACCGCGCCCCAGGTCCGCCGGATCAACGAAGGCTCGGTGCCGCTGGGCTATGGTTTCGCGGCGACGCTGGACTGGTCCTCGCTGACCTTGCTGGCCGAGGCCGACAGCTGGTTCCGCGGCGAGGCCATCTATGCCTTCTTCGACCGGCTGATCGACGACGGGTTCTTCGACGCCTTCGACCGGGTGCTGTTCCATGGCGCCGGGGCCTGCGGCTATGCCGCCGCCGCCTATTCGGTCTGCGCGCCCGAGGCGCATGTGCTGGCCCTGCGCCCGCAGGCCACGCTGGATCCGCGCGTCGCCGGCTGGGATCGCCGGTTCACCGGCCAGCGCCGGCAGGACTTCACCGCGCGCTTCGGCTATGCCCCGGACATGATCGAAACCGCCGCCCGCGCCTGGGTCGTCTATGATCCCCGGGTGGCCGAGGATGCGATGCATGCCGCGCTGTTTCGCGCGCGCAACGTCACGTTCTGCCGGGTTCCGGGGCTGGGAGATGCGATCGAAAAGGACTTCGCGCGGATGGAGGTCCTGACCGATATGGTCGAGATGGCGATGGAAGGCTCGCTTGACGCGCCGGCCTTTGCCGAACTGTGGCGCGAACGGCGCGACCACGTGCCCTATCTGCGGGCGCTTCTGCACCGGCTGGAGGCGCAAGGCCGCCCGGCGATGATCGCCAGGGTCTGCCGGCACGCCACCCGCAAGCAGCGCCGCCCGCTTTTCCTGCGCAAGCTCGAAGAGCTGGGTGTCGCCGAACCGGCCGAGGCCTGATCCGGCCGACCGGTCGCGTGTCTCAGATGTAATAGCGCGCGCGCATCACGTGGCCCGGGATATCCTCGCGCGCCAGGCCCATCCGGGCCAGCTCGGCATCGGATTTCGCCTGCAGGGCGGCGATTTCGCGCACATGCGCCTGGGCGCTGGACAGCCGGTCGACCCAATCGCCCAGACGCTCCAGCATCGGGCGTTTCGGGGCGGTGGAAGTGGCGGTGGCGGCGGAAGTGGGGGTGGCGGTGGCGGTGGCGGTGGCGGTGAGAAAAGCCATGATATGTGTCCTTTGTCCGGCCTCCCTGACCGGTATATAGGTCACCCTCTTTGACTTTTGTGCTGCAAAACAAGCATTCCCGCCATGCGTCGCCCACAAGCCCCTAGCGCCGGTCGAGCGCCGCCCGCAAAGCCGTGCTCAGCCGCAGGGCGAAATAGCCCAGGATCATGCCCGACGCGACGCCCAGGACCGATCCGGTGTCGAAGATCGCGCAGAACAGGCCGACCGCCAGCAGGGCGATCAGGAAACTGACCAGGCGCAGTTCGCGATCCTCGATCGCGATGACCCGCGACAGGGACCGGGCCAGCGGCCGGCTGATCGCCCCGTCCAGGGCCGGGGTGACGAAACCGGCGACCAGTGCAAGAAGAAACGCGACCATCCGACACCTCCCTCTCCGGGCATGGACCCTGGTGTCAGATAGGCACCCGCCACCGCGGCGCGCAAGCCCCGCCCGCTCTGGTCAGCGGGCCGGCGCCGGTGTAAAGGCTGCCGCATGACCCGACAGACCCTGACGATCCGCCGCCCCGACGACTGGCACCTGCATCTGCGCGACGGCGCCATGCTGAACGGGGTGCTGCCCTATTCGGCGGCCCATTTCGCCCGCGCCATCATCATGCCCAACCTGGTGCCGCCGGTGGTGACCGGCGCCCAGGCCGCCGCCTATCGCGACCGGATCCTGGCCGCCCTGCCCGACGGCGCCGGTTTCACCCCGCTGATGACGCTTTACCTGACCGAAGAGACCGACCCCGACGACGTCGCCGCCGCCCATGCGGCCGGGATCGCCACGGCGGTGAAACTCTATCCCGCCGGGGCGACGACGAATTCCGCCTCGGGCGTGCGCGATTTCGACAAGGTCATGCCGGTGCTCGAACGGATGGCCGAGATCGGGATGCCGCTGTGCGTCCATGGCGAGGTAGTGGACAGCGACATCGACATCTTCGACCGCGAAAAGGTGTTCATCGACAAGGTGCTGCACCCGATCCGCAAACGCGTGGACGATCTGCGCGTGGTGATGGAACACGTGACCACCCAGGACGCGGTCGATTACGTGCGCGACCATCACAAGCGGCTGGCGGCGACGATCACCACCCATCACCTGATCATCAACCGCAACGCGATCCTGGCCGGCGGTATCCGCCCGCATTACTACTGCCTGCCCGTGGCCAAACGCGAATCCCACCGCATCGCCCTGGTCGACGCCGCGACCAGCGGCGACTGGCGCTTCTTTCTGGGCACCGACAGCGCGCCGCATGCCGACCCGGCCAAGCTGCAGGATTGTGGCTGTGCCGGGATCTTCAGCGCGCCCAATACCCTGTCCTGCCTGGCCGAGGTCTTTGACGCCGCAGATCGGCTGGACCGGCTCGAAGCCTTCACCTCGCTCAACGGCCCGGCCTTCTACGGCCTGCCGCCGAACGAGGCCAGGGTGACCCTGGTCAAGGGCGACCCGGTTGTCTACCCTGCCCGGATCGAGACCGGCGAAGGCCCCGTTACCGTCTTCGATCCGGGCTTCCCGCTGCATTGGCGGGTCGACGGGGCATGACCTCCCGTCGATCTGTCTCCTGCGTCGGGTCCCGTCCCGCCGCAAACGGAATTTACGTAAATTCCGTCCCGCGCGCCGCAGGCGCGCGCCGCTGCCACCGCGGATTTTCGAAGGAAAATCCGTCCCTGCTTTCAGGACCTTGCCGATGATCTCCGCCAGCTTTCCCCCCAAGGATGAAATCGCCCGCCTGACGGCCCGGGCCCTGCTGGAAATCGGCGCGGTGAATTTCCGCCCCGAAGAGCCCTTCACCCTGGCCTCGGGCAAGCTGTCGCCGACCTATATCGACTGCCGCCGGCTGATCTCGTTTCCGCGCATCCGCGCGGTGCTGATGGATTTCCTCGCGGTCACGATCCTGCGCGAGGCCGGGTTCGAGGCCTTCGACAACATCGCCGGCGGCGAAACCGCGGGCATCCCCTTCGCCGCGCTGGTCGCCGAACGGCTGGCGCTGCCGATGACCTATGTCCGCAAGACGCCCAAGGGCTACGGCCGCAACGCCCGGATCGAGGGCGACATGACGCCGGGCCAGCGCGTGCTGCTGGTCGAGGATCTGACCACCGACGGGGGCTCCAAGCTCTCTTTCGTCGACGCGATCCGCGCCACCGGCGCGACCTGCCCGGCCACCGCGGTGATCTTCTACTACGGCATCTTCGAGGGCGTCGAGGCCGCGCTGGCGGACCACGGCGTGCAGCTGATCCATCTGTGCACCTGGTGGGACGTGCTGGCCGAAGCCCGCGCCGCGGGCAGCTTCACCGCCGAAACCTGCGATGCGGTCGAGGTCTTCCTGCGCGACCCCGCGGCCTGGCAGGCGGCGAAAACCTGACCTGACGTCACACCGCCCTGTGGGCAGAGGGTGGACAAATCGCCCACAGAATCGTCGATGCTGCGGGTGCGACCCACGTGATCTGGTGACGACTCCGCCTGGGCATGCTACATGCTGATCGCGCGCGTCGCGATCGGGCCTTGTCCACAGGCTTTTCCCCGCAGATTTCCAGATGGCGCGCCGCCCGGTCGCTCTGCTATGGCCCGACGCCACGGGGATGACGGCAACAACAACAGGGGCAGGCATGAACGAGATTACAAGCTTCAACGCATCCGGCACCGATACCGCCGATGCCGACAAGATGCCCCATTCGATCGAGGCCGAACAGCAGCTTCTGGGCGCGATCCTGACCAACAACGACATCTACGACCGGGTCGCCGCGATCGTCACCGAGGATCATTTCTACGACCCGGTGCATGCCCGCATCTTCCGCACCGCGGCCGATCGGATCTCCAAGAACGCCCTGGCCAGCCCGGTCACGCTCAAGGCCTTTCTCGAGGACGATCCGGGGCTGATGGAACTGGGCGGACCGGCCTATCTGGCCCGCCTGGCCGGTGCCGCGATCTCGGCCTTCGCGGCACGCGACTACGCCCAGATGATCTATGATTTCGCGATCCGGCGCGAACTCATGCGCCTGGGCCGCGACATCTCGGACAAGGCCGCCCGGGTCGATGTCGACAGCGAACCGCGCGAACAGATCGTCGAGGCCGAACAGGCGCTCTACAAGCTGGCCGAACAGGGCAAGACCGAAAGCGGCTTTCAATCCTTTCTCAAGGCCGTCACCACCGCGGTCAATGTCGCCAATGCCGCCTATCAGCGCGATGGCGGGCTGGCCGGGATCGCCACCGACCTGGTCGACCTCGACAAGAAGCTGGGCGGGCTGCACAAGTCCGACCTGCTGATCCTGGCCGGCCGGCCGTCGATGGGCAAGACCTCGCTGGCCACCAACATCGCCTTCAACATCGCCAAGGCCTATCGCAAGGGGCAATTGCCCGATGGCACCGAGGGCACGCTCGATGGCGGGGTCGTCGGCTTCTTCAGCCTGGAGATGAGCGCCGAACAGCTTGCCGGCCGGATCCTCGCCGAAGCCTCGCGGATCTCGAGCCACAAGATCCGCCAGGGCGACATGGACGAAACCGAGTTCCGCCGCTTCGTCGAGGCCGCCAAGCAGCTCGAATCCTGTCCGCTCTATATCGACGACACGCCCGCCCTGCCGATTTCGCAGGTCGCCGCGCGGGCCCGGCGGCTCAAGCGCAACCAGGGGCTCGACCTGCTGGTCGTCGACTACCTGCAATTGCTGCGCGGCGCCGGCCGCACCGAGAACCGGGTGAACGAGATCAGCGAAATCACCATGGGTCTGAAGGCGATCGCCAAGGAGCTCGACATCCCCGTCATCGCCCTGTCGCAGCTGTCGCGCCAGGTCGAGAGCCGCGACGACAAGCGCCCGCAATTGTCCGACCTGCGCGAATCCGGCTCGATCGAACAGGATGCCGACGTGGTCATGTTCGTCTTCCGCGAGGAATATTACGCCGAACGCGAAAAACCCTCGGACGACCGGCTCGAGGAAATGGCCGCCTGGCAGGACCGGATGTCGCGCCTGCACGGCAAGGCCGAGGTCATCATCGGCAAGCAGCGCCACGGCCCGATCGGCCCGGTTGAGCTCAGCTTCGAGGCCGAATTCACCCGGTTCGGCAACCTGGTCAAACCCTGGCAACAAAGCTCGGGCGGCGATTTCGGCTGACGCCCGCGGCGTCGTCGGGTCCCGAACATGCCGCGGGGCATACGCGCCCGTCCGGGGCCGGCGCCCCCGGACCGGCGGCCACGCGCCCCGGCGCGGCATCGGCGCATCGCGGTGCCGCGTGCGGAATGAAAGCGCGCGGAAGCGCTCCTTTCGATAACCGCGCGCCCGGTCGCTATTCACTCTGGACGGCGGGGCAAGCGCCTGCCAAAACCCGGCGCCATGGGTACCGGTCGTCTTACTGTTGATCTCGATGCGCTGGCCGCCAACTGGCGTGCGCTGGATGGCAAAACCGCCTGCGAAACCGCGGCCGTGGTCAAGGCCGACGGCTATGGCCTCGGCGCCGAAAAGGTCGCCCGCGCGCTTGCCCGGGCCGGCGCCCGGCGGTTCTTCGTCGCCGTGGCCGAGGAAGGCGCGGCGCTGCGCCAGGCGCTGGGGCCGAACGCGGAAATCTGCGTCTTTTCGGGCCATATGCGCGGCGATACCGACATGATCGCCGACCTGGGCCTGGTGCCGATGATCAACACCGTGGGCCAGCTGACCCGCCACCTGGAGGCCCTGCCCGGCCATCCTTTCGGCCTCCAGCTCGATACCGGCATGAACCGGCTGGGGCTGGAATTGCCGGAATGGGCCGCGGTGGCCGAACTGGCCCTGTCGCGCGATCCGGTCCTGGTGATGAGCCACCTGGCCTGCGCCGACGACCCCGATCACCCGATGAACCGCCAGCAGCTGGACCAGTTCCACCTGATGACCGACGGCATCGCCGTGCCCCGATCGCTGGCGGCGACGGGGGGCATCCTGCTGGGTCCGGAGTATCATTTCGACGTCACCCGCCCCGGCATCGGCCTGTACGGCGGCCGGCCCTTCGACGCGGCCCGGCCCGTCGCCCATCTCGACCTGCCGGTGATCCAGCTGCGCGACGTGGAGCCGGGCGAAACCGTGGGCTATGGCAATACCTGGACCGCGACCCGCCAGACCCGGCTGGCGACCGTCGCCGCGGGCTATGCCGACGGCATCCACCGGATCCTGTCGAACCAGGGGCGGCTCTGGGCCGATGACCGGCCGGTGCCGGTGGTCGGGCGCGTCTCGATGGACCTGATCACCGCCGATGTCACCGACCTGGCCGAGGTCCCGGGCGCGCTGACGCTTCTTGGCCCGCAGCAGGGCGTGGACGCCATCGCCGACCTGGCCGGCACGATCGGCTACGAGGTGCTGACCGGCCTCGGCACGCGCTACCAGCGCCATTACCACGGCGGATGACCCGCGCGCTGGCCATGATCGGCGCGGCCGTGCTGGCGCTTCTGGCCAGTATCGGGCGGCTGATCCTGTTCACCGCCCGCGCCCTGTCGCACCTGGCGCGCCCGCCCTTCTATGGCCGGGAATTCGCCGCCGCGCTGTGGCAGGTGGGGTACCTGTCGCTGCCCGTGGTCGGCCTGACCGCGCTGTTCACCGGCGGCGCGCTGGCGCTGCAGATCTATGCCGGCGGCGCGCGGTTCAACGCCGAAGAGGTCATGCCCCAGATCACCGCCATCGGCATGGTGCGCGAACTCGGGCCGGTGCTGGTGGGCCTGATGTTCGCCGCCCGGGTGACCTCTTCCATCGCGGCCGAGATCGCGACGATGAAGGTCACCGAACAGATCGACGCGCTGGTGACGCTGTCGACCCACCCGATGAAATACCTCACCGTGCCGCGGCTGCTGGCCGCGACGCTGGTGATGCCGCTGCTGGTCGCCGTGGCCGATGTGATCGGCATCCTGGGCGGCTACCTGGTCGCGACCGAGCGGCTGGGCTTTTCGCCCCATGTCTACCTGCAGAACACCGCCGATTTCCTCGAACCGCTCGACATCATCTCGTCGCTGACCAAGGGCGCGGTCTTCGGCTTCATCGCCGCCCTGATGGGCTGCTATTTCGGCATGAATTCCGCCCGGGGCGCGCAAGGTGTCGGGGCCGCGACCAAGACCTCGGTGGTGGTCGCCGCGGTGCTGATCCTGGCCGCCAATTTCCTGCTGACGGAGGCGTTCTTTTCCGCATGATCGAACTGGCCCAAGTCACCAAGAGCTTCGGATCCAACGCCGTCCTGCGCGGCGTCGACCTGTCGGTCGGCAAGGGCCATTCCATGGTGGTGATCGGCGGGTCCGGCACCGGCAAATCGGTGCTGATCAAGTGCATCCTGGGCCTGGTTGCCCCCGATGGCGGCACCGTCAGCGTGGATGGCCGGGACGTGACCCGCAGCGACCGCGACGCGCTGCTGGCCCGGTTCGGGATGCTGTTCCAGGGTGCGGCGCTGTTCGACAGCCTGCCGGTCTGGCAGAATGTCGCCTTCCGCCTGCTGCGCGGGGCGCAGAAACGCCCCAAGGCGCAGGCGCGCGAGATCGCCCTGCAGAAACTGGCCCGCGTCGGCCTGGGCCCCGAGGTCGCCGACCTCTACCCCGCCGAATTGTCGGGCGGGATGCAGAAACGCGCCGGTCTGGCCCGGGCCATCGCCGCCGAGCCGGAAATCATCTTTTTCGACGAACCGACCACCGGCCTCGACCCGATCATGGCCGGGGTGATCAACGATCTGATCCGCGAAATCGTGACCGAGATGGGCGCCACCGCGATCACCATCACCCATGACATGACCAGCGTCCGCGCCATCGCCGACGATGTCGCCATGCTGCATGCCGGCAAGATCCGCTGGACCGGCCCGGTGGCGCAGCTCGATACCTGCGACGACCCCTATGTCACCCAGTTCATCCATGGCCGCGCCGAGGGCCCGATCGAAACCCTGCGCTAGGCGATCCGAATCGGCGCCCGTTGCGGCCGACCGGGACATGGCCCACAACATCCTGCACCAGGCCCGATCCACAGCCGGGCGCACCCGACCGACCGGCAGATATCGGGGCCGGGCATCGGAAACACCGACACGGACGTTCGCGAGACTGTCCACGATACCGCAACAAAGCAACGTCCGGTCCGGATTTCTTCGGTTTTTCCGGTGCTTGAGCAGGAATGGCCGACTTTCCCCTTTAGCCATCGGCAAGTTTTTGCTTATCGTCGCTTTGTTGGGCAAAGCGACTGGGGGGTTGTCAGGTGTCCGTGCGTGTTGTGTTCGAACAGGCCCAGACCGGGCTTCGGGTTCTGGCCACCGGCCTTATCGTCCTCATGGCGTTGATCGCGCTGGGCTACACCCTCGCCGCCGCCCTGGGCCTTTTGCCCTGGCTCACCCTTTATGCGCAGTTCGGCGACCTGACCTGGCTCCATGCCGGCCACGCCACCCAGATCGGCATCACCCTCCTGCTGTGCAGCCTGCTGCTCTATCTGCCGGCCACCCGCCGGGTCGCGGCGCTGGAACGCAGCCACCGGCAATTCCAGGTCTCGATGGAGGATGTCGCCCGCGCCTATCACCTGGCCCATACCGCCGACCGCGCCGGCGTCTTCAGCCTGTCGAGCGAATTCGACGCGGTGCGCGAACGGCTCGCCTATCTGCGCGATCACCCCGAGCTGGACCGGCTGGAGCCGGAGCTTCTGGAGCTGGCCGCGCAGATGTCGCACACCGCGCGCGATCTGGCCGATATCTATTCCGACGAAAAGGTCGCAAGGGCCAGGATGTTCCTGCGCCAGCGCCAGCAAGAGGCCGAACGCCAGCAGCAGCTGATCGTCGAGGCCCACCACGCCCTGCGCGGCATCCGCAAATGGTCCCAGCAGGTCGAGCTGGAGGAAAGCGTCGTCGCCTCGCGACTGGGCCAGCTCGAGGAACAATTGCAGGCCACCCTGCCCGCCCTGGGCTATACCCTGGGCCGCGACGGCGCCAATGTGGTGCCGATCCCGGACCGCCCGGCCGCGGAATAGGCTTGAACAGCCGCAGCGCAGGCGCCACTTGAAGCGCCATGACCCTGCGCATCCTCAACCTGGCCCTGCTGGTCCTGTTCCCCATCGCCTGGTTCGCGCCGCTGCTGCGCGCGGCGATGCTGCCGATCTTCGGGCTCAACGAAATCTCGATCATCTCGGGGCTGCAATCGCTGTGGGGCACGGATGTCTTCCTGGCCCTGGTGGTCACCGCCTTCGCGATCTTCGCGCCCTATCTGAAAACCATCGGCCTGGCCCTGGTGCAATTCCGGCTGCTGGATGCGCGGACCCTGCCCTGGCTGTCCTATCTGGGCAAGCTGGCGATGGCCGACATCTTTCTGATCGCGCTTTACGTGGTGGTGGTGAAGGGCGTCAGCCGGACCCATGTGGAGGGCGCCTGGGGGCTCTATCTGTTCACCGCCTGTGTCCTTGCCTCGATCGCGATCTCGATCGCCATGGCCCGGCAAGGCGGGCTGTCCGACCCTCGCCGCGCCGCGGGCGCGCCGCCCCCCGAGGATATTCGACACCCCAAGACGCAGGGCCATTGATGCGGGGCGCGAAACGGTCCAAAAGGTGAACATGGCCAAGGATCCGAGTTTCACCTGCACCGCCTGCGGCACCGCCACCTCGAAATGGGCCGGGCGCTGCGAGACCTGCGGCGAATGGAACACGATCCAAGAGGTCAAGCCGCTGTCGTCCGGCCCCGGGGCCAAGGCGCTGGGGCGCGCGCGCGGCCGGGCCGTCCCGCTGACCGATCTGGCCACCGAAGAGGCCGAACCGCCGCGCACCCTGTCGGGCGTCGAGGAACTGGACCGGGTGCTGGGCGGCGGGCTGGTCAAGGCCTCGGCCCTGCTGGTGGGGGGCGATCCGGGCATCGGCAAATCGACCTTGCTGTTGCAGGCCGCGGCCCGGTTCGCGCGCAACGGGCTGCGGGTCGTCTATGTCTCGGGCGAGGAAAGCGTCGCCCAGGTGCAGATGCGCGCCCGCCGGCTGGGCCTGACCGAAAGCCCGGTGCGGCTGGCCGCCGAAACCGGTCTGCGCGACATCCTGACCACGCTGGAGGCCGAGGCCCCGGACCTGGTCATCATCGATTCGATCCAGACCATGTGGCTCGACACGGTCGAGGCCGCGCCCGGTTCGGTCAGCCAGGTGCGCGCGGCGGCGCATGAGCTGACGACCTTTGCCAAGCAGCGCGGCATCGCCGTGGTCATGGTCGGCCATGTCACCAAGGAAGGCACCATCGCCGGGCCGCGCGTGGTCGAACACATGGTCGACACGGTGCTCTATTTCGAGGGCGAGCGCGGCCATCAGTTCCGCCTGCTGCGCGCGGTCAAGAACCGCTTCGGCCCGGCCGGAGAGATCGGGGTCTTTGAAATGACCGGCCGCGGCCTGGTCGAGGTGCGCAACCCCTCGGCGCTGTTCCTGTCCGAACGGGGGCAGCCGGCGCCGGGATCGGTGGTCTTTGCCGGCATCGAAGGCTCGCGGCCGATGCTGTGCGAATTCCAGGCCCTGGTCGCGCCCAGCCCGCATTCCCAGCCGCGCCGGTCGGTGGTGGGCTGGGATGGCGGGCGGCTGTCGATGATCCTGGCGGTGCTCGAGGCGCGGGCCGGCATTCCCTTCGCCGGGCTCGATGTCTACCTCAACGTCGCCGGCGGGCTGCGGGTCGGCGAACCGGCCGCCGACCTGGCCGTCGCCGCGGCATTGGTGTCCGCGCGCGAGGATGCGGCCCTGCCCGCCGATTGTGTCATTTTCGGCGAAATCTCACTCTCTGGTGGCCTGCGTCCGGTCAACCAGACGGAAAACCGATTGAAAGAGGCCGCGAAACTTGGTTTTAGGACCGCGATCACCCCCGAACGCGCCAAGCGTGGCGGGGATGCGGGACTGGCGTTGCGGGAAATGACCACGCTGCCCGACTTCGTGAACCAGGTGTTCGGGGACCGTCAAGCCCCGGCGTAGGAGGGGCAGGCATGGGCGATTTCACCATCATCGACGGCGTGGTGGCGCTGGTCATCGTCGTGTCGGCCTTGCTGGCCTATGCCCGCGGCTTCGTCCGCGAGGCGCTGGCCATCGTCGGCTGGATCGCCGCCACGATCGTCGCCTTCGTCTTTGCCGACCGCGCCGTGCCGCTGGTCAAGCAGATCCCGATGCTGGGCGATTTCATCGGCGACAGCTGCCAATTGTCGATCATCGCCGCCTTCGCCGCGGTCTTTGCCGTGGTGCTGGTGGTGGTGTCGATCTTCACGCCGCTGTTTTCCTCGGTCGTGCAACGCTCGGTCCTGGGCGGGGTCGACCAGGGGCTGGGCTTTGTCTTTGGCGCGCTGCGCGGCATCCTGCTGGTCGCGGTGGCGTTCTTCGTCTACGAAACCGTGCTGTCGGCGCAGCAGGTCGACATGGTCGACGACAGCCGCGCCAAGGCGGTGTTTTCGCAACTGACCGGCACCATCGCCGAACAGGACCCCGAGGCGGCGCTGGGCTGGATCACGACCCAGTACGAACAGCTGGTCGGGGAATGCGGCGCGACCGAATAGGCCCGGCTCAGCCCGGATCGGCGATCGCCAGGATCAGCAACAGCACGGCGGCGCCCAGATAGGCCCACAGCCCGATCTGCGACACCTCGCGCAGGATCTCCCACAGCGCCGAAAGATCGGCGCTGTCCGGCGCCGGCATCGGCAGGCCGGCCGCCGAGGCCCCGTCCCGGAGCCGCAGGAACATCCAGCCGAGCCAGGCGAAGGGGGCGGCCCCGGCCGCCAGCACCAGGATCCGCGACGCGGCATTGACCAGCGCCAGCACGGTGACGATCCCCGCCAGCGCGAAGGTGGCGATGAAGCCCAACAATTCGACCGGGGTCTCGGCGCCCCGGTCGCGCACCAGGGGCGTCAGCGCCTCGTGCGGGATGACCGCCGAGCCGCCCAGCAATCCGCCCGCGAATCCGTCCGCGATCCAGGGCAGGAAATAGCTGGCGGCCATCGCGCCACCACCCAGAGCTACCGCTGCGTTCGATCTCATCGCTCTACCTCGTCGTCACCTTTGATGCACGGTATTGTGACAGGATGGTCGGACGCAAGCCGGGCGCAAATGTGATCCTTTCGTGACACCGACCCGCAAGCCGATTAAGGAGGTAGCAGCAACGCCACCCCGGATTCGGAGCTGCCCCGATGCCGAAGCCCATGCCCCCCGCGCATCCCTTCGACTACCCCGGCACCGATGCCGACGACGACAAGCTGCGCGAGGAATGCGGGGTTTTCGGAACCGTCGGCGTCATCGACGCGGCCTCCATCGTGGCGCTTGGCCTGCATGCCCTGCAGCATCGCGGCCAGGAGGCCGGCGGCATCGTCACCCATGACGCGGCGCTTGGCTTCAACTCGGCCCGCCGGTTCGGGCTGGTGCGCGACAATTTCACCTCCGAAAAGCTGCTGAACACGCTGCCCGGCCATATCGGCATCGGCCATGTGCGCTATTCCACCGCCGGCTCCAAGGGCGCGACCCAGATCCGCGACGTGCAGCCGTTCTTCGGCGAATTTTCCATGGGCGGCGCGGCGATCGCCCATAACGGCAACATCACCAATGCCATCACCTTGCGCCGCGAGTTGATCGAGCGCGGCTCGATCTTCCAATCCAGTTCCGACAGCGAATGCATCATCCACCTGATGGCGCGCTCCATGGGCCGCACCATCCCCGACCGGATGGAAGAGGCCCTGCGCAAGGTCGAGGGCGCCTTTTCCGTGGTCGCCATGACCCGGACCAAGCTGATCGGCTGCCGCGACCCGCTGGGCGTGCGCCCGCTGGTGCTGGGCCGGCTGGGCGAGGGCTGGGTGCTGGCCAGCGAAACCTGCGCGCTCGACATCATCAACGCCGAGTTCATCCGCGAGATCGAGCCGGGCGAAATGGTCGTGATCTCGGCCGAAACGGGTGTGCAGTCGCATTTTCCCTTCCGGTCCAAGCGGTCCCGGTTCTGCATCTTCGAACATGTCTATTTCAGCCGGCCCGATTCGATCCTCGGCGGCCGGTCGGTCTATGAAACCCGCGAGGCGATCGGCCGCGAACTGGCCAAGGAGGCCCCGGTCGATGCCGACCTGGTCTGCCCGGTTCCCGACAGCGGCACGCCCGCCGCGATCGGCTTCAGCCTGCAAAGCGGCATTCCTTATGCGATGGGCATCATCCGCAATCAATACATGGGCCGGACCTTCATCGAACCGACCGAACAGATCCGCAACATGGGCGTGCGGCTCAAGCTGAACGTCAACCGCGCCCTGATCCGCGGCAAGCGGGTGATCCTGGTCGACGACAGCGTCGTGCGCGGCACCACCAGCCGCAAGATCAAGGAAATGATCCTCGATGCCGGTGCGGCCGAGGTGCATTTCCGCATCGCCTCGCCCCCCACCGCCTGGCCCTGTTTCTACGGCGTCGACACGCCGCAGCGCGAAAAGCTGCTGGCCGCCACCATGTCCGAGGACGAGATGCGCGACCATCTGGGCGTCGACAGCCTGAAATTCATCTCGCTCGACGGGCTTTATCGCGCGGTGGGCGAGGCCGGGGGACGCGACCCGAAGGCGCCGCAATATTGCGATGCCTGTTTCTCGGGCGAATACCCGGTCGAACCGGCGGACATGATCGACCAGGGATTCCGGATGAAGACGGCGGCGGAATGACCGCCTGATCGGCAGGTTTTCGCTGCATTGCGGCATCGCGCACCACCCGGGCTTTCCCCCGACCGCCAGGACTGGCAAGCGGCGTGCTTCGACACATGGCCCCGGCCGAACCGGGGCGCGACGAGGCAAGCGATGTCCGACGACACCAATGAATTCACCGCCGCGGCGGCGACGGTCGAGGCCGCCGTGCCGCTGAGCGAAACCATCCTGATCGGCGTCCTTTCGGGACCCGAGGGGGCCAGCGCCCTGCTGCGCCTGGCCAGCGGCGACATCCTGCGCGTCGCCCCCGGTGACGACAGCCGCGCCGGACAGGTCCTGGCCGTGGGCGAGGACCGGGTGATCCTGCGCCGGCCGGGCGGTCAACAGGTGCTGACCCTGCCCGGCGGCTGACCTCTTGCCAGGGGTCGCCGCGCCGGGTCAGATGGCCCCATGACCGCGACCGATCACGACAGCTACCTTGCCGCCCTGCCGGCCGACCGGCGCGGGGCCTTGCAGCACCTGCGCGCGACGATCGCCGGCACCCTGCCGACGGATGCGCGCGCGGTGATGTCCTACGGCATCCCGGCCTGGCGCGCCGGGCCCGGCAAGGGCAAGGTCATCGTCGGCAACGCGGCGACGGCCGCGCATCTGGCCTTCTACGCCTTCGACGGCGATGTGATCGGCCGCTTCGCCGCGCGTCTGGCGGGCCATTCCATCGCCAAGGGCACGATCCGCTTCACCCCCGAAACGCCCCTGGCCGACGCGCTGATCCGCGACATCACGACCGCCCGGCTGATCGACGCCGGGATTGCGCTGCCCGGTTCCCTGACCTAAAGCGCGCAGCATGACCCAAGCGATCGCCCTCATCACCGGGGCCAGCCGCGGCCTTGGCGCCGCCCTGGCCGAAGCCCTGGCCCCGACCCATCACATCGTCGCCGTGGCCCGCACCACCGGCGCTCTCGAAGAGCTTGACGACCGCATCCGCGCCGCCGGCGGCGAGGCGACGCTGGCGCCGATGGACATCACCACCGATGCCGCCATGCAGCAGCTGTGCCGGTCGATCCACGACCGCTGGGGCGGGCTGGCGCTCTGGCTGCACACGGCGGTGCAGCCCAGCCCGCTGTCGCCCATCGCCCATGCGGCGCTGAAAGAGGTCGAGCGCACCTCGGCGGTCAACCACCTCGCCACCGCGCGGCTGATCACCTATGTCGCGCCGCTGCTGGGCCGGACCGGGCGGGCGGTGTTCTTCGACGACCCCCGGGGCGGAGAGGCGTTCCACGGCGCCTATGGCAGCAGCAAGGCCGCGCAGATCGCCCTGGCCCGCTCCTGGGCCGCGGAAACCGTTCGGACCGGCCCGCAGGTCCGGATCCTGGAACCGCGCCCGATGGCCACCGCCCTGCGCGCCAAGTTCCACCCGGGCGAGGATCGCAGCGCCCTGGCCCAGCCCGCCGACGAGGCCGCGCGCCTGTTGCCGCGGATCCTGGATCCGCAAGACTGAACCCGCAGCCCCCGGCCCGGTCATTGCAGCGCCGCCACGCCCTGCCCGCCCGGCGGGCGCACCACCTTGCCGCCCGCCCCGGCCTGCCCTATCACGGCCCAAACAGGGGCCGAAGCGATGCGCATTCTCATCACAAATGACGACGGCATCAACGCCCCCGGCCTGACCGTGCTGCACCGTATCGCCACCGAAATCGCCGGCGACGGGGGCGAAGTCTGGACCGTTGCCCCGGCCTTCGAACAATCCGGCGTCGGGCATTGCATCTCCTACACCCATCCGACGATGATCGCCCGGCTGGACGAGCGCCGCTATGCCGCCGAGGGCAGCCCGGCCGATTGCGTGTTGGCCGCGATCCATGACGTGATGGCCGATGCCCCGCCCGACCTGGTGCTGTCGGGTGTCAACCGCGGCAACAACGCGGCCGAAAACACGCTCTATTCCGGCACGATCGGCGGCGCGATGGAGGCGGCACTGCAGGGCCTGCCCGCCATCGCCCTGTCGCAATATCTGGGCCCCGACAATATCCGCGAAGCCGACCCGTTCGCGGCCGCCGCCCAGCACGGCGTGCCGACGATCCGCAAGCTGCTGGATCACGGCCATTGGGACGACGCGCCTTACCGGCTGTTCTACAACGTGAATTTTCCGCCCGTGCCGGCGGATCGGGTCGCGGGGCTGAAGGTCGCCGCGCAGGGGTTCCGGCAGGGGACCTGTTTCGCGGTCGAACCCACCCATTCACCCTCGGGCCGGCGGTTCCTGTGGATCAAGGGCGGCCGCCAGGACATCGTCACCGCACCGGGCACCGATGCGGCGGTGAACCTTGCGGGCCATATCTCGGTCACGCCGATGCGGGCCGACCTGACCGCCCATGACGCGCTCGCCCCGCTGCGAAAGGCGCTCGAATGACCTGGGACGCCGAGGCCAAGATGCGGTTCCTGTTCGCCCTGCGCTCGAAAGGGCTGACCGATCAGCGGGTGCTGACCGCGATGGAGCGGATCGACCGGGCCGACTTCGTCACCGGCCTGTTCGCCGACCGCGCCTACGAGGACATGCCGCTGCCGATCGCCTGCGGCCAGACGATTTCGCAACCCTCGGTCGTCGGTCTGATGACCCAGGCGCTCGATGTGCAGCCCCGCCACAAGGTGCTCGAGATCGGCACCGGGAGCGGCTACCAGGCGGCGATCCTCAGCCAGTTGGCGCGCCGGGTCTATACGGTCGACCGCTACAAGCGCCTGGTGACCGAGGCGCGGGCGCTGTTCGAACGTCTGAACATGACCAATATCACCGCCGTCACCACCGATGGCTCGCACGGGCTGCCCGACCAGGCGCCCTTCGACCGGATCATCGTGACGGCCGCCCCCGAGGATCCGCCCGGTCCGCTGCTGGCGCAGCTCAAGCCCGGGGGGATCATGGTCCTGCCGGTGGGTCAGTCCGATGCCGTGCAATCGCTGATCCGGGTGCGGCGGCTGGAAGATGGCGGCTTCGACTACACCGAATTGCTGCCGGTCCGCTTCGTTCCCTTGCTCGAGGGGTTGGGCAAGGAATGATTTCGGCGTATAACCCCCGTGACGGCGGCCGCCAGAGCCGTCGCAGCGACGATTGAGGACAGAGCCATGGCCGCTTCCCCCTTTTCCGCCCGCCGGACCGCGCTGATCATCGCGACCTCGGGCCTCGCGTTTGTGGCCGCTTGCGACGACGACGGCAATTTCGACCTGGACCTGCGCAACCTGGGCGGCGGCTTCGACACCTCGCAGGCGGCGGCTGACCTGGCCAACCGGCCGGCGCCGGACGATCGCGGCGTGATCTCCTATCCCGGCTATCAGGTGGTGGTCGCCAAACAGGGCGAAACGGCGCGTCAGATCGCGACCCGGCTGGGGCTCGACCCCACCGCCCTGGCCCGGCACAACGGCATCGACCCGGACGTGCCGCTGCGGCGCGACGAAATCGTCTCCCTGCCGTCCCGGGTCGCCGAACCCTCGCCCGCCACCGGCGCCGTGACCACCGGCCCGCTGCAGCCGCCGGCGCAGATCGACGTGACCACGCTGGCCTCGGATGCGATCGACCGGGCCGGTCCGCAACAGCCCGCCGCGACCCAGCCCGACGCCGCGGCGCAGTCCGCACAAACCGCAGCCGAACCGGTCCGTCACCAGGTCCGGCGTGGCGAAACCGCCTATTCCATCGCCCGGCTCTATGATGTGCCGGTGCAGGCGCTGGGGGAATGGAACGGGCTTGGCACCGATCTGGGCGTGCGCGAAGGCCAGCAGCTGATCATCCCGGTCGCCGGCGCGGCCCCGCCGCCCCGGACGGACAGCGCCACCTCCCCGGGCACCGGCACCCCGACCCCGACACCGCCCAGCGCCAGCCAGCCGCTGCCCGAAGACGACACGACCTCGACCGCCGCCGAGACCGAGGACCTCCCGCCCGCCCCCGATGTCGGGACCGCGGCGCCCGCGACCTCGGCGCCGTTCATCCTGCCGGTCGCCGGCCCGATCATCCGTGACTACAACCCGCCCCGCAACGAGGGCATCGACATCGACGCCGGCGCCGACACTCCGGTCAAGGCCGCAGCCCAGGGCACCGTCGCCGCGGTCAGCGAAACCGCCTCGGGCGAACAGTTCATCGTCATGCGCCATACCGGCACGATCCTGAGCGTCTACATGAACCTGCAGGGATTGACGGTGGAGCGTGGCGATACGGTCAGCCAGGGCCAGACCATCGGCCAGGTCAGCAATGCCGGCTTCCTGCATTTCGAGGTCCGCGACGGCCGCGACAGCGTCAACCCGGCCGATTACCTGCCCTAGGGACGATCAAAATTACGTCATTCTGGTCGGACGAACGAATTTACGTAAATTCGTTCAGATCGCGACGCCATGGCGACCGGCCAGATCGGTGAAGAATTGCCAGGCCACCCGACCGGACCGCGCCCCTCGGGTGGCCTGCCATTCCACCGCCTCGGCCCGCAGCGTCGCGTCGTCGATCCGCACCCCGTAGGCATCGCAATAGCCGCGGATCATCGCCAGGTATTCGTCCTGGTCGCAGGGATGAAACCCCAGCCACAGCCCGAACCGGTCACTCAGCGATACCTTTTCCTCGACCGCTTCCGACGGGCTGATCGCGCTGGAGCGTTCGTTTTCGATCATGTCCCGCGGCATCAGATGGCGCCGGTTCGACGTGGCATAAAGCACCACATTGTCCGGCCGCCCCTCGATCCCGCCATCCAGCACCGCCTTGAGCGACTTGTAATGGGCGTCGTCATGGGAAAACGACAGGTCGTCGCAGAACAGCACGAAGCGCTCTGTCCGGCCGCGCAGCAGCGCCAGGCACCGTCCGATCGAGGGCAGGTCCTCGCGCTGGATCTCGATCAGTTTCAGACCCGGGTGATCGACCTCGACTGCGCCGTGGATCGCCTTGACCAAGCTTGACTTTCCCATCCCGCGCGCGCCCCAGAGCAGGGCATTGTTGGCGGGCAATCCGGCGGCGAAGCGGCGGGTATTGGCCAGCAGGGTATCGCGTGCGCGGTCGATGCCCACCAGCAGCGGCAGAGCGACCCGGTTGACGGTCGACACGGGCGCCAGCCGGTCCGGCTCCACGTGCCAGACAAAGCCCGACGCGACAGAGAAATCCGGCGCCGGTGCCGGCGGCGGGGCGATCCGGTCCAGCGCCGCGGCGATCCGCTCAAGCGGGTCGCTCACGCCTTGTCCTCGTCGGTCGCGTCGCCTTGGTCGTCCTCGTCCTCGAACCACAGCCCGTCTTTCTTCAGCTGCGCCTCGCGCCGGCGTTCGACCCGGCCGACCAGGAAGATCGATATCTCGTAGAGGCCATAGACCACGACGAACAGGATCACCTGGGTGATCACGTCCGGCGGTGTCACCAGAGCGGCCAGCACCAGGATGCCGACCACCGCGTATTTGCGCACGTTGCGCAGCCCCTCGGCCCCGACAAGCCCGGCCTTGCCCATCAGGGTCAGCAGCACCGGAAGCTGGAAACACAGCCCGAAGGCGACGATGAACTTGATCGTCAGCGACAGGTATTCTCCGGCCGAGCCCTGGAAGGCGATGCCGGCGGTGGCGTTCTCGACCGCGCCCTCGTCCAGCACCGATCCGGGTTGCTGGAAGCCGAGGAAAAAGTCGAAGGCCAGCGGCGTGACCACGTAATAGGCAAAGGCCGCGCCCAGGAAAAACATCGCCGGAGAGGCGACCAGGAACGGCAGAAACGCATTCTTTTCAGACCGATAGAGCCCCGGCGCCACGAAACGCCATAGCTGGTAGGAGATGATCGGAAAGCCCAGCACCAGCCCGCCCAGAAGCGAGATCGACACCGCGACGAAGAACCCTTCCTGCAGCTTGATCAGGATCAGGCCGCAATTCTCCATCCCGCGATCGGCCATGGCCGAACAGAGCGGGCGGGTCAGGAAATCGAAGATCGGGTTCCAGACGGTGAAGCACAGCACCATGCCCAGCGAAAACGCCAGGGCCGCCCGGATCAGGCGGGTGCGCAATTCGGCCAGGTGTTCGATCAGCGGGGCCGAGCTGTCGTCGATATCGTCCCGGGTCTCGGTCGCGCTCATGCGGGTCTGTCCTTGGGCGGGTCCGCCGGGGCCTTGCCCGGCGCATCGGCGGCGGCGGCCGCCACCCCCGCCGCGCGGTCAAGCGGGTCTTCGGCGCCCCCGGCGCTCTGGGCGGGGGTCTTGTCGGCCTGCGCCTTGCGTTCGGGGCCGCGCGCAGAGGCGGACCTGGTGATGTCGCTGGTCGCCTGACGCAGGCTCTGGCCGGCCGCCTTGGCCGGGTCGGCGGCGGCGTTGATCGTCTTCTGGATGTCCTTCATCCCGGCCTCGTCGGCGGCCGCATTCATCGCCGAGCTGAATTCGCGCGCCATCGACCGGGCCTTGCCGGTGAAGCGGCCGACGGCACGGAACAATTGCGGCAG
The DNA here is from genome assembly GCA_001314655.1 of Rhodobacteraceae bacterium HLUCCA08. Lineage (GTDB taxonomy): Bacteria > Pseudomonadota > Alphaproteobacteria > Rhodobacterales > Rhodobacteraceae > Salibaculum. Next base: position 75,162 of record LJSF01000028.1, on the reverse strand, counting down.
GTCCTTGGGGCCCACCACGATCAGCGCGACCACGCCGATCACCAGAAGCTCGGTCCAGCCCAGGTCGAACATCGCGCGACTCCCGGGGCCCGATCAGGCCTTGTCCTTGTCGTCCTCGGGGGTGACGTCGCGGGCGGCCTCGGCGGTCTGGTCCTCGACCTCCTTCTTGCCGTCCTCGACGCCCTTCTTGAACGAGCTGATGCCCTTGCCGACCTCGCCCATCATGCTGGAAATCTTGCCACGGCCGAACAGGACCAGGACCACCACGGCGATCAGGATCGCCCCCATCGGCCCGACATTCTGGATGAACGCAAGCTCGGGCGCGCCGGTGAGTGTCATCATGGTATTTCTCCGCCTCTTCGGGCGATGCCGCCCGGTTTGAATTCCTGAGCCTCGGCTTTAGGCCCGAACCCACCGGTTGGAAAGAGGTGAATCACGCCCCAAAGCCCCTGTCCGACGGGATTTCAGGGATTTCGTGACACGATCTTGTCAACTGACGAATTTTTGTCAAAACTCCCGCCAAAGGGAGGGCCGCCATGCGCCGTTCGGATCGGTTGATGACCTTGATTCGCCTGCTCAGGGGCGGCAATCTGCACAAGGCCGAAGCCCTGGCCCGGGCCACCGGCGTGTCGCTGCGCACGATCTACCGGGACATGGAGACGCTGGCCGCCTCGGGGGTGCCGGTCGAGGGCGAGCGCGGCGTCGGCTACCACATCACCGCCGCGATCACCCTGCCGCCGCTGAACCTGACCAATGCGGAAATGGAGGCGCTGCATGTCGCGCTGGCCGCCATGGGCCAGGCCGCCGATCCCGACCTGTCGGGGGCCGCGCGCAGCCTGGCGGCCAAGATCGACGCGGTCCTGCCCGAAATCGGCCGCCCGGCCCCGCCGCTGCTGGCGGTGCATCCCTTTTCCGACGCGGCCCGGGGATTCCAGCACCTGCCGCGGATCCGTCAGGCGATCCGGGCGCGGCAGAAACTGGCGATCACGATCGAGGGGCGCGACCGGACGGTGCGACCCCTGGCCCTGGAATACTGGGGCCGGCTCTGGACCGCGGTGGTCTGGTGCGAAACCCTGCGCCGGTTCGACGAATTGCGCATCGACAGGCTGACCGCCCTGCGCGCCCTGCCCAGCCTCTTTGTCGACGAAACCGGCAAGCGGCTGGCCGATTACCGCGGCGCGGCCGGCTGACCGGTGCGGCCCGGGCTGGGAAAGACGAAGCAGCGGTCGCGGCGGATCATGATCCACAGCGGCGTGCCGGCGCGCGGCAGGAATACCGACGGCACCTTGGCCACCAGCCGCCCACCGTAATCCATCCGCAATTCGACCAGGCTTTCGGAGCCCATGAACCGCGCCCGCGTCACCTCGCCCCGCGCGGCGGTGCCGTCGGCCAGGGTCGGGTTCGGCCCCTTGCCGGCCCGGTCCAGGTCGATCTTGAGGTGCTGGGGCCGCACCACGATTTCGACCGCGGCGCCATCGGGGAAACCCGGGGTCAGGAACTGGCCAAAGGGCGTATCCGTCAGGGCCCCTTTGACAACGCCCTCTATCGCGTTGATATCGCTGAAAAACGCCGCCGCCTGGCGGTCTGCCGGGGTATTGTAGATATTGTAGGGCGCGCCCTGCTGGACGATCCGGCCGTCGCGCATCAGGGCGATTTCGTCGGCCATGCGCATCGCCTCGGCCGGTTCATGGGTGACCAGCAGGACCGCGGCGCCTTCGGCCTTGAGCACATCGAGCGTTTCGTCCCGGATCTCGTCGCGCAACCGGTCGTCGAGCCCCGAGAACGGCTCGTCCATCAGCATGATCCGCGGCCGCGGCGCCAGCGCCCGGGCCAGGGCGACGCGCTGCTGTTCGCCGCCCGACAATTCGTGCGGATAGGCGTGGATATGGGCCGACATGCCGACCCGTTCGAGCAATTCCTCGACCCGGGCCCGCTTGGCGTCCTTGGTCCCGCCCAGGCCGAAGGCGACATTGCCGGCCACGTCCAGATGCGGGAACAGCGCGAAATCCTGGAACATCAGCCCGATCCCGCGCCCTTCGGGGGGCACGCGGAACACCGTGTCGCAGACCAGTTCTCCATCGGCCCAGATCGTGCCGCTGTCCTGCATCTCGACCCCGGCGATGATCCGCAAGGTCGTCGACTTGCCGCAGCCCGACGGCCCCAGCAGACAGGTGACCTGCCCCGGACCCAGCCGCAACGACACGTCATCGACCACCCGGCGCCCTCCGAAGGTGCGGGTGATGTTGCGGATTTCCAGCCGTGGGGTCTGTTCGGTCAAGGGCTTGCCTGCGATATTCCGACCGTTTTCATCGGAGAAACCGGACCGGAAAGCAACCCCGCGCACCCTATTCAGAGCGTCGAATTCGTCGCACCGCCATCCAGCAGGATATTCTGGCCCACCATGAAGCCCGCGAATTGCGAGCACATGAACGCGCAGGTGGCGCCGAAATCGCGCGGGTCACCATAGGTGCCGGCGGGGATCGTCGCCAGCCGCTCGGCCCGGACCTGGTCGACGCTCTTGCCGCTGGAGGCGCTGGCGGCGTTTTCCAGCTGCACCATCCGGTCGGTGCCATGCAGCCCGGGCAGCAGGTTGTTGATGACAACGCCGTGCGGGGCGACCTGGCGCGCCACGCCGGCGACATAGCCGGTCAGCCCGGTCCGCGCGGTGTTCGACAGGCCCAGCGCGGCGATCGGCGACTTGACCGAGACCGAGGTGATGTTGACGACCCGGCCCCAGCCGCGGTCGATCATCGCCGGCAGGGTCGCTTTCATCAGCGCCACCGGCGTCAGCAGGTTGGCATCGAAAGCGGCGATGAAATCGTCGCGGGTCCAGTCGGTCCAGGCGCCCGGCGGCGGCCCGCCGGCATTGGTGACCAGGATATCGAGCGTCCCGGCCGCCTCCAGCACCCGGGCGCGGCCATCCTCTGTGGTGATGTCGGCGGCGATCGCGGTGACCTTCACGCCGAAGTCGCGGCGAATCCCCTCGGCCGCCGCCTCCAGCGCCTCGGCGCCGCGGGCATTCATCACGATTGCGCAGCCGGCTTCGGCCAGCGCCCGGGCGCTGCCCAGGCCCAATCCCTTGGAACTTGCGCAGACCAGCGCGGTTTTTCCCTTGATTCCAAGGTCCATGCCATCTCTCCTTAACCATGTCGGTGGACAATGCCCGGGCAAATGCCCGACCGTTGACCCGATTTCGCCCAATTCCTATTCTACCTCGTCCCTGCAAGACCAGTCTCAACCTTTTGGTATCCATGTCCAAGTCCGATCCCGCCGCCCAGACGCTCCCGGTTTACCCGGCCGAGGAATTCCGCGTCACCGACGGCGTGGCCGAAGGCGATGCGATCAGTTTCGCCGATGAACTGGTGATGGACGACATCTACCAGCTGCGCAAAGGCGCGGTGCGCCGCCCGCTGACCCTGGCCATCGACACCGACCGGGCGCCGTTCCGCGTGCACGAGCGGTCCGAGGCCGGCACGCCGGGCAATGTCGTGCACCTGGACAGCTGCGTCACGCTGATGGCCAGTGACAGCACCACCTACGAGGCGCTGATCCTGGTCGAGGTCGACGGGACCGAAGCGGTGGAGACCTACCTGCTGCCGCTTGCCCGGCTGGCCGAAGCGGCCGATTACCGGCTGGTCGGCGCCGACCGGCGCACCGCCACCACCCGCTTTGCCGAGGTCGCCTGCGTCAGTTTCGCCCGCGGCACCCATATCGCGCTGGCCTCGGGGCGGCAGGTCCCGATCGAGGATCTGGCCGTCGGCGACCGGGTCCTGACCCGGGATGACGGCGCCCAGGAAATCCGCTGGATCGGACAATCGACCTTCCGCGCCGTGGGCGATTTCGCCCCCGTGGTGATCCGCGAGGGGGCGCTGTTCAACAGCCGCGACCTGGTGCTGTCGCCCGATCACCGGATCTTCGTCTACCAGCGCCGCGACCGGATCGGCGCCGGCCGGGCCGAGGTTCTGGTCAAGGTCCGCCACCTGATCAACGGCGATACGGTCTATCAGAAGGACGGCGGCTTCATCGACTATTTCCAGCTGCTGTTCGACGATCACCAGATCATCTATGCCGAGGGGATCGCGGCCGAAACCCTGCTGATCGACCAACGCACCCGCGTCGCCCTGCCCGACGAGGTCAACGACCGGCTGGCACGACACCTGCCCGGCCATTCCGACCGCCAGCACCTGGATTACGAGGTCGCCGAGACCCTGCTGTCGACGCCCGACGCCGTCGCCCTGCTGCGCCGCGCCTCGTCCAACTGAGGGCCGTTGCGGCCCCCCGGCCCCGCCGCTATATGCGCCCCATGCTTGACGCGCCCGCAAATCGCCCCGACCTGCCGCCGGAAATCGCCCGGCGGCGCACCTTTGCCATCATCAGCCACCCCGATGCCGGCAAGACCACGCTGACCGAAAAGTTCCTGCTTTACGGCGGCGCGATCCAGATGGCGGGGCAGGTGCGCGCCAAGGGCGAGGCGCGGCGCACGCGGTCGGACTTCATGAAGATGGAGCAGGACCGGGGCATCTCGGTCTCGGCCAGCGCCATGTCCTTCGACTATGACCGCTACCGCTTCAACCTGGTCGACACGCCGGGCCACAGCGATTTTTCCGAGGATACCTATCGCACCCTGACCGCGGTCGACGCCGCGGTGATGGTGATCGACGGCGCCAAGGGCGTCGAAAGCCAGACCCGGAAACTGTTCGAGGTCTGCCGCCTGCGCGACCTGCCGATCCTGACCTTCTGCAACAAGATGGACCGCGAAAGCCGCGATACCTTCGAGATCATCGACGAAATCCAGGAAATGCTGGCGATCCACGTCACCCCCGCCTCCTGGCCGATCGGCCAGGGCCGCGATTTCATCGGCTGCTACGACATCCTGCGCGACCGGCTGGAACTGATGGACCGCGCCGACCGCAACAAGGTGGCCGAAAGCATCCGCATCGACGGGCTGGACGATCCGAAACTGGCGCAGCACGTGCCCGGCCATCTGCTGGGAACCTTCCTCGAAGAGATCGAGATGGCCAGGGAACTCCTGCCGCCGCTCGACCCCGCCCAGGTGCTGGACGGGCACATGACCCCGATCTGGTTCGGCAGCGCGATCAATTCCTTCGGCGTGCGCGAATTGATGGAGGGCATCGCCAGATACGGCCCCGAACCGCAACCGACCGCGGCCGAGCCGCGCCAGATTCTACCCGAGGAATCAAGGGTTTCCGGCTTCGTCTTCAAGGTGCAGGCGAATATGGACCCCAAGCACCGCGACCGGGTCGCCTTTGTCCGCCTGTCCTCGGGGCATTTCCAGCGCGGCATGAAGCTGACCCAGGTGCGCACCGGCAAACCCATGGCCATCAGCAACCCGGTCCTGTTCCTGGCCGCCGACCGCGAACTGGCCGAAGAGGCCTGGGGCGGCGATATCATCGGCATCCCGAACCATGGCCAATTGCGCATCGGCGACACCCTGACCGAGGGCGAGAAGCTGCGCGTCACCGGCATCCCCTCTTTCGCGCCGGAACTGCTGCAGGGGGTGCGCGCGGGCGATCCGATGAAGGCCAAGCACCTGGAGAAGGCGCTGATGCAATTCGCCGAGGAAGGCGCCGCCAAGGTGTTCAAGCCGGCGATCGGGTCGGGTTTCATCGTCGGCGTCGTCGGCGCGCTGCAATTCGAGGTTCTGGCCGCCCGGATCGAGCAGGAATACGGCCTGCCGGTGCGGTTCGAGCCGTCGCAATTCACCTCGGCCCGCTGGGTCGGCGGCCCGAAAGACGCGGTCGAGAAATTCGCCGCCGCCAACAAGCAGCATATCAGCCACGACCATGACGGCGACGTGGTCTATCTCACGCGCCTGCAATGGGACATCGACCGGATCGAACGCGATTTCCCGGACGTGACCCTGTCGGCGACCAAGGAAATGATGGTGTGAACGCGAAACGCCCGCCGGGGTCGAAACCTCCGACGGGCGCCGCGTCAGACCGGTTCCGGTTCAGGATTCGGCGTTCTGACGCGCAGCCAGATCTTCGGCCCGGCCCGGACGACGGACCCAGAACACGAAGAGCAGATAGACCAGAGCCAGGACCGCCAGGGTGGCGGCGCCGGGGATCAGGTAGGGGACAACGATTTGCATCGCAGGTGCTCCTTTTCACAGCGCATTCGGCAGGGTTCCGTTAACCCTGTGTTGGTTTTGCGGCGCCGGTGGGTTGATTTTCGGGCGCAACGCACGCGCCTTTCCTGATTTCCTTGACCTTTCGGCGCCCACCGCGTATGCCCGCGCGGACAGGACGTCCCGGCAATCCGGCCGGGCGGGGCCGCGCGAGTCTTGCGGCCATGACAGCCGCAACCCACGTGAAAGGCACCACTTGACCCAATTTTCCGACCTCGCGCTCGACCCCAAGGTCCTCAAGGCCATCGAAGAGACCGGCTACACCACGCCGACCCCGATCCAGGAAGGCGCGATCCCGCCGGCGCTGGAGGGGCGCGACGTGCTGGGCATCGCCCAGACCGGCACCGGCAAGACCGCCAGCTTCACCCTGCCGATGATCACCCTGCTGAAACGCGGCCGCGCCCGGGCGCGGATGCCGCGCTCGCTGGTGCTGTGCCCGACCCGGGAACTGGCCGCCCAGGTCGCCGAGAATTTCGACAATTACGCGAAACATTCCAAGCTGACCAAGGCCTTGCTGATCGGCGGCGTCAGCTTCAAGGAACAGGACGCGCTGATCGACAAGGGCGTCGACGTGCTGATCGCCACGCCGGGCCGCCTGCTGGACCATTTCGAACGCGGCAAGCTGATCCTGTCGGATGTCAAGGTCATGGTCGTGGACGAGGCCGACCGGATGCTCGACATGGGGTTCATCCCCGATATCGAACGCATCTTCGGCCTGACCCCGTTCACCCGCCAGACCCTGTTCTTTTCCGCCACCATGGCGCCCGAGATCGAGCGGATCACCAACACCTTCCTGTCCAACCCCGCCCGGATCGAGGTGGCGCGGCAGGCGACGGCCTCGGAAACGATCAGCCAGGGCGTGGTGATGTTCAAACCCTCGCGCCGCGACAAGGCCGATGGCGAAAAACGCGCCCTGCTGCGCGCGCTGATCGACGGCGAGGGGGACAAGCTGCGCAACGCGATCATCTTCTGCAACCGCAAGGTCGATGTGGATGTCGTTGCCAAGTCATTGAAAAAACATGGATATGACGCCTCTCCGATCCATGGCGACCTGGAACAATCGCACCGGACCCGCACCCTGGACGGGTTCCGCGACGGGTCGCTGAAATTCCTGATCGCCTCGGACGTGGCCGCGCGCGGGCTCGACATTCCCAACGTGTCCCATGTGATCAATTTCGACGTGCCCTCCCATGCCGAGGATTACGTCCACCGGATCGGCCGCACCGGCCGCGCCGGGCGCGAGGGCACGGCACTGATGATCTGTTCGACCCGAGACGAGAAGTATTTCGAAGCCGTCGAGCGGCTGATCGAAAAGGAAATTCCGAGGCTGGACAACCCGTTGGGGTCCACCCCCGAAGCGCCGAGCGAGGCGCGCAGCGACGAGGAGGCCCCGGCCCCCAAACGGCGCAGCCGGTCGCCGCGTCGGCAGACACCCGAGGACGCGCCGCCGGCGCCGGTCGAAGCCCCCGCGCGCCGGGCGGAGCCCGCCGAGCAGACCGAGAAGAAATCCGACGAACCACGGCGCGCCCGTAGCGGACGCGGTAGCCGCCGGGACGAGTCCGACACGGTCGGCATGGGCGAGGATGTCCCCGCCTTCATCGCCAAAAGCTTCGAACAGCGCCGGGCCGGGTAAACGGATCCTGACCGTTGCGCGCGCATCTCAGGCCCGCGCGCAACGATTGCCGCACACCCCCCTGAAGTCACTGAAAAACCGCTTGCGGCATACGTCGGTATTTCGTCGGTATCGCGTCGGTGCCATCGCCGCCCGCTCAGGGCCGGATGACCTCTCGCAGCTCCATCCGCAGGATCAGGTTGGACACGTCGTCCCCGATCTGGACCCGGCTGGTGGTCGTGGTGCCGACAGTCCAGCCCAGTTCCGGATCGAACAGGATCCGGGTTTCACCCTCCTGCAGCTCGTCCCCGTCGGTCCGTTCGAAACTGTAGTCGAACGTCCACAGCTCTTCTGACCGGGCCAGGCGATGATCGGCGGGCACGCAACAGGATTGCGTCAGGCCCATCGTGTAATCGGCGTTGAACGCCTCGCTGTTCCAGCTTTCGGTCCAGATCAGCTCCTTGCCGTCGGACAGCGGGAAAATGCCCCCGCCCTCTTCATCGCCGATCACCACGCCGATCGTGTTCGGGTCGTTCAGGATCGCGTCGCGGTCGAGGCCGCTCATCTCCGTGTCGAGGCCGTAGAGCGATCCGAGATATTTCATCAGGTCGCGCTGCACCGTGGCCTGGCAGTAGCCCTCGCGGCAGATGCGCTGGGTCACTTCGGCCCCGTCGACGCCAAGGATCGTGACCTCACCCCGGACCGGCGCTTCGGGTTGGCCATCGCGGATCTCGATCACGTCATAGACAAAGACCGTGCCTGGTTCGGGCAGGGTCTGGGCGGCAAGCGGGGCCGACAGAAGCGCGAACGCGGCGGCGAGGATCGGTTTTTCCATGGCCCGACCCTGCCCTGCCCGCGCGCGTCATTCAAGCCGGCTGATCACCACGGTGACTTCGGGTTTCTTGCCGATCTCGTTTTCCGTGGTGCGGCGGGCGATGATCCGCAGGTCCTTTTCCAGCAGATCGTCATCGGCCAGCACCTTGTCAGCGGCCCGCTGCAGGAAGCCGCCCAGGGCGTTTTCCAGCACCTCGACCAGCGGCACATTGTTGCGGCCCGTCTCGGACAGGCCTTTCACGTCGCACCAGGGATCGCCCAGCGGCGTGCCGTCCTCCTCGATCAGCAGGGTGACGGTGACATGGCCATTCAGCGCCATGCGGATCCGGTCGCGGACGATCCCGTCCAGCGCGCCGATCTGGATCTTGCCGTCCAGATAGACCCGGCCGGTTTCGATATATTCGGCGACCTTCGGGGTGGCGCCGGTCAGATCCAGCATCATGCCGTTGACGGCGATGGCGCTGGCGCGGCCGGATTCCTGGGCCAGGCGGGCATGTTCGCGCAGGTGGCGATGTTCGCCATGCATCGGGATCACGATCTTCGGGTCGGTGATGCGGTGCATTTCCATCAGGTCGGGCCGGTTGGCATGGCCCGAAACGTGATAAAGCCCGCCGCTGTCATCGACCACGTCCACGCCCATTTCGGAAAACGCGTTCATGATCCGGATCACGCCGCGTTCATTGCCCGGAATGGTCTTGGAGCTGAACAGGAACAGGTCGCCCTCTTTCATCTTCAGCCCCATGTATTTGCCCTGGGCCAGCTGGGCCGAGGCGGCGCGGCGTTCGCCCTGGCTGCCGGTGACCAGCAGCATCAGGTTTTCGCGCGGGATCTGGGCGGCTTCCTCGGGCGGGACGACTTTGGGGAAATCGGTCAGCACGCCGGCTTCCACCCCCGCCTCGACCATGCGGCGCATCGCCCGGCCCAGCAGACAGACCGAGCGGCCGGCGGACTGCGCCGCCTCGGCCAGGGTCTTCAGGCGGGCGACGTTGGAGGCGAAGGTGGTGGCCACGACCATGCCGCGCGCGCCGGCGAAAAGCCGGGTGATGTCGGGGCCGATCGTGGCCTCGGACCGGCCCTGGTGCGGGCTGAAAACGTTGGTCGAATCGCAGACCAGCGCCTGCACGCCGGGCCTGGCCACCTCGGCCCAGAGCGCTTCGTCGAAGGGCTCGCCGACCAGCGGGGTATGGTCGATCTTGAAATCGCCGGTATGGATCACCCGGCCCGCCGGGCTGTCGATCACCAACCCCGAGCTTTCGGGGATCGAGTGCGAGATCGGCACGAAGCCCACGGTGAAGGGCCCGGCCTGGATGGTTTCGGGCCAGGGCTGGGCGGTGCGCACGCTGTCGCCGGAATAGCCCTGATCCTCCATCTTGCGGCGGGCATGGTGGGCGGTGAAGGCGCGGGCATGGACCGGCGCGCCAAGCCGTTCCCACAGATGGCCCACGGCGCCCACGTGGTCTTCGTGGGCATGGGTGATGAAGATCCCGTCGATCCGGTCGCGCCGGTCGGCCAGCCAGGAGATGTCGGGAAAGATCAGGTCGACGCCGGGGCTGCCGTCCATGTCGGGAAAGGTCACGCCCAGGTCGACGACGATCAGGCGCTCGGCGCCCTCGGGGCCGTAGCCGTAGACGTAGCAATTCATGCCGATCTCCCCCGCGCCACCGAGGGGGAGGTAAATCAATCTGTCGCTGCTCATGTTCTTACATTCTATCCTTGTTGTAGCGATGGATCACGGTCAGCCCGTGCATCGTCAGGTCATCCTCGATCTGGTCGAAAAGCGCCTCGCCCGTCGAGAAAAGCGGTGCGAGGCCTCCGGTTCCGATGACCGTCATGGGCCGGTCATATTCGCCCTTGATCCGTTGGCAGACGCCGTTCACGAGGCCGACATAGCCCCAGAAGACGCCCGATTGCATGCAATCCACCGTGTTGGTGCCGATCACCTGCGGCGGTTTCGTCACGTCGACATGGGGCAAGGCCGCGGCCGCGGCATGCAGCGCCTCGAGCGACAGGTTGACCCCCGGGGCGATCACCCCGCCGACATAGGCGCCATCGGTGGCGACCACGTCAAAGGTGGTGGCGGTGCCGAAATCGACGACGATCAGGTCGCCGCCATGGCGGTCATGGGCGCCGGCGGTGTTGACCAGCCGGTCCGGCCCGACCGCGGTGCCCGCATCGACGCGGGGGTTGACGGGCAGATGGCAGTCCGGCTTGCCGACCACAAGGGGGCGGGTGCCGAAATAGCGGTCGGCCATGACGCGCAGGTTGAACACCACGCGCGGCACGGTCGAGCTGATGATGACGTCGGTGATCCGCGCATCGATGCCGTGATGGCGGATTAGTGTCGAATACCAGACGAAATACTGGTCGGCGGTGCGCTGATGTTCGGTCGATGTGCGCAGGGTGCACAGAAAGCGGCTGCCGTCCCAGATCGAGAAGACCGTGTTGGTATTGCCGCAATCAATGGCCAGAAGCATCGGGCGCTCCGAAAAAGATGTCGGCCGCGGCGATACGCTCCTGGCCCGTGGGGGTTGTCAGCACCAGATACCCGTCTTCGTCGACCGTTTCAAAGGTTCCGCTGCGTGTCGCGTTCGGCAGCCGGGCGGTGACCTGTTTGCCCAGCCGCGCGGCATGGCGCAGCCAGAGCCGGCGGATCGGGTCAAAGCCCTGCTCGGCGAACAGCCGCATCTGGTCGGCATAATGGCTGGCGAGCCAGAACAGCATGTCGTCGAGGCTGTGCGGGCTGCCCCCGGCCCCGGCGACCGAGATCGGCGACACCGCACCGGGGTCGAGCGTTCCGGGATCGGGCGCCTGTTGCAGGTTGACGCCGATGCCCACGGCCAGCCAGTCGACCCGCCCGGCCCGGCCGCCGCTTTCCAGCAGGATGCCGGCCACCTTGGCGCCGTCCAGCAGCACGTCATTGGGCCATTTCAGCGCCAGCCTGTCGGGCGCGACGCACATCGCCAGGGTCAGGCGCAGGGCATTGGCGGCAAGGAAGGAATGCAGCGCGGCACGGCCCGGGTCCAGATCGGGGCGCAGCAGCAGCGTGGCCGCGAAATTGCCCTCGGGGCTGGCCCAGGGCCGTCCGCGGCGGCCATGGGCGGCAGTCTGGCGCCGCGCCATGATCCAGGTCGGGCCGGCGACCTGCGCGGCCAGGCGGCGCGCCTCGTCCATGGTGGAGGTGGTTTCCTCCAGCACCACGCGGTCGACGCCCGCGGGCCAGAACCGCGCCGTTTCCGGCGCCTCCCAGAGCGGGGTGTCAGTTGACAAGCGCCGCGGCCGCCGTGCCGGCGATCGGGTCGAGCCCGAACAGGTTGATCACGCCGAACACCATCACCGCCGCCGAGGCCACCAGCAAGGTCCAGAGCACCGGGTTGGCATTGCGATCCAGAACCTCGTCCCGCTCGGCCCCGAAATACATGAAATAGACGATCCGCAGGTAGTAGAAGGCGCCGATGACCGATGCGATCACCCCGGCCACGGCCAGCCAGGCCAGACCGCCCTCGTAGGCGGCGCGCAGCACGTAGAGCTTGCCGAAGAAGCCCAGCATCGGCGGCACCCCGGCCAGGCTGAACAGCAGGATCAGCATCGCCAGCGCCTTGAGCGGTTCACGCGCGGAATACATGTTCAGCGCGTCGATCGAGGTGACCGGGCGGCCGTCGCGCTCCATCGACAGGATGAAGGCGAAGGTGCCGATGTTCATCGCCACATAGATCGCCACATAGATCAGCATCGCCTGCACGCCCAGCGCGGTGCCGGCGGCCAGGCCCATCAGGGCAAAGCCCATGTGCCCGATCGAGGAATAGGCCATCAGCCGCTTGATGTCGCGCTGGCCGATCGCGGCGATCGAGCCGACGAACATCGACAGCACCGCCAGGAAGGCCACGACCTGCTGCCAGTCGCCGATCACGCCGCCAAAGGCATCGTGCACCACCCGGGCGAACAGGCCGAGCGCGGCGATCTTGGGCGCGGTGGCGAAGAAGGCGGTGATCGGGGTCGGCGCGCCTTCATAGACATCCGGCGTCCACATGTGGAACGGCGCGGCCGAGACCTTGAAGGCGAAGCCCGCCAGCAGGAAGACCAGCCCGAACAGCAGGCCGGTGGAGACACCGCCTTCGGTCGCGGCGATGATGCCGGAAAATTCCGTGGTGCCGGCGAAGCCATAGGTCAGCGAGGCGCCATAGAGCAGCAGGCCCGACGAGAGCGCGCCAAGGACGAAGTATTTCAGACCGGCCTCGGTCGATTTCACGCTGTCGCGGCGCATCGAGGCAACGACGTAAAGGGCAAGCGATTGCAGTTCGAGCCCCATGTAGAGCGCGATCAGGTCGCCGGACGAGACCATGACCATCATGCCGACCACGGCCAGGGTGATCAGCACCGGGTATTCGAAGCGCAACAGGTCGCGGCGCTGCATCCAGTCGAGGCTCATCACCAGGATCGCGGCGGCGGCCAGCAGGATGCCGACCTTGGCGAACCGCGCGAAGGCATCGTCGACGAACATGCCGTCGAAGGCGCGGTTGGTGCCCTCGCCCGAGGTGCCGATCCACAGCGCGACGATGACGAACACCGCCGCGGTGGCCCAGGTCAGCGCCGGGGCGAGCTTGTCCCTGGTCGTGTAGACCGCCCCCAGCAGGGCGGCCATGGCAAAGACCGACAGCAGGATCTCGGGCAGCAGGATGTTCAGGTCAGCCGAAAGCATGGGTCAGGCCTTTCAGTGCTGGGCCAGCCGGGTGGCGGGCTCGAAATTGGCGGCGGCGGTTTCCACATGGGTGACCAGGGCGGTGACGCTGGGCCCGATGATGTCGGTGATCAGCGCCGGGTAGACGCCCAGCAGCAGGGTCATGACCACCAGCGGCGCAAAGATCCAGCGTTCGCGCCGGTCCATGTCGGTGATCGAACGCAGCGCCTCCTTGATGAGGTCGCCCATCACCACCCGGCGATAAAGCCAGAGCGCATAGCCCGCCGACAGGATCACGCCGGTCGTGGCCACGGCGGCGACCCAGGTATTGACCTGGAAGGCGCCCACCAGGGTCAGGAATTCGCCGACGAATCCGCTGGTGCCCGGCAGGCCGACATTGGCCATGGTGAACAGCATGAAGATCAGCGCATAGGCCGGCATCCGGTTCACCAGCCCGCCATAGGCGTCGATCTGCCGCGTGTGCATCCGGTCGTAGATCACGCCCACGCACAGGAACAGCGCGCCCGAGACGAAGCCGTGGCTGATCATCTGGAAGATCGCCCCGTCGACGCCCTGCTGGTTGGCCGCGAAGATGCCCATGGTGACAAAGCCCATATGCGCGACCGAGGAGTAGGCGATCAGCTTTTTCATGTCCTCCTGCACCAGGGCCACCAGCGAGGTATAGACGATGGCGATGGCCGAGAGCCACAGCACGAAGGGCGCCAGCAGGTCGGAGGCGACCGGGAACATCGGCAGGCTGAAGCGCAGGAACCCGTAGCCGCCCATCTTGAGCAGGATCGCCGCCAGCACGACCGAGCCCGCGGTGGGCGCCTGGACGTGGGCATCGGGCAGCCAGGTATGGACCGGCCACATCGGCATCTTGACCGCGAAGCTCGCGAAAAAGGCGATCCACAGCAGGGTCTGCATGCCGCCGATGATCTGGATGCCGAACAGGCTGAAGGTTTCGGTGCCGAATTCGTGGGTCAGCAGCGTCGGGATATCGGTGGTGCCGGCATCGACATACATGGCGATCATCGCCACCAGCATCAGGACCGAACCGAGGAAGGTATAAAGGAAGAACTTGAACGCCGCATAGATGCGTTCCTTGCCGCCCCAGATGCCGATGATCAGGAACATCGGGATCAGCCCGGCCTCGAAGAACAGGTAGAACAGCACCAGGTCCAGCGCCATGAACACGCCCAGCATGAGCGTTTCCAGCACCAGGAAGGCGATCATGTATTCCTTGACCCGGTGGGTGACGGTCCAGCAGGCGGCGATGGTGATCGGCATCAGGAAGGTGGTCAGCATGACGAACAGCACGCTGATCCCGTCGACGCCCATCTTGTAGGTGAAGCCCATCAGCCAGTCGCCCTCTTCCACGAACTGGAAGTCGGTATTCGCGGGATCGAAGCCGAACAGGATGAACAGCGACACGATGAAGGTCAGCACCGTGGCCGCCATGGCGACCCATTTGGCGTTGCGCCGGGCGGCCTCGTCATCGCCGCGCAGGAACAGCGCCAGGATGGCGGCGGCGATCAGCGGGATGAAGGTGGTGATCGAAAGCAGGTTGTCCATCACTGCGCCCCCCCGGCCAGCACGACCCAGGTGATCAGCGCGGCGATGCCGATCACCATGAAGAAGGCATAGGTGAAGATATAGCCCGACTGGGCCCGGCCGAGCGCCCGGGTGACCATGGGAACGATCCCCATCGACACCCCGTTGATCGCCCCGTCGATGACCTTGCCGTCGCCGCCTTTCCACAGGAACCGCCCGATCGCCTGGGCGGGCCGGACCAGGACCGCGTCGTAAAGTTCGTCGAAATACCATTTGTTGAGCAGGAAGTCGTAAAGCGGACGGTTGGCCGCGGCGACCCGGCCCGGCAGGTCGGGCTGGCGGATATACATCGTCCAGGCGGTGGCCAGCCCGATCAGCATGGCGACAAAGGGGCTGAGCTTGACCCAGACCGGCACCGCATGCGCCTCGTCCAGCACGTGGTTGTCGGGGCCGACATGGATCGCGCCCTGCCCGGGCTGGCCGGCAAAGACGTAATGGTGATCGCCCTCGTCCGCGGCGCCGTCCTCGGAATGGACCTCTTCATAGGGCACGCCAAAGAACTTGGCGACACTGTCGGTATGGCCGAAGAACGGCTTGTACCAGATCATCCCGGCCAGGATCGCGCCCACCGCCAGAACGCCCAGCGGGATCAGCATCACCCGGGGGCTTTCATGGGCATGTTCATGGGTATGCTTGTCGCCCCGCGGTTTGCCGTAGAAGGTCAGGAACATCAGCCGCCAGGAATAGAAGCTGGTCATCAGCGCGGCGATCACCAGCAGCCAGAAGGCATAGCCGCCGGCGGTGCCCGCATAGGCGCTTTCGATGATCGCGTCCTTGCTGACGAAACCGGCAAAGCCCACCGGAAAGCCCAGGTACAGCAGCGGAATGCCGACGCCGGTGATCGCCAGGGTGCCGATCATCATCGCCCAGAAGGTCATCGGCAGCTTGTGCCGCAGCCCGCCATAATTCCGCATGTCCTGTTCGTGGTGCATCCCGTGGATGACCGAGCCCGCGCCCAGGAACAGCATCGCCTTGAAGAAGGCATGGGTCAGCAGGTGGAACATGGCGACCGAATAGACACCGACACCGGCGGCCACGAACATGTAGCCCAGCTGGCTGCAGGTCGAATAGGCGATGACCCGCTTGATGTCGTTCTGCACCAGGCCCACGGTGGCCGCGAAGAAGGCGGTGAAGGCGCCGATGAAGACGATGAAGGTCTTGGCGTCCGGCGCGAATTCGTAGATCGGCGACATCCGGCAGACCAGGAACACACCCGCCGTGACCATGGTCGCGGCGTGGATCAGGGCCGACACCGGCGTCGGCCCCTCCATCGCGTCGGGCAGCCAGGTATGCAGCAGCAGCTGCGCCGACTTGCCCATGGCGCCGACGAACAGCAGCACGCCGATCAGGTTGGCCGCGTTCCATTCCGCCCACAGGAAGGTCAGGTTGGTTTCGGCCAGCACCGGCGCATAGGCGAAGATGTCGTCGAAACGCACGCTGTCGGCCAGGAAGAACAGCGCAAAGATGCCCAGGGCAAAGCCGAAATCGCCGACCCGGTTGACGACAAAGGCCTTCATCGCCGCGGCATTGGCGCTGGGTTTCTTGTAGTAGAAGCCGATCAGCAGGTAGGAGGCCAGGCCCACCCCCTCCCAGCCGAAGAACATCTGCACCAGGTTGTCGGCGGTCACCAGCATCAGCATGGCGAAGGTGAAGAACGACAGGTAGGCAAAGAAGCGGGCCTTGTAATGCTCGCCCTCCTTGAAGTTCTCGTCATGGGCCATGTAGCCGAAGGAATAGAGGTGCACGAGCGCCGAGACGGTGGTGATCACGATCAGCATGATCGCGGTCAGCCGGTCCATCCGGATCGCCCAATCAGCCGACAGGCTGCCGCTTTCGATCCAGCGCAGCACGGTGATGCTTTCGGTCGTGCCGTCGAAGGTCAGAAAGACGATCCAGGACAGCAGACAGGACAGGAACAGCAACGCGGTGGCCGTGACCTGCGCGGCCTGTTCGCCGATCATCTTCCAGCCGAAACCCGCGATGAGCGCGCCGACCAGGGGCGAAAAGAGGAGGATCGTTTCCATGGGTCTTGAGGCCCCTTCAGCCGAAGATCGCGGACAGCGTGGACAGGAACAGCGGCGGATACATCATGATCGCGGCGCCATGGCCGACCGCCCCCACGGGCAAGGTCCAGCTATTGAGCAGGAAGGTCAGGCCGGGAATGCCGAAATTGGCGATCATGGGGTCAGCCTTTCATCACGTTGACGTCTTCGACGTCGATGGTGCCGCGGTTGCGGAAGAAACAGACCAGGATGGCCAGGCCGATCGCGGCCTCGGCCGCGGCGACGGTCAGCACGAACAGGGTGAAGACCTGCCCGACCATGTCCTGCAGAAAGCTGGAGAAGGCGACGAAATTGATGTTCACCGCCAGCAGCATCAATTCGATGCTCATCAGCAGGATGATGATGTTCTTGCGGTTCAGGAAGATCCCGAAGATGCCGATCACGAACAGCGCGGCGGCGACCGACAGGTAATGTTCAAGTCCGATCATCGTCGTCTCCTATTGCAAACCCGCGGCCGCGCAAACACATGCGCCGAACTCATCCGGAAGCCGATCCGAATGCCCACCGGACGCATGGGCGAGGCCGGAGGCCTGCCGATTGAACATCAGGTATGCGCTGCCCATTTCGCTGCCGGGCCCGGGGGTCATCTCACGCATCCGGGCAACGCTGTCCTGCAGCCTGTCACCCGGCAGAAACAATATCACCGACAGCCCACCTCCGGGACATGTGGTCAACGCAGCCAGCGCGCCGCGATCCGGGCCCCCGTCGCGGGTCCACAGGACGACATCGTCGGCAAGGGTTTCGACGCTGGCGCTGTCCCGGGATGGATCGGGATCAAGGCTGTAGCCCTCGGGCGTTGCCTGGTTGATCCAGGGCAGGCAATCCAGCGGGTCGGCGCCGGCAAGCGGGGCCAGCCCCGCAAGTGCCAGGGCCAGGGGCAGCGCGCGCCTCACAGCCCCTGCCCCGGTTTGATGTCCTTCAGCTCCATCGCCTTGGCCGGATCGCGATACATCTGGGCCAGGATGTCCTGGCGCTTGACGTCCTTGCGGTGGCGCAGGGTCAGCACGATGGCGCCGATCATCGCCACCAGCAGGATCAGCCCGGCCAGCTGGAACAGCAGGAAATACTTGTCGTAAAGCAGCAGCCCCAGGCCCTTGGTGTTCTGGATGCCGCCATCGACCGGGGCGACCAGCCGGGTCTCGAACCCGTCCGAATAGGCCCAGACGCCCAGGCCCATGGACAGCTGCATCAGGATCACCACCCCGATCAGCAGCGCCAGCGGCATGTATTTCGCCATTTCCGCCTTCAGCTCGGCGAAATCGACGTCAAGCATCATGACGACGAACAGGAACAGCACCGCGACCGCGCCGACATAGACGATGATCAGCAGCATGGCGACGAATTCGGCGCCCAGCAGCACGAACAGCCCGGCCGAACTGAGGAAGGCCAGGATCAGCCAGAGCACCGAATGGACCGGGTTGCGGCTGAGAACGGTCATCAGCCCGGCGCCGATCGTGCAGATCGCGAAAAGGTAGAAGGCAAGCGCTACAGCCGTCATTCGTCCTCGTCCTTGTCCATGACCTCGCGGGCCAGTTCCATCGCCCGTGTCATCGAGGGCACGCCGCCGAACAGCCCGGCCTGGGCGATGGTTTCGGCGACTTCCTGTTTGCTCGCACCGGCGGCGATCGCATGGCGCACGGTCATCCGCAATTGCGCATCGGCCTGGGCGCCCATGATGGTCAGGCCCATCAGGGTCAGCAGCAGCCGCGTCTTGGCGTCCAGCCCCTCGGGGTTGAAGGTCTTGCCCATCATCGCTTCCATCGCCTCGGCCGGCATGGTCGGCCACATCGCCTCGAACCCCTTGGGGGTGAAGGATTCCAGCGCCGGGTTGAGCGCCCTGGCCCAATCCTGGCCGGCCTTCATCATGGCCTCGAAGGGGTTTTTCGGATCACTCATCGGTAGGGCGCGTCCAGTTCGAGGTTGCGGGCGATTTCCGCCTCCCAGCGGTCACCGTTGGCCAGCAGCTTGTCCTTGTCGTAGAACAGCTCTTCGCGGGTTTCGGTGGCGAATTCGAAATTCGGCCCCTCGACGATGGCATCGACCGGGCAGGCCTCCTGGCAGAAGCCGCAATAGATGCACTTGGTCATGTCGATGTCGTAGCGGGTGGTCCGGCGGCTGCCGTCCTCGCGCGGTTCGGCGTCGATGGTGATGGCCTGGGCCGGGCAGATCGCCTCGCACAGCTTGCAGGCGATGCAGCGTTCCTCGCCGTTGGGATAGCGGCGCAGGGCATGTTCGCCGCGAAACCGGGGGCTTAGCGGGCCCTTTTCATGCGGGTAGTTCAGCGTCGCCTTGGGCTTGAAGAAGTATTTCAGCCCCAGCCGGAAGCCTTTGAAAATGTCGAACAGCAGGAAATACTTGCCGGCGCGGGTATAGTCGATCTGGGTCATCTCAGCCCCCCATCGTGTAGCGGGCCCAGAAGGAGCCCAGCACTTCGAATTTCGCAAGGAACGCCACGATCACGACCCAGGCCAGCGACATCGGCAGGAACACCTTCCAGCCCAGGCGCATCAACTGGTCGTAGCGGTAGCGCGGCACCACGGCCTTCACCAGAGAGAACAGGAAGAAGGCGAACAGCATCTTGGACACGAACCAGAAGATGCCGTCCGGCAGCCCCGGGATCGGCGACAGCCAGCCGCCCAGGAACAGCAGGCTGACCAGCGCGCACATCAGCACGATGGCCACGTATTCGCCGATCATGAACAGCAGGAACGGGGTCGAGGAATATTCCACCTGGTAGCCCGCCACCAGTTCCGATTCCGCTTCCGGAAGGTCGAAGGGCGGACGGTTGGTTTCGGCCAGGGCGCTGATGAAGAACAGGAACAGCATCGGCAGATGCGGCAGCCAATACCAGTTGAAGATGCCGTAGGCGCCGTCCTGGGCCCGCACGATATCGCCGAAATTCAGCGATCCGGTCGAAATGATGATGCCGATGATGATCAACCCGATGGAGACTTCGTAGGAAATCATCTGCGCGGCCGAGCGCAGCGAGCCGAGGAACGGATACTTGGAGTTCGACGCCCAGCCGCCCATGATCACGCCGTAGACCTCGAGCGAGGAGATGGCGAAGACATAAAGGATGGCGACGTTGATATCGGCCAGCACCCAGCCGTCATTGAACGGGATCACCGCCCAGGCGATGATCGCCAGGGTAAAGGAAATCAGCGGCGCGAGGAAGAACACCGACTTGTCGGCCCCGGCGGGCACCACGACTTCCTTGGTGATGTATTTCAGGAAATCGGCGAAGCTTTGCAGCAGGCCGAAGGCGCCGACCACGTTGGGCCCGCGGCGCATCTGCACCGCCGCCCAGATCTTGCGGTCGGCATACAGCAGAAAGGCCAGCGCGACCAGCAGAGGCACCAGGATCAGCAGGCATTGCAGGACGATCAGCAGGACCTGGCCGATTGGGTTCGTGGTGAAAAACTCGATCATTCCTTGGTCCTCATACCGTCGGTATGCCCGAAAGGGCGCAGTTCGACACCACGACCTCTGCGTCGATTGTCCTGACCCCGGCGGGCAGGCCCGGCGAGATGGTGTAAACCGCATCCCCGGTCCAGACGCCACCCTTGGCGTCCATCTGGGTGCGGACATGGCGGGCAAAGCCATAGCCCCGGATCAGCGCGTATTGCGCCGCGACGCAGTCGGCATAGGCGCGCACGACCTCGCGATCGTCGGTATTGCCGACGCGGACCTCGACATTCACCAGCTCCCCGTCCAGCAGGCGGGTTTCCGAGCCGAGGTAATCCGGCACGCCCAAGGGCGCCGGGCCGGGCGCCTCGCAGCCGGCAAGCGCCATGGTCGCTATGAGCCCTGCGGACATCCCCCTCACTCCGCCGCGATCCTCTGACCGGCGCGGTCGCGCGCCATGGCCGACAACTCGGCCATCACTTCAGAGGCCCGGGCGATCGGGTTGGTAAGGTAGAAGTCCTTGATCGTGTTTCGGAAATCGGCCTTGCCGAGGGGGCCGGCCGGCAGCGGGGTCCAGGCGTTCCGGGGCACCTCGTCGATCTCGGCCAGATGCGGCACCTCGGCCACCAGGGCCTGGCGCAGCTGCACAAGACTGTCCCAGGGCTGGGTCGCGTCCAGGTCGGCCGAGAGCGCGCGCAGGATGGCCCAGTTTTCCTTGGCCTCGCCCGGGGCGAAGCCGGCGCGCAGGGCCAGTTGCGGGCGGCCTTCGGTATTGACGAAAAGGCCCTGTTCCTCGGTCCAGGCGGCGCCGGGCAGGATCACGTCGGCACGATGCGCGCCGCGGTCGCCATGGCTGCCCTGATAGATCACGACGGCACCCGGCGCGATGTCCACCTCGTCCGCGCCCAGGTTGTAGATCACATCCGCCCCCTCGACCGCGGCGGCCATGCCGCCGTCGGTCACGGCGCCCACATCCATCGCGCCGACGCGCGCGGCGGCGGTATGCAGGACCAGCAGCTTCGATCCGGACGCTGTGCACATCTTCTGGACAAGGGCCAGCACGGCAGACCCGTCGGCCTCGGTCAACGCGCCCTGGCCGAGGATGATGACAGGGTCCGCGCCGGACTGGTCGTCCGCGCGCGACATCACCTGTTCGAGCGCCGCACGGTCGGTGCCGATATGCTCGTATTCATAGGTCAGATCCACCGCTTCGCCGATCAGGCCCACGGTGGCACCGGCCAGCCACGCCTTGCGGATCCGGGCGTTCAGCACCGGCGCCTCGTTGCGCGGATCGGTGCCGATCAGCAGGATCGCGCGGGCGGTGTCGATATCCTCGATCGTCGCGGTGCCGACATAGGCCGAGCGATTGCCGGCGGGCAGTTTCGCCCCGTCGGTGCGGCATTCGACAGCGCCGCCCTGACCTTCGACCAGCTGTTTGAGCGCGAAGGCGGCCTCGACCGGGGCCAGGTCGCCGACCAGACCGGCGAGTTTCGAGGCCCCCTTGATCGCCTCGGCCGCGCGCGTCAGCGCCTCGGGCCATGTCGCGGGCCGCAGCTTGCCGTTGTCGCGCACATAGGGCCGGTCCAGCCGCTGGCGGCGCAGCCCGTCCCAGACGAAACGGGTCTTGTCGGAAATCCATTCCTCGTTCACGCCGTCATGGTTGCGCGGCAGGATGCGCATGACTTCGCGGCCCTTGGTATCGACGCGGATGCTGCTGCCCAGCGCATCCATCACGTCGATCGTCTCGGTCTTGGTCAGCTCCCACGGCCGGGCGGTGAAGGCATAGGGTTTCGACACCAGCGCCCCCACCGGGCACAGGTCGATGATATTGCCCTGCAGGTTCGAATCGAGCGTTTCACCCAGATAGGCGGTGATTTCCGCATCCTCGCCCCGGCCGGTCTGGCCCATCTGGGTGATCCCCGCCACTTCGGTGGTGAAGCGCACGCAGCGGGTGCAGGAAATGCAGCGGGTCATGTGGGTTTCGACCAGCGGGCCAAGGTCCAGATCCTCGGTCGCGCGCTTGGGTTCGCGGAACCGGCTGAAATCCACGCCGTAAGCCATCGCCTGATCCTGCAGGTCGCATTCGCCGCCCTGGTCGCAGATCGGGCAATCCAGCGGATGGTTGATCAGCAGGAATTCCATCACCCCTTCACGGGCCTTCTTGACCATCGGGGAATTGGTCTTGACCACCGGCGGCTGGCCTTCGGGGCCCGGGCGCAGGTCGCGCACCTGCATCGCACAGGAGGCGGCGGGTTTCGGCGGGCCGCCCACGACCTCGACCAGGCACATCCGGCAATTGCCGGCGATCGACAGCCGTTCGTGGTAGCAAAAGCGCGGGATCTCGATCCCGGCCTCTTCGCAGGCCTGGATCAGGGTCATCGCCGCGGGGACTTCGAGTTCCTGGTCATCGATGATGATCTTGCGCAGATCGGACATGGGCAGTTCCCTCAATCCCCTCGTGGCATGTTCCGCCGGGACTGGGCCTTGCGCCATGGGCAGGCACGTCCCGGACCGGGATCAGGCGCCTTCTAACGCGACATGTCCGGGTATGCCAGCGCGAACCGACCCAAGGGGGAGTGTTTTTTCTGCGATGCCGAATCCGGTCCCCCCGGCGCAGCGGCCGCGATTCATCAATGAAAGCGAATGTTTAACGCGTTCAGCGCAGAAACCGGCCCAGCTCGGTTCCGGCCTGCATCTGGGCGCGGCCGACGGTGCAATAGCTGGCCGGATCCTCGGGGTCGGCGCCCAGGGCCTGCAGCCGGCCCGACCCGATCGCGCGCAGCCGGGCCTCTTCGACCTCATCGTCGATATAGGCGTCGATCTCGGCAGGCGAATAGCCCAGGTCGCGGGCATGGCGTTCCAGCCCCTGCAGGAAGTTCAGGCCGCGGATCACACGCACCTTCAGGTCGGGGCAATTCCCGGTGATCTCGTCGACCATCGCCGCCAGGATCAGCCCCTCGCGGACATGGGCAACATCCCCGAGTGGCGGGTTGGCCTGCGCGGCCGAGGCAGCCAGCCCGACGGCGGCGGCCCAGAGGGTGCGTTTCATCTGCTCGGTCTCCGTGGCGCCGGTCGTGGCGCGATCTTTGGCCCCAGATTGGCCAAGCGGCGATGATATTCAATAGCAGGGGACCACGCGGCCCGTTCCCGCACCCGGGTTGGCGGACTTCCGCCCGTGCCGCCGTTGCCGCCGTTCCCGTCGCACGGGCCGGGCGGGCTGCCGGCGATCACGGTGGGTCGCGGCGACGACAAAGGGGCCGGACCACTGCCTGGTCCGACCCCCCGATGTCCGGTCCGGACGGGGTCAGAGTGTCGCGCCGGTCCGGCGGCGGCGGATCAGGGCGAGCCCGCCAAGACCCGCGATCAGCATCCAGCCCGCGGCCGGAAGCGGCACCGCCGACGGGGACGGCGCGGGGGTATAGGTCACGTTCCGCGTGGTCTGGCCCTGCAACAGGGTCGGCGCCAACCAGTCGTCCTCGCCGAATTGAACCACGCCGTCGGTATCCCGGATCAACGTGATCCCCAAGTTCCGGCCCTGGCCACCCCAGCCGAGCCAGACGGTCTCGCCCTCCAGAACGAACTCCAGGACGATGGAATCCGCCGGGGTCAGCGCCCGCATGTCAAGCGCGGCAAGACCGCCGCTGCCCATGCTGAATTCCAGAATGCGCGGTGCGTTCAGGGTCACCGGCCCGCCGGACAGCCCGTATTCGCCCGAACCGGCAAAGAAGGTGCTGGCCAGAACCGATCCGCCATAGCTGAGCACGAGCGAGGCCGGATCGAGCTCTGCCGTGACGGTGTTGGCCGCCCCGGGCGCGGGCACGCCGCTGGGGTTGACGGCGGTTCCGGTCATGCGGAAGTCCTGGTCGATCGCGGTGCCGTTGATGACGGCCCCGTCGAAGGTGCCGCTGATGTCGAAATCGAATGTGGCGGCGGCCACCGGTGCGGCAAGCAGCGCACAGATCGGCAGGCTGGCGAAAAAGCGCGTCACGCTGGAAAAATCCAAAGGCATCTGTTGTCCATCTGTCTGGTTGAAAAGGAAGGTCCAAGGGTCGTGTCGAAGGCCGGTGCGCGACCCGGAGGCGCGCGGCCGACAAGGGTATGGCAGGCTCGCATCGGGCGCCTCGCGGCAAGGCCCGTCGCAGGCCGCCTGCAAGGGTTACGCGGTCTTGCGCCGGCGCATCAGCCCCAGCCCGCCAAGCCCCGCTATCAGCATCCAGCCGGCAGCCGGAAGCGGCACCGCAGCCGGGCCCGTCACCTGGGTCGGAGCGACCGAATATTCGATGTTGGAAATCCCGATATCCCAGGCATCCGGGCCCAGGTTGATCTGAATGCCCGCCGCCGAGGTCCAGGTGCCGCTGAAGGACGTGATCCCCGCAGTCGACAGCGGCGTGTAGGTTTCATAGACCAGCTTCGTTCCGTCCATCATGTCGATCACCTGGACGAGCGTATCGCGTTCGCGGTCGGCATAGGGCGCGATGTCGAAGCCATGCACGGTCACTTCGTAGCCGGCCAGGGCGTCGAACAGGATCGACAGACCGCCACCATTCAGAAGACCATAGGCGACATGGTCGAGGGTTTCATACCCCGGACCCCAATGTCGCAGGTCCTGCAGACCGGGGAGTGACCGGTCCGCGTCGTGGATCACGTCGACCTGACCGGCAACATCGCCATAGGACTGGTCGATCTGCGATCCGCTGCCGCAGCTTCCGCCGCCGTTGCAGATATCGCCGCTGAAATCGAGGGTCATGGTCGCCGCACCGGCGCCCGAGGCAAGCATCACGCTCGCAACAAGAGGAAACAAAATACGCATTCGGAAAACTCCAATTCAATCAGGTCGTTTGAAAGTGTATTGCGATCAATGGCGGAAAGGATACCGATCGCGGGACCCCGGGTCAACCCGATGCTCCGTCACGCCGAAACCGTCCCGACAGGACGCGCCGGACAAGGCTCGACGGGCGGGGGCTAGCCGGCGGCGCAGCGCCGGTCACGCCAGAGGCCGGCCTGTTTCAGCCAGTCCCAGCCGAAGCCATGGTCGCTGGCGCCGTGGGCGCGCAGGTGGTCCAGCCGGGCCAGGCCCTCGTCCAAGGTCGGTCTGTGGCCGGGCGCGACCCACCACATGACGAAATGCTGGTCGCCCAGCACCTCGAACCACTCTGCGCGGCGGTCATAGAACCGCTTGTGGATCGTGTCCCAGACGAATTTCTCGAGGGACGCCACGTCTTCCCAGACCGTCAGGTTGGCGACGAATTGCGGATCCGCGCCGATGCAGTTTTCGGTATTGCCGGTGCCCGGCGCGCCCGAGCCTTCCATCATCCAGACGAACCCGGGCATCCGTTTGCCCAGACCATTCACCAGGTCGAGCGCCTCCATGAACTCGGCCACGCGGGGATCATCGGTGGGGGCCGACAGGCGCCCGATGTTCAACTCTGCCAGGTGCATGCGCTATCCTTTCACGACGACTTGCCAGGCGATGATCGCGGCGACGGCGAGGATGGCCAGCAGGGCACCAACAACCAACAAGGAAAACAAGGCGCCGAAGGCCCCGCCCAGGGCCGCGCCGATCAGCACCGTCAGGACCGGTGACATCGGATCGCCCAGCTCGGCGATCCACCACAGGTAGCCGATGCCGCCGCCCGCCAGCGCCCCGATGAGGCCGGTGACGATACGCATCCTGCGCGTGCCTTCGGTTCCGATCGGTCCGAACAGGTCATGCCAGTCCATCGTAGCTCCTTCTAAATGCGGCCCGGCCCAGCCGGCTCAGCGCAGGAACCGACCGACGCGGCTGCCGGTGGTGATCTGCTGGCGGCCGTAGCCGCACATGCTGGTCGCGTTGCTCGGATCGACACCGGCGCGCAGCAAGTCGGACACGATCTGTCCCGCCATCGCGTAATCATCAAGGCCATCGACCGCCTCGGCGATCACGACAGGCGAGACCCCGGACGCGATCATCTGGTTGACGAACGTCGTGGTCAGGGTCTCGGTGCTGGCGGTCATCGACAGGTCGGGGCATTCGGAGGCGATCAGTTCGGCCGTGGCGGCGTCCTCGATGAAGCTTTCGATCTGTGCCGAGACACTGCCACCTGCGGACCCGGTCGCCGGGGCCGTCTCGCACCCGGCCAGGGCCAGCATCCCCAGACCCAGAAGCACCGCTTTCATGTACATCGCCCTGTCCTTTCGCATAGGCATTCCGTCTGGCGCCACCTTAGCGGTTGGACCGGGACGGTCCAGTACCGACGCGTCTCGGCGGGGGTCTCCGGAATGACGTAAGTCTGGAGGCGCCACCAAATTTACGTAAATTTGGTGCTATTCCGCGGCGATGGCGGATTTGGCCTTGATCCGGTCCTCGATCACGTCGCGGAAATTGCGGATCAGGCCCTGGATCGGCCAGGCGGCGGCATCGCCCAGGGCGCAGATCGTGTGGCCCTCGACCTGCTTGGTGACCTCGAACAGCATGTCGATTTCCTCGACATCTGCCTCGCCCTTCACCAGCCGGTCCATCACCCGCATCATCCAGCCGGTGCCTTCGCGGCAGGGCGTGCATTGGCCGCAGCTTTCGTGCTTGTAGAATTTCGACAGCCGCCAGATCGCCTTGATGATGTCGGTCGACTTGTCCATCACGATCACCGCCGCGGTGCCCAGGCCCGACTGCAAATCGTTGCGCAGATAGTCGAAATCCATGATCGCGTCGCGCATGTTCTCGCCGCGCACGCAAGGCACGGAAGAGCCGCCCGGGATCACCGCCAGCAGGTTGTCCCAGCCGCCGCGGATGCCGCCGCAATGCTTTTCGATCAGCTCCTCGAAGCTGATCGACATCGCCTCTTCGACGACACAGGGGGTGTTGACATGGCCCGAGACGGCGAACAGCTTGGTCCCCGCATTGTTGGGCCGGCCGAAACCCGCGAACCATTCGGCGCCGCGGCGCAGGATCGTCGGCACCACGGCGATGGATTCGACATTGTTCACCGTGGTCGGGCAGCCATAAAGCCCCGCGCCGGCCGGGAACGGCGGCTTCATCCGCGGCATGCCCTTCTTGCCCTCGAGGCTTTCCAGCAGGGCGGTTTCCTCGCCGCAGATATAGGCGCCGGCGCCGTGGTGCAGATACAGGTCGAAATCCCATCCGCTGCCGGCCGCGTTCTTGCCCAGCAGCCCCGCGTCATAGGCTTCGTCGATGGCCGCCTGCAGCGCCTCGCGTTCGCGGATGTATTCGCCGCGGATATAGATGTAGCAGGCATGGGCATTCATCGCGAAAGACGCGATCAGGCAGCCTTCGATCAGCGTATGCGGATCGTGGCGCAAGATTTCGCGGTCCTTGCAGGTGCCCGGCTCGGATTCGTCGGCATTGACCACCAGATAGGACGGGCGGCCGTCGCTTTCCTTGGGCATGAAGGACCATTTGAGCCCGGTGGGAAAGCCCGCCCCGCCGCGGCCGCGCAGGCCGGATTTCTTCATCTCGTCGACGATCCAGTCGCGGCCCTTCTTGACCAGGTCGCCGGTGCCGTCCCAGTGGCCACGCGCCCGGGCGCCGGCAAGGCTGCGGTCATGCATGCCGTAGATATTGGTGAAGATGCGGTCCGTGTCGGCAAGCATCGGGCGTGCTCCCTAGTCCTGTTCGTCGCGGGTCTTCTGCCAGAGTTTCCAGGTGACAACCAGTGCCCAAATGAACCCCGCCAGGGCGAAAAGCGTCAGCAGGATCGTGAACCGGGGGGCCAGGCCCAGCCCGTCCACGATCTGCGGCGCGAAGATCGACAGCAGCGCCGATGCGGCGATGACAAGCGCCACGGTTCGGGCGCCGCTGGCGATCTGCTGGCGCGTGGGGTCGGTCATGTATCGTGGCGCGGTGTCCCGTCAGGCATGGCCGGCAGGGTCACGGCGCCAGAGCGCCCGGCCTTGTTCGGGGCCTGGTAGGTCGTGGTCGAGGGGCGCGCGGGTTTCGGCGCCTCGTCAAGGCCCGACAGCGCGCGGGCCTGGCCGATCCAGTCGTCGCGGCGGATCCGACCGGCGGGACCGTCGAGCTTGTCGTCGAACCGGTCGATCTGCGGGCCGGTCCAGGCGGCGACCTGATCGAAGCGGGTCACGCCCAGCGTGGCCAGCTGTGCGGCGATCTTGGGGCCGACGCCCTTGATCCGGGTCAGGTCGTCGGGCTTGGCCGGGGCCGGAGCGGCCGCGACGGGTTTGGCCGGCTTGGACGCGGCGGATTCGGCAGGTTCGGCCGGCACGGGCTGGGGCGCGGGCTTGGCTTCGGACGCGGAGCTGGCCTTGGCCGGCCTGGACGCGGGTTTTGCGGCGGGCTGGGGCGCGGATTTTGCGGCGGGCTGGGGTGCGGCTTTTGCGGCGGGCTTGGGTGCGGGTTTCGCGGCCGGCTTCGGCTTGGCCGTAACCGCGGCTTTTGCGGCGGGCTGGGGTGCGGCCTCGGCAGCCGGTTGCGGCACAGCTGTCGCGGCCGGCCTCGGCGCGGGTTTCGCGGC
>LJSF01000028.1:0-46333 GCA_001314655.1 Rhodobacteraceae bacterium HLUCCA08 | reverse complement strand
CGGGCTTGGGCGCGGCCTTGGCGACGGGCCGGGGCGCGGCCGGTTCGGGCGCGGCGACCGGGGCGTCACCGGACAAGCCCGCGGCGCTGCGGCTCGGCCAGGTGGCGGCCAGCATCGGCGCGGCGACGGCCATGCGCCACAGATGCAGCCCGCCGCCATATGCGGCGATCGCCGGGGTCGCGGCGTTCAGCGCGATCCCCGCGCAGACCCGCGGCATGCGCAGGGTGGTTTCGATCAGGGTGTGGCTCATCATCATAGGCTCCTTTCAGTCAGCCTGACTGGCGGCATGACGCCGCCGGATGTGAGCCCCGTCCTCCCTGTCGGATCATGCCGTCCGACCGGGGCGATCTGCGGGCACGCCTATCAGTAGACGTCGCCCTTGTCGACACGCTTAGAAAACTCGGTCTCGCCCCCCGAGGCAAGGATTTTCGCCTGTTCCACCCAATTGTCGCGGCTGACCCGGCCCTTGAAGCCCGTGAGGTTGGCATTGACCCAGGCGACCTCGTCGCCGGTCCAGTTGGCGATCTGGTCGAAATGCCAGAAGCCCATGCCATTGAGCATCTTTTCCAGCTTGGGACCGACGCCCTTGATCTCCTTGAGGTTGTCGGCGGCGCCGTCGCGCGGGGCCGACAGGGTGGCGGGCCTGGTGCCCTCCTGCGTGCCTTCCAGCACGCCGTCGCCGTCATAATCGGGCGTCGCTTCGGCGGCGGGGGCCGGGTCGGCGGCGGGGGCCGGGTCGGCGGCGGGGGCCGGGTCGGCGGCGGGGGCCGGGTCGGGCTTTCTCGCACCCGTGCCGGGTTCGCTGGCGGTCGCGGCGCCGGTCGGGCCATCGCCACCATCGCCCCGGGTCGCCGGCTCGGGCCGTTTCGGGCCGGTGCCCGGGCTGCTGGCGGTCACGGCGCCGGTCGGCGCCTCGGCGGCGGGCGCGGAATCGGCGGTGACAGCCATGGCCGTGGCGGTGGCCGCAGCCGGCGCGGGATCGGCCGCGTTCGGCGCGGTCGTCGCGCCCGTGCCAGCGGTCGCGGCATCCGAACGCGCGGCCGGGCGATCCATCGACCCGCACATGGTCATGGACAGCAGCGCGCCGAGGAGGCCGCAGATCACGATGCCGACAAAGGCCCCCTGCAGAAAGCCCCATTCGCCAAGGACCCACAGCAACACGGCCCCAAGCAGGCCGGCCAGGGCCGCCACGATCCAGCAGGTCACCCCGCAGCCCGGGCCTCCGGTATTCGAATTCATCGTCTGTCCCCCTGTTCAAGGTGATGCACAAGATTACACCCCCTTTTACATGGGACAGGCCCGGCTGTCTGCACCGCAGATCACCCTCGTCCGGGCGCCGGGCGGGCCGCTCAACCCTCGGCCAGCTTGCGGGCCTGGGCGACCCAGTCGTCCCGCTCGATCCGGCCCTTGAACTTGAGCCGCGCGTCGACCCAGGCGATTTCCTGCGCGCCCCAGGCGGCGATCTGGTGGAAATGCCAGAAGCCCATCTCGTTCAGCAGGGCTTCGAGCTTGGGACCGACGCCGCTGATCCGCTTGAGGTCGTCAGCCGCCCCTTGCGGCGCATCGAGCCGTTCGGGCGCGCGTTCCTCGGCCACAGGAGCAGAACCGGGCGCAGAAGCGGGGGCCGTGTCGGATTTTGCCGGCGTGTCCGGGGCTTTCGATGTCGCAGCGGGGGCCTTGGCGGTGCCGGCGGTATCGCCGCGGGCGGCGCTGTCCTTGGGCCGGGCCTTGGCCGTGACGCCCCTCGCCTCGCCCTCGACCTCCGAGACCTTGTCCGAGGCATCCCCGGTCCTGCGCGAGGTGCTGGGCCGGGCCTTGGTCACCGGCGGCCTGGTCGTCTTGTTGGCGGCATCGGCCAGCCAGGGCGTGGTCAGCGGCACTTCGGTTCCGTCGATCCGCTTGACACTGTCGCCCAGGTCGGCGGCCAGTTGAACCGAGGCGTTCTGCTGGTGCCGCACGCCATCGCCACCGTCCAGCGACGTCAGCCCCGACAGGGGTTCCGACGCGAAGCGGCCGTTCTGCGGCCCGGGCAGCGGCACCTCGCCGGCGGCGAGCCGGTCAAGGATATCGGCCAGGCTCTCGGCCGTCAGATCCTCGTAGTAATCCTTGCCGATCTGGGCCATCGGCGCATTGGCGCAGGCGCCCAGGCATTCGACCTCTTCCCAACTGAACCTGCCGTCGGCGGACAGCTGATGCGGGTTCGGGGCGATCTTGTCGCGGCAGACACCGATCAGATCCTCGGCGCCGCAGATCATGCACGACGTCGTGCCGCAGATCTGGATATGGGCGACCGAGCCCACCGGCTGCAGCTGGAACATGAAGTAGAACGACGCCACTTCCAGCGCGCGGATATGGGCCAGGCCCAGCATGTCGGCGACATGTTCGATCGCCGGGCGGCTCAGCCAGCCTTCCTGTTCCTGGGCGCGCCACAGAAGCGGGATGATGGCACTGGCCTGGCGGCCGTCGGGATACTTGGTGATCTGCGCTTCGGCCCAGGCCTGGTTCGCCGGGGTGAAGGCGAAATCGTCGGGCTGTTCGTGGTGAAGACGTCTGAGCATCGGCGCAGGCTCCGCTAAACCTTTCGGATGCCCGGGCCATAAGCCTTTCGGGCGGCGACCTCAACCACCGAAGTCGCGATTTGCGACCGGCCGGACCAGCGCGCGGCGGTCACTCGCAGGCGCCGGTGGTCAGCCGGACCGAGCCGTCCTCGGTCATGGCGATGGCGCCCTGGCCGTACAGCGTGGCGATCACGGCCATGATCTGGTCTTCGCCGAGGCCCGAGGCCTGCTGGACCGCGTCGCCGTTGTCCATCGTCACGACGCAGCCCGCCTGTTCGATCGCGGCGACCATGGCGGCGATATCGGCCGGGTCGGCCTCTTGCGCCAGGGCGGCGGGCGCGGCCAGAACAAGGGCAAGGGTCAGTCGTTTCATCCGCTCGATCCTCCGGACAGGGCCGCGACGATGCTGCACAGGAACACCGCCACCGGCAAGGCGTGAAAGCTCCGACCGGTGGCCAGGAAGACCCGCCGCGCAAGCAGGCCCGTCAGGCTCATTGCGCCGCGCAATCGACCAGCGTGATCAGGCCGGTCTCGTCGTTCCAGTCGAACGAGCCGTCGTCGGCCATCCGTTCCAGCGCATCGTCGATGACATGGAAATAGGGGCCGTCGCGATCCATCACGGCATCCGTCTCGACGCCCAGCTCGGCCGCGATCAGCGCGCCCAGCTCGCGTTCCGGCCGGTTGGCGAAATCGAAGGCACAGCCTTCGGCCGTCCAGATCCGTTCCAGCAGCGGAACCGCGTCGTCGACGCTCAGCGCCGGCTGGGCCAGGACGGGCGCGGCAAGGGCAATCACCAGGGCGGCGGGGGCAAGGTATCGGGTCATTTCGCGGTCCTTCATTCGACGGGTGTGCAGTCGGTCATCGTCAGGGTGGCCATCTCTTCGTCGAAGACCAGCGCGCCGCTTTCGGTCAGACTGCCCAGCGCGTCGCCGACGACGTCATATAGCCCGCCATCGTCCTGGCTCATCACCTGCTCGACCGGCTCTCCGATCTCTTCGCCGATCAGCGTGGCGAAGGCCAGTTCGGCCTCTTCCCCGTCGGAAACGTCCAGGCTGCAGCCCATCCGGGCAAAGACCGTGCCGATCGCTTCGGCCATCTCGTCGACCGAGGGGGCCTGCTGGGCCCAGGCGGACAGCGGAAAGGTGCAAACGGAAAGGGTCAGAAGAATGCGACGCATGAAAAACTCCCAGAAATGCGGAACCCGCGCCCGGTCATGAAATCACGGTCGCGTACAATCCGCCAGCACCAGCGTGTTGTCCGGGCCGACAATCGCCAACTGGCCGGCCTCGACCATCTGTTCGCCAGCCGGTTCGACCAGTTCGGCGATCCGTTCCCCGGTCATTCCGGTCAGGGGGTCGCTGTGTCCGACCAAAGCCGCGACATTGGCGGCCAAGCGCGCGACAAGCACGTCTTCGTCCCGGCGTTCCACCGCGCAGCCCATCTGCCGCATCGCATCCTCGATCGCGGGAATGAACATCGCCGGCGGCAACAGCGCCAGGGTATCGACCAGCACCTCTTCGCGGGACGCGGCCCGGTCCAGAGCCTCGTGGGCGCGGGCCTCCTCGGCGCTCAGCACCGGCAGGCAGTCGGTCAGCACGACATGATCGCCCGGCTCGGGCGCGCGGGTGCACAGGAAGCTCCGTCCGGCATTCTGCACCCAGATGCCGCTGTCGGTCTCGGCGGAGACGGTAAAGCCTGCCGCGTCGTTGAAAACGGGCAAACCCTGCCCCGCCGCCGCCAGCGGCGCCAGCGCCAGCAGCACGGCCGCCGCCGCTCTCATCGGTCGATCTCGCCGAAGACGATATCCATCGTGCCGATGATCGCCGCCACATCGGCCAGCTGGTGGCCGCTGGCGACATGGTCCATCGCCTGCAGGTGCAGATAGCCCGGCGCGCGCAGCTTGGCCCGGTAGGGCCGGTTGGTGCCGTCGGCGACAAGGTAGACGCCGAATTCGCCCTTGGGCGCCTCGACCGCGGCATAGACCTCGCCGGCCGGGACCTTGAAACCCTCGGTATAGAGTTTGAAGTGGTGGATCAGCGCTTCCATCGAGGTCTTCATCTCGCCGCGGCTGGGCGGCGTGACCTTGCCGCGGGCCAGAACCTCGCCCGGTTCGTTGCGCAGCTTTTCGCAGGCCTGGCGGATGATGCTGACCGACTGGCGCATCTCTTCCATCCGGACGAGGTAGCGGTCATAGCAATCGCCGTTCTTGCCGACCGGGATCTGGAAGTCGAATTCGTCATAGCATTCATAGGGTTGCGCGCGGCGCAGATCCCAGGCCAGGCCCGAGCCACGCACCATGACGCCGGAGAACCCCCAGTCGAGGATCTCGTCCTCGGTCACCACGCCGATATCGCAATTGCGCTGCTTGAAGATGCGGTTTTCCGTCAGCAGCCCGTCGATATCGTCCAGCACCTCCGGAAACTCGACCGCCCATTGGTCGATATCCTCGATCAATTGCGGCGGCAGGTCCTGGTGCACGCCGCCGGGGCGGAAATAGGCCGCGTGCAGACGCGCCCCGCAGGCCCGTTCATAGAAGATCATGAGCTTTTCGCGCTCTTCGAACCCCCACAGCGGCGGGGTCAGCGCGCCCACATCCATCGCCTGGGTGGTGACGTTCAGCAGGTGGTTCAGCACCCGGCCGATTTCACTGTAAAGCACCCGGATCAGGCTGGCGCGGCGCGGCACCTGCGTGCCGGTCAGCTTTTCGATCGCCAGGCACCAGGCATGTTCCTGGTTCATCGGCGCGACGTAATCGAGCCGGTCCAGGTAGGGCAGGTTCTGCAGGTAGGTGCGGCTTTCCATCAGCTTTTCGGTGCCGCGATGCAGCAGGCCGATATGCGGGTCGGCGCGGTCCACGATTTCGCCGTCCAGTTCCAGCACCATGCGCAAAACACCATGCGCGGCAGGGTGTTGCGGTCCGAAGTTGATGTTGAAATTGCGGATCTTCTGTTCGCCGGTCTCGGCGTCGGCAAAGCCTTTGGAAAGGGTCTTGGAGCCGTCCATCACTTCGCCTCCTCGGTCTTTTCATCGCCGGGCAACACGTATTTCGCGCCCTCCCAGGGCGACATGAAATCGAATTGCCGGTATTCCTGGGTCAGCTTGACAGGTTCGTAGACCACGCGCTTTTCGGCCTCGTCATAGCGGACCTCGGTATAGCCGGTGGTCGGGAAATCCTTGCGCAGCGGATAGCCGCGAAAGCCGTAATCGGTCAGGATCCGGCGCAGGTCGGGATGGCCCGAGAACAGGATGCCGAACATGTCGAAGACCTCGCGCTCGAACCAGCCCGCGGAGGGGTGGATATCGGTGATCGAGGCGACCATCTGATCCTCGCGCACGGCCAGTTTCAGGCGGATCCGCTGGTTCTGGTACATCGACAGGAAGTGATAGACCACGTCGAAGCGTTCCGGCCGGCCCGGGTAATCTACGGCGGTGATGTCGACCAGCGTCGAAAACCGGCAGGTCGGGTCGGATTTCAGGAATTCGACGAAACCCGCGATGTTGGAGGGCGCGACGCTGACGGTCAGTTCGTCCTGCACGACCTCCCAGCCGAGCACGCAATCGGGGCGCTTGAGCTCGATATGGGTGCCGAGTTCGGTGAGGGCTTCGGTCATGGCTTTCCCTTTCCCCGGCGCCTAGCGGACGATCGTGCCGGTGCGGCGGATCTTGCGTTGCAATTGCAGCAACCCGTAAAGCAGCGCCTCGGCCGTGGGCGGGCAGCCGGGCACGTAGATGTCCACCGGCACGATCCGGTCGCAGCCGCGCACGACGCTGTAGCTGTAGTGATAATAGCCGCCGCCATTGGCACAGGAGCCCATCGAGATCACATAGCGCGGCTCGGGCATCTGGTCATAGACCTTGCGCAGCGCCGGGGCCATCTTGTTGGTCAGCGTGCCGGCGACGATCATCACGTCGGACTGGCGCGGGCTGGCGCGCGGCGCGATGCCGAAGCGTTCGGCGTCATAGCGCGGCATCGAGGTATGCATCATCTCGACCGCGCAGCAGGCCAGGCCGAAGGTCATCCAGTGCAAGCTGCCGGTCCGGGCCCAGTTCACCAGGTCGGCGGACGAGGTGACGAGAAAGCCCTTGTCCTGCAATTCGCGGTTCAGCGCCTGCGTGGCGACCTCCTTGTCGTAGCCGGCGGTCGTTGCGTTGGTGGTGACACCCATGGCGTGATCCTTCAGGCTGCGGGGCCCCGGGGCGGCGCGGCGGCGGCCCCGGTCCGTCTTCGGGTCACGATCTAGCGGTCCGGGCGGCAAGGGTCAACGCACCAAAGCCGCAAAAGGGGGTGACAGGGCGGGGTATCCTGCCATCCTTGGCCGGGCGATTCTTATGGTCAAGGAGCCTGTCGGATGCCCCTGCCCCCGTTCGCCACCCTGCGTCTGACCCCGGGCCCCGCGCTGGGCCTTGCCCTGGGTCTTGCCATAGTCCTGGCCCTGGCCGCCGCCCCCGCCGCCGCGCAGGGCATGCGCGCCACCGACGGTCTGATCCCCGAAGCGGAGGTGATCGCCCAGCCCATGACCCTGCCGCCCGATCAGATGGAGGCCCTGTTCGAAACGCTCTACCAGACCTTTCCCAGCCCCGTGGTGCGCCCCTGTGCCAAGGGCCTGACCCGCGCCGATGTGATGACGGCCAACGACATCGACCCGACCAGCGATTTCGATTTCGCCACGATCCGGCTGGAGGCCGACCTGCCGCTGGAACGGCGCCATGCCGGTGATCTGACCTGTGCCCTGGCCGAGGCCGGCCATTGGGTGGCGGGGCGCGAACCGGCCGAGGATGGCCGGACCCTGCTGACCGTGATCGTCGGCGGCGCCGAGATCTGGCAGGTCGAGGTGACGCTGACGGGCGAGACGGTCACCCAGGTGCACCGTCTGCGCCCGGTCCGCGGCGATTTCGTGCCCGCCCCGCCGGGGCTCGAGGTCTTTGCCGCCCTGCTGGGCCAGGCCGAAACCGATGCCTTCACCCCGCCCCGCGACCCGGCGCCGGACGAACCCGGCTGCGCCGAGACCGGGGCCT
Organism: Rhodobacteraceae bacterium HLUCCA08; assembly: GCA_001314655.1. Lineage (GTDB taxonomy): Bacteria > Pseudomonadota > Alphaproteobacteria > Rhodobacterales > Rhodobacteraceae > Salibaculum. The sequence goes on along the minus strand of LJSF01000028.1, from coordinate 38,759 downwards.
GCCCGGTGCTGGCCTGCGGCCCGGCGATCGGCGACAGCGATTTCCTGCGCGCGGCGCTGTTCGACGCGCAGATGAAGGCCGATGTCTGCGACCGGCTGCGCGCCTACCAGACCCAGCGGCACGATCCCGGCCCGCCCTCGGACGCGGTGTTCCGGCGGCTGATGGTGATCGCGGCGCTGCAGGCCAATCCCGAGATCGACGTGACCGAGGGTGGCGCCCGGGTGATCGTCGAACATTCCGCCGCCGGCTATCGGCTGGTGGGGACCAATGCGCTGGGGCTGGGGCTGTTTTCCACCCCGCGGCTGTCCTGGGCGATCCGCGATGTGACCGGCACGGCCTGCACCGGCCCCGAGGCCGGTCCGCTGGATTGCACGGCGCAGGTCGAGGTGGAAACCTTCGGCGTCGCGCCGCAGATCCCGGCAGGGCCGCAGCGCGAGATGCTGGAGCGGCTTTTCGGCGGCGAGGGGCTGTATACCGTGACGGTCGCGGCGCGGCTGGTGCGGTCCGATGCGCGCTGGGGCCTGTCCGATCCCGAGGCGGTATCCGCACAGCTGCACGGCGCCGACCCCGAAACGGTCGGCCGCAGCGTGACCGAAAGCATGGTGGAGGGGTTGGCGGGACGCTAGCCGCGGCAATTCGCGAACAATCATCCGCGGTGTCGCGCATTGTCCCGCATCCCGAAACAGCGGCGCGGGCACATCGCCCATCCACCCGTCCCGCAGGCCCCTTACCCGTCACCGACATTGCGTTGCAGGGCCGGATTTGTTAAGCTGCGACAAGGCTTTTTACCGAACCCATTGCATTCAGGAGAACCCGATGCGCCGCATCCTTGCCACCGCCCTGACCCTTCTCGCCTTTCCGGTCGCCGCGACAGCAGGAACGTTGGTGTTCTCGGCCACCCCGACCGACCCGGGCAGCCCCTTCGCGATTTCGGCGGCCCCGGGATCCACGATCCCCGGGGACAGCACGCCCTTTGTCGGCAACATCTTCGGCGGCGCCGGCTTTGCGATCAGCGGCGTGGAGAATTTCGACGGCAGCCTTGCCTCGGGCGCCAAGATGACCTCGCTTCGCTTCGAAATCTACGAACCCGACAGCCCTGCCCGGCTCGAAGGCTGCAACACCACCTGCGTGAAAAGCACCTTTTCGCTGGAGCTTTTCAACAACGGCGTTTCGGTCAACAGCTTCAGCTTCTTTCCGACCGTGAACACGATCAACGGTGTCGACGTGGCCGAGGGCGCCTTTGTGTTCGACCAGTTCCGCGTGCGCGAGACGACCGGGTCGAACGACAACGAATTCTTCGCCAATTTCACGGCCACGACCCTGGCCGCGGTGCCGCTGCCGGCCTCGGGCCTGCTGCTGCTCGCCGCGCTGGGCGGCATGGCCCTGCGCCGCCGCAGGGATTGACGCCGCCGCGGGCCGTCGTCGCGCGGCCCGGGCGCAAGCCTGTCGTTGATGGAACCACCTGCCGGAAACGCCGGGGTCGCCAAGGGTCATGTCGACCCGTCCCCGTCGGGTCGCGGCAATCGGGCTGCGTTCGATACCGGCTCGGGCGGGGTCGACGCCGAAGCGTTGACCGGCACTGCGCGAATCGGTGACGCTTCGGATTGTTTGAACGAGTTCTTGGAAAATTTTGACAAAAAAGGAAAAGACCATGCGATTGAAGACACCCCTGATCGGCGCGCTGTTCGCGATCTGCGCACTGCCCGCGACCGCTGCGACGATCTACGACGGGATCACCTTTCCCGACGGAGACGCCTCCTTTGCCGACGAAGTGATCGCCTATGCTCTCGGCGATGGCGTCGGCGCCAATTACGACGATCCGAACGACGTTCTGGGCGCCCCCGACTACAGCGGCCCCATCGGGTCGTTTTCGCTGGGTCGTCCGGGCCTGTCGCCGGACAACCTGCCCGATGACCAGTTCGGTTTCGTCACGATCAAGTTCACGGACAATTCTCTGACCACGTCGGGCGACGACAGTGCTGACCTGTTCGTGTGGGAAATCGGCGGCGCGGTCGAAAGCTACAAGGTCGAAATCTCGGTCAACGCGGTGGACTGGATCGAGGTCGCTGAGATCACCGGCCAGCCGTCGACCATCGATATCGACGGCGTGGCGGGCGTGACCCAGGGGACCAAGTATTCCTATGTCCGGGTCACGGACGTTCCCGGCGGCGTGATCAGCGGCAACCCCTTTGCCGGGCCGGATATCGATGCGATCGGGGCGATTTCCTCGGCCCCGCCGGTCGCCGCCGTGCCGCTTCCGGCCTCGGGGCTGTTGCTGCTGGCGGGTCTTGGCGGGCTGGCCCTGCGGCGCCGCAAGGGCTGAGCGCCGGACAGAATATCTGCAGGAAGGGCGCCCTCGCGGCGCCCTTTTTCATGCCCTGGGGACGGTAAAGCCGCACCGGCAGCGTGTCGGCCCGGGCGATCAGGCCGCGCGCCTCGTGGTCCGGCTGAACCGCCTTGAGCCACCAGCCGGCCTTGTCCCCGCCGGCAAACACCGCCGGGTCGCGCCTGGGCAGCAGCGCCGCCTTGGCCTCGGGCACCGTCATGCCCGGCGGCCCATCGGGCAGCACGGCCATCAACGCCTGCGCCATGTCTTCGAACCGGGCGCGGTTCACCCGCCAGGCCTTGCCGTCGCGGGTCAGGACATCGATCGTGTCGTCGGGCATGGGCGGCCTCCCTCCGGGTTGCGGATAGCCTGGCACGTCGCCCCTGCGCCCGGAAATGAAAAAGCCGGGCAGATGCCCGGCTTGCCGCGTCGCTGGAGGGATAGGTCCACCGGGGGGGTCACTCCCACTCCAGCGCGCCCTTTTTCCATTCATAGGCGAAGCCGACGGTCAGCACGGCGAGGAACACCATCATCGACCAGAACCCGGCCATCGAGATGTCCTGGAACGCCACCGCCCAGGGAAACAGGAAGGCGATTTCCAGGTCGAAGATGATGAACAGGATCGAAACAAGGTAGAAGCGCACGTCGAATTTCATCCGCGCATCGTCGAAGGCGTTGAAGCCGCATTCATAGGCGCTGACCTTTTCGGGGTCGGGGTTGCGCACGGCGATCACCACGGCGGCCAGGATCAGCACGATGCCGATGCCCAGCGCGAGGCCGAGAAAGACGATGATCGGCAGATATTCGGCGAGAAAGGCTTGCACTTGCATCCCCCTGGCTTGGGCGTTGCCCTTCCCTAGCGCCGCAGACGGGCGGGGTCAACGGCGGGCGGGTTCGCGATCGCCGGTCACGCCGTATCGGGCGGCGGCCGGTCCTTCGGGTGGCCTATCGCCGCCGGTCCTGCCGTGATCGCGCCGATCACGCAAAGACCTCGACCAGACGGAACCGTTCGCAGACCAGCATCATGTCGGGGCTCCAGCCGCCGTTGCGCTCGAAATAGCGGCGATGGCCCTCTTGCCAGCCGGCCAGGCTGTCATCCTCGCCCTCGGCCAGGGCGAAATCGGCATCGACCGCGTCGAAACGGCGCTGCGTGACCTCGGTGGTTTCGATCGCAAGGGCCGGGGTGCCGTCCCAATGCAGGGCGATGTCGATGCGGCCGGGTTCGGGCAGGGCCTCGGCGCCCGCCTCGTAATCGCGCAGGGCGCCGCAGGTGGCGGTCTTTGTCCCGCGGCGCACCAGGTCCAGCAGATCGGCGCACAGCCCGGGCCCGTCGCCGAAGCGAAAGCACTGCGCGCCGGGATAGCGCGCCAGGGCGGCCTCAAGCGTCGTCGCCATCGCGCAGCACGGAATATTTGCGGTAGCGGTGCCGGTAGATCAGGTTCGGCCGTTCGCCGTCCATCAGGTAGAACAGGATGCCGGTGAAGATCAGCATCTCGGCCAGGTAGATCCAGGCGACCATGTCGCCCACAATGCCGCCCTTGAGGCCGCGGAACAGCTGCAACAGGGTCAGCCCGGCCGAGATCACCGTCAGCACCAGCGCCCAGGGGATGCGGATGATCAGCCCAACCCCCGCCAGGACCGGCCAGATCGCGACCCCCAGCGCCATCGGCACCCCCGACCCGTCGGCCAGCAAGGCCCAGATCTTGCCCAGCCCGACAAGGATCATGAAGACCGCGATCGCCCATTCGAGCGGGCCGAGCTGCCCCTTGGGATGGGCATGGGCGGCGGCGCGACCGACATAGACCCAAGGGATGCCGGTCATCTTGTCGGCGCGTTCGTCACGGGAGCGGCTGGGGTCTGTCATGCACGGGGTTCTAGTGCGCCCGGCGCCCGGCGCCAAGGGCGCGGCGCGCGCGAAACCCACGAAAGACGGCCCTGCCCTGCGCCCGGCGGCTCAATCGGCGCCGTCGTCGGCAAGCCTCGCAAGCGTCTCTTCGTGGCCGGCATCCGCGAAGGCATGCATCGCGTTCAGCAGGCTTTCGACAAGCGCGTCGACATCCTGTTGCGCGCTGCGGCGCTCCGCATCGGTCTGCGCCACCTCGATAAGCTGCGAGTGTATCCGCACCCTGCGGCGCAGTAACCGGATGTTTTCGAATTCAGTCGATAGTCCGGACCTAGTCATGCGCCAATCATACTCCCTCCCAACCCAAAACCGAACCATGGCCGTAATTATACTTAAGTCCAGGGCCATTAATGGTCGTTCTTGCCCTTTCCGTCGATCTGTGTCTAGCGAAAGTCATGGACGATATTCTTGCGGTGATAGAGCGCGCGCTCGATCGGAAAGGGCTCAGCGCTTCGGCCGCATCGCGGCTGGCCGTCGGCAATACGGCGCTGATCAAGAACATGCGGGCCGCCGGGGGGCGCAAACGTCACAATGTCGATGCCCTGATGAAACTGGCGCGTGTCCTGGACCTGGAACTTTACTTCGGCCCGCCCCGGGCCGGGCCGTCCCGGGTCGACACGCCGGCGGCGCTGGCTGAGATGGGCTTTGTCGCGATCCCCTATCACCCGGCGCTGGCGCCGGACCATGCGGGCCCGGCCCCGGTCGCGCTGGCGGACACATTGGTGCGCGACCTGGCAAAGGATCCCGACGCGCTGCGATTCGTCCCGGTGCCCGATGCCGCCATGGCGCCGGACCTGCCGCAGGGCGCGCTGGCCCTGATCGATACCGACCGGCGCGCGGGCGACGGGCCGGGCATCTGGGCCCTGCGGCATCGCGACCGGCTGCGCCTGGCCCGGATCGAACGGCCGACCGACAAGCTGATGCTGCTGGTCCATGCCGATCCCGACCACCCGGTCACGCCGATTTCGGGGCTCGAGGCGGTGACGGTCGAGATTCTGGGCCTCGTGGTCTGGGTGGCGGCGCCGAGCGGCTAGGCGGACTGGAACACCGCCGACACCTCGGCCCGGATGATCCGGGCGATCAGGGCGCAATCCTCAAGGCTGAAGGTCAGCGGCAGGCGCATGTCGACGATCCCGCGCAGGATGCGGTCGCTGTCCGGCATCGGCGTGCAAGGCGCATAGCGCCAGCTGTCGTAGCGCGAGGTGAAGCCGTGCGGTTCGGGCGCGCCGAACCATTTCAGCTCGACCCCGCGGGCCGCACAGCGCGACAGCACCGCGCGGATCGCGTCGTCGGGCCAGTCCAGCAGCAGGAACTGGTAGGACGAGGCCACGAAGTGCTCGGCCGCGGGCCGGTCGATCCGGGTCAGGCCGGGGGTGTCGGCCAGCCCGTCCTCGACGACCCGGTAACGGTCGTTCCAGCGGGCGCATTGCGCCTCCAGGTCGCGCAGTTGCGGGCGCAGGATCGCGGCGCGCAGATTGTCCATCCGGCCCGAAATGTTCGGCGTTTCGTAGCGAATGGTCGCAAAGGCCTCGGGCGGTGGCGCGGCGCGGTGCCGGTCGAACAGCATGTAGCTGCCCGACAGCATGATCGCCCGGGCCATCGCCGCCGCATCGTCGGAAATCAGCAGGCCGCCTTCGCCGGAATTGACGTGCTTGTAGGTCTGGGTCGAATAGCAGGCCATGCGGCCATGGCGGCCCGACAAGGTGCCGTTCCAGCGCGCGCCCATGGTGTGGGCGCAATCCTCGATCACCGTGACGCCGGCCGCGTCGCACAGCGCCATCAGGGCGTCCATGTCGCAGATATGGCCGCGCATATGCGACAGCATCAGGACACGCGCCTGCGGCAGTTTCGCCGCCAGGTCGTCAAGGTCGATCACCAGCCCCTGGGTGACGCCGACAAAGACCGGCACCGCGCCCAGGCCGGCGATCGCGCCCGGCACCGGGGCCAGGGTGAAGGCATTGGTCAGCACCCGGTCGCCCGGTTGCACCCCGCAAGCCCGCAGCGCCGTGGCCAGCGCATAGCCGCCCGAGGCGACGGCCAGGCAGTATTTCGCCCCGGTCAGGGCGGCGAATTCCTCTTCCAGCAGGGCGGTTTCGGCGACCTCGCCGGGGGCGGTGTTGTAGCGGTGCAGGCGGCCATGGCGCAGCACCTGCAGGGCCGCCGCGATCCCTTCGTCGGGGATCGGATCCTGCTGGGTGAAGCTGCCGGTAAAGATTTCCATGATGCCGTTTGTGCGCGCTGGGCCCGGCCCGGTCAATCCGGCATCAACCGGGCCACGGCATCCGGCAATTCGTCGAAATGGCCGATCAGACCCTCGGGCGCCAGCTCGGCCACCGACCGGCCCAGCGGGCCGAAGGTGACCAGAACGCAGGGCAGCCCGGCGGCGCGGGCCGTGTCGCGGTCGGTCACCGTATCGCCGATCAGCAAAGCCCGGCGCGGATCGCCCCCGGCGCGGCGCACGGCCTCTCGCAGGGGTTCCGGATCGGGTTTGCGCACCGGCAGCGTGTCGGCCCCGACAAGGGCCGCGAAGGCGTCGCGCACGCCCAGCCGGACCAGCAGATCCTCGGCCAGCGCCTCGGGCTTGTTGGTGCAGATGCCGACGCGACAGCCCGCGTCCGACAGGGCCGCGACAGCCTCCATCGCGCCGGGATAGAGGGCCGTATGCACGTCGATCCCGGCCGCGTAATGATCGATGAACACGGGGAACTGCGCCTCGACCGCCGCCGCGCCGCCCTGCCCCAGCCGCTGGAACCCCAGGCTCAGCATCGCCCGGCCGCCGCGAAAGGCCGTGGCGGCATCACCGACCGGGTCCAGCACATCGCCCAGGCCGAGCCCGCGGAAACAGGCATTGGCCGCCGCGATCAGGTCCCGGGAGGTATCCGCCAGCGTCCCGTCCAGATCGAAGATCACCGTGCTCATGTCCCCTCCCGCTGTAACCAAGCGACACCTGTTGTGATGCCGCGGCCCTTGTGGCACGACCGGCTTGCGATAGACAGGGCGCAAAACAAGGGTCAGGCGAGGCGGATGGGCACGGCACTCATTATCTTGGCAGCGGGCAAGGGCACGCGGATGAAATCCGACCTGCCCAAGGTGCTGCACCAGGTGGCCGGCGCGCCGCTGCTGATCCACGCGATGGACTCGGGCGCCGCGCTTGATCCCGAACGCATCGTGGTGGTCGCCGGGCACGGCGCCGCGGCGGTGGAACGCGCCGCCAAGGACCGGGACGACACCGCCGAGGTGGTGCGGCAAGACCAGCAGCTGGGCACCGGCCACGCGGTGCGGATGGCCCGGCCCGCGCTGGACGGGTTCGACGGCGACGTGATCGTGCTGTATGGCGACACGCCCTTCATCCGGCCCGAAACGCTGGCGGCGCTGGCGGCGGCGCGGCAGGTTCACGACGTGGTCGTTCTGGGCTTCGAGGCGGCGGATCCGGGCCGTTACGGCCGGCTGGTCACCCATGGCGATACCCTTGAACGGATTGTCGAATTCAAGGATGCGGATGACCATGTCCGGGCCATCACCCTGTGCAATTCCGGCGTTCTGGCCGCCGATGCCGCCACCCTGTTCGATCTGCTGGAGGCGGTGACGGACGACAATGCGGCGGGCGAATTCTACCTGACCGACGTGCCCGGGCTGGCCCGGGCCCGCGGTTTGTCCACCGGGGTCGTGCGCTGCCCCGAGGCCGAAACCCTGGGGGTCAATTCCCGCGCCGACCTGGCCGTGGCCGAGGCCACGTTCCAGGCCCGCGCCCGCGCGCGCGCGCTGGACAGCGGGGTCACCCTGGTCGCGCCCGAAACCGTGGTCTTCGCCCATGACACGGTGATCGGCCCCGATACGGTGATCGAACCCTATGTGGTCTTCGGCCCCGGCGTGACGGTGGAAAACGGCGCCCTGATCCGCGCCTTTTCGCACCTGGAGGGCTGCCATGTCAGCCGCGGCGCGCAAGTCGGCCCCTATGCCCGCCTGCGCCCGGGCGCCGAACTGGCCGAGGACGTCAGGATCGGCAATTTCTGCGAGGTCAAGAACGCACTCATCGACGCCGGCGCCAAGGTCAACCACCTGTCCTATATCGGCGATGCGCAGATCGGCGCGGGCACCAATATCGGCGCCGGCACGATCACCTGCAATTACGACGGGGTGTTCAAGCACCGCACCGAAATCGGCCGCAACGTCTTTGTCGGCTCCAGCACCATGCTGGTGGCGCCGGTCCGCCTGGGCGATGACAGCATGACCGCGAGCGGCTCGGTGATCACCCGCGACGTGGCCGCGGGCGACCTGGCCATCGCCCGCGGCCGGCAGGAGAACAAACCGGGCCTGGCCCGGCGGATGTTCGAAAAGTTGAAGGCAGCCAAGGCAAAAAGCCGGAAAGGGGCCTGAGAATGTGCGGAATTGTCGGTGTCCTGGGCCGCCACGAAGCGGCGCCGATCCTGGTCGATGCGCTCAAGCGGCTGGAATATCGCGGCTATGACAGCGCCGGGATCGCCACGGTCAAGGACGGCGTGCTGGACCGGCGCCGCGCCGTGGGCAAGCTGGTGAACCTGCAGGACCTGCTGGTGCACGACCCGCTGGCCGGCAAATCCGGCATCGGCCATACCCGCTGGGCCACCCATGGCGCGCCCAGCACCGACAACGCCCATCCCCACCGGACCGGCGGCGTCGCGGTGGTCCATAACGGCATCATCGAGAATTACCGCGAATTGCGCGCCGAACTGGCGCAAAAGGGCCTGACACCGGGGACCGAGACCGACACCGAAACCGTGTCGATGCTGGCGAAATCCTATCTGGACCAGGGGCTTGCCCCGCGCGACGCCGCCGAACAGACGATCGCCCGGCTGGCGGGCGCCTATGCCATCGCGCTGCTGTTCGAAGGCCAGGACGATCTGCTGATCGTCGCCCGCAAGGGCTCGCCGCTGGCGATCGGGCACGGGGACGGCGAAATGTTCGTCGGCTCGGACGCCATCGCCCTGGCCCCGCTGACCGACCAGATCACCTATCTGGAGGAGGGCGACTGGGCGGTGATCACCCGCGCGGGCGCCGAGATTCGCGACGCCGAAGGCCGCATCGCCAACCGCGCCCTGCGCACGATCCGGATCGACACCGCCCAGATCGACAAGGGCGGCTACAAGCATTTCATGGCCAAGGAAATCGCCGAACAGCCAGGCGTGCTGACCAATGCGCTGAACCATTACCTGGACGACCACGGGATCACCCTGCCCGATCCGGGGCTGGATTTCACCCGGATCCAGCGCATGACCCTGGTCGCCTGCGGCACCGCCTCCTATGCCTGCCTGACGGCGAAATACTGGTTCGAACAGCTGGCCGGCCTGCCGGTCGAGGTCGATGTGGCCTCCGAATTCCGCTATCGCGAACCGCCCGTGACCCCGGGCACCGTGGCGCTGTTCGTCAGCCAGTCCGGCGAAACCGCCGACACGCTGGCCGCCCTGCGCTACATGGCCGGCAAGGCGGACAGCATCGTGTCGGTGGTCAATGTCGACACCTCGACCATCGCGCGGGAAAGCGACCTGCCGCTGCCGATCCTGGCGGGAACCGAGATCGGCGTCGCCTCGACCAAGGCCTTCACCTGCCAGTTGACCGTGCTGTTGCTGCTGGCGCTCAAGGCCGCCGTCGACCGGGGCGCGATGACAGCCGCAAGGCAGGAAGAGCTGCTGGCCGAATTGCGGACCCTGCCCGGGCTGCTGTCCCATGCGCTGACCACCGAAGACGCGACCCGGGCCCTGTCGCGCAAGCTGGCCGAGGCCCGCGACATCCTGTTCCTGGGCCGCGGCGTGATGTATCCCCTGGCCCTGGAAGGCGCGTTGAAGCTCAAGGAAATCAGCTATATACACGCCGAAGCTTATGCAAGTGGAGAGCTCAAGCACGGCCCCATCGCGCTGATCGACAAGACCGTGCCGGTGATCGTCATGGCGCCGCGCGACGCGCTGTTCGACAAGACCATCAGCAACATGCAGGAGGTCATGGCCCGGGGCGGCAAGGTGCTGCTGATCAGCGACGCGACCGGGATCGACGCGGCCGGCGACGGCGTCTGGCAAAGCCTGCGGATGCCGGCCGTCGATCCGATCCTGGCACCGATCCTTTATGCGGTGCCGGCGCAGCTTCTGGCCTATCACACCGCCGTGGCCAAGGGAACGGATGTGGACCAGCCGCGCAACCTGGCCAAGTCGGTGACGGTGGAGTGACCCCCGAGGCCGCGCTGGACGCCCTGCGCGCCCGGGCCCGTCCGGGCAAGGCCGTCGACATGGCCCGCTACCACAAGGCCGCGCGTCCCTACCTGGGGGTTTCCAACCCGGATATCGACGCAATGACAAGGGTTTGGCGGGCGGAATTGACCCTGGACGACCGCCTGGCCCTGGCCGACGGCCTGTGGCGCAGCGATATCCACGAAGGCCGCATCGCCGCCGCCAAGCTGCTGACCCAGGCCCGGATCCGGCCCGATGACGACGGCGCCTGGACGCTGATCGCCTCCTGGGTGCCCGATTTCGATGCCTGGGCGATCGCCGATCATGCCTGCACGGCCGGGCAGAAACGGCTGGTCGCCGATCCCGGCCGGCTGGATCGGGTCGAAGGCTGGACCACCTCGGACCGGATGTGGACCCGCCGCGCCGCCCTGGTCATGACCCTGCCCTGGACCAAACTGCGCAACCCCGGGCCGGCCGACCTGGAGGTCCGCGACCGGGTGCTGGGCTGGGCCGCCGGATATGTGCCCGACCGCGACTGGTTCATCCAGAAGGCGATCGCCTGGTGGCTGCGCGACTTGTCCAGGCACGACCCGGACCGGGTGCGTGCCTTCCTCGACGCCCATGGCGCGGCGATGAAACCCTTCGCCCGGCGCGAAGCCGGCAGGAAACTGCCGGCCTGACCCTGCTTGTGGCGCGTTTTTCCTTGCGTGACGCGCCGCGAGCCGCGAAAAATCTCTCCTGGAGGCAAGAGGCAGGCCCATGATCGACATCACGCGACAGGTGAATATCCTGGCCGAGGCGGTGCATGGCCGGCGCCAGGCGGTGCCCCGTCTGATGGTCGCCATCGCCGGCCCGCCCGGGTCCGGCAAATCGACGCTGGCCTCGGGGCTGCGCCGGCGCCTGACCGATCAGAAGGTCCCGTCCGAGGTGGTGCCGATGGATGGCTTTCACCTGGACAATGCGGTGCTGGAGGCGCGCGGGCTGTTGCCGCGCAAGGGGGCGCCCGAAACCTTCGATTCCGAGGGATTCGTCCAGGCGATCCGGCGGTTGCGCGGCGGCGGCGAGGTCGTTCTGCCGACCTTCGACCGGACCCGCGACCTGTCGGTGGCCGGCGCGCTGGTGGTGGCGCCGGACATCCAGGTGGTGATCGTCGAGGGCAATTACCTGCTGTTGGACGAATTGCCCTGGCGCAACCTGGAACGGCTGTGGGATATCGGCGTGCGGCTGGACGTGCCGCTGGCCGATCTGCGCGGTCGCCTGATCCAGCGCTGGCTGAGCCATGGTTTCTCGCGCCCGGTCGCGGTGCGTCGCGCCGAGGCCAACGACATCCCCAATGCCGAACGCATTCTGTCCAGGGCCTTGCCCGCCGAGATCGTGATCGACCAGGGCGACAGCCGCTAGCGCATTGGCAAGACGCGATATTTTGCCTGTCCACAGGCTGGGGGAATCGCGCTAACCTGTCGTTGGGACATATCTGTGGGGATTCTCGAATGGATGTCAGCGTGACCAGCGCCGCCGTGCGCATCGTGCAATCGTTGCAACCCGGAGACGAGGCCGGTTTCGTCAGTCGCCGGATCGCCGAAAAGGCGCTTCATCCGCTGATCGCGGATCTGAACCAGGACATTCTGTCCAAGGATCCTGCCCGAGTGCGCGATGCGCAACAGGCGCTGCGGCGACTCGGGTTCAGCTGACGCATTCGGCCGGCGGTGCTGGCCGGCCAATCGCCCGGCCGGCGATGTTGCGGACGACAGCCAGGGCCGGAACGCGCATCGGCCCGCCGGTCGGCCGGGGCCTTTGCCGGGCGATCTGCCGGGCGACCCATGGGGCAAGGCCCTTCGACCCGATCACGCCCTGTCCGTCGCGGGTCCGCCTGCCGCCTGCCAACCATGTGCCATGACGCCTTCCGTCCCGCGGCGCGATGCGGTGTCCGGCCCTACCACGCCGATCACAGGGGCGCCCGACCGGTCCCGGGCGGAAACAAAATTACGTAATTTTGTTCCCGCGCCGTCGGGCCGTCTTGCAAGATGGCTGTCGGCGATCCGGCGCGGCGCGGACAGGATCGCGGCGCCGGCCCGCGCGCGGTCGGGAACCTGTCGGCGCCGACCCGGTTGCGGCCAGCGGTCGCACAGCCGTCACCGCGCCTTTTGCCGGGATTTACCAGTTTCGTCGATGCCTCTCTTGAAAACATTTGAATATTGCAATATGTGTCTTTCCGAGGCGGCGCACCCGCCCGAAACGCTGCAACAGGAAAGGCCCGCGGGCGCGCGATCCCAACGGCAAGAGAGAGATCGATGATCACTGAATTCACCCCCTATCAATCCCTTGCCGGAGGCGTGCTGATCGGCACCGCCTCGGTGCTGCTGATGCTGACCCTGGGCCGGATCATGGGCGCCACGGGCATCCTGGCCGGGTTCTTCAGGCCGATGTCGCTGGAAGACTGGACCTGGCGCGCCGCGCTGCTGGCCGGCATGGTCACCGCGCCGGTGCTGATGCTGGCCGTCAGCGGCCAGATGCCGCCGATCCAGGTGCCGATTTCCAAGACCATGATGATCGTCGGCGGCTTCATCGTCGGGCTTGGCGTGACCTTCGGGTCGGGCTGCACCAGCGGCCATGGCGTCTGCGGCATGGCCCGGCTGTCGCCGCGGTCGATCGCCGCGACGATAACCTTCATGATTTTTACAGCCGCGACGGTCTATGTCGTGCGCCACGTGTTCGGAGGCTGATGCGATGCGCCTGATTTCCACTTACCTCATCGGCCTGGTCTTTGGCCTGGGCATCATGATCTCGGGCATGGCCAATCCGGCCAAGGTCCTGAACTTCTTCGATTTCGCCGGCACCTGGGATCCGTCGCTGATCTTTGTCATGGGCGGCGCCGTGACCGTGGCCTTCATCGGCTACCGCATCGTCCTGGCGCGGCCGGCCGGCACGCCGCTGATGGAAGCGAAGTTCAACATCCCGTCGAATCGCGCCCTGGATGGCAGGCTGATCGGCGGCTCGGCCGTCTTCGGCATCGGCTGGGGCATCGCCGGCTTCTGCCCGGGCGGCGCCCTGCCTGCCGTCGGCACGCTGAACGCCGATGTGCTGATCTTCATGGCCGCCCTTGTCGCCGGCATCTTTGCCGCCAAGGCGCTGCAGACCCTGACCGCAAACCGCGCCGCCAAGGCGACCGCCTGACACGACCCCAAAGGAGGATCCGACAATGACCGATTATCCCGTGACCATGGACCTGCACCCCGACGTCCAGGCCTTTTTCGACGGGGCGACCAACACGATCAGCTACATCGTGAAGGACCCGACCTCGAACAGCTGCGCCATCGTCGACAGCGTGATGGACATCGACTATGCCGCCGGGCGCATCACCTACGACCATGCCGACGAGCTGATCCGCCAGATCGAGACCCAGGGCCTCAAGCTGGAATGGATCATCGAGACCCATGTCCATGCCGACCACCTGTCGGCGGCGCCCTATATCCAGCAGAAGCTGGGCGGCAAGATCGGCGTCGGCAGCAAGATCATGGTGGTGCAGGACACGTTCGGCAAGATCTTCAACGAAGGCACCGAATTCCAGCGCGACGGGTCGCAGTTCGACGCCCTGTTCGAGGATGGCGACACCTACATGATCGGCAACATGCCCGTTTTCGCCATGTATACCCCGGGCCACACCCCGGCCTGCATGGTGCATGTGATGGGCGATGCGGCCTTTGTCGGCGACACGCTGTTCATGCCCGATGGCGGTTCGGCCCGCGCCGATTTCCCCGGCGGCGATGCCGGCACGCTGTACGACAGCATCCAGAAGGTGCTTTCCCTGCCCGACGACATGCGGCTGTTCATGTGCCACGATTACGGCCCCAACGGCCGCGACATCCAGTGGGAAACCACCGTGGCCGAGGAAAAGGCCCACAACATCCATGTCGGCGGCGGCAAGACGAAGGAGGAGTTCGTCAAGTTCCGGACCGAGCGTGACGCCCAGCTGGACATGCCCAAGCTGATCATCCCCTCGCTGCAGGTGAACATGCGCGCCGGTGAAATCCCGACCGACAAGGACGGCCGGCCGATGCTCAAGGTGCCGGTGAACGGGCTCTGACCCCGGCACACGCCCCGCCCCGCCCGCGCGCTTTCGGTGCCCGGGCGGGGTTTTCCCATTCGCCGGTCCGGGCCGGCCGTGTCCCGCCGCGTCGAGGCAGAGAGAGACCCCATGGATATCCGCAGCATCACCCCCAACATCGCCGTCAGCCCGCAGATCAGTGCCGAGGACATCCCGGCGATCGTCGAGGCCGGCTATCGCGCGATCATCTGCAACCGGCCCGACGGCGAAGGCGCAGACCAGCCGAACTTCGAGGAGATCGAGGCGGCCGCCAAGGCGGCGGGGCTGGAAACCCGCTATATCCCGATCGTCGCCGGCAAGGTCGGCGACGACGACGCCACGGCCTTCGGGGCCGCGCTCGACGCCTTGCCCGGCCCGGTCTTCGCCTATTGCCGGACCGGCACGCGCTCGGCCACGCTGTGGTCGCTCGCCAGCGCCCCCAAGCTGGCCCCGTCCGAGATCCTCGAACGCACCAAGGCCGCCGGTTATGACATGGCCGGCGTGGTCCGGCGCATCGTCAATGGCGGCAAGACGCCCACCGACAGCGCCGATGCCAGCTATGACATCGTGATCGTCGGCGGCGGCGCCGCGGGCATCGCCGTGGCAAGTTCGATCCTGGCGCGCAAGACCGGGCTCGAGATCGCGATCGTCGACCCGGCCGACATCCACTATTACCAGCCCGGCTGGACCATGGTCGGCGCCGGCGTGTTCGACGCCGCCACCACCGCCAAGACCATGGGCGGGCTGATCCCCAAGGGGGTGCATTGGCTCAAATCCGCGGTCGCGGCGTTCGAACCGCAGGACAATGCCGTCATTCTGGATGGTTGCCGGGTGGTCAAATACGACCGCCTGGTGGTCTGCCCGGGGCTGAAGCTGAACTGGCAGGGCGTCGACGGCCTGGTCGAGACGCTGGGCAAGAACGGCGTGACCTCGAATTACCGCTACGACCTGGCGCCCTATACCTGGCAACTGGTGCGCGACATGACAGGCGGCCGCGCGCTGTTCACCCAGCCGCCGATGCCGATCAAATGCGCCGGCGCGCCGCAAAAGGCGCTGTATCTGTCGGCGTCCAACTGGGAAAAGGCCGGTGTCCTGAACAAGATGGACATCCAGTTCATGAATGCCGGCGGCGTGCTGTTCGGCGTCAAGGACTACGTGCCGGTCCTGCAGTCCTATGTCGATCGCTACGGCGCCACGGTGAATTATTTCCACAACCTCAAGGCGGTGGACGGGCCGGGCAAGACCGCGACCTTCACCGTCGCGAAACCCGACGCGGAACCCGAGGAGGTCACGGTGGCCTTCGACATGCTTCATGTCGTGCCGCCCCAGACCGCGCCGGATTTCATCCGCGTCTCGCCGCTGGCCGATGCCGCCGGATGGGTCGATGTCGACCAGTCGACCCTGCGTCACAAGCGGTTCGACAATATCTGGGCCCTGGGCGACGTGATGAACGCCCCCAACGCCAAGACCGCCGCCGCCGCCCGGGTCCAGGCGCCGGTGGTGGCCGAGAACCTGCTGGCCGATTTGCGCGGCCAGGGCGCGGTGGCGCAATACAACGGCTACGGCTCTTGTCCGCTGACGGTGGAGAAGGGCAAGATCGTGCTGGCCGAGTTCGGCTATGGCGGTGCGCTGCTGCCCTCCTTTCCGAATTGGCTGATCGACGGGACCAAGCCGTCGCGCCTGGCCTGGTGGCTCAAGGAACAGGCGCTGCCGCCGATCTACTGGAAGGCGATGCTGCGCGGCCGCGAATGGATGGCCAAACCCGAGAAGGTCAGCGCCGGCTGACCCCCCGCGCGGGCGCCGACCGGGCGCCCCCGTTCCCGCAGGCGGCCAAGAAATTTACGTAAATTTCTTGGCCCGACCCGATCCGACCGCTCAAGAGGCCCCGATGCACCCGCTGACCCGTTACATGCCGATCCTGACCTGGGGCCGCAGCTATTCGCGCGCCGCGCTGGGCGCCGACCTGATCGCCGCGGTGATCGTCACCATCATGCTGATCCCGCAATCGCTGGCCTATGCGCTGCTCGCGGGCCTGCCGGCCGAGGCCGGGCTTTATGCCTCGATCGTGCCGATCCTGCTGTACACGGTCTTCGGGACCAGCCGCGCCCTGGCCGTCGGACCGGTCGCCGTGGTGTCGCTGATGACCGCCGCCGCTGTCGGCCAGGTCGCCGACCAGGGCACCGCGGGCTATGCCGTGGCGGCCCTGACCCTGGCCTTCCTGTCCGGCGCCATGCTCATGGGGATGGGGCTGTTGCGGCTGGGATTCCTGGCCAATTTCCTGTCGCACCCGGTGATCGCGGGCTTCATCACCGCCTCGGGCATCATCATCGCCGCCAGCCAGCTCAAGCACCTTCTGGGCATCGATGCGGGCGGGCACAACCTGGTCCACCTGCTCGAAAGCCTGTGGCGCCACCTGCCCGAGGTGAACTGGATCACGCTCGCGATCGGCGCCGCCGCCACCGGGTTCCTGTTCTGGGTCCGCAAGGGGCTCAAGCCGCTGCTGCTGGGCCTGGGGATGAAACCGCGCCTTGCCGATGTCGCCACCAAGGCCGGGCCGGTCGCCGCCGTGGTTGTCACCACGCTGGTCGTCGCGTTGTTCCGGCTGGACGAAAGCGGCGTGCGCATCGTCGGCGCCGTGCCCCAGGCGCTGCCGCCCTTTACCTGGCCGGTCAATTCGCTGGCCCTGGTGCAGCAGCTGTTCATCCCGGCGCTGCTGATCTCGATCATCGGCTTCGTCGAATCGATCTCGGTCGCCCAGACCCTGGCGGCCAAGAAACGCCAGCGCATCGACCCCGACCAGGAGTTGATCGGCCTGGGCGCGGCCAATCTGGGCGCGGCCTTCTCGGGCGGCTTTCCGGTCACCGGGGGCTTTTCCCGCTCGGTCGTCAATTTCGATGCCGGCGCGGAAACCCCCGCCGCCGGCGCCTTTACCGCGTTCGGCCTTGCGATCGCCGCGATCGCCCTGACCCCGCTGATCCATTTCCTGCCCCAGGCGACGCTGGCGGCGACGATCATCGTCGCGGTGCTGTCGCTGGTCGACCTGTCGATCCTGAAAAAGACCTGGTTCTATTCCGGCGCCGATTTCGCCGCCGTGCTGGCGACGATCCTGCTGACGCTGGTCTATGGCGTGGAAACCGGGGTATCGGCCGGCGTCATCATCTCGCTCGCCCTGCATCTTTACAAGACGTCACGCCCCCATGTGGCCGAGGTCGGCCTGGTCCCGGGGACCGAGCATTTCCGCAACATCCTCCGCCACGCGGTGCAGACCGATCCGCGCATCGTGACCCTGCGGGTGGACGAAAGCCTGTATTTCGCCAATGCCCATTTCCTGCAGGATTACATCTATGACCGGGTGCTGGGCGACAAGGCGATCCGCCACGTGATCCTGCAATGCACCGCGATCAACGAGATCGACATGAGCGCGCTGGAAAGCCTCGAAGAGATCAGCCACCGGCTGAAATCGCTGGGCATCAAGCTGCACCTGTCCGAGGTCAAGGGCCCGGTGATGGACCGCCTGCACCGCACGCACTTCCTGGACGAGTTGGACGGAACCGTGTTCCTGACCCAATACGCCGCCTGGACCGCCCTGACCGCAGAACCGCAGGACCGGCCGGATGACGGGGCGCTCGCCGCCGAGTGATCCCGGGGGTGCAGTGGTGCAGGGTGGGGTTTCACCCCGCCACAGGGCTCAGGAAATGATCTCGAACCGGGTCACGTCGACCATGCCGCGGTCGGTGATCTTGAGCGCCGGAATGACCGGCAGCGCCAGGAAGGCCAGCTGCAGGAAGGGCTCGTGCAGCACCACGCCCAGCGCCTGCGCCGCGGCGCGCAGCTCCTCCAGCCGGGCCCGCACCGTTTCGAAGGGCTCCAGCGACATCAGACCGGCGACCGGCAGGGCCAGTTCGGCCAGGACCGCGCCATCCCTGACCACGACGAAACCGCCTTCGAGGTCATGGAGCCGGTTCGCCGCCAGGCCCATGTCGCCGTAATCGGCGCCGACCACGACGATGTTGTGATGGTCATGACAGACGGTCGAGGCGATGGCCCCGGCCTGCATCCCGAACCCCTTGACGACGCCGGTGGCGATATTGCCGTTGACCCCGTGCCGCTCCACCACCGCGATCCGCATCAGGTCGCGACCCGGATCGGGGCGCTTGTCGCCGCCGTCCGGCGCGATCTCGATCCTCAGGTGTTCGGTGAGGATCTTGCCCTCGATCACCCCGATCACATCCGTCACGGCCGCGTTGCCCGCATGGCGGAAATCCTGCGGGGCCACCTTGGGCGCCCGGACCGACCCGCGCCCCGGCGCCTCGATCCGGCCGCGCGCGGCAAAGGCCGCCGCGCCGACCCGCACCCCGCCGCACCAGACCGCGCGCGCATCGCAGGCCTCGAGCGATCCGACAGCCACGATATCGGCCCGCTTGCCCGGCGCGATCTGGCCGCGATCCTTCAGCCCGAAGGCCTCGGCCCCCGACAGCGACGCCGCGCGATAGGCGGCCAGCGGCGATACGCCCGCGGCGATCAGGGTGCGGATCATGTAATCCAGATGGCCGAATTCACCGATGTCCAACGGGTTCCGGTCATCGGTGCACAGGCACATATAGGGGCTGGTCCGGTCGTCCAGCAGCGGGGTCAGGGCGGCAAGATCCTTTGACACCGACCCTTCGCGGATCAGCACCCGCATCCCCTTGTGCAGCTTTTCGCGCGCTTCCGCCGCGCTGGTCGCCTCGTGTTCGGTGCGGATGCCGGCGGCGCAATAGGCGTTCAGATCGGTCCCGGACAGCAGCGGGCAATGGCCATCCATATGGCGCCCCTCGAACAGCGCCAGCTTGGCCATCACGCCGGGGTCGCGGTGGATCACGCCGGGGTAATTCATCACCTCGGCCAGCCCGATCACCCGTGGGTGCGCCAGATAGGGCGCCAGGTCGGCGGCCTCGATCCGGGCGCCCGCGGTCTCCATCTCGGTCGAGGGCACGCAGGAGGACAGGTTCACGAACAGATCCAGCACGGTATGGCCGGCGGCCTCCAGGAAATAGTCGATCCCCGTCAGGCCCAGCACATTGGCGATCTCGTGCGGATCGCAGATCGCCGTGGTGATCCCCAGCGGCGTGACCAGCCGGTCGAATTCATAGGGCGTCACCAGTGAACTTTCGACATGCAGGTGGGTGTCGATGAACCCGGGCACAAGCGTCAGCCCGGCCACGTCCACCACCTCGGCCCCCTCGTAATCGGCGCCGATCCCGGCGATGCGATCCCCGCACAGCGCCACGTCGCCGGCGATCAGATCGCCGGTGACCACGTCGAAGACGCGGCCCCCCCGCAGCACCGTATCGGCGGGCGCATCGCCCCGCGCAACCGAGATCAGACGCTCAAGCCTGGCCATGCTTCACCTCCGGGTTTGCCCATAGCAGAGCCCAGGCTGGCCCAAAGGTCCAGCCCGCCCGCTTCTTTGGGTCTCAAATATCCTTGGGGGGTCCGGGGCAGACAGCCCCCGGGTTTTCAGCCCAGAACCGCCTTCACCGCATCCGCGGTGACGCCGACGATCCTGTCCGCCTCTTCCCGGTTCAGGCACAGCGGCGGGGCAAAGCCCAGAAGGTCGGCCAGCGGCATCGCCCGGGCGATCACGCCGTTCTCGTTCATATGTGCGGCCATGGCATAGACCAGCTTGTCCTCGGCCGGTAGCGGCGCGCGGCTGTCGCGGTCGGCGGTGAACTCGACCGCGGCCAGCATCCCCTCGCCGCGGATCTCGCCCACGTTCGGATGATCGCCCAGCGCATCGACAAAGGCCTGCCGCATGTAGGCGCCCACCTCGGCGGCGTTCCGCACCAGGCCCAGCGTGTCGATCAGCGTGAGGTTGGCGACCCCGGCGGCGGCGCCGATCGGATGGGCGGAATAGGTCCAGCCATGGCCGATCGGGCCCAGTTCCTCGCTGCCCTGTTCCAGAACCGCCCAGACCTTGTCGCCGATGATCGAGCCCGACAGCGGCGCATAGGCCGAGGTCAACCCCTTGGCGATGGTGATGATGTCGGGCTTCAGCCCGTAATGGTCCGACCCCATCATGCTGCCCAGCCGCCCGAAACCGGTGATCACCTCGTCGGCGATCAGCAGGATGTCATGGCGCGCCAGCACCGCCTGCACCTTGTCCCAGTAGCCCGGCGGCGGCGGCACGATGCCACCGGTGCCCAGCACCGGCTCGCCGATGAAGGCAGCGATCGTGTCGGCGCCCTCGCGTTCGATCAGCGCCTCCAGCTCGGCCACCAGATGGTCGGTGAAGGCCTCGGGCGACATCGCGGCATCGGCGCGGTGATAGTAATAGGGCGCCTCGGTATGGATCACCTGGGGGATCGGCAGGTCGAACTTCCTGTGCCAGATCTCGAGCCCGGTGAGCGAGCCCGACACGATGCCCGAGCCGTGATAGGCCCGCTTGCGCGAGATGATCTTCTTCTTCTCGGGCCGGCCCAGGATGTTGTTGTAGAACCAGACCAGTTTGACGTTGGTTTCGTTCGCATCCGATCCACCGAGGCCGAAATAGACCTTGGACATGCCCGCCGGGGCCCGGTCCAGGATCATCTTCGACAGGGTGATCGAGGCTTCGGTGCCATGGCCGACATAGGAATGGTAATAGGCCAGCTCGCGCGCCTGGGCGGCGATCGCCTCGATGATCTCCTCGCGGCCGTAGCCGACATTGACGCAATAGAGGCCGGCAAAGCCGTCCAGCAGCGTCTTGCCCTCTCGGTCGGTGACGTGACAGCCCTTGGCGGTCGAGATGATCCGGTTCGGCGCCTCGCCCCGGGCGAACTGGGCAAGATGGGTCGAGGGATGAAAGAAGTTGTCGCGATCCCACTGGGTCAGCTGGTCGTTGCGCAGCATGGGCTGGGCCTTTCGGATGTTGGGTATTGGCCAAGGCGTATCACGGCACGCCCGACGCCGAAACCCCGCGCACCCTGCGCCACCGCGCGGACCAAAATTACGTAATTTTGGTCCGCCCCGACGTCATTCCGGTTTGAAGATATGCCCGCCCAGCGCCGCCTTCGCGGTGCGCAGCACCAGCACCGCGATGATCACGCTCAGCAGCGCGGACAGCCCGTAGCCCGCGCCCAGGTGAAACCCCGACCCGGTTTCCCGGGCAAAGACGAAACTGGCGATCGCCAGGGCCGCGACCGGAAAGCTCAGCGCCCAGAAGGACAGCGCGAAGGGAATCCGCCCGAAGGCGCGGGCCTGGGTCAGCACCACCAGAAAGAACAGGTAGCCCGCATTGATCATCACCCGGGCGAACCCGTCCACGCCGCCGGCCAGGTTGACATAGGCGACGAAACCCACCGCCGGCGGCGCGATCAGGATCACCAGGGTCGGCTGCAGCTTGCCGGGCAGCGGTTCGTGGAACATCAGCCGGTTCATCACCAGCGTCAGCAGCACCACCCAGAAGATCATGCCGACCGAAAAGAAATACCACGACAGCTCGATCAGCCCCAGATGCGCGCCGGCGATGGGCGCGATCACGTTGCCGACCGCCGGGATGAACCAGGCCGGGCTGAGTTGCGGCGCCAGGAAGGCCCGCGCCCCGATCCAGTTCGCCACCACCGCCAGGGTCAGCGCCGCCTGTCCGGCCGCGCCGATGATCCACAACCCGCGGGCCAGGCTTTCGCTCGACGGCATCACCGCCGTGGCCAGCAACAGGACCGAGATCGAGATCGCCGGAAAGAAGGCGATCCGCACCGGGTGGTTCCAGTCGCCCTTCACCTCGTCCCGATGGCGCAGCGCCTTGGTCAGGTAGCCCGCCGATGTCGCGAGGAACACCAGAACCGAAAAACCCAGCGCCAGGCCCGAGGCCAGCGCCCCCAGCCCCAGCGCCGCCTCGACCCGCTGCAGGGCCAGGGTGAACCCCAGCAGCCCCATCGAGGCCGCGAACAGCGGCAGCGGGAAATGCGCGACCGAGGGGGCATGATCGGCCGCAACGGCAGCGCCGTCGGTCATTCCCGCCCCTCGCGGCTTCGGGGGGGCCGGACCAGCGATTCCAAGGTGTAGACCAGGATCGCCAGCCCGATCGCCCCGGCCACGGCGACCCCAAGCAGCACGATCCAGTCGATCGGCCCGCCCAGGTCGGAAAAGCTGGAACTGGTCATGCGCTGCACGAACAGCACCGCGGCGATGGCGCCCAGAGGCATCGACAGCTGCGCCCAGAGGAATTTCTTCCAGCTGACCGTCCGGTCGCGGATCAGGACAAAGAAATAGGCGAGCGTCACGATGATCGCCACCGCGACCATGGCCCAGAACAGCCCGCGGCCGAACATCTCTTCGAAGACCGCGATCAGGGTGCCGAATGTGAGGTCTTGCATGTCGTTTCCTCCTCAGGCCTTGCCGCGCAGCATGGCGTTGTAGGTGGCCTTCAGCGCCACCTCCTTCATCAACCAGCTGATCCAGAGCTCTTCCAGCGGCGCGATCACGCCGGGAAAGGATGGAACCAGATTGTCGTGGTAGTCGAATTCGACCAGCATCGCCCGGCCGATCTGGGTGATCAAGGGGCAGGACGTATAGCCGTCATAGCGCGCATCGCTCGTGCCGCCGGTGATCTGCGCCACCAGGTGCTCCTCGATCACCGGAACCTGCCATTTGACCGACGCCGCGGTCTTGCCCTTGGGCACGCCGGCCACGTCGCCGATCGCGAAGACCTCGGGGTAACGCAGGTGACGCAGCGACTGCATGTCGACCTCGACCCAGCCCTGATCGGTCCATTTGTCGGCCCAGGACAGGCCCGACTGGCGTACCACATCGGGGGCGCGCTGGGGCGGGATGACATGGATATAGTCGTAATCTTCCTCGTGGGCGATCCCGTCGGCATCCTCGAAGGTGGCGATCTTCGCGCCCGGATCGATGGATTTCAGCGTGCGTTGCATCCGCGTCTCGATCCCCCGGTCGCCGAACAGCATCCGAACCTTCTCGGCCACGATCGGCACGCCGAACAGGCTGGGCTGCGGCGCGGCGTAGACGATCTCGGCCTTGCCGCGATTGCCGGCCCGGCGCAGCCGGTCGTCGATCAGGAAGGTATGTTTGAGCGGCGCGCCGGCGCATTTCATCTCGGTCTCGGGGCGGCCGAAAATGCCGCGCCCGCCCTCTTCGACGAAGCGGCTGGCCGAAGCCCAGGTCGCCGCCGCCGCCTCGGGCCCGGCATAAAGCGCGCCGATCCCCTCGGTCCCGACCAGGTCCAGCGAAAAGCCCTCGATCGCGTCGTGATCCAGCACCAGCCCGGTGGCCACCACCAGGTAATCATAGGGCAAGGCCCTGCCGCCCTCGGTGGTCACCGTCTTGGCCTCGGGGTCGATTTCGGCGGCGCGCTCCTCGATCCATTCGACCCCGCGCGGCAGCCATTGGGCGGTGTCCGACACCACGTAATCGGCCGGTTTCAACCCGGCCGCGACCAGCGACAGGCCGGGTTGGTAGAGGTGCTTCTGCCGTCCGTCGACCAGGGTGATCCGGGCGCCGTCCAGCCGCTCGACCAGGCGATTGGCCAGGGCCGTGCCCGCCGCGCCGGCGCCCAGGATGACGATCCTGGCATTGGTCTGCACGCTTTGCGCCCGGCCCCGCGACAGGCCCAGGCCGGACAGCGCCGCAGCACCCCCGGCCAACCCCAGAAAGCCGCGACGCGAGGTCGCGACGGTTTTCAACCTGGACATGGAATCCCTCCTGCATTTCCGGACCAGATAAAACATTCATCTATTGTAATGCTTTGATCCATGTCAAACCGGCCCATGCCGGTGCGGCGTGATCTGGATCAAGGTGCGCGCCCGGATAAGGTCTATCTTCGCCCCATCTTCAGGAGGCGGAACGATGCGTCTGACGATCAAGACCAACCTTGCGATGCGCACCTTGATGTTCTGTGCCGTGAATGCGGACCGGGTGGTGCGCAAGGCCGAGGTCGCCGCATATTGCAACGCCTCCGAGGCGCATCTGGGCGTGGTCATCAACCAGCTGGGCCAGACCGGCTTCATCGAGACGATCCGCGGCCGCGGCGGCGGGATCCGGCTGAAGACCCCGGCCGACCAGATCACCGTGGGCCAGGTGTTCCGGGTCTTCGAAAGCGGCGTGCCCTTTGCCGAATGTTTCGACCGGCAACGCAACACCTGCCCGATTTCGACCGCCTGCCGGCTGCGCGGGCTGTTGTGCCGGGCGCTGGACGCCTTCTATGCCGAACTCGACCTGATGACGCTGGAGCAACTGGTCGCCGGCAATACCGGGCTGGAGCGGGTGCTGGAACTGGCCGACTAAAGCGTGTCGTGTTCCACCAGAGGCACCAGGCAACAAGAAACGCGGTCGACCAAAGGGAGAGGCAGCGTTCCCTTGTTTCCGATTGAACGCGACACGCTCTCGGGACTGGACCGGGTGCCGCGATGCGCTAGGCTCTTCCAAGACAGACCGGAGCGCCGCCCATGAGCTTTGCCCCCACCCCCGACAGCGACGGGCCGATCGCCTTCAAGATCATCCCGCGGGCCCGCGATATCGGCGGCTTCGAGGTGCGCCGCGCCCTGCCCGCGCCCCAGGCACAGCTGGTCGGACCGTTCATCTTTTTCGACCAGGTCGGCCCGGCGGAGTTCATCACCGGCCAGGGCATCGACGTGCGCCCGCATCCGCATATCGGCCTGGCCACGATCACCTATCTCTACGAAGGCGCATTCCAGCACCGCGACAGCCTGGGCACGACCCAGATGATCCATCCCGGCGCGGTCAACTGGATGATCGCCGGCCGCGGCGTGACCCATTCCGAACGCACCAGTGCCGAGACCCGGGCCGGCACCCATCGCCTGTTCGGCGTGCAGACCTGGATCGCCCTGCCCGAGACGGCCGAGACCGGCGACGCGGGGTTCGAACATCACGGGGCCGAGGCGTTGCCGGTGATCGAGGCCGAAGGCGCGACCGCCCGGCTGATCGCCGGCCGCGGCTGGGGCCAGACCGCGCCGACCCGGGTCTTCACCGACATGATCCATGCCGATGTGACTCTGGACCCCGGCGCCGCCCTGCCCCTGCCCGACGACCACGAGGATCGCGGGATCCATGTCATGCAAGGAACGGTCGAGGTCGCCGGCGACGCGCTGGAGGCCGGGCAGATGGCGGTGTTCCGCCCCGGCGACGCGCTGTCCCTGCGCGCCGGGCCGCAAGGCGCGCGGCTGATCGTGCTGGGCGGAGAGACCCTGTCGGGGCCGCGCTACATCTGGTGGAACTTCGTCGCCAGTTCCGAAGCGGCGATCCACGAGGCGCGGCAGGACTGGGCCGCCGGCGCCGAAAGGTTCATGCTGCCGCCGGGCGATACCGAGGAATTCATCCCGGTGCCCGAGCTTGACGGCCGGCCGCGCCGGATCGACACCCGCCGCTGAGCGCCGCCGCCGGACGCAAGGATTTTACGTAAAATCCTTGCGCGTCACGCCGGCTGCGACCAATCCGCAAAGCTCAGCCCGCGCGCCACCGCGTCCTCGATCATCGGGCTGGGGCGCCAGGCGACCGGATCTTCCCGGGCCAGCGCCTGCAGCGCCGCGAGCACCGCCGCGGGCCCCAGGGTATCGGCGTAATGCATCAGCCCGCCCTTGGCGCGCGGAAAGCCGTAGCCATGGACCGTAACCAGGTCGATGTCGGTGGCGCTGGCGGCGATGCCTTCGTGCAGGATATCGGCCGCCTCGTTGATCATCGCGTGCAGCAGGCGGTGGCGGATCTCGTCGGCGCCGTAATCGGTGCGGGTGATGCCGGCGAAATGCGCCTCTTCGATCCCCAGATCGGCGACGATCGGGTCCTCGACCTTGCCGCCGCCGCCCGGATAGCGATACCAGCCCGCCCCGGTCTTGCGCCCCAGCTTGCCCAGTTCGACCATCCGGTCGGCGATCGGGATATAGCGCCGCGCCGGGTCGCGGGTCGCGTCCTGGCGCCGCCGCGCGGCATGGGCGATGTCGAGGCCCGACAGGTCCTGCGCCTCGTAGGGGCCCATGGCATAGCCGAACGCGACCATGGCCTCGTCCACCTCCCAGGGGGTCGAGCCGTCCAGGAACACCGTGTCGGCCGCCTCGCGGTAGCGCGCGAGGATGCGGTTGCCGATGAACCCGTCGCAGACCCCGGCCAGGACCGGGATCTTTCCCAGCCGCCGGGCCAGGGCGAAGCCGGTGGCCAGCGCGGTGTCGGATGTGGCCGCGCCGCGGACGATTTCCAGCAGTTTCATGATATGGGCCGGGGCGAAGAAATGCAGGCCCAGCAGGCGGGACGGGTCGTCCAGCGTGGCGGCGATCTGGTCGATATCGAGGTAGGAGGTATTGGTCGCCAGGACAGCACTTGCCGGCAAGGCCGCCTGCAGCCTGGCCATCACCTCCGTCTTGACCGCCATGCTTTCGAACGCCGCCTCGATCGCCAGCTGTGCCCCCGCGGCCGCGCCGTAATCGGCGCCGAGCGTCAGCCGGGCGCGCAGGGCGGGCTCGTCCGTGATCCGTCCTCGCGTCACGCCCTCGGCGATGATCCGGTCAAGATTGGCCTGCGCCCGGGCGACGCCCTCCGCATCGGTTTCCAGCAGGGTGACCGACACGCCCCGCGCCAGCAGCGCATAGGCGATCCCCGCCCCCATCGTGCCGCCGCCGACCACGGCAACCTCGGCCGGCTCCTGCGGATCGGCGGTCAGCCAGGCCGGTGCCCGGGCGGCGCGTTCGGCAAAGAACAGGTGCCGCAGGGCGCGGGCGGTGTCGGAGCCGCGCAATTGCAGAAAGGCCGCCCGTTCGCGGGCCAGGCCCTCGGCCAGTTCCGCGGTCTGGCTCAATTCCAGAAGCTCGATCGCCGCCAGCGGCGCGGGATTGCCCGGCATCTTTTTCGCCGCCACGGCGCGGGCGGCGTCATAGGCGGCGGCGGGCAAGGCGCCCGAGTTCAGCGCGCCCACCGGCACCGCCATGCCCAGCCATTCGCCGTTGGTCATCTCGGCAAAGCCCAGCGGGTCGGGGTCGAGCGCGTCCACCAGGCCGATCCGTTGCGCCCGGGTGCCGCTGACGGATCTGCCCGAGGCGATCATCTCCAGCGCCATTTCCTGGCCCACCAGGCGCGGCAGCCGCTGGGTGCCGCCGGCCCCGGGCACCACGCCCAGCGTCACCTCGGGCAGGCCCAGCACCGCATCGGGCGTCGCCACCCGGTAGCGGCAGGCCAGCGCCAGTTCCAGCCCGCCACCCAGGCAGGCGCCGTGAATCGCGGCGATCCAGGGCACCGGGCTTGCCTCGATCGCGGTCAGCACATCGGGCAGGTGCGGATCGCGCGCAGGCCCGTCGAATTCCTTCGCATCGCCGCCGGCGGCGAAGGCCCGGCCGGCGCCGGTCACGATCACCCGTTCGACACGGTCCGCCTCGGCCCGGGCCACGGCCTCCTGCAGACCCTGCCGCACCGCCTGGCCGATGGCGTTCACCGGCGGGTTGTCGAGGGTCACGTAGCCATATTGGCCGTGCTTGCGATACGTTACAGACATGGGCGCCTCCGCTATTCGTGTAACGTGTAGCCTAATAGGTCTCGACGTGGAACCGGCCGTCGTCGCGCATCACCTCGCGGGTGGCGTCCCAGGGGATCCCGGCGCTTTCGGCGATGTTGAGCAGGGCCTTTTCCACCCCCTCCTCCATGCCGCGCAACCCGCAGACATAGATATGGGTCAGCGGATCGGCCAGCATCCCGGCCAGGGCCTCCTGCTCGGCCATCATGCGGTCCTGGACGTATTCCCTGGGCGCGTCGGGCAGGCGCGAGAACACCAGGTGTTTGTGCAGCACCGCATCGGGCACCTTCGCCAGCGGCCCGAAATAGGGCAGCGCGTCGGGGCTGCGGGCGCCGAAGAACAGGACCATGTCGCCATGGGCCCCGGCCTGGCGCTGGCGGCGCATGGTGAAGGCGCGGAACGGGGCGGAGCCGGTGCCGGTGCAGATCATCAGGAGCCGCGCCGCCGGATCGTCGGGCATCAGGAAGGTGGCGCCGAAGGGGCCGGTCACCTGCACCGCGTCGCCGGGCCCGAGGTCGCAGACATAGTTGGAGCACAGCCCCCGATCCTCGCGTTTCACGGTGAGCGAGACATTGTTGTAGCCCGGCCGTTCGCCATCGCGCGGCGACGACACCGAATAGAGCCGGGGCAGATGCGGCTGGCCCGCCGCATCGGTGCCCGGCGGGATGATCCCGACCGACTGGCCCTCCAGCACCGGAAAGGGCTGGCCGGCGAAATCGAGGATGATGTGGCGCACATCGCTGTCGGCGCCCTCGGCGGTCAGGCGGTAATTGCCCTGGACCCGGGCGGTGGCGGGCCGGGCCAGGTTGTAGAGGTTCACGCTGGGCTTGGCGGCGCTGGCCGGGGCGCGCATCCGGCCGCCGGCGCCCTTGTGGGCGTCCTCCAGCAGCTTGCGCATCGCCTCGTCCCGCGCGTCGCCGCCCGCATCGGCGGCCTCGGCGATATCCTCCTGTTCGGGCAGTTCGGTCCAGCCGAATTGCGCCTCCAGGCTGTAGGGGGTCGTGACCACCCGCCATTCGTCGATCGAGCCGGTGGGGCAGACCGGGATGCAATCCATGCAGAAATTGCACTTGTCCGCATCCACCACGACGTTGTCGTCGTTATGGGTGATCGCCTCGATCGGGCAGGTCATCTCGCAGGTGTAGCAGCGGATGCAGATTTCGGGGTCGATCAGGTGCTGTTTGACCGGGGCTGACATCGGGGCCTCCTGTGCTGGATCGAAGGGGGTGCGCCGGCTGGCGCCGTCGCCGGGGGGGCGGGGGCGCGGGCTGACGCCCGCCCCGCGCCCCCGCCTGCGCCCGGCTCAGACCCGTTCCAAGTTGTAATCGCCGCGCACGCCGCTGCCATAGCGCTGCAGCGCGCCATCGGGGCCGACCGCGTTGGGGCGGTTGAAGATCCAGTTCTGCCAGGCGGTCAGCCGGCCGAAGATCCGGGTCTCCATCGTCTCGGGCCCGGCGAAGCGCAGGTTCGCCTCCATCCCGGTCATCGCATCGGGGCTGAAGCTGACGCGTTCCTCCAGGACGATCCGGATCTCGTCCTCCCAGTCGATATCGTCGAGGATCTCGGTCACCAGGCCCGCCGCGTCGGCCTCTTCGGCCTCCAGCGGGTCGCCGATCCGATCGCGCAGGGACTCGACCGTCTCGGGTTCGGCCAGAAAGCGCGTCTGCAGGCGGGTCAGGTCGTTGCCCATCGGGTAGCGGCCGAAATTGGCGGCGCTCAGGGTGATGGTGGCCATCGGGCGGTTGTCGCCCTCGAATTCGTCCTCCATCATGTAGGACCGGTCGGCGGCCCAGATCAGTTCGGCCAGGACACCGGCATAGCACGACCCGTGCTCGACCAGCGTGACCAGGCTGCGCGAGGTCACGTCGATGCGCTTGAGCACGCGTTTCCAGAATTGCAGGATCTCGCGCGCCAGCCAGTGATCGGCATTGTCCAGCAGCAGCGCCTCGTGCGCCAGGACCTGTTCGGGATCGCCCTGGGTGCGGAACACCCACAGGCCCGCCTCCATCTCGTTGAGGCGCAGGTGCAGGATCGCGTCGTCCAGTTCGCGCGCCGCACGCAGGATCCAGGCCCGGGCGCCCTGGGCCTGCAGCGCCTCCATGTCGGCGGGCGCGGCGCCGTCGGGGCCGTTCAGGGTGATCGTGACCGTGCGGGCCTTGCGGTCCATCGCCACCTCGACCGTCGAATAGCTGACCGAGCCATCCTCGGCGAAGGTCCGGTCAAGCGGGGTCAGGGCGATCCCCTGCCCGACGGGCTTGGTCGAGGCGGCGGCGAATTGCCTTGCCCGTTCCGCCACCACCGCGTCGAATTTCGAATTCGGCACCGCCTCGTCCACCAGGCGCCAGTCGACGGCCTTGCGGCCCTTCACGCCCTCTTCGATGGAACAGAACACATCGGCCCGATCGCGGCGCACCTTGCGCTTGTCGGTGACCCGGGTCAGCCCGCCGGTGCCGGGCAGCACCGCCAGCAGAGGCACCTCGGGCAGCGCCACCGAAGAGGTGCTGTCATCGGTCAGCATGATGTAGTTGCAGGCCAGGGCCAGTTCATAGCCGCCGCCGGCGCAGGCGCCCTTGACCGCGGCGATCCATTTCTGGCCGCTGTCCGCTTCGGCCGCTTCGAAGGTGTTGCGGGTCTCGTTGGTGAACTTGCAGAAATTCACCTTGTGGGAATGCGCCGCCCCGCCCAGCATGCGGATATTCGCCCCGGCGCAGAACACGTTGTCCTTGCCCGAGCGCAGCACCGCCACCTTGACCTCCGGATGTTCGAACCGCATCCGCTGGACGATGTCGGACAGCTCGATATCCACGCCCAGGTCATAGGAATTGAGCTTGAGCTGGTAGCCCTCGAACAGCCCGCCGTTCTCGTCCACATCCATGAAGACATGGGCCACCTCGCCGTCATAGTCGACGCGCCAATGGCGGTATTGCGACGGGTCGGTCTGAAAATCGATGCGCTGGGTCATGGGTCTCTCCCTGGAGGGTTTGTTGCAAGATAGTGCATTTATTGGCGGGTGACAACCCGTTGATGCACGATAATGAAGCGCTCAACCCCCTGTTTTCGCTTGGATACGGCCGGCTCTCCCGGCCGCATCAGTATATGCATTATATTTCACATATTCGAATCGCCGTCAGGCCGGGATCACCTCGGCGGCCTCGATCCGTTGCAACCGGGCGGTGAAATCGGCCACCGCCGCCAGCACCGCATCGGGCTGATCGAGATGCGGCGCATGGCGGCAGTCGGGCAGCATCAGCACCTCGACCGGCGCGTAAGAGCGGCTTTCGGCCTCGGCCACCTGCGCCGCGGTGCCGTATTGGTCGTCCTGGCCCTGGATCACCAGCGCGGGCACGCGCCAGTAATCGACCACCTCGCCCACATGCCAGGCCCGGAACCCCGGCGCCAGCCAGGCGTCGTTCCAGCCGCGAAAGGCATTGTCCGGATCGGCGTGATGGCGCGCCAGGCGATCGCGCAGATCGCCGCTGTCATAGGCTCGCTTCGCCGCCGCGATCTCGGCCAGGCCCATCGCTTCGGTAAAGAAATGCGGCGCCATCAGCACCAGGGCGCGGACCCGCGGATCGGCCACCCGGCCCGCATGTTCGGCGGCGATCGTGGCGCCGTCGGAATGGCCCATCAGCACCACCTTGGCCGCACCCAGCGCATCCAGAACCTGCGGCAGCACCTGCACCGCCTCGCGGGTCATGTAATCCGGCGGGCGCGGCAGGTCGGCGGGGTCCGACCCGCCATAGCCCGCGCGCGAATAGGCAAGGACCGGCAGCCCCGTCGCCTGCGCCAGACGCTGCGGGACATCGCGCCACAGCGCGACGCAGCCCAGGCCTTCGTGCAACAGCACGATCGCTGGCCCGTCCCCCGGCCCATCCCCCGGCCCGTCCGAAGGCGCCGGCCCCCAGCAGGCCCATTCCAGCGATTTGCCCCCGGCCGTCAGGTGGCCCGATCCCGCCGCCCAGTCGATCATGCCGGCCCCCGCAGCTTGAAGCGCTGGATCTTGCCGGTCGCGGTCTTGGGCAGATCCTCGACCACGGTGATCCAGCGGGGATATTTCCACATCCCGATCTTGTCCTTGACCATGTCCCTGAGCTCCTGTTCGGAGGGCACCGGCATGCCGTCCTTCACCACGATGAAGGCGGCGGGCTTGACCAGGTCCTCGGCATCGGGCCGCGCGACCACGGCGGCCTCCAGCACCGCCGGATGTTCGACCAGGGCCTGTTCCACCTCGAAAGGGGAAACCCAGATGCCCGAGACCTTGAACATGTCGTCGGTGCGCCCGCAATAGACATAGCGGCCCTGCCCGTCGCGTTCATACTTGTCGCCGGTGCGGGTCCAATGGCCTTCGAAGGTCGACATGCTCTTGTGGCGCCGGTTCCAGTATCCCTCGGCGCTGGACGGGCCGCGGACCAGCAATTCGCCGACCTCGCCCTCGGCGACCTCCTCGTCATGTTCGTCCACCAGGCGCAGCTCGTAGCCCGGCACCGCCCTGCCCGAGCTGCCGTAGACGATGTCGCCCGGGCGGTTGGACAGAAAGATATGCAGCATCTCGGTGCTGCCGACCCCGTCGACGATCTCGCATCCCCAGAGCCTTTCCCAACGCTCGCCGACCTCGCGCGGCAGCGCCTCGCCGGCCGAGGTACACAGCCGGATGGCGTGATCGGGCGCGCCGCCGCGCTTTTCCTGTTCGGCGACCAGCGCGGCGAACAGCGTCGGCACGCCGCAGAAGATCGTCGGCCGGTCCCGCGCCATGATGTCGAACACCGCATCGGGCGTCGGCCGGCCGCCGAAGATCACCGTGGTGGCCCCCACCGACATCGGGAACGACATCGCATTGCCCAGCCCATAGGCGAAGAACATCTTGGCGACCGAAAACACCACATCGTCCTGGCATATCCCCAGCACCTGCGCGCCGAACGTGTCCGCCGTCGCCTTGAGCGAGGCATGCACATGCCGCACCCCCTTGGGCGTGCCGGTGGAGCCGCTGGAATAGAGCCAGAAGGCCAGTTCGTCGCCATGCGCCTCGACCGTCGGCTCGACCGGGGCGCCCTCGACGAAATCCGCCCAGCTTTCGGTGCCCTCGGGGGCGGTTGCCCCGTCTTCGGCGCCGATCACCAGAACCGCGCGCAAGTGGCGGTTGTCGTCGATCGCCGGTTTCACCACCTCCCACAATTGCTGCGACACGACCAGGATCGAGGCGCGGCTGTCGGCCAGGATCGCCTCGTAGACGCTGGCGCTCAGCAGGGTGTTCAGCGGCACCGGAATGGCCCCGGCCTTGAGCGCGCCCCAGAAGGCGACGGGAAATTCGATCTGGTCGCGGACGATCATCGCGATCCGTTCCTCGCGCCGCACGCCATGGCGATAGAGCGCGCCGGCAAAGCGCCCGGCCTCCGTCTGCAACTGGCCATAGGTCAGGCGGCGCCGGCGGCCATCGGCCTCGATGAAGGCCGGCCTGTCGCCCCGTCCCTCGGCCACGTGCCGGTCGACGAAATGGACCGCCGCATTGTCATTCTGGCTCACGGGGATCCTCCTCCCTGGATGGGTGCCGGGTGCGGGCCTCCTCCTGCCCGCGCCGTCGGTGCCTGGACGCCTCAGCGCCCGGTGAATTCGATCGCGCCCTCGGGCAGCAAGTACAGCACATGGGCTTCGCCGCCGCTGACCGTCGGGTGATGCTCGGTGCCCGGGCCGTAGACATACCAGCCCTCGGGGAAGGCATCGAAGCGCGGCGCGCCCTCCAGCGGGATCACCGCGCCGATCTCTCCGTTCGGATGGATGTGATGCGGGCCCTTCACATCCTTCATCCGCACCACGTCGACGCTGAACCGCCCCGCCGGCCCGCCGGGTTTCACCGCCCGGCCGAACCGGATGCCCCCGGCCTCGCGCGCCATCAGCCAACCCTCGGCCTCGCCCGTCGCACACAAGGCCGCGAGTTCGGCAAAGGCCGCGCTGCCCGGACCCCAGTCGGTGTTCAGCCGCGCGGCCAGGTCGTCATCCAGCGGCGCATCGCCGATGCTGGCGGCGATCTGCCCCACCAGAGCTTCGAAACGAGCTTGTGACATGCGATTCCTCCTCCCGATTTGTGCGTTATAATGCATATATCATTTCCGACCGCAATAGACTTGCCGTCATTGTGCAGTTTTCTGCACATCTCTTTCGCGACTCCCTGCCTTTCCCTAGGATCGCCCCATGACCCGCCTCGACCCGACCGCCCGGCTGGGCACCCACGAGGTGACGAACCAGCCTCCTGCCCGGGGCGACTGCGACCTCTGGGTCACCGACCCGACGCTGCGCGCGGCCGTTGCCCGTGCCGGGGGCCGCATCGCGCCGCTGGCCGAATACGGCGCCGCGATGGGGACCGAGCTGCTGCGCCAGGCCGGCCGCGACGCCAACCGCCACCCGCCGGAATTGCGCGCCTTCGATGCGGGCGGGCGGCGGCTGGACGAGGTCGCCTTCCACCCCGCCTGGCACCGGCTGATGGCCGAAAGCACCGCCGCCGGCTATGCCGCCCTGCCCTGGGACGGCGCGCCGGGCGGCCATGTCACCCATGCCGCGATGGTCTATCTGGCCAGCCAGGTGGAGCCGGGCCATTGCTGCCCGCTGACCATGACCTATGCCGCGGTGCCCGTGCTGCAGGCCGATCCGGGGCTGGCCGCGCACTGGCAGCCGAAACTGACCAGCCGCGCCCATGACCCGTCGGCGCGGCCGCTGGCGCTCAAACAAGGCGCGACTCTGGGCATGGCGATGACCGAGAAACAGGGCGGTTCGGACCTGCGGGCGACCACCACGACAGCCCTGCCCGAGGGCGATGCCTACCGGCTGACCGGGCACAAGTGGTTCTGCTCGGCGCCGATGTCGGACGGGTTCCTGACCTTGGCGCAGGCCCCCGGCGGGCTGACCTGTTTCCTGGTGCCGCGCTGGCTGGAGGGCGCCCGCAACGGGATCGAGATCCAGCGCCTCAAGGACAAGCTGGGCAACCGCGCCAATGCCTCGGCCGAGATCGAGTATCGCGACGCGGTCGCCCATAGGCTGGGCGACGAGGGCGCGGGCATCCGCACGATCCTGACGATGGTGCATCACACGCGGCTCGACACCGCCATGGCCCCGGCCGGGCTGATGCGCGCCGCCTTGTCCGAGGCGATGCACTGGGTCAGCCATCGCAGCGCCTTCCAGCGCCGCCTCATCGACCAGCCGCTGATGCGCGCGGTGCTGGCCGACCTGGCGCTCGATTGGGAGGGCGCCCTGGCCCTGGGCCTGCGGGTCGCGCGGGCCTTCGATGCGCCGGACCAGGCGCCCTTCGCCCGCATCGCCGTGGCCCTGGCCAAGTTCCTGTCGAACAAGCGTTGCCCGGTGGTGGTGGCCGAGGCGATGGAGGTTCTGGGCGGCGCCGGCTATGTCGAGGAAAGCCCGCTGCCGCTGCTCTACCGCGAGGCGCCGCTGAACGGCATCTGGGAAGGATCGGGCAACGTGATCTGCCTCGACATCCTGCGCACGCTGGCCCGCGACCCCGAGGCGGGCACGGCGCTGGTGGCCGAACTGGACGCCGCGCGGGGCGCCGACCGGCGCTATGACGCGGCGCTGCAGGCCTTTCGCGCGCGCTTTGCCGGACCGCCCGACGCGGCCGAGGCGCGGCTCTTTGCCGAACGCATGGCGACGCTGCTGACCGCGTCGCTGCTGCTGCGCGACGCCCCCGGCGCGGTGGCCGACCTCTATGTGGCGACCCGGCTTGACGGGCCGGGCACCCGGGTGCCCGGCGCCATTGCCGCCTGCGACACCACGGCGCTGCTCGACCGGCTTGGCCCGGCCTGAGGCCCCTTCCCTTCGCCCGCGCCCCGCGTCATTCTTTGCGCCATGACCAATGCCCTCTACCGCAACGACCGCCCCGGCGAATTTCCCCGCTCCTGGTATGTGGCCAGCGCCGATATCCCGCCCGAACGCCCGCCGCTTCTGGGCGAGATCCGGGCCGATGTCGCGATCGTCGGCGCCGGTTTCACCGGCCTGGTCGCGGCGCTGACCCTGGCCGACCGGGGCTATGACGTGGCGGTGCTGGACGCCCACCGCGCCGGCTGGGGCGCCTCGGGGCGCAATGGCGGGCAGGTCGGGTCGGGCTTCAACAGGTCGCAACGCTGGCTGCAGGACAGGCTGGGCGCCGGCCCGGCCCGGGCGCTGTGGGACATGACCGAAGAGGCCAAGACCCTGCTGCGCGACCTGTCGGCGCGCCACGCCCCCGAGGCGATGTTTCGCCCCGGCGTGGCCCATGGCGCCTATTCCGCGACCGAGGCGCGCGAGCTGCGCGACGAGGCCGAATGGCTGCGCCGGTCCTATGGTTACGAATTGGTCGAGGGGCTGACCCGGGACGCGTTCCGGGACATCGTCCGTGCGCCCGGCTACCAGGGCGGGGTGCTGGACATGGGCGCGGGCCATATCCACCCGCTGCGCTATGCCCTGGGCCTGGCCCGCGCCGCCGAGGCCGCCGGGGTGCGGATCTACGAGCGGACCGAGGTGACCTCGATCGACCGGGGCGGGCCGGTCGTGCTGCACAGCGGTTCGGGCCGGGTGCGGGCCAGCCATGCGATCCTGGCCGGCAACGGCTACCTGCCCGGGCTCGACCGCAAGGTGGCGGCGCGGACCATGCCGCTGAATTCCTTCATCGCCGCGACCGAACCGCTGGGCGACCGCGCCCACCAGGTCCTGAGCCGCGACATCGCCTGCGCCGACAGCCGCTTTGTGGTGAATTACTTCCGCCTGTCCGAGGACAAGCGGCTGCTGTTCGGCGGGCGCGAGAATTACACCATCGCCTTTCCGCGCCGGATCGAACCGGTGCTGCGCAAGCGGATGGAGGCGATGTTTCCCCAGCTGCGCGGCGTCGGCATCGACTATGTCTGGGGCGGCACGCTGGGCATCACCATGACCCGCCTGCCCCTGGTCACCCGGGTCGCGCCCAATATCTGGTCGGCGGGCGGGTTTTCCGGCCATGGCGTGGCCCAGACCGGGATCGTCGGCAAGATCATGGCCGAGGCGGTGGCGGGCCAGGCCGAACGCTTCGACGTCTGGTCGCAATTGCCGGTCCCGCCCTTCCCGGGCGGCACGGCCCTGCGGGCGCCGCTGCTGGTCCTGGCGATGACCTGGTATTCCCTGCGCGACCGGTTGGGCATCTGAACCAGCCGTCGGCAGGAAGGATTTTATATAAAATCCTTCTGCGCCGAACCCCGACCGACGCTCCCAGTTTGTCATGGATTCGTCATGCCGATCATGTTAGGATTTCCCGAAAGTGGCTTTCAGGAAATCCGAATATGACCCTGCCCCCGAATGTCTACGACGCCGAGCCGATCCCCGAAACCGCCCGGGCCGAGATCGAGCACCTGCTGCGCACCGGCGACCTGTTCCGCTACACCGCGCCCGAGAATGCGCCGGTGACCTTGCTGGAACAGGAGTTCGCCGCCTTCCTGGGCAGCCGATACGCGCTTGCCGTGTCGTCCTGTTCGGCGGCGCTGTTCCTGTCGCTCAAGGCGCTGGACCTGCCGCGCGGGGCGCGGGTGCTGATCCCGGCCTTCACCTTCGCCGCCGTGCCCTCGTCGATCGTTCATGCCGATTGCGAACCGGTCCTGTGCGAATGCGGGCCGGATTACCGCATCGACCTGGAGGATTTCGCCGCCAAGCTGCCCGAGGTCGATGCCGTCATCATCAGCCACATGCGCGGCCATACCTCGGACATGGACGCGATCATGGCGGCCTGCGACGCGGCCGGCCTTCCGGTGATCGAGGACGCCGCGCATTCGCTCGGCACCACCTGGAACGGGCGCAATATCGGCACGATCGGCCGGATCGGCTGTTTCTCGTTCCAATCCTACAAGCTGTTGAATGCGGGCGAAGGCGGCATCCTGGTCACCGACGATGTCGACCTGGTGGCCCGCGCCGTGATCATGTCCGGCGCCTATGAACAGACCTGGCAAAAGCACAAGGCCCGCCCCGGCGACAATTCGGCCGATCTGGAGCAGGCCTTCGCCCGCTGGCAGAACAGGCTGCCGCTCTACAATCTGCGCCTGTCGAACATGGCCGCGGCGATCATCCGCGCCCAGATCCCGGAAATCCCGCGCCGGGTGCGCGATGGCCGCCGCAACCATGACCGGGTCGCGGCGCATCTGAATGACTCGCCCTGGCTCGAGGTGCCGGAAAAGCTGGCCCCGGAACAGCGCGCCCCGGATTCGATCCAGTTCAACCTGGCCGGTCTGTCCGAGGCCGAGACCCGCGCTTTCGTCGAAGCCGCGGCGGCGCGCGGCATCAAGGTCCAGGTCTTCGGGCTGAGCCGCGACAATGCCCGCGCCTTCTGGAACTGGCAATTCCTGGGCCGCGACTGGGACCTGCCGCGCACCCGCGCGATGCTGATGACCGCCTGCGACGTGCGCCTGCCGGCCCGCCTGACCGAGGCCGAATGCGACCTGGTCGCCCAGGCGCTGGTCGATGCGGTTGCCGAAGCGATGGACCGCGCTGCCGCCGCCTGAGCCGCGGCGATCGAATTCATATGAATTCGATCCCGGCCCCTGGGGCCGGGGCACCGAAATTACATAATTTCGGTGTGCGCTCCCGACCGGTCAGACGATGACGTCGACCGGTCCGGGGTCGCAGACGATCACGTAATGGGCGCGGGTCCGCAGCAGCCGGAACGTAAGCCTACGCGGAAGGCCGTCTGGCGGCTGCTGTTGGTGAAGGTTTATCGAGTGTCCTTATGGACGCACACGAGGACACCCCCCGCATTCAGGTAT
>LJSF01000037.1 GCA_001314655.1 Rhodobacteraceae bacterium HLUCCA08 | reverse complement strand
CGATGGCCACCCAAGGTCCCGCATCGAAGACCTCATGCCGTGGCGCTACGCCCAGACGTCAAGCCTCGCAGCATAGGGCCTCGGCGTCGCGCTTACAGTGAGGTCACAGAGGCCAAACAAGAGAAACGTCCCTTGGAAAGGCATGTCAGCTGTGTCCCGCAATGTGTGAGTTCGACCGCGCATAGGCTTCGCGCTTGCAGCGAATGACCGCAAAGCGGACTGCAATCGCAGCATGGCCGGAGTCGGTCGAGTGTCCGGTATGGGCCGTTCGCGACAGTCGGCCTGACTTGGCTATGACCTACTGCCCCGCAACGCTGCAAGTCCGCTTTGAGCCCGTCCCCGGCATTCGAACCGAGGCCCATCGGCAGACCGCGGGATGGCGACCCGACGGCCCTGCTGCGCGCTTTATGCCTGCCATATCCGCGCTTCGCGTGAGCGACGCACCCAGCCTCACCAGATCGCCAGCCCGGGGGGCGGTCTGGCGATGGGCCGGCACCTTCGGTGCTATTCGGCCCGGGCCTTGGAATGAACGGTCGGTCCGCAAAGCAGTCCTCGGCATCTCACGCCCCGTGCCCGTGGCGTGAACGGACCGCGCCCGAACCGCCCCCTCGGGGCGGGCGTGCCGCGTTTGATCTGCGTCCGGGAGCAGACAAACCCCGCCGACCCCCCAACGCAAAACGGCGGCCCCTTTCGGGACCGCCGCTTGTTCACCCGAAGGTGACGCGTACCTAGGCCAGTTCTACCTCGGCGCCGGCTGCTTCCAGCTTGCCCTTGATCTCTTCGGCTTCGTCCTTGGACACGCCTTCCTTGACCTTGCCGCCGGCCTCGACGAGGTCCTTGGCTTCCTTCAGGCCCAGGCCGGTGATGCCGCGGACTTCCTTGATCACGTTGATCTTCTGGGCGCCGGCATTCTTCAGCACGACGTCGAATTCGGTCTTTTCCTCTTCCGCAGCGGCTTCGCCGCCGCCGGCCGGACCGGCCATCATCACCGCGCCGCCGGCGGCGGGCTCGATGCCGTATTCGTCCTTGAGGATGGTTTTCAGTTCCTGGGCCTCGAGAAGGGTCAGACCCACGATCTCTTCGGCGAGTTTCTTCAGATCAGCCATTTGCTTTTCCATTCGGTTAAGTGTGTTCCAACGTCACGGGGGGCACCCCACGACGACCTCTGGATGCCTTAAGCCGCCTTTTCCTCGATGGTGGAGAGGATGGAGGCGATGTTCGAAGCAGGTGCGCCAATGGCCCCGGCAATGTTGCTGGCGGGCGCCGCGATGCAGCCGACGATGGAGGCGATAAGCTCCTCGCGCGACGGCATTTCGGAAACCGCCTTGACACCGGCAGGGTCAAGGGCCGTCTCGCCCATGGCACCACCCAGGATCACGAGCTTGTCGTTACCCTTGGCATAGGCCTGGACCACCTTCGCCGCGGCGACGGGGTCCTCGGAATAGGCGAGAACGGTCATGCCCGTGAGGAAGTCGGCGATGCTTGCGCAGGGCTTTCCCTCGAGGGCGATCTTGGCGAGCCTGTTCTTGGCGACGCGTACGGACCCGCCAGCTTCGCGCATCTGCGCGCGCAGGTCCTGCATCTCGGCAACCGTGAGGCCTTCGTAGTGCGACACCACGACGACGCCAGAGCTTTCGAAGATCTGGCCGAGCTCGTCGACCAACTTTTCTTTCTGGGCTCTATCCACAGTTCACTCCAGTTCTGGAGGGATGACCCTCCGGCTCAAGTCAGCCGGGACAACGGGCCCCGGCATCTCGGGTCCTTACGGGTCCGTCCAATCTCGCCCGGGGTGCCGCATGGCAGACCGGAAGAATATCGTCTGTTCCCGTCTCGGGCAGGAATTATGGCCTGGGCCACCCACCGTCTCGGACGAAATGCAAAACAGCGCACGACGAATCGCACGCTGAGACGCGAGGGATGCCTTAGCGGGGTTCCCCCATCGGCACAAGGGCCGGCTCAGCAGATCCGCGGCAATTGTTCCCCCACCAGCATGTCGACAAGGCGCTGCCCGCCGAAGGAGGTGCGCATGGTGACCCGGCCCGGGGGGGCCTGGGTGGCGCGGCCGACGATCGCCGCGCCCCGGCCTGCCGGATCGGCGCGCATCGCCGCCAGGGCGGCCTCGGCCTCGGCCTCGGGCACAAAGACGACCAGCGTGCCCTCGTTGGCCAGGTAAAGCGGGTCGAGCCCGAGGATCTCGCACATCCCCTTGACCTCGGCGCGCAGCGGCAGGGCGGCCTCGTCGATCTCGATGCCCAGGCCCGCCGCCTCGGCCATTTCGTTCAGCGCGCTGGCCAGGCCGCCGCGGGTCGCGTCGCGCGCCGCCCGGGTGCCCGGCGCGGCGGCCAGCACCGCCTGCATCAGGTGGCCCAGGCCCCGGCAATCGGAGCGGATGTCGGACGACAGCGCCATGTCGCCGCGCGCCGCCAGGATCGCCGCGCCATGATCGCCCAGCACCCCGTTGACGATCGCCACGTCGCCGGGCCGGATCGCCGCGGCGGCCAGGTCCAGCCCCGGCGCGATCACCCCGACCCCGGCGGTGGTGACAAAGACCTTGTCGGCCGAGCCGCGCCCCACGACCTTGGTGTCCCCGGTGACGATTTGCACGCCGGCCGCCGCCGCCTCGGCCGCCATCGAGGCGACGATGCGGCGCAGCAGCGCCACCTCGCAGCCCTCCTCGATGATGAAGGCGGCCGACAGCCACAGCGGCCGCGCGCCGCCCACGGCCAGGTCGTTGACCGTGCCGCAGACCGCGATCGTGCCGATATCGCCGCCGGGAAATTCCACCGGATCGACGACGAAACTGTCGGTGGTGAAGGCCAGCCGCGCGCCCGGTTCCTGCAACGCATCGGTCATCAGCCGGGCCTGGTCCTCCATCCCCGGCGGCTGAAAGACGGCGGTGAACACCGCCTCGATCAGGTCGCGCATCGCCTTGCCGCCGCCGCCATGGGCCAGCGTGATCCGGTCGTCCCTCATATCCGTCCCATCTTCATCCTGGCCGTGAAACTCCGGGAAAGGCGCCGCGCCGGCGGCGACGGGGGCAGCGCCCCCTATTCCGCCGCGGCCCGGGCGCCGCCATATTGCCAATAGGCAGCGCAGGCCCCTTCGGAACTGACCATCAGCGCCCCCAGCGGCATTTCGGGCGTGCAGCCGCGGCCGAATTGCGGACAATCCGTGGGCTTGATCCGCCCGGTCATCACCGCGCCGCAAGCACAGCCCTCGGGTTCGGCCACCACGCGCCGGCCGGCGCCATAGCCGATGGCGAATTTCGCCTCGGCGTCCCAGGCGGCATAGACCGGCCGGATCCGCAGGCCGCTTTCCTCGATCTCGCCCAGGCCGCGCCATTCGAAGCTGGGGCGCGGCTCATAGACATCGGCGATCGCGGCCAGGCTGACCGGGTTGCCGTGTTCGGGCACCACGCGGGCATACTGGTTCTCGACCTCGGCCCGGCCGGTCGCGATCTGGTCCAGCACCATCAGCACCGATTGCAGCAGGTCCAGCGGCTCGAACCCGGCCACCACGATCGGCTTGCCGTAATCGCGGGCGATGAAATCGTAAGGATGGATGCCGATCACCATCGACACGTGGCCGGGGCCGACGAAACCGTCCAGACCCATGTGCGGATCGTCCAGCAGGGCCTTGATCGGCGGCGGCACGGTGATGTGGTTGCAGAAGACGCTGAAATTGCCCAGCCCCTCGCGCGCCGCCTGCTGGATCGACAGCGCGGTCGAGGGCGTCGTGGTCTCGAAGCCCAGCCCGAAGAACACCACCTCGCGATCCGGGTTGCGGCGGGCCAGTTCCAGCGCGTCGAG
Organism: Rhodobacteraceae bacterium HLUCCA08; assembly: GCA_001314655.1. Classification (GTDB taxonomy): domain Bacteria; phylum Pseudomonadota; class Alphaproteobacteria; order Rhodobacterales; family Rhodobacteraceae; genus Salibaculum. The sequence goes on along the minus strand of LJSF01000037.1, from coordinate 23,333 downwards.
CGGCGAATAGACCATGCGGATATCGGCGCCGTCGGCCTTGGCCTGCAGCAGCGATTTGCGGGTGCCGGGCACCCGCATGGCGTCGCCGAAGGTGGCAAGGATCACCTCGGCCCGTTCCGCCAGCGCGACGCATTCGTCGACGCGGGACATCGGCAGCACACAGACCGGGCAGCCGGGGCCGTGGATGAACTCGATGCCGGGATGGACCAGCTTGTCGAGCCCGTAGCGAAAGATCGCATGGGTATGGCCGCCGCAGATTTCCATGATCCGCACCGGGCTTTCGGGCGTGGCGCCGATCCGGTCGGCCATGGTGGCGATGCGCTCCAGCACCGCGCGGGCGGCGGCCGGATCGCGGAATTCCTCGGCGTATTTCATCCGCGTCCCTCCAGGGCCGCGGCGCCGGCCTCCATCGCCTGAAGGGTTTCCTGCGCCTCGCCCAGGCCGCGCAGCGCCCGCAGCGTCGCATCCGCCTCGGCCTCGTCGATCACGGCCATCGCGAAGCCGACATGGATCAGCGCCCATTTGCCGACCAGATCGCCCGGCGGGCCGTCGGCGATGCAGGCCACGTTGACCTCGCGGCGCACGCCCGACACCTCGGCCATCGCCATCAGGCGGGCCTCGTCGGTCACGGCCACGATCTGGCCGGGGATTCCCAGGCACATGGGTCAGTCCTCCTTTTCGGCGCCGGCGCGGCCGGGCTCGGTGATGCCGTAGCGGTCGATCTTGGCGCGCAAGCCGACGCGGGACAGGCCCAGTTCGGCCGCCGCGCGGCTCTTGTTCCATTTCAGGCGGGTCAGGGTTTCGCGCAGGATGCGCATCTCGATCTGTTCCACCCGGTCCTTGAGCGTGCCGGTCGAGGTCAGCACCTGGTCGACGGCCAGGTCGGCGCCGGCATCGGGATCGGGGCTGGCCTGCAGGATGTGGCGGCTGATCAGCTCGGGCCCCAGCAGCGGGTCCTGGGAAAAGATCAGCATCCGAAGCGTCTCGTTGCGCAGCTCGTGCAGGTTGCCGGGCCAGTCGTAGCTTTCGAGGAAATCCAGCGCGTCGTCGGACAGGCCCTGGACCGGCTTGCCATGGGCGGAGGCCGCCTCGAACAGCAGCGACTGGGCCAGGATCGGCAGGTCCTGAAGCCGCGCCCGCAGCGGCGGCAGGTCGAGCGTGACCCGGGCCAGCGCGTAATAGAGATCGGCTCGGAACCGGCCGGCCTCGACCTCGGCCCGCAGGTCGGTATCGCTGCCGGTCAGCAGCCGCACGTCGCAGCGCTGGGGTTCGTGACTGCCCAGCGGGCGGAAGGTGCCGGTCGTCACCACGCGCAGCAACATCAGCTGCATCGCCGGGCCAAGGTCCGAGATGTTGGCGATATAGAGCGTGCCCCGGTCGGCCTTCTGCAACAGCCCCAGCTTGCTGGATTGCAGCCCGGGCACGGCGCCGCGGCGGGCGCCGAACAGCTCCTGCTCCAGCAGGGCGCCGTCGATGCCGGCGCAGCAGATCTCGTGGAAGGCCCGGTCCGACCGGAGCGAGCCGTAATGCATCGCCCGGGCCATGTCGCGCTTGCCGGTGCCGGGTTCGCCCTGCAGCAGGACCGGCACGTCGAAACTGGCATATTGGCGGGCCTGGGCGATCACCGGGTTGAGCGGCGAATTGGCCGCGCGCAGCACGTTTTCAAAGCCCAGCCCTTCGCGCAGGGCGCGGCGCTGATCCTCCAGCTTGGTTTCGACCGAGCGCGACAGGAACCGCATTTCCAGCGACATCCGGTCATGGTCGCGGGTCAGGCGGAACAGGTCGGTGGCGTTCTTGGCGGTCATCACCAGCTGGTCGGGATGCCAGGGCTTGGTCAGGAACTGGTAGATGCCGGCCTCGTTGATCGCGGCGATCATGTCGCCGGTCTCGGTATAGCCGGTGATGATGATCCGCACCGTGTCGGGCCAGCGGTCGCGGATTTCGGTCAGCACCTCGACCCCGCTCCTGCCCGGCATCCGCTGGTCGCAGAACACGACCTGCACGTCATGATCCTCCATCAGCGCCAGGGCCTGGTCGCCGCCGGTGGCGGTCAGGCAGTCGAACGCGTCCTCCAGCGCCATGCGCATCGCGGCGAGCGAGTGTTCCTCGTCATCGACCAGCAGCAGGGTGGGCAGGGGCTGGTTCATCGGATCATTCCGCCGCGGCACGGCCGCGCTTGCGGGTCAGGCTGCCGGACAGCCAGTCAAGCCAGTTGTCCATGCCGTGCCCGGTGCGGGCCGAGATGCGGATCACCTCGATCCCCGGATTGACCCGGCGCAGATTGGCCTCGTAGAGGTCCAGATCGACATCGCAATGCGGCGCCAGGTCGATCTTGTTCAGCAGCGCCAGCCGCGCGGCGGTGAACATGTCGGGGTATTTCAGCGGCTTGTCCTCGCCCTCGGTCACCGACAGGATCGCGACCTTGCAATCCTCGCCCAGATCGAACCCGGCGGGGCAGACCAGGTTGCCCACGTTCTCGATGAACAGCAATGATCCGGGGGCGATGTCCAGATGCGCCATCGCGTGGCCCACCATGTGGCCGTCCAGGTGGCAGCCCTTGCCGGTATTGACCTGCACCGCCCGGGCGCCGGTGGCGCGGATCCGGTCGGCGTCGTTGGCGGTCTGCTGGTCGCCCTCGATCACCGACAGCGGCTGATCGCCCAGCGCCTCGATCGTGCGGCACAGAAGCGTCGTCTTGCCGGACCCGGGCGACGACACCAGGTTGACGGCGAAGGCGCCCAGGCCGGCCAGCACCTTGCGGTTGGCCATGGCATAGGCGTCGTTCTTGGCCAGGATATCGGTTTCGATCTCGACCAGCCGCGCCTGGCTCATGCCGGCGACCTCGACCCCGGCGGGGCCGTGGCCGAAATGCAGGTCGCCATGGTGAGGGTGGTCATGGCCGTGATGGTGGCCGTGGTCGTGGCCGTGGCCATGCGGGTGATCATGCGGGTGATCATGGTCGTGGTCTTGGTCATGGGATTTCCCCTCGACGCTTCCGGTTCCGCATCCGCAGACAGTGCACATCAGGCCACCTCCAGGTCCTTGATCCTCAGTTCATCGCCGGCGACCGGCATCAGCCTGCCGCCGCCGCATTCCGGGCAGGGGTCGAGCCGGTCGGCGATCTCGACCTCCGCCATGCAGTCATAACACATCGCACGGCCGGGCAGGTCGATCATGACCAGCGCCGCGCCCTCGGCGACCGAGCCGCGCATCACCACGTCGAAGGCGAATTCCAGCGCGTGTTTCTCGACCCCCGCGAACCGCCCGATCTCGAGCCGGACCCGGGTGATCCGATCCACCTTGTGGGCACGGGCCTGGTCCTCGATCACGCCGCGGATGCCTTCGCAGAGGGACATCTCATGCATCCTCGGACTCCTCCAGCGTGACCGGCGCGCAGGGGTCGAGGATATCAAGCACCAGCGGCGCCAGGGCCGGGTCCGGCAATGTGGCGAGCGCGCGGTCCATCACCCCGCCCGGGGCCAGCAGGTGGTCGGTCGGCGTGGTCCGGGCAAAGCCGGTGACACGGCCGTTTTCGGCGCCGGCGCGGATCGCGTATTGACCGCGCGCGGCGGGCACCAGGGCGGTGCCGTCGGCCAGGCGGCGCGGCGCGGGCAAGGGGGCCGACAGGTCGATCACCCGTGCCAACACGCGCCAGACCGGGCCGCGGCCCCAGCGCGCCTCGGCCGCCCGCATCAGCGGATGCGCGGCGTTGCGGATGGCGACGGAATTGTCGACGGCGGCGGGGGTCATGGCCGTCGCGTCGGAGACCGGGGGCAGGTCGGCACAAGCGGCGCCGGGGGCAAAAAGCGCGGCCAGCCGCGCGATGAGCGGCGCGGCGCCACGACCGGAGGCAAGCCAGGCCTCCAGCCCGTCCGGGCCGGCGGGGCAGTCGACCAGCACGGCACGGTCCAGCGGCAACGGCGCCATCCCCAGGTGCCGGGGCAGGATCACGGCCAGCCGCAACAGGTGGTCGCGGGCGATATCCTCGGCCGGGTCGGCCGGCAGCGCGGGCAGGTCCAGCGCCAGCCGGATCGCCGCCGATTGCGCGGCGCGGCACAGGTTGAACAGGCGCGGCAGCGTCTCGGCGGCCTCCTCGACCGGGCGGCCGATCAGCAGGCGCGCGACCGGCACCGCCGGCGCCGGCACCGCCGTCAGTCGGGCGATATGCGAGGTCGCCGTCACGCCCCCTCGCCGCTTGCCAGCCCGCCGGTCAGCACCTGGCGGCGGGTCGGCGCGACCGGGGGCCCGGCCTCGGCCGTGTCGCGGTCGGCCAATTCCCCGGTCCGGGCGGCACGGATATCGGCGGCGCGGTCGGTTTCGGCGCGGTGTTCCTCCTGGAACAAGGCGACCATCACCGCCTGCGCGACCTCGACCGCCTGGGCCTGGGTCGAAAACTCGGCCATCGGCGAAAACAGCGAACAGGCCTTGTAGCCACCGGTCTGCTCGCGGATGTTGTGCAGGAATTCGTAATCGCCCGAAGCGAAGGCGATCACCTCTTTCTCGCCGGGGGTCAGCGCCGACCAATCCTCGCCCTCGGCGGGCAATTGCACCAGGTTCATGAACCACGGCGCGATCAGCACGCCCAGCGGCCGGCCCCGGTCCAGCCGGAAGCCCACGGCCTGGACATGCAGCGCCTTGTTGACCATCGGCAGGTCGCGCATCCTGGCGTGCCAGACCTCGGTGAAATCGGCGACCAGCGCGGCGGTGCGCCGGGCCAGCACCTGCGCCGCGCGGACGGTCTCCGCGCCCGGGTCCTCGGAGACCAGGAATTGTTCCTTGGGCGCGTCGCAATTGGGGCAGCCCCAATCCTCGGGCAGGTCGACGAAGGCGGTGCCGGGCAGGACCTGGCGGGTGTCGTCCCCGATCGCCGGGTCATAGGGGGTCCAGCAGATCTTGCATTCCATGATCGCCTTCGGGCTGATCTTGTCGTTGGCGCCCAGATAGGACCCTTCGAAGCCGCTCATGCGATCGCCTCCAGCACCTGGTGCAGCCGTGCGCCGCTATCGGCCAGGTCCTCGGGCGCGGCCAGGGCGACCTCGGGCATGGCCGTGACCTCGAACGTATCGAGGATCAGCGTGTCCATCGAGTTGAAGAACTGCACCCGCCAGACATGGGGCAGCGCGGTCGCGGTGACCCGGCAATTGCCGTAGCCGCGCGACAGGATGTCGACCGAGCCCTGACCCAGCGCGGCATCGAGCCAGGCCAGGTCGTCCTCTGTATGGGGCAGCAGCGTGAGGTTGATCACATGCGGCGCGGCGTCCGGCCCGTAGCCGGCGGACTTGTCCTGAAGTTCCACCAGCAGCGGCGGGGCGTTGACCACGGTGGGGCTCTTGGGCGCGGCGCCGCCCTGCCCGGCGCGGCGCGGATCGAAGGCGCGGGCGCGGGCGGCATCGGGCACCGGCCCGACCTCGACCGCATCCAGCCCGGCGCCCGACAGGACCCAGACCCCGGCAAAGACGCTTTCCTGCACCGCGACGGCGGGAATGCCGAAGGCGCGCATCGCCACCTCGCCCTCGCCCAGGGTCTCGGCGATCAGGGCGCGGTTGGCCCTGTCCAGATCGGACAGGTCGATCCGTTCCACGTCGCCGCCGGCGGCGACACGGGCACAGGCCCGCGCCATGTCGGCCAGCAGGTCCAAGGCCGGTTGCAGGGCCGGGGTCGGCTCCACCTCGGGCAGGTGCGGGGCATAGGTGCGCATGTCCTGGGGCAGGACCATGTAGTCCAGTTCCACCCCGTCCTCGGCCGGGGTTTGCGAACCGGGGCCGAACCCCATCGGCGGCATGCGGAAATCGCTGGGCATTGTCGTCCTCCTCAGGCGGTCGGCTGCAGCGCCAGAAGCTGCGCGATGCGGGTCATGTAATCGTCCCAGTCGCGGACCCGGGGGATGCCGCCGACAAAGGCGCCGTCGCGGTAGAAGATCAGCGACGGGGTCTTGAGAACACCGGTCATGTCGCGCAGGCCGGCCTCGATCGCGTCATCGACGACGGCGCAGTCGAAGCGGCCCTGAAAGGCCTGGACCAGTTCCGGCAGGATCACCGCGACATCGGCGGTCTCCAGGTTGCGTTTCGGATCGCCGGGCACGAACAGCACGTGATCGCCCGGCGCTTCGGTGAAGGCGCGCAGGTCGGCATGGCTCGCCAGGCGGGGCCAGCCGAGCGCATCGGTCAGACGGGCGATCAGGGGATGGGTCATGCGGTGGTCTCTCCGTTGTCGAGCGCGGCTTGCAGATGCGCCGGCAATTGCGGGCCGCGGGTCTCGAGATCGGCGAAGGCATCGCCCAGCCCGCCGCCCTGCATCAGCGATTTCAGCCCGGCGAGGGCGGTGCGGATCTTGTGCGCCTGATCCTCGGGCAGCACCTCGCGGGCCGCGCCCAGGAAGGTCAGCAGCCAGGTGCCCGGCGCCACCGGCCCGGTCAGCGCCAGGTCGATCAGGTGTTCCTCGGTGCCGTCCAGGGCACGGGCGGCCAGCCCGTCGACCGCGATCACCTGCATGGGGATGCCGACACACATGGCTCAGGCGCCGCCCGGAAAGAACCGGTCGTCCCCGGTGCGGCAGGCGGTCCGGGCATCGGGGCGACCCTGTTCATAGGCCGCGCGGGTGATCGAGGGATCGGCCAGGTTGGAACGATCCCCCTGCCCCTTGCGGGCGGTGACGCCCAGCGCCTGCAGCATGTCCAGCGCGATGGCGATCGACGGGTCGATCTGCGCGGCGACGATATCGCGCAACCCGCCGCCGTAATCCTCCAGTTCCTGCGGCTGGCAGCCGATCAGGATCAGCCGGTCCGGGCAATAGCCCATCAGCTGCGCGGTGGCGATCACGTCCTGGAACCCGGTCTGGTGCAGCGACATCTTCTTGGCGCCCAGGAAGGCGGGCACCTCGGCATCCTCGACCACCTTGAGCGTGCCGGGGACAAGCCCGTAATCGACCGCGTCGAAGACCAGCAGCGTGTCGGCCTGTTCGAGGAAGGGCAGCAGGTAAAGCCCCTGGGTCCCGCCATCGAGCAGGGTCACATCCGCGTCGAAGGCATGGGTTTCGGCCAGCCGTTCGACGCAGCGCACGCCGAACCCTTCATCCGCCCACAGCACGTTGCCGATACCAAGGATCAGGGTCCTGCCCGCCATGTCGCCTCCTCCGCCGCGAACCGCCCGATGGTCGGCTGGTTTGCGATTCCTCCGTGAGGTGAGCGTAGGGCTGACAGTTTCGATGGTGCAGGATTTTCGGCATACCGCGGCATATTTTCATAACCACCTGAGAAGACGCGGATATTCGCGAATGTCGCTTATCGGTCCAGCCCCGGTGATGAAAGGAGTTCTTCCATTTTCGGGAAAAACCGGAAACCATGTGACCAATGAAAAACGGCGCGGCCCAGGCCCCGCCGTTCGCTCCGTCGCCCGGGGATGGCCTCAGTCCGGCCGGTCGTCCTTGAAGGTGCGGTGGCCCGAGATCATCGTCGACACGATGGATTGCCGCGACATGATATCCTCGCGGATCGCCACGTAGATATGGACGATCATGAAGATCACGATCCACCACATCCCCAGGTGATGCAGGGTATGGACCACATGCGGGTTCGGTCCCAGCAGGGTAAAGACCCAGCCGAACAGCGCATATAGCGTGCTGTCCACCCCCAGCCCCTCGGAATAGAGCGCAAGGCCGGTGACGATCATGAAGCTGACCCCCAGGGTGATGAACCCGAACATCGCCAGTTGCGCCAGCGGGTTGTGGCCCACGTATTTCTTCGGCTCCTTTTCGAGGAACAGATACCATTTCACCTCGAACCAGATCTCGCGCCAGAAATCGCGCTTCCACAGCGGCAGGATGAACAGCTGCCGGGCATGATGATTGCCGAAGATCGCCCAGTAGATCCGCCCCAGGAAACCGATCGCCAGGATCCAGCCGGCGGCGAAATGGGCAAAGCGGATAAAGCCGAAGACGAATTGATGCGTCGCCTCGGCGATCTGCATCGAGGGCGGCGGCGCGCCGATGAGATAGCCGGTGACGCAAAGCACCAGGATGGCCGCGGCGTTGATCCAGTGCCAGATGCGCACCGGCGCCTCGTAGACATAGACGCTGGTCTGGCGGGCGGCCGAGGCCAGGTCCTCGGGATCCGCATGGGCGCCTTTCAGCGCGGTGTCGAGATCGGCGTCGCTCATCGCGCCCTCCCTCGGTCCCGGCGGCGCGCCCGGCGCCAGTCCCACAGCACATAGGCCAGGGCGGCCATGCCCAGCGCGCCCAGCCCGTGGGCCGGCGACAGCAGCCAATGGGCGGCGCTGCCGGCGGGCAAGGCCGCGTCATGGCCGGAATGGGCCAGCGCCGCCGTAGCGGAGCCGAGCCAGATCAGGATCGCAGTCGTCTTCATCTCGGAGTCCTCCCGGGCCGCCTCAGCGGACCTTGACTTGGGTCAGTTCCTCGCCCTCGGGCGACATCACATGGGTCGAACAGGCCAGGCACGGATCGAAACTGTGCAGGGTCCGCAGGATTTCCACCGGTTCGTCCGGCCGCGCCATCGGGGTGTTCATGAGCGCGGCCTCGAAGGCGCCGATATTGCCGGCACTGTCGCGCGGAGAACCGTTCCAGGTGGTCGGCACCACGCATTGGTAATTCTCGATCCGGCCGTCCTTGATCCGGATCCAGTGGCCCAGCGCGCCGCGCGGCGCCTCGGACGCGCCGACGCCGATCGTCTGGTCGGGCCAGCTGGAGGGGTCCCATTTCTCGATATTCGCGGTGGAACTGTCGCCGTTGATGATGTTGGTCATCAGCTTGTCGAAGAAATGCTTCTGCAACCGACCGCAATATTCGCTTTCCAGCGCCCGGGCGGCGGTGCGTCCCAGGGTCGAGAACACCGCGTCGAGCGGCAGGTCCATGTCGCGCAGGAACCCGTCCAGCTGGTGCTTGATGTCCTCGTGGCCCTTGGCATAGCCGACGACGTAGCGCGCCAGCGGGCCGACCTCCATCGCGTGGCCCTTCCAGCGCGGCGCCTTGATCCAGCTGTATTTCGCGGCCTCGTCGATTTCCTCGATATTGGTGCGGCTGCCCTTGGCGTTCGGGCCCAGCTCGTATTGCGGTTCGGTCACGCCGTCCCAGGGATGCAGGCCGCGGCCCGGCGCGCCATAGGTATACCAGCTGTGGTCGACGAATTCCTGGATCTGCTCGGGGTCGCGCAGATCGACGTCATGGACCGTGGACAGGTCGCCGTCGATGATCGCACCGCGCGGCATGTGCAGGTTTTCGGGGCTGAAATCATTGGCGTTCTCGGGGATGTCGCCATAGGCCAGGCAGGCCTGCGACGACAACCCGCCGCCATGCAGCCAGTTGCGGTAGAAGCCGCCGATCGCCTTGACGTCGGGCAGGTAGACGTTGCGGTTGAACTCGATGCACCTGTCGATGATCGACGACACCAGGTTCAGCCGCTCCATGTTGATCGCACCGACGGCGCCGACGCCGTCGACATTGATCGGACAGGGCACGCCGCCGACCAGCCAGTTGGGATGCGGGTTCTTGCCGCCGAAGATGGTGTGGACCTTGACCACCTCTTTCTGCAGGTCCAGCGCCTCCAGGTAATGGGTGGTGGCCATCAGGTCGGCCTCGGGCGGCAGCAGATAGGCCGGATTGTCCCAGTAGCCGTTCTTGAACAGGCCCAGCTGGCCGCTTTCGACGAATTGCTTGAGCCGGTTCTGCACGTCGCGGAAATAGCCCGGGGACGACATCGGGTGCGACGGGCTGACCGCCTGTTGCAGCTCCGACGTGGCCTTGGGATCGGCGCGCAGGGCGTTGATCGGGTTGACCCAGTCCAGCGCATGCAGGTGGTAGAAATGCACGATGTGGTCATGGATCTGCAGGTTCAGCTGCATCATGTTGCGGATCGAGTTGGCGTTGTCGGGGATGGTGATCCCCAGCGCATCCTCGACCGCGCGCACCGAGGTCAGCGCATGGGTGCCGGTGCAGACGCCGCAGATGCGTTCGGTAAAGGCCCAGGCATCGCGCGGGTCGCGGCCCTTGAGGATCACCTCGAGGCCCCGCCACATGGTCCCGGTGGAAACCGCGTTGCGGATCACGCCCGCGTCGTCGACATTCACTTCACAGCGCATGTGGCCCTCGATCCGGGTCACCGGGTCGACGACGATGCGGCGGCCCGACGTGTCCAGCTCGAAGCCGTTGGGGGTTTGAACGACCATGGATCAGGCCTCCTCTTTGCTGGACTGGGTCTTTTTCTGCGCCGCCTTCAGGGCGCTGATCGCGGCATGGGCGGCGACCCCGGCACCGACCACGCCGGCGGCGGCAAGCCCGACCTTGTCGGCATTCGCCTCGACCCCGAACTGGGTCAGGTCGGTGACGCGGTCATAGAACGACCCCTGGTCCCAGAAGCCGTCCTCGGAACAGCCGATGCAGCCATGGCCGGACTGGATCGGGAAGCTGACGCCGTCGTTCCAGCGCACGGTGGAACAGGCATTGTAGGTGGTCGGCCCCTTGCAGCCCATCTTGTAGAGGCAATAGCCCTTGCGCGCGTTCTCGTCGTCCCAGGCCTCGACGAACTGGCCGGCATCGAAATGCGGGCGGCGATAGCATTTGTCGTGGATCCGCTGCGAATAGAACATCGCCGGGCGGCCCTGGCGGTCAAGCGTGGGCAGCCGGTCGAAGGTCAGCATGTAGGTGATCACGCCGGTCATGACCTCGGCGATCGGCGGGCAGCCCGGCACCTTGATGATCGGCTTGTCGGTGATGACCTGGTGCACCGGGGTGGCGCGGGTCGGGTTCGGCTTGGCGGCCTGGACACAGCCATAGGACGCACAGGCGCCCCAGGAGATGATCGCCTTGGCGTCGCGCGCCGCATAGCGCAGCTTTTCCACGAAGGGCTTGCCACCCGAAATGCAGAACATCCCGTCTTCGTTGAGCGGCGGGTTGCCCTCGACCGCCAGGATGTAATTGCCCTTGTAGCGTTCGATCGTGTCGCGCATCGCCGCTTCGGCGGCGTGACCGGCGGCGGCCATCAGCGTGTCGTCGTAATCCAGACTGATCATCGACAGGACCACGTCCTTGGCCAGCGGATGGGCGCTGCGGATGAAGCTTTCGCTGCAGCAGGTGCATTCCAGACCATGCACCCAGATCACCGGCGTGCGCGGCTTGGTTTCCATCGCATGGGCGATCCTGGGGACAAAGGCCGGCGACAGGCCCAGGGCCGCAGCGGTGAGCGCGCAGTATTTCATGAAACTGCGGCGGGTGATCCCCTGCCGGCGCATTACGTCGTAAAAGGTTTCGATCTGGCTCAAGGCGTCCTCCGATACCGGGCATGTCCCTCGGGATGCAGTCGCATACATCCCTCCGATCTCAGGGAAGCCGAGGTCGCATCGCCGTGCAAAGCCAATTCACGCCGGGCAACCGCAAAATTTTTGCTATTTGTTTCCGTTGCTTAAGCTGCGCCCTCGCGGATCGCGCCGGTCGCACCCTTACCGCCCGGCCGGCAAAGCGGTCAGTCGCTTACCGCCCGCGCCGCCGCGACCAGGGCCTGGCCCAGGGCCAGCCCGCCGTCATTGGCGGGGGTGGTGCGGTGGGTCAGGACGGGGATGTCGCCCAGGGCGCGCTGGACCAACCGCAGCAGCAGGGCGTTCTGGAAACAGCCCCCCGACAGGGCAATGGCCCGCGCCTGTCCGGCCTCGACCAGCCGGGCCGCCGGCGCCGCGAAGGCTTGCGCAAGGCCCGCATGGAACCGCAACGCGATCACCGCAGGGTCGACCCCGTCGCGCAGGTCGGACACGATCTCGCGGAACAGGCCGGATGTCTCCCGGCATCCGTCGTTCAGCGTCTGCAGCGTATAGGCATGGCGCGCCTCGTCCGGGGCGGCCCGGCCGGCCAGCGCCTCGAGCCGCATCGCCGTCTCGCCCTCGTGACTTTGCCGATCCGGACAGATCCCCAGCACCGCCGCGACCGCGTCGAACAATCGTCCGGCGCTCGAGGACAAGGGCGCATTCAACCCCTGGCTTGCGGCCCGGCGCGCGATGTCGAGCGGGCTGCCCGCAAACAGCGCATCCGCCACCGCACCAAGGCCGGCGTGATCGAGCTGGACCAGCGCGTTGCGCCAGGGTTCGCGCGCGGCCATGTCACCGCCGATCAACGGCATCGGACGCAGGAAACCGCGCCGTTCGAACCCCCGGTAATCGCCCAGCAACAGCTCTCCGCCCCAGAGCGTGCCATCGGCCCCAAGCCCGGTGCCGTCCAGGATGATCCCCGCCACCCTGCCACCGTCCAGCGGCCAGAGGTTCTCGGCCAGGCAGGCGGCCAGATGGGCGTGGTGATGCTGGACCTCGACCACCGGCAGGCCCCGGGACTGCGCGTGGCGCGTGGCGCGATACTCCGGGTGAAGGTCGCAGGCGACCAGGGCCGGCGCCTGGTCGAACAGGTCGGCATAATCCCGGTCGGCGGCCAGGAAGGCATCCCATGTCAGGGCGTCGTCCAGCTCTCCCAGGTGATGCCCCAGCAACGCCTGTCCGTTCTTGACCAGGCAGATCGCCGCTTTCATCTGCCCGCCATAGGCGGTGATCTGCGGCGCCGCGCCAAAGCCCGGCGGCAGCGGCAGGGTGCCCGGCACCCGGCCCCGCGCCCGGCGCAGCACCATCGGCGGATCGGCCCGTTCGACGCTGTCGTCCAGCCGCCGCGCGATATCGCGGTCGTGCATCACGAAGGCGTCGGCAAAGGGGGCGAGCTTGTCCCGCGCCGCGTCATTGCCGATCACCTGGGGTTCGCCCGACAGGTTGCCCGAGGTCATCACCAGCGGCCCGTCGAAGGCCGCCAGCAGCAGGTGATGCAGCGGCGTATGGGGCAGCATCCAGCCCAGGGTGCCCTGCCCCGGCGCCAGCGCCTCGGGCAAGGGGGTGCCGGCCTTGTCCAACAGCACGATCGGCGCGGCCGGATCACGCAGCAGCGCCGCGGCGGCGTCGGTCACGGCGGCATGGGCCCGGATCGTTGTCAGCGTGCCCATCAGCGCAAAGGGCTTGGCCGGGCGCCGCTTGCGGGCGCGCAGCAGGGCAATGGCCGTCCCGTTCCGGGCATCGCAGGCCAGGTGGAACCCGCCCAGCCCCTTGATCGCCAGCACCTGCCCGGCCCGCAGGCGGGCGACGGCCTCGTCGACCGGGGCGCCGCCACCCGAAGGCTCGATCCACAGCCGCGGACCGCAATCGGGGCAGCAAACCGGCTGGGCATGGAACCGACGATCGGCCGGATCGTCGTATTCCGCCCGGCAGACATCGCACATCACAAATGCCGCCATGGTGGTCTGCGCCCGGTCATAGGGCAACCCGCGCAGGATGGTGAAGCGCGGGCCGCAATGGGTGCAATTGGCAAAGGCATGGCCCGCCCGCCGGTCGGCCGGGTCGGCGATCTCGGCCAGGCAGGCGGGGCAGGTGGCGGCATCGGGCGTCACCCGGGTCTCGGCCCCCGCCCCTTGCGACGGCGCGATCACGAACCCCTCGGGCGCAGGCCCCTCCAGCGCCTCCCAGTCGACGGCATCGACCCGGGCCAAAGGCGGCGCCTCGGCGTCCAATGCGGCGCAGAACCCTTCCAGATCAGGCCCCCAGGCCCGGACCAGGACGCCCTCTGGGTCGTTCAACACGTCGCCGCACAGCCCCCGCGCCCGGGCCAGCTGCCAGACGAAGGGCCGGAACCCGACCCCCTGGACCTGGCCCCGGACCCGGATGCGCCGCCCGCCGCTCATGCGCCGCGCCCCGGCGTCTTTGGGTCACCTATGTCCTCGGGCACGCAATTGGCCGCAGGCCAGGAGCGGGGCAGACAGCCCCCCTGCCCCGCCCCGCACCGGGCGAATCGCGGGGTCAATGCACCGTGCAGACCATGCATGGATCAAAACTGCGCACGATATGCTGCACCGACAGCGGCGTGTCCTCGTCCGGGCCGACCGGCGCGCCGACCAGCGCGGCCTCGACCGGGCCGGGGGTGCCGGAGGCGTCGCGGGGGCTGAAATTCCAGGTCGTCGGCGCGACGATCTGGTAGGAGGCGAGGCGACCGTCCTCGATCCGGCACCAATGGCCCAGGGCGCCGCGCGCCGCCTCGACCAGCCCGGCCCCCGCACCCTGTCGCGGGAGCGCCAAGGGCCGCATGAAGGCGGCCTCGGGCGCGATCGCCGCCTTCATCGCCTCCAGCGCGATCTGGGTCCGGGCGATCTCCAGCAATCGTGCGGCGACCCGGGCACGCACCCCGCCCTCGGCGGCCAGGGCCCGGCCCAGCGGGTGGCCGTCCACCGCCTGCCGGGCAAGCGCCCCGGTTTCCATCGTCCGGCCGGCCAGCCGCGGCGCCTTGCACCAGCTATAGGCGCCCGCGCGCATCGCCGCGTCCGGCAGGGTCTGGCCGGCTTCCGGATGGGCCGCCTCGCCCAGCATCCAGGCATGGCTCAGGTCCTCGGCGATGTCGCCGGGGTCCAGCGGACCGATCCTGCCCGCCTCCCAGGTGCCCCGGGCAAAGACCGTGCCCTCGGGGCCGGGATAGGCGCCGAAGGACATCAGACGCCCCGGCCCGGGGCCAAGCGCGGCCAGGTCCAGGTCCTCGGCGATCGACAGGAACAGCCCGGCATCGCCGCCGGCCCAGCGGTCCAGCGCCCCGGCGCCGTCCAGCGCAGCGAAATCCTCGACCGGGGCGCCGAACAGCTCGGCCTCCAGGAACCGGCGAAAGGCGCGCAGGTCGGCGCCGATGCGGACCTTGTCGCGGGCGGTGGGCGCCCGGGTGACGCCGCCGGGCTGGATCGCCAGCGTATGGGGCCACTTGCCCCCCAGCAGGCCGACGATGTGGAACAGCCCGGCGCGCGCCTCGGTCGCCGCCCGCAGGCCCGAGCCCTGCAGGGCGGTGAACCGCGCCACGGCGCGGTCGTGCCAGGCCCGGCCGGCATATTCGGGCCGGGCGAAATCGGGCATGAAGAACAGGTAGAAATGGGTCAGGTGGTCGGCCAGGTTCTCGACCCCGTGCAGCAGGGCGGCGATACGGGCGCCTTCGGGCGCGGCCTGTTCCCCCGCGCAGGCGGCCAGGGCCAGGGCCGCGGCCGCCGACTGGCTGATCGAGCAGATGCCGCAGATCCGCGGCGTGATCGTCAGCGCGTCCTGCGGCTGCTTGCCGAGCAGGATCCGCTCGAAGCCGCGAAACAGCGGCGAATTGGCATAGGCGGCAGAGACCCGGCCATCGGCCACGTCAAGGCGGATTTCCAGATCGCCTTCCACCCGGTTGAACGGGCCGACCAGCAGGGTCCGGTCGCTCATGGCCGGGGTTTCCGCAGGGTCGGCGGCACCGTGATGCGGTCGGCGGTGGCGTTGACCCCGATCCGCCGCGGCGTCGCCGCCTTGGACAAGGACGCCAGCGCCATGAACCAGGCCTTGGGCATGTCCGAGGGCAGGCCCACGGGGATGCCGGCGAATTTCGGCGTTTCGGCAAAGCCGTGGCCCGGTTCCTCGAATTCGGGCGCGGTGCAGTTGATGCAGGGATAGCCGGCGCGGGTGCAGGACCCTTCGCCGTTCCAGGTGCGGATATTGCAATCGCCCACCGCCTGGGTGCCGACGCAGCCGAGGTGCTCCATCATGCAGCCGATCTGGGACAGCTCGGTCGCGCTGGCCTTGTATTCGTAGAACTCGTTCCTGGGGCAGGCATGATGCACCAGATGATCGGCATAGAAGCGCGGTCGGGCGAAACCGTCCAGCGCCTCGGCGCGCATCTCTCCCGCCGCGATCAGAAGCAGGGTCTCGGTCACCCAGTCGGGGTGGGTGGGGCAGCCCGCGACATTGATCACCGGCAGGCCGGCGCGGCTGGTGAACCCGGCCGGCAGGGCGCCGCCGGGATGGGCGCCGTCATACTGGACGCCGACCGCATCGGCGGGGTTTTCACCGGCCGAGGTGACGCCGCCATAGGTCGCGCAGGTGCCCACGGCGACCACATGGGCGGCCCGTGGGGCCAGCGCCCGGACCCAGTCGAGCATCGACCGGCCGGTGCCCGACAGCATGTGATAGCGCCCGGTGCCGTTCGGCCCGCGCAGGATCGACCCCTCGACGCACAGGATGTCGAGCGGCTGCTCGCCCGCCTCGACCGCCTCCAGCAGGCGCCGCACCGGGGCGCCGGTCTCGACCGACAGCGAGGGATGCCAGAGGATCCGCAGCCCGGCGCCGTCCAGCAGGTCCATCACGCCCGGACTTTCGGCGCACAGCAGCGACATGGTGCAGCCGCCGCAGCCGGCCGATTGCAGCCAGAGGATGTTCATGCGCCGTCTCCGCAGGGCAGGTCCAGCCGGAAACAGGCGCCGCCCTCGGGCTTGGGCAGGTAGCTGAGCGTGCCGCCATGTTCCTCGGCGATCTTGTGGCTGATCGACAGGCCCAGCCCGGTGCCCTTGCCGACCTCCTTGGTGGTGTAGAACGGATCGAATATGCGGGCCGCGACCGCGTCCGGGATGCCGGGGCCGGTATCGCAGACCTCGAGCACCGCGCGCCCGTCGCGATGCGCGAACCGCAGCCGGATCGTGGCGCCCTGCTGCCCGGCCATGGCGTCGACCGCGTTCTGGACCAGGTTCATCACCACCTGCTGGATATGGCCGGGCCGGCCGCAGGCGATGCAGGGCCTGTCGCCGGACACCGCGATGGACAGGTCGGACCTGGTGCCGCGCTTGACCCAGTTGGCGGCGATCTGCGCGGTTTCGGCCAGGTCGAAGCGTTTCATTTCCCCGGCCCCGTCGGCGGACAGGCGGCGCAGGTCCTCGACGATGTTGCGCACCCGTTCGGCGCCGTCGCGGGCGCCCTCGATCGCAGTGCGCAGGTTGGTCAGGGCCCGGTCCAGCCGCAGTTCGGCGCGCAGGTCGATCAGATCGTCCCGGCTGGCGCCGGCCTGGACGCGGTCGAAATAGGTTTCGAACCGGTCAAGGTATTTTTCCAGCGCGTGGGCATTGGCATAGACGAAGCTGATCGGGTTGTTCAGCTCGTGCGCGACGCCGGCCAGCAACCGCCCCAGCGAGGCCAGCTTTTCGTTGCGCACCAGCTGGCCCTGGGTTTCGGTCAGCTCGCGGTGGCTGCGTTCCAGATCGGCATAGGCGCGCAGCAATTCGCCCATCGGCCGGCCGGTCAGCACCACGCCGGTGCAGCGGCGGCGGCGGTCCAGCCGCGGGGCGATGCGGAATTCCACCCGGTCGGGGCCGGCCAGGGCGGTGAGGTCGGCGGTCAGCGTCGCCTCGGACCGGGTGGCAAGGGTGCCGGCGATCGCCCGCGCCAGGGCATCACGGTCGTCCGGGGCAACGAAATCGCCGATCGGCGCCTCGGGCAGCCGGGCCACGTCCAGCCCCAGCGCCTGGCAGAAGGACACGCTGGCATCGACGATCCGCCCGTCCCGATCCAGCACGACCAGATAATCGCTGATCGAGGTCATGATCGAGGTCAGCAACCGGCGCAGGGTCAGCAATTCGGCGTTCCGCGCCTCGAGCTGTTCCTGGTAATCGACCAGTTCCGCATAGGTGCGGTCCATGGCCTGCAGCACATCGCCCCAGGCCCGGTCGTCGATCACCGGCTCGGCGCTGGTGCTGCCCTGATCCGCGATACGCGCCATCGCTCCTCCTTGCCGGGACAGCCTAAAGCCTGGCGCGGATCAAGGAAAGCGGCGGTTACGGGGCACCGAGCGCGGCGTTGATCGCGCGGGAAAAGGCGGCCGGGTCGCGCAGGGCATAGGCGGCGGGGATATGCGGCGACAGGTGGCCGGCTGCCCTGGCCGCCTCCAGCGTGTCGGCGCCGCCGATCAGGCCCTTGCCGAACAGGAAATCGTCGGCATGGCCCGGCAGGTGCCAGGCCGGATGCCAGGGCACCGCGCCGGGGGCGATGTCGTTGACCGACCGGGCCAGCACGTTGGTGCAATTGGAAAACAGCGTGTTGTAGAACCGCGGTTGATCCTGCAACGCGGCGGTGTGGGTCAGCATCGCGCCCAGCACTGCCTGCTGCTGATCCAGCGGGATCGCCAGGGGGTAGCGATAAAGCTGATCCCCGGCCCAGAATTCGGAATTGCCCCACATGTCGCGGTCGGTGGTCCAGACCACCATGTATTCGAAGATCGGCAGTATGGCCGCCTTGGGGGCGCTGTAGCTCTCTCCGTCTTCGCGCCGCGCCTCGACCGAGGCGACATAGGTCCGCCCGTCGGCGAATTCGAAGGCCAGCATGGTATGGGCGATGGCGGCGGCCTCTCCGAAGGGTTCGAGCACGAAACACGCCTGGACCAGCTGGCCGGGGTCCAGCGTGGCGTCGATCCAGATCTGTTCGGCGGCGCTGCCGTCGGTGCCGTAGGACCAGTCGCGGATATCGGTCAACGCCCAGGCGCCGCCGGTTTCGGTCGCGGTGGGCAGGCGGGAATGATCGGCCCGCCAGGCGCGGTCATGGGACGGTGTCGCCAGTTGCCAGTTGACCCACAGGCCCGCCGCGGCCAGCACCAGGGCGATCAGCAGGAACGAAACGACGCGGCGCAGGACACGCATGGGACAGCCCTCTTGCTGGACATCTGCGCAGCACAGGGCCGCGCCGATGGGGCGATTTCAAGGCGGGCCGGGCCGGTGCCGAACAGGTGTCACAGGGCCGCAACGCAAAAGGCGCCCCGCGGGGGCGCCTTTCGTTTGTCTGTTTCCGCGCTCAGGCGTTGCCGGTGGCGCTGTCGACGGCGATGCTGACGCCTGGGCCCATGGTCGAACTGATGGCGACCTTCTTCATGTAGGTGCCCTTGGCGCCGGCCGGCTTGGCCTTCTGGACCGCGTCGACGAAGGCCAGGAGGTTCTCCTCCAGCTTCTTGGCATCGAAGGAGGCCTTGCCGATCCCGGCATGGACCACACCGGCCTTTTCGACCTTGAACTGGACCTCGCCGCCCTTGGCGGCCTCGACGGCCTCTTTCACGTCCATGGTCACGGTGCCGACCTTGGGGTTCGGCATCAGGTTGCGCGGGCCCAGCACCTTGCCCAGACGGCCGACGACCGGCATCATGTCCGGGGTCGCGATGCAGCGGTCGAACTCGATCTTGCCGCCCTGGATGGTCTCCATCAGATCCTCGGCGCCGACGATATCGGCCCCGGCGGCCTTGGCTTCCTCGGCCTTGTCGCCGCGGGCGAAGACGGCCACGCGGACCTCCTTGCCGGTGCCGTTGGGCAGGCTGACCTTGCCGCGGACCATCTGGTCGGCATGGCGCGGATCGACGCCCAGGCAGACCGAGATCTCGACGGTTTCGTCGAATTTCGCGGTGGCGTTGTCCTTGACCAGGGCGATCGCCTCGGAGACCGAGACGTTTTCGCGGCCGGCAAAGGCCTCGCGGGCGGCGCGGGTGCGTTTTCCAAGCTTGGACATGATCTAGCCTTTCACCTCGATACCCATCGACCGGGCCGAGCCCAGGATGATCTGCATCGCGCCGTCGATATCGTTGGCGTTGAGGTCCTTCATCTTGGCCTCGGCGATTTCGCGGACCTGGGCGACGGTCACCGTGCCCACGGTTTCGCGCGACGGGGTCTTGGCCCCGGATTTCACCTTGGCGGCCTTCTTGAGGAAATAGGACGCCGGCGGCGTCTTGATATCCATGGTGAAGGACTTGTCCTGATAATAGGTGATCACGGTCGGGCACGGGGCGCCCGGCTCCATGTCGCCCGTCTTGGCGTTGAACGCCTTGCAGAATTCCATGATGTTGATGCCGCGCTGACCCAGCGCCGGACCGACCGGCGGGGAAGGGTTCGCTTGACCGGCGGGGACCTGCAACTTCATGGTCCCGACGACTTTCTTGGCCATAGGCCTGTCTCCTGTCCAACCTCCTCCGGCGCGCCGGAGAAGCGTTTCGATGGCGTGGTGCGGTCCGGATCACGCGTGACCCTCGCCTCCCACGTAAAGGGAGTCGCCCTGCGGCGACCGGCGCGACATACAGGGGCGGGGCCCGCAACGCAAGGGGCGACGCGCGTTCACCGCCCGTTAGCCATTGCCTGCGATGATCGTCCGGACCGGAGTTCCCGCGAGGCCCCCGATGGCGATCCTGCGCCGCATGTCCCTTCGTCCGCAGATGCTGGCCGCCCTGGCCATGCTGGCGCTGCTGTCGGCCTGCGCCCGGGATCGCGAACCGCATCTGCGGACCATGCTGGACGACTGGTTCCACATCGGCGACACGCTGCATTTCACCTCGCATCGGCGTTGCACGGCGGCGATGTTCCGGCTGTCGATCGCCCGGCCCCATGACGGTTTCACCGTCCACGACACCCCCGAAGAGGCGGTGCAGGCGCTGCGCGACACCGGCGTGTCGGCCCTGCGGATGGAACGGTATGCCCCCCATGACCTGACCGATGCGCTGCTGCTGTCGGGCGATGGCTTTTTCGGCAAGCAGGCGCTGCATGCCGGCGCCCTGGCCGGCCCCTGCCTGGACGGAACGCCGGCCCGCACCGCCTTTTTCGCCGCGCTCACCCGGCCCGGCGCCACACTGGCCTACGAGGCCGAAAACGGCGGCGTGATGATCCTGGATCCGGTCGCGATGCGGCTGTTCTACGTCGCCGGCGACGTCTGGTGACAGGGCGCCTGCCCCGATTAGCCGACCGTAGGGTGGGGTTTCACCCCACCGATCCCGGGCTCAGCCCTGCTTGGACACCTGGGTGAATTCCAGCTCCACCGGGGTGGCGCGGCCAAAGATCGACACGGTGACCTTGAGGCGCTGGTTGTCCTCGTCGACCTCTTCCACGGTGCCGTCGAAATCCTCGAACGGGCCGTCGTTGACCTTCACCTTCTCGCCGATCTCGAAATGGATCAGGGTGCGCGGCGCCTCTTCGCCCTCGGCGACGCGGCCCAGGATCGACTGCACCTCGGCGTCGCGCATCGGCATCGGCCGACCCTGCGGCCCGAGGAACCCGGTGACGCGGTTGATCGAATTGATCAGGTGATAGCCCTCGTCCGACATTTCCATGTGGACCAGGACATAGCCCGGCATGAAGCGGCGCTCGGCCGTCACCTTCTTGCCGCGGCGCACCTCGATCACCTCTTCGGTGGGGACCAGGACCTCGTCGATCTGGTCCTCGATGCCCTGCTCGGCGACCTTGGTGCGGATCTGTTCGGCGATCTTCTTCTCGAAGTTCGAGAGCACGCTGACCGAATACCACCGTTTCGCCATGTCCGTCGTCACCTTGCCTGTTCCGGCACCCGGCCGGCTGTTGATCCGTTGCGCCGCGCGGATGCGGCCTCCCAGAAAGAAAAGCGGCGTGAGGCTCGATTCGCCGCACGCCATTTCAGGGATGGCGAAGCCTTTAGCGCCTCTGTCGCGCCAAGGCAAGGGCGTGCGTCAGTCGAACAGGCCCAGCACCCCGGCCAGACCCGACCGGATCCCCCAGTCGGCCAGCGAAAAGAAGACCGCCATCAGCACCGTCATCAGCAGCACCATCAGCGTGGTCAACAGAACCTCGCGCCGGCCGGGCCAGACGACCTTGGCGATTTCGGCCCGGGTCTGCTGGATGAACTGAAGGGGGTTGGCCATGCTGCGCTCGCTTTTCGGTCGGATGCGCGGTCACATACGCGCTGCGGGGCCGGTTTTCAAGCCTGCGCGACGCGCCGGGACGGGCGCAGGACCTCGACCCGGTCGAGTGCCGCGATGCGCGCCATCTGGTCGGCATAGGCGGCATCGGCCGCTTCCTCCGTGTCGGGGTCGTAAAGCCGCAGCGCCGGGTTGTGCCGGTTCACCGGGTAGCGCCGGCGCGCCTCGGCCGCCAGATCGCCGCTGCGCCCCTCCACCACCCATTCCAGCGTCGCGCGCAGGGCGGTCTGCGACATGCCCTGGTGCGACCGGCGCGGCGGCAGCGGCACCTGCGCGCCCAGCTTCCAGCCCAGCAGCCGGCGCAGCACCGGACGGATCACATGGATATGGTCCTCGTAGCGCCAGACATTGATCCGCCCGACCCCGGGGATCGCCCTCAGGCGCTGCAGGTAATCGACCCAGTCCAGCCGGCGCCAGTCATTGGCGGCAAAGAAATCCTCCGGCGCGATGACCGAGCGCGCCAGCAGCACCTGCGAATAGGCCGAGGCCAGGAACCCGGTCGGCCGGCGCAGGCAGACGAACAGCTCGACCCGGCAGGGTGCGATCGCATCGGCCAGGGCGCCGATATGGGTGGCGGCATTGGGATAGACCGGCATCCGCACCAGGCCCAGGTCATGCAGCCGGCCCGGCAGGTTCTCTTCGGTGATCACCAGCCGCCGGGCCGCGCCGGCCTGGTGGCGCAGCAGGTCGGGCCCCTCCATCCCGGGCCGCGGGGCGAAGCGGTCGCGCAGGTATTCGCCCGGTTGACGCAGGTCATAGGGGGTCAGCAGCCGCACCCCGGCGTCGTCCAGCAGCGGGCGGGCCTTGCGCAGGGCATCCTGCAGATAGGTCGAGGCGGTCTTGTGCGCGCCGATATGCAGGGCAAGCGAAGGCGCCATGATCGATCGCGGATCCCCTGGCGGATGCGGCCTGGCAGGGGCGGAGGGGCTCGAACCCCCGACCCTCGGTTTTGGAGACCGATGCTCTACCAACTGAGCTACACCCCTAGGCCGAGCCGCGACCTACGACGCGTCGCGCCGGAAATCAAGACCGATCTGCGTCCGATGGGCGGGGTTTGGGGTCGCCGCTCAGAACCGTGACCTTTCCGAAGGCGTCGCGGATGATCTCGTCGGCGGTCTTGAAGCGGAAGACCGGGCCGGTCGGTTCGGGCATCAGCAGCTCGGGCAGGGTGATGTCGGGCAGCGGCGGCGGCGCGGGCGGCGCGGTGCCGCCCCAGGGGGTGGGCCGCGTCCCGGGATCGGGCGCCGGCGCCCGGGACGGCGCGTCGAAGGCGGTCCGGGGGTTGGACAGGCGCCGTTCCGCACCGTGACCGGCAGAAGATGCGATCGTCCGTGCCGCCTGGGCGGCAAGGGATGCGGCAGCGTTGCGCGCCCGGCGGATGATCACGAAGATCACGAACGCCAGGATGATCAGGCCGATCGGCAGGTCTTCGAACATGGCGCGCCACCTTTCGCATTGCCTGGCCATCACCCTAGGCAAGTGACGCGCCGCGCACAATTGCGCAGGGGCAACAGGCGCGGGCTATTCGCAGCGCGCGGGCGACATGAAAAGGCCGCCCCGGTCGGAGCGGCCCCACGGGCCGGGCTGTGGCCCGGCCTGCCAGTGTCTCACCGGTGCGGTCCGGCGCGATCGGCGGCGCCGATCAGCCGGGTCCGCACGGGCCGGTTCATCACTCGATGATCTTCGACACCACGCCCGAACCGACGGTCCGGCCGCCTTCGCGGATCGCGAAGCGCAGGCCGTCTTCCATCGCGATCGGCGCGATCAGCTCGACCGTGAACTTCAGGTTGTCG
>LJSF01000021.1 GCA_001314655.1 Rhodobacteraceae bacterium HLUCCA08 | reverse complement strand
GCCACTGCCCGAGGCGACGGCGATCAGTGCCGCGACGATGATCAGCGGCAGCAGCAGACCCGCGCTGGAGGACCGGCTTTCGGTATCCGCCTCGACGATCTCGATCGGCATCACCGGATCGGCCATGCCGCCGGCGGTGGCGACGGTGCCGGCGAGCGTCAGGGCAACGGCGGCTTTCAGGGGTTTGTATTGCATGGAAAATTCCCTTCCTGTTGAGTCAGATGATACGGTCTGGACCGGCCTCGGCCGGGTAATCGCGTGGGACGTGAAACAGGCGCTCGCGCCACCAGACGCTCAGCACCCATTTATCGCCATCGGTGACCGGATGGCCGACATGGACCGAATCCGGATGCGGATCGTCGGTGCCCGGGACGGTATTGGACCAGGCCAGGACCCGGCCCAGCCGGGGCCGCACGACGATCTTGAGGCGCGGGAATTCGGTCAGCCCGCCGGCATCGGTATCGCCGAGGTAGCACAGCGTGGTGAACAGCCGCTGCCCGCCCGAGGCCAGCGCCTCGGCCACGCCGGGGGTGAAGCCGCTGAAGGCATCGAGATGCAGGTCGAATTTCTCGTCCCCGTGGTAGCGGATCACCTTGATCGGCTCGGCGTTTTCGGGGGGCAGGCGCACCAGCGCCGACAAGCGTTCGACAAGCGCGGTCAATACCGGATCGGACCATTGGTCAAGCCCGGCGTGGTGGCTGGTGCGGGCATCGCTTTCCGTCGCGCCGGAAAAGCCGACGACACCGGAGCGTTGCAGCTTGTCCCGCGCAAGGGCGATGGCATGATCGGCCGTCGCGGCGTCGAACACGTCGTCATGGACCGAGACCATCGGATTGAGGTTCAGCAGGCGCCCGTCGGTGCGGGATTTTCCGTGCGATCCGTCCATACCGGCCAGCTCAGCGCGCGGCCCTGCGGGCCCGGTTGGGAAGTTGAATGCCGACGATCAAGCGTTTGTCCCCGCGCGATTTTCGGTGACCGGCGAAAGGCGGAAAAGAAATACCGGGCGCGGTCACCCAATGACCTTTTGTCACACCGCAAACCTGTTCCGGTCAAGAAAAAAGCGGCTCAGCGGTGCTCTGCCGTGGCCACCGGCAACGGCGTGCCGCCCTCGGGCGCCTCCGACGCCGGTGTGTTGTTCGGATAGACCAGGCCAGCCGAGATCACCAGCTTCGCGGCATCCTCGACACTCATCTCCAGTTCGACCACGTCCTCGGCGGGAAAGAACAGCAGGAACCCCGAGGTCGGGTTCGGGGTCGTCGGAACGAAGACGGTGATCATCGGCCCGGCCCCGGCCCTGGACACCAGTTCGCCCTTGGTCGCGGTCGAGATGAAGCCGATCGCCCAGATGCCCCGGCGTGGATACTGGATCAGGCAGGCGCGGTCGAACGAGGTTTCGGACTGGGCAAAGACCGTCTCGGCGATCTGCTTGACCGCGTTGTAGATCGACCGCACCACCGGCATCCGCCCGACCAGCTGTTCGCCCCAGCGCAGGAAACTGCGCCCGATCAGGCCCTTGGCGATCCAGCCGACGATGACCGTGAACAGCAGGAAAAAGACGACGCCAAGGCCGCGGATATTGACATTGATCCAGTCCGGGTTGTCGATCCCGGGCCCGATGAACCGCGGCCGCCCAAGCAGCCAGTTGATCAGCGTTTCGGGATGGTACGTGTCGGGCACGAAAGGCAGAACGAAGCCGTCGACCCAGCCGACAACGGTCCAGATCAGCCAGACCGTCAGGCCGATCGGAGCGATCACCACGAGACCGGCGATGAAATTGTTGCGAAGACCGCCCAGCAAATGAGACCGCTTGCGGCCCTGCGGCTCTTCGGGAGGTGTGGTCACGTCCGTTCACCCTGTTGGATACGTATCGGATATGTAGGCGATCGCGCGGCGGTTCACAACGGCGCGCAATGGCGCCGGTGCCGGTTTGCTCAAGGCTTGCCCAATTCGCAGGCAATCGCGGCGGCGAGCCGGGCATTGTTGCGCACAAGGGCGATATTGGCGGTCAGCGACCAGCCTTCGGTCAGCTGGAAAAGGCGCTGCAGCAGGAAGGGCGTGACCTGTTTTGCGGCGATGCCCTGCGCGTCGGCCTCTTCGATCGCCGTCTCGATCAACGGGGCGAGGGTCTTGGCCGGGATCTCGTCCGCCTCGGGGATCGGGTTGGCGACCAGTTGCCCCCCGGGCAAGCCAAGCGCGGCGCGCATCCTGTGGGCGGCGGCGATCTGCGCAGGGGTGTCAAGGCGCAGCGGCGCGGCCAGGCCGCTGTCGCGCGACCAGAAGGCCGGCAGCGCGTCCTGGCCAAAGGCAATGACCGGAACGCCAAGGGTTTCAAGGACTTCAAGCGTCTTGTTCAGGTCCAGGATCGCCTTGGCGCCGGCGGCGACAACGGTCACTGGGGTCTGTGCCAGCTCCTGCAGATCGGCCGAAATGTCAAAGCTGCGTTCCGCCCCGCGATGCACGCCGCCGATCCCGCCGGTGGCGAAGACCGCGATCCCGGCGGCGCGGGCGGCGATCATGGTGGCGGCCACGGTTGTGGCGCCGGTGCCGCCGCGGGCCAGGCAGATGGCCAGGTCGGCCCGGCTGAGCTTGGCGACGCCCTTGGCCCGGGCCAGGGTGTCGAGCTGCGGGTCGGTGAGCCCGATATGGAGCGTGCCGTTCAGCACCGCGATCGTGGCGGGCACGGCGCCGGCGGCGCGCACGTCCCCCTCGACCCGGCGGGCGGTCTCGACATTCTGCGGCCAGGGCATGCCATGGGTGATGATGGTGCTTTCCAGCGCCACGATCGGCGCGCCCTCGGCCCGGGCGGCGGCAATCTCGGGCGACAGGGTCAGGGGCAATTCGGTCATGCGGGCGGTTCTCCGGAGACATAGCGGGCGGCGACGCAAAGTGCATTCTCAAGTGCAGCTTCGCGCCCCATTCCCTTGATTTCGCTTGCGATATGCGCGGCCATGAAGGTGTCGCCGGCGCCGGTGACGCGGGTCACCAGAACCTCGGGCGGGTCCGCGTCGATCGTGCCCTGGCCTGCTGTCGCCTCGGCCGCGCGGCGTCCGCCATCGGTGACCAGGACCCGCCGCGCCCCGCGCGCCAGCAGCGCCTCGGCACCGGCGGCGGCGTCGGTGAAAGAGGTCTGGCAGAGCAGCCCGGCCTCTTCGAGGTTGACGTAAAGCGTGACATGCGGATGGCCGAGCAGGGCCAGCAGACGCTCGGCCTTGCCGGGAGAGGCCGGCGCGACGCGCAGATCGGCGGCGGCGAACAGCGGCGAGGCGGCGATGCGCGACAGAAGCTGCGGCGTCAGGTTGCCGTCCAGCGCGATCGGTCCGGCATGGGGCGCGGCGGCACTGCCCAGGCGGCCATCCTCGAGCGCGGCCAGGATCCGCGCATCGGCCTGTTCCAGCGAATGGGCATCTGCAATGGCCGCGATCAGCCCGTTCGCGCCTTCGATCGCCATGTAAATATCGGTCGGCAAGTCGCTGGAGACATGAAGATGATCCGTGATCAGTCCCAGCCTCTTCGCCTCGGCCGCCAGGGCCTTGCCCTGGGCATCGTCGCCGATGCACGACAGCAGCGCGGGACGCAACCCGAACCGGGCCAGGGTCATGGCGATGTTCATCGCCACGCCGCCCGGCACCCGGGTGATGCGCCCGGGCACATCCGACCCGGTCCGCATATGGACCGGCGCGCGCCCGATCACGTCCCACAGGACCGAGCCGATGCAGAGGATGTCGGGCGCAATCATGGCCCCTGATTGCCCCGCCGGACCGGGGGCGTCAATCGGGCACGGCAAAGGTCAGCGCCGCCCAGAGGCTTTCCCAGACCGCATCCTCGGTCGCGGCCAGATCGGCATCGGGTTCGCGCAGCACGACGGCGTCGGCCAGATAGGCATGGCCGGGCCGGACGGGCAGGGTGACGATGCCGTCGGAATCGGTGCGGTGATAGGTGATCTGCACCGCGCCGTCGGGGGATTTGTCGAACAATTCCACCTGGGAATCGATGCGCGGCAGGCCCTGATAGAACAATTGCACGGTCATGCCCTGGCTAAGGTCGTCCGTGTAAGGGTTTGACAGGGCAACGAATTCCGTTTCCATCCCGAAGGCCCTATCCGCGCCGGCGCCATCGCCCACGGCGATCAGAGTCTTGGCGAAGCGGGTATAGATTTCGGTGAACCCGGTTTCGGGCAGGCCGCGGGCGCGATGGGCGGCGATGGCATCGGGAAAATCCTTGTGGGCCGCGAACCGTTCGAACACCGCGAAATCGTCATAGGTCAGGCGGCTGGTGGACGAGGTATAGGCGACAACCGCCAGCCCGTCGGTCGGGGCGACAAGATCAAGCGCGGGGCGCGCGCCCAGGCGGTTCTCGACCTGCGTCACGCGGCCGTCCTGGTCCAGTTCGAACCGGCTGAAACTTTGCGGCAGCCAGGCCAGGTGAAAGCCCTCGAAGAGCTCGCCGTTGACAAGATGGGCCTGCAGCTTACCGTCCCCGTCGATCTGGTAGTCCAGCGGCTCGAGCCAGACTTCATGGGCGGGCAGGGCGCTGGCGAGGCAGGTCAGCAGGATGGCGAGGCGAGGCATGGACAGCTCCTTCGGATTGCTGGCAAGGGTGGCGCGATGGGCGGCGCTGTCAATCGCGCTGCTGACGTCGCCCCTGGCCCGGACCCATGAGGTGGTGCCGGTGATCGGCGATTTCTTTCAGGAAGACGGGCAGTTGCGCTTCGTTATTGTCGGTTCGTTCGAGCCGATCCTGGCCGGGGTCGACCTGACCGGGTTGGCGGATGTCAACGAGTCACCGCTGTCGGATCAATCCGACGCGCTGCGCCGCTTGTCGCCGGGCGATTTCGCGACCCGGCTGGAACAGGGCTGGCCCATGGTGGCGGGCCGGATCACGGTCCGGGTCGATGGCGAGGACCTGACGCCCGAATTGCTGTCGGTCGAGGTGGCGGATGCGCCGGGCAGCAACACCGCGCGGGAATCGCGGGTGGTTTTTGCCGTGCCGCTGCCGCGCGGGGCGCGGGCGCTGCAGGTCGGCTGGCCCTCGGCCCATGGCGTGCTGGTGCTGCGGCAGATGGGCGTTGACCAGGGCTGGGACGGCTATCTGGCCGATGGCAGCCTGACCGACCCGATCCCGCTGCGGCGGGACGCGCCCTGGTGGCCCTGGGCGGCGGGCGGCGCTTTGGTCCTGGCGCTGATCGGGGCGGTCGCGGCACGGGCCCGGGGCTGAACCGGCAGGGGTTGCCAAGGGCGCGGCGATGGCGTAGACGCGCGCCACCAATCCCACAGGCGGGGGCGGGCAGTTCGGAGAGACATCCCGGGTTGTCCACCGGTTGGCCCACAGGCTGATCCCCCGCCGAGGCAGAAACCGGAAAAGGATAACGACATGGCTCTTCCCGAGTTTTCCATGCGCCAGTTGCTCGAGGCTGGCGTTCACTTCGGCCACCAGACCCAGCGCTGGAACCCGAAGATGGGGCCCTATATCTACGGCTCCCGCAACGGCATCCACATCATGGACCTGACCCAGACCGTGCCGCTGCTGGACCAGGCGCTGCAGGTCATCCGCGACACCGTCGCCAAGGGCGGGCGCATCCTGTTCGTCGGCACCAAGCGGCAGGCCGCGGCGCCGATCAAGGACGCGGCCGAGAAATCGGCGCAGTTCTACATGAACCACCGCTGGTTGGGTGGCACGCTCACCAACTGGCAGACCGTGTCGCAGTCGATCAACCGCCTGCGCGCCATCGACGAAGCCGCCGAGAACGGCTTCGAGGGCCTGACCAAGAAGGAACGGCTGGGCATGGAGCGCGAACAGGGCAAGCTGCAGGCCTCCCTGGGCGGGATCCGCGAAATGGGCGGCGTGCCGGACCTGCTGTTCGTCATCGACGTCGGCAAGGAAGACCTGGCCATCGCCGAGGCCCGCAAGCTGGGCATTCCGGTCGTGGCCGTGGTCGACACCAATTGCACCCCGGAAGGCGTGGATTACGTGATCCCCGGCAATGACGACGCCGCCCGGGCCATCGCGCTCTATTGCGACCTGGCCGCGCGCGCCGCGCTGGACGGCATGCAGGCTCAACTGGGCGCCGCCGGTGTCGATCTGGGCGAGGTCGAGCAGCTGGCCGAGAATGTGCTGGCCGAGGAAAGCGCGGCCGAGGCCGCCGCCCAGGCCGAAGCGGCCACCGCCGAATAACGCGGCTTTGTCGCAATTCCGATACCGGGCAGGGCGAGGCTCTGCCCGGACATAACAGCTTCAAGGAGCGAGAGCATGGCGATTACCGCTGCAATGGTGAAAGAGCTGCGCGACAGCACGGGCGCGGGCATGATGGACGCCAAGAAGGCGCTGACCGAAACCGACGGCGACATGGAGGCCGCGGTCGACTGGCTGCGCACCAAGGGCCTGGCCAAGGCCGCCAAGAAATCCGGCCGCACCGCCGCCGAAGGCCTGGTCGCCGTTGCCGTCGAGGGCGGCAAGGGGGTCGCGGTCGAGGTGAACTCGGAAACCGATTTCGTCGCCAAGAACAACGACTTCCAGTCCATGGTTCAGGCAATTGCCGGGGCCGCGCTTGGCGCCTCCGATCTGGATGGTCTGCTGGCCGCCGACCTGGGCGGAAAGTCGGTCGCCGATACCGTCACCGACAAGATCGCCACGATCGGCGAGAACATGTCGGTGCGCCGGATGGCCCGGATCGAGGGCGAGACGGTCGTCACCTATGTCCACAACGCCGCCGGTGACGGCATGGGCAAGATCGGTGTTCTGGTGGCGATGACCGGTGGCGACGAGGCCTTTGGTCGCCAGGTCGCGATGCATGTCGCCGCCGCCGATCCGCGGCCCCAGGCGTTGAACGCCGACGCGCTGGACCCGGCGATCGTCGAAAAGGAACGCCAGATCCAGATCGACATCGCCCGCGAAAGCGGCAAGCCCGAACAGGTCATCGAAAAGATGATCGAAGGCCGGATGAAGAAATATCTGTCCGAGATCACGCTTCTGAACCAGGCCTTCGTGGTGAATCCGGACCTGAGCGTCGAACAGGCCGCGAAAGAGGCCGGCGCGACGATCACCGGCTTCGTCCGGCTGGAAGTCGGCGAAGGCATCGACAAGAAGGAAGAGGATTTCGCCGCCGAGGTCGCCAAGGCCGCCCAGGGCTGAGGCTCCGGCAAGGGCAGGGGCTTCGGCCCCGCCCAGGACCGATTGAAAAGGGCGTGTCGCTGTTGCGGCGCGCCCTTTTTTGCTGATCCGGGCCCAGGAAAAGGCGACGACACCGCCCAGGGAGAGGCGGTGCCGTCTGATACGTCGCGCGTCCCGGGACAGGGAAGAGGACAAACGCGATCTTCTGCGCCGACCTGCCAGGGCTTAGCCCCGACAGACCGACATCCGGTGTGAACCGGAGCGCACCGGCTGGCCTTGAAATCACAAGGGGTCCGGTCCGCTGTTCCCAGGCCAAAGGCCACCACTCACGGAACATGGGTAATGTCGCAGATGACGCCGGGGAACCGAAGTCAGGGAATCCCTACCTGTCCGAAAGATCCTGTCGCGGGACGTGGCGTCAGACGATCAAGTGTTGTCGTCGCCCAGCACGAACATCTGGTTGTAGAACGCCGCCTTGAGCACCGCCTGGGCGGTGGTTTCGACGTCCAGCGCCTCGCGCGCCAGGCGCAGATGCTTTTCCACCGTGGCCGGCGTGAGTTCCAGCAGCAGTGCGATATCGGCCGTCGTCTTGCCGTCGCCGACCCATTGCAGGACCTCGCGCTGGCGCTTGGTCAGCGGCCGGGCGGCATAGGGCAGGGTCAGAAGCTTTAGGTGAACGACGTTGCACATCACGATGATTTCGCGACCTTTTTCGGCCCAAAGCGCATCCGTGGCCGGCTGATCCAGCCCGGCGCGCGCGGTCAGCGCCATGGCACCCTTGGTGCGTTCGGAGACCGACCGGAAACTGACCGTATACCCGGCCGTCACGCCGTGTTTCTTGTTGAAGTCCACGACCTTTTGCGCATTGTCATCGAGCGTTCCGTTCTGGCCGATCATCGCCCAGGAGGCCGCGCCTTCGTTGCGGAGCGCCCAGTCCAGCATCGGCGCGTTGTAATACAGGCCCTGGCCGATGAAGCCTTCCATGTAGTCATCGCCATGATTGGTCAGGATGATCCAGTCCTGCGGATCCCCCAGCGACCCGCCGGAGCGATACCGGGTGAAGCCGTAGATCAGCCGGTCGAACCCGATTTCGGCCAGCTTGTCGCAATGCAGTTGCCACAAGTTTTCGACGCTGGGCGCATTGGTCAGCGCCTCCAGTTGGGTGACGAGATCCGACATGGGATTGTCCCGGAATGGTTTGGTTTACTGTCCCTGAGTGGACATGAGCGTAAAGCGGCAAGCGTTGGCTGGCAAATCCTAATCCGGCTCCGGTCATATTTAACATAATACTGATTATGCGAATCTTTCTTCCGGCACCGCAAGAGCCCCCGGTGGCATCAGAACTGCGCCACAAGGTTCAGGAAGGCCCCCTGTTCGTCATATTCGATATCGGTCAGGTCGCTGGACACCGTGCCGAAGGTATAACCGACCCCGAGGCTGACATTCGGCCCGAGCTGCCGGTAGACCGCGCCAAGCGCGCCAAGCTCGGTCGTGTCGCCATCGTCGAGGCTCAGCGCCCGGACCTCGACCAGCGCGTCCCAGTTGTGGACGAAATGCCAGCGCGCATTGACCACGCCAAGCCAGGCATCGTTGTCGACCCAGGCGCTGGCCGCGTCCTCGGCGGTTTCGGACAGCCGAAAGCCCAGCTTGCCGCCCAGGGTCCATTGGGTGTTCAGGTCATAGGACGCCTCGGCCGACAGCACATGGCTGCGCTGCAGCGCGCCGGGTTCATCGTCACCGGCCAGTTGCTGGCCATAGGTGTCGTCCAGGTAGCGATAGCGGAACAGCAGGTTGAGCCGTTCGTTGTCCACCGGCCGCAGGGCATAGCCGAGCCTGAAATCCACCAGGTCGCCGGTTTCGACGATACTCCCCTGCCCCTCGGTCGTGGCGGCGTCGACGGACATCAGGATCCGGCGGTCATCGTCGATCCTGTAGGCCAGGTCGGCGACCAGCAGCAGGGTTTCGCTGTCTCGGTCCGATCCCGACAGCGTGCCGTCCTCGCGCCGGTATTCGATGCGGCCGGCAGCGCTCAGAGCGGCATCCTGGTAGGAAACGCCGAAGGACAGCGCGGTGCGCTCGAAATCGCCGTTCACGTCATCCTCGACCTGGGCGATCTCCATCGCGCCGGTAAAGGACAGGTCGTCGCTGGCCTCGTAGGTGGCGCCATAGGCGGCGGTGAGCGCGCGGTGATCGCCGAACAGGTCATAGGTGTTTTCACCGAAGGCGCTCAGGTTCGCCCCCAGCGCGCGGGTCCCGCCCATCACGAAGCGGCCCTGGTCGGTCCCGCTCAGGCCGATGCCGTCCAGGTCCCGGTCGGGGTCGCGTTCGTAGCCGAAATAGGTCGTTTCGCCCGCGCCTTTTTCCTGGCGGAACAAAAGCCGCGCGCCGGTGCCCTGGTCGCCATCCGAGACCTCGCCCTCGATGCGCCAGCCACCGGCCAGCGCATAGGCGCCGCCGATCCCGGCCCGGTCGTTGTCCTCCAGCGTGCCGGCGCGGTCGAGCGTGGTCTGGACATAGCCATACAGCGTCGCATCGTCGCCGGCCGCCCAGGTCAGGTGCAGGGCGGCGTCGGTGCGGGTGCCGTCCTCGGTCCCGTCGTTGCGGTCCAGATGTTCGAGGCCCAGATCCAGCGTCAGCGCCTCGGTCAGCGCATAGCCCAGCTCGACCCCGCCCTCGCGGTCATGTTCACCGTTTTCCGACGTGAAATCATCGAAATAGAGGGCGATCCTCAGGCGATCGCTCGGCGCCACTTCCAGCGCGACACCCCAGAGGCTCTCGTCATCCGCGACCTGGTAATCATAGGTCGAAAAGCCCGCCGTCCGGTCCTCGTAATAGGCGCTGACATTGCCCGGCAGGGTCAGGCCCAGATCGGCCAGGTCGGCCTGCACATCCAGCCGCCAGGCGTCACCGTCGCCGCCGGCCCCGGGCTGCGCGTCGAAGACCAGCCCGCCATCGGCCGACACGCTGCTGGCAAAGCCCGGCCCGTCGGAACGGGCGTAATCCAGCGACAGCCAGGTATTCGCCCCGGGTTGCCACATGAGGTCGACCCCGGCGGCGCGCTGGTCGCCGGTCGCGGTGTCCTCGGTCATCGCGGTCACACCGACGCGCAGGTCGTCGGTGACCCAGGCTTCGGCCCGGCCGCCAAAGGCCATGGTGTCCAGGTCGCCCGCATCGGGGCTGTATTCGTATTGCACGACCAGCGCCACCTCGGTCGCGCCGCCGGGATCGGTGACGACG
The DNA here is from genome assembly GCA_001314655.1 of Rhodobacteraceae bacterium HLUCCA08. Lineage (GTDB taxonomy): Bacteria > Pseudomonadota > Alphaproteobacteria > Rhodobacterales > Rhodobacteraceae > Salibaculum. Next base: position 17,618 of record LJSF01000021.1, on the reverse strand, counting down.
ACACCCCCGGCCCCGGTCGCGCCCGACAGCGGCGCGGCCAGCGTCACCAGCCCCTGGATGTAGTTGATCGCGTAATCCTGCCCGGCCACCAGGCTGCGGGTCTCCAGCACCCGGCCGGTGGAGGCGTCGCGGACCTGCACGGTCACGGTTTCGCTGCCGATGCCGATATCCTGGCGGTTGAGGAAATAGACCGACCCGCCGGTCGCGCCCAGCACGTCGCGCTGCGGCAGGCGGTCGGGCTGGGCGGCATAGAGGTCAAGCGCGAAGCGCGCCTCGCCGCTGGCGGTCTGTCGGGTGCTGTCCCAATGGGCAGAAAGGCCATAGAGGCTGCGTTCGTTGCGCAGGTAGCCACCCTGCACATCGGCGGTGTAATCGCCCCAGACCAGGTAATCGCCGTCCCGTTCGACGCGCAGGTAGAACCGGCCCGATGTGGGCGTGTCGTCCCGCAGCGTGCTGTCGTCGCCATAGGTGGGATACAGGTCGTCCGGGTCGACCCGCAGCAGGACCGACCGCGGGTCGCGTTCGTCGAGGTCCCGAAAGATGTCCTCGAGCGGGCCTTCGCCGGTATCGACCTGGGCGGTCAGTTCGACCCCGTTGGCGTAGCGCCCGGTCAGGTAGCCGGCCAGGCGGCCATCGGTATAGGTGTCGCGCCCGTCCACATCGCTGTCGGTGATGCCGAAGGTCAGATCGGCGGTGGCGACATGAAACCAGTCCGAGGCCGGCACGGTGATGTCGCGCATCAGGTCGACCGGGGCCCCTGCCCCGTCCACCGCCACGCGCACCGGATGGTTGCCCGGCGGCAGGATGCGTTGCAGCACGAAGCGGCCCCCGGCATCCGGGGTGATCCGTTCGCCCAGGGTCGTGACCGTGGCGCCCGGCGCGATCGTATCGCCCGATACGGTCACGGCCCCGCCATGAACCGGGATCGCCTGGCGCGCGGTGGCATCGGCGCCCTCCTCGACCCCGTCGGCGCGCCGCCGGCTGTCGGCCGTCATCAGCGACAGCGGCGCGGTTTCGTCGTAGCGGCCGCGCGCGTCATAGACCCGGTGGGTGGCGTAGACCTGCCCCTCGGGGCGCGGCACGGTCACGGTGCCGTTGGGGGCGATCGGATAGGTGCCGACCAGCCGCGGCGCGCCGGGACCGGAGGCGTCGTAAAGCCGGATTTCGCCCCGGTCGACGAAGGCCGGGTAATTCAGCGCGCTTTGCAGCGTGACCTCGGGTCCGGGGGTGCCGCCCAGGATCTCCAGGTCCAGCCGCTTGGCGACGCTCAGCCCGTCATACTGGATGCGCAGATCGGCCTCGGCCAGTTGCGCATCGGGGCGCTGCACGCGGGTTTCGATCGCGGAATCGCCCGCCACGGGGGCGCCGTCGATCGAGATCAGGAAGCCCGTGCCGTCCTGGGCCAGGGGCGCGGTGGCGACAAGCGCGGTGGTGGCGATCAGCGCCGCGCGGAACCGGGTGAACCTGACCATCATTGAACCCTCGCAATCGTCGTCTCGATCCGCGGCGCGTCATCGCCGCGCCAGGCCGCGCGGATCGCCGCTTCGGCCGCGGCCAGGCGGGCACGGGCCACGTCCTCGGCTTCGGCCCCGCGGTAGTAGGTCAGCCGCAGCACCGCGGGCGCATCATCCAGTTGCCCCGCCATCGCCGCGATCCCCGAGACCAGGGCGGGCGAGGGACGATCCCCGGCAAAGGCCGCCGCGGTCAGGTCGATATCGACCAGCCGGGCCAGCGAGACGCCGAAATTCATCTCGGCCATGAGGCCGGGGGTCAGGCGCAGGGTGCGCGGGTTTTCGGTAGTCACCCGGTAGCCCGTGGGCAGCGACCGTTCATCGAGCTTGAGGGTGAAATTCGCGCCCCTGTCGGGCGGCAGCGCCGCGCAGGGCACGTGGAAGCGGCCGAATTCGTCGGTGGTGATGATATCGCCGCGCACCGTCGCCAGCTGCACGCCGGGGATGCCCGGCTCTCCCCGTTCCTGCTGTTCGATCTGGGCCGGGCCGGTGTCGAACTTGCCGTCGACGAAGATGTCCTGATCGGAGATCGCCGCGCGCGGATCGGGCGGCGGATCCTGGTAGCCGTTGCCGTTGCGATCCTCGAACACCTTGCCGATCACGTCGGTGCAGTCGAAGACCGGCTCGGGCGCCACGCGGATCGTCGCCTCGGCCCGGTTCGACACAAGCGCGCCGGTGCTGTCGAGGATGTAGGCGGTGTTGGTGAACTCCCCCGCCCCGTCCAGAAGCTGGGCCGACAGGGTGACGGTGAGCGTTTCGCCGGGCGCCAGGGTGAGGCCGGGCCAGGTGAGCGTCCGCCCCGAGACCTGCGGCGCGATACTGGCCGAGCCATCGACGTAGAGCATGCCGGCGGGCAATTCGTCGACCAGGGTCAGCCCGCTTTCGGCGGTGCTGTTGCCGTTGGTGAAGCTGAGTTCGTAGTTGACGACCGACCCGGCGCGGAACGGCCCGGGGCTGAGCACCTCTTTGGCCGCCAGCAGGTCCGGATCGGGTTCGCTGCCCTGCACGCCGGCGCTGGCCCGGACCGGCAGGGTGACGCGGTCCGATGTCACCTCGGCCAGGTTGTCGGCCACGGGCGATCCGGCGGCGATGTCGTATTCCACCACCAGCACCACGCGGCCGGTCTGGCCGGGCAGCAGGGTCGCGCCGGGGGCGAGCGTGGCGCTATCCCCGGCCCCGTCGAAGCCGGGATTGGCGGCGGCGGCCTCGAAGCCGCTGACCTGCGGCGTGGCGACCGACACCAGCGTCGCCGGCGCCACCCAGGCGGCCAGATCATCGGTGATCTGCACGTCGCCCTGAGTGACGTTGCCGGCGTTTTCGGCGGTGATGGTGAAGGTCACGCGGAACAGGCTGCCGGCGACGCGCTCGGGCACCGATGCGCTCTTGTCGGCCAGGATCGTCGTGTCGGCGGTCACCGGCACCTCGGTCGGATCGGAGGTCGTGTCGCCATCGGCATCGTCGCCATCGTCCGAGATATCGCTGACCGGCAGGCCCGCGGGCGTGGTGCCGGCGAGCGTCGCGGTGTTGCGGATGCCGCCGGCGTCGATATCGGCCTGGCTCATGGTATGGGCGACGGTCCAGCTGGTCGCCGCCCCCGGCGCAAGCGTGCCGTCGAAGCCGGCCTGCGGCGTGATGCTGTCCGGGGTCAGCGCCGTGCCGGCCGCATCGGTCAACGTGTCGGTCAGGGCCAGGCCGGACAAGCTGACATTGCCGGTATTGGTCGCGGTGATGTCGAAGCTGACCGCATCCCCGGCCATGGTCGGCGCGCTGGCCGTGGTCTTGACCAGGTCGAGGCCGGGTGTCGCGGGGATCACCATCTCGGTCGGATCCAGCGGCGGGTTGCCGTCGCCCGGATCGTCGTCGGACGAGACATCGCTGACCGGCGTGCCAGAGGGCCCCTGCCCTTCGACGGTGGCCAGGTTCGACAGCCCGCCGGCATCGACATCCGCCTGGGTGAGCCTGTGGCGCAACTCCCAGGCCCAGGTGTCGCCCGGGGACAGGATCGTGTCGCCGGCGCCAGGCGCGACCCGCTGCGGCGCGGGCGCGGTCAGGGCGGTGCCGTCGCGGCGGCTGAGGTCATCGGTGACGGTCACATCGGTGATGTCGACATTGCCGCGATTGGCGGCCTCGATCCGGAACACGACCTCGTCCCCGGCCATGGTTCCGGCGGTGACGACCGACTTGGTCACCTCCAGCACCGGGTCCGGGGTGATCGGGACCAGGGTCGGGTTGTCGTCGCCATTGGCGTCGATCCCGTCATCCGAGATGTCGCTGACCGGGGTTCCGTTCGGGTCGGTGGCCGCGACCGTGGCGCTGTTCCGCACCCCGCCGGCATTGATGTCGGCCTGGGTGATGGTGTGGGGCGCGCTGTAGGTCCAGACCTCGCCCACATCCAGCGCGCCATCGGTGTCGGCATCGCCCGAGACATAGGCAAAGGGGCTGTCCAGCGCCGTCGCCGCGCCGGTGTCGATCCGGGTCATCGTGTCGGTGATCGGGCCGGGCGTCAGGGTGACATTGCCGGTATTCTCGACCTGCAGCGTGTAGGTGATGACCGAGCCGAGCGTGGTCGCCGGCACGCTGGCGGTCTTGGTCACCTCCAGCGCCGGGGCGGCGGCGGGGCCGGGCGTGGTCAGCGTGTCGGTGGTGCTGTCGGTTTCGCCCGAGGGGGCGGTCCAGGCGGCCTCGGCGGTGTTGACGATCTCCCCGGCATCCACATCCGCCTGCGTCACCGTGTAGGGCATCCGGCAGGTGGCGCTGTCGGTGACGCCAACAGCCAGCGACGGGATCGTGCAGACATAGCCCGGCACCAGCGGGTCGGTGACGGTGATGTCGGACAGGGTGAAGGGGCCGTCATTGGTCACCGCGAAGCCGTAGGTCAGGGTCGATCCGACGCCGCCGAAGGGATCGGGGCTGGCGGATTTCACCAGGCTCAGCGCGCCGGGGCCGGTCGGGCCGGTCGAGGTCACCGGATCGCTGTCGGCGCTGACCGGCGTTCCGGAGGGCGACAGGCCCGTGGCGGTGGCGGTATTGACCACCGCGCCCGCGTCGATATCGGCCTGGGTCACGGTCAGGCTGCCGCTGCAACTGGCGCTGTCGCCCGGCGCCAGCAGGCCCGGATCGCAGGACAGGTCCGGCAGCAGCGGGTCGGTGATGGTGACGTTGCTGACGCTCTGGTTGCCGGTGTTCTCGACCACCAGCGTATAGCTCAGCACATCGCCGATTGCCGCATAGCCGGCGCTGTCGACGGTCTTGGTCAGGGTCAGGTCGGGCGCGCCATCGGCCAGCACCTCTGCGGTGTCGGGCGGGCTGACAACCGGGGTCGGTCCGGCGCCGAATTCGGTCTGCGCAAAGGCAGAATTCAGCACGCGGCCCGCATCCAGATCCGCCTGGGTCACGGTATAGCTGGCCTGGCAGGTCGCGGCCTCGCCCGGGATCAGGTCGGGATTGCCCGCATCGGGGGTGAAACAGGCGATCGGGCCAGGGATGATATCGTCGACCACCTCGACCGGGGCGGCGAAAGAGACCTCTCCGGTATTGGTCACGGTGAAGTCGAAGGTCAGGATATCGCCGACCGCAGCGAAGGTCCCGCCGGGCCGGTCGGTGCCGCCGGCATCGGTGACGGTCAGGATCGCCTTGTCGATGCCCAGCGACGGCACCCCGTCATTGGGGATCGTGGCCGAAACCTGCGGGCTGTCGGTATCGCCGCTGGTGCCCCGGGCCAGGTTGGTGACCGAGGCCAGCAGCACGTCATCGGAGGTGACGGTGTAATCGCCGGTGCAGGTCAGCGCGCTGCCCGGCGCCAGCCCGCCCGTGGGCAGCGGATCGCAGGTCACGACCGGAATCAGGTTGTCGGTCACACTGATCGGGTCGGTCAACGTCACATTGCCGGTATTGGTCGCGGTATAGGTATAGCTGACCACGGCGCCGACGATGAAGTCTTCGGCCGGCAGGTCCTGGGGCGTCTTGACCACCTCCAGCGCCGGGGCCTGCAGCACCGGAACGGTGACGCTGTCCACGGCCGGGTCGGCGCCGGGCACGCTGGCGGTGGCGCTGTTGACCACGCTGCCGGCATCGAGGTCGGCCTGGGTCACGGTATGGCTGCCGGTGCAGGTCGCCGTGGCGCCGGGGGCCAGCGGCGGGGCCGGACAGGTGACGGCGCCCCCTGCCCCCTCGATCAGCGGGTCCGCAACGGTGATCGGGTCGGTCAGGGTGACATTGCCGGTGTTGGTGACGGCGAAGTCGTAGTCGATCACCGCGCCCACGGCCGAGACGGCGGCCGGCATGCCGGCGGCCGGCGCCTTGTCCAGGGTGATCGCGGGGGCCGCGTCGATCGGCACCGTGACCGGCGTGTCGACCGGGTCGCTGACCGGCGGGCCGCCGGGCGGCGTGCCGGTGGCCGTGGCCGTGTTCCGGATCCCGCCGGCATCGATATCGGCCTGGGTCAGCACGTAAGAGACCTGCCAGGTCGCGACTTCGCCCACCTGCAATGTCCCCTCGGCCGAGCCCTGGTCGGCACCCAGCCAGGTCGGCCCGCTGGTCGGGCTCAGCGGCGTGCCGTCGGCACGGGTCAGGCTGTCGGTGACGGTGACCTCGGTCAGGGTGACGGTGCCGGTGTTTTCGGCGGTGATCTCGAAGACCACGGTCTCGCCCAGCCCGGTGGGGGCGGCGACCACGGTTTTCAGCGTCTCCAGCGCCGGGGCGGCGGGGATGACGAAGGGCGTCGGCGTCGATCCGGTGCCGCTGCCGCTATCCGACAGGTCCGAAACCGGGCCGCCATCCGGCGCCGTCGCAATGGCCAGGACCGAATTGGTCAGCCCGCCGCTGTCGACATCGGCCTGGGTCAGGACATGGCTGACCTCGTAGGTCCAGACCTCGCCCGGATCGAGCGTGCCGCCATCGCCGGCGACCAGGACCGGAACCGGCGCCGGCAGGATGTCGCTGCCATCGGCGCGGCGCAGCGTGTCGGTCAGCGCGGGCGTGCCCAGCGTCACGTTGCCGGTATTCTCGACCGTGACCGCGAAGGTGACGCTGTCGCCCGCCGCCGCACCGGTGCTGGCGGCGACGGTCTTGAGCACCTCGAGCGCCGGCGCATCGGGCGCCACGGTGACGGTTTCGCTGTCGCCGGCCGTGGGCGTGCTGCCGTCGGGGCTGGTGGCGGTCAGGCTGACGCTGTTGGTCAGGTCGGCGCCGGCGTCGATATCGGCCTGGGTGACGGTATAGCTGGCGGTCAGGACCGCGCTGTCGCCCGGCGCAAGCGCGGCGATCACCCCGCCGCCCGAGATCGCCAGCGGCGCGGTGCCGGCGGCGCTGGTGTGATCGTCGGTCAGGGTGATGTCGGTCAGCGTGACATTGCCGGTGTTTTCAACCGTATAGCTGTAGGTGACGACCTGGCCGGCCTCGACCTCGGTCGCATCGTCGGCCTGTTTGTCCACGGTGATCGCGGGGCTGCGGTCGGCAGGCACCGTCTCGGTCGCCTCGGCCCCGCCGGGGGTCGCCGGGTCGAACGGCGCCTCGGGCGAGCCGACATTGGCCACATTGGTCACGCCGCCGGCATCGACATCGGCCTGGGTCGTGACATAGCTGGCGGTGCAGGTGATGAAATCGCCCGGCGCCAGCCCGCCCCCGGGCAGCGGCGGACAGCTGACCGAGGCGATGCGGTCATCGGTGACGATCGGCGCCTGGGTCAGGGTGACATTGCCGGTATTGCCGACCTGGTAGGTATAGGTGATCGTCACCCCGGCGGCGTCGAAATCGGTCAGATCCGCCGTCTTGGACAGGGCGAAGGCCGGTTCCTGCAGCGGGCCGTCGATGCCGAGCGTATCCTCGCCAGTGACCGGATCGGCGCCCGGATTGGCGGGCTGGGCGGTCGCGGTGGCGGTGTTGTCGATACGGCCGGCATCGATATCGGCCTGGGTCACGGTATAGTCGAAGCTGCAGGAGCTGTCGCTGGCCCCCGGGGCCAGTTCTCCGACCGTGCAGGTGCCGGCGACATTGCTGTCGGTCACCTCGGCCCCGGTCAGGGTCACGTTGCCGCTGTTGGTGACGGTGATGCGATAGGTCAGCACCTCGCCCGGTGCGGAATAGGGCGCGGCGGGATTGGCGTCCGGCACGTCCTTGAGCACCGTGACCTGCGGCGCGGCCGGCGCGACCGGCGGCGTGGCGCTGTCGTCGTCCGAGACATCCACGCCCTGCGGGCTGGTGGCACCGGCCGTGGCGGTGTTGGTCAGGCTCTGGGCGTCGATATCGGCCTGGGCGACGGTGTAGTCGCCCTCGCAGACCAGCGCCGCGCCGGGCGCCAGGCTGACCGGGCCCGGGCTGGGCGTGCAGGTCAGCACCGGCAGCAGCGGATCGTCGATCTGGACATTCGACAGGGTCTGGTTGCCGTCATTGGTGGCGGTGATGCGGAAGGTCAGGACATCGCCGGCGGCGGCCGGATCGGGGCCGGCGATGACCTCTTTCAGCGTGGCCAGCGATGGCTGCGCATCGACCGGCACGGTCGCGGTCACGCCGGGGCTGAACACGGTCTGGCCGGCGAAATCGGTGCCGGCAGTGGCGGCATTCACCACCTCGCCCGCATCCAGATCGGCCTGGGTGACGGTATAGGTCGCGGTGCAGGTCGTCGTTTCGCCCACCACCAGCTGGTTGTCGGCGGTCGGATCGCAGGCGATCGGCCCGGCGATGCGGTCGTCGCTGACCGTGATCGGGTTGGCGAAGGCCGGCGCCGGGGTGCCCGACGAGGTATTGGTGACCTCGTAGGTATAGGTGATCACCTGCCCCACGGCCGAAACCTCGGCCAGATCCGGGGTCTTGGTCAGGCTCAGCGCCGGGGCGGCGCCCACCGGCGTGGTGACGCTGTCGGGGGGCGACACAACCCCGTCGCTGTCGGCCGTGGCCGCGTTGGTGACCGAACCAAGCTGCACATCGGCCAGCGTGACGGTATAGGTGCCGGTATAGGTCACGCTGCCGCCCGGCGGCAGGCCGGCCGGCGGGAAGGGCGCGTCGATCGTCAGATCCGCCGGGTCGGTGATCAGGTTGTCGGTGATCGCCGGTTCGGTCGTCACGGTGGTGTTGCCGGTATTGGTGGCCGTGTAGCGGTAGGTGATCACCTCGCCGGCGGCGAAGGTGTCGTTGGTGATCGAGACGAATTCCTTGTCGAGGCTCAGCTGCGGCGTCCGGACCGCCAGCGCGGTCACGCTGTCACCGGTCGCGGGCACGGGGGTGCCGTCGAAATCGGCCACCGGAGCGGCGGTATTGGTGACCGACCCGGCATCCACATCGGCCTGGGCCGCGGTCCATATGTGGGTGCACGACCCGCTGTCGCCCGGCGCCAGCGGCGCGGCCAGACAGGCCAGGCCGGTCCCGATCCGGTCGTCGTCGACCGTGATCGGCGCCGGGATCGTCACATTGCCGGTATTGGTGATCGTGAAGGTATAACTGAGCTCGTCCCCCGGCGCGGCAAAGGTGGTGGCGGTGGCCGGCGTGATCCGCTTGTCGAGCGCCAGGGCCGGACCCTGGGCCGCGGCGACGGTTTCGCTGACCGGGTCCGACGTGACCGGCGTCGGCCCGCCGGGCACCAGGCTTTGGGTCGTGCCGGCGGTGGCGATATTGGTGACCGCCCCGGCATCCAGATCCGCCTGGGTCATGGCGTAATCGGCGGTGCAGGTCAGCGTCGCGCCCGGGGCCAGGCCTCCGGCGGGCGCGGCAGGACAGGTGACGGAGGTCTTGTCATCGGCGACGGTGAAGGGCCCCGACAGGGTCACATTGCCGTCATTGCTGAGGACGTAGTCGTAACTGACGATATCGCCCACGGCGGCAAAGCCCGCCCCGGCGGTCGCGGTCTTGGCCATCGACAGGGCCGGCGCCTGGGCCGGGCCGGCCAGGGTGACGTCGTCGGTGCCGGTGGTCACGCCATCGGTCACCGTCACCTGGTTGGTCAGGCCGCCCGCATCCACATCGGCCTGGGTGATCTCATGGACGGTCTGCAGCGGCGCCCCGCCCTGGCAGGTGGTCGCCACGTCCCCCGGGGCAAGATCCGGCAACGTGCAGGAAAAGCCGGTCAGATCGTCGGTCAGCACGACACCGGACAGCGTGACATTGCCGTCATTGGTCACCGCGAAGGTGAAGGTCTCGGGGCTGCCGACCGCGCCGAAATCGCCCGACCCGTCCTGTTCGGTCTTGACGACCGACAGCGCCGGGGCCGGATCCTCGACCGAGACCGCCGCATTGTCCGCGGCAATCGGCGGCGTCAGCCCGGCGGGCGGCGTGGCGCTGCCGCTGACGCTGTTGGTCAGATCGGCGCCGGCATCGATATCGGCCTGGGTGACGGTATAGCTGGTGCCGAGCGTGACACTGTCGCCGGGGGCAAGGCTGGCGATGACGTTCGACGGGCTGAAGACCAGGTCGGTGGTGCCGGCGGCGCTGGTGTGGCTGTCGGTCAGGGTGATGTCGGTCAGGGTGACATTGCCGGTATTGGTCACGACATGGTCATAGCTCACCACCTGCCCGACGCTGACCTGGGTGGTGGCGTCGGCGGTCTTGGCGATGGCAAAGGCCGGGCTGCGTCCGGTGACCGGGGTGGTGACGCTGTCGGTTGCCGGGCCGGGCAGGCCGGGCGCGTCGGCACTGGCCGCATTGGCGACCGCGCCCGCGTCGATATCGGCCTGGGTCACGGTATGGGTGCCGCTGCAGGTCGTGCTGTCGGTCTGGCCCGGCGCCAGGACGGGGATATTGCAGCTCAGGCCCAGGGCGGGGTCGGACACCGTGACCGGCGCCAGGGTCACCGTGCCGGTATTGGTGACGGCAAAGCCGTAGCCGATCACCTCGCCCACCGCCGAGACCGAGGCGACATCGGCGGTCTTGTCGAGGCTCAGCGCCGGGATCACCGCCGCCGGATCGACCGGAACGGTCGCGGTGTCGTCGGCACTCAGGCCCGTGCCGTCCGGCGCCTGGCCCGTGGCCGTCGCCGTATTGACGATCTGGCCGGCATCCAGATCCGCCTGGGTCACGGTATAATCGCCGCTGCAGCTGACCGTGGCGAAGGGCGCGATATCGGTGAAATCGCAGGCCAGGCCGGGGATCGCCGGGTCGCTGATGCTGGCGGCCGGGATCGTCTGGGCGCTGTCGTTGGTCAGATCGAAGCTGAAGGTGACGATGCTGCCGACGGCGCCGAAGCTGGCCGGGCCCTGCTTGTCCAGGCTCATCCCCGGGGTGATGTCGGCGGGCACGATGGTGCCGGCCTGGGCAGAGGTCACCGGGCCCGAGGCATCGGTGAATTGCGCGGTGGCGGTATTGACGATCTCGCCGGCATCGAGCTGCCCTTGGGTGATCGCCGCATAGGTCGCGGTGCAGGTGAAACTGTCGCCGGGCGACAGGACCGCGGGCTGGGCCGAACAATCGACCGCCCCGATCAGCGGATCGTCGATGCTGATCGGCTGGCTGTCGATGATCGCGGTATCGCCGGTATTGGTGACGATGAATTCGAAATCGACACTGTCGGACAGGCTGGAAAAGGTCACGCCCGGCGGCACGGCCTGCTTGACCAGCCCCAGCGCCGGCGTGCCCGATTGCGGCACGGTCTGGATATCCTCGTCCGAGGTCGTGGTGCCGTCGGTGGCCGTCGCGCGATTGCTGACCAGCCCGGCCAGCACATCGGCCTCGGTCACGGTGTAATCGGCGGTGCAGACCCGGCTGGCCCCGGGCGCCAGCGGCGCGGCGCCACAGGCGATCGGCCCGGCGATCCGGTCGTCCGTCACCGTGATCGGATCGGTGATCGTCACGTTGCCGGTATTGGTCACCTCGTAGCTGTAGGTGATGACCAGGCCGGGCACGAAATCGGCCGGATCCACGATCGGCGCGGTCTTGTCCATGGTCATCGCCGGCGCCTGGTCGGCCGGCACGGTCAGCGCGGTCTGGGCGCTGTCCACCGGATCGCCGCCCGGGGTCTGGGCCGACCCGGTGGCCAGGTTCGTCACCTCGCCCGCATCCAGATCGGCCTGGGTCACCGTGTAAGGCGCGGAGGACGTGCAGGTGACGCTCGCCCCCGGCGCGATCGGCCCGGCCGGGCAGCTTACCGCGACCTTGTCATCCAGGATCGACGCGGTATCGAGCGTCACCGTTCCGCTATTGGTCAGGTCGTATTCATAGTCGATCGTGTCGCCGACCGCGTCGAAACTGCCGTCGGCCCCGGCGGGCAAACGCTTGACGATCTCCAGCCCGGTCGTGACCATGGCCGGCAGGGTCAGGCTGTCGGTCGCGGTTTCGGTCACGCCGCCGACGCTGATTTCGGCCGTCGCGGTATTGTCGACCGCGCCGGCATCCAGATCGGCCTGGGTGACGGTGTAGCTGCCGGTGCAGGTGACGACCGCCCCGGGCGCGACGCTGCCGGCAGGACAGGTGACGCTGCCCCCTGCCCCGGTGATCAGCGGATCGTCGATCGCCGGCGCGTCAGGCCAGGTGACATTGCCGGTATTGGTGATCTCGAACCGGTAGTCCAGCACGTCGCCGACCGCGTCGAAATCGGCCTGCAGCGCGGTCTTTTCCAGCACCAGCGTCGGCGCCGCCACCGGGCCCGGCAGGCTTTCGCTGCCCTGCGCGCTGACCGGCACACCATTCGGATCGGTCGCCGTCGCGGTGGCGATGTTGTCGAGCGTGGTGCCGGTGCCGACGAAAGCGTCGATATCGGCCTGGGTGACGGAATAGGTCGCGCTGCAGCTGGTGCTGTCGCCGGGCGCGAGGCTCGCCTCCTGGCAGAACGTGCCGGGGATCCGGTCATCGGTCAGCGCAACGCCGGTCAGCGTCGCGTCGCCCGTATTCTCGACGATGTAATCATAGGAGATGACCTGGCCCGCGGTCGAAAAGGCCGCCGGGCTGGCGGTCTTTGTCACGCTCATCGCCGGCGCCAGGACCGGTGGGCCGGGCAGCGTTACCGTATCGGTCACCGCCCCCAATGCGCCATATTCCGGCGTGCCGTTGGCCTGGGCGATATTGGTCACCTCCTGGGCGTCGTAATCGGCCTGGGTGATGACATAGGTGCCGGTGCAGGTCGCCACTTCGGGCGTGCCGCCGCCGGTGGTCTGGTCGATCGTCGTGGTGTCGCAGGTGATGCTGGCGATCTTGTCGTCGGTCACGGTCAGGTCGTTGATATTCACCGACCCGATATTGGTCACCGTGTAGGTATAGGTCACCACCTCGCCCACCGCCGAGAATTCGGTTCGATCGACGGTCTTCTCGAATTCGTAGCCCGGCGCGATGGTGCGCAGCGACTCGTCCGTCAGGCTATCGCCGCGACGGAAATCCCAGTAATTGTCGTTCGGATCCCTGTCGAAGACCTGGGTCGTGGTCTGACCGGCCGTCAGGATATTGTCGAGCAGGGTCTGGTTCGTCGTCGTGAACCAGCCGGTATCGAACGTGTTGTTGCCGAACCCCTGCTGGAACCCGAAGCCGACGGTGCCGCTGTTGTTCGTCGCCTCGGTGGTGATCGATGACCAGTTCCCGACGGTGATGCCGTTCATCACCAGGTCGATGTCGTTGAAATCGAACCCCCCGGGCTGGGTATCGCCATCCCAGGCCGAGAAGCGGACATACATCGACGCGATTCCGCCGCCGAAATAATCGGTACAGCTCCGCACGCCGCAATCCAGCGGGATCGGGTTGTTGATGGTGAAGGGATTGCCGCGGAAAGCCGCCGGCTGGCCGTTGAACTGGAACCCGACGAAGGCGCCGACCGGGTCCGAAAACTGGTAATAGATATTGCCGTTGTCGCCGACCATGACGATGGCGACGCCGCCGGCCTCGGGATAGACGTCCGGCAAAGGGATGCCGATGCCCGGAACGGTGGTGGTAAAGGGGGTCGCACGGGCCGGACCGGTCAGCGCCAAAGCCGCACCCAACGCAATGCCGACACAACCGAACAAAAGCGCGCCAAGGCGGTCAAACAAGCTACTCACATCGCCCCCCGAACAACGCGCCGGACCTTCTGCCCGGCCGTGACTCGTCCTTTTACTGGCACTATCCATAGCGGTGAGGCACGACAAACACAACGACAACTGGTGCGAATTCGCGGGTTCCCGCCAATATCGCGCCGAATGCGGGCTCAGGCCTTGACCAGAAGCCCCGGGGGCGTGGCGCAGAACCGTTCATGGCCGGTTTCGGTGATCAGGATCGGCTCTGTCGTCTCGATCCCGCCATCGTCCAGCCAGAGCGCGGGCATGAAATGAAAGGTCATTCCAGGCACCATCACGGTCCGGTCGCCGCGCCGGAACGACATCGTGCGCTCGCCCCAATCGGGCGGATAGCTCAGCCCGATCGCATAGCCGCAGCGGTTGTCCTTGTGAAAGCCATGCTTTTCCAACGCCCTGTTGAAGGCATTGGCGACATCCTCGCACAGGTTGCCGGGTTTCGCCTGGTCCAGCGCGATCGCGGTCGCCTCGGTCACCGCGGCATCGGCGTCAAGGTATTTCTGCGGCGGCGCGCCCAGAAAGACGGTCCGCGATTGCGGGCAATGATAGCGCCGGTGACAGCCGGCGATCTCGAAGAAGGTCGCCTCGCCGGTCTTGAGCGTGCTGTCATCCCAGGTCAGATGCGGCGCGGTGGCATCCAGCCCCGACGGCGCCATCGGCACGATCGCCGGGTAATCGCCGAAATGGCCGCCGACCCCGGAAATGCCGGTGTGATAGATCTCGGCCACCAGTTCGTGCTTGGGCAGGCCCGGTTCGGCCAGGTCGGCGATGCGGGCATGCATCGCCTCGACGATTGCGGCGGCGCGGCGCATGTAGATCAGTTCGCGTTCTGACTTGACCGCCCGCTGCCAGTTGACCAGCCCGGTGGCATCGACCAGTTCCTCTTTCGCGGCATGGGTCAACAGCGTCGTATAGGCCTTTGCGCTGAAATAGTAATTGTCCATCTCGACGCCGATCCGGGCACCGGTCCAGCCGGCGCCTTCGATGATCCGGGCCAGGTCCTGCATCGGGTGCTTGTCGGGGTTCTGGACAAAGCTGTCCTCGTAGCCCCAGCAATTGTCCTCGTGCATGAAGACGGTGCGCAGCGCCCCGGCCAGGTCGATGCCGCGCCCCCACCAGATCGGTTCGCCCTCCATCCCCAGCAGCACCGCCTGATGGACATAGAAGGACCAGCCGTCATAGCCCGTGAGCCAGGCCATGTTGGACGGGTCGGACACGATCAGAAGCTCGATCCCAGCCATCTCCATCGCGTCGCGGGTGCGCGCGATCCGGTCGTGGTATTCGGCATCGTCGAAGGATGGGGACGTGCGGGTGCTGGGCATGGAACCTCCGGGTTGACCGGCTCACATTTCCCCCGATGCGCGCCGCCCTCAAGCCCTAATCCGCCCCCCGGGCTTCATCTTGGCCGACAAACTCCGGGGGGGCATGCGCGGCAGGCGCAGAGGGGGCAGCCCCCTTGCCCCGCCCGCCGCAGGCGACAGCGCTCAGCCGAGCGCGTATCCCGCGCCGCGCACCGTGCGCAGCGGGTCCGGCCCGCCATGGCTGGTCAGCACCTTGCGCAGCCGGCCGATATGGACGTCGACGGTCCGGGTATCGACATAGATGTCACGCCCCCAGACCCGGTCCAGCAATTGTTCGCGGCTCCAGACCCGGCCGGGTTTCTCCATGAAGGTCGACAGCAGCCGGAATTCGGTCGGGCCCAGCTTCAAGGCCTTGTCGGCGCGGCTCACCCGATGCGTCTCGGCGTCCAGCACGATATCCTCGTAGGTCAGCAACTGCCCCACGGTCGAGGGCCGCACCCGCCGCAGCTGCGACCGGACCCGGGCCATCAGTTCGGACACCGAATAGGGCTTGACCACGTAATCGTCCGCCCCGGTTTCCAGACCGCGCACCTTGTCGATCTCTTCCGAGCGGGCCGACAGCATGATGATCGGCACGTCGCGCGTCTCGGGGCGCATCTTGAGCTGCCGGCAGACCTCGATCCCCGAGACATTGGGCAGCATCCAGTCCAGCACGATCACGTCGGGCGGGTCCTCGTCGACCAGCACCAGGGCCTGTTCGCCATCCTCGGCCCGGCTGGTGCGAAATCCCTCGGCCTCCAGGTTGTAGCCCAGCACCTCGCGCTGGGCGGGTTCATCCTCGACGATCAGCACATGGGGCTGGCTCATCGATCAGTCCTCCTGATCTCCGGCGGCCATGAAGGCGGTCTGATCGCCCTTGGGACGGGCATGGCCGGGCATCTCGCCGGTCACCAGATAGATCACCTGTTCGGCCATGTTGGTGGCCAGGTCGCCCATCCGTTCCACGTTCTTGGCGATGAAATGCAGATGCATGCAGGCGGTGATGTTGCGCGGATCCTCCATCATGAAGGTCAGGAATTCGCGGAACAGCGCATTGTACATCTGGTCCACGTCCTCGTCGCGCAGCCGCACCGCCTCGGCCAGGTCGGCATCGCGCCGCACATAGGCGTCCAGCATGTCCTTGAGCATCAACTGCACTTCGCGCGCCATCCGCCGCAACGCCGCGTCCGCGCCGCTGATCGGCCGCATCTCGGCCAGGACCGAGGTGCGCTTGGCGATGTTCTTGGCGTAATCGCCGATCCGTTCCAGACTGGCGGCGATCTTGAGCACCGACAGCAGGACGCGCAGGTCGGTCGACACCGGCTGGCGCAGGGCGATGACCCGGCCGGCCTCGTCGTTGATCTGTTCCTCGAGCGCGTCGACCGCGGCATCCTTGTTGCGCACCTCTTCGGCCAGTTCCGCGTCGCGGTCGGTGAGCGCCTGCGCGCCCTTGAGGATCTGGTCCTCGACCAGGCCGCCCATGCGGACGATCAGGGCCTGCAGCCCCTCCAGGTCCCGGTCGAAGGCCGAGGCGATATGCTGTTGATCTATGGTCATGACACTGCCTTTTAGCCGATCCGGCCGGAAATGTAGCTTTCGGTCCGATCATCCTCGGGATTGGTGAAGATCTTGCCGGTTTCGTCGTATTCCACCAGATAGCCGAGGTGGAAGAAGGCGGTCTTCTGACTGACCCGCGCGGCCTGCTGCATCGAATGGGTGACGATCACCACCGAATAGCTCTGGCGCAGCTCGTCGATCAGTTCCTCGACCTGGGCCGTCGCGATCGGGTCGAGCGCCGAGCACGGCTCGTCCATCAGCAGCACCTCCGGCTCGGTCGCCACGGCGCGAGCGATGCAGAGCCGCTGCTGCTGGCCGCCCGACAGGCTAGTGCCGGGCGCCTGAAGCCGGTCCTTGGCCTCGTCCCAGAGCGCGGCGCGGCGCAGCGCGCGTTCCACGATCTCGTCGAGGTCCGCCTTGTTCCTGGCCATCCCGTGAATCTTGGGGCCGTAGGCCACGTTGTCGTAGATCGACTTCGGAAAGGGGTTGGGCTTCTGGAACACCATGCCGACGCGCGCGCGCAGCTGCACCGGATCCAGGTTCCTGTCGTAGATGTCCTCGCCGTCGAGCAGGATCGTGCCCTCGACGCGGGCGATGTCGATGGTGTCGTTCATCCGGTTCAGGCAGCGCAGGAAGGTGGATTTCCCGCAGCCCGAGGGGCCGATGAAGGCGGTCACCGTCTTGTCCTCGATGTCTATGTCGACATCCCTGAGGGCCTGTGTGTCGCCATAATAGACCTGCACGTTTCGGGACGAGATCTTGATGTCGTGCTGCTGCAAGGCTTGCTCCGTGTGGCTTTGGACGTCGTACATGCCGGATCTCCGTGTCACCATTTCCGTTCGAACTTGTTGCGCAGGTAGATTGCCAGCGCGTTCATCGTGATCAGGAACGTAAGCAGCACAAGGATTGCGGCCGAGGTCCGACTGACGAAACCACGCTCCGGGCTGTCTGCCCAGATGAAGATCTGCGTCGGCAGCGCCGTGGCGCTGTCGAATGGTGACGTGGGCGCCGACGTGATGAAGGCGTTCATCCCGATCAGCAGGAGCGGCGCGGTCTCGCCCAGCGCCTGCGCGAGGCCGATGATCGTGCCCGTCAGGATGCCGGGCATCGCGAGCGGAAGCACGTGCTGAAAGACTACCTGGTGCCTGGAGGCCCCGACGCCAAGAGCCGCCTCGCGGATCGAGGGCGGCACCGACTTGAGCGCGGCGCGGGTTGCGATGATGATGGTCGGCATCGTCATCAGCGCCAGCGTC
>LJSF01000027.1 GCA_001314655.1 Rhodobacteraceae bacterium HLUCCA08 | reverse complement strand
CCCCAGGCCGGCAAACGACCCTCCCAACGCCAGTTCGGCTCAAGATCCTGAGGCGTCAGCAAATTCGGCATCAATGCACGTGACATCAGTGGTCTCCTTTCGGGCGCGGTGTCGCGCGCCCGGTCTTGATTGGGGTTTCGGGATCGGGGACGTTACTTGGTCACCCAGCCGCCATCGATCGAGATCATCTGGCCGGTCATGTAATCGCTGTCATCGGAGGCCAGGAACGACGCCGTGCCGGTGATGTCGTTCGGATAGGACACGCGCTTGATCACCAGGTTGGTCGCCACGATGTCCTCGTAGGCCTGGCCTTCGCGTTCCTTGAAGCCGATCTCGACCAGGTCCTTGTCGAGCTGTTCCCAGAGCGGGGTCACCACCACGCCCGGCGCATAGCCGTTGACGGTGATGTTGTGCTCGGCCAGGCCCAGCGCACCGCATTCGGTCAGCGCAAGGCAGCCGTATTTCGAGGTGCAGTAGACGGTGACATCGACCAGCGGCTTCTTCGAGGCGATCGAGCCCACGTTGATCAGCTTGTAGGGATGATCCGCCATCGGGCCCTGGGCGATCATCTGGCGGGCGGTTTCCTGCATGCCCAGCCACATCGCCTTGGTGTTGACGTTCATGATCATGTCCCAGTTGTCTTCGTCGATATCCATGAAGAACCGGGGCTTGTTGAGGCCGGCATTGAACAGCCCGACATTGATCGAGCCGAAGGCCTCGACCGTGGCGGCGACGGCGGCGGCGTTGTCTTCGCGCCGGGTCACGTCCATCCTGACCGCGATCGCGCGGCCGTTGCCGGCGGCGTTGATCCGGTCGGCGACCGTCTGGGCCTCGGCCTCGTCAAGGTCGCCAAGGCAGACATTGGCGCCTTGCGCGGCGAAAGCCTCGGCATTGGCGGCGCCCATGCCGCGGGCGGCGCCGGTGATCAGGATGTTCTTGCCCTTGAGGCGTTCGGGGTCCATGTCGTCTCCTCCTCGTGTCACGATGTCCCTGGGTGGTGCAAGGCGGCCTCGGCCCTGGACTGGGCCCGCCGCAGCGTGTCGCGCGGGGATTGCAGCCCCCGCAGCATGTCGTGGAATTCCTCGCCGCAGATCCGGATGATATCGGTGATCTCGGGGATCGGCGGACGCGGCCAGAATTGCAGCTCGTCGCGCCAGGACATGGCATCGACCGCTTCGAAGATCGGGCTGAGCTTGCGCACCTCGGGGTCGGCGCCGACGGAATAGCGCGGATTGGTGCGGCTGCCGTTCTGGACATACATCTTCTGCGCCTGCGGGCCGGTAAAGACCAGCAGCGCCTCGACCGCCGCGCGCACCCGGTCCTCGGGCAGATTGGCGGGAATGCCCATGACATAGCCGCCGACCGGCGCCAGCGGGCTTTCCCCGGGTGCTGCGGGATGCGGCAGATAGCCGGTCTGATCGGCCGCCGGCGAGGCCGGATCGCGTTCGAAATAGGGCGCCAGCAGGGTGTAGCCATAGGCCATCGCCACGGTGCCGGCGGCATAGGGCCGGACCCGTTCGTACCAGGACATCGACAGGATGTCGGGGGGCGAATAGCGCAGCAGCTCCATCAGGAACTCGGCCGCCTGCAGGCCCCGGTCGGTGTCGATCGTGACGCGGTAGGCGCGGGCGGCAAGCGCGTCGGTCTCGAACCCGCCGGCATTGCGCGGCAGGTCGATCACCGGCTGGCCGAAATCGGCCATGGTCATCAGCACCGTATGGCCCAGCGCGGTGCCGCGGGCCGCATTCCAGGCGATCCCGTGCAGACCCTTGCGCGGCTGGTGCAGCACGCGCGCGGCGGCCAGCAGCGCATCGGTCGTGGCCGGCGGCTCCAGCCCGGCCTCGGCGAACAGGTCGCGCCGATACAGCAGCAATTCCGGCGTGGTCTGGGCCGGCACGCCATAGGGCCGCCCGCCCCAATGGGCCGCGGTCCAGCCGGCGGTGTGGAAATCGGCCGGGTCGAGCCGGGCGATGTCCATGATCTCGTCCAGCGGCCGCAGGATGCCGGCATCGGCAAAGCCGCCGACCCAGGGCAGGTCCACGGCGATGATATCATAGCGGCTGGCCTTGCGTTCGGCATTGCGCAGCGCCTCTTCGCGCAGCCTGTCGATGGAAAAGGCGCGTTGGTGGATCTGGGTGCCGATCACCTGTTCGAACTGGCGCTTGAGATTGTCCATGACCATGAAGGTCGGATCCCCATGGACCAGCACGCGGATGCCGCCGGGCACCTTGAGCGGTTCACTCAGAACCTGCAGCGGCGGCAGGGTCTGCCCGGCCATGTAGGAGCCGCCGAAATAGTAATCCTCGGCGGCCCTGCCGCCCCCGGCCCCGGCAAACAGGCTGCCGCCCAGGCGGGCCAGCCGGTCGGTCATCTGCACCCAGCGGCTCATCAGCGCATCACTGGGATGCAGGGAAAAGCTCTTGCCGCTTTTCGTCCGGGGGCGCTGTTCGATCAACCCGGCCTCGGTCATCTCGCGCAGGCGGCGGTTGGCGGTGGCATAGGGCACGCGGGCGGCGCCGATCATCGAGGTCGGCGTGACGACCTTGGCCTCCAGGTGGCCGCGCATCAGGTGCAGCGCCATGCGCAGGAACGGGCCCGGAGCGAAGACCTCGAACGTGTCCTCCAGCTCGTCGCCCATAGCCTCCAGAAAGCCCAGGATGCGCAGCATCTCGGTCCGTCCATGCGGCGCGGCGGCCGTGGCGAAACTGGATTGGCCCATGACGGTCATCGGGGGGACACGTGTCCTTGCTGCGGTGCTGGCGGGTCGTGCCGCCGGATTGTTCGATATGGATGTTTCAGGATCCGGCATCGCGACTCTCTTTCTGCAGATTGTCCAGATTGACAGCGCACCCATATCGCGAATCCATCCGGAATGGACATCATTTCATTCATTATGGATATTTTTCGGGAATTTCCTTGCCGGCGAAATCGGCAAGGTTGTCGCATTCATCCAGTCCGACTGCGATGATGATTCCCCGGCTGGAGGGCGGGGAGACGAACAAACAGGGAAATCCCGGAGGAGACCCAAATGAAACTTCGCACCGTAATGTCCGCGTCCGTCGCGGCCGCCGCCCTGACCGTGGCCGGCGCCGCCAGCGCCGAGACCATGCGCATCGGCATCACCCAGAACAATGTCGGCGTCGACAGCTACCAGACCACCTACGAACAGGCCTTCATCGCCGCCGCCGAAGCCAATCCCGACGTCGAGGTCGTGGTGCTGGATGCCGGCGGCGACGTCGCCCGCCAGATCGCCCAGATGGAAGACCTCATCCAGCAGGATGTCGACGCCATCATCATCTGGCCGACCAACGGCGAGGCGGTGATCCCCGCCGTCCGCAAGGCGTCCCAGGCCGATATCCCGGTGATCGTGACCAATTCCAACATCGCCGAGCAGGGCTTCGACTTCGTCGCCTCCTTCTCGGGGCCGGACAACATCACCCAGGGCGCGCGTTCGGCCGAGATCATGTGCGACCGCTTCAAGGAGCTGGGGATCGAGGACGAGGCCCAGATCGTGCAGATCAGCGGCCAGCCCGGCTACACCACCGCGATCGAGCGGGCCCAGGGCTTCGAAGAGCGTCTGCCCGAGGTCTGCCCGAACGTCACCCTGGTGGAAACCCAGCCCGGCGACTGGAACCGCGAGAAGTCGCAGCAGGTCATGGAGGCCTTCCTGGTCAAGTATGACGATATCGACGGCGTCTATGCCGGCGACGACAACATGGGCGTGGGCGCGCTGAACGCCGCCAATGCCGCCGGCCGGACCGAGGGCATCACCTTCGTCGGCGCCACCAACTTCGCCGTCGGCTACGAGGCGATGGAGCGCGGCGAATACTGGGGCTCGATCTACCAGTCGCCGGTCGATGACGCCGAAGCCGCGCTGCAGACCGCGATCGACGTGCTGAGCGGCGAAGACGTGCCGTTCCTGAACTACTTCGACACGCCGAAGATCACCCAGGACAACATGACCGAGTTCACCAAGCCGGTGTTCTGAGGGTCCTCCCTGGCGGGCGGGGCGCCATCGCGCGCCCCGTCCGACGTGCACGACTTCATCCACATGGTTGACGGGGGAGAGGCGCCATGGGCCGTGTCTCGGGACGTTCCTGCATCGTGACAGGTGCCGCGCAAGGTATCGGCCGCGCCATCGGAGAGGCGCTGCTGGACGAAGGCGCCGACGTCTGTTTCGCCGACATCAACGGCGCGAAGGTGGCCGAGGTCGCCGCCGCCAATGCCGACCGGGCCGCCGCGCAGGGGGCCAGGGTCACCCATGCCGCCGTCGATGTGACCGACCGGGCGCAGGTGCGGGCTATGATCGACCATGCGGTCGGTGTCTTTGGCAAACTGGACGTGAAGTTCAACAATGCCGGCGTGAACAAGCCGATGAACTTCATGGACGTGACCGAGGACAACTGGAATTTCATCATGGGCGTCAACGGGCTGGGCTGCATGATCGGCATGCAGGAAGCGGCCCGGCAGATGATCGCCCAAGGGTCGGGCGGCAAGATCGTCAACACCGCCAGCATTGCCAGCCGCCAGGGCTTCGACAATGTCGCGCCCTATTGCGCCAGCAAATGGGCCGTGGTGTCCTTGACCCAATCGGGCGCGCGCGACCTGGCGAAACATGGTATCAGCGTGACCGGCTTCGCCCCCGGCGTGGTGGCGACCGAAATGTGGGAGCAGGTCGACCGCGACCTGATGGAGATCGGCGCCGCCGAGCGGCCCGGCCAGGCGATGGAGGCGTTTTCCTCCGAGATCCTCAAGGGCCGCGTGGCGACGCCCGCCGACATCACCGGGACGACGACGTTCCTGGCCTCGGCCGACAGCGACTACATGACCGGCCAGATCGTGATGATCGACGGGGGCATGACACTGGTCTGACGCCCCGGCGGCCGGACCGGGAAACGGATGGCGCCGGTCAGCGGCGCGAGGGAGGGGACATGGCCACAATGACCAAGAAAGACATCGGCGGCTTCCTGGCGCGTCAGGGCATCCTGGTCGCCTTTGCGCTGTTCATCATCGGCTTCACCATCGCGAACCCGAAATTCCTGACGCCGGACAACATCCTGAGCGTGGTCCGGTCCTCGGCGATCCTGGGGGTGATGGCGCTGGGGGTCACCTTCGTGGTGATCAGCGGCAACCTGGACCTCAGCGTCGGCTCGATGATGTCGTTCTCGACCATCGTCGTGCTGGATCTGCACGACACGCTGGGCCCGACCATGGCGATCCCGGCGATGTTCGCCATGACCCTGGCGCTGGGGGCGCTGATCGGCTTTCTGGTGGGGTATCTCAAGCTCAATTCCCTGATCGTGACCCTTGGCATGCTGTCGGCGATCCATGGCCTGACCCTGACCTATTCGGGCGGCAAGAACATGGATATCGACGACAAGTCGGGCACCTGGCTCAGCGTTTTCGGCCAGGGCCAGATCGCCGGCATCCCGGTGCCGATCCTGATCTTTCTGGCGCTGGCGGCCTTGCTCGGGATCGTGCTGGCCAAGACCCCCTTCGGCCGCAAGGTCTATGCGGTCGGCGGCAACGGCGTTGCGGCGACGTTTTCGGGTATCCGCCGGGCGCGCACGGTGTTCCTGTGCTATCTGATGTCGGCCGCCTGCGTGGCGACGGCGGGGCTGATCCAGGCCAGCCGGTCGATGGGCTCGCAGAACACCGTCGGCCAGGGCATGGAGCTGGAGGTGCTGGCCGCCGTCATTCTGGGCGGCGCGTCGTTGCTGGGCGGATCGGGCACGATCTTCAAGACCGTGATCGGCGTGCTGATCCTGGGCTTCATCCAGAACGGCCTGCTGCTGATGGGGCTGCAATTCTATGCCCAGTTCGTCGTCACCTGGGTGATCATCATCCTGGCCGTCTGGCTGGATATCGCGGCCAAGCGCGGCCGGCTGTGGTCACCGATCGCCTGAGGAGGAACGCAAGATGAAACCCGGAACCCTGTCCTCTTTCCTCAAGCGCGGCGCCATCTGGGGCTTCATCGTGCTCGAGCTGATCTTCTTCAGCCTCGCCGGCGAATTCCTGGCGCTGTCGGACAAGGCCTTCATGGATCTCGACAACATGCTGCTGCTGCTCAAGCAATCGGCACCGATCGGGATCATCGCCATGGGCATGACGATCGTGATGATCAACGGCAATATCGACCTCAGCGTCGGGGCCATCTTCGCCCTGGCGGCGATCATCCTGCTGGACAGCCTGACCTGGCCGATATTCGCCGGGCTGGGCGACTGGGTGATCCCGGTGTCCTGGGGGATGGCGCTGCTGGTCGGGGTCGCGCTGGGGGCGCTGAACGGGCTGATCGTGTGGAAGACCGGCGTCGATGCCTTCATCGTCACGCTGGGCGCCATGCTGGGCTATCGCGGCCTGGTCTTCATGTATAACGGCGAACAGCCGACGAGCCACCTGAACTGGACCCTGGTGGATTTCGCCGAGGCGCAATTCCTGGGCCTGCACACCGCGACCTGGTTCCTGCTGGCGGTGACGGCGGCGATCTGGGTCCTGATGACCCGCACCGTCCATGGCCGCAACGCCTATGCGATCGGCAACAACCGCGAAGCGGCGGTGAATGCCGGCATCCGGGTCGGGCCGCACATGATGATCAACTTCATGATCATCGGCTTTCTCGCCGCACTGTCGGCGGTGGTGTTCTATTCCGAAAGCGGCTCGGTCAATCCCAATGACGGCCAGCTTTACGAATTGTGGGTGATCACCGCCGTCGTGCTGGGCGGCACCAGGCTGACCGGCGGCGCGGGGTCGGTGATTTCGACCTTTGGCGGCGTGCTGGCGATTCAGCTGCTGCGCAAGGGTCTGGGGCATATCGGGGCCGATACCTCGACCGTGAACCTGGTGATCGGCCTGATCCTGATCGCGGTGCTGTTCCTCGACCGGCAGCTCAACGTGAAGGGCAAGGAGGAGTTGAAGATATGACCGAGCAATCCCCCGCCCTGCGCCTCGAAGGCATCACCAAGACCTTTCCCGGGGTCAAGGCGCTGGACGATGTGTCCTTTGCGGTGATGCCCGGCGAGGTCCACGCCCTGATGGGCGAGAACGGCGCCGGCAAATCGACCCTGATGAAGGTGCTGGGCGGTATCTATCAGCCCAACGCGGGCCGGATCGTCGTCGGCGAGGAACAGGCGGTGATGACCAACCCGCTGGAGGCGAAATCCAAGGGGATCGTCTTCATCCACCAGGAGCTCAGCCTGGCCGAAGAGCTGAGCGTGGCCGAAAACATCTATCTGGGCGAATTGCCGCGCAAACGTTTCGGCATGGTCGACTGGACGACGCTATATGCCCGCACCGATGCGATCCTGGACAAGCTCAAGGTCGGGTTCAATGCCCGCACACGTGTCGGCGCCTTGTCGATCGCCAATCAGCAGATGGTCGAGATCGCCCGCGCCCTGACCGTCGACGCCAAGGCGGTGATCTTCGATGAACCCACCGCCTCGCTCACCGATGCCGAAAAGGTGGTGCTGTTCGACGTGATCGCCGATCTGCGGTCGCAGGGCGTGGGGATCATCTACATCTCGCACCGGATGGAGGAGATCTTCAAGATCACCGACCGGATCAGCGTCCTGCGCGACGGCCAGTATCGCGGCACGCTGGAAACGGCGCAGACCAACGAGGACGAGGTCACCCAGCTGATGATCGGCCGCAAGCTGGATCTGAGCCGCAATGCCAGCCATCACGAACTGGGCGACGTGGCGCTGGAGGTGCGGGGCCTGTCCTGCGGCACGCTCTACCAGGATGTGAGTTTCGAGGTGCGCCGCGGCGAGGTCGTGGGGTTCTACGGCCTGGTCGGCGCCGGACGGACGGAAATCGCCGAAACCCTGTTCGGCCTGCGCGACCCCTCTGCCGGCACGATCCTGATGGACGGCGAAGAGGTGCGGATCAGCTCCCCCGTCGACGCCATCGCCCGCGGCATTTCCCTGGTGCCCGAGGATCGCAAGGGCCAGGGCCTGGTGCTGGGGATGAATTGCCGCGACAACATGACCCTGCCCCAGGTCGATGACCTCAAGGCCGGGCCGTTCGTGGCCGATGGCGCGGAAATCGCGATCTTCGACCAGTATCGCGACAAGCTCGACATCCGCACGCCGGGCTGGAAACAGATGGTTCGCAACCTGTCGGGCGGCAACCAGCAGAAGATCGTGATCGGCAAGTGGCTGTCGATGCATCCCAGCGTGCTGATCGTCGACGAACCGACCCGCGGCATCGACGTGGGCAGCAAATCCGAGATCCACAACCTGATCCGGGATCTGGCCGCCCAGGGCTATGCGGTGATCGTGATCAGTTCCGAAATGCCCGAGGTGCTGCATGTCTCGGACCGGATCGTCGCCATGTATCAGGGCCGGGTCATGCGCAGCTTCACCTCGGACGAAGTGACCGAGGACAGCCTGATCCAGGCGATTTCCGGGATCACCCCGGACAAGGTCGCCTGACCGCCCCGAAAGGAGAGATCGATGAAAGCCGCCCTTTTCGTCGGCGGGTGGGAAGGGCATACGCCCACCGCCTTTGCCGATTGGTACAAGGCCCTGCTCGAGGCCAACGGGTTCAGCGTCGACGTGCATGACACGCTGGCGCCGCTGGAACGGCCCGAAGATCTGGCCGATATCGACCTGATCACGCCGATCTGGTCCTCGGCCCGGTCCGGCCACCAGGCCGAGTTCGGCAACATGACCAAGCCCCAGGAAGACGGGCTGCTGCAGCTGATCGGCGCGGGCTGCGGCCTGGCCGGCTGGCACGGGCATATGGGCGACGCCTTCCGCGACCGGCCGACCTATCATTTCCTGATCGGCGGGCAGTTCGTCGCCCATCCGCCGGGCTGGCCCGACAACCTGCAACCGACCGAGGATTACATCGATTACGATGTCACGATCTGCCAGCCCGACCATCCGCTGGTGGCGGGCATCCGCAGTTTCCGCATCCGGTCCGAACAATATTACATGCTCACCGATCCGTCGAACAACGTGCTGGCGACAACGACCTTTTCCGGCGATCACCTGTGGTGGATCGAGGGCACGGTGATCCCCGTGACCTGGACCCGGCGCTGGGACAAGGGACGGGTGTTCTACTGCTCGATCGGGCACGAGCTGGACGATCTGAAGCTGCCCCAGGTGACCGAGATGATCAGCCGTGGCGCGATCTGGGCGGCCGAGGGAAAGGCGGCGGGAAAGGCGGCGGGAAAGGCGGCGGCGGGCTGAGCGTCAGGCCCCGGCCGGGATCGGGCGGGCCAGCCGCAGCGCGGCCGACCGGGCATGGCCCTCCATCCCTTCCTCGGTGCAGATCAGGGTCGCCGCCTCGGCCAGGCGCGCGCCGGCGGCGGTGTCGCAGCGTTGCCAGGTCACGGTCTTGAGGAACTTGTGCACCGACAGCCCGCCGGTATAGCGCGCGGCCCCGCTGGTCGGCAGCACGTGGTTCGGCCCGGCGACCTTGTCGCCGAAGGGCACGGTGGTTTCGGCCCCCAGGAACAAGGAGCCATAGACCCGCAGCCGGCCCAGCCACCACTCCAGGTCGCGGGCCTGGACATGCAGATGTTCGGGGGCATAGCGGTCGGCGGCCCGGGCCATGTCCTCGCGCGTGTCGCACAGGACCACCTCGGCCCGTTCGGCCCAGGCAATGCGGGCGGCAGAGCGATTGGGCTCGGCCAGGGTTTCGGCCAGGCGCGGGGCCAGCGCCATGACCTGCCGGGCCAGCGGTTCGTGATCGGTGACCAGCCAGACCGGGCTGTCGGGCCCGTGTTCGGCCTGCCCGATCAGATCCCAGGCGACGGTTTCGGCATCCGCGCTGCTGTCGGCGATGACCAGGCTGTCGGTCGGGCCGGCGACCATGTCGATCCCGACCCGGCCGAACAGCTGCCGCTTGGCTTCGGCCACATAGGCATTGCCGGGGCCGACCAGGATATCGGCGGGCGGCAGGCCGAACAGGCCCTCGGCCATGGCGGCGATCCCCTGCACCCCGCCCAGGGTCAGGATGCTGTCGGCCCCGGCCAGGTCCATCGCGTAGATGATCGCATCCGGGATCCCCTGCCCGCCCCGCGGCGGCGTCGCGGCGGTGACATGGGGCACGCCGGCGGCGCGTGCGGTGGTGACCGACATCAAGGCGCTGGCGATATGGGCATAGCGCCCGCCGGGCACATAGCAGCCGGCGCTGTCCACGGGGATGCTTTTCTGTCCGGCGACATGGCCCGGCGACAGCTCGACCTCCATGTCGGTCAGCGTGGCGCGCTGGGCCTCGGCGAAGCGGCGGATATTGTCATGGGCAAAGGCGATCCGGTCGCGCAGCGCCTGCGGCACCCGCTCGATCGCCGCGCGGCGGGCATCGTCGGGCAGCACGATCGGGCCGGTCCAGCGATCCAGGGTTTCGGCGTAGCGGCGCACGCGGGCCTCGCCGTCGCGGGCGATGTCGGCCAGCATGATCGCGACCGTGTCCCGCAGGTCGGCGCTTTCCGTGATCGGGCGCGGGGCGGCGGTCTTGAGCGGACGGAGGGTCATCGCGGGGCTCCCGGGGTGGCGGCGGCGGATCCATCTCGCGCCCGGGAGGCCGGGCGGATCAAGTCCCGCGCCTCTATTTCGAAACCTTCGAATTCTCGCGCGGCCGCCCTGCCCCCGCCTCCGGCCCGGCCGGCAGCAGGGCCAGCTTGCCGGTCAGCCAGGGGTGGCGCGCCAGCGTGGGCGCGATGATCCGCGCCCGGGCCGCGCGGCGCAGCCCCGCCGCCAGCACGTCATGCACCGCCTCGGGCACGTCGTCGCGGCGGAACAGGGCGATGCTGCGCGAGAACGCCCGGCCCGGAAACGGCAGCACCCGGAACCGCGCCGCATCCCGCTCGGACCGGGCGAAGGTCAGCGCCGTGGTGATCGCCCAGCCGCGCCCTGCCGCGACCATCGACAGCACCATGTGGGTGCTCTCGAATTCCATCCGTTCCGGAAAGCGCAACCCCAGGCGGCGCAATTGCGCCTCGATGCGGCGCCCCAGCAGGTGCTGGCGGCTGTGGCGCAACAGCGGCAGCCCGGCACCGGGGCCGCGCAGCCAGTCCAGGTCGGGCGCCTCGCCCCCGGTATCGGGTGGCAGGACCAGCACGAAAGGGTCGCGCAGAAAGGGGTCCTGCAGGATCGACGGGTCGTCCAGATCGACCGTCGCGGCGATGCCGATATCCACCTGTTCGCCAAGCAGCAGGTCGAGGATTTCATGGGTCGGCCGCGACAGGAAGGAAAAATCGCATTGCGGCATGGCGCGGGCCAGATGGTCGGCGATGTCGGGGCCGACATCGCGTTCGAAATCCTCGATATGGGCGATGCGCAGACGGCGGACGAAACTGCCCGGTTCGCCCGACCGGGTCTCGGCCAGGCCCTTGCGCAGGGCCCAGAGCGCCTCGTCCACGCGGCGCAACAGCACCTCGCCGGCCGGGGTCAGGCGCAGCGGCCGGCGGGCATGGTCGACCAGCGGCGCGCCGACCGCGCGTTCCAGGCAGGACAGGTGATGCGAGGCGGTGCTGACCGACACGCCCAGCGCCCGTGCCCCGGCCCCCATCGCGCCGTGCCGGGCAACCGCCTGGAAGACTTCCAGCCATTTGACGCTAAGCTGCGACCGCTCCATCCCTGCACCTTGTCAGGTTCGAATATTTCGAATTTATGACCCGGCCTCGCCGGTCGCGCAAGGCCCCCGGACCCATATCACGCTTGACGGGCACGGGGCTTATGACTTAGGCACCGGGCCGATCGGGCGGGTATGGTGAAATGGTATCACACGAGCCTTCCAAGCTCTTGGTGCGGGTTCGATTCCCGCTACCCGCTCCATCCGATCCCCCTGCAACAGGCCGGCCGCGCAACGTCGGCATGATGTCGGGAATGCATCGCTGCGGCGCCACGACCGGCGCGCATCGCTTGTGTCCCGGGCCGCCCGCGTCTAAGTGAACCGCGACGCGGACCAGGGACGGACATGGCACGACAGCCCCAGAACGTGACCGAGGACCGGGCGAAGTCCAAGCGCATCTCGGCGCTTGGCGCGCTCTGGCCCTTCATGGCGCCTTATCGGGCGATGATGGCGGCGGCGGTTCTTGCGCTGGTCGCGACGGCGATCATCTCGCTTCTGCTGCCGATGGCGGTGCGGCGGGTGGTCGACAGTTTCGACACCGGCTCGGCCGAATTGCTGGACAAGTATTTCGGCGCCGCCCTGATCATCACCGCTCTGCTCGCGATCGGCACGGCGGTGCGCTATTACCTGGTCACCCGGCTGGGCGAGCGCGTGGTGGCCGATATCCGCAAGGCGGTGTTCGACCGGATGATCGGGATGAGCCCGGCCTTTTTCGAAAAGATCATGACCGGCGAGGTCCTGAGCCGGATCACCACCGACACGACCCTGATCCTGAGCGTGATCGGATCGTCGGTATCGGTCGCCCTGCGCAACCTGCTGATCTTCGTCGGCGGGCTGGTGCTGATGCTGATCACCTCGGCCAAGCTGACCGGCCTGGTGCTGCTGGTCGTGCCGGCGGTGATCGTGCCGATCGTGCTGCTGGGCCGGCGGCTGCGGGTGCTGAGCCGGGAAAACCAGGACTGGATCGCGGCCTCGTCGGGCAATGCCTCCGAGGCGCTGCTGTCGGTCCAGACCGTGCAGGCCTTTACCCACGAATTCGCCAGCCGCGGCCGGTTCGCCGACGTGACCGAACGGTCATTCGTCGCCGCGCGCCAGCGGATCGGGGTGCGGGCGCTGATGACGGCGATCGTGATCTTCCTGATCTTCGCCGGGGTTGTCGGGGTGCTGTGGATCGGCGCCCGCGATGTCCGGGCCGAGATGATGAGCGTGGGCGAACTTGTGCAATTCGTCATCTATTCGGTGATGGTGGCCGGCGCGGTGGGCGCCCTGACCGAGATCTGGGGCGAATTGCAGCGCGCCGCCGGCGCGACCGAACGGCTGGTCGAATTGCTGCATTCCAGCGACGCGGTGCGCGATCCGGAGGCGCCCGAGACGCTGGCCGAACCGGTGCGCGGCGAGATTGCCTTCGACGATGTGCGCTTCAGCTATCCCGCGCGGCCCGGCCAGCAGGCGCTGGACGGGGTCAGCCTGACCGTGGCGCCCGGCGAAACCGTGGCCCTGGTCGGCCCTTCGGGCGCGGGCAAGACCACGGTGATCCAGCTGCTGTTGCGGTTCTACGACCCGCAATCGGGCGCGGTTCGGCTGGATGGCCAGGACCTGCGCACGCTGTCGCGCGATGCCTTCCGGGCCCATATGGCGCTGGTGCCGCAGGACCCGGTGATCTTTGCCGACACCGCGCGCGAGAATATCCGCTTCGGCCGGCCCGACGCCACGGATGCCGAGGTCGAAGAGGCCGCGATCGCCGCCGCCGCGCATGATTTCCTGGTCAAGCTGCCGGACGGATATGACACCTATGTCGGCGAACGGGGCGTGATGCTGTCGGGCGGACAGAAGCAGCGCATCGCCCTGGCCCGGGCGATCCTGCGCGATGCGCCGGTGCTGCTGCTGGACGAGGCGACCAGCGCGCTGGATGCCGAAAGCGAGCGGCTGGTGCAGGCGGCGGTGGACGAGCTGACGAAGGATCGCACGACGATCGTGGTCGCGCACCGGCTGGCCACGGTGAAGAAAGCCGACCGGATCCTGGTCTTTGACGAGGGCCGGATCGTGGCCCAGGGCAGCCATGACGCGCTGGTGGCCGAAGGCGGGCTGTATGCCCGCCTCGCCCGGCTGCAATTCACCGAAGGGTTGGCGGCGGAATAGTCTGTCCGCCCTGTCCCGGGGCTGGCCCGGGATTCTCGGACGGGCGCCCGTGCGAGAGGCCCCGGATCAAGTCCGGGGCGGGGTCACGCCGTCAACAGCCAGACCGCCACGCCGGCCAGCATCAGCCCCAGCCCCAGGTTCAGCCGCCGGGCCGCGCGCGGGCTGCGGAACCAGCGGCCCAGCAGGTCTCCGGCCAGCGTCCAGACCAGGAAGGCGACCAGGTTGTTGAGCGTGAAGATTGTGGTGATCAGCGCCGTCGCACCGGGCAGATCGGCCGCCATCGGCGCGAACTGGGTGAACATCAGGGCGATGATCACATAGGCCTTGGGGTTCAGCAGCAGCAGGAGCGCGCCGTCGATCGGGCCGATCGGCCGCGCCTTTGCCGCCTCCCCCAGCGGGCCGGCCCGCAGGACGCGCCAGGCCAGCCACAGCACATAGCCGGCGCCCGCGATCTGCAACGCCCGGGCCAGGCCCGGCGCCGCCTGCAGGCCGCCGATGACTCCCAGCCCGATCAGGAAGGTCACGACCCAGGTCGCCAGGTGATAGCCGGCGCTGGCCGGCAGCGTCGCGGCCAGGCCGAAGCGCGCGCCGGCGGCGGCGAAGGCCAGGTTGCCGGGGCCGGGGCTGTAGGCCAGCGGCACCAGGAACAGGATCAGGGCGGGGACAAGCTGGGACATGGTGGGGCACTCCTGTGCCCCGGAATGCCGCCTGGTCCGGCCCCGGGCGATCCGGTTCCTGCGCATTGAAACCGCGATTTTCGCCGCGTCACACTTGCGATACCGCCGGTTGCACAGCATCCTTGCCCGACAACAACCGGCGCCAAGCCGGACAACCAGGGAGGAGCCGCCATGACCTATGCCACCATGGCCGATCGTGACGCATTCGAAAAAGACATGCCATGGGAGGCACGCGAGGTTCCGACCACGCTGTATCAGATGCTGCAGGGCACCGCCGAACGCCATTCCGCGCGCAAGGCGGTGACGTTCCAGATGTTCTCGGACCCCAAGGCCCCCGAGGAAACCCTCAGCTGGGGCGAATTGCACGACAAGGCGGTGCAGGCGGCCAACCTGTTCCGGTCGCTCGGCATCGGTGAAACCGATGCGGTGGCCTTTCTGCTGCCCAATTGCACCGAGACCGTGCTGACCTATCTGGGCGGCGCCATCGCCGGGATCGTCAACCCGATCAATCCGCTGCTGGAGGCCGAACATATCGCCGGCATCCTGCGCGAAACCGACGCCAAGGTGCTGGTCACGCTCAAGGCCTTTCCCAAGACCGACGTGGCGCAGAAGGCCAACGAGGCGGTCCGGCTGGCGCCGAATGTGGAAACCGTGCTCGAGGTCGACCTGCTGCGCTACATGACCGGGCTGAAGCGGCTGATCATTCCGCTGATCCGCCCCAAGAACCCGGTCAGCCACCGCGCCCAGGTGCTGGATTTCAACGCCGAGCTGGCCAAGCAGCCGCGCGCGCTGAGTTTTGCCGACAGCGACGGCGACCGGATCGCCGCCTATTTCCATACCGGCGGCACCACCGGCCTGCCCAAGGTCGCCCAGCACCGCTATTCCGGCATCGTCTACAATGCCTGGCTGGGTGCCACGCTGCTGTTCTCCGAAGAGGATGTGCAGATCGTGCCGCTGCCGATCTTTCACGTCTTCGCCACCATCGTCTGTATCGGCGCCAGCCTCGGCTCGGGCGCGCAGATCGTGTTTCCGACGCCGCAGGGCTATCGCGGCGACGGGGTGTTCGACAATTTCTGGAAACTGGTCGAACGCTATCGCGCGACCTTCATGATCGGCGTGCCCACCGCCATGGCCGCATTGATGCAGCGGCCGGTCAATGCCGATATCTCGTCGCTGAAACTGTGTTTCTCGGGGTCCTCGCCGCTGCCGGTGGAGCTGTACAAGCGGTTCGAAAAGGCCGCCGGGCTGACGATCTGCGAAGGCTACGGGCTGACCGAGGCGACCTGCCTGGTGTCGATCAACCCGCCGGACGGCGAGAAGAAGGTCGGCTCGATCGGCATCCCGTTTCCCTATTCCGACGTCAGGATCCTCAACCACACCGCCGACGGCCCGGCCGAAGCCCCGGTCGGCGAGATCGGCGAGATCTGCGTCGACAGCCCCGGCGTGTTCGAGGGCAAGACCTATACCCAGATCGAAAAGAACAACGGGTTGTTCCATCATGACCGCTACCTGCGCACCGGCGACCTGGGGCGGATCGACGCGGACGGCTATCTGTGGATCACCGGCCGCGCCAAGGATCTGATCATTCGCGGCGGCCACAATATCGACCCGGCCGAGATCGAAGAGGCCCTCGCCGGCCATGACGCCGTCGCATTCGCCGCCGCGATCGGCCAGCCGGACGCATATGCCGGCGAATTGCCCTGTGCCTATGTCGAACTGGTCGGCGGCGCCAAGGTGACCGAGGCCGAGTTGATCGATTTCGCCAAGGCGCGGATCAGCGAACGCGCGGCCCATCCCAAATACCTCGAGATCGTGCCCGAACTGCCCAAGACCGCCGTCGGCAAGACGCTCAAGAACGAATTGCGCAAGCTGGCCATCGCCCGGGTCTATGGCGAGGCGCTCGAGGCCGCCGGGGTCGCCGCCAAGGTGCGCGAGGTGGTCGAGGACAAGTCGCAGGGCCTGGTCTGCCATCTGGACAAGACCGGCGAGGTCGGCGACGACGAGGTCACCAAGGTTCTTGGCGCCTTCACCCGACCCTGGGCCTGGGCCTGAGCCGCGCACAGCCGATGTGCGACGCCTCAGGGTGAACCGCCGGGCGTGATCTTCTAGATGCCCCTTCGATAGCCGCCGAAGGGGATCCGGGATGTTGACCAATACCGCCACGCGCTATGGCGCCGTTGCCCGCGGATTGCACTGGGCCATGGCGCTGCTGGTGATCGCCGCGCTGGCGCTGGGCCTGATCGGCAAGGTCACGCCGCGCAATGCCGACACGGTCGATTGGCTGCAGGTGCTGTATTCGCTGCACAAGACCATCGGGGTCACGGTTCTGGCCCTGGCCGTGCTGCGCATCCTCTGGGCGCTGAGCCAGCCACGCCCGGCGCCGCTGCATCCCGAACGGCGGCTGGAAACCCTGGCCGCCGAGGCGGCGCATTGGCTGCTTTATGGCGCGATCCTGGTGCTTCCCTTGTCGGGCTGGGTGATGCATGCGGCCGAGGACGGCTTCGCCCCGATCTGGTGGCCCTTCGGCCAGACCCTGCCCTTCGTGCCGAAATCCGACACAATCGCCGGGATCGCCGGGGGCGTGCATTTCCTGGCCGCCATCGCCCTGGTCGCCACCCTGGCCGCCCATATCGGCGGGGCGCTGAAACACGCGCTGATCGACCGCGACGCGACGCTGGCGCGGATGTGGCGCGGGGCCGAGGCCGGGGGCCCCGAGGCTGCGGGCGGGCATCGGCGGACCGCCTGGGCGGCACTGGCGATCTGGGCCGCGGTGATCGCCCTGCCCTTTGCCTCGGCCGGGCGCCAGCAGGCCGGCGCCGGCGTGGCGCCGGGACAGGCCGAGGCGGCCGGCTGGCAGGTCCAAACGGGCACGCTCGGCTTCGAGGTCATCCAGATGGGCGCGACGGTCGAGGGCCGGTTCGACAGCTGGGAGGCCGCGATCGACTATGACCCGCAGACCGGGACCGGCGAGGTGGCGGTGACGATCGACATGACCAGCGTCGCGCTGGGATCGGTCACCGATCAGGCCAAGGGGCCGGAGTTCTTTGACGTGGCGCGCCATGCGCAGGCGGTCTTTGCCGCAAGGATCGCCCGCATCGACGGCGCCGCGCACCAGGCGACCGGCAGCCTGACGCTGGTCGGGCGGACCGTGCCCGTGGTGCTGGCCTTCGATCTGGATCTGGCAGACGGGACCGCGACCGCCGCGGGCCGCGTCACGCTCGACCGGCGCGATTTCGGGATCGGCGCGGCCTATCCGGACGACAGCAATGTGGGCTTCGCCGTTCCTGTCGAGATCACGCTGACCGCGACCCCGCAGGAGTGAAAAAACCGCCGCCGGGGGTCCGGCGGCGGCATCGGGCCTTGCGCTGTGGCGTGGCTCAGCTTTCGGGCACCATCGCCTCGATCGAGATGCGGATCGCCACCTCGTCGCCGACGAAGGGCGCGAACTGGCCCATGTCGAAATCGCTGCGCAACAGCGTGGTGGTGGCGTCGAAACCGATCCAGGGCAGGCCGGCCATCGGGTGATCGCCGATCTTGTTCATGGTCGCATCCAGCACCACCGGCCGGGTGATGCCGTTGATCGTCAGATCGCCGGTGATCAGCCCGGTCGTGTCGCCGGTCACCTCGATCCCGGTCGACACGAAGCTCACCACCGGGTTGTCGTCGGCGCCGAAGAAATCGCCCGACAGGAAATGCGCCTCGCGCTCGGGCCAGCCGGTGATCAGGCTTTCGGCCGGAAAGCTGACCTCGACCGAGGAGGCGGCGGGATCGTCGGCGTCGAAATCGATCCTGCCCTCGAAGCCCGAGAACATCCCGGTCGTGGTCGAATAGCCCAGGTGATCGTAGCTGAACACAATCTGGCTGTGCGAGGCGTCAAGCATGTAGGTGACAGGATCGGCCTGCACGGCGGACGCCGCCAGGCCCAGCGTGGCGGCAGAAGCAAGAAGAAGCGATTTCATCGGGTTACCTTTCAGGGGTTGAAGATCGGTGTCGCAGACAGGCCCTACCTATCCGGCGCCACGCCGCGCACAATTATGCGCGCTCCAACACGGGCTGTTGAGAAATGAACAGGGCCGGCAGCGTGGCGGACTGCCTCCGGCGCGCCCATCGGCTGGACCCGGTCGCCCCCGACCGCTGCGGGTCGTCGAAACCCGAAGGTTCTGGCGCGATCTCGACGCGCTGATCCGGATCGGCGAACGGTCGGGCGGCCGGGGCCGGCTGCTGGCGCTGCTGCGGCTGTTGCCGCGGCCGGCGCTGAGCCGCGCCGGGCTGGAACCGGGCATCCGGCGCCACCGGCCGGGCGCCGGGTCGTGGGCTCTGGCGCGGTTCGGTTTTCCGGATGGCGAGAGGAATGGTGCTGCTGGAGAGAATTGAACTCTCGACCTCTCCCTTACCAAGGGAGTGCTCTACCTCTGAGCTACAGCAGCGCCGTGAGCCGGGGGATTAGACGCAAACACGCGCCCGTGCAACCCCTCTCTGGACGGTTTTTGCCCAGCTTGATATGCCCCTGCCATGAGCAGCAAATCCGCACGGGATACGGGTCGCGAGGACCGCCTGAAGGCGGCGCTGAAGGCCAACCTGGCCCGGCGCAAGGCCCAGGCGCGCGCCCGGACCGACGCCCCCGAAGGCGACGACGCCCCCGAGGCGGACAACAACAAGGACTAGTCGGGACATGGATTCGATCATCGTGCGGGGCGGCCGCGAACTGAACGGGCAGATTGCCATCGCCGGCGCCAAGAATGCCGCCCTGGCGCTGATGCCGGCCACGCTGCTGAGCGAAGAGCCCCTGACGCTGACCAATGCGCCACGGCTGAGCGACATCAAGACCATGACCACCCTGCTGCAATCGCTGGGCGCCGAAGTGGCGCCGATGCGCGACGGCCAGGTGCTGGCCCTGGCCTGCCATGGCGCGATCAACCACGTCGCCGAATATGACATCGTGCGCAAGATGCGCGCCTCGAACCTGGTCCTTGGCCCGCTTCTGGCGCGCGAGGGCCATGCAATCGTGTCGCTGCCCGGCGGCTGCGCGATCGGGGCGCGGCCGATGGACATCCACATCCACGGCCTGGAGGCGATGGGCGCCGAGATCGCGCTGAAGGACGGCTATCTGCACGCCAGGGCGCCCTTGGGCGGGCTGAAGGGCGCGCAGGTGGATTTCCCCTTCGCCAGCGTCGGCGCCACCGAAAACGTGATGATGGCGGCGACGCTGGCCCGCGGCACCACGGTGATCACCAATGCCGCGCGCGAGCCCGAGATCGTCGACCTGGCCGAGTGCCTGACCCGGATGGGGGCGCGGATCGACGGCGCCGGCACCCGGGCGATCACGATCGAGGGCGTCGACCGTCTGCATGGCGCGACCCATCCGGTCGTCACCGACCGGATCGAACTGGGCACCTACATGCTGGCCCCGGTCCTGGCCGGCGGCGCGGTGGAATGCCTGGGCGGGCGGCTCGACCTGGTGCAGGCTTTCGCCGACAAGCTGGACGAGGCCGGCATCGAGGTGACCGAGACCGCGGCCGGCCTGAAGGTCGCGCGGCGCAACGGCACGCCGAAGGCGGTGAACGTCACCACCGAACCCTTCCCCGGTTTTCCGACCGATCTGCAGGCCCAGATGATGGCGATGCTCTGCACCGCCAGCGGCACCAGCGTGCTGGAAGAGACGATCTTCGAGAACCGCTTCATGCACGCGCCCGAACTGATGCGCATGGGCGCCGAGATCGAGGTGCATGGCGGCAGCGCCACGGTCCGCGGGGTCGAACGGCTGAAAGGCGCGCCGGTGATGGCGACCGATCTGCGGGCCTCGGTGTCGCTGATCCTGGCCGGGCTCGCGGCCGAGGGCGAGACGGTGGTCAACCGGGTCTATCACCTGGATCGGGGCTATGAACAGCTGGTGCGCAAGCTCAGCGGGATCGGCGCCGATGTCGAACGGGTGCACGGCCAGTGACCGGGGATGCGACCTTCGAAGAGGGCGGCGAAGGCCCGCTGCGCCTGAAGGCGATGGATGCGGACGATCTGCAGATCCTGTCGAGCCTGGCCCAGGACGCGGTCTTTGACGGGTCCGAGATGCACTGGGACCGGCGCGCGCGCCGCTTCGGCCTGTTGCTCAACCGGTTCCGCTGGGAGGATGCCCCCAAGGCCGAGGCGCGCCGGCGGCCCTATGAACGGGTCCGGGCGGTGCTGGCGATCGAGGACGTGACCCGGGTCCGAAGCCAGGGGGTGGAACCGGGCGATGCCGGCCGGGTCTATTCCCTGCTCTCGGTCGTCTGGGAACCGGGCGCGGACGGCACCGGCGCGGTGGTCCTGACGCTGGCCGGCGACGGGGCGATCCGGATCGAGGCGGAAACGCTCGAGGTCATGCTGCGCGACGTGACCCGGCCCTATCGTGCGCCCTCGGGCAAGAAGCCCGCGCATGGCGGCTAGGCAGGCGACCGGTGCCATTGCGGCCTGGCAGCCGGACCGCTAAGGGACCGGCCAAGGAGAGTGACCATGCCCCAGTTCCTCGACACCACGGACCCGGAGTTCGAACCCCGCTTCGCCGCGCTGCTGGCGGCCAAGCGCGAGGACAGCCCGGATGTGGACGCGGTCGTCGCCGATATCATCGCCGATGTCCGGGCCCGGGGCGACGCGGCTGTGATCGCGCTGACCGAGCGGTTCGACCGGCTGGCCCTGACGCCCGACACCCTGCGCCTGACCGAGGCCGAGATCGACGCCCATTGCGCGGCCGTCCCGGACGATGAACGCGCCGCGCTGAACCTGGCGGCCCAGCGGATCCGCGCCTATCACGCCCGCCAGATGCCCGACGATGCCAGCTGGACCGACCCCGAGGGGGCCATGCTGGGCTGGCGCTGGAGCGCGGTGTCGGCGGCCGGGCTTTATGTGCCCGGGGGGCTGGCGTCGTATCCGTCGTCGGTGCTGATGAACGCGGTGCCGGCCAAGGTGGCCGGGGTCGGCCGGCTGGCGATGGTGGTGCCGACGCCGGACGGTGTGGTGAACCCGGCCGTGATGCTGGCGGCGCGCATCGCCGGGGTGGACGAGGTCTATCGCATCGGCGGCGCCCAGGCCGTGGCCGCCCTGGCCTATGGCACCGACACGATCGCCCCGGTCGACAAGATCACCGGCCCCGGCAATGCCTATGTCGCCGCCGCCAAGCGCCGGGTCTTCGGCAAGGTCGGCATCGACATGATCGCCGGCCCGTCCGAGATCCTGGTGATCGCCGATGGCGACAACGATCCGGACTGGATCGCGCTCGACCTGCTGAGCCAGGCCGAACATGACGAAAGCGCCCAATCGATCCTGATCACCCCCGATGCCGATTTCGGCCGCGCCGTGGCCCGGGCGGTCGAGACCCGGCTGCAAAGCCTGGACCGGAGGGCCATCGCCGGCGCCTCGTGGCGCGATTACGGCGCGGTGATCATCGTCCGCGACCTGGACGAGGCGGTGGCGCTGTCCGACCGGATCGCGCCCGAACACCTGGAACTGTGCACCGGCAATGCCGAGGACCTGGCCGGCCGCGTCACCCATGCCGGCGCGATCTTTGTCGGCCGCTTCACCCCCGAGGCGATCGGCGATTACGTCGGCGGGCCGAACCACGTGCTGCCGACGGCGCGCTCGGCGCGGTTCTCGTCGGGCCTGTCGGTCCTGGATTTCCTCAAGCGCAGCACGATCGCGAAAATGTCGCCCGCCGCGCTCAAGGCGATCGGCCCGGCGGCCGAAACCCTGGCCCGGTCCGAAGGTCTGCAGGCCCATGGCCTGTCCGTCACCGCCCGGCTCGACGCGCTGAACCGCTAGGCCCGGCGCCGGGTTTCTCCGGGTCGGAAGCATCCCGGGGGAAGTCGGCCCGCCGGGGCGACGGGGGGCCGCGCGCCCCTACCCGGTCGGATCGCGTCGGCGATCCGGAACCCGGTTCCGGCCAACCCGCTTGCCAAGCCGCGCGGGCGGCTGCTATCGCTGGCGCCGCATCGCAACAAGGCCGGCCCCAGGACCATGACCCGCATCGTTCACATCGCGCTTGACGACAGCGGCCTGCCACCGCCGACGCCCGAGATCGATCAGGAACGCAAGGTCGCGCTGTTCGATCTGATGGAGGAAAATTCCTTCGACCTGCCGGCGCGCGACGACCGCGCGGCGCCCGAAGGCCCCTACAAGCTGCACCTGTCGATCCGCGACAAGCGCCTGGTCTTCGCCGTCTTCACCGAAACCGACGACCCGGCCGCCGAATTCCACCTGAGCCTCGGGCCGTTCCGCCAGGTGGTGAAGGATTACTTCCAGATCTGCGAAAGCTATTTCAGCGCCGTCAAGACCGCCGCCCCCAGCCAGATCGAAACCATCGACATGGCCCGGCGCGGCATCCACAACGAAGGCGCCCGGGTGCTGCAGGAACGGCTTGACGGCAAGGCCGTGGTCGATACCGATACCGCGCGGCGCCTGTTCACCCTGATCTGTGTGTTGCATTGGGGGGGCTAGGGCGGATGGCGGAAGCGCTTCCTCAATCGGTGCTCTTCTGCTGTGACCACAACGCCGTGCGCTCGCCCATGGCCGAGGGCCTGATGAAGAAGTTCTACGGCGACGCCTGTTACATCCAGTCGGTCGGGGTCAAGAACGACCTGGAAATCGACGGCTTTGCCGTCGCCGTCTGCCGCGAACTGGGGGTCGAACTGGAACGCCACCGGGCGCGGTCCTTCGACGACATGGAACAATGGGGCGACGACCTGTCCTCGTTCGACCTGGTGGTCGCGCTCAGCCCGGCCAGCCAGCGCCGGGCGCTGGAGCTGACCCGGATCTTCCACCTCGAGGTGGAATACTGGCCGATCCTCGACCCGACCGGCCTGGGCGAAACCCGCGCGGCCAAGCTGGCCAGCTATCGCCAGGCCCGCGACCAGATCGTCGAACGGCTCCAGGGCCGGTTCGGCCCCCCGACACAGGAGACCTGAATGGCAACCGAGGTTCTGCGCCGCTATTTCGCGGCCTTCAACGCGGGCGATATCGACGGGATGCTGGCCGAGCTCGCCGAGGACCTGGTCCATCACGTGAACGAGGGCAAGCAGCGCCATGGCAAGCCGGCCTTCCGCGCCTTTTGCGAGCACATGGCCCGGTGCTATCGCGAAGAGCTGACCGATATCGTGCTGTTCGAGGCCGAAAACGGCACCCGCGCCGCGGCCGAATTCACCGTGACCGGCACCTATCTGGCAACCGATGACGGCCTGCCCCCCGCGCATGGCCAGACCTACCGGCTGCCCGGCGGGTCGTTCATGGAGCTGCGGGACGGCAAGATCACCCGCATCACCACCTATTACAACCTGGCCGACTGGTTGGCGCAGGTGTCATGATCGAGGTCCGGCCGCTGACCGGCGCCGATCTGGAGCGGGTGCTGCCCGACGTGGCACGGCTGCGGATGACAGTGTTCCGGGACTGGCCGTATCTTTATGACGGCAGCTTCGCTTACGAACACCGGTATCTGCAAAGCTATCGCGACAGCGCCGGGGCGGTGCTGGTCGGCGCCTTCGACGGCGACAGGCTGGTCGGTGCGGCCACGGGCACGCCGATGGAGGACCATGAAGACGATTTCGCCCGCGCCTTCGACGGCCAGGGCATTGCCCTGACCGACATCTTCTATTGCGCGGAATCGGTGCTGCTGCCGGAGTATCGCGGGTGCGGGATCGGGCACGCCTTTTTCGACGCGCGCGAGGACCACGCCCGCCGCCTGGGCCGGCGCCACAGCGCCTTCTGCGCCGTGATCCGGCCCGAGGATCACCCGGCCCGGCCCGCCGATCATCGCCCGCTGGACCCGTTCTGGCGCAAGCGCGGCTATGCCCCCCTGCCCGGCGTTCGGGCCGAATTCCGCTGGACCGACCTGGGCGATGCCGAACCGACGCCGAAGCCGCTGCAATTCTGGATCAGGACGCTATGAGCGCGCCGATCTCGATCGCCGCGGGCTGTTTCGCGCCGCGCTGGCATCCCGACTGGGACGCCTTGCGGGCCGAGATCCTGGACCGGGTGGCCGATGCCGCCTGCCAGCTGGTCGTGTTCCCCGAATACGCCGCCATGGCCGCGGCATTGATCGGCACACCCAAGGGCGAGCCCGACCCGATGATCTGGGCCGAACGCGGCGCCGCCGCCCATGCCGCATGGGTCGCCCTGATGCAGGAGGCGGCGCAGACCCATGGCTGCCACATCCTGGCCGGCTCCGGCCCGGTGCGGGTCGGCGGCCGGACGCTGAACCGCGCGGTCCTGGTCGCCCCCGACGGCAGCACCGGCCACCAGGACAAGCTGATCCCGACCCCCTGGGAACGCCGCGACATGGCGATCGCGGGCGGCACCGGCCTGACCCTGTTCGACACCGCACTGGGCAAGATCGGTATCTGCATCTGCTATGACGCGGAATTCCCGCTTTTCGCCCGGGCGCTGGCGGCGGCGGGGGCCGGGATCATCCTTGTCCCCTCCTGCACCGACACGCCGGCCGGCCAGATGCGGGTCCAGATCGCGGCCCGCGCCCGGGCGCTGGAAAACCAATGCCTTGTCGTGCAGGCGCCGATGCTGGGCGCGGTGCCGGGCTGCGATCCGATCCACGAAAGCTACGGCCGCGCCGGGATCTTCGGCCCGCCGGATCGGGGCCAGCCCGATGACGGCATCCTGGCACTGGCCCATCCCGACACGCTCGGATGGATGCGCCACACGCTCGACCCGGCCAAGATCCTGGCCACGCGGACGCGCGGCGACGTCACGACCTTTGCCGACTGGCCGCTGCAACCCGCGCCCGATCTTTCCGTCGAAACCGTCACCCTTGGCAAATAACCCTTGAAATCGGGCCTTCTCCGGCGCATGTAGCGCTCTATCCGGGCCAGACCCGGGCACGCAACGAAGGAGATCACATGGCCAAGGAAGAACTGCTCGAATTTCCTGGTGTCGTGAAGGAACTCCTGCCGAATGCGACGTTCAGGGTCGAGCTGGAAAACGGCCATGAGATCATCGCGCATACGGCGGGCAAGATGCGCAAGAACCGCATCCGGGTTCTGGCGGGCGACAAGGTCCAGGTCGAGATGACCCCCTATGATCTGACCAAGGGTCGGATCAATTACCGGTTCAAGTAGCGCGAAGCCGACGGCTTCGCGACCGTGCGGGTAAACGTTTTGCGCAGCAAAATGTGGCCGGCACCCGGCTGCAATCCTGGGCGCGTTCATGACCGATACCCCCCACCTCATCCTCGGCTCCGGTTCGCCCCGGCGGCTGGAGCTGCTGGCACAGATCGGGCTGGTGCCCCATGCCGTGCGCCCGCCGGATATCGACGAAACCCCGGCCAAGGGCGAAGGACCGCGTGACTACGTGCTGCGGATGGCGCGGCAAAAGGCGCAAGCCAGCGCCTGCGCACCGGGCGAAGTCGTGCTCTGTGCCGACACGACCGTCGCCGTCGGCCGCCGCATCCTGGGCAAGCCTGAAAGCGCCGAAGACTGCGCCGGCTTCCTGCGCCTGATGTCCGGCCGGCGCCACACGGTGATCACGGCGATTTCCGCCCGCGATCCCGACACGATCCGGGTGCGCGACGTGGTCACCCAGGTCAAGATGAAACGCCTGACCGAGGCCGAGATCGCCGCCTACCTGGCGACGGACGATTGGCGGGGCAAGGCGGGCGGCTATGCGATCCAGGGGCCGGCGGGCAAGCTGATCCCGTGGATCCAGGGGTCCTATACCGCCGTGATCGGCCTGCCGCTGGCCGAAACCGCGGGTTTGCTGGGCAGTTTCGGAGTGACGTCATGAAAGGCCGCCAGATCGTGCTGGATCACCTCGGCGGGCGCGAGGTCGCGGCCCTGCTGGTCGACGGGCAGCTCGACGATCTGCTGATCGACGACGACAGCGCGCCGCGCCCCGGCGCGATCTACCGCGCGATCTGCGATCGCCCGCTCAAGGGCCAGGGCGGGATGATCGTGCGGCTGACCGATGGCGAAACCGGGTTCCTGCGCCAGGTCAAGGGCATG
The DNA here is from genome assembly GCA_001314655.1 of Rhodobacteraceae bacterium HLUCCA08. Lineage (GTDB taxonomy): Bacteria > Pseudomonadota > Alphaproteobacteria > Rhodobacterales > Rhodobacteraceae > Salibaculum. The sequence continues at coordinate 1,666 of LJSF01000027.1, read as the reverse complement.
AAACCCGGCCAGCCGGTTCTGGTCCAGGTCACCGGCTACCCGGACGAAGGCAAGGCGGTGCCAGTCACGACCAAGGTCCTGTTCAAGAGCCGCCATGCCATCGTCACGCCGGGCGCGCCGGGGCTGAATATCAGCCGCCGGATCCGCGACGAGGACAGCCGCGATCGCCTGCTGGAGATCGCCCACGGGGCCGGGCTGGAGGACGGGGTCGGGCTGATCCTGCGTTCCTCCTGCGCCGAGGCCGGGGATGCTCAGGTGGCCGAGGATATCGCCGCGATGGCCGCCCTGGCCGGCGCCGTTCTGGCCGATGCCGACGGCACCGAGCCCGAAGCCCTGACCGAGGGCGACGGCCCCCATGCCCTGGCCTGGCGCGACTGGTCAGAACCGGCCGCGGTCGAAACCGCACCGGGCGGGCTGGACCGGCTGGGGGTGATCGACCAGATCGAAGCCCTGCGCGGCGCCCGCGTCGCCCTGGGCGCCGGCCACATGTGGGTCGAGCCGACCCGGGCTCTGGTGGCGGTCGACGTGAATTCGGGCGGCGATACCTCGCCCGCCGCCGCGCTGAAAGCGAACCTGGCGGCGATCCGCGCCCTGCCCCGCGCCCTGCGCCTGCGCGGCCTGGGCGGCCAGGTGGTGATCGACTTCGCCCCGCTGCCCAAGGGCCAGCGCCGGCAGGCCGAAACCGCCCTGCGCGTCGCCTTCAAACCCTGTCCGGTCGACACCGCCCTGGTCGGCTGGACGCCGTTGGGCCATTACGAATTGCAGCGCAAACGCGAAAGGGTGGCGACGGCGCCCTTGCTGGCGGGGCTTTGAACCGACCCGGGTGAGCACACCAAGCCGGTCGATGCGGCGATCCGTTTCTGCGTTGTCCACCAGCCGCAACACGCCCCGCTGCAGCCTGTTTGCCGGCACCTTGCCCACGTCACGGATGTGCGGCGGTCCGGAGCCGGGATCGACGTCCGGCGACCGGGTCGATGTTCGGCGCCGTCGACGAAGCGCCCCCCCGGCGGCCATCGTGGTGAATGTTCGCACCGGCGTTTCGACGCCTCGCCCGCGACCCACAGCAAGACCCGGATGACCCGGACCTGCAGCGATCCGTCCGGGCCGCCGGCCGGGCAGGGTCGGGGTGACGTGGTCGGCGTGGAGATGGCTTTTCCCCACCCTCGGGGCGGGTTAGAATACCCCATGGCCTGTCCGATCTGCACCAAACCCGCCGACGCCAAGTATCGGCCCTTCTGCTCCAAGCGCTGCGCCGATCTGGACCTGGGCAAATGGCTGGGCGGTGGCTACGCGATCCCCGGCGACGACATCCCGGACGAGGACAACATGCCGGGGCCGGATGCCCCGCAACGTCCACACTAGGCCCGCGACCCGATGCGCGATGGGGGCCGACCCGCAGAGGCGCCGGCACGCCGGTCGCCACCCGCCCTGCGTCTGCCGTTCGATCGACGGTTGCGCACCGGTTCGGGATGGACGAAAGCGGCAGTCGGCGCGCCATGAAATCCCTCTGGACACCCCCGCGCCCATCCCCTAGAACGCCGGCACCCGAAGGTGGATGCCTTCCCCGTGCCCGGGTAGCTCAGGGGTAGAGCAGTGGATTGAAAATCCTCGTGTCGGTGGTTCGATTCCGCCCCCGGGCACCACTTAACAAGCTGAAATGGTTGGG
>LJSF01000040.1 GCA_001314655.1 Rhodobacteraceae bacterium HLUCCA08 | reverse complement strand
AACTTCCGCCGTGACGAAGACGGCGCCGTGACCGTCGACTGGGTCGTGCTGACCGCCGCCATCGTTGGCCTCGGCATCGCCGTGCTGACCTCGGTCGGCCAGGGCACCACCGCCCTGGGCGACAAGATCAGCTCGCAGCTGGACGCCCAGACCATCGCGACCTACTGAGTCGCGACGGGCATCAGCCTGGATCGGGGCCGCGCATCCTGCGCGGCCTCTTTCGTTCGGGGCCCCGGGCCTGGCGCGGCGCTGCGCCGTCGTCAGGACAAATCCATGGCCCCACCGCGAAACTGCCACATTCGTCGCGTTAACTACGCGTGTGGGACCGGCCCCAGGGCCATGCGAGAACGAACCGAAAAAGAGAGACATGAACATGTTCGATTTCATCAAGGGTTTCCGGAGTAACGAGGATGGTGCCGTCACGGTCGACTGGGTCGTCTTGACCGCCGGGATCGTCGGACTTGGTGTCGCGGTGATCGCGGCGGTCGCCGCAGGCGCGCTGGACCATTCCACCGGTGTCGGCGCCCAGCTCAGCGCCCAGACGATCATGGCGCACTGACCGTGCCGCGCAAGACAGTCATCGGGCCGTCCGGCCCGATGGCCAAAATCAAGAAACACTCCATCGTGGCGCCGCCGGTTTTCCAAGGTTTCGCCGCATTTGGCAGGTAGCACGATCAAGTATCCACCCGCGCCAGACACGGACAGCGCGGCGTGACGTTTTCGAAAGGAAAGACGATGCGAGCAGTATTCGGACTTGTCCTGATCGTCGGTCTCGGCCTCGCCGGGTTCGCCATCTACATGGTGCAAGGGCATTTCGAGCGCCAGAACGAAGCGAACCGGCAACTCGAGATTGCGGCGGCCCAGGCTGTTCCCATGGTGGAGGTGATCGCCGTCAACCGGCAGATGACCTATGGCGAGGAAATCACCACCGCCGATATCCATTTCATCCGCTACGCCGAACCCTATCTGCCCGAAGGCGTCTTCCTGACCCAGGACGATCTGTTTTCGCGCGGGCCGGACCAGACCCGTATCGTGGTCCGCCAGATGGAGCCGAACGAGCCGATCCTGGCGATCAAGGTGACCGAACCGGGCGAAAGCGCGGGCATCAATTCGCGCCTGACCCAGGGCACCCAGGCCTATACGATCGAGGTCGACATGCGGTCCGCCGTCTCCGGCTTCCTGCAGCCCGGCAACCGGGTCGATGTCTACTGGACCGGGAATATCGCGCTCGAAGGGCTTGGCGGCGCCGGCGGCATCACCACCCGTCTGATCCTTCAGAACCTCAACGTGATCGCCGTCGACCAGAACTCCGAAGGGCAGCGCTCGGGCGCCAGCGACCGGGTCCGCACGGTCACGGTCGAAGCCACCCCGTCTCAGGTCGCCGCACTGGCCACCGCCCAGCGGTCCGGGGAATTGTCGCTGGCCCTGAACGGCTTTGGCGAGAATTCCGATTTGACCGCGGTCGAGATGGACCAGGCGACCCTGCTGGGCATCCAGACGCCGGAAGCCCCGGAAGTCGTCGAACAGGAGCGGGTCTGCACGATGCGCACCCTGCGCGGCAACGAATATGTGGAAACCGAAATCCCCTGCATCAACTGACGCCGGGCATTGCCACCAGACTTGGGGGCGCGCTCCGAAACGGGCGCGCCCTGTTGTATGAGCGGTCGCGCCTGTTGCTGCTTTTCCACATCAACTTTCACCGCCAATGGATTGATTCTTGCAATAAAAGCGCCCCAGAGGCACTGTGCGGTCAATAACGGGCGACAAAGCCCTCCTTCGAGCGTGATCATAGAGGCAGGTCACATGACACAAAATGGACTTTTCAAGGCGGCCCTGCTAGGGGTCGCGCTCGCGTTTTCGGCAACGGCGGGACCGGCTGTTTCCGAAACCCTTCAGGTGATGCGCGGGGCGCCGGCCCAGGCGCTCAACGTCCCGATGAGCCGCGCAGTCGTGGTCGAGGCCGACACGCCCTTCGGCGTCGTTTCGATCGCCGATCCCAATATCGCCGACATCCAGACGCTCAGCGAGCGCACGATCTATGTCCTGGGCAAGCTGCCCGGGCGCACGACATTGACGCTTCTGACCCCGGACGGTCAGTTGATCACCAATGTCGAGGTGCATGTCACCCCCGATATCGCCGAATTCAAGGAACGGCTGGAGCAGATCCTGCCGGGCGAAGACATCGAGGTGCGCACCGCCAATGACGGCATCGTGCTGTCGGGCACCGTATCCTCCATCGCGCGGCTTGATCGGGCGCTGGAACTGGCCAATCGCTATGCGCCCGAGCGGGTGTCGAACCTGATGACGGTCGGCGGCACCCAGCAGGTGATGCTGCGGGTCCGCTTTGCCGAGATGCAGCGGTCGGTATCGAAATCGCTGTCGGCCTCGCTGGCGCTGGGCGGCGATACGCTGGGCGGCGACCTGGGCCTGGCGCTCGGCACCGGCGGCACCGTGACCGAGGGCGGCCAGACCGCGGCCCTGGCCGGAAACCTGCCCGCGGCGAACGACAACCAGGGCGCGATGCTGTTCGGGTTCAACGCCGGATCGGTCGAGGTCGGCATCCTGCTCGAAGCACTCGAACAGCGCGGCGTGGTCCGGTTCCTGGCCGAACCGAACCTGACCGCCCTGTCGGGCCAGGAGGCGACCTTCCTCGCCGGCGGCGAATACCCGGTGCCGATCGCCCAGGACGCCGATACGATCACCGTGGAATACAAGCCCTTCGGGATCGAGCTGCGCTTCATCCCGCGGGTCATCGACGGCGATCTGATCAACCTCGAACTCATGGCCAAGGTCAGCTCGCTTGATCCGACCAACGGCTTCAGCCAGGGCGGCTTTTCGATCGACGCCTTCCGCACCCGCGAAACCTCGACCACGGTCGAGATGCGCGACGGCGAAAGCTTCGCCATCGCCGGGCTGCTGTCGGACGATTTCGTCGATCTGAACGGTCAGGTGCCGTGGCTGGGCGACATCCCGGTCCTGGGGGCGCTGTTCCGGTCGGCCGAATACAGCCGCCAGCAGACCGAACTGGTGATCATCGTCACCCCGCACCTGGTCACGCCGACCCGGGGCGAGGCGCTGGCCCTGCCGACCGACCGGGTCCGCCCGCCGACCGAGCGCGACCTGTTCCTGTTCGGCCGCGAAGCCATCGACATCGCCCCCGCCGGCGGCGCCGGAGAAGTGGCCCGCCAGGACTTCACCGGGTCCTACGGCTACGTGATGGACGAATGAGGAGGAGACCGGCCATGAAACGCCCCCTGATCCTTGCCGCGACGGTCCTCGCGCTTGCCGGATGTTCCGACCAGTGGCAGACCTTCAACACCCGCGAAGCGGGCGCCGATCTCGATGCCGGCTATTTCGGCAACGCGACGATGAACAACAACCTGGCGCAGACCGGGGCCTCGTCCTACGCGATCAACCTCAACAACCGCTTCTCGACCGAGGTGTCGCCGACGGTGACCTTCGCCTTCAACTCGGCCGTGCTGGACGATCAGGCCCGGGCGGTCCTGCGCCAGCAGGCGACCTGGATCAAGCAATTCCCCGAGGTGCGCTTCCGGGTCTATGGCCATACCGATCTGGTCGGCTCGGCCGCCTACAACCGCCAGCTTGGCCTGCGCCGGGCCGAGGCGGTGGTGCTTTACCTGACCTCCCAGGGCATCAGCCGCGACCGGCTCGAGGCGGTGGTCAGCTTCGGCGAAACCCAGCCGCTGATCGTCACCGAAGGCCGCGAGCGGCGCAACCGCCGCACCGTGACCGAGGTGTCGGGCTTCGTCGACAGCCATCCCAACGTGCTCAATGGCCGCTACGCCGAGGTGATCTTTCGCGACTACGTCACCTCGGCCGAGGCGCCCCCGACCCTGCAAGGCGGCGGCGGCGGCGGGACCATCGCCGATGCGATGGGCGGCGGCTGACGCCCGATCCAAGGCATCCACGACACCTAAAAAAGGGGCCCTGCGGGGCCCCTTTGCCGTCCCCGGCGTCGTGAACAACGGGCCCTTCTGCGCCGCACCGTTCGAAGAATTCGCACAATGGCGGAATTTCGGCCCCAATCTGGACAAGATTGAAAGGGAGTTTGCGCAGGTGAAAGCCCGCAGTGCGCCCGGACGATCCGGGGCGCGGGCCGGACCGAAGCCCCGGAGTGGACGAGACGGGAAAACCCGCCGCCGCTCCTACCGAGAGGACGCGAAGGCAATGAGTGGTATGGCAGCTGCAGGTTTGAAACCGGACCCCCAACCGATCACGGCATGCACCGTGAGCCGCGATGTGCAGAACTTCGATCTGCTGATCGAGGACATGGAGGCCTGCCTGGGCGAAAACTGGGGCGATCTCGGGTTCACCGATGCCCTGGCCTTTCTCGAACAGCCCGAGGCCGAGGACCTGGAATTCATCGCCATCGCCTTCGACGACGAGGACGAAAGCGACACCTCGCTTTTGTGCGACATCATCCGGGCCGCCAAGGCGCGCGGCATCAAGGTGCTGCTGATCGCCGAGGACGTGAGCCCCGCGACCCTGCACCAGCTGCTGCGCGAGGGCGGCGACGAATTCGTCCCCTACCCCCTGCCCGAAGGCGAACTGGCCGAGGCCGTCGCCCGCGTCACCGCCCCCGTCCCCGATGAACCCGACGTTCCCGAGGAACACCGCAACCGGCTCAAGGCGACCGGTGACCGCAATGGCGTGGTCCTGCCGGTTCAGGGCATGGCCGGCGGCGTCGGGGCGACCACCTTTGCCGTCAACCTGGCCTGGGAACTGGCCACGATCGACAAGCACGACCCGCCCCGGGTCTGCCTGATCGACCTGGATCTGCAGTTCGGCTCGACCTCCACCTTCCTCGACCTGCCGCGCCGGGAAACCGTGCTCGAAATGCTGCAGAGCACCGAGGAGATGGACAGCGAAAGTTTCATGCAGGCGCTTCTGTCCTACGAACAGAAACTGCAGGTGCTGACCGCGCCGACCGATCTGATCCCGCTGGATCTGGTCACCTCGGCCGATATCCAGCGCATCATCGACCAGGCCCGGTCGAATTTCGATTACGTGCTGATCGACCTGCCCAAGACCGTCACCGAATGGACCGAAACCGTGCTGAACGCGGCGCAGGTCGTGTTCGCGCTGCTCGAACTGGACATGCGGTCGGCCCAGAACACGCTGCGGATCAAGCGCGCGCTGCAGGGCGAGGATCTGCCCTTCGAAAAGCTGCGCTTCCTGCTGAACCGCGGCCCGAAATTCACCGATCTGAACGGCAAGAGCCGGGTCAAGCGGCTGGCCGAAAGCCTTGGCATCGCGATCGAGGTGCAACTGCCCGACGGCGGCAAGCCGGTGGCGCAGAACGGCGATCATGGCGTGCCCCTGGCCGAGGGGCTGCCGAAGAACCCGCTGCGCAAGGAAATCGCCAAGCTGGCGGCCTCGCTGCATGCGGTTTCGGTCGAAGCGGCGGCCGAGGCGGGCTGAGCCAGGGGATTCCGAAAAGGGGTAACAGATGTTTTCCAAGTACAAGAAGAACGGCGCCGCACCGGCACCCAAGGCGCCCGGCAAGGCCCCCGCGACCAATGTGACCCCGATCCCGGCCGCGGCGCCCGAGGCGCCGCGCAAATCGCTGATGAAGGCCAACGCGTCGGCCAAGACGGTCGAGGTGGCGCCGGGCTCCAAGGATCAGAAGCGTCGCGATCGCCTGTCCGAGATCAAGCTGGAAATCCACAAGTCGCTGCTCGACAACCTGAACCTGGCCGCGCTGGAAAATGCCAGCGAACAGGACCTGCGGACCGAAATCAACGCCATCGCCAGTGAATCGCTGGAGGAAATGGGCATCGTCCTCAACCGCGAAGAGCGCAACCAGCTGGCGCAGGAGCTGTATTTCGAGGTCAAGGGCCTTGGCCCGCTGGAACCGCTGCTGCAGGACGACAGCGTCAACGACATCCTGGTCAACGGCCCCAAGCAGATCTTCGTCGAACGCTCGGGCAAGCTGCAATTGACCGACATCACCTTCAAGGATGAACGCCACCTCTTGCGGATCATCGACAAGATCGTGTCCGCCGTGGGCCGCCGGGTCGACGAAAGCAACCCTTACGTCGACGCCCGCCTGGCCGACGGGTCGCGTTTCAACGCCATGGTGCCCCCGGTCGCGGTCGACGGCTCGCTCGTCTCGATCCGGAAATTCAAGAAGGACAAGCTGGCGATCGACGACCTGGTCGGGTTCGGCGCCTTTTCCGAGGAAATGGCCGCCTATCTGCAGGCCGCCGTCGCCACCCGCCTGAATGTCATCGTGTCCGGCGGGACCGGTTCGGGCAAGACGACGACGCTGAACGCGCTGTCCTCGTTCATCGACAATGCCGAGCGGATCCTGACGATCGAGGACACCGCCGAACTTCAGCTGCAACAGACCCATGTCGGCCGGATGGAAAGCCGCCCGCCCAACGTCGAGGGCAAGGGCGGCGTCAGCCAGCGCGATTGTCTGCGCAACGCCCTGCGGATGCGCCCGGACCGGATCATCGTCGGCGAAACCCGGGGCGAGGAAGTCATCGACATGCTGCAGGCCATGAATACCGGCCACGACGGCTCGATGACCACGATCCACGCCAACAACGCCCGCGACGCGATCAGCCGTCTGGAAAACATGGTCGCCATGGCCGGGATCGAGATGCCGCTCAAGGCGATCCGCGCCCAGATCGCCAGCGCCGTCAACCTGATCGTCCAGGCCAGCCGCCTGCAGGACGGGTCGCGCCGGATGGTGTCGATCACCGAGATCACCGGCATGGAGGGCGACGTGATCTCGATGCAGGAAGTGTTCCGGTTCCAGCGCGTCGGCCTGACGCCGGACAACAAGATCATCGGCCACTTCACGGCGACCGGCGTGCGGTCGCATTATTCGGAGCGGTTCAAGCTGTGGGGTTACGACCTGCCGGCGGCGATCTTCGAACCGGTGGCGGCGCAGTAAGGGGTATACGCGATGACGATTTCCGCCGAACCACTGATCTACGGCCTGATCTTTCTGGCCGTGCTGTTTCTTGTCGAAGGGGTCTATCTGACCGTCTTCGGCAAGTCGATCAGCCTCAACCGGCGGGTCAATCGCCGGCTCGAGATGCTCGAAAAGGGCAATGGCCGCGAACAGGTCCTGGAACAGCTCCGCAAGGAGATGAGCCAGCACCTGCAATCGCAGACCATCCCGATCTATTCGATCCTGGCCGCCAAGGCGCAGAAGGCGAACATCGCCTTCACCCCGAACCAGCTGATCATGGTGATGGCCGGCCTGGCCGCCTTCGCCTTTGTCGGCCTGACCTACGGCACCGAAACCGACCTGCCGATCCGGCTGGCCGTGTCGATCGCGATGGGCATCTTCGGCGTGTTCTTCTGGGTCAACAAGAAGGCCAAGAAACGCATCTCGATGATCGAGGAACAGCTGCCCGACGCGGTGGAACTCATGGTCCGATCGCTGCGGGTCGGTCATCCGTTCAGCTCGGCCATCGGCATCGTGTCCAAGGAAATCCCCGATCCGCTGGGATCCGAGATGGGCCTGATCTCGGACGAGGCCGCCTATGGCCGCGACATGGGCGAGACGCTCAAGCATTTCGCCGAACGGATGGACATGCAGGATCTGCGGTTTCTCGCCGTCGCGGTGACGATCCAGCAGACCGCCGGCGGCAACCTGGCCGAGATCCTCGATGGCCTGGCCAAGGTGATCCGGGCGCGCTTCAAACTGTTCCGCCGGGTCAAGGCGATCACCGCCGAGGCCAAGTGGTCGGGCATGTTCCTGTCGGGCTTTCCGATCGTCGCGCTGGTGATGATCAACGTGATCCAGCCGAACTATTACGACGACGTGAAGGAAACCTCGGTCTTCATTCCCGCCTGTCTTGTGGTCGCGGGTTTCCTCATCGCCAACGTGATCGTCATGCGGCGTCTCGTGAACATCAAGGTCTGAGGGCGGCGTCATGGACATTCTGAACACGATCAATACCAGGCTGACCGAAATGCTGGGCCCGTTCGGCCCGCTGATCGTCGTCGGCCTTCTCGGCCTGATGCTGATCCTGCTGACCCTGCCGATCCTTCTGCGCAAGGAAGAGGACCCGCTGGACAAGCTGAAAAAGGCCAACCGGCCCACCGCCAAGGTCGGCCAGAAACTGCGCGTCAGCGACCATTCCAAGCTGGAGAAATATTCCAACTTCCTCGAACCGCAGGACGAAGAGGAATATTCGGCGATCCGGCTCAAGCTGATCCAGGCCGGCTACCGCTCCAAGAACGCGGTGTCGATGTTCCACTTTTCGCAATTCGCCTTGGGCATCGTGATGCTGATCGGCGGCGTCGCCTACGCGATCTGGAAAAGCTCGACCGGCGAGCCCACGACCCAGAACACGATCCTGTCGATCCTGATACCGGGCGTCGTCGGCTACATGCTGCCGAAATACTGGGTGAACAAGCGCCAGGGGGAACGCCAGCAGGAAATGATCAACGGCTTTCCCGACAGCCTCGACATGATGCTGGTCTGCGTCGAGGCCGGCCAATCGCTCGACCAGTCGATCCTGCGGGTGTCGAACGAGCTGAAATCCGGCTTTCCCGCCCTGGCCGAGGAATTCGAGATCATCAGCCACGAGATGAAGGCCGGCAAGGACAAGACCCAGGTGCTGCGCGACATGTCCGAACGCGCCGGGGTGCCCGACATCGCCAGCTTCGTCACCGTGCTGATCCAGTCCCAGCAATTCGGCACCTCGATCGCCGAAGCGCTGCGGGTGTTCTCGGCCGAGATGCGCGACAAGCGCGTGATGCGGGCCGAGGAAAAGGCAAATACCCTGCCCACCAAGATGACCCTGGCGACGATGATGTTGACGGTGCCGCCGCTTCTGATCATCCTGATCGGGCCGTCCGTATACGAAATCTACGTGACGCTGAGCAACGCGAACTTCTAACAGGGGCCGGTCACGGCCCGGGGGCAGATGGCAAGGGCATTGTGGATCGGCTGCGCGGCGCTGATTGCGCTGACAGGGTGCGCGCCGGATCGGTTTTCCGAACAGGGCGAAAGGGTCTTTGCCCCCGGCGTCGCCCGGGGCGAGGGGGTCGACGGGCTGATCGTCGGCCACCGGTTGATGGCGGCGGGCGAATTCCAGCTTGCGCTCGAGGCTTACCTGCGGGCCGCCGGCCGTCAGGGGCTGAATGTCGACACCCTGTCGGCGCTGGGTTCGGCCAACCTGCGGCTGGGCCGGCTGAACCAGGCCGAAGACCTGCTGCGCCGCGCCGTCGACGAGGATCCGGACTTTCCCGCCGCCTGGAACAACCTTGGCGTCCTGCTGATGGAAAAGGGCAATGTCGCCGAAGCCGCCGAAGCGTTCCGTCGCGCCTTTGCAACGGATAACGGCAATTCCGACCAGATCCGCGACAACCTGCGCTTGGCACTCGCAAAACGCGACGACCCCGGCTATGTTGAGCCGCAAGAGAACGAAGAGTTCCAGCTGGTGCGCCGGGGAACGGGGGACTACGTCCTGCTGTCGGCGCCCTGAGAGGCAAGAGCAGCAGAGGACGCAGGCAAACCATGCGCCGCACCATCATCCTTTTCCCCGCCCTTCTGGGCGCCATGGCCCTGTCGGGCTGTGCCCGCGACGGCGATGCCGAGGTCAGCCGGGCCTTGCGCGACGTGAACGTTGTCGATGAATCGAACCTCAACGACGTAATGCTGACCGTCGCCGACCCGGACGAGGCGGTGGCCTATTTCACCCGCGCCGCGGACAATGACCCCGGCCGTATCGACCTGATGCGGGGCCTTGCGAAATCCCTGGTCCGCGCCCGCCGCGGCACCGAGGCGGTCAGCGCCTGGGGCGCCGTCGCCGACCACCCCGACGCCACCAACGAGGACCGGATCGATTATGCCGACGCGCTGATCCGCTCCAACCAGTGGGACGAGGCCGAAGCGGTGCTCGACAGCGTGCCGCCGACCCATGAAACCTACCGCCGCTACCGACTCGAGGCGATGATCGCCGACGGCAACCAGGAATGGGACAAGGCCGACAGTTTCTATGAAACCGCCGTCGGCCTGACCACCCAGCCGGCCGGCGTGCTGAACAACTGGGGCTTTTCCAAACTGACCCGCGGCGATTACGCGGGCGCCGAACGGCTGTTCGTCGACGCGATCCGCCACGATCCGCAGATGTTCACCGCCAAGAACAACCTGGTCCTGGCCCGCGGCGCCCAGCGCAATTACGACCTGCCGATCGTGGAGATGACCCAGGTCGAACGGGCGCAGTTGCTGCACACCCTGGCGCTGACCGCGATCAAGCAGAACGACGTATCCATCGGCCGTGGCCTTCTGCGCGAGGCGATCGACACCCATCCGCAGCATTTCGAGGCCGCGGTGCGGGCACTGCGCGCGCTTGAAGACAACGTGACGAACTGACGTCTTGGCGCTGTCCGTCACGCTGACCCAGGCCCAGGCGCTGTGGTTCCTGCCGGCGGTTCTGCCGCTGTGCCTGGCCGTGGCCTGGACCGATCTCAGCCGGATGAAGATCCCGAACTGGACCACGGACGGGCTGGCGCTCGGCTTTGTCCTGCTGGGGCTTTTCGCGCTGCCGGCCTGGTCGGACTACCTGTGGCGCTTCGCCCATTTCGGGGTGATGCTGGCGATCGGCATCGCGCTCAACGCGGCGCGCGTCATGGGCGCCGGCGACAGCAAGTTCCTGGCCGCCGCCGCGCCTTACGTGGCCCTGCCGGATGCACAACTCGTGCTGTTCATGCTGGGCGGCGTGATGTTGCTGGGCGTCGCGGTGCACCGCACGGCCCGGGCGATCCCGGCGCTGCGCAACCTGGCGCCGGATTGGGAAAGCTGGAAACAGGGAAAACGGTTCCCGCTTGGCTTTCCCCTGGGCCTCACGCTGATCGCCTACATGGTGTTGCCCTTCGTCGCCTGAGCGCGCCCGACGCGGTCAGGCAGGGCATCTGCCAGATCTCCCGGACCAAAGGATCCGGCCCCGCTCACCCCCTGGAAAACAGCACGTATAGCGGTGTGCGCCGGATCTCGACCAGCCCGTCGGCGCCCGCGTCCTCGATATCCTCCAGGATCATCCGCTGCACATCCTGCGCCACCGGACACAGCGGCACCAGCAGGTAATCCGCATCGTCCCAGCCCGCCAATCCGCCGTAATACCACGGCGCCCCGCCGGCCAATGGCTCCAGCGACCCGAACAGCCAGTAGGAGCTGAAGATGTCGGCGGCAAAGACCCGGCGCCCTTCGGCCAGCCCGGCGGCGTCAAGGTCGTCGGCGATCGCCTGCATCACGCTGGGTAGGCCCAGTTCGACGGTGCAATAATCGAAGGTCTCGCCGCGAAAGACCGATGGCGCGTCGCGATCGGCCAGGTCGCGATAGGCTTCGAGCCCCGATCCCGGCCCGTCGAGCGCGATCCGCCCGTCGACCCGCAGCACCCGCAGATCGACCGAGCGGATATCGTCATGGGGCGCCCCCCGGGCCAGCAGCGGCGTATAGCCGGCCTCGTCCACGCGGAAATGGCGGAACGGCGAATAGGCCAGGTTGAAGAAGGACGGCGCCGACAGCGCCAAGGCCATCGCCGCGACCACGCCCAGCGACTCGCGCATCGGCCAGCCCTGGGGGCCGCGCAGATCATGGCCCGCCTCGGGCCGCAGGGCCAGCAGCAGCACGCCGACCAGCAGCAGCCATTGCGGATCGTTGCCGAAATTCTGGTAGGTCACGTAGAAGAACCCCGGCAGCAGCAGCAACAGCACCAGCCCGCCGGTATCGGCCCGCGCCTGGCGCAGAAGGATCACCCCGGCCACCGCCAGAAGCGAGCCGCCCAGATAGGCCGGCGCGCCCATGATCGCGGTCAGCGGCTCGCCCGGGGCGGCGCGAACCTCGGACCCGGCCACCGTCCGCAGATCGTCCAGATAGGCCAGCCAGTACTCCGGCCCGGTGAACGCCGTGATCGCGGCCGCCGCGACAAGCCCGGTCAGCACCGCCACGACCAGGGCACGGCGTTGCCCGGTCAGCAGCAGCCCGACCACGATCGGCACCGCGAAGGCCGCGAAATAGGTGACCTTGATCATCACCATGATCGTGGCCATCAGCCCGATCACCACCCCATCGACCACCCCCGACCGGGGATGGGTCGGCGGGATCACCGCCGCCAGGATCGCGACAAAGGCCGCCGCCCAGGCCCAGCGGTTGTAATGCATCGAGATCGAGACCGACCGCTGCGCCTCGCCATGGACCAGTGCCAGGATCAGCACCATCACGATCAACGTGAACAGAAAGGCCAGCCGCGGCTCCAGCCGGTTCGCCGCGACCCAGACCAGCGGCACCAGAAACCCGATTGCGACAAGCACTTGCGACCACAGAACGGCCATGCCGAAGCCCATGCCGGTCTGCACCAGCGCGGCGATCGGCCAGAAGGCCAGCGCCCCGATCGGGGTCATGAAATCGCGATGCGGCACCTGCCCCTCGGCCATGCGGAACACGATCTGCATCGCGTGCAGCGTATCGCCCTCGTGCTTGCCGACGAACAAGCCGCCCTTGAGCAGCGACACCCCGCCAAGGGCGGCGATCAGAAGGATGGCGAAGCCCGCCAGAAGGGCCGGATTGGGTCTGCTCATGCCTGCCTCTGGAAATGGTTTATCCATTTTTTCGCCACAATAATCAGGCATCCCATCTGACGAAACGGCTAATCCGCGTGCCGGCCCCCGACCGGCCGGGGCGCGACCGATTGGCCACAAGAGCAGGCAACGAACGGGTTCCGAACCGATGAACATGCAGGTCACTTCCGTGATCGCGCCCCCGGCGCCGAAATCGCTGGACGCGATGAAACTGCCCATCGTGATGATGCGCGACATCCTTCTCAAGACCATGTTCCGCAAGAACATCGACACGGTATCCGAGCTCAGCCGCGCGATCTGCCTGCCGATCCCGGTGACCCAGGAACTGGTCGACATGGCCCGCGCCCAGAAGCTGTGCCAGGCGACCGGGACGCTCAATGCCAACAACGGCAACGAAATGGGTTACGAGCTGACCGATACCGGCAAGGCGCGCGCGCTCGATGCCCTGGCCCAGTCGGAATATTACGGCGCGATGCCCGTCCCGCTCGAGGTCTATGCCGAACAGGTCAAGCGCCAGTCGATCCGCAACATCGCCATCACCCGCGACCAGCTGACCTCGGCCATGGGCCACCTGATCCTGCCCGACAACCTGCTCGACCAGCTGGGGCCCGCCGTGGGCGCCGGCCGCTCGATCCTGATGTATGGCCCCCCGGGCAACGGGAAATCCAGTATTTCCAACGGCATCCGCGACGCGATGGGGGACAAGATCTATATCCCCCGGGCCATCGAATATGCCGGACAGGTGATCACCGTCTACGACCCGATCGTCCATTCGGCCGCGGAAGAGGATTTTGACGACCCCCAGTCCCTGCGCCGCACCTCGGGCCGGTTCGACACCCGCTACGTGCGCTGCGAACGGCCCACGGTGATCACCGGGGGCGAATTGTCGCTGTCGATGCTGGACCTGGTCTACAACCCGACCGCGCGCACCTACCAGGCGCCGCTGCAGCTGAAATCCACCGGCGGCATCTTCATCGTCGACGACCTTGGCCGGCAAGAGGAACCGCCGCAAAAGCTGGTCAACCGCTGGATCGTGCCGCTCGAGGAAAGCAAGGACATCCTGGCCCTGCAATCGGGCGAAAAGTTCGAAGTGCCCTTCGACACGCTGGTGATCTTTTCCACCAACTTCCACCCGAACGAGATCTTCGACAAGGCGGCCCTGCGCCGGATCTTCTACAAGATCAAGATCGACGGCCCGGGCCAGGAGGATTTCCTCAAGATCTTCGCCCTGGTCGCCCGCAAGAAAAAGATGCCGCTGTCCGAGGACGCGCTGATCCACCTGCTCAAGGTCAAGTATCCGACGATCGACAACATTTATGCGAACTACCAGCCGGTCTTCCTGATCGACCAGATGATCTCGATCTGCGATTTCGAGGGCATCCCCTACCAGATGACCCCCGATCTGATCGACCGCGCCTGGGAAAACATGTTCGTCTCCGAAGCGCATATCGAACATTAGGGTCGGAACGCGAACAATTCCCGAATAGGCGGGGATTGTTTCCAACCGTCTGACGGTATCGCATCAATGTTTGATGAAACGTCGCGACGCTTCTGTTTTGAGCGAACTTACGCCAAGAATTGCCCTGGGCAGGGGCCGGTGCGCATCGAAACGGCCTGACGGAACGAATGGAGCCTTTTTGACATGAAACGCCTTTTTGCAGGTGGCCTTGCCGCCGCCCTTCTGACGCTGGCCAGCACCGCATCGGCCGCCTTGTTGTCGTTCACCGACCGCGGCGCCTTCGAGGCCGCCCTGTCCAACATCACCGTGGACGATATGAATACCGGTCTGCCCCAGAGCGGTCAGAGCAGCATCACCCGGCCCGATTTCGTCCTGACCGGCGCCACCTTTGGCTGCCAGACCTCCGGCTGCGGCTACAACAGCTCCAAGGGCTTCACCTATCCCGGCTATGTCTGGTTCTATACCGGTGGCCAGACCTTTGGTTTCAACGGCCCGGTCTATGGCTTCGGCTTCGACTACGCGGTGCCAATTGGTTACACGCCTGCGACCTTCACGCTGCAAGGCCTGACCGCCCCGACCGGGGACGGCTTCTTCGGCGTCGTTTCCGACGTTCCGCTGACCCAGATCTCCATGTCGATTTCCGGGGGCGATCGTTACATGATCGGCGACAATTTCACCTATGGCCGTGGGCCGGCGATCCAGGGCCCGGCCCCGGTGCCGCTGCCGCCGGCCCTGCCGGCCCTCGCTGCCGGGCTGGGCCTGCTGGCCCTGACCGCTCGCCGCACGTCCCGGGTCTGACCCGACACACACGGACCGGAGGGGGCAGGCGCGCCCCTTCCTTGACGCGGGCCGCATCCGGCGCACCTATGGCGCCATGAATGCCCTGCCCGAGCCCTTCGCCGCTTGGTTCGCCGCCCGCGGCTGGACGATCCACCCCCACCAGCAGGCGATGCTGGACCGCGCCGACGCCCCGGCCCTGCTGCTGATCGCCCCCACCGGCGGCGGCAAGACCCTGGCCGGGTTCCTGCCGACCCTGGTCGGGCTGGCCGAGGGCACCCACCGGGGGCTGCATACCCTCTATGTCAGCCCGCTCAAGGCGCTGGCCGCCGATATCCGGCGCAACCTGACCGCCCCGATCACCGAGATCGGCCTGCCGATCCGGGTCGAGGACCGCACCGGCGACACATCCGCCACGGCCAAGCGGCGCCAGCGCGCCGACCCGCCGCATATCCTGCTGACCACGCCGGAATCGCTCGCCCTGCTGACCTCCTACGAGGATGCGCCGCGCATGTTCGCCGGCCTGCGCCGGGTCATCGTCGACGAAATCCACGCCCTCAGCGAAAGCAAGCGCGGCGACCAGTTGATGCTGGCCCTGTCGCGGTTGCAGGCGCTCGCCCCCGGCCTGCGCCGGGTCGGCCTGTCGGCCACGGTCGAAAACCCCGCCGCGCTGGCCGGTGAACTGGCGTGCCACCCGCGGCCCTGCGAGATCCTGCACGCCGACCCCGGCCCCGATCCCGACATCTCGATGCTGGTCACGGACGCGGCCCCGCCCTGGTCCGGCGGCGGCGCGGCCTATGCGATTCCGGCGGTGCTGGACCTGGTCAGGCGCCACCGCACCACGCTGATCTTTCACAACACCCGCGCCCAGGCCGAGATCTTTTTCCACAACCTCTGGCTTGCCAATGACGACGACCTGCCGATCGGCATCCATCACGGCAGCCTCGCCCGCCAGCAGCGCGAAAGGGTCGAGGCGGCGATGGTCGCCGGCGATCTGCGCGCCATCGTCTGCACCGGCAGCCTCGACCTGGGGATCGACTGGGGCGACGTGGACCTGGTGATCCAGATCGGCGCCCCCAAGAACGTCAAGCGCCTGGTGCAGCGGATCGGCCGCGCCAATCACCGTTACAACGCGCCCAGCAAGGCGGTTCTGGTCCCCGCCAACCGGTTCGAAGTGGTCGAATGCCAGGCCGCGCTGCAAGCCGCGCGCGACCACGACCTGGATGGCGACCCCAAGGGTCCCGGCCCGCGCGACGTGCTGTGCCAGCACATCCTGATCCGCGCCTGCGCCGGCCCCTTCGATGCGACCGAGCTGTTCCAGGAGGTCCGGAGCACCGGCGCCTATGCCGCCTTGTCGCGCGCCGACTTCGACGATTGCCTCGATTTCTGCGCCACCGGCGGCTATGCCCTGCGCGCCTATGACAAGTGGCAGCGCCTGATGCAGCGCGACGGGATGTGGCAGCTGCGCGATCCCCGCGCCGCCGCCCGCATCCGGATGAATATCGGCACGATCCAGGATATCGAAACCCTCAAGGTGCGGATGCGCGGCCGCGGCGGCACCCCGCTGGGCGAGGTCGAAGAGGCTTTCGCCGCCACCCTCACCCCCGGCGATACCTTCCTGATCGGCGGCCAGGTGGTGCGCTACGAGGGCCTGCGCGACCTGGTGGTCGAGGTCAGCCGCCGCGCCGCGGCCAACCCCAAGGTCGCCGTCTTCATGGGCACAAAGTTCGCCACCTCGACCCAGCTGTCCCAGCGGATCCTGGCGATGTTCCGCATCGGCGATTTCACCGCCCTGCCCGATCACACCGCCGACTGGCTCCGGCTTCAGGCCGACCGCTCGCGCCTGCCGCAGGCCGACCGGCTGCTGGTCGAGAGCTTTCCCCACGACGGCCGCGAAAGCACGGTGATCTACGGCTTCGCCGGCCGCAACGCGCAACAGACCCTGGGCCTTCTGCTGACCAAGCAGATGGAAGAGGCGGGCCTGAACCCGCTCGGCTTCGTCGCGACCGATTACGCGACGCTGATCTGGGGCCTCGACGCGGTGCCCGACCCGGTACCGCTGCTGAACCCGGACGCGATGCGCGCGGGGCTCGATCAATGGCTCGCCGGCAATGCGGTGATGAAACGCACCTTCCGCGCCTCGGCCACCATCGCCGGGCTGATCGAACGCAACACGATCGGCCCGCGCAAGTCCGGCCGCCAGGCGACGTTCTCGTCCGACATCCTTTATGACACGCTGGTGAAATACGACCCCGACCACCTGCTGTTGCGCATCACCCGGGATCAGGCGATGCGCGGCCTGGTGGATTTCGCCCGGATCGAAGAGATGCTGACCCGCACCGCCGGCCGCATCGACCACATCCGGCTGACCCGCGTCACCCCGCTGGCCGCGCCGCTGTTTCTCGAACCCGGCCGGGTCCCGATCCAGGGCGAGGGCCGTGAAAAGCTGGTCCAGCGCGAAGCCGCAAGGCTGATGCAGGCCGCCGGCCTGACCGATCTGTGACGCCCCCGCTTCTTTGGGTCGACCACATTCCGGGGGGCGCCGCAGGCGACGGGGGGCAAGGCCCCCCTTGCCCAGCCTCCAAAAACCCGGCAGGACCAAACCATGAACATGTACGCCTTCCCCTTCCATGGCGAAACGCTCTACGCCCTGCCCTCCGGCGCGCTGCACTGGCCCGCGCGCGGCCTGCTTTGCGTCTCGGACCTGCATTTGGGCAAATCCGAACGCCGCGCCCGGCTGACCGGCGCGTTGCTGCCCCCCTACGAGGTCGCCGAGACGCTGGACCGGCTGGAAAGCGCGGTCGACGCGACCCGCCCCGAAACGGTGATCTGCCTTGGCGACAGTTTCGATGACATCACCGCCGCCGATACCCTGGACGCGGCCGCGACCCGGCGCCTGGCCCGGCTTCAGGCCGGCCGCGACTGGATCTGGATCGAGGGCAATCACGATCCGGGTCCCGTCACCCTGCCCGGCCGCCACCTGTCCCATCTGCGCCTCGGCCCGCTGAGCTTTCGCCACATCGCCACGCCCGGCGCGGTGGCCGAACTCAGCGGCCATTACCACCCCAAGCACGGCCTGCCCGGCATCGGCGGCGCGCGGCCTTGCTTCCTGCTGGACAGGGACCGGCTGATCCTGCCGGCCTTCGGCGCCTATACCGGGGGGCTCAGGGCCAGTGACCCCGCGCTTGCGGGGCTGATGCGGCCCGGCGCCCTGGCCCTGCTCACCGGCCGTTCGGTGATCCCTGTCCCGCTCTCTGTCTAGGGCGTTTTCGGCCTCAGGCCGTCAGCCCCTCGGGCTCGGGCACGCCATGGGCGCGGCAACAGGCGGTCACCGTATTGGCCAGCAGACAGGCGATGGTCATCGGCCCGACCCCGCCCGGCACCGGGGTGATCGCCCCCGCCACCGCCGCGCAGCTGTCATAATCGCAATCGCCCACCAGGCGCCCCTTGGCCCCCTCCTCGGCGGGTGGCAACCGGTTGATGCCGACATCGATCACCGTCGCCCCGGGCTTGATCCAGTCGCCGGGAACCATCTGCGGCCGGCCGACGGCGGCGACCACGATATCGGCCCGGCGGACCACCTCGGGCAGATCCCTGGTGCGGCTATGGGCGATCGTCACCGTGCAGCTGTCGCCCAGCAGCAACTGCGCCATCGGCTTGCCCACGATGTTGGAGCGCCCGATCACCACGGCCTCCAGACCCGACAGGCTGCCGTGATGCGCGCGCAGCATCATCAGGCAGCCCAGCGGCGTGCAGGGCACCATCGCCTTCTGCCCGGTCGCCAGCAGTCCGACATTGGAAATGTGAAATCCGTCCACATCCTTGGCCGGGTCGATCGCGTTGATCACCAGGTCCTCGTCCAGATGCGCCGGCAAGGGCAATTGCACCAGGATGCCGTGCACCGCCGGATCGGCGTTCAGCCGCGCGATCAGGTCCAGCAGCACCGCCTCCGAGGTCGCGGCGTCCAGCCGATGTTCGAAAGAGGCCATCCCGACCTCGACCGTCTGCTTGCCCTTGGCACGCACATAGACCTGGCTGGCCGGGTCTTCGCCCACCAGCACCACGGCCAGCCCGGGGGTGATCCCGTGCACCTCCTTCAGCCCCGCGACATGGGTCGCCACCTTCTCGCGCACCTGGGCGGCAAAGGCCGTTCCGTCGATCACCTTGGCAGACATGTCAGTCCCTCTTCATCCTGGCCGAAAAACTCCCGCCGGAGGCATCACCGGGACGGCGGGCGGGGCGATGCCCCGGGGCCCCGCCCCGGGGCGAGCGGCGTCCTGTCGTCCCTCTCAGAACAACCCTTCGATCAGCCCTTCCGGATTCAGCCGGATATTCTCCGAAGCCGGCACCCGCGGCAGGCCCGGCATGGTCATGATCTCGCCGCAGATCACCACCACGAAGCCGGCTCCGGCGCTCAGCCGCACTTCGCGGATCGGCACCGTATGCCCTTCCGGCGCGCCGCGCAGGTCCGGGTCGGTGCTGAAGGAATATTGCGTCTTGGCCATGCAGATCGGCAGCGCGCCATAGCCCTGCTCTTCCCAATCGCGCAGCTGGTCGCGGATCTTGCGGTCGGCGATCACCTCGCCGGCATGGTAGATCTTGGTCGCGATCCGCTCGATCTTGGCGAACAGACCCAGATCATCGGGATAAAGCGGCGCGAACTGGCTGCGCCCGGCATCGGCGATTTCGGCCACGCGCCGCGCCAGCGCCTCGGAGCCGGCCGACCCATCGGCCCAGTGCTTGGACAGGATCGCCTCCGAGCCCTGCTCGGCGACGTAGTCCATGACCGCCTGCAACTCGGCCTCGGTATCGCCGGCGAAATGGTTGATCGCCACGACCACCGGCACCCCGAACTGCTTCACGTTGCGGATATGCCGGCCCAGGTTCGGGCAGCCCGCCTTGACAGCCTCCACGTTCTCGGCGCCCAGGTCGGCCTTGGCGACACCGCCATTCATCTTCATCGCCCGCACCGTGGCCACCAGCACCACGCAATCGGGGGCAAGGCCGGCCTTGCGGCACTTGATGTTCATGAACTTCTCGGCCCCCAGATCGGCGCCGAACCCGGCCTCGGTCACCACGTAGTCCGCGCATTTCAGCGCCGTGGTGGTGGCGATCACCGAATTGCAGCCATGGGCGATGTTCGCGAAGGGCCCGCCATGGACGAAGGCGGGGTTGTTTTCCAGCGTCTGCACCAGGTTGGGCTGCATCGCATCCTTCAGCAGCACCGTCATGGCGCCGTCGGCCTTGAGGTCGCGGGCGTGGATCGGGCTGCGGTCCCGGCGATAGGCGACGATCATGTCGCCCAGCCGCCGCTCCAGGTCGGCCAGGTCCCTGGCCAGACACAGGATCGCCATGACCTCGGAGGCCACGGTGATGTCGAACCCGGTCTGGCGGGCAAAACCGTTGGGCACCCCGCCCAGACCCACGACCGTATCGCGCAAGGCGCGGTCGTTCATGTCCATCACCCGGCGCCAGGTGATCCGGCGCTCGTCGATCTCCAGCTCGTTGCCCCAGTAGATATGGTTGTCGATCATCGCCGCCAGCAGGTTGTGCGCGGCGGTGATGGCATGGAAATCACCGGTGAAATGAAGGTTCATGTCCTCCATCGGCACGATCTGCGCATAGCCACCGCCCGCGGCGCCGCCCTTCATCCCGAAATTCGGGCCAAGACTGGCTTCGCGGATACAGATCGCCGCGTTCTTGCCGATCCGGTTGAGCCCGTCGCCAAGGCCCACGGTGGTCGTGGTCTTGCCTTCGCCCGCCGGGGTCGGGTTGATCGCGGTGACCAGGATCAGCTTGCCGTTCGGGCGATCCCGGACGCCGTCGATGAAACCCTGGCTGACCTTGGCCTTGTCATGCCCATAGGGCAGAAGATCGTCGGCGCCGATGCCCAGCTTGGCGCCGATCTCCTGGATCGGGCGTTTCTTCGCTTCGCGGGCGATCTCGATATCGGTCTTGAAACTCATCCGTGCCTCCGTCCTCGCCGGGTGTGCTGTCTGCCACAGCCTTAGCGCCCGGGGAATGGCGGGCAGGCGGCGATTGCGACATATCCGGGAACGGAATCGGCGCGGCCCGGAAACTGTCGTCCCGGATCGGAAACCGGCGTCACGATCCGCCGCGCCAGGGCCGCTGATCGGGCAGGTGCAGGCGCAGCCGGTCGCCCAGGCGTAGCGGCCCGGGGCGTTCGACCCAGGCGGTGACGCCGCGCAACCCGCGCGCCGCGGTCCTGAACGCCTTGCCCCGGCCCGGATGGTGCCGCTCGATCGTCAGACCGGGCTGGTGACAGGGGCGGTTCTGCATGTCGATGACCAGGGTCGTGCCGGCCTCGGCCTGCAGCCGGGCCGAGGGCGGGACGTGGCTGAAATCACCGATCCCCTCGATCACCAGGCTGGCGCCCAGCCAGGCCGGGTCCAGAGCCTCCAGCCCCATGGCCCGGGCGATCTGCGCCAGTTCCTCGGCGCTGATGACACTCAGCTGGCGGGTATTGGCGATCTCGGTGCCCTTGGGATGCTGGGCCGTCACCCGACTGCACGAGGGCCGCGTGCGACCGCCATAGGGCACACCGTCGATCCCGGCGAAACTCAACTCCAGCGCATCCACGGCGATGCCGGTCACCGCCGGTTCGGTGCGCTCGGCCATGTGGCCAAGCCAGGTGACGGTGCCGACATGGTCGGTGGGGGCAAGGGCGGGCATGGCGGGCTCCGGCAAGGGCTGGGTCGAGGACCAGGCCGATCCTTGCGGTCACACCGCCCGAAGGCAAGCGCCGGCAAGGAATTTACGTAAATTCCTTGCCCGCCCGCCCAAAGCGAACGCCCCGCCTGGATGGGGCGGGGCGCGGCACTCGGTGTCAGGCGGTGGGTTCGGGTTCGGGTTCCGGCCCCTTGGGTTTCTTGGCCCGGGTCTTGGGGATCGCCGTGACCGAACTGCCCGAGGACGGCGGCGTGTCGTCCAGGTCGTCGCCGCGGTTCAGCGGCTCGCCATTGATCACCTTGCGGATCTCGTCGCCGGTCAGGGTCTCGTATTCCAGCAGGCCCTGAGCCAGACGTTCCCATTCCTCTTCATGTTCGGTCAACACGCGCTTGGCGGTCGTGTAGCCTTCGTCGATGATCTCCTTGACCTTGTCATCGATGATCTTCTGGGTCGCGGCCGAATGGTTGGTGCCGCCGCCATAGGCGCCCAGATAGCTTTGCTGTTCGTTGGCGTAATCGACATAGCCCAGCTCTTCGGCGAAACCGAACTGCGTCACCATGGCCCGGGCGATCTTGGAGACCTGCTGGATGTCGCTGGCCGCCCCCGAGGTCACGTTCTCCTTGCCGAATTTCATCTCTTCGGCGACGCGGCCGCCCATCGCCATGGCGATCTTGGACTTGTATTTGGTGTAGCTCACCGACAGCTGATCGCGTTCCGGCAGCGACATCACAAGGCCCAGCGCCCGGCCGCGCGGGATGATCGTCGCCTTGTGGATCGGATCATGCTGCGGCACGTTCAGCCCGACGATGGCGTGACCGGCCTCGTGATAGGCGGTCAGGGCCTTTTCTTCCTCGGTCATGACCATGGAGCGCCGCTCGGCGCCCATCATCACCTTGTCCTTGGCGCTTTCGAAATCGAGCATGGTGACGAAGCGTCGTCCGACACGGGCGGCCATCAGCGCGCTTTCGTTGACCAGGTTGGCCAGGTCGGCGCCCGAAAAGCCCGGCGTGCCGCGGGCGATGATCCGCAGATCCACATCCGGGCCCAGCGGCACCTTGCGCGAATGCACATGCAGGATCTTCTCGCGGCCCTTGATGTCGGGGTTCGGCACCTGCACCTGGCGGTCGAAGCGGCCCGGGCGCAGCAGCGCCGGGTCCAGCACGTCGGGGCGGTTGGTCGCCGCGACGATGATGATGCCCTCATTGGCCTCGAACCCGTCCATTTCCACCAGAAGCTGGTTCAGGGTCTGCTCGCGTTCGTCATTGCCGCCGCCATAGCCCACGCCACGGCTCCGGCCCACGGCGTCGATTTCATCGATGAACACGATGCAGGGCGCGTTCTTCTTGGCCTGTTCGAACATGTCGCGCACACGCGACGCGCCGACACCCACGAACATTTCGACGAAATCCGAGCCCGAGATGGTGAAGAACGGCACGCCCGCCTCGCCTGCGATGGCGCGGGCCAGCAGCGTCTTGCCGGTGCCCGGCGGGCCGACCAGCAGCGCGCCTTTCGGGATCTTGCCGCCCAGCTTGCTGAATTTCTGCGGGTTGCGCAGGAATTCGACGATCTCTTCCAGCTCTTCCTTGGCCTCGTCGATGCCGGCGACATCGTCGAAGGTCACCCGGCCGTGCTTTTCGGTCAGCAGCTTGGCGCGCGACTTGCCGAATCCCATGGCGCCGCCGCGTCCGCCGCCCTGCATCCGGTTCATGAAATAGATCCAGACCCCGATCAGCAGCAGGAACGGCAACAGCCCGATCAGGAAGCTGGCGAAGCCGGATTGTTCCTGCGGCTCGGCGCGCATCGGCACGTCGTTGTCCAGCAGCAGGTTCGTGACTTCCGCGTCCGAGGGGATGATCGTCACATAGGCGCGGCCGTCAGAGCCGCGATAGCGCACCTGTTCACCATCCACCGTGACCTCGGACACGCCGCCGTTTTCGACCTGCTGGACGAATTCGGTGTAGGACCGGGTGCTGCTCTGTGACGTGTTCTGCGGGCCGCTGAACAGCTGGAACAGGGCCAGGATCAGCAGGAACAGAACGACCCAGAAGGCAAGATTGCGCGCATTTCCCAAGGGATGACCTCCGAATGGTCCGGTTGAACACCCGTTGGGCGACCCGGATCGGGCCGCGTCAGGGCTTTGCACTAAAATAGGCAAAGGCGCCCGATCTTCAATGAGAAACAAGGAATGTCCCGAAAGACGTGACAATCCGCGCGCGCCAGCCGTTTTCCCACCCGGCCAGCGGCGCCGAGATCAGCGTCTCGCCGTCCCAGACCGAAGGCGAGGCCAGCAGCGACCGGCGCGGCAGGCCGGTGTCGCGCCAGCCGTCGATGTCGCTCAGCGCCGTGCCCAGCGCGCGGATTTCCAGACCCGGCGCATGCGGGCCGTCAAGCCGCCAGCGGCCGTCCCAGACCTGCGTCGTCGGGCAGGCCAGCCCCGCCACCGCCGCCGGTTCGCGCGAAATCCGCCAGACCGGGCCGGCCTCTTCGCTCACCAGACAGCCGGCGGCGGTGTGGCGCGGGCCGTGCAGCGCCAGCGCGGCCTCCAGGTTGATCAGCGCGCTTTCCCGCGGCGGATAGGCCCCGCCGCCGACCCAGTGCAGCGCCTTGCGGAGCAGCCGCCGCTCGATCTCTGGCGGGAATGGCGGGGCGGCGTGGCGCCGGATCAGCAGATCGCCGCGATCCTCGGTGACATGGGTCCTGGCCTCTTGATGGGTATAATGCTCCAGCGCCGAGCGCGCCATGAACAGCGCATGAGCCGTGCCCGTCAGCCCCGCGGCATCGATCCCGAGAGGGCCGAGCGCAGCGAGAACCTCTCGCGCCCGGGTCCGGTCGTAGCCCGGATCGGCATTGGTCGGATCCTCCAGCCAATCCTGCCCCTGCCGGTCCAGATAGGTGCGCAGGTCCGCACGGCCTTGCTGCCAGAGCGGCCGTGTCCATTGCACGTCGTGCCTCTCGAACCGCGCCTCCATCGCCGCCAACCCATCCAGCCCCGCCTTGCGCGACAGCCGCATCAGGAAGGTCTCGGCGATGTCGTCGGCCGTATGGCCCAAGGCCACCCCGCCGATCCCCCGCGCGCCCGCCCAATCGGCGATCAGCCGGTAGCGGGCCGCGCGCGCGGCGGCCATGACATTGCCCCGGGGCGCCTCATTCCATCTCAGGGTGGTGTGGGCAACGCCCAGCCGGGCGCACAAATCGGCGACCCAGGCCGCCTCCTCCACCGCCGCGTCGCGCAACCCGTGATCGACCGTGACCGCTTCGATCGGCACGCCCGAAACCTGCGTCCAGCGATGAAACAGGTGCAGCAGGGCGACGGAATCGCCCCCGCCGGACACGGCGATGCCGATCCGCGTCGGCGGGTGCAACAGAAAGGCGGTGTCGATGCAATGCAGCAGCATCGCGTCGTCGGGATGCTGCCGGGCCAGCCAGTCCTGGCCTAGCTGCATCCCAGGTTGCGCATCGCCGATTGCGCCTCGAGCACCTGGTCGGACCCCGGGAACCGCACCGCGACCTCGCCCAGCGTCACGCAGGCCTCGTTGAGCTGCCCGATGGCGCCCAGAGACCGGCCCAGCCGGGTCAGCGCCTCGGCCGCGACAGAGCCTTCGGGATCGCCGGAAAAGCTGTCCAGAAAGGCGCGGGCGGCGTTGGTCATCTCGCCGGCCTGTTCATGCGCCATGCCGCGCATCAGATGGGCGCGCGCCGACAGCGGCCCGCCCGGATAGGTCTCGGTATGGGTCAGAAAGGCCGCCGCGGCCTCGGTGAAGCGGCCTTCGTCCATCATCGCCAGGGCGGCGTCGAAATCGCGCTGCTCGCCCAGCGCCAGGGCCGGTCCGGTCGAGGGTTCGACACTCGGCGTCGGCGCCGGTTCGACATCGACCCCGCCCAGCGACGGGGTCTGGCCCAGCTGGCCGATATCGCAGCCCTCTTCCAGTTCGCACAGGCGGAATTCCAGGTCGCCGACCCGGTTGGTGCCGTCACGGATCACCCGGTCGATGCGGAATTCCAGCTCTTCGGTCTTGGCGGTCAGGCGGACCAGCTCGCTCTCGATATTGTCGAGCCGCTCCAGCGGGTTGGTGCCCGCGACACCGGCCGCATCGCCGGTCGTCCGCAACTGCGCGCGCAGGCTGTCGACCTCGGAATAGAGCAGCGCCAGCTCGGCCCGGATATCGGCCAGCGTCTGGGCATCCTGGGCCAGGGCCCCGCCGGCGGGCAGGGCCAGGCCCAGAACGATGGCAAGCGCGCGGATCATCGCCCCGTGCCTCAGCCCGTCACGCCCAGCGAGATGATGGTGACCGCCCGACGGTTCTGCGCATAGCAGCTTTCGTTGGAACAGGTGGCGATCGGTCGTTCCTTGCCGTAGCTGACGGTCTGCAGACGGCCGGCGGGCACGCCCTGGGACACCAGGTATTGCCGCACCGCGTTGGCGCGGCGTTCGCCCAGGGCGATGTTGTATTCGCGGGTGCCCTGTTCGTCCGCATGCCCCTCGATCACCGCGATGTAATCGGCATTGGTCTGCAGCCATTGGGCCTGGCCGTCCAGCACCTGCATCGCCTCGTCCGTCAGGGTCGACTGGTCGACGGCGAACAGCACCCGGTTACCGACGGTCTGGTTGAAATAGGCCGGGCTGCGCGGATCGCCCGCCGGGTCGAGCGTGGTCGAATCGATCCCGGCATTCGCCCCGTCGCCGTTGACGTCGACGCCATTGGCGTCATCGAAACGGCCCGGGTTGGTGCAGGCGGCAAGTCCGAGCCCGGCGATCAGCAGCGCCGCTTTGGTCATCATGTTCATGGTCTGATCCTGTATCCTTGTTCGTGTCATGCCCGTTGCGGTGACCCTATCACGGGCCGGGTCGGGCTGGAAAATCAAATCAGCGCAGAAGCGGGCCCCAGGACGGGTCCGACGCCCCCGACGGCGTCGGCACCCGGCGCAGCGTGCCGCGCAGGATATCGACGCTGTAAAGACTGGCGGTGCCCTGTTCGCCCTCGGTCTCGCGGAAGAACATGATCACCCGGCCATTGGGCGCCCAGGTCGGCCCTTCGTCCAGCCGCGAGGCGGTCAGCAGCCGCTCGGCCGAGCCGTCGGTGCGCATCACGCCGATATGGAACCGCCCGCCCAGCTGCTTGGTGAAGGCGATGTAATCGCCCCGCGGCGACCAGACCGGCGTGCCGTAGCGGCCGTCGCCGGAGCTGATCCGGCGCGGCTCTCCGCCGTCCGCGCTCATGATGTAAAGCTGCGGCGTGCCCGACCGGTCGCTTTCGAAAACGATCCGGCTGCCATCGGGCGAAAAGCTGGGCGCGGTTTCGATCGACGGCGCGCGGGTCAGCTGGGCATGCTGCCCGGTGGCCAGGTCGGTGCGCCAGATATCGGTGTTGCCATCCGTGGACAGCGAATAGATCACCTGCTGCCCGTCGCGGGAAAAGCGCGGGGAAAACGCCATGTTGCCGGGCGCCGTGCCCAGTTGCTGGCGCGCCAGACTGCCGACCTCGAGCACGTTGATCCGGGGAAAGCCGGTCTCGTAGCTGGTATAGAGCACCCGGTCGCCCTGGGGCGAAAACCGCGGCGCCAGCACGATCGCACCACTGTCGGTCAGGTATTGGACGTTGGCGCCGTCGTAATCCATGATCGCCAGCCGCTTGGCCCGGTCGTCCTTGGGGCCGGTTTCGGCGACAAAGACGACGCGGCTGTCGAAATAGCCGGTTTCGCCGGTGATCCGGCTATAGACCTCGTCGGCGACCTTGTGGGCCATGCGTCGCCAGCCATCGGCGCTGCCGGCGAATTGCATCCCCTGGCCCATTTCCTGCCCCGAGAAGACGTCATAGACCCGGAACTTGACCGCCACCTGGCCGCCCTCCTGGGTCACCGCGCCGACAACCAGCGCCTGGGCGTTGATCGCCCGCCAATCGGCGAAGGCCACCGGGTCGGAGAACGTCGCCGGGGTCGAGATGAAGGACGATTGCGGGATCTGCCGGAACAGGCCGGTGCCGGTCAGGTCCTCGGCCACCACCCGGGCGATATCGGCGGCCAGCGTTTCGGCTCCGGCGGTTTCGACGATGAAGGTCGGCACCGCGAAGGGCAAGGGTTCCAGCACCGGGTTGTCCAGCACCAGGCGCAGGGGTTCCTGCGCGCGGGCCTGTGGCGCCAGCGCGCCGCCCAGGGCCAGGGCGGCCAGAAGGATCAGGAAACGCAGCATCATGTCGTCCTCATGTTCCGGGCATGGCGCGGCAAATGCAACGCCTGCACGCTTTGTGCCATTGTGCCTTGGCAAAACCCTGCCTGCAGGGGGGAAAACCGTGGCCCATCCATCACATCCTCGTGGGGTCGGCGGTCGGCGCGAGATCGCGCGACGGGGCGCCGGCGGGCGGGACACCCCGGCGGCGCCGGATCGCGCGCCGGGCCAGGGCGGCGCTGTCACATGGTCGACGGGTCAAAGACGATCTCCACGTTGCGCCACAGGTCGTATTGATCCCCCGGCAGGTCATAGCCCGACCGGCTGCCGTAGGACTGGCACCGCACAAGGGCCGACCGCGCGGCGCGATAGGCGATGTCCGCATCGGCCTGGCTGCCGCCCTCGAATTCGATCATCCGGATCGAACTGGTGTCCACCATCCCGGCTTCGGTCAGCGAAAACGCCACCGTCACCCGGGTCGCCAGGACCGTGGTCGACACGCTGCCCAGGCTCCAGCATTCGCGGATCTGGCCCTTGAACCCGTCCAGCACCGAGGCCGACAGCGTGCCGCCCGCCAGACCCTGCCGGGGGGGTTGCGCGCTGGCCGCATCGGCGTCGGCGATATCGCCGACCACATCGTCCAGCACGTCACCCAGCGCGTCGTCCGGGGCGCCATCCGGGGCGTCATCCGGCTCCGGCTCGGCCGCGGCGGTGTCGGTCGGGGCGTCATCGGTGCCGGTCTGCGGTGCCGGGCGGCTGGGCCGGACCGGCGGCCGGATCGAGGTTTCGGGGGCCGAGGCCGGGATATCCGCCTCGGTCACGATCCGGTCGGTCGCCTCTTCGGGGGCGGTCGTGTCCTCGACCTCCTCCTGCGCCTCGGCCGGGACGTCGGGCGTCTCGGCCTCCTGGGTGGCCTCCTGCGTCTCTTCGTCAAGCTGGGCATCGGGCGGCGGCGGGGCCACCACCTCGGGGGCGACGCGCGGCGCCGGGCGCGGCATCGGGCGCGGGCTGGTCTGCAGGCTGGGATCGGGCGGCGGCGGCACGAAGGGCGCGGGCGGCTCGGGCGCGGGCGGCGCCTCGGGCACGACCTCGGCCGGGGGCGGTGTCGGGGCGACCGGCTGGGGCGGGGTCTCGGCCTCGGGCGGCGGCGTCGCCTGCGGCGCCTCGGTGGGCACCGGCGGGGAGCCTCCGGCGGGGGTATTTGGAACCAAGAAGAAGGGGAGGGGCGCGACCGGGGCCGGCGGGTCCGAAGGGGGCAGATCGGGCTGCCCGCCGCCCGACAGCGCGGCGAAGTCCTCGGCGCTGATCACGCTGATTTCGGTGAATTCGAAGGGCAACGGCTCGGACTCGAGGCCCCAACCGGCGATCAGCCACAGCACGAACAGCGCGTGGCCGGTTCCCGAGACATATCCGCCGATCGACATCGGGGACGCCCCCTATCCGTCCGACCCGTCAAGGGTCGGGCCGCCGACATCCGTGACCAGTCCGATATTGTCGAAACCCGCGGCATTGAGCGCACCCATCACCCGGGCCACCTCGTCCCAGGGGTTGCCGCCATCCGCGCGCAGAAAGATCCGGTCGCTGTCGCGTTCGGCGGAAACCCCGCGCAGCCGGGCGACCAGTTCGGCCATCGGCACCTCGGTCTCCTGGATCATCACCGCGCCATCGGCGGTCAGGGTCACCGTCAGCGGCTCTTCGTCATCGGTGGGCAGGGCATTGGCCGCGGTGTCGGGCAGGTCGACCGGCACGCCCACGGTCAGCAGGGGGGCCGCCACCATGAAGATGATCAGCAGCACCAGCATCACGTCGACGAAGGGCGTCACGTTGATCTCGGACATCGGCTGGCTGCGCCGGGCGCGCCGTCGTTGCCGGCGCCCGCCGCCGCCGCCGCCCGATTTCATGACGCCCGCGCCCATGTCAGCTGTCCAGCTGGCGGCTGAGGATGGTGGCGAATTCGTCCGCGAAGGCCTCGTAGCCGTTCACGATCCGGTCGCTGTCCGAACTCAGCTTGTTGAAATAGATCACCGCCGGGATCGCGGCCAGCAGGCCGAGGCCCGTGGCCAGCAGCGCCTCGGCGATGCCCGGCGCGACCACGGCCAGGTTGGTGTTCTGCTGTTCGGCGATCTCGATGAAGGCGTTCATGATGCCCCAGACCGTGCCGAACAGGCCCACGAAAGGCGCGGTCGAGCCCACGGTGGCCAGCACCGGCAGGCCCTTTTGCAGCTCTCCGGCCTCCTTGGCGATCGCCACGTCCATGGAGCGGTCGATCCGCGCCTGCGCCCCGGCGATCAGCGCCCCGTCCTGGCGGTGGCTGCGGCGCCATTCCACCATGCCGGCGGCAAAGATCCGCTGCGACCGGCCCGGCGGGTTGTTGCCGATCTGCTCGAACAACGCGTCCAGCGGCTCGCCCGACCAGAAGGCGCGGTCGAACACCGCCGCCTCGGCCCGGGCCCGGCGATACTGGATCAGCTTGTCCACGATCACAGCCCAGCACCAGACCGATGCGGCCACCAGAAGAATCATGACCAGCTTCACGGTCAGGGTCGCGCGGGCGAACAAGGCCCACATCGTGTAGTCGGCTGCTGCTTCCATCTGCCTGCTCGTTCTCGTTGCGGCGCGTTTGGCGCCATATTTGCGCCACACTTACCCCGTTTCGAAGGGGAAAGCCAAGGTTTGACGCATCACGGCCGCGTAATCTTGGCGCGGTCAGTCCGGATTTCGGCGAAAAGCCGCTGGAAGCCGCCGCGGCGCCCCGTCCGGGCCCAGCACGACCAGGGTCACAAGGGCGCAAAACAGCCGCGTGCCGTCGCGCAGAACCTCCTGGCGCAGCACCAGCCGCGCGGCCGAGCGGCTCTCGATCCCGGTCAGGACCTCCAGAAGGTCGTCGAAACGCGCCGGCGCCAGATAATCGGCCTCGACCCTGCGCACGGCAAAGACGACACCCTGTTCGGCCTTGAGCGCCACCTGGTCGATCCCGAGCTCTCGCACCCATTCGCTGCGGGCCCGTTCGATGAAGCGCAGGTAATTGGCATAATAGACGATGCCCGCAAGGTCGGTATCCTCGTAATAGACGCGGCAGGTGAACCGATGCATCAGCGGGCCGTCCGTGCCAGGATGCTGATCTGGAAGGGCTGTTCATTGCCCTTCGGGGTCTCATGAACGAAGCGGTCGTCGCCGATCAGGCGGAACGCGCCGGGGCGCTGTCGTTCGGCCTCGGCGATCAGGCTGTCGGGGGAATAGCGGATGACCGGCAGGTTCGAACAGGTCTCGGGCCCATCCAGGGCAAAGGTCATGATCACGGCCACGCCCTGCGGCGCCAAAGCCGCGTCCAGGGTGGCGAAATACCCGGCGCGTTGCGCGCCATCCGTCAGAAAGTGGAATACCGCCCGATCATGCCAAAGCCCATAGGCCCGGTCCGGCTGCCAGGCGGTCACATCGCCCGTGACCCAGGTTACGGCATCCGGGTCGTCCAACCGGTCGCGACTGACCTGCAAGGCTTCGCCCGAAAGATCCAGCACCGTTACGTCACGTCCGTCCGCCGAAAGGTGGTCGACCAGCCGCGACGCGCCGCCGCCCACATCCACGATCGGCAACCCCGTCGGGGCATGGGTCCGGACCAGAGACAGAGATGGCTCGGGCCGGTCCTGAAACCATGTCAGCGCCGCTTCTTCACGCGCGCCGTAAACCTTGTTCCAATGCTTCTGGTCGCTCACGTCGCCCTCATCCGCGCCGCCAGCCGCAACGCATGGGCCGGGTCATCGGCCATCGCCGGCATCACCGGATCATAGGCCGCCGCGATCAGCGCCGCAATCTCGGGGCGCAGCACCGTCCGCCCCTCGGCCAGTGCCAGCGGAGAGGCCGCGTCGAACGCCCCCTCGCCCCAGCTCAGCATCGCCTGCACCGCCTGGCCCAGGGCGATCACGTCGGCGCCCTGGCCGGCCAGGTCGGGTCCGATCCGGACAAAGGCGAAACAGGCCCGGATCGCGCCGGCCTCGTCGAACCGGAAGACGCGGTATTGATGCGCGTCGGCCGCCTCCAGCCGGTCCAGCAGACCGTCGAACCCCGCGATCAGCCGGTCCAGGTTGGGCACCCCGCGCAAATCGTCCCAGGCGCCGACGAAAAAGATCATCAGGTTCGCGCCCAGCTCCGGGTCCATCTCGGCCAGTTCCAGCCCGGCCAGAGTGCAGACCGCGTCCAGCGCGGCGCGCACCACCTCGATGGTTTCGTCCTCGACCCCGAACACCACCGGCGCCAGGGGCCGGCCCCAGCGGGCGCACAGATAGGTCCCGTCTGCGCGGGTGAACAGGGTTTCGATCCGGTCGGCGGCAAGCGGCATCACGGTTCCTTTCGCGGCACGGTCATGCGGCAAAGCGCGCCCGGGTGCGGTTGGCAAAGGCCACCAGCGTCAGCATCACCGGCACCTCGACCAGCACGCCGACCACGGTCGCCAGCGCCGCCCCCGAATTCAAGCCGAACAGGCTGATCGCCACGGCCACCGCCAGTTCGAAGAAGTTGGACGTGCCGATCAGGGCGCAGGGCGCGGCGATGCGGTGCGGCACCTTCAGGGCGAAGGCCGCCGCATAGGCCAGCGCGAAGATGCCGTAGCTTTGCACCAGGATCGGCACGGCGATCAGCATGATGACCGCCGGTTTCTCGACGATCACCCGCCCCTGCAGGCCGAACAGGATCACCACCGTGGCGACCAGGCCGATGATCGAAAACGGCTTGATCCGCGCCCGAAAGGCCGCGATCGCCGCCTCCGATCCCAGCCGGCGCCGGGTGGCCAGGCCGGCCACCAGCGGCAGCGCGATGAACAGCAGGACCGACAGGATCAGCGTTTCCCAGGGCACGGCGATATCCGTGACCCCCAGCAGGAGGGCGACGATGGGCGCGAAGGCCACCACCATGATCAGGTCGTTCACCGTGACCTGCACGAGGGTGTAATTCTCGTCCCCGCGCGTCAGCTGAGACCAGACAAAGACCATCGCCGTGCAGGGCGCCGCCCCCAGCAGGATCAGCCCGGCGATGTATTGCGACGCATCCTCGGGCGCGATCCAGCGGGCAAAGACCCCCTCGAAGAACAGCACGGCCAGCGCGGCCATGGTGAAGGGCTTGACCAGCCAGTTGACCGCCAGCGTGATCAGCATCCCGCGCGGCTGGCGCGCCACGTCGCGCAACGACCCGGGATCGACGCCCACCATCATCGGATAGACCATGGCCCAGATCAGCACGGCCACGACCAGGTTGACGCTGGCGAATTCGGCTGCCGCGACAGCCTCGACCAGCGGCGGGGCGAGGGTGCCGATGACGATCCCCAGGATCATCGCCGCCGCGATCCAGACCGACAGGTATCTTTCGAACGTACCCATGTGCCCCCCAAGGTTGCGGCACCGGTAATGCGTCAGAACCGGCCGTGGTTCAACACGCGATCCGGGCTCAGCCGCCGAACAGGTCCACCTCGGGGCGCGGCGCGTCCAGACCCAGGTGCCGCCAGGCCGCCGCGGCCAGCATCCGGCCCCGCGGCGTGCGCTGGATCAACCCCTGCTGCAACAGGTAGGGTTCGATCACCTCTTCCAGCGCGTCGCGGCTTTCGCTCAGCGCGGCCGACAGGGTCTCGATCCCCACCGGCCCGCCGCCATAGCTTTCGGCGATCAGCGACAGATAGCGCCGGTCGGCGCCGTCGAGGCCCAGATGATCCACCCCCAGCCGGGTCAGCGCCCGGTCGGCGATCGCCCGATCCACCGTCCCGTCGCCCTCGACCACGGCGAAATCCACCACCCGGCGCAGCAGGCGGCCGGCGATCCGCGGCGTGCCGCGTGCGCGCTTGGCGATCTCGCGGGCGCCGTCGTCACTGGCCGGCGCCCCCAGCAGCCGGGCGCCGCGGGTGACGATCTTGTGCAACTCGTCGACCGTGTAGAATTGCAGCCGCGTCGGGATCCCGAACCGGTCGCGCAGCGGCGTGGTCAGCAGCCCCAGCCGGGTCGTGGCGCCGACCAGCGTGAACGGCTGCAATTCGATCCGCACGGTCCGCGCCGCCGGGCCTTCGCCGATCACCAGGTCCAGCTCGAAATCCTCCAGCGCCGGATACAGCACCTCTTCGACCGCCGGGTTCAGCCGGTGGATCTCGTCGATGAACAGCACGTCGCGGGCTTCGAGGTTGGTCAGGATCGCCGCCAGGTCGCCGGCCTTGGCCAATACGGGCCCCGAGGTCATCCGGAACCCCACCCCCAGCTCGCGGGCCACGATCTGCGCCAGAGTCGTCTTGCCCAGGCCGGGGGGGCCGTGAAACAGCGTGTGGTCCATCGCCTCGCCCCGGCGCCGGGCGCTTTCGATGAAGACCGCAAGGTTCGCCCGCGCCTCGGCCTGACCGATGAAGTCGTCCAGCTCCTGCGGACGCAGGGCGCGGTCGGCATCGGCGGGCTGTCGCTCGGGCCGCAGGGTCGGGTCGGGGTCGGTCATCGGTCAGCCTCGCGAAGACGCCCGTCCGGGCGGATGAGCGTCGCCACCACCTAGCCTTTCGGTGCCAGCAGTTTCAACGCCGCGCGGATCAGTGCCTCGGTGCCCGCCCCGGGCGCCGCGCCCGCCGCGCGGGCCACGGCACTTGCCGCCTCGGACGGGCCGTAGCCCAGGTTGCCCAGGGCCGACAGCGCCTCGGCCTGGGCCGCGCCATCGGCGGGCGCGGGTGGTGCCACCGCTTCGATCACCGCGTCGTCGCCGGCGCCGCCCGGCGCCGCTTGTGCCGCCGGCATCGCCGCCGCACCCCCCATCGCCATCACCGCATGGGCCTTGTCCTTGAGGTCGAGGATCACCTTCTTGGCGGTCTTCGGCCCCACGCCCTTGGCCGTGGCCACCGAAGCCCAGTCGCCGATCGAGATCGCCCGTGACACGCCATCGGCGCCCAGCGCGCCCAGGATCGCCATCGAGGCCTTGGCCCCGATCCCCTGCACCCCCATCAGCAGCCGGTGCCATTCCTTTTCCTGCAGGCTCAGGAACCCGTAAAGCTGCAACAGGTCCTCGCGCACCAGAAGATCGGTATATAGCCGCACCGCCGCGCCCACCGCCGGCATCGCCGCCATGGTCCGGTCGCTGACGAAGACCACGTAACCGACCCCGGCCACGTCGATCAGCACGTGATCGGCGGCGCGGTAGTCAAGCCGGCCCGACAACCGCCCGATCATGCGATCCGGCCCAGCGCGGCCGCGCTTTGCAGATGGTGCGCGTGGCAGATCGCGATCGCCAGCGCATCGGCGGCATCGGCGCCCTTGGGCGCGCAGCCGGGCAATTGCAGCCGCACCATGTGGTCGATCTGGCCCTTGTCCGCATGGCCGACGCCCACGACCGCCTTCTTGACCGCGTTCGGGGCGTATTCGCCCACCGCCAGCCCGGCCCGGGCCAGCGCCAGCAGCGCGACGCCCCGTGCCTGGCCCAGTTTCAGCGTGCCCGCCCCGTCACGGTTGACGAAGGTCTGTTCGACCGCCGCCGCATCGGGGCGATGCTCGGCCACCAGCGCCTCGAGCTGCGAAAACAGCCCCAGCAGCCGCGCCGACAGGTCGCCCGTGCCGGACTGGCAGACGCCGTTGGCCACGTGGCGCAGCCGCGCCCCCTCGGACTCGACGACGCCCCATCCCATGTTGCGCAGGCCGGGATCGATGCCGATCACCCGCATGACTGCCCCTCGCTGTCGTTGTTCTTGGGCAACGCCTAGCACAAAAGGCGAACACGTGGAAAGCGGCAATGCATCCGACCGGGTGTTGCCCCGGGACAAGCCAAGGGCGGGAATCGACCTTTCACCCGCTGGAAACGACCTTTTCCGGGTCCAGATTTTCCGATTGTTTCCAATTTATTACCAGCGACGCAGCCCATGCAATCCGCGCATGGGTGCCATGCGGAACCGGCAGTTGCGTTCGCGCGATTTGCCTCCTAACTGCGGCAAGTCAACGCGTGAAAACACGCATCTGGAAGGAGCATGATCATGGCCGTACTCGACCTGACCCACCGCACCGCCGGGCGCTCGGGCGCCGGCATCGTGCACCGTATCGTCGCCGACCTCACCCGTCGTATCGACGCCCACCGCACCCGCAAGGCGCTGTCGCGCCTGACCGATCGCGAACTCGACGATATCGGCCTGTGCCGTGGCGATCTGCGCAACGACACTCTCGGCGACCTGATCCGTTAAGGCCCGAACCGACCCTGTCTGACGCACAAGGCCTCCCGATCGATCGGGAGGCCTTCTTGCTGTCCGCAGCGCGGCCCGTCGGGGCCGCGCCGCGGGATCAGTTCAGCAGGATCGCGAATTGGGCGGCCGCCCAGCGGGTCACCGCTTCGGGCTGCATCAGCACCGCACCGACCTGTTCGGCGGTGTTGCCGTCGGCCAAAGCCGCGACGCGGGCGGCGTAATCCTCGGCCCCCAGCTGGTTGTAGAGGTAGCCCTTGAAGGCGAAGCCCAGCAGCACGACCGGCAGGATCAGCCGCATCGCATGGAATTTCCGCCGCTTGGGCCGGGAAATGATCAGCCCGTCACGCCCGACGCGATGGGTCACACCGCGCAGGTTCATTGCCCGGTGTTTGCGCACCACGCGTCGGGTACGCTGATCGAATTCCGCATTCACAGACATAGGCAACCTTCATGTGTCCAGAGCCCCCACTCCGGTCGCCCGATATGGTCGTCGAAATGTGGCGGAAATCGGGCAACCCCTTCAAAAACGGGTAAAATGCGTCGATTTTCAGGTTTGTCGAACCAGCACCAGAGTGGTCCAGTCGACAATCGCGTCGCGGTGCCGCAGATCGTATCCGGCGGCGCGATAAACCGCGATCACCGCGTCCGCCTGGTCGTTCAGCAGGCCGGACAGAATCACCTGCCCGCCGGGCGCGGTCGCCGCCGCCATCTCTGGCGCCAGGGCGATCAGCGGCCCCTTCAGGATATTGGCGAAGACCAGGTCGAAGGGCGCGGCACGGGTCAGGTCGGGGGCATCGAAGCCGGCCGCCTCGATGCAGGTGACGCCGGTCACGCCATTGGCCACGAGGTTGGCCGCGGCGACCTCGACCGCCACCGGGTCGATATCGCTGGCGATGATCCGGGCGTCGGGCAGCACCTTCGCCGCGGCCATGGCCAGGACCGCGGTGCCGGCACCGATATCGGCGACGTTCCCGGGCCGGGCGCCGTCCTCCAGCAGCCGGTCGAAGGCACGCAGGCAGCCCAGCGTGGTGCCGTGATGTCCGGTGCCGAAGGCCATGGCCGCGTCGATCAGCAGCGCCACCTTGCCGGGCGGAACGCTGTCCGCGTCATGGCTGCCATGGATCCAGAACCGCCCAGCCTCCACCGGATGCAATTCGCGCTGCACATGGGCGACCCAGTTGGTCTCGGGCAGGTCGCTGACCGCGAAGGGCTGCGCGTCGAAGGCCGCGGCCAGCAGCGCCAGGGCGGCCGGGTCGGGCGCGGCGTCGAAATAGCCGCCGACCTCCCACAGGCCCGACCCGTCCTCCAACTCGAAGACGCCGATGCCGGTGGGCGCGGGCTCCAGCCGCTCCATCGCCGCGCCCAGGGCTTCGGCCCTGTCGCGGCCCGCAAGGGTGGTGAGGGCGGTATGGGTGGTCATCGCGGGCCTCTTGTCGCTGCGCTCCGCGCTCCCCTATCCGGCCCGGACGGCGGCGCCAAGGGGCCGGGCGCCTATTCCGCGGGTGCCGCCGGCAGGCCGCCCCACCGGATCAGCCGGGTTTCGTTGCCCGGCGCCGGGTGGCGCGGGATCAGCAGCGCCAGAAGCAGCGACACGAAGGCCATCCCGGCCGCCAGGGCAAAGACCGCGCCCGGCGACATCAGCCACAGATAGCCCAGCAGCGCCGGCAGGAACACCGCGGCGATATGGTTGATGGTGAAGGCGACCGCCGCCGTCGGCGCGATATCGCCCGGCGCGGCGATCTTCTGGAAATAGGTCTTCATGGCGATCGCCAGGGCGAAGAACAGGTGATCCACAACGTAAAGCACCGCCGCCAGCACCACGCCCCAGCCGAACCAGTAGATCCCGCCATAGGCCAGGAACACCACCGTCAGCCCGGCATATTCCAGCACCAGGGCAAACCGCTCGCCCCTGACCCCGACCAGTCGGCCAAGCAGCGGCGCCAGCACCATGTTGGCCACCAGGTTGACCAGGAACAGCGCCGTCACCTGATGCACCTCGAAGCCGAAGCGTTCGACCATCATGAACCCGGCGAAGACGACAAAGATCTGCCGCCGCGCCCCCGACATGAACTGCAGCGCGTAATAGAGCCAGTAGCGCCGGCGCAGCACGATCTTGCGGATCTGCACCTCCGGACCCTCGAATTGCGGCCAGGCGACCAGCGCGAACAGCGCCACCGCCGCGGTGAACCCGCCCGACACCCAATAGACGAAATCGTAGGACAGATCGAAGGCCTCCCAGGTGACGACGATCAGCCCATAGGCCACCAGCGTCGCCGCCGAGCCCGTCGCCAGCAGCCAGCCCAGCACATGCGGCGCCCGGGCCACCGACAGCCATTGCAGCTGCAGCGACTGGTTGACGGTTTCGAAATAGTGGAACCCGATCGAGCTGAGCATGGTGATCGTCAGGATCCCGCCCAGCGAGGGGAATTGCGCGGTCAACGCCGTGGCCACGCCCAGAAGGATCAGCGCGACGATGCCCAGCACCTGTTCGCGCATCACCATGATCAGGGCGATCACGCCGACGGCCAGGAAACCGGGGATCTCGCGCACCGTGTGCAGCCAGCCGATATCGGCGCCGTCGAAGCCCGCCACCTCGATGACGAAATTGTTCAGCAGGGCCGACCAGGTGGCAAAGGCCACCGGCATCGCCGCGGCGAGCACGAAAAGCAGCACGATGGGCCGCCGCCAGGCGGGCAGGCTGTGCGCCTCCTCGAGTGTCACGATCCGTGCCATGGCGCGCCTTTACGCCCCCTGGCGCGGTTTGGCGAGAGGGCACGGCACGCGCCCGCCTTCAGCCCACCGCACAAGCCGCGCATCGACGACGCGCGTGGCGGCGATCCCGAACTCTGAGCAAAAGTGCTTTATGGATCCCAGATCCGCGAGCAGAACGAGCTATGCGCCTACACCGACCAAATCGCCGCCGCGTGGGTGCGCGTCGTCGATGCGCGGCGGGCTGACGCCCTTGACACCGCGCAGCCATGCACCTGTTCGGCATTCTAAATTACCTAAGTCGTCGGCTTGTCCATTCCGGTCTTTGGCGACTCCGCCTCGGCGACAGAGGTCAGTTTCTCGACACCAGAACCGAAGCCACTCAACCGCTCCAGTACGTCGCCGACATCTAAAACCCCGGTGAAATGAGATATCCCGGCGGCCACCGCCCCCCAGAATCCAGTCGTCAATACCGTCGCCGTCGTCTTCACCGACTGCTCGACAAAGATCGCTGCCAGACCCTTGCCGGGTTTCGCCGCCAGTTCCGCCCTTAGATCGACAACTTCGCGCGACAACGCCGCCGTTTCGCCCACCAGAGCGCGTATCTGCTCCTCGAGTTCCGCCAACCGCTCGTCCGATTGGGTGCTCTCTGCAATCGCCCGAAGGATCGGAGGTAAGCGCTCCAGGCGCATCAGCGCATCCGGCAGGCAATTGGTCCCTGTCTCGCGCATGAAATCCGAGATCGCGTCTTCGATCCTTTCGGCCAGTTCGGTCGCGAGAAACCGGCTGCTGACCGGTTGCGCCAACAATCGCCGGGCCTGTTGCGTGATACTTTCGGGATCTAGCTCCCGGGCCCGCCGCTCCGACAATGCCCGCTTGACCCGGTCAATCTCCCCCGCCACCGCCTCCGGCCCGGCCTGCCAATGCGCGTCCTCGATCAGAGCAACGTCGCGCCACAGCTCCCAATCCGGCGCCCGGCCCTCCAGCAGGCCCTCGTACCAGTCGAGCCAGAAGGACCAGGTGTCCGGTGCCTGCCGCCAGCGTCCTTGCAGGGCATGCCAGCGCATGGCGATGTCCTGCGGAACCCGGTCGCCCGGCCACAAGGGGCAGAACGCTACCCCCGCGTCTCTGGCCCCGTCCTCGAGCATCTTCGCGTCGACGGTGGCGGCACTAACGGTGGGTGGGCCGCTCGGAACTGCAGAGGGACTAGTTAGGCGGCGGGAGATAGGGGCGACACTGAGATTGGCGGCGTTGGTTTCAGTCGCATCTGTGGCAACGTAGGCGGCGGAGCCGGCATCATTTACCACGTCGGCGGCGGCGGCGGCGCTGCTGTCGCTCATGCCGGTGACGGCGGAGGATTCGTGAGCGGTGGCGTCGGCGGCGCGCGTTGCGGCCCCGGCGGCGTCGGCGGCGGTGGAGGCGGCCCGGCTGATAGCGGGGGTTGTATACATTCCGCGCACAAGGGCAATCAGGGTCGCCCGACAACAGATCAGGTCTAGCTGACGCGCCGCAGTCTCGTCCCAGGTTTCGATTAGCGGCAAGACCCGCGCCGCCGCCCGCCCGGCGAACAGCGCCAATTCCTCCCGCGACCGGGTCTTCGCCCAATCCGCGACATCCTGCTTGCTATTGAACTCAACCAACCGCCAAACCCTCCTTCCCCGCACCAAAGCACTCGGCCCCGTTGCCGTCCACCTCTGTTGCGCGCACGCTCCGGTCACCTCTCCCGAAACCCGGCCGGAACCGACCCCGGCACCGACGCGATTCCGAAGCGATACCGACGTGATACCAACGCAAAACCGCCGCCCCGAAACCACCCCGCCCCCTGTTTCCCAAGGCCCCGGTGCCCGGCCCCGCGCGGCGCGTCAACACCCCGTCAACCGGCCCGATCTGATCTGCATCAAGGCGCGCGCCCCCGCGCCGCCCTATCCCCGCCTCCAAGCCGCAGCCGGAGACGCCGCCATGATGGACCTTGTCCTGACCCTCGCCGAGACCCTGGGCGAAGCGCCCACGGCGGCGCTCTTCGGCCTGATCACCGGCACCATCTTCGGCATCGCCGCGCAACGCTCGCGCTTCTGCCTGCGGGCGGCCACGGTGGAATTCGCCCGCCGCTCCATGGGTGACAAGGTGGCGGTCTGGCTGCTGACCTTCTCGACCGCCGTGGTCTGGGTCCAGGGCGCCTATCTGCTTGGATATATCGACGTGCCCGAGGCGCGGATGATGGCCGTGCCGGGCTCCTGGTCCGGTGCGATCCTGGGCGGGCTGCTGTTCGGCGTCGGCATGGTGCTGGCCCGCGGCTGTTCGGGGCGATTGCTGGTGCTGGCGGCCACGGGCAACCTGCGGTCGCTGGTGTCGGGGCTGATCTTCGCGGTGGTGGCGCAGATGTCGCTGTCGGGCTGGCTGGCGCCGATGCGGGACCATCTGGCCGGGCTCTGGATCACCTCGGGCGGGCGCAACACCGACTTGCTGTCGGCCGCCCACCTGCCGCACTGGGGCGGGCTGGCGCTGGGCCTGGTGCTGGCGCTTGTGGCGCTCGACGTCGCCCGGCGCAACCGGATCGGCGCGCAGCGGCTGATCTTCGGTGCCGGCGTGGGCTTTGCCATCGCCGCCGGCTGGGCCCTGACCACCGCCCTGTCACGCATCGCCTTCGATCCGGTCCAGATCGAAAGCGCGACCTTCACCGGCCCCTCGGCCAACACGCTGATGTTCTTCCTGGACAACAGCTCGGTGCTCAGCTTCGACATCGGGCTGGTTCCCGGGGTCTTCCTGGGCGCCTTCCTGGCCTCGATCATCGCCCGCGACTTCCGCTTCCAGGGGTTCGAGAACGAGGCCAACATGCGCCGCGCCTTCACCGGCGCCGCGCTGATGGGCTTCGGCGGGATGCTGGCCGGCGGCTGCGCCATCGGCGCCGGCGTCACCGGCGGGTCGATCTTCGCCGGCACCGCCTGGGCGGCGCTGACCGCGATGTGGGTCGGCGGCATGATCACCGATTACCTGGTCGACCAGAAACACCCCGGCGCCGTCCCGGCCTGACCCCGCCCTGCCTTTGTCCCGAAAATACCTCGGGGGGAGGCGGCTTTGGCCGACGGGGGGCAGCGCCCCCCCGCGTAACGCCGGCAAACGCGCCACGCCCGGACCCGCACGATCACCCGCCCCTGGCGGAATGACAGCGCGCGGTCGCGCACATTTTCGTCACCCTTCATATGAAACGCCCCTGATCAACGGCGCGACACCTTTCATATCATGCGCTTGTCCCGGCAACAGCAGGAAGCGCACCAGATTGCCGAGCGCATCCACC
>LJSF01000020.1 GCA_001314655.1 Rhodobacteraceae bacterium HLUCCA08 | reverse complement strand
TCCGTAGCTGCCTGTGGTTTTGGTCTAGCAGCTTGAATCTAAAGCGCTTTCAGGCGCACGCAACCTTTCCCGCCGAATTCGACGAATAAGGCGGGATCAGACCCCCCACACCGCGAAGAATACGGAAAACAACGCATCCATGACGATCACCAGAAAGATCGCGATGACCACCGCGCGCGAGGTGTGCATGCCCAGCGATTCCGCATCGCCCTTGACCTGAAGTCCCTGATGGCAGCCCACCAGCGCGATGATCGCGGCAAAGACCGGGGCCTTGGACAGGCCGACCAGCGCCTGTTCCGCGCCCACATCGGCCAGCAGTTGCGTGCGGAACTGGCTGGGCGAGATGCCAAGCTGGGTCCAGGCCATCAGCCCGCCGCCGATCAGGCCGGACAGATCGGCGACGAAGCCGAGGATGGGCAATACGATCACCAGCGCCAGAAGACGCGGCAGCACCAGAAGCGCAAGCGGGTCGAGACCAAGCACGCGCATCGCGTCGATTTCCTCGCGCATCTTCATCGAGCCGATGGCGGCGGTGAAGGCCGAGGCCGACCGGCCTGCGACGATGATGGCGGTCAGCAGGATGCCCAGTTCGCGCAGGATCGACACCGCGATCAGGTCAACGACAAAGACCTCCGCCCCGAACTGGCGCAGTTGCGCGGCCCCCTGAAACGCCAGTACGACGCCGATCAGAAAGCCCATCAGTGCCACGATGGGGACGGCGTTCAGCCCGACCTCCTGCATGTGATGGACCAGCGCCGTCAGCCTCAGCCGTCGCGGGTGCAGCAGCAGGCTGGCGAGCCCGGCCATGACGAGACCGACAAAGCCGAGGCTCCGACCCGTGGCGGAGACGACCGCGCCAACCGCTATGCCGACTTGCGCCAGCCAGTCGCCCGCCCGGTGATGCACCTTGCGGGAGGGCGGCGCGCCCCCGGTCGGCAAGGATTCCTGCACGGTGCGCAGCAGGAGGCCCTGCGCGTCATTGGCGCCCCGAAGCGGCCGCCCCGATGACGCCAGCAGCCACGCCCCGGCCGTATCGAGGCGGGTCACCGCAGACAGATCGACGGGTGCGCCGGCTTGACTTCGGGCGATGCGGGCGCGGACCTCATCAAGGGTCGACAGCGTCACCCGTCCGGACAAGGCTGGTGGCCGCCCGGCCTCGATCTC
The DNA here is from genome assembly GCA_001314655.1 of Rhodobacteraceae bacterium HLUCCA08. Taxonomy (GTDB): domain Bacteria; phylum Pseudomonadota; class Alphaproteobacteria; order Rhodobacterales; family Rhodobacteraceae; genus Salibaculum. Next base: position 32,580 of record LJSF01000020.1, on the reverse strand, counting down.
GGCCAAAGTCTCAGTCACCAACACGAATGGCGCCGATATCACCCAGGATCCCGAACCCCCTGAGCAGCCAAAGCAAAACGACGATCACGACCACCACGTTCAGGATTTTCTTGATCTTCCTGTCCATCGGAACATAGGTGTTGATCAGCCACAGGCCGACACCCACGACGACAAGAGTGACCACGAGATTGATCAGGGACATTAATCGGTTTCCTTTAAGTTTAGGTCCTGGTGCCGCGTTACCGCCACGCCGGTGCAGGTACGTGCCCGGCCGGCCATCCGAAACCGCGGTCTGAACGGCCAGAACCACCTCAGCGGGCTCGCCCGGACAGATCATACTGCCACGCAGGATCGGGATTTGCGGCGATGCTGCACTCACTTAGATCAGCCTCGCTTGCCGAACGCCGATGACCGGCTGTCCGGCTCTCGACGAACCCGGGGCCCGGCCATTCGGCCCCGGCCTGGTTCGTCACGCGCCGATCAGGCCAGAGTGACCAGAAGATCCTTTTCCTCCGCAGACAGCCGCAACCGCAGTCGCCCGTTGTCGGTTGCCACGGCTCTCCCGTTCAGGACGGCGGACGCGATTCCGCGTCCGGTGCGCCCCGGGTTGTCGATGGCAATGGCAAGGCGGGCGTCCCCCAGCCGAAACGTCGCGTCGACCCGCGGCCAATCTTTAGGAAAGCAGGGGTTCAGGACCAGGTCCGGACCGGCCCGTGTCAGCCCGAGGATGCCCTCGATCCCGGCGCGGTACATCAAGCCCGAGGACCCGGTATACCAGGTCCAGCCGCCCCGGCCTTCATGCGGCGCGGTGGAATACACGTCCGCTGCCACGACATAAGGTTCGACCTTGTAGCGCGCAGCTGTCTCGGGCGTCAGGGCGTGGTTGATGGGATTGACCAGCGCAAAAAGCCCCGCGGCCGCGTCGCCATCCCCCAGTCGGCAATGCGCGAGGATCGCCCACATCGCGGCGTGGCTGTATTGCCCGCCGTTCTCGCGCAGGCCCGGCGGGTAGCCCTTGATGTAGCCCGGATCAAGCGGCGTGCTGTCGAATGGCGGCGTGAACAGCAGCGCAAGGCCCGGATCGGGGCGGATCAGGTGCTCTGTCATGCTGGCCATGGCTTTGGCGGCGCGCTCGGGGTTGGCCGCGCCGGACAGGACGGCCCAGGATTGCGCGATGCTGTCGATGCGGCATTCCTCCGATCCGACCGAACCCAGCGAAGTCCCGTCATCGAAAGTTCCGCGCCGGTACCACGCGCCATCCCAGCCTTCGCTTTCGATGGCCTGCAGAACCCTGGTCCGGTGGGCGCGCCAGCGCGCGGCACGGGCCGGATCGCGGGCATCGGCATGGGGCTCCATCGCGTCGATTGTGGCGATCAGCAGCCAGCCCAGCCAGACAGAGGTGCCGCGTCCGCCTTCGCCGACGCGGTTCATGCCGTCGTTCCAATCGCCTGTTCCGATCAGCGGCATGCCGTTCGCGCCGGTCAGCGCAATGGCCTGATCCAGCCCGCGCGCGCAATGCTCGAACAGGCTGGCTTGCGTATCGGAGATCGCGGGCGGGAAGAAATCGTCATGCGCGCCTTCGGTCAGCGCCGGACCATCGAGGAACGGGATCTGTTCATCAAGGATCGCCGCATCGCCGGAAACTGAGATATACTGCGCGACCCCGAAGCCCAGCCAGACGCGATCGTCCGAAATCCGCGTGCGAACGCCCTGGCCCGAATGGGGCAGCCACCAATGCTGTACGTCGCCTTCAGGAAACTGCCGCGACGCCGCACGCAGTAGGTGCAGACGTGTCATCTCCGGGCGCAACGCGGTCAGCGCCATGCCGTCTTGCAACTGGTCGCGAAAGCCATAGGCGCCGCTCGCCTGGTAGAACCCGGCACGTGCCCAGATCCGGCAGGCGAGTGTCTGATAGAGCAGCCAGCCGTTCAACAGGATGTCCATAGTGCGGTCGGGCGTCCGGACCTGAACGGTCGTCAGGAGATCAGTCCAGTGCTGCCGAACGGCCCGAAGCGTCGTTTCGGGGTCGGCGGCGCGATGGCGCGTGATGAGGTCGCGCGCGGCCTCGGCGGAGGCAGCCTGTCCCAGCAGGAACACGACATCCACGCTTTCGTGCGGCGCAAGTGTTACGTGGCGTTGCAAGGCGGCACACGGGTCGAGCGCAGGTCCGGTGCGACCGGAGAGCGGCTCGGCATCGATACCTGCAGGACGTGCCATGCTGCCCTCGCGACCCAGAACCTCGGCCCGGTCCGCGCTGACGCTGCTTGTCTCCGCGCCCAGGTCGGCGAAGGCGACGCGGCCCGGAAACCCAAGGCCAAAGGGGTTGCGCGCGAAGACGGCACCGGTCTCCGCGTCTCGCGTGGTGGTGATATGGCCCGCCGTTGCACTGCGGGATGTGCCAAGAACCCATTCCGCATAAGCGGTCACCGACATACGGCGCACCTTGTCGCCGGTATTGCGCAGCGTCAGCCGGGTGATCCTGACCGGATCGTCCAGCGGAACGAACTGCACCATCTCTGCCGCGATGCCGTGGGCGGCATGTTCGAACCGGCTGTAGCCGAAGCCGTGCCGCGCGACATATGTGCCGCGCCCCCGGATCGGCAGCGCGGTCGGCGTCCACAGCGCGCCACTGTCGAGATCGTAGAGGTAAAGCGCCTCGCCCGCAGGATCACAGACCGGGTCGTTCGACCAGGGCGTCAACTGGTTCTCGCGGCTGTTTTCGGCCCAGACATGGCCGCTGCCCTCGGCCGAAACCGCAAACCCGAAGTCCGGGTTCGCGATGACGTTGATCCAGGGTGCGGGCGTGGTGTAGCCATCCTTCAGGATGGTGACATATTCACGGCCGTTCTCGGCAAACCCCCCGGTGCCGTTGAAGAACTCCAGTTCTATGTCTGGGACTGCGATGGCGGGTGACTGGGCTGGTGCCGCAGGATCTGGCGGCGAGGGTGACGGCGCAATCGGCAGCAAGGCGTCGATCTGATCGCCGATCCCCCCCCGGCTGGCCAGCAATATCACGCGCGCGACGGCACTGAGCAGTGCCCGCTGTTCGGCGGTGACCAGATCGGCGCGCAGGGTGTGGATCGCGCCTTGCGTTGCGCCCAGATCCGCCGCGCTGCGCGGTCGGGTCTGGGCCGATCGGACGGCGACATCGATAGCATTCTGCAAGTCCTGCACGTAGGACGACGCGCGGTCGTTCAGGATCACCAGATCGACATCCAGTTGCCGCATCCGCAGATATTCATGCGCGGCCAGCACCTCGTGCAATGCTGTGGTGTCTTCGGTATCGCTGATCCGGAACAGGATGATCGGCAGGTCGCCCGAAATTCCCATCGCCCAGAGCATCGATTGCGGCCCCATACCTGCGTCGATCTGGCCGGGCGTCGCCCGCAAGCGTGGATCGTCGCGCAGGATCATGCCCCCGAGGCGCTGAAAATCGATCGCTGCGGCGTGGGTGACACCCAGGTGGCGCAATTGCACCTGGCTTTGTGTCCAGGACAGGGTCACGGCGCGCTCGAAGGCCGAGGGGTCTCGGTGGCGGTCCACCTGATCCAGCAGCGCCTCGGGCGTATCGGCGACAACGGTCCAGAACGTCACGCGCGCCGTGCCGCCGGGGGGCACGACAACGCGGCGACGCAGTGCGAGGACCGGGTCGAGGACCGTGCCCGTGGTGCCCGACAACGGGCCTTCGGCCATCGCCGCCGTCCCGATGTCCCGTCCGCGACCGATGAACTGCGCGCGGTCGGTCTCGTACTGGACCGGGGCGCTCTCCGTGCCTTCGACCACACCGATATGAGCAACCCAGACCTCCGGGTCTGTGGCGGAACGGCGACGGCGCGTGGCGGTGATCGCGCCGAGGTCGGCCATGAAATCCGTCACGACGAACAGCTTGGAGAACGCCGGGTGGGCCAGATCGGCAGCCTGCGGCGCCAGCACGAGTTCGGCGTAGGATGTCAGGTCGATCTCTCGCGCGCGGCGGCCGGTATTCGTCAGCGTGACGCGCCGTGCCTCGGCATCGTCCTCGGCCGAAACCACGACTTCGGTGGTCATGCTGAGGGTTCCGTCGTGATGCGTGAACGTGGCCTGGTGTTCGCAGAACACTGCATGGTGCCGGTTCTGTCCGGCCACTGTCGGCTGCATCGCGCCGGACCAGAGCGCGCCGGACTTTACATCCCGTGCAAGAATGAACGACCCCAGGGTCGCGTGCGACGGATCGGACCGCCAGCGTGTGATGGCCAGATCGCGCCATCGGCTGTAGCCGCCGCCGGTGGGGGTCAGCATCACGGCGTAGCGCCCGTTCGACAGTATATGCCCAGTCGGAGGCGTGTCGCCCGGAGCGTCGAACCGGCGCACGGCCGGGGTGTCGTCGCTCTCGACCCTCGTGACGGGTACATCTTCGGCGCGCGGTGGCATAGCAGTCGCATCGCGCGGCACGCGCTCCTGCAGCAGAAGATCGACGGCACGGATGATGGGTTCCGCGTGGAACCGGGTTCGCAAAACCCCATCCGACAACATGTTGGCGATGGCGGTGATCGTCATGCCCTGATGATGCGCCATGAAGCTTTGCACCAAGGCGTGATCCGCCCCGGCAGGCAAGCGCTGCGCCGTGAAATCGACCGCCTCGTAGAACCCGAACCGGCCTTCGGCCCCGAGGGCAGCGAGACGTTCGAAGTTTTGCAATGCGGCGTGCGGCGCGATCATCGTGGCCAGTCCCGTGGCGTAGGGGGCGACGACGCGGTTTTCGTTCAGGCCCCGCTTCAGACCCAGCCCCGGCTCGCCGAAATTTGAATACTGGTAGGTCATCTCGAGATCGCGGGCGTTGTAAGAGGACTCCGACACGCCCCAGGGCATGTCGTGCGCCGCGCCATAGGCCATCTGGCGATCCACGATCAGCCGGTTGGTCTGTTCCAGCACCGACCCGGCAGGCGCACGCATGACAAGTGACGGCATGAGATATTCGAACATGCTGCCAGACCACGAGATCAGCGCCGACCCTGCCCCCACGGGCGTCGCCGCGCGGCCCAGACGGAACCAGTGCCGGGTGGCCACGTCGCCCTTGGCGATGGCGAACAGGCTGGCCAGCCGGGCCTCGGAGGCGAGCAGGTCGTAGCAGTTGGGGTCACGCGCATTCGTCGCCACGGAGAAGCCGATGGACAGCAGCTTCTTTTCCTGGTCGAGCAGGAAGGCGAAATCCATCTGCATGGCCAGATCGCGGGCCAGCCGTTCGACCTCGGCCAGACGCGGTCCGGTGTTACCCGCCGCATCCTCGACATGCCCCGCGATACAGTCCCGCGCCGCGCCGCACCAGAAAGCCAGATCGGCCGCGGGTTCACCGATGGCGGCAGCGAGGTCGGCAGCTTCGGTCGCGAGGGGCAGCAGGGTCGGGAAGGCCTCCTGCCGCGCATTGGCGTTGATCAGCCGGTCAAGCAGGGCGGACACGGCAACAGCCTCGGACGTCAGCGCCATTTGAGCCAGCGCCAGCGCATCGCCAAGCCCTGCGCGCCGTTCGGGTTCGAGCAGCCGCGATTCCTGCCACTCCCGACAAGCCTGCGCCACGGCGATCAGATGGCCAGCCAGATTGCCGCTGTCCACCGACGAGACATAGGCCGGGTCCAGCACGCGCAGATCGCGGGTGTCGTGCCAGTTGTAGAGATGACCGCGGAACCGGGGCATCCGCTCCAAAGTCAGCAGCGTCTGTTCCAGCCGGGTGACGGCCGCAGCCTGCCCGATCCAGCCGAAGTCGCGGGCGACGGTGGCGGACAACAGGTAGAGGCCGATATTGGTGGGCGACGTGCGGTGAAAGACCGTGGGCGTCGGGGTTTCCTGAAAGTTGTCGGGAGGCAGGAAATTGTCGGCCTCGGTCACGAAGGTTTCGAAATAGCGCCAGGTCCGGCGGGCGATCAATCGCAGGGCGCGGGTTTCGCTGGCGTCGAGAGGCTCGGACGCCTTGGCGGCCCATGGTTGGCTGACGCGCCAGGCCAGCGCGGGTGCTGCCAGCCACAGCAGCAAGAAGGGGGCGACAACCGGCCAGCCCGCGGGGTTGAGCGCGACCGCCACACCGCAAGCGGCAAGGCCAAGCGCCACGCCACCTGCCATCTGAAGATACTGCGCACCAGGCCCCAGCCTCGTGCCCGCCCCCGCCGCAGCCGCCGTCACCCATTGCAGCAGGTGGCGCCGCGTCACAGCCATCCGGATCAGAGCGCGCACAATGGCATCCGCCATCTGCCACGCCGTATCGGCCAGGAAAGCCGTATTCAGCGCGATCAGGGCCAGGGCGCGCCGCGCATCGGCCAGCAGCGCCGCAAGGTGGCTGCGCGAGGTGATCCCGGCCCGGCCCGGCAGAACGGCAAACGGAAGACCGACAAGATGCGGCAGGGCTAGCATGACCAGCACCGCAGCGGTCCAGGCGGCGGCGCTCGGCAGCGGTATCAGCCAGCCCGCGAACAGGGCGGCAAGCGTCAACGGCGGCACCAGGGCGCGGCGCAGATTGTCGGTCATCTTCCAGTGGCCAAGCGGCGACAGGCCACTGTCCGGTCGGATCAACCAAGGCAGAAGCTGCCAGTCACCCCGCACCCAACGGTGCTGGCGGCGCATGGCGGTATCGTAGCGCGCGGGAAAATCGTCGACCACGTCGATGTCCGAGGCCAGGCCCGCGCGGGCAAAATCCCCCTCGAAGAGATCATGGCTCAGCAGGGTGTTTTCCGGCACGCGGCCTGCGAGGCAGGCGGCAAAGGCGTCCACGTCATAGATGCCCTTGCCGGTGAACGAGCCCTCGCCAAACAGGTCCTGATACACGTTGCTGTCGGCGCTGGCATAGGGCTCGATCCCGCCAGGGCTGGAATAGACGCGCTGGAACAACGAGCCTTCGATATCCGTCGGCAGCGCAGGCGTCACCCGTGGCTGAAGGATGCCGTAACCTGCCGTGACTCGCCGGGCGACGGGGTCGAACACCGCCCGGTTCAGCGGATGGGCCATCTTGCCGATCAGACGTGCCACGGTATCGCGCAACAGGCGGGTGTCGCCATCGAGGGTGATGACGAACTTCACATCCTGTGGCACGCGGGAATGGGGCAGAAAACTCGTGTCGGTGGCGCCGCGCAGCAGGCGGTTCAGTTCGGTCAGCTTGCCGCGCTTGCGCTCCCATCCCATCCAGACGCCTTCCGAGGCATTCCAAAGCCGATGGCGGTGCAGGAACAGGAACCGGTCGCCGTCATCTGACGGATACTGCGCGTTGAGGTGCGTCATCGCCGCCGCGGCCGTGGCGACGAGAGTTGCATCCTGAGGTGTCGTCTGGCTGGCCGCATCCGGCCCGTCGGACAGTAGCGCATAGTGCACCGCCCCGCCGGTGCTGGACAGGTGATGCACCTCGAGCTGATCGATCTGCGCCTGAAGATCCTCAGCGTCGTGCAGCAACACGGGCACCGCCACAAGTGTCCGCAGGGAGTGCGGAATCCCAGTCGCCAGATCGCGAGCCGGCAACAGGCCTGGCCGCACGGATCGGGTTATGGCCAGGTTGACCAGCGCGACCCCGACCTCTGACGCGGTGACAAGACCCGTGACCGCAAGAAGCAGCAAAGCCGTTCCACCTGCACCCGTGGCCCAGAGTGCCAGCGCAAGAACCACCGCCGAAACCAGCGCGATCGCGCTCAGATAGCCGCCCAGACCGAGCCGGCCCGAAATACGGTCCAGCCGCAGCCTCAGGGTCGGCACAAACCCGACCTCGCGTTCCAGCGCCCTCCGACCAGGTCCGATCAGGCCGAACCCCGGGTCGGATTCCGAGCCAGACGCACCTTGCGCCGCAAGGCTCAACGCAGCATCGGCGACGGAGATCTCGCTCAGTCCCGAGCCGCGGGCCAGCACCTCGATTTCCGTGCGATAACTGTTGCGTGTGATGAAATCCATCGCCGCGAAACCGGGCCGCGCGCGCAGGCGACTGTCGATCAGACTGACATCCTCGACAAACTCGGCCCAATCCAGTTCCGAGGCAAGCCTCATGCTGGTCACGATATTTCGCATCGTGACGTTCGACGCCCCTTGCCGCATCTGGGCGTTCTGCACGACGGTCTCGATCGAAGATCCCTGATGGTACAGCCGGTCTTCCAGCCAGGAGTGGAGTGGCGTCTCGGCCGGGTCGAACCCTCGAAGCCGTTTGGCGATCTGGGCCGCGACGATCTCGTCAAGAGGGGCGGTGGTGACGGACGCGGTCGCGGCACGAAGTGCGTCCTGTGGCGACACGGCCGGGTCGTTGCGTGCCGCCAGCATCTGATTGACGATATTGTCTGCCAACACCCGAAGGTCGTTGCCTCGGGTAATCTGTTCCGCCAGACGGCGCATGTTTTCAACCAGGACGATCCGCAGCGTGATTGCCACGGCCCAAAGCTCGCCGATGGAGAGCGGGCTGACCTGCTGGTAGGATTTCACGAAACCGGCCAGGATCGGGCCCGACAGCAGGCTGTCGGTATGGGCGACATAGGCCCAGGCCAGGCCGAACACGCGCGGATAGCCAGCGAACGGACCTTCGGCGAGCTTGGGCAACTGCCGGTAGTATCCCGCCGGCAGATCGTCGTCGATCTGACGCAACTGCTGTTCAACCAGATGGAAATTGTCCAGAAGCCATTCGGCGGCGGGCGTGACGGGGCGCCCGGACTGCAACGTCCGCGCACAGGATCTGTAGGCTGTGAGCAGACAGCGCGCGTTGTCCTTGACGCGCGTCGTCAGCGGACGGACACGCGGGCCGCGCCGGGGCGCAACCGCCTGTGCCGCGGCCAGGGACAGCGCGTGATGCTCCAGCCTTTCGGCTCCGAAGATCTCGGATCGGATCGGCGTCGTGTCGCGCCACAGGTCTGTCGCGGACGGTCGCCGTCCGAAACTCTGGACCAGGTGCTGTCGAACGCTTGACATCGAGGGCGTGGCCCTCACGCCACCTCACGTGTGGATGGCTTGAGGGTCTCTGTAACTCTCTGCGCCGGGTCAGCGGCCACAAGTTCTGCAGCTTCGGCCAAAGCCGCGGGTGCGGCATCATCGGACTTTGTCGAGGGCCGCATGCGCCGGGTCATGGCGACCCAATTGTCTTCAATCTGATCCCAGTTCATCGCATCTCCCTTCAAGAGTCGGCGACTGCCCTTTCGCGGACACGCTGTTGCACGTCGCGCGGCACAGTCTGAGGGTGTGGGGCAAGTTCAGGTCATCCTAGGGGGCCGTTGCCCAAGGCGCGCTATCGCAGATCAGTGTCTGCGCATTTCCGGAGCGAAGGCGGCGGTATCCCGCCGTCCCTACCGGCGACGAACGGAATTCCCGCCCGCAAGAATGTCGTTGATCAGGGCGGCGACGGCGGCGTGAAGCTCGGCCTTGCCGTCTTCGCCGGGGTCGTTTGAATGCGCCGCGGCGGCATCGCGCAGGATACCGACAATTTCATGTACCGGCAGTATGTTGCGGTCATTCAGCGCCAGCAAAAGCGACTCGCAGATTGCGAGGGCCGCGACTCCGGACACGTCAGGGGTACTGGACATTGAATTGGCCTTCCGTGGGCAGATGTCGATTGTGAGGCACCCGTTGATGAGCAACATTGCACCAGTGTCGCAGTTCCGTGGTACAATGAACTGAGGCAGATCAGCGTCGCCGTCGTTATTCGCGCCTATGTCTCGTTTATCCAGACACCGTCATGTTCGCCCGTGTCCGACCTTGTACATGTGTCTTCAGAGGAGCGTTGATATTGGATGCACGTCACAGCCCATTCGCGCGCAAGCTCGGCGCGTTCGTTGCCCTGTCCGAAAAGGAAGTGTCTGCGCTTGACCGGCTGCACGGCCGGCGGAAGGTCTTTTCCGCGGGAAAAGACATGGTGCATCAGGGACAGACCGATCAGGCGGCCTACATTCTGGCGTCGGGCTGGGTCTGTTCCTACAAGATTCTCTCGGACGGCACGCGACAGATCGTCGATTTTCAGATCCCCGGCGATTCTCTCGGGCTGCGGTCGGTGCTGTTCCGCACCTCGGATCACAACATCGAACCCGTCACACAGGTTGAGGCGTCCGAGGTGCTTGTCAGCGATCTGCTGGAGACCTTCAGCGAGACGCCGCGACTTGCCACTGCGGTTCTGTGGGCCGCGTCGCGCGACGAGGCCATGGTCGTCGAGCATCTTGTGAGCATCGGTCGTCGGCATGCAAAGGAACGAACCGCGCATTTCCTGCTGGAACTGGGCGCGCGGCTCAAACTGGTGGGCCTTGGCTCGACCTCCGGATATGCTTGCCCGCTGTCGCAATACCTGTTGGCCGACACGTTGGGGCTGAGCGCGGTTCATATCAATCGCGTGCTGCGTGAACTGCGCGAGGATGGCCTCGTTACGTTTCAGCACGGCCATGTCGAGATCCACGATCTGGACGGACTGGTGGACCTTGCAGAATTCGACAAGACCTATCTTGACCACGACGGTCCGCTGCTCAAGTGATCAGGCTGCGGTCATCCCGCCGTCCACCGTATAGGCCGCCCCGTTGACATAGGCGGCATCATCGGACGCCAGGAACGCGACGACACCCGCCACCTCGTCAGGTGTGCCATAGCGCTTCATCGGGATGGTCGCCGCGAAACCGTCATGCACTTCAGCGGCGGCACCGGGGCTGGCCCCTTCCTCGATCGACGTCATCATGCGACTTTCGATCGGGCCGGGGTTGATACAGTTCACTCGGATGCCTTTTGCCCCCCATTCGACCGCCGCCGCACGCGTCAGCCCAAGAACGGCGTGCTTGCTGGCGACATAGGCGCAAAGCCCGGCCGCCCCGGTCATCCCGGCCACGCTGGAGGAATTGATGATGCTGCCGAGTCCGGCCTTTGCCATGATCGGAATGACCAGTTTCAGCCCGAGGAAGATGCCGGTGACGTTGACCTCCATCACCTTGCGAAAGCCGTCGGTCGGGAAGTCCGGGATCGGTGCAACCGGGCCTTCGATGCCTGCATTGTTGAAGAAGATGTCGATGGTGCCGAACCTTTCGACGGTCTGCGCGACGACCGCGCCGAACGCTGCCTCATCGGTCACGTCCGCCTCAAGCACCAGCAGGTGCCCCTCATCCGGGATTGCCGCGCGCAGCGGCCCAAAATCTGCATCCTCCATGTCCGTTGCGACAATCAACGCGCCCCGGGCGGCCAGCAGTATTGCTGTGGCCAAGCCGATGGCGCCTGCTGCACCCGTGATCAGGGCGATCTTTCCGGTCAGGGCGTGGGTCATCTTCATTCCTTTTCAGCGAAACCGGCATTCCATCGCAGTGGAGGCGGTAGTTCCGTCCACCCGATGCACGCGACGAGGGGACAGGCGCATCGGGTGGAGCGGTTCGTTTCCCGCGGCAGAAACAGGGACGTGGTCCGCCACGAGGTCGTAAGTCATGATCGACCGTCAAGCATGGTCCCGCACTGCTTCAGGTTTGCCTTTTGACAGTCGGGAGGGTTCATTTTCGCACGTTAAACGAGTTTCCCGCGCCAACGAGTCCATGCGCACCTGCGTGCCAGCGCGTCCCTCGACGATTGCGCGCGCGTCCTGCAGTCTGCCGATCCCGGCCAACGTGCCACCGGCGCGGACAAAATCGCAGGCGGCGGTGATCTTTGGCCCCATGGAACCAGCCGCGAAGCTCATGGCATCCAGTGCATCCGGCGTGACACATCCGATGGCGGCCTGATCCGGACCACCCCAATCGCGGAATACTGCTGCCACGTCGGTCAGCATCAGCAGCACGTCTGCGTGCAATGCCTCCGCCAGCAAGGCCGAGGTGCGATCCTTGTCGATCACCGCCTCGACACCTTGCATCTGGCCATTTTCCTTGCGCACGACAGGGATGCCGCCGCCGCCCGCGCAGATGACACAGACGCCGGCCTCGACCAGCAGACGGATCGGGGCGATGCCCAGAATGGCCACCGGCAGCGGCGACGGCACCACGCGCCGCATCCCGCCCCTGGACTCGGCGACCATCGACCAGCTGTGCTTTGCACGCACGACCTCGGCCTCGTCTGCCGAATAGACCGGGCCGATGGGTTTTGTGGGCTGGTTGAAAGCCGGATCCTTGGCGTCTACCTCGACCCGCGTCAGCAGGGTTGCGCAGTCGGTGCCTTTGGGCAGGGCATTCATCAGCTCCTGCTCGATCAGATAGCCGATCATGCCTTCGGTCTCGGCCCCGAGGATGTCCAGCGGCCAAAGGGTGTCAGGGGCAAAGTTGGCGGCCTGCAAGGCCATCAGGCCCACTTGCGGGCCATTGCCATGCGCCACGATGATCTGATGATCGCGCGCCAGATCGGCCAGAGCGGCGGCCGCGATGCGCACGTTCGTGTGCTGCGCTTCGGCGGTCATCGGTTCGCCGCGTTTCAGCAGGGCATTGCCGCCCAAGGCCACAACGATGCGCATCAGGCGCCGATCGTGGCGACAAGCACCGCCTTGATCGAATGCAACCGGTTCTCGGCCTGGTCGAACACCACGGATGCCGGGGATTCGAAGACCTCGTCCGTCACCTCCATACAGTCGAGGCCGTAGGTCTGGAATATCTTCTCGCCGGTCGCGGTGTCGCGGCTGTGGAAGGCGGGCAGGCAATGCAGGAACTTGGTATGCGGGTTGCCCGTCAGGTCCATCACACCCCGCGTCACCGAATAGGGCGCCAAGAGCGCAATGCGCTCGGCCCAGACCTCCTCCGGCTCGCCCATGGACACCCAGACGTCTGTGTAGATGTAATCGCAGCCCTCGACCCCTTCGGCCAGCTTTTCGGTCTGGGTGATGCGGGCACCGCTGGACTCCGCCAGCTTGCGGCACCGGTCCACCAATGCGGCATCGGGCCACAGGCTTTGCGGACCGCACAGCCGGATATCCATCCCGATGAGCGCCGCACCGACCATCAGCGACGTTCCCATGTTGCCGCCGGTATCGCCCATGAAGCAGAACGAAATGTCGGACAGATGCTTGTGGGTGTATTCGCGCATGGTCATCAGATCGGCGACAATCTGCGTCGGGTGAAATTCATCGGTCAGCCCGTTGTAGACGGGCACCCCAGCAAACTGCGCCAGCACTTCTGCCTCCGCCTGCCCGAACCCGCGGTATTCGATGGCGTCATAGAACCGGCCCAGGACCCGCGCCGTGTCCTTCATGGTTTCCTTGGTGCCGATATGGCTGCCCGACGGCCCCAGATAGGTGACATGCGCGCCCTGATCGAAAGCCGCAACCTCGAAGGCGCTGCGGGTGCGGGTGCTGTCCTTTTCAAAGATCAGGGCGATGTTCTTGCCTTTCAGCAGCTGCCTTTCGGTGCCTGTCGCCTTGTTCTCCTTCAGGCTGGCCCCAAGGCGGAGCAGAAAGCGTAATTCGTCGGACGAGAAATCCAGCAGTTTCAGGAAACTGCGACCATGCATGTTCTGGGGCATCGAGTGGTCCTTTCGGGGCAATGGCGCAGATTAAAGGGCGTCTCGGATCAGCGGACAGGTCATGCAATGCGACCCGCCGCGCCCGCGCCCCAGTTCGGCACCGGAAATGGTGATGACCTCGACGCCCGCCTTGCGCAGCAGCGTGTTGGAATGTTCGTTGCGCTCGTAGCCGACGACGACGCCAGGGCTGATGCACAGAAGGTTGTTGGCATCGTCCCACTGCTCGCGCTGGCTTTCATACGCATTGCCGCCGGTGGACACGGTGCGTAGTTCCTTGAGGCCGATGGCCTTGGCCACCACATCGAGGAACGGGCCCTGTTCCTCCGTCACCTCAACGCCGCCCGTGTCACCGGGACGCAGCGAATAAGTCTGGATCGCGTCGGTGACTTCGTCGAACTCCGTCACCAGATCGCGGTCGCAGAAGGTAAAGACCGTATCGAGGTGCATCGAGGACCGGGCGCGCGGGAACTGGCATGCGATCACCCGTTCCGCCCCGCCCCCCGCAAACAGCGCCCGCGCCACCTGTCCCACCGCCTGCGGCGTGGTGCGCTCGCCCATGCCGATCAGCACGACCCCGTTGCCGACGGGCATCACGTCGCCGCCCTCCAGCGTAGCAAGGCCATGATCGACCATCGGGTCGCCAAACCAGATCGGGAAATCGACATCCGCGAAATCCGGGTGGAATTTGTAGATCGCGGCAAGGTTCAACGTTTCCAGCCGCCGCGCAGGCCAGAACATCGGGTTCAGCGTGACGCCGCCATAGATCCAGCAGGAACTGTCGCGGGTGAAGATCTGGTTGGGCATCGGCGCCAGCAGGAAATCCTCGTCGCGCAGCATGGGGGCCACGACCCCGGCCATGGGGATGGGCAGTTCGGCGCGGCTCATGCCGCCGATCAGGATGTTCGACAGGGGGCCGGCCGGCATCTCCATCAGGCAGGCATGCAGGTCATCTGACAGGCCCACGCCCACTGAATCATCGCTGATCCGGGCATCCAGCAGCCAGCGACGGGCCTCGGGGATGGCCAGCACCTCCTCCAGCAGCTCGCGCAGCAGCACGACCTCGACACCGCGCTCCCGCAGGACATCGACAAAGGCCATGTGATCGGCCCGCGCCTGTTTCACCCAGAGCACATCGTCGAACAGCAGGCTTTCGGCATTGGCGGGCGTCAGCCGCGCCATCTCCGATCCGGGCCGGTGCAGCATGACGCGGCGCAATTGCCCCGCCTCGGAGTGAACGCCGTAGGTGAGGGTCATGCGGGAGCTCCAAACAGGACGGCAAGCGCGAGGGCTGCCATGACGATGACGGTAAGCACGAGAAGCAGCGGCCAGACAAAGCGCAGCCAGCGTTCATAGGGCACCCGGCCGATCGCCAGTCCTCCCATCACGACGGCGGATGTCGGGGTGATCAGATTGACCATGCCGCTGGCAGTGGCAAAGGCAGTGACGACCAGTTCACGCTTCACGCCCGCGAAATCGGCAACAGGTGCCAAGATCGGCATCGATAGCACGGCCAGCCCCGAGGTCGAGGGCACGAAGAACGAGAGCCCCACCTCGACCCAGTAGATCACCAGAATGAAGCCGGTCTGCGACAGGCCCACCACGCTGGTTTCCGCTGCGTGCAGGATCGTGTCGGTGATCATCCCTGCGTCCATGATGACGACAATCCCGCGCGCCAGCCCGATGATCAGCGCAACGCCCAAAAGGTCGCGCGCGCCGTTCACGAAAGCCTCGACCAGTTTGCCCTCACCCAGCCGGGCAACAAGGCCGATGAAGATGGCGGCGGCCGTAAACAGCCCGCTCATTTCCGCCATCCACCAGCCGCCGATGGAGACGCCCCAGATCATGACGGCGAAGGTCAGCGCGAACAGGATCAGAACGGCCTTATGTAACCCGGTAAAGGCCGCCGCATCCGCTGGCGTCTCGGTCAGAAAATGCGCTTCGTTCGCGGCCTTCTTGTCGTATACTAGCGATTTCGTCGGATCGGCCCGGACCCTCGCCGCATAGCGCATCACGAAGGCCACCGTGACAACCCAGCAAAGCGCCAGAATGGTCAGCCGCAGAACCAGCCCATCGGCAAAGGTCACACCCGCCGCATCCGAAGCGATGACGGTCGAGAAGGCGTTGATCGTGGAGCCAAGGACGCCGACCCCGGCTCCCAGCAGGATCACCGCCACAGCCGTCAGCGCATCGTATTTCGCCGCGATCATCACCGGGATAAGCAGGACGTAGAAGGCCAGCGTTTCCTCGGCCATGCCATAGGTCGTGCCGCCGAGGGCAAACAGTGCCATCAGGATCGGGATCATCCAGTTCTCGCGGCCCTTGAGACGGACCATCGCCCGGGCGATCCCCGCATCAATGGCGCCCGAGGCAGTCACGACACCGATGAACCCGCCGATGATCAGCACGAACAGCGACACGTCGATGGCGCGGGCGACGTATTCGACAGGATCGTAGAAGCCCGCGATGGGGGCGAGGATGACGTCGAAAAGCCCCTGCGGGGCAGCGTCCGTGGGCGCATAAGTGCCCGCAACGGGCACGTCCTTGCCAAGGGCCTCGGAGGCTACGCGCTCGTACTGGCCTGCCGGGATAATCCAGGTCAGGGCCGCAACCAGAATAATTAGCGCGAACAAAATGGTGAAGGCAGACGGGAATCGGAACCCTGCTTTCGCCTCGGTTTCTTCGACAGGTGGCATGAGGCGGCTTCCCTTGGGTGACGTGTTCGGATGAGGCTAGCCGGGATGGCAAAGAGGCGTACTGACGCAGGTTAGGTCCGGGATGCAGACGGCATGGACCCGAGCTTCAACGGCCCGCCATCGCCCCTGCCGCAATCTCGATGATCTCGGCGGTGATCGCCTCTTGCCGCTGCCTGCGGGCCAGCGCCTCCAGCACGCCCAACTCATCCTCGATCTGGCGGGATGCGGTGGACATGGAGGCCATCCGCGCCTCGTTCTCCGCAACGAAGGCGTGGAGTGCAGCGCGGGTCAGGACTGCGTGGAGGTGATCAAGCCTGAGCGCTGCGGCGAGGTCGGCGGCAGCCAGATTAATGAGGGGGGCGGACTGCGCGCGCGTGCCTTCCGCAGGCGGAAGCGGAAACAGGTCGCTGCGTTCCACCACCGCCAGCCCGCGCGTCCAGATCGCATGAAGCACGGCCACCGGGCGCAGATTGCCGTCTGCGAACACCGCTTCCAGCACATTGTCCGCGAACTTTGGCAGGCTGGCAGAGCGGGAAGGCATCGCGGCCGACCATGCGGGCATCATCCCGCGTGACGCCGCAATCGCCGCCCCGCGGCTGCCGATCAGGAACAGATCGGTGCCTTTCGGGATCGCGCCGACGGCGTCCAGTACCCTCTCCGAAAACCCGCCGACGAAGCCCTGTTCGGCGCAGAACACCACCAGCACCGGACGGGCCGTCAGTCCGGGGGCTTCCGACTCCACTCCGGCCAGACCCTGCTCCAACGCCGCCTCCAGCGTGGCGGCATAGCCGTCGACCGCCGCGATCTGGGTGCGGGCCGTGCGTGCGCGCGCACCGGCGATGCCGGTCATCGCGCGTACGACGCTGCCCAACTGGCGGATACCGTCGATCCGGGCAGAGAGGTCGGAGTCAGACATCGTGGGCGGTCTGAGATCCGGCCAGCTCGCGCAGCACGGCCAGCAGCGCCGCCTTGTCCGCCTCGTCCAGCTTGCCCGTTGTCTCGACCTTTCGCAGCACTTCGGCCGCACCTGTTTCCAGTGCCCCGGCAAGATCGGCGCGGAACGTAGAGACCTCCCCGGGCCTCAGCGCATCCAGCAGCCCGTCCTGCACAGCCAGCACAAGCGCCACCTCCTCGCCCAGCCGCATCGGTGCGTGCTGATTCTGGCGCAGCACAGCGCGCAGCCGCGCCCCGCGCGTCAGTTGCGCCTGCACCCGCGGCTCGATGGTGCCGCCGAAGCGGGTAAACACCTCCATCTCCAGAAACTGCGCATAGTCCAGCCGCAGGGATTTCGCGGCGTCGCGCAGGGCGAGCGCCTGCGTCTTGCCGCCGACCCGGCTGACCGACACGCCCACATCGACGGCCGGTTTCTGCCCCTCCTGGAACAATCGCGCCTCCAGCACGATCTGTCCGTCGGTGATCGAGATCAGGTTCGTGGGGATATAGGCCGACAGGTTCCCGGCCTCGGTCTGCGCAATCGGCAGGGCGGTCAGCGATCCGCCCCCCTTGGCCTGCGACAGCTTGGCCGCGCGTTCCAGCATGCGGGCATGGACATAGAACACATCGCCCGGATAGGCTTCGCGCCCCGGCGATTGCCGCGTGAGCAGCGCGATCTCGCGGTGGGTGGCGGCGTGTTTGCTCAGATCGTCGATCACGATCAGGGCATGGCCGCCGGTGTCGCGGAAATGCTCGGCCATGGTCATACCAGCAAAGGGCGCGATCCATTGCAGGCCTGGGGGGGTCGCAGGCCCGGCCACCACGACGATGCAATGCTCGAACGCCGCGTGGGTCTGAAGCGCATCGACGGCGCGGCGCACGGCCGAGGTCTTCTGCCCCACCGCGACATAGATGCAAACCATGTCGGTGTCGCGCTGCGCGATGATCGTATCGACCGCCAGCGTCGTCTTGCCCGTCGCCGGATCGCCGATGATCAGCTCACGTTGGCCCCGACCCAGGGCGAACAGCGTGTCGACCACCAGCACGCCGGTCTGCACGGGGCTGATGACCAGATCACGATCGATGATGCCGGGGGCCTCACGTTCGACCGGCAACGTCGCGTCGACGGTAATCGGCCCCTTGCCATCCAACGGGCGGCCCAAGGGATCGACAATGCGCCCCAAAAGGCCAGCCCCCACGGGCACGCGCACCACATCCCCCGTGCCGTGCACAGCGTCACCCGCCTGCAACGCCTGTGCTGCATCCAGCAGCACGCAGCCGATCCGGTCGGGTTCCAGCACCTGCGCAAAGCCGAAAGCGCCTGCGTCGAAGCGCAGCAGTTCGTCCAGCCGCACATCGGGCAGTCCCGAAATCATCGCGACGCCGTCGGCAATCTCCTCGACCCGGCCCCGGTGTTCGGCGACGGGGCCGAGGGCGGTGGCGCGGACGCGCGCGGCGGCGTCCTTCAGCCAGAAGGCATCATGCGGCATCGCGCACCGCATCTTCGTGCAGGGCGGCAGCGATCCGGGCCAGATCGGCCTGCCACGAATTGCGCAGGCTGAAGTGCGGGGAGTGAAGCTCATGCCCCGCGATCAGCGCGGTGTCGGTGCGGAACGTCAGGTTGGCAGCGCCACCGAGTTCCGCACCGACGGCTTTGACGATGCGGTTCTGCGCCGCGCCATCCTGAGCGGCGGCACTGACGACCTCCAGTGGCGCGCCTGCCAGCACGGCGCGCTCGGCCTCAGGCAGCGCCGCAAGACCCTCCACCAGCCAACCCAGAAACGCCGCGTCTGTCGCGACGTTGTCAAGGCGCGCCACAAGCTGCCCGGCGATGGTGATCGCAAGGCCTTGCGCCGCCTCCATCGCGTTCGCCTTGAGCGTCTCGGCGGCGCGGACGCGGGCGGCCTTGGCGGTGTCGTGAAGGGCCTCCGCGTCGGCCCGCGCCTCTGCCAGAAGGGTATCGCGGGCAGCCGCCGCATCCTTGCGGGCCGTGGCCAGCGTCGCGTCCCGTTCGGCGGCCAGCCCCGCCCTAGTGGCGGTGACCTCGGCCGATGCAGCCTCAGCCTCGGTCCGCGCGGCCTCTGCCTTGTCCAGCAGCGTCGCGGCGGCGACTTGACGCGCAGCGATCATCCCGGCGACGGGTTTCCAAAAGAACCGATGCAGCAGCCAGACCAGGACAAGGACATTGACCGCCTGAAAGCCAAGGGTCCAGGGATCGAAGGTCATGGCATCATCGGGTTGGCGAACAGCAGCAGGAGCGCAATGACGAGGCAATAGATCGCCGTCGTCTCGATCATCGCCAGACCCACGAACAACGTGCGCGAGATGGTGTTGGCGGCTTCAGGTTGCCGCGCGATGGCCTCCATGGCGGCGGCCACGGCGCGTCCTTCGGCCAGTGCGGGGCCAAGCGCACCAAACGATACCGCAAAGGCGGCGCAAAAGATGCTGATGAGGGGAATATAATCCATTCAGGACTCCTTTTTGGGTTGGGGTCTGCCCTTTTCAACGGCGGAGGTGATGAACACCATCGAGAGCACGGCAAAGATGTAGGCCTGCACGGCGCCCGTCAGCAGGTCGAGCACCATGAGCGGGATCGGCACCAGCAGCGCGGCCAGCGATCCGACGATGGCAATCACGAACACTCCGCTCATCACGTTGCCGAAAAGGCGCACGAACATCGAAAAACTGCGGGTGATGCTTTCGAGCATGTTGAGCGGGATCATCACCGGGTTGGGCCGCGCGAAACCGCGCAGGAAACCGCCCAAGCCGCCGCCCCGGATGCCGAAGAAGATGATCGAAAGGAACACAATGGCAGCCAGCGCGGCGGGCGTTTCCATCGTGGCGGTCGGCGGCGTGACACCGGGGATCAGCGACGACCAGTTGGCGATCAGGATGAACAGGAACAGCGTGCCGATAAGGGCGCGGTAAGGCGCCGGCGCCGCCCCGGTCACATTGCGAATCTGGCTATCGACCGTGGCGACCAACAGTTCGGCCACAGCCTGCGCCTTTGATGGTACCTGGCTCAGGCGACGGGTCAACATGGCTGCACCCAGCACCAGCACCGCCATGATCGCCCAAGTCACCACGACCGACGCCATGATCGGCGCGGGGCCAACCGTGAAGAGCGGCAGAGATTGCAGCGGGCTGTCCATCAGATGGCCCCCCGCATCATGGCAAATCGTCCGATCAGCATCCCGAGGGAGGCCACCAGCAACGGCCCTGCCCCCTGCATCGCCGCGACGATCAGAACACCGCCGAGCCCCGCCATCCGCATCAGCACCAGCGCCAGACCGTACAATTGTCCACCCCGCCGCCCCAACACCATGAGGTCGGCGCTGTACCGCACTAGGCGGAAATAGATCATGCCAAGCAACGAGCCCCCCGCCAGCCACAGGGCAAGCACCAGACCGCTCATGCGCTGCCCATCCAGCGCCAGGCGAACCAGCCGCCAAGGCCAAGCCCGACCAGCAGCAGCGGTGCCGTCCAGAACAGGCCCGTGTCGAACCGCCCGTCCAGCCAACGGCCAAGGAAGATACCGCCCAGCATCGGCGCCACGACGATCCAGCCCAGGACGCCGATCTGCGCCAGCCGCCGACCGACCGAAGCTTCGCCGTCGCGCTCCCAGGCCGCGCGCCGGGCCTGATGGCTGCGGACCTCGCGGATCAGGGGGTCTTTCTCGTCCGGCTCGCTCATACGCCCGCCGCCCGTGGTTTCGGTTGCAACCGCACCAGCATCTGCCGCATTGCGCTCAGGTGCAGGCGGGTGGTTTCCACATGCTCGACCCGCTCTTCGTCCATCTCGGTACGGAACCGGGCCAGCACCTCGTGGTCGAGCGTGCCCAAGTCGTCGCCCGTCACAGCCTCGCGCGTCGCGATGGCGATCTGGCCCGCGCGCACCGTCAACGCACCGCCCCGCACGGCGCAGAACCGTGCCGCCCCTTCTGACGTTGTCCACGAGACGACCGACACCGCGAGCCGCGTCAGGAAATCGGCATGGCCGGGCAGGATGCCGAAGCTGCCGCTGGCATCATTCGCGCGCAGGCTGCTGGCCGGTTGATCCACGACAATCGCCAGAGGCGTCATGATGCGCAGGGACATAGAGCGGCTCATGCAGCCGCCTCCCTTGCCCGGGCATCGGCAAGCGCGCCGATCATGTAGAGCGACGCCTCGGCCCAACCGTCCGCCTCGCCGTCCAGGATGGCGCGGCACCCGGCGAGAGTGTCGGCGCGGGCAACAGACTGGCCCGGCGTACCGGTAAAGGCCTCGGTCACCGCGAAGGGCTGGCTCAGAAAGCGTTGCAGACGCCGCGCGCGGGTGACGATGGTCTTGTCGGCACTGCCAAGCTCATCGACGCCCAGAAGCGAGATGATATCCTGCAATTCGGCAAACCGCGCGAGCATCTCGCGCACTTCGCTGGCAATCTTGTAGTGGTCTTCGCCCACCACGGCCGGGTCGAGCAGCGTGGACGAGGATGCCAGCGGATCAATCGCCGGATAGAACCCCTGCCCTGCCAAGGCCCGGCTCAGGACGATGACGCAATCCATATGGCCCGAAATCGTCGTCACCGCCGGGTCGGTGAAATCATCGGCGGGCACATAGACCGCCTGGATCGACGTCACCGCCGCCCCAGCGACCGAGGCGATGCGTTCCTGCAACCGTGCCACTTCGGTGGCCAGTGTCGGCTGATACCCGACGCGCGACGGCAAGCGGCCCAGCAGGCTGGATACCTCAGCCCCCGCCTGAACAAAGCGGAACACGTTGTCCATCAACAGCAGGACATTCCGGTGTTTCGTGTCGCGGAAGTATTCCGAGATGGTTAGCGCGGTCAGCGGCGCGCGCCACCGCGCCCCCGGTGGTTCGTTCATCTGGCCGTAGACCAGCACCGTGCGGGGCAGAACGCCCGACTCGGTCATTTCGGTCAGCATTTCGTGCCCTTCACGCGACCGCTCGCCGATGCCGGCAAAGACCGAAATGCCCTGATATTTCTCGACCATGGCGTGGATCAATTCCATCACCAGAACCGTCTTGCCCACACCCGCACCGCCGAACATGGCCGCCTTGCCGCCCTGCGCCATCGGCGTCAGCAGGTCGATCACCTTGATGCCGGTCTCGAACACCTCTGTGGTGGTGCTTTGTGCGGACAGGGGCGGCGGGGCGGCATGGATCGACCGGCGCGGGGTGTTCTCGGGCAGCGCCTCGCCCAGATCGCGCAAGCCACCCGTCACGTCCAGAAGCCGGCCCAGCACCGCAGCCCCCACCGGCACGGTGATCGGCGCCCCGGTCGCGCGCACGGACACGCCGCGCGCCAGACCCGCCGTTGCCTGCAGAGCAACAGCGCGCAGGGTCGTCAGGTCAAGATGGCTCTGCACCTCCAGCATCAGCGGGCCGGGACGGTCCCAGTCGACCAGCAGCGCCTCGTTGAGCGCGGGCAGCGCGCCCGCGTCATAGCGCACATCGACCACCGCGCCGCGCACTGCATGGACCCAGCCATCGGGTGTCTCTTCGGCCATCGGGGCTCCTTCCGGCGTCGCACCACACGCGGTCCTCTGCGCTTACCCCTTTTGTGACTCGAAGGACCGGCCCATGCACTGATGTGCATCAGGGACAGCGCAGCCAATAGCGCCTTAATTGCATGTGAGTTGGCGTCCGGCCGGACCCGACCAGAGTCAGGCATGAAAAAAGGAGAGCGCGATGAAGGGCTATGTTGCGGACATCGAGAAGCTTACCGAGAAGAACGACAATTTCCGGCAGGTTCTCTACACCAGCTCGCATCTGCAATTGGTGTTGATGACGCTGCAACCGGGACAGGACATCGGGACCGAGACGCACGACACCCATGACCAGTTCTTTCGCATCGAGAAAGGCAAAGGGGCCGCCGTGATCGACGGCGCGACTCACAAGGTCAAGGACGGCGATTGCGTCATCGTTCCCGCCGGGGCGGTCCATAACGTGACCAACACGGGCAACAAGCCCCTGCACCTCTACACGCTCTACGGTCCGCCTGAACACATGGACCATCTGGTTCAGGAGAAGAAGGCCGAGGCCGAAGCGTCGCATGAAGCCTTCGATGGGGTGACCACGGAATAGGGCTGCCCGTCCGTGACGGGTGTGACTGCGACGGTCGTGCCCCTTTCCCAAAGCAAGGAATTTCGAGATGCTGCGACCACTGACCCTGACCTGCTGTCTGCTCGCGGCACCCGCCCTGGCGGAAACCTCTGAGTTGGCAATCGCGCAGGACAGATACGAGGCGGGGCAGACCGTGCTCTACGACGGGCCGCCCGTGCAGGACCTGTTCCTTGCCGGCAACCGGGTGGCGGTTGCCGGCCCGGTCGGCGGCTCGGCCCATCTGGCCGGGCGGCGGGTGGAGGTCGATGCGGCTGTGGCCGGCGATCTTTTCGCTGCGGGATACAGCGTGACGGTCACTGCCCCGGTGGAGGGCGACGCCTCGGTCATGGCCTACGAGGTCACGCTCGGCCCGGTTACCGGCAACCTGCGCGCGGCGGGCAACGAGGTGACGGTTGACGACGTGGGAGGCTATGCGTTGGTCACGGCCGAGGATGTCACCCTTCTGGGCGAAATCTTCGGCGATGCGGTCATGGTGGCGGACGACATCAGGTTTGGACCGGGCGCTCGCGTGACCGGGTCGTTGACGATCTACGCCGCCGACCCGACCGACATCACAGTCCCCGAAAACGTGGCCCCGGCGGCGCGGGTCAGGATCGAGACACGGGCAAGTTATGATCGCGGCGAATGGGCGGGCGGCATGCCGATACAGGTGCCTCTTTGGCGCATCGTCGGCGGGTTCATGGCGGCGGTGCTGGTCTCGGGCCTGATCGCGGCCATGGTCATGGCGGTCGCGCCCAAGGCGGTGCAAGGCTGGCGGGAACTGGCCCTGGCGCATCCGGGCCGGGCGATCTGGTCCGGGTTCCTGGTCACCTCGGCGCTGGCAGGCTCGGGGTTTGTGCTGATGCTGACGATCGTCGGCATGGTGCTGCTGCCGGTCATGTTGATCCTGACGGCGGTGGCGATTTTCGCGGGCTATGCGCTGGGGTCCTACGTTCTGGGCGTCGGGCTATGGCTGGCTGCGGGACGGGCGATGCCGGCCGGATTGCCGGGCAAGTTCGGCCTTGCCTGCGTTGGGGCCTTTCTTGCCGGTTTGGCATGGCTGGTTCCGGTGGCGGGGTGGTTCTTCGTTCTGGCGCTGACCATGATGGGGATCGGCGTACTGGCGGCCTCTGTCCTGCCGGGCGGCTGGCTGCTGCGGCGCGAAACGGTGGTCGCGTGACCGTGCCGCGCCGGGGCCTGCTGATCGGCGGCGCTGCGGCACTCGGGCTCGGTGCTGCGGGCTTGCTGGGCTGGTGGCGGATGGGATCGACGGGTGCGATGGCACAGATGGCCGCGCGCCAGCGACAGGCGCTGCCCTCCGCCGCGTCCGCCCGCGATCTGATCCGCTACGCGACGCTCGCCGCGAATGGACACAATACACAGCCCTGGCTGTTCCGTTCGGATGCGCGCGGCATCGACATCCTGCCCGATTTCAACCGCCGCACCCCCGTCGTGGACCCCGACGATCACCATCTTTTCGCAAGCCTCGGATGCGCGGCAGAGAACCTCGCCCTGGCCGCAGGCGCACGGGGCCAAGCGGGAGAGATCGGGTTCGATCCCGAAGACGGCGGAAAGGTGCGCGTGGACCTCGGCACGGCGCAGGGTGGCGATGCGGCTCTGTTCGACGCGATCCCGCTGCGGCAGTCCACGCGGTCCGACTATGACGGCAGCGCGGTCAGCGCCGCCGATCTGTCCCAACTTGCAATGGCGGCCACAGTGCCGGGCGTCGATCTGGTCCTGATCTCTGAGCGGGCGCAGATCGACCGGTTGCGCGATCTGGTGATCGCGGGAAATACCGCCCAGATTGCCGACCCGGCCTGCGCGCCGGCGATGCCGATGTCGGCGCGCAGGCCGGTCGAAGCGATCATGGGGTGACGGTATTTACGATGCCCATTTGCGTGCGCGTCGAAGGACGGCATGGCACTGCAAGTCAGAAAGTGCCCCTTCTGGTTGTCGTCGCACTAACCTTCGGATGGACCTGGGGCTGTCGGCCGTCGTCACTCTGATCGGGCCGTCTGCCCCGCGCCCAAGCGGGGCATAGTTCCTTGCATAGGCCTTTGGCCCGGGCCTGCCGTTCAACACAAAGACCCTGGGTGCTGAGCGAGGTTAGTGCGGCAGCTGTCCGTTCGATGTCCACTCACACCAAGCAATCCCGCCCAAAATCCGACACTGGAGACGATCATGCTGCAAGATGGCAAAACCATGAAAACCGCCCTCGCGACCGATATCGAAGGACTTGCCGCGCAGTTCTCGGAGCTGCGCGAGGACCTGGCAAAGCTGACCCATTCCGTCTCGGCGACGGCCGAGCGCCGTGGTCGCAGGATGGCGTCCGACATCTCGGATGGCGTCGGTGAGGCGATCCACTACGTCGAGCGCAAGGGAAAAGGCGCGGAAGCCGAACTTGAAAGGTCCGTTGCAAGCCACCCCTTGGTGGCCTTGGGGCTGGCTGCCGCGTTCGGCCTGGCCATCGGGGCGATGATGCGCCGGTGACCTTGCGTCATCTGCCCCTGATGGAGGCTCTTGTGTCCGGATTTGGGCGCAAGGCAAAAGGCGCAGTCCGGCGCGCGGCGCTGTTCGCCGCCGCCGGCGTGATTGCGGCGGTCGGGTGTGGGTTTCTACTTTTTGCGGCCTTCGCGGCCCTTCGTCTGCTGGTCAGGCCAGAGCTTGCGGCACTTGGGATCGGCATCGTGCTTCTGGCCCTTGCTGCACTGCTGCTGCGCCTTGCGCGGGGACATTATGCCAAACCCCAACCGGTCGCCGTTGTGACGCCGAAGGTGGCCGCGCCGCCTGCCGATCCGATCACACTGGCGGTCTTCACCGTGGCGTTCGTCCTTGGCCGCCGTCTGGCGGATCGCTGGCGCGGCTGATCGCCCATCTTCAACTCCGGAGAAGCAGCATGTCCCTTGGCACCATCCTTGCCGTCGTCCTCATCATCTTCCTTCTTGGCGGCTTCAGCGGCCGGTTCGGAGGGTATGGCTATGGCTTCGGCCATGGCGGCGTGGGGGTGATCGGGGCCATCCTGATCATCGTCGTGGTCCTGATGCTGCTTGGCCGGATCTGACCATGGGCCCGACGGCCGTCCTGATCCTCAAATGGGCCGCTGCGGCGCTTATCCTGCTGGCCCTGCTCTATGGTGGCCTCGTGGCCATTGGTGCGTGGCGCTGGAAAGCGGCGACACGTGTCCTGGTCACACGGCTGGATGCTGCCGAAGTCGCCGATGGCGCGCTGCGCCACGATGCCCGCGACATCGCCGATCTTCCTGCGCCTGTCAGGCGATATCTCGGCCGGGTTCTGACAGATGGCCAGCCGATGATCCGATCGGTCGATCTTGAGCTAAGCGGCCTGTTCAACTTGAGCCTCGATGAACCACAATGGAAGCCGTTCACCTCCACGCAGCATGTCGTCGCCAACCGCCCGGGTTTTGTCTGGAGCGGCCGGATTGCCATGTTCCCCGGCGTGCCTGTGTGCGTGCATGATGCCTATGTGGCGGGGACAGGAGTGCTCCGGCCAGCGCTCTTCGGACTTTTCTCGCTGGGTACGGTTCAGGGCGAAGGAGAGATCGCACGGGGCGAATTGATGCGCTGGCTGGCCGAAAGCGTCTGGTATCCGACCGTCCTGCTGCCCGGGCAAGGCATCACCTGGCAAGCGGTGGATGACACATCGGCACAGGCGACTCTCATCGACGGGCCGAACACGCTGACCATGGTGTTCCGCTTTGGCGAGGATGGGCTGGTCACGGGCATCCGCGTCGAGGCGCGTGGCGCGCTGGTGGGGGGCGAAACTGTCATGATGCCGTGGGAAGGCCGCTTCGGGGACTACCGCCTTCAGGCCGGCATGATGCTTCCCTTTCGCGGCGAAGTGTCCTGGATCACACCGCAGGGCGAGCGCCCATATTTCCGTGGAACGGTCATGCGGGTGGACTATCGGTTTGCGACACAGGAAACCCGAACGCCGTGAAGGCGCCCCGCATGGCAGGCACAGGTCAGCCTGTCACAACCCCATCGCCCACCACGATCTGCCGCCGGCAAAGACCGGCGATCTTTTCGTCGTGCGTCGAGATCAGGAAGGTCGTGCCCTCGTCGCGGTTGATCTCGGCGATCAGATCCATGACCTGCATGGCCGAGGCACGGTCGAGGTTTCCCGTGGGTTCGTCCGCCAACACCAGTTCGGGCCGGTTCATCAGCGCGCGGGCAACCGCCACCCGCTGCTTTTGCCCGCCTGACAGATTGGCCGAGGGGAAGTCGATCCGGGCCTCCAACCCCATGCGCGTCAGCAACTCGCGCCCGCGTGCCCGGGCTGCGGTCGTTTCGCGCCCTTCGCGGACGGCGGTGGGGAACACGACGTTCTCCAGCGCGGTGAAGTCGGGCAGCAGGTTGTGGAACTGGAACACAAACCCGATATGGCGGTTGCGGAATTCGGTCAGGGCGCGGTCATCTGCGGCCACCAGATCCTGCCCCAGCATGGCGTAGCCGCCCGAAGTCGGCTTCATCAACGTGCCAAGGATCGTCAGAAACGTACTTTTGCCCGACCCGGACGGCCCCAGCAGCGCCGCCAACTCGCCAGGCTGAAGCGTCAAGGACAGGCCGCGTAACACGCGGGTTTCCGCCTCGCCCGTCCCGAAGGTCTTGAACAGATCGGACACCTCCAGCAGCGCCGTCATTGCCCGATCGCCGTGACCGGATCGACCCGTGCCGCCGCCCGCGCGGGCAGGATCGAGGCGAGGATAGCGCCGATGACGGTCAGCGTGATCGCCAGACCGTAAGAGCCCTGCGTGATGTCCATCGGCAGGGTGCCGGCCTCGAAGGCATCGCGCGACGGAAAGGGCAGCAGCGCCAGATAGCCAAGCGCCGCGCCGGACAGCCCGCCCATCAGCCCGACCAGCGCGCCCTGGGTCACGAACACGAAGATGACGAACCCGCGGCCCGCCCCCATTGCACGCATGATCCCGATTTCCGGGCGACGGCGGTAGGTCGAGAGCAGAAGTGCCGAGGCTACCCCGATCACGATGGTGATCAGCGCGAAGGATTTGAGAAAATAGCCGGTCTGGGCCTGCGCGTTCAGCGCCTCCATCAGCTGTTCGGCGCCGTCGGTCCAGGGCACGGCATCGAGGCCCGTCAGCGCCCGGATGCGCAGGGCCGTGGCATCGGCGGCGTTCAGGTCGGCCAGCTTGATTTCGATCCGCGTTACGCCTTGCGGCAGGCCGAAGAGCGTCCGTGCCGTGGACAGGCTGACATAGACTCTGCTGGCGTCGATCATGCCGTTGCCGGTGTCGTAGATGCCGCTGAGCGTCAGCACCGCCGAGGACCCGGTCGAGGCTTGCAGACGCAGCGTCTGACCAAGCCGCAACGACATGTCGTCGGCCAGCGTCTCGCCCAGCACGATCAGCCCGGAGCCCAGACGGGCCGAGCCTTGGGTGATATAGCCGTCCAGGTCGAGGATGGCGGATTCGCGCCCTGGCTCCAGCCCGCTCACCGATACCTGCGCCACCTGCGCGCCGCGCGTCAGGAACCCTGCGCCGGTGATCTGGGGCGAGACCGCGACCACCCCCGGTACGGTCTCGATCAGGGGGATGAAGGTTGCGGCCTCGGCCAGCGTCGCCGTGCGGGAGCGGCCGCGTTCGATCACCGACAGGACCTGGCCATCGGGGCGTATCAGGATGGCAGGATCGCCGTCTTCAGCGGTAATCGTGACATGGCTGATGTCGCCCACGGTGCGCGACAGGATGAATTCCGCCAGCCCCCCGATCAACGCGGACATGAAGATGAAGATGAAGACCCCTACCGCGACCCCCAGCACCAGAAGGGCGGTCTGCGCCTTGCTGGCCGTCAGGTAGCGGGTGGCGATCTTGAGCGCGTAGAGCATCAGGGTGCCTCCACGCGCACCGTTTGCCCGTCCGTGATGCCGGTCGCATCGAGGATCAGCACATCGCCCGGCACCAGCCCATCGGTCACGATCAGCCGCGCGGCGGGCCAGTCGATCGCCGAGACCGGGCGACGTTGCGCTGCGCCATTCACGACGACAAAGACGGCTTCGCCCGCCTCGGTCGTCTGGATCGCCGCGCGTGGCGCGGTGATCGCCGCGTCAAGGCCTTCCACGATGATGTTGACCGTCACGGTCATGCCAACCGGGGCCATCACCGGCGCGTCAAAGCCGAGTTCGACGGCCAGACCTCCGGTCGCCGCATCGACCCGCCGTGAGACCCGTGTGACCCGGCCATCGCGCAGTGTTTGCTCGCCGGTCAGTTGCATCACGGCGGGCAAGTCGACGCGGATCTGGGTGGCATAGGCCTCGTCCACATCGGTCTCGACGACCAGTTGCTCCAGGTCGGCTATCGTCATCAGCAGGGTTGTGGGATCAATGCTTTGGCCCGGTTCTACGTTCAATGCCAGCACCGTGCCCGTCATGGGCGCGCGGATGGTGTAGTTTTCGAGCTGCAGCCGCGCCTGATCGACAAGCGCCGTGGTCCGCGCCACCTCCTGCTCGGCCGATTGAACGGCGCGGGCGGCAGCGTCGAGCGCGGATCGCGCGACGTTTGCGCCAAGCGCCTCGGCCCGTGAAAGGGCGTCCCTCGCCTGCGCCTCGGCCACAAGGGCGGCGTCAAGTCCCGCCACGGCCTGCCGCACCATGGCGTGTTGGGCGCCGGCGTCGATCCGGGCCAGTTCGTCGCCCCTTTCCACGCTGTCACCTTCGGCCACCGGCACATCCGCGAGCGTGCCACCGACCAGCGCACGCACATCGACCGAATGCTCGGCGGCAATCCGGCCGTTGACAGCCAGAACCCGTGTCGCGGGCGCAAGCGCGGTAGTCTCGACCGCAACGGCAAGCGGCCCGGATGCCCAAGGCTGGAAATAGAGTACCAAACCCGCCACCCCGGCAAGGACCCCGCCAACGGCCCAGAGCCAGACGCGTCGCGACGGTCGGGGGACAGGTGTCGCAGGTTGCGGACGCACCGCAGGCAAACGGGGATCACCGGCGCCGGCGGGTTCTGTGGAAACCCGGGCGGACAGGTCTGACCCCTTCGGTTGATCGGCCGTTTCCATATGCCTCTCCTAGCCCGCGAACAGCCCCGACGGGACGGCAGACGGTCGATGCAGCAACGATATCAGGCACGGTTTCGCCCTGTGCTGATCTGCATCAAGGCCCGCACCGGCAACTCCGTGCGATTTGGCAGGAGGAAAGTTCTGCTGGAAAGGGAAAGCTGACGGATGACTGTCGATCCCTATGAGACGCTCGGCCTGACCAGATCCGCCACGCCAGATGAAATCAAGAAGGCGTATCGCAAGCTGGTGCGCACCAGCCATCCCGACCTGCACCCCGACGACGCAGGGGCAGAGGCGCGATTCAAGGCCATCGCGGCCGCCCATGACCTGTTGAAAGACCCCGAAACCCGTGCCCGTTTCGACGCGGGCGAGATAGACGGGGCCGGCGCTGAACGGCCGCAGCGTCAATACTACCGCGATTTTGCCGAGGCCGGAGACAATCCGTACCAGCCGCGGCGCGGGTTTGAGTCGCAAGTCGATCCGGCCGACATCTTTGCGGAAATTCTGCGTCAGCGAACACGCAAGGGCAGCGAGGATTTCAGTGGCCGCGGTTATTCCGCCCCCGGCCCAAGATCTTCGCTATGCCCTCGAGGTGCCTTTCCTTGACGCCGTGCGCGGGGGCGAGATGCGCATTACCCTGCCGGATGGCGGAAGCGTCGCGGTTCGGATCCCGCAAGGGGCGCATGACGGCCAGGCCCTGCGCCTGCGCGGCAAGGGTGGGCCGGGCTTTGGTGGCGGTCCGCCAGGTGACGCGCTGATCACCCTTTCGGTCAGCGGGCATCCCGTCTTCCGGCGCGAGGGCGACGATATCCTTGTCACCCTGCCGATTACCATCGACGAGGCGGTACTGGGCGCAAAAGTCACCGCGCCGACCATCTCCGGACCTGTCAATCTGACGATCCCGAAGGGTGGCAGTTCCGGCCGGGTTCTGCGCCTGCGCGGACGCGGCGTATCACATCCGGAAAGAAGGACGCCTGGTGATCAGCTTGTGGAACTGAAGATCGTGACACCGCCGGAGAGTGATGACTCCTTGCGCGATTTCCTGACCGAATGGCGCAAGTCCCATCCCCATGACCCGCGGGTCGATCTGCTGAACGAGGCCGCATCATGACCGACCAATTGACCGAGGACGAAGTTCTTGCCGCCATTCCGACGCTGACCCGCACCCGTCTTGTCGCATTCGTCGAGTCCGAGTTGATCATTCCGCTGCGACTGGAGCATGCGGGCGGCTCGGGTCTTGTCTTTCACCGGGTGGACTGCGCTCGCCTGCATTTGCTTTGCGATCTGACCGACGGTCTTGATCTTGACGAAGCAGCGCTCGGCGTCGTCATCACCCTGATCGATCAACTCCATGCCACACGAAATGACCTTCTGGCCATTGCCCGTGCCTTGGATGGTGAAACACCCGATGTGCGTGCCCGGATCGGATCGGCTGTCGTCAGATTTCAGAGATGATGATGGACCGATGTTCGTCATCTCGGGCTGAGCGCTCACCCTGTTTGCACTTGGAACCGTGGCACCGCAACTGTCCATCGACGTCATGCCTTGGCACCCAAGCCGTTCCACCTGATCGCCGCGCCAATCGATGACAGTATCGACTCCCCCTTGGGCATTACAGTCCGAGTATATGAGAAATCTTCGTCAACCGACGAAAAGCACGAAATTGTGCGATAGAGACGTGAACACAAGCTGCACACGGCATCACCTATCTTGTTGAAGTCACGCCGCAATCGCCTCAATCCATCATCGGCGCGACCGCCAAAAGGGGCATATTGAAATTATTGGATTTTTTATTTTTATCAGCCATTTATCGCCCAGTCTTCCAGCCCGTTCCTGTTTCATTTGTTGTAAATCGCGCCCATTTCGGGTAGGATTTACAACAAATGTTGTAACTTGGGCCAAATGTTGTAACCCCATGGGTACCATCATCAAACGAAAGCGCAAAGACGGCACTGCCTCCTGGCTTGCCCAGATCGCCGTACGGCGGGCTGGAAAAACCGTCTGGCGCGAAAACCGGACCTTCGAGCTGCGCTCGACCGCCGCGGCCTGGATCGAGAAGCGCGAGAAGGACCTCGCCAAGCCCGGCGCCCTCGAAAACCTGCCCATCGGAGAGACCCGCCGCCGCGAAGTGACCCTTAGCGACGCAATCGACAAATATGTGGAAGACAGCGCAAAGGCAATCGGTCGGACCAAGGCGCAGGTGCTGAAAAGCATCAAGGAGTTCGACATCGCGAACAAGCTCTGTGCCCAGATCGACAGCGCCGACATCGTGGCCTTCGCCAAGGAGAAGCTGAATACCGGTGTCTCGCCGCAAACCGTGTCGAATTACCTTGGACCTGTCGCGTATTCGTGCCGCCCCCAGTGCTCGTTTAGGCCACTTGGCGTTCGAAGGCCAATGGGCTTTTGCCTCCCAATGCTGAATGCCGACGG
>LJSF01000002.1 GCA_001314655.1 Rhodobacteraceae bacterium HLUCCA08 | reverse complement strand
GCGCGTCCGTGAGCCAAAATAGATCAGACATGTTCACCGCTCGTTTTTCGAACCGTGAATCACGCCTCTGCACGGAAATCAATGGGTCCTGACCCTAAGCGGCTTGGGGTCTCAGTACCCGCCGCGCCCTGGGAGAACGGCCAGAATGCGCAGCCTGCTGAAAAACCGGTCGAAATTTCCCAAGAGCAACAGCGTACGCAAGACATCCGTCATGAGCGCGCACTGGAGATCTTCATTCAAGACTGTTCATCAAAGGAAGTGCAATCGCCAATTGATATATCTCACTGTGGTTTGGGTATGTTCGCCGCTATTATATCAAAGGGTGTAAGCGGTGATCAAATTATTTATCATATTGGAAAACATTGCGATGGAGCCCATAGGAAGGAGGCGGGCATTGCCGGCCAACAAGGGTTAGTATTGCTAACGAGCAAACGCCTCACTAACGGCAACTTCGAATATATCGCTACAATTTCAAGAAAATTTGGCGAGGCACCTTTAAGAGAACGAAATTATTTTCTTGGCAGGTTCTTATACGAACGCGCCAGAAACCTAGGAGCGTTGACGGATGATTTGTCCAGCACCAACTCCACTATAAAATTCTATTTGCATGAATACAAGATCGGGATCACCCATCAAGTGTTTGAAGATGTGTGTTCATGGATTGGGCATGAGATAGGAGGCCACAAAGTAATAAGATTTTCAGAACTTTTGTCGAGATTTGGCCTGAACAGCCAAAAAGCCTCTTCTGACAAAGCGCTTGATGAGTTTGAAACGAAACTTAATTCCGTTGGAATAGGTGTAGCGCCCCATTTGAACCTTGTGCGCCGCAAGATAAATAGTGAAGTGATCGCATTTAGAACAAGTTCGCAAATAACGCCGCTGCCAAACCATTTTCATGAACTCGTCAATGGGTTGATCGCAACAGTACTCGCGACTTCTATTCTACATAAGGCAAATTGCTTAACCGAGAACAAAAAATCAAGGATTTTTGAGATAATCTTGGAGGTTTTCAACCTCAGCGAACATGAGAAGTGCCACATTCTGGGAAATTTGGCTTGGTTCTTCCTAAACCCCCCTACGAATTTAATTCTTCTATCGGCTTTGAGAAGCACCTCCGTAGAGCACGCGCAGAGGTTGAGACGAATTGCTGTCGCCTGCGCTGGCGAAGTTCGCGCTGTCGATCGGAAATTAGTCTCACACTTAGAGGAAATTTACGGTGTTTTATGGCTGCCCCCCGCGCTTGCCTACTCTGACCTGCATGCTGGCGAAGTTGCGGATGGTCCCCGCACTGTTCGTGCCTCGCAACCGGGTCGCCCAGGCGAAGCTATACCCGAGCTTGGAAAAGCCAGCGGACCGAAACTCGACGCTTCGCGGATCGCAGCAATCCGTTCGGACACCGAGCGCGTGTCGTCCGTCCTTGGTCAGATTTTCGATGTCGAAGAGGAAGAAAGTGGTGCCTCCGGGCCTGGCAGCCAAAGTCAACTGGCAGGGCTGGACCCGAAACACGGCGCCCTTGTCCTCGAACTGGTTACTCGGGAGCATTGGTCTGAAACCGAGTTCGAGAAGATCTGCGCCTCGCATGGCTTGATGGCGTCCGGGGCTTTGGAAGTCGTGAATGAATGGGCTTTCGAGACCTACGATGAAGCGCTTCTCGACGAGTATGATGGATATGACGTGTCTCCGGAGATTGCGGAGGCGGTAAAAGAAAAGATGAGTGCGGAGGGCAGGGATGTCTAAGTTGAAACCACGTGAACGCGATGCAATCGTACAGGCGCTTCGGGCCGGGGTCGTGCCCAAGCTCGGTTTGCGCCATATCCAGGTTGGCCGCGTCCGAGAGATTGAAGAGCTCGTCAAGGACATGGACCGGATATCCGATGGCGGATCGGCGATCCGGTTCATCATTGGGGAGTACGGATCGGGCAAGACGTTCTTCATGAACCTGATCCGCCTTGTGGCTCTGGAGAAAGGCCTGGTCGTGATGTTCGCTGATCTGGCGCCAGATCGGCGCATTCACGCGACCGGCGGACAAGCTCGGGGGCTGTATGCCGAGATGGCCCGAAACCTCTCGACGCGGACAAAGCCCGATGGTGGGGCGTTGGCTAGCGTGGTGGAGAGGTTTGTCAGCCAGGCTCACCGAGATGCCGAAGAACGGGATTTGCCAACAGGGTCTGTCATTCGTGAACGCCTTGGCCACTTTGAAGAGCTTACTGGGGGGTTTGAGTTCGCTGAAGTCATCCGTCGGTATTGGGAAGGCCATGAGACCGGCGACGACGAGTTGAAATCCGCAGCCCTGAGATGGCTGCGCGGCGAGTTCGCGACACGCACCGACGCGCGCAAGGCGCTTGGTGTGCGAACGATCATCGACGACGCCAGTGTCTACGACCATCTGAAGCTGATGTCGGCATTTGTGTGCGAGGCCGGCTACAAAGGATTGCTGGTCGGCCTCGACGAGATGGTGAACCTCTACAAGCTCACCTCGTCGCAGGCCCGCAATGCGAACTACGAACAGATCCTCCGGATCCTGAATGATGTGCTGCAGGGCAGTGCCGAGAACCTCGGATTTCTTATGGGCGGGACCCCGGAGTTTCTGATGAACACCCGTCGAGGGCTCTACAGCTACGAAGCCCTTCAATCGCGTTTGGCCGAGAACACCTTCGCGCGAGACGGATTGGTCGATCTTTCAGGACCAGTTGTCCGGCTGGCCAGCCTGACCCCGGAAGACCTTTTCGTTCTTCTGGCCAATGTCCGGCGGATCATGCAGGACGAAGCCGCTGCTTTGCCGGATGTCGCGCTCGAGGCCTTTATGGCGCATTGTTCGGACCGGATCGGTGAAGCTTACTTCCGCACGCCGCGCAATACGGTGACGGCCTTCGTGAACCTGCTTTCCGTGCTCGAGCAGAACCCCGGCGTCGAGTGGAGTGATCTGATCGAAAAGATCGAGGTGTCCGAAGACCTCGGCGAAGACATGACCGAGGTAGACGAGTCGACTGGCGCCCAAGACCCCGGTGACGATGATCTGATCAGCTTCAAGCTCTGACGCCGATGAGCAGTGCGTTCGACAGACTGGCGAGGCCTGTGCAGAAATGGATACGCCAGAAAGGATGGCGCGAACTTCGCGACATCCAGGCGCGATCCATCCGGACGATCTACGAGACCAACGCCGATTTGATCGTTGCGGCGTCCACGGCGGGCGGAAAGACCGAGGCGGCGTTCCTGCCGTTAATTTCACAGGTGCTTGACGAGCCGTTCGACGGCACCGGCTTCGACCTGCTCTACATCGGTCCACTGAAAGCTCTGATCACGGACCAAGCCACGCGGCTGGAGGGCATCTGCCAGGAAGCAGAGCTTCCGGTTGTTCCCTGGCACGGAGATGTCTCGCAATCGATCAAAACGCGCGCGTTGAAATCTCCAAAAGGGATCCTTCTGATAACCCCAGAGTCCCTTGAGGCGCTTTTCATTCGTCGCGGTTTGGAAATTGCCCGGCTGTTTGGGGCCACGCGGGCGGTCGTGATCGACGAGCTGCACACAGTTCTGGATAGCGAACGCGGTGTCCAGCTGCGTTCATTGCTCACACGGCTCGAGCTTGCGATTAAGCGCCCAATCCGTCGGATAGGTCTGTCAGCGACATTGGGCGACATGGACCTCGCCAGGGCCTATCTTCGCCCTGACGCAGCAAGCTCTGTCCAGCTGATCGAAGCAGATGGCGGCGAGGCTGAATTGAGGCTTCAGCTTCGCGGTTACCTCTCAGGCGATGAAGATGAAAACAGCCCATCCGCAACGGACGCCATCGCAGCTCATCTGTTCAAGCATCTTCGAGGCAGCGACAACCTGGTCTTCGCCGGAGCTCGCCAACGGGTCGAGATCTACGCAGATCGGTTGCGGGAGCTTTGCGAACGGGAACACCTGCCACAGGAATTCTATCCCCACCACGCGAGCCTCTCCCGCGAGCATCGCGATTTTGTGGAGCGCCGCTTAAAAGACGCCGCAAAGCCGACAACCGCCGTTTGCACGTCGACGCTCGAGCTTGGAATCGACATCGGTGACGTGACCTGCGTGGCTCAAATCGGCGCGCCATTCAGCGTCGCGGCATTGCGACAACGGCTTGGCCGGTCAGGCCGGCGTGAAGGACAACCGGCCATTCTGAGGCAGTACGCTGTCGAAGCCAAACTGACGCCGGAGAGCAGTTTCGTGGATCGCCTTCGCCTCGGCCTGATCAGGTCCATCGCGATGATAGACCTCCTGCTTGAAGGCTGGTGCGAACCGCCAAAACCTCAGGCGCTTCATCTCTCAACGCTCGTCCATCAGATACTGTCAGTCATAGCGCAGCGCGGCGGCGCGTCTGCAAGAGTGGTCTACAACGTGCTCTGCCGTGAAGGCCCCTTTCGAAAGGTCACAACAGACGTCTTCGCAGATGTGTTGCGTGCAATCGGTCATCCTGAAACCGGCTTGATCGAACAGGCCGCAAGTGGGCTGTTACTCTTGGGACCGACAGGCGAAAAGCTGGTCGAGCATTACAGCTTCTATGCGGTGTTCCAGACACCTGAGGAATACCGGTTGGTCGCAGATGGGCGGGATCTTGGAACCTTGCCGATCGACAATGTTCTTGCTCCTGGGATGCTGTTGATTTTTTCCGGGCGGCGTTGGGTTGTTCAAGAAATCCATGATCGTGAAAAGGTCATCGTCGTCAAGCCCGCGAAGGCCGGTGTGCCTCCCGTCTTTGGCGGCGATGCAGGTGACATTCATGACAAGGTGATTGAGCGGATGTTCGCCGTGCTCGAGGGAGATGCCAGTCCGGCCTACATGGACTCCGTTTCCCTAGTGTTGCTGGAAGAAGCGCGGGCCAATTATGACCAACTCGGGTTTCAAACCATGAACATCCGTAGTCTCGGGGAGCACACATCGATCATCGCAACGCGGGTTGGGACGGTGAAGACATCAACCTTGGCGCTCGCACTTAGAAGTGAGGGGTTTTCAGTCGAGCAGCACGACGGCTTCTTGCTCGTCGAAGCCGGTGATGAATCTCCAAATCTTCGAGCGGTGCTTGGAGGGGTTTCAGCAGGAGCTGCGTGCGATATCTTCGCTGGCGCTGGAAACCTTGTTTCGGAAAAGTTCCATCAGTATCTTGGCCACGAATTGCTGGCTCTCGACGCGTGTTCTTCGAGGCTCGATCTGAGTTGCCTGCGCAGCTTGTCAGAGCGGCTGATTTCGTGAGGACTTTAGCTAGAAGCTATCTTTATGTTCACTTGTCGATTTTACTCCGGATATGCTGGGTCTCCGGGTCATACTCCAGTTCATGCAGGGTCCCGTCCTTGATCGCTTGCACGGCCCGGCTCACGTGCTCGGGCAGCACGTAAAACCACTCGCGGGGATAAACCTTACGGCCGAACCGGTCCGTGATCCACAGGTCGCGCGGCCGGGCCGCGTCAAAGAACCGATGCAGGAGCTGTTCCACCTTGCGCCATGACAGGTTCACCAGATCATAAGTCGCGACCAACTCAACCGGGGCGAGCAGGAAGGTTGGGTCGTTGCGGGCGTCCGCCACCCGGCGCCTAACCTCCTGTGTGGTGACCCCTATCTTGAGGAGGATGTCCCGTACCTCAGCGATCTGGGGCTCCTTGGACCGACTGCGCACCACGTAAACGGTCCCGGTCAGGTCGAGCCGGTCCACCTCGTACTCCGGGTCCAGCGGGCCGAGCCCGTGCCGATGGACCGCGCGCGCGGTGGGATCATCCGCCAGCGCCTTGCGGAAGGAGGACAGGAGTGGATCGCTCTCGGTCCCGTTTGAGAAGATGATCCGTAGTCTATGGTCGCGCTTGCCGGCCCGCGCTGTCATCTCCGCCTTCTCCGCCACGTAGGTCAGGAGCCCCTTGCGGATAAAGAGGGATCCCTCATCGACCCGGACCTCCTCGTTGTGGTTGATCGGGCGCACCTCCCGCTCCCCCGCCTCGAGCGCGGCTTGGGCACGCTCGAACATCTCCCGGAACCGGTCGAAATCGTAACAGGGGTAGAACTCTGCCCGGTGATCCGGGACCAGCCGGTCCTCCGCCGGGGTCACATGACTGATCGTCGTGAAGGCGTCCGAGACCTCCAGCTCATCATCGTCGAAGATGTCGTCCAAAGAGGTCGGGACCTCATCATCGTCCGGCTCGTCCCGCCAGTCACGTTCTGGGGCGGCGGGCTCAGGCCGCAGATCGAACGCCTCCCCGGACAGGAGCCCGTTCCGGTCGAGCTCCGCGAGCTCCTCGTCGGGCCCTTTCCGGGCCAGCTTCTCCCAGATGATCCCGAGGCGCATTTCCTCATGGTCGGGCGCTTCCGGGCTCGGGACTCGGCCGTGCTGGTCAAAGAACCGGTTCGCCTCCTCGACCAGCTGCGCGTCCCGCTCCCGCTCCGGGGCCCGGGCGGCCCGGGGCCGGATCTTCACGTCCAGAAGCCCCAGCTCGTCCTCCTCCGCGAGGATCTCGTCGATCGACCGGTACCGGGCCATGCGTCATGCCCCTCCCTGCGCGACGCGCAACCGCTCCGCCTTCTTGGTCCGGATGTAGGCATGCGCCTCTGCGAGCCGCCGCTCCAGATCGTCCGGGGAGTTCGGGTTCGGAGGGCGCCCCTCCTGCGTCGTGAACCGCTTGATGCGGGGCCAGAGGACCAGCGCCTCCTCCTCCGTCATCTGGATGCGTTGGGCCACCATCGCGGACTGGATCTGCTGAAGAAGGGGCGTGTCGAGCGCCTTGGAGGCGACGTCGAACCCCTCCCGGAACGGGTTGATCGAGTCGATCAGGTCGATGTCCAGCTCCTGCACGTTGATGAACTTCTTCACCATCCGGATCAGGTTCAGCGCGTCCGGCGCGTCCTTCTCCTCCGGCCCGCCCGTGTCACCGCCGGCGTCCTCCTCCCCCGTCTCCAGCTCCTGCTCGGCCATCTTCCGGGCGATCGCGGCGAGGTTCATCCGGGCGGCCAGGTCCTGCCGGACCGCCTCCGTCTCGTCCGGGGTCAGGTTCTCGTAGCTCCGCTCGATGATGTCCGTCAGGACCATCTGGGTCGCCACCTCGGGGGCCACGTCATCCGCGACCGTGCTCCGGTCCATCCGCTGGCATGCCTTCGCGACCAGCTCGTGCATGTCATTCTCGACGATCTCGCGCGCCCGGTCCGTCGGCGGGGCCATCAGCCCCCCGATCCCGATATGGACCTTCCCCTCACCGTCCACCTCGACAGGCGGGCGGGTGTCCCCCTCCTCGCGCCGATAGAATTTGAAGTTTGGCTGCAGGACCTGCTCCATCAGGAGCGCCCCGGAGATCGCCTTCAGCATGTCGTTGACCGCGTCCGTGACCACCCCGGTCTCGACTCCGGGCTCCGCCACCAGGTTGGTGAACTGGGCGTGGCGCTTGCCGGGCGCGTCCCGAGTGGCCCGGCCGATGATCTGCACGATCTCCGTCAGGGAGGACCGATACCCGATCGTGAGCGCGTGCTCGCACCAGACCCAGTCGAACCCCTCCTTCGCCATCCCGAGCGCTATGATCAGGTCCACCTTCGCCCGGTCCGCCTCATCGTCCCGCTTCCCGTCCGGCCCGAGCATCTCCCGGTTCAGCGACGCCTTGACCCGGTCCCGTTCCGGCCCGTCATCAACGAGGTCCGCCACCTTCAGGACCCGGCCGGTGGGGAGCCGGACCAGGTCGAACCCGGTCTCCGCCTCCTTGCCGATCACCTCGCCGAGCGCGTGCAGGATCGCGCCCACCTCCGCCTGCTTGACGTCATAGGCCTCCGCGGAGCCGCGGTGCGGGATGTGGATGATCGTCTTCAGGTCCGGGTTCAGCACCTCCGGGATCGCGCTGATATAGGTGTCCCGGTAGAAGCTGTAGGAGATCCCGAGGCTCTTGAGGAACCGGTACCCGTCCAGCTGCTCGTAGTAGCTGTAGGTGATGGACCGGAACAGGGCCTCGTCCTCCGGGCGCAAGACCGGGATGCTGTCGCCCCGGAAATAGGACCCGGTCATCGCCATCACATGCGCGTAGCCCCGGTTCAGGATACGGCGCAGGATCTCTCCGAGCCGGTTATCATCTCCGGCG
This sequence comes from Rhodobacteraceae bacterium HLUCCA08, assembly GCA_001314655.1. GTDB lineage: Bacteria > Pseudomonadota > Alphaproteobacteria > Rhodobacterales > Rhodobacteraceae > Salibaculum. The sequence goes on along the minus strand of LJSF01000002.1, from coordinate 27,405 downwards.
CTGACATGGTGGAACTCGTCGATCGCGATCAGGCAGTTATCAAACGCGGCTGTACCCTCATCTTCCGCGATCTCGTCAAAGGCGAACCTAAAGGTGGCGTGGGTGCAGACCAGGACCCGGTCCTCGGACGCCATGAACTCCTTCACGGCGCGCACCTTGCGCGCGGTTGCCCCGTCCTCGGCCCCGTTGAGGCAGAGGTTCCAGCGGGGCTGGACCTCCCAGTCCGCGAAAAACCCGTAAGAGGTGAGGTCGGTGGACCGGAACGAGGCCCCGATCGAGGTTTCGGGGACGCAGACGATGGCCTTGCCGACCCCCTGGTTCTCCAGCTTGTCCAGCGCCACGAACATCAGCGCACGGGATTTCCCCGCCGCCGGGGGCGCCTTCAGGAGGATGAACTGGGCGGCGCGGGCCTCATAGACCCGGGCCTGCATGGGGCGCATCCCCATCGCGTTCGGGGCCTGGGTCTTGCCGGTCTGGCCGTAGGTGACGCGGATGAAATCGGACATCAGGCGGCCCTCACTTTCTTGAGCTTCTTCACGCGGGCGGCGTAAAGCTTGAACAGGTGCTCCAGCCGCTCCGTGTCGTTCCGGAACGGCCGGCCGATATACATGCTCTCCAGGAGGTCATCGTTCGCCTTGTGGGCGGCGCGCAGGTCATCTGGCATCTTGTCCGGGTCGTAGAGCTCCGCGATCGGGGCCGGGTAGTGCTGATAGCGGCAGCGCAGGATCGCCATCGCGGATTTCGTCAGCGCGGCGAGCTGGTCCTCGGTGAAGTTCGGGACCGGGAAGGTGTTCCAGCCGAGAGTGTTGGAGTAGCGGAAGTCGGACTTCAGCTTGCCGCAGACAGTCCCGATCCAAACCAGATGAAGGCGCGAGGCGATCAGGGCCATGCACCAGTCGGGGGCGTCGTAGAGGGCGAAGTTCAGGTTGGAGGCGATGGTGTCTGCGCTCACCCGGTCAATCGGGAGGTAGGGCCGTCGTTCCGATGAAACCCCAGGGACCAAAAAAGCATGTCCTTCGGGTGCATAGTGCTCCCGAAACTGGTGCGGACGATCCGCGAGCGCTTGTCCGGCGACGTCTTTCATATCCAGACGCGCCATTCGGGTCGCCTCGATCTTCCGCGCAATACCGGGGATCGCTATCGCCTCTTCCAGACGGTCATCGTCAATCCACAGGCAGAACCGGTCGATCCCCTTGATCAGTTCCTGCGAGCCCACAAATCGTCGAACGAATGGCGCGGCCTCCGGGTGATCATCGAGGAGATGTTCACGCTCTTCCCGCGTCATCAGCAGATTGCCCGCATCATAGGGCATATTCCCGAACTGCATGTCCGGAAGTCCGAACATCGAGCCGCTCTGGCGGGTCACCGCAAGATTAGGCGCGTCGAGCAGGTAGGCATTGATGTTCGCGGCTGCAAAGCTCAGGTCCCCGTCGATCAGAGTCTTGGGAGCGGCGGACTGATTCCGGATCCCGACGATGACACACATGACCGCCGCATTTGCCGAGGCGTTGTTGCGCCACTTGAAGGTCCGGTGCGCGAAGAAAATCTCTCGATCGGTTCCTAAAACGAGTGGCCAGATCGATGAAACGGCGTCCCCCTGCACGATTGAGTTGGTGGACACTAAGGCGGCCCGGGCGTTGTGCCCCTCAAGGTAGCGACCGGCCTTGTAGAACCAGCCCGCCACGTAATCGAAAGCCTTGTATTTCTTGGTCACCTCGGAAAACACGAAGTCCTTGTCGGCTTTCTGATCCGCGTCCTGCTGAGCTTTCCCGAGGAACGGCGGGTTCCCGGCGATAAACACCTCTCCCCCGTCCTCCGGGACTGGACAGACTGTCTCCCAGTCAACGCGGAGCGCGTTATCACAGACGATGTTCGCCGCGTCCCGGAGCGGCAGGTCCGCCGGCTTGCGCCCGAACGCCTCCTTGAAGAGCGCATTCGCCTGGTACTCAGCGATGAAGAGGGCCAGCTTCGCCGTCTCCGCCCCGAAATCGGTCAGCTCGATCCCATAGAAGTTCGAGATCGGGACCACGGACCACATCTCCGTCTGGGCCCCGCCGGTCAGGTCCGAGACCCGGCGCAGGATCCGAATCTCTCGTTCGCGCAGCGCCCGGTAGGCGACCACCAGGAAGTTCCCGGACCCGCAGGCCGGGTCGAAGACCCTGATCTTCGAGACCCGATCCAGAACTTGGCGCAGCCCGCGCTCCCGGTCCCAAGCCTTGTTAATCTCCTCGTCCAGCTCATCGAGGAACAGGGGCCCGAGCACCTTCATGATGTTCGGGACGGAGGTGTAGTGCATCCCTAGCTCGGAACGGAGTTCCGTGTTCGCGACGGACTGGATCATCGACCCGAAGATGTCCGGGTTGATCCCCTTCCAGTCCTCGTCGCAGACGTCGCGCAGGTAACTTGCGGAGGCCCGGTCGAAGACGGGCGCGTCGACCGGGCCCGCGAAAAGCCCCCCGTTCACGTAGTCGAACTCGCGGGTCCAGGCGGGCAGCGCGTCGCGCCGGTCCTTGGGCGTGTTCATCGCGGTGAAGGCGTGGATCAACGCCTCCCGCATATCCTCCCCCCGGTCCCCGGAATGGGTGAACAGGAGTCGGCTGAACTGGTCCTCCGGGAAGATCCCCACGTCCTCGGCGAACATGCAGAAGATGAGCCGGGTCATCAGCTGGTTCATGTCGTGGCGCCGCTCCTCGGCGGCCCAGTCCGAATTGGTCCGGATCAGCGCGTCATAGAGCTTGGCGAGCTTTCCGGCGACCTTGACGTCGACCGGGTTCTCCTCCGCGGCCCGGTACCGCTCCTTGCCCGCGGCCGGCAGGAAGAACCCGAACCGGTCCCCGAGCTCGGAGAACGCGCAGTGCAGCGTGTCGCCGGATTTCGGATGCTCCGCGGCGACGTCGACCCCGTCGGTGGCGATCAAGATCGCGGGCTTGTGCTTCGCGGTCCGCTTGTTGGATCGGAGCTGGTCCAGCGCGGCGGAGACCATCCCGGGCAGCGCGGGGACGAAATGGAACTTCTGGTTCATCAGAACGCCGCCGGGGAGGTCCGACTTGTTAAAGCTGCCACCCCGGAGTTTGGCGATTGTCGCGGGGGTGTTGCCCGTCGCGAGGGCGAAGCCGAAGGGGAATTCGGCCAGATCATAGGGCTGTGAGGCGAGTCCGCTGAGCGCGTCTGAAATCTCTGATGGGTTCATGTTTCCACCCCGCAGAATTTCCCATATGCTGAAACTGCATGAGCTGAAACTGCGCCAAAAATGCTTCTGACTGTTGGGAGGAAATGGTCATATAGGGCTGGATAAATGCTAACGGACTTCAGGTTCATTTAGGCGACCCCAAGAAGTATGTCACGGTTAAGAAGCACGATCTGCTGGTCCTGCGGTTTTCGAGCGGCGGGGTCGGTATCAAGCCCCAGACTCTTAAGCGCGTAGAACAACAGCGCGCGGCGGACCACGATCTGCGCGTGGCCCGCCTCCATGCCGTAATCCATTTCTATCGCGCGGCGCTGGTTGTCAGAGAGGTCCGGATGCGGCCCAATCTCGAGCAAGACGTCTGTGTGCCAAGCGTCATCGGAGCCAGGGTCCGACGTAACAGGCCCTTGGTCCCCGACCTCCACGATGCGAGAGAGCAGGAAATCCTTGAAAACCTGGTCATTCTGGCAAAACGCGCGGGCATGCCAACGGAAGCCGTCAAAGGCAAGAGCATGGGGCTCAATCCAGCGCGCGTTTGGCTCAGGGCGCGACATCGACTGATAGGTCACCTGTAAGGCGGCCGGCAAACGGATCGCCGCGAGAACATCGCGCAGCGTTTCAGGCGCCACGCCTCGGGCAGGTGTCGGCGTTGCTCCAAAGCCCGGAAAGACGCTGATCCAGCTTTGCTCCGCGCTCACCAGCCCCTGATCGACGGCCCGCAGCTGCGCGAAGTACTCTTCCGCATCGGGCTTGAGATATTTGGGCTTGAATTGTTTGCCGCGCAGGTAGGTGCGCAGGCTCTTGTCATAGACGAGGTTCCGTTTGGCCTGATCGATATAGGCGTTCAGGTCCAGCGATGCCTGCTGTGTTGAAACCCCGAACGCGTCCATCAAATCCCCTCGGTTTATCCGCCCCTGCCAGAACAGGCGAAACTCGATGAACTCATATCGACGTTCGACACCCCAGTTCAGCTGCTTGCCCTTCTTGCGAGTCACTTAGTGCCCTCATATTTATGTCGCAAAGTTACACGCGTCCAGTTTTTAGATTGACTCACAAATCAGACCATATGACCCTTGCAGTGTCAGGAAGTCGATTCGTGACAAGCCCGTCACGTTATTAGACGTATCACAAACTTGGGGGCTCGCCCCAGCATTACCCTCCCGCACCGCTCACTGGAAGGGAAAAGGAGCTTTTGCATGACGAAACTTCGTACGCTCACCGCATCCTTGTTGATCAGCACCTGCTTGACGGCAGGCGCCGTCGGACAAGAAAGCTCTCCGCTGGACGCGGAAATTGCAGCGATCGACAGCCAGATTTCCGAAGTCGATGCGACGATCTCCCGCTATGACGGGGGATTGATCCGTATGCTGGCCGAGAGCCGCCGGGAAGCTCTGCTTCTGTTGCGCACGGTCGTGGAGGCACGACAGGCGGCGGAAGCCGCTGGCGCGATGATCGAGGTCACCGTACCGGCGGTAGAGCCAGATCCAGAGCGCGCCGAGCAGCTTCTAGGAGAAATGGCCGCACAGCAGGATCGTGTAGAAACCGCGGAGCGAGAAGCGGCCTCGGCAGGGGGATTGATCCAAGCGGTTGCCCTCAGCCGTGTGGAAACGGAAAAGCTCACGCTCGCTCAACTGCAAATGGCCTATCTGCAGGCCCGTTACGGCATCGCCTTCCCGGTGACACCGACCGTGACGAATTCAGCGCCGCCCATATCCGACCAAACTTCGCCCGCTGCCATGACCCAAGGCGCAGAGGTCGCTGAGACCGCACTACCTTGGGCCGACCCGGACCACCCGGACATCGACTACAGCCTCACGCCCTTCGAGCAGGCGCATAATGAAGGGGACCGGATCGCAGGCTGGTGGGTGATCAATGAAGAGCGTGCAGCAATCGACGACAGCCCGTCGGTGGTGGCCATCAACTACTCTGTCTATGACGCGCGCAGCTTTGGTGGTCTCACGGCCCTACTCGCGCAATGCCGTGAGGGCGAGACGTCGGTTGTGTTCGTCCAGGACGATTTCTTGATCAGTGCCATGCGCCGGGATTCGTTCGACATCACCTACCGGATCGACAGCAATCCTGCGCAATCGACGCGCTGGAATGAGCTGACCAATAACAAGGGGGCCGGGCTGTTCGGCTCTGGCTCAGAGGGGTTCCTGCGCGGCCTCTATGATGCCGAGAGCTTTTTCATCCGGCTCACGGACGGCAATGGCCAACGCCACGATGCAGAATTTGATCTCGCCGGAATTCAGGAAGCGATCGAGGCAGTGGCTGGCGCCTGCGGGTGGTCGACGCTAGATCTCTCGCCAGACGACTACCGCGCGATCCAGACTCTCCTGAACGCGGGCGGGTTTGACGCAGGTACCCCGGACGGCGTTTGGGGCAATGGATCACGCAACGCGATGCGGGCGTTTCAAGAACAAAGTGGCCTGCCCATCACCGGCGCAGCCGATCGCACAACCCTCGAAGCCCTTGGTGTCCAGGCCGGCGAATAGCAACCTTGCCCTACACGGCCCCGGCTGCAAATCATCCGTGTCGTGAAGCGTTGGCTAACTAGCGGCTTCAAAGGCCGAGGGTCTTCCCTGCGGGATCATCCGTTTATGTCTCGTCACCTCTGCTCAAAACAGGTCTGCCCTATGCGCCGTCTTCTCGCCCTCCTTCTGTTTTCGTTTGTTGCCGCCCCGCAGGCCCATGCCGATCGCTTGACCGGCGTTGCCAGCGTTATCGACGGCGACACATTGGAAATCCGGGAACAGCGCACCCGGTTGCATGGGATCGATGCTCCGGAAAGCCGGCAGCTTTGCGCCACGGCTGAGGGTCAGCGCTGGCGGTGCGGACAACAAGCGGCACTGTCTCTCGCCGACAGGATCGGCCATCGGCAGGTCAGCTGCACCGTGCGTGATATCGACCGCTATGGCCGCTTCATTGCGGTCTGTCATCAACACGGTACCGATCTGAACGGCTGGCTTGTGCGTGAAGGGTGGGCCGTCGCTTATCGCCGATACAGCCGCGACTACATCCGCGATGAGACCGAAGCCAATTCCGCACGGCGCAATATCTGGTCCGGACGCTTTGACATGCCGTGGGACTGGCGCCGCGCGCAAAGTGGCGGATGATGAAGTGCGAGGCTGTCGGCTCGCGATCTTGCCTACCACCGCAACCGCAATACGTATCACCAATGTTGCAATAGTATATTTTCGTATGTATGCTGGGTGAAGATTGCCAAGGGTCCTTGCCATGCGCTTCCAGCTCAAAAACCTGTTCAAGGCGGCTTTGTTGGCTGTAGCGTTGACCGGGCCAACAGTTCCGACGCAAGCCCGCGCCCAAACCTATCAGATCGATTGCGCCATCCTGCTGTGTTTGTCCGGTGGATGGCCGGCCTCGACGCCATGCGCCCGCGCACGGGCCGAGTTCATCCGGCGCATAACTCCATGGCCGGTGGAGCCGCCGCTGCAGATTTGGCGCTGCCCAATGGGTGCGTCTTACGATGGGCCTGCCAGGTCGCGCCCCACGGACCGGATCTTCGATGCCCTATATGGTGGTTCAGGAACCCCACCAAACTCTTCAGCCCCGCTCTTCGATCAGGCCGCCACAGCAGGCGGGACGCTTGGGCTTAGAAGCTCCAACGCGGCCTGGGACAACCTCGTAAGGGCTGATTACGCCCTCCAGCTCGTAGAAGACCGCGCCGACATCGATATCAGCGGGCCGGAGTTCAATTTCGTGCGCTCCATCCGCGTCTTTGACGTTCGCTATGCCCGCCAGCACGAATCCGGGCGGGATGGCGACTGCAACCGCAGTGCCGTCGTTGTCCTCGGCACCTACGGGATCCAGGGCGATTTTTCGTGGAGGTCGTCATCACCCGCAGCGCTTCCTGCTGCGCATGCCGGTCTCGAGCGATGGGGCGAGCACTGCCCGAGCATTTATCACAGATCCGTCTTTGTGGAGTGGCGTGACTATAGCGGGAATTACGGCTTCGAGCAGGTCAATTACTGACTGTTGAGGCGCAGCAACGTCGCGCAGAGCCTTATACGAAATCAAACCTGCAACGCAGGCACACGCACACATTCAAGGGCTCTAAAAGCCATGTTCTTCCATGTCAGTCTTTGCTACAGGGCAGCTGCGTGAGAGACGCGAAGTCGATTTCAGCTTTATCCGCATCGCAGAGATCCGGGTAGAGCTTGGAGACGCGCTGTGGGCCATGCATGTCCCACCGGATTGCCAGAGCACCTGTGTTCCAGCGATATACCCAGCCGACAATGGTTTCTTCATCGGCTGCAATCAAATTGGCGATCGCGATGCCTTCGACCTTATCTTCATTCACTGTTTACTGACTTCCTGCAATTTGGCGTTGCGGATAGCAGCTCAGATCCAAAGCGTTTGCTGCAACCGTATGCCGGGCCTCGTTAAAATCGGTTACTGTTCGTCCTCGCGGTAACGAATTCACACTGGGAGAAGTCGGCTCCCGTGTTCTCGATTGATGAAATTGCTCAAATCCTGTGGTCGGGCTCCGTGGCTGCTCCCACGATCGCCAGAACCTCGAAGGGGTCAAAGCCGATGGCGCGGGCGAGCACGACCAGTTCCACGACGTCGACCCGGCGCTGGCCACTTTCAATGCGCGCCACAAGGGATTGATGGCACTTGAGCTTGACCGCCAAGTCCTTCTGACCGAGGCCCGCCTTGATGCGGGCGTCGACCAACGCCTGGCAGAGTGCCACCTGCCCTTTGCTTCTGATTGTCTTTGCCACGCGTCACATACCTTTTGTGACGTCGCTAGCGGATGAAATCTGTTATCTAAAAAGTAGATATAGGAGGGTGTTATCGGCGTCTGGTTTCCATGGGCTGCAAGTCTGATGCTCCCGAGGTTGCCCATCAATCCCCTACCAATTGCAGGAACCGGCCATAGTCCTCGCTGACTTCGCGCGCTTCCTCGAAGGCGCGGGCGCGTTCGCTGTCGAGGCAACGGAAGTAGCTCTGGATATCCTGGATGTAGTCTTCGAAATCGCCACGGATGATGTCCGCATAGTCCCGCGCCGCCTGCGAATCGCTTGGCACGAAAGGACGGGCCGGGGCGAAGCAGGATTCCGCCAAAACCGGCCCGGGAACGCAGATCAGAAGGACCATAGCTTGCAATGAGAGCAGGCCTGTCAACCTTGGGTTTCTCAAACCTGTTATCTCCTTGATCGCAGACACTGGCCGTGACTAGTGTTTGCGTGACCAAACTACAGCTAAAGCACGATATTACATCTTGCGGTTGATAGTATACTATCGTAACTCTGGGCTTCAAGTGGGAATGCCTGGGGTCGCGCCATTGGAGAAAGCGTGAGCCGGGCCATGAACTGGGACATCGAAGCACCAAATGTGGTTACGGAAGCCAGGTTCCGCGAGCTCGTGGAAAGCGGCTATAGCGCAGAAATCCTGTGCCAAGAGTCGGCACATAAGAAAGGCCCCAGCTATTACGGGGTCTGGATCATGCGCGTTGTCTCTGATGATGGCGTGGAAAAGCTCCTCGTCACCGCCCGCACGCGGACGACCTACAACGATATCAAGATCCGCGAGTTCAAGACGATCTCCGGCGTGGTGTCATTCTTCATTGGCCTTGGCTTTGCGCATGTCGACCTGCCGCTTGAAGCGGGGACAAGCCGGAGCCACAAGCTCGCCCCATCAGACAAGGACGCTGGCAGCTAACCTCGTCTGTCTCTGGCTACTCGCCGCGCCAACCTCAGCTCAAATGGTCCTGGTCATGGAGAGCGACAGCTCTCTGACCCCATCCCGGTCTCAGAGCGGTTTTGCCCGGAACTACAATGACGGCATCGGTCAGGGATCGGCAGCCGACGAACTTGCGATTTTCGGCAGCGATGAAACTGTGCCAGAGCGAGAAGCGATGCGCTTTGCAGCCCGTGTCGGTCCGGCACCCCTGCCCCGCGCCGATGTCCTAAACGCCATAGAGACCACGGCCCTGCGTTATGCCAGCCACCCCGGCCTAAGGCGCGCGGAGCTTTCCGTCACGGACTGGCTGAGCCTCTACCGCGCCAATATCGAAGTGGAGAGCGGCTATCGGCAGGATGCGATCTCACATGCGGGCGCCATTGGCCTTGGTCAGCTGATGCCCGACACCGCGCGCGACCTCGGCGTTGACCCGAGTGACCCCCAACAGAACCTCGACGGCTCTGCCCGCTACCTCGCGATGATGCTGGAGCGCTTCGGCGATCCGCATCTGGCGCTGGCGGCCTACAACGCGGGGCCGGACGCCGTGCGCCAACACGGTGGCATTCCCCTTACCGAGAAACCCAGAACCACGTGGCCCGCGTCATGGCCGTCGTGGCCCGATTGGAAGGATCAAATTCATGAAACAGATTTCAACGCTTTTCGTCGCCTCGCTGGCGCTATTCCTGCTGATTGCCGAACCCGCCCTTGCGCAAAGCATCGATCTCTCCCCGATCCAAAGCTTGTTGCAGGGCATTGTCGATGCGCTGACCGGACCCCTCGGTGTGGTCATCGCTACACTCGCGGTCCTCGGCGTTTTTTTGAGCTGGTTCTTCAACATCATCGACCTGCGCCAGGCACTCTGGGTGCTTGTGGGCATCGCCGGTGTCGCCGCCGCTCCCACCATTGTTGCCGCGGTTTTCGCCGGTGGCTGAGCGCTCTCCCCTCTTTCTGGGCCTCGTGCGCCCGCCCAAGCTCCTGGGCCTGCCCATCATGTATGCGATGGTCTGGCTTTTCGGCTCGGTGCTCCTGTTCGTCTGGGTCCAGCACATCGCAGTGCTGGGCGTCGCGGCCCTGCTCTACCCGGTGCTGTGGAAGGCTGCGGATTGGGACCCGCGTTTCATCGACGTGATGATGACTGCGCTGCAGGAAACGCCACCCACCCGCAACCGAAGCATTCATGGCGGGGACAGCTATGCCCCGTGATGACGCCCGTGGTGCTGCGCTCGATGGCCGCACAATGACGCCAGACTGGTATGCGCGCGAGACCCGCCTCGCGCATATGCTGCCCTATGTGAGCCTCGTTGACGACCAGACCGTGCGCACCCGGGTCAACGAGCTCTTCCGGTGCATCCGGCTCGAGGGGATCAACAGCTACACGACGGATGATGCCTATCTCGACAAGGTGACGGCGCTTTTTGCCCGGATCGTCGCGCAGCTCGGGCCGGAATTCAGCTATTACGTCCACAAGGTCTCCAAGGCCATCAACCCTGATCTCGACCCCATCCGTGAGGACAGCTTCGCGGGCGAGGTGGACCGGCGCTGGCGCGAGAAGCTCGAGACCAGCGGGCTACGCGACAAGACCCTGACGCTCACCGTCATTCACCGCCCGCCCCCGAAAAGCCTCCTGCCGTTCCTCAGCCGCAGCGCACCGGACCGCCTGAAAGAGGAGACCCGCAAACGCCTGCAGCGACTGGGCGAGGCCGTGAACGTCTTTCTGTCCGGCCTCGCCGAGCTGAAGCCGCGCTTGCTGTCGGCCGCATCGGGGGAATTGGTGGGGTTTCTGGGCGCGCTGAACACAGGCACCGAGCTGCCACTTTATCCTGCAAACACCTACGGCTTTTTGTCCTTCAACGTCGCCAATACCCGCGTGACGTTTCACGGAGACCATTTCGAGCTCTCGGAAGGCGTGGTGGGCCATCGCTACGGCAAGAGTTTCACCATCGGGGAATACTCGGAAGGCACCTCCTGCACCATGTTCGACATGCTGAACCTGCCGGTCGACATGATCGTCACCCATTCCTTCACGCCGATCAATTCGAACCTCATGGCGGGCCGTATCAAGCGGCAAAAGCGCCAGATGCAGGCCAGCCAGGACGCGGCCCTCTCGCTCCTGGAAGCCCTCGACATCGCCGCCGATGATCTCGAGGCCAAGCGCCAAAGCTTCGGCGAGCATCATATGGTCGTGACGCTCTTTTGCGAAACGCTCGAAGAGCTGCAGTCGCTCAGCGCGGAGATCGTTAATGCCGCCGCGACCGAAGGCGTGAAGATGATCGGCGAGCGGGTCGCCGCCAAGGCGCATTACCTCAGCCAGCATCCCGGCAACCAGCCCAAGCGCGTCCGCGCCAGCGCCGTCACCAATCGCAACTTCGCGGATTTCGCGGCCTTCCACCGGACGCAGCTCGGCAAACCCGCCCCGAAAACCCCCTGGGGCCGGGTCATCACCTATCTGCCCACGCCGGAGCAGAGCGCCTACCGGTTTTCCTATCATGAGCAGGGCTCGCCCGACAAAGAACCGACCAGCGGACATACCTTGATCATGGGGCGGCCCGGGTCGGGCAAATCGGTGCTGTCGGCCTTCCTGATGACCCAAGCCCGTCGCGCAGGCGCCCGGATCTTCGTCTTCGATTACCGCCTCGGGATGGAAATGGCCGTCCGCGCCAATGGCGGGCGCTACGCCTCCCTGAACGCCGGCCAGCCCACGGGTCTCAACCCGCTCTGGACCGAGACCGATGCGCGCGGCACGGCCTGGCTCTCGGATTGGCTCACAACGCTCCTCTACCGCGCCGACAAGCCGCTCACACCGGCGCAGACCAACCGCATCCAGGAAGTGGTGCGCCAGAACGCGCAGGCCACAAACCCGGCCCTGCGGAACTGGCGGGATTTCGCATCGCTTTTTGTGTCTACGGATGACGGCGGCGATCTGCACCAGCGCCTGCTCGAATGGTCTGAGGACGGCCGCTATGGCTGGATCTTCGGGCAGAGCCTCGAGGACACGTTCTCGCTCAAAGGCGATGTGGTGGGCTTCGATCTGACCGGCATCCTCGACAGCGAGGCCGACAAGGAACGGATGGCGGTCCTGTCCTATCTTTTCCGCCGGGTCGAGCGCGAGATCGAGGATCGCCGCCCCACCATCATCGTGATCGACGAGGCCTGGAAGGCCCTCGATAACGCATATTTCGCCGAACGGCTGTCGAACTGGCTGGTGACCGCGCGCAAGCAGAACACCGTCGCGGTGATGATGACGCAATACGCAAGCCAGCTTGAGCGCACCCGGACCGGCAAGACTATCGTCGAGGCGGTGCCGACGCAGATCCTGCTACCCAATATCCGCGCGCAGCCTGCGGACTACGCCATGCTGAACCTCACGGAGAAGGAGCTCGACGTCCTTCTCAACACAGGCAGCAACAGCCGCTTGGCACTGATCCGCGACGATCAGGGCTCGATCGTCGTCGATGCGGATCTCAGTGCCCTCGGGCCCAATCTCATCATCCTCGGCGGCATGGAAAAGGGCGAAGCGCTTGTCGGCGCCGATTACCGCGACCGCCCAGACTTCTGGAGGCTTTCATGATCCGTATTCTTGTCGCTTTGGCTGCGCTCGGCGCGCTTGCCTCCTGCACCCAGTACCGGGAGCCGCAGGCGAACTGCTTCACATTCCTTGCGTCCACGGCACCCGTCGCGCCTGATTGTGACTTCACGCCCCTTGGCACCCCGGAGGACGACATTGAAGTCTAGCCTGCCTCATATTCTCGCGTTTTGCCTGTTGCCTGGTCTCGCCTTGTCTCAAGGCGTGCCGACCAATGACAATGGGCTGACCTCGCGCGATATCGTCGAGACCGGCGATCGCGAGGCAGACTTGGCTGTTCAGGCGGATAAGCTTGCCGTGCGCGAACTCATCGCTGAGATCGAGCGCGAGCAACTGGCCACCCTCCGACGCATCCTCGATGCCCAGACCAGCTTCGGCGGTCAGGGCCTGCCGGCTATGGTCTCGGGGCTGGAAAGCGGCAGCGGGGATCCCGACCGCTCGGTGACGGCGGTCTATGGCACGGGCGAGATCGATCCCAATCCAGGCGGTGCGCAGATGTTCGGGGACGCATCTGAGACCATCGAGCAGCTCATCATCCGCGTGGCTCAGGAGACCAGCGGCTTTGCCGGTGTTGGCCGCGCGGGTCTCTCCCCCGTCCAATGGCGCGCGTTGCTGCAAGCGCTGATCTGGCAGGAAAGCCGGTTTACGATTGGGGCACGGTCTCCCGTCGGTGCCTATGGTCTCACCCAGATCATGCCGGGCACGGCCAGCGATCTCGGCATCAACCCGGAATACTATGATAGCCCCTACCTGCAGGTGCATGGCGGCGCGCGCTATCTCGCGACCCAGCTCAACACATTCGATGGCAACATCATCAACGCCCTCGCGGCCTATAACGCCGGGCCGGGTCGGGTGTTCGAGTATGGGGGCGTGCCCCCTTTCCGCGAGACCCAGCACTACGTGTCGGTCATCCCTGAACGCTACAATCTCTATCTGAGCCGTATCGGCGGGATCGAAGCGCTTGGCACAATCGATCCGGCACTTCTCGCCAATGCCAACCTCTCGCTCACGGGTCATGGGGCGGCCTATTATGGCAGCAACTCACCCGCCGCGATCCACCAAGCCGCCCTGCGCATCCGCGATATCGTCGAACGGATTTCCGAAACCGAGGATGTGCAGGAGAGCGTCGCACTCAACACCTATGCCCGCGCCGAACTCGTGCGCCTCGTCGCGGCACGCATCCGGCTTCAGGCGGCACGCACCCGCGTCCTTTCTGCCGAGGAGCTGGCCCAGGCCAGCGCCCGCATGGCCGAAGGCGCGTTCATGGATTTTACGATCAGGGAGATTGAATGATGGGACATCTGCTCTTGAGGACAGCTTTGGCCACGACACTTGGCGTTGGCTTGCAATTCAGCGCCCTACCCCCTGCCGCAGCACAAGGTGTACCGGTCGTCGACACCCAGAACATCGCGCAAAACATCCAGCAGCTCCGGCAGATGATCGAAGACGAGATCCTGCAAAACGAACAGCTGACGCAGCTCCGCGAACAGCTGGCTACGCTTACGGATCAACTCGCGGAGCTGCAAAGAACCTATGAAGCGCTCACCCGCCTTGCCGAACTGCCGGAGATCATCCGCACGGAAATGGAAGAAGAATTGAACGGTCTGCTCGACCAGGAGTTCGGGGACATCCTCGCCACGATTGAGGCGATCAAGACTGGGGATTTCTCGGGCCTCTCGGGCTCCGGCGCAGGCGAGATCGAAACCCAGATGGACCGGGTGCTGGCCGACCTCGGCTTTGACGAGGACACGCTCTCGGAAATGGCCACCAGCGGAAATCCCGGAGCCAACCGCGTGGCGACGCAGGCAACAACCGGCGCACTCGTCTCAGCCGCCGCCCAGAACAGCTATGAAGATGCCGGCCAGTCGCTCGAGCGGGTAGACCGCCTTGTCGGGCTCATTGACGACATGGAAGAGCTCAAGCAAAGCGTCGATCTCAACACGCGCGTGACCGCGGAGCTCGCCATTGCGCTGGTCGCCATGTGGCAGCTCGAAGCCGTGCAGACCGTGGGTGATGGCACGGGCGGCGTGATCGATGCCGCCACCATCGCCGAAGAGCAGCGCTTCATGGATTTCACCTTGCCAGACCTCCGGGCAGACTAAGGCGTTTCGAAATTGACCCACAATACAAAATATCGGTTTTCGCGTTCGAGCGCAGCGAGAGGCAGCGAAGAACCGATTCAGCTTATTTCGAAACGCCGAGCGGGGGCATGACGGGTGGCGAGTGAACAGGAAATCATCGAGGAAGAACTGGTCTATGGCGCGCTGCGCCGCGAACGGCTCTGGCAGCGCCTTGGACTGACGGGCCTCGTCTTCGGCATCATCGGCTGCCTGAGTGCTGCAGCCGTCGCGATCCTCGATGTCGACCCGCCACCCGTTGTCGTGCCCTATGATCCCGCCACCGGCTTTGCTCTCCCCGAGGCCTCGGTGGGTGCGACTTCGGTGACTGCCAACCAGGCGATCATCGAGGCAGAAGTCTTCCGCTATGTGACTGACCGCGAAGTCTACAACCAGCTCGATAACGATCTGCGCATCCGCAGCGTCCTGCGCCGCTCGGACGGGGCCGCCGAGAGCGGGCTGCGCCAGATATGGAATAGCGCCAACGAGAATTACCCGCCGACGGTCTATGGCCCCAATGCCCGGCTCGATGTGGAAATCCTCAGCATCAACCGGATTGGTACCAACCGCGCCACGGTGCGCCTGCGCAAGCGCCTGACCTCGCTAAATGGCGTTCAGACCGGGCTCTTCACCGCAACGCTGCTCTTCGAGTTCCGCCCGGAGACCCGCCGCTCCATCGATGAGGTCTGGACGAACCCCTTCGGCTTCACCGTGCTCGAATATTCCATCCGCTCCGACAGATTGGAGAACTAGTTTGATCAGTAAGTTCTTTGTTGCTGGCCTCTTTGCCCTGCTGCCAGTCTTTGCCTTCGCCGAAGCCATCCCGCGCGGCGGCCCTAATGACAGCCGTGTGCGGCTGGCCACCTACCAGGAGGGCCAGGTCTACCGCCTCAGCGTCTCGCTCACCCATGTCACCACGGTCGAGTTTGGGATCGGTGAAAGCATCCGCTCGATTATCGCTGGAGATACGGAAGGGTTTGAGATCGATGGCGTGCCCGGTGGTCAGGCATTTGCAATCAAGCCCGTCGCGCGCGGCGTCCATACCAATGTGACCGTCTATACGAACAGGCGCAGCTACTATTTCAACGTCCAGGAGGTCCGCAGCCCGACCTTCTACGTGGTGCAGTTCCGCTATCCGGAGGACGCTGCGCGCCCGACCCGGGCCATCGCGGCACAAGCGCCGAATTACAACTACGGTGCCAGCGCGCGGACCGAATTCACCCCGACCCGCATCTGGGATGACGGGACCTTCACGTATTTCGCCTTTCCAAGAAACGCACCTGTTCCAGCGATCTTCCGCTACGCGGGCGGCCGCGAGCGCACGGTCAACACGCAAACCCCTGAAGACGGCGTGATCCGCGTCAGCGGCGTAAACCGCCAATGGGTCCTGCGACTTGGCGAAGAGGTGGTCTGCATTGAAGCAACGCCGCCTGCGGGGGTAGGCTCATGAGCGAAACCGGAAACGCAGACCTCGAAAAACGCCTCGCCGCCCTTGAACAAGGTAAAGGTGCGGGCTCACCCCCCGCCCCACGGCGCTCTCCCCTACTCGCTTTGGTCGTGGTCCTTGTCATCGGCGCGGGTGGTGCCCTGCTTTATCTCCTCTCTCAGCCCGAGGAAGAAGAAGCCCTCCCCACAGCTACGCCAGACGTGTTTCAAAACGAGGGGGACGGCTTTGGTGCCATCGAGACCTTGCCCCCGCCCGAGCCCGAGGTTGTGTTCGTCGAACCGGATCCAGTCGAGCCCACCGCGGAGCTTCTGGCTCAGATCACCGCCCTGCAGGCTCAGATCGAGGAAATGCGCAACGCCCCTGAACCGGTCGTCGAGGAAGACACCGCCGCCGCAGAGGCAATCGACGCGCTGACCGCTCAAATCGCGGCGCTGCAAGCCGCCTCGGAAGCCGCACAGCAACGTTTCCAGGACGAACTGACGGCTCGGGATCGCAGCCTTGAGCAACTCCGCATGGATCTGGAACTGGCCCAACTCGAGGCCAGCCG
This sequence comes from Rhodobacteraceae bacterium HLUCCA08, assembly GCA_001314655.1. Classification (GTDB taxonomy): domain Bacteria; phylum Pseudomonadota; class Alphaproteobacteria; order Rhodobacterales; family Rhodobacteraceae; genus Salibaculum. Next base: position 10,821 of record LJSF01000002.1, on the reverse strand, counting down.
ACCGCAACCCGCCCCAACGGGCCCCACGGAAGATGAGCTGCGCGCACGCGAGCAAGAGCGACTGCGCCGCGAGGAAGAAGCCCGGCGCATGGCCGAGCTGGAGCGCCGCGCTGCGGAGGAACGCGCCTTCCAGGAGCGGCGCATCGCCTCGCCCACAATCGCGTTTGGCGGTGCCTCCGGGGCGAATGAAACGGCTCTCACCGAACGCACCTTTGGCGAGGTGACCGATTTCGTGCTGAACGGTGCGTTGCCCTCCACCGTGACGCAGGCAGAGGTGATCGCCAATCCCTCCAACACCATCATCCAGGGCACCATGATCCAAGCCGTCATGGAAACTGCGCTTGACAGTTCGCTGCCCGGCCAGACCCGTGCCGTGGTGTCCGAGGATGTCTACAGCGTCGATGGCGCGCGCCTCCTAATCCCGCGCGGATCCCGTCTCATCGGGCGCTACCGCGCCGGCGTCGATATCGCGCAGCGCCGCGTCACCATCGCTTGGGACCGGATCATCCTGCCCGACAACCAGACCATCCAGATCAGCTCCTTCGGAGGCGATGAACTCGGCCGCTCCGGTGTCACCGGCTTCGTTGACACGCGCTTTGCCGAGCGTTTCGGGTCTGCCGCCCTGATCTCGCTGATTTCCGCGGCACCTGGTGCCGCCGCCTCCGAGGTACCGAATGAGACGGCCGCCAACGCGCTCGAGGATGTGGGCGATGATCTGGCCGACGCTACCGACAGCGTCATCGGCGATTACCTCTCGATCGGGCCCGTCATCTATGTCGACCAGGGCGCCCGCGTCACCGTCATGGTCGACCGCGACTTGGAGATCTTTTAGCCCGATGTCGCTCAGCTATCTCGAAACCTCGCTCGACCGGATCGACGCCGCCGCCCGCGACGACGTCATCGAGATCTGCATCAACCCCGACGGGTCCTGTTGGGGCGAATTCCAGGGCGACCATTTCATGCGCGCGCTCGACCAGAGGCTCACGGCCGTGCAGGTCAGGGACCTCGGCAACCAGATCGCCTCCTCCGCCAACACGACGATGAGCAAGGACCGCCCCATCGTCTCGGTCTCGATCACCTACAAGGGCCGCCCGATCCGGGCACAGGTCATCACCCCGCCCGCCGTGCTCTCGGCCATGTCGATCAGCTTGCGGTTTTTCTCAAGCCTTCCTCTCGAGGGCATCGCGCTCGACTTTCTCTACGGCAAGGAACGCAAGCTCGAAGACCTGCGCGTCGAAAAGAAGCGCGCCTTGCGCGCGGTCGTGGCCGCGGGCGCGGGCGCGATCAATGACGCGCTGGCCTTCTGTGTCGAGAACAAGCTCAACATGATCGTCTCCGGCGGCACCTCCACCGGCAAGACCGTGGCCGCGCGAAAGATCCTCGCCCATGTCCCCGCCGAGGAACGCATCGTCACCATCGAGGAAGCCGCCGAGCTTCTGCCGACCCAGCCCAATGCCGTGACCCTCATCGCCAATCGTGACGCGGAATTCCAATCCGCCGATGTGCTCCTCACCGCCACGCTGCGCATGCGCCCCGACCGGATCATCCTCGGTGAGGTGCGCGGCAAGGAGGCCATGACCTTCCTCGAGGCGATCAACACCGGCCATGGCGGCTCCATGACCACGCTCCATGCCGAAACCCCGCAGCTGGCCGTGCAGCGGCTCGCGATCGCAGCCCTCAAGACCGAGATCCCGATGACCTATGCCGACATGATCCAGTACATCGAGAACTCCATCGACGTGATCATCCAGGCCGGGCGCCACGATGGCCGTCGCGGCATCACCGAATTCTACCTGCCCGGCGCAACCGAGATTGGAACTTCCCCATGAAGACCCTTGAATACAATATCCTGTCCTTTCCCATGACCCGCAAGACCAGCCTCTCCGACATGCAGGCCAGCCTGAACGAGAAGGGCGCAGACGGGTGGGAGGTGGTGTCGATCAGCTCCTCGGAGTTCGCCAATGTGGGACACACGGTCTTCCTGAAGCGTGAGGGCACACCAGCCGGAGCCACGGCATGAGGCAGGCGGGCTGTACCCTCTTACTGACTGCGCTGGTCCTGGGACTGACGTCGGCACCCGGCTTCGCTGAGCGCAATCTCGTGCCGACCCTCGATCGCAGTTTCGACGTCTGTCCGGAGCGGCCCGTTGAACCCGTGTGGATGCAGGAGATCCCCCTGCGCCAAGCCTATCAGCGCGTGCTGGTCCAGGACATCTACCGCGCCCAGAACCTCGAGCGGATTGTCGAGACCAGCAGCTGCGATTGCGAAATCCAGTTCCCGTCCTGGGACGCGGCCGAGGCCGTGTTTCGGGAGAGCTACGCGAGCGACGAACGATGGGAGATGCTCGAAGCCTCGGATGGCTACAACCGCCGCGCCAACGCCGCCCGAACTGCCGCCAAGGCCATTTGCGACGCCGCAGGCAATTGGTAAGGCGGGGCCGCGATGAGCGTTGTTACCTATTTCGTTGAAACCTCCCAAGCCTATCTCGACACCGCCGCTGAGACCCAGTTTGGTGCGGTTGCGGCAACGGTCGGCACGCTCCTGGTTTTGGGGACAACTCTGGTGGTGATCCTCGTCGGCATCAACATGATCTATCAATATCGGGCCATGGATGGGCACACCGCCTTCTGGCTCGCGGTCAAGATTGGGCTCATCGGGATATTCGCGACCAATTGGATGCAGTTCAACGCGTTCTCGTCTGCCATTCTCTATGGGATCGACAGTATCGCGGGCGCGCTGGTGGCCTCGGTCGGCGGCGGCAGTCCGGGACCCTCTGGCACTTTCGCTGAAGAATTCGACCGGCTGATCGCGGAACTGGGCGCCTATCTGAACGCTGCAGGGTCCGAGCTGAACTGGATGGCTGGCGCCATGCTCGACATCGTCGGTGTGCTTCTGCTCTCGATCCTCGGCGGACTGGCCGCCTTCATCCTAGTGGCCTCCCGACTGATGATCGCGCTTCTGATCGGGATCGCCCCGGTGATGATTTTCCTGACCCTGTTCGAGGTCACCAAGGATTATTTCGCCCGCTGGCTGTCGGCGCTGGTCTCCTTCGCGCTCTACCCAATCGTCGTGGCAGGCGTGTTCGCAACAATCACAGGTGTATCATCCGCCCTCATTGGTGAACTCGGTGACCCGGAAGGGGCCTCCAACATCGGCGCGCTCATCCCCTTCTTCATGATGGTCCTCATGGCCAAGGGCTTCATCATCGCCACCCCCTTCATCGTTCGCGCGATCTCGGGCAATATCATGATGCCCGCCCTCTCCGGTGGCCTAGGCGGCGGTTACAGTTTCGCCCGCGCCGCCATGGGCAGCCAGCAAGCCTACAACCGCTACTTGATTGGCGGCGCAAGTGGCGCGGAATACGCAGCCCTCAGGGCGCGGCAGTTCTTCGGTGTGCAGCAGATGCCTGTGAGGCAAGGCATGGGACAGACGGGTTCCGCAGGCGGCACAGGGCCCGCAGACTCAGGGTCAAAAATGCTGGAGCAGCTGGCGAGACTGGGACGGCTTGGGCGACGGTGACGGCCCTTGGACTAAGCCGCTCCGCGACCTCGGAATTCTGCAGGCGCAGTCCTCATTGCGGACATTGGTGCCTACGGTTGTTTGCGAAAACAAGCGGGCGCTTCATTTCGTTGCGGCTGGACCGCGAATTTTGAACAGCTACAATGCTCGTCGCATGAAACGATATGCGACATAGTTGCGGCTGGACCGCGAATTTTGAACAGCCACAATGAGTTCGACCTGATCGCGTCGCGCGGGACGGTTGCGGCTGGACCGCGAATTTTGAACAGCTACAATGTGTCGCGGCGCCGTGCATCGCGATCCGCCGTTGCGGCTGGACCGCGAACTTTGAACAGCTACAATCGGCGGTGCCGGTGGCGTCACCATTCCCGGTTGCGGCTGGACCGCGAATTTTGAACAGCTACAATGCCCGGTCGGCCAGACCGGCGCGCATGTCAGTTGCGGCTGGACCGCGAATTTTGAACAGCTACAATCGATAGGGTCATGGCCTGGTGTGCCCCGCCGTTGCGGCTGGACCGCGAATTTTGAACAGCTACAATAGCCGAAATCGGGGTTCAGCGGGCGCGCCTGTTGCGGCTGGACCGCGAATTTTGAACAGCTACAATGGCGCACGGGTGAAAGAGACGATGCAGGCAGTTGCGGCTGGACCGCGAATTTTGAACAGCTACAATCGCATGCGCGAAATCGGCGACGGGATGCAAGTTGCGGCTGGACCGCGAATTTTGAACAGCTACAATTCGAAAGCGGTAACTGGCAAAGCCGACCCGTTGCGGCTGGACCGCGAATTTTGAACAGCTGCAATAACTGGGCGATGACCTTGTGCCGGCGTGAGTTGCGGCTGGACCGCGAATTTTGAACAGCTACAATGGGCGTTGTTGCGGTCGATCATTTCGGACGTTGCGGCTGGACCGCGAATTTTGAACAGCTACAATTTCAGATTTGCGGCGCGATGATCGCGCCAGTTGCGGCTGGACCGCGAATTTTGAACAGCTACAATGATATCGGCGAACGCTGGGTCCGCGCCGCGGTTGCGGCTGGACCGCGAATTTTGAACAGCTACAATGCCCGCTATGCGCTGCACCGCGTCGTCGCCGTTGCGGCTGGACCGCGAATTTTGAACAGCTACAATAATCACCCGAAGCGGTGTGACCAACCCCGAGTTGCGGCTGGACCGCGAATTTTGAACAGCTACAATAAGCTGCCGACGCGGCGGTCGACGCGGCCGTTGCGGCTGGACCGCGAATTTTGAACAGCTACAATTGGGCTTTCTGTCGCGGGGGGAGCGTGACCGTTGCGGCTGGACCGCGAATTTTGAACAGCTACAATATCACGCCACGCAACGCGCTGGCCTGTCTCGTTGCGGCTGGACCGCGAATTTTGAACAGCTACAATAAGGAGGATGGCGAATGAGCGTTCCCTGGAGTTGCGGCTGGACCGCGAATTTTGAACAGCTACAATATCCGTTCTTCGCAACCGGGCACAACGATCGTTGCGGCTGGACCGCGAATTTTGAACAGCTACAATCGAGAACCAGGTGAGGACGCCCATCACTGAGTTGCGGCTGGACCGCGAATTTTGAACAGCTACAATTGCAATCGGGTGTCAGCGGGCTATCGGGTGTTGCGGCTGGACCGCGAATTTTGAACAGCTACAATGCTATTCCGCCGGTCTTGACAGCCCCCCGTGTTGCGGCTGGACCGCGAATTTTGAACAGCTACAATGCCTTGAGCCTTACCGCGTAGTCAGCATCGTTGCGGCTGGACCGCGAATTTTGAACAGCTACAATAATAGCGCTTCGACGCGCCGCGCCCGGTCGTTGCGGCTGGACCGCGAATTTTGAACAGCTACAATCACGCGGTCCGACACCATGGTCGTGGGCGAGTTGCGGCTGGACCGCGAATTTTGAACAGCTACAATAGGTGTGCCTTGTTGGGCGCTGTGATCGAGGTTGCGGCTGGACCGCGAATTTTGAACAGCTACAATGACCTCGGCATAGGCCGCGTCATCGGTCCAGTTGCGGCTGGACCGCGAATTTTGAACAGCTACAATGTGGAGGACGCCGTCACCACCGCGGCGACCGTTGCGGCTGGACCGCGAATTTTGAACAGCTACAATATTTCGCGTAAGGTTCGCAGCACGGTTTCAGTTGCGGCTGGACCGCGAATTTTGAACAGCTACAATACCGCATCACTCTCCATTACGGTGGACGGTGTTGCGGCTGGACCGCGAATTTTGAACAGCTACAATACCGGCCGGGCCGTGGAACACCCCGAACCCGTTGCGGCTGGACCGCGAATTTTGAACAGCTACAATAGATCGCCCGTTAAGCCTTTGTTATACATGAAGCTTAACGGGCCCCTATTCGTCATTTCCACAGCGAATCGCATCAGAACATCACCAGTTGCTCGGGATTCTTACGGGCGCGTTTGCGGCCCTGGTCCGAGAAGTGAATGATATCACGATATTGGCGGTCGGTGAAGTTCAGGATCTGGACGTCCCCAGCATCGGGCAAATGCCGTTCGATCCGGTTGACCCGTGTTGCAAAGGCTTCCTTGCCATTAACGAACCGCGCATAGACGGAAAACTGGCTCCGCTCAAAACCCTCGTCCAGCAAGAAGTTGCGGAATGCCGTCGCTGCCTTGCGTTGGGGCTTGGTATCAGTCGGCAAATCGAACATCACAAGTATCCACATCAATCTGTATCCTGACAAATAGGTAACGGTATGGGTCATGCGCCTAGCCCCGCGAGCGTCAACGCATCGGGCGGGCGCGGCAGGGCAAGGGCAAGTTTGCCGGCCTCGAAACTCTGCCCCAGCGACGTGGCCAGTTTGATTAGAGCCACCGATACCGGTGTCACGCCATCCCCTAAGGGCAGGTCGGTCGCGATCAGGCGTGCAAGGGTTTGCTTGGCGTTGGTGTCGACCTGAACACCGGAGCGGGCGACGAGCGTTCTGACGGAGCAATCGACGAGCGGGCGGAACGGCTCCATCAGGTCGTCAGCCAGCGCGAAGGCGTTGCCACGGTTGGCATGAAACAACCCGATCGTTGGATGCAGACCAGCGGCAACAACAGCTCGCGCCGTGGCCGCTCGCAAGACCGTGTAGCCGTAGTTCAGAAGCGCGTTCTCGTCCCCGTGCCCTGCATCGCGGCGAAAGTCCGGCCCCATAATACGCGGCCAGTAATAGCGCGCGGCCTGGGCTTCAATGTTGGTGCTGTCGCCCGACGTGATCTTACGGATCATCATCGACAACGGCGCAGACGGTTCGCCAACTGCATCCAGCGCGGCGGCCTGCATGGCGACCTTGGTGGTAACGACCTGCTTCCAGGCCTGTTTGACAAGTGGCGCTTTCGCCTGCCACTGCGCGCGCATCCGGGCGCCCTGGGCATGATGCCCTGCCAGCGGCAGCAAAACGGATTTCGGAGCATGGTTGGCGGCACACAAGACGACTGGCGCCCCACGCTCGGCCAATTCCGTCAATAGCGACGTCGACCAAGTTGTTCCGTGTGCGTGCACGATCACGGCCGCGATCTGATCCAAAGGCGTGCGGCCGATCTCTGTCCCGTTCTCGGAAACCTTCAGAAATCCACGGTCGCGCGACAGGTGCCGCCCGTCAGTCGCAATATCAATGATCTGGTCCACACGTTACCCCTCACGCCCCCACGCGAATCGTTAACGCATTGATTATATTGCCGCCCTTCCATTTCGCCAAATTCAGGCGTCTATAAAGGCGGTCCAGGATCGCGCAGGCGGCCCATTTCATCCACGATGACTCGGCGTGCTTTGGCTTTGACGAGGGAGCCCGCTCCCAACTGAATGAGTTTAAAATCATCTTTGGGGTCTCTGTCCCTCGCATCGGCGTTTGCTTCGGTATGAGGCGCAACGAAAATGCTCCCGTTCTGCTTCATTTTCTGCACATAGCCAATAATGGTCTCACCATCCCGCTCCAGCATCACCATGTCCCGCTTGAAGATGCGCATTAGCCGCTTCGCCGCCGGATGAGGTTTCTTTTCAGCGCCCGACTGGTGTGCCTCGTAGGTCGTCACGACCTGCGGCTTGATCTTGCCATCGGGCAAGCACCAGATTTCATAGCAATGATTGCTGTCGCCCTTGTATGCCTTGTAGGGCCGTCCCTCTTGGTCCGCGACTTCGACACGCGCGCTTTCCTGCAAGGTTTCTTCAAGCCTGACACGGCGCAGGCCGAAATAGGGGTTATCGGTGTTGTCCGGCAAAATTGGCGAGGCGGCAAAGGCCAGCAGTGCGGCCTCGAACGCCTTGCCGTCCAGCCCATGGGTCACGCGCGCGAGGTGCTTTTGCAGGTCAACATCACGGATATTTGCCCCCCGTTTGGTAACGACAATATCGTTCGGGCTAAGCGACGCTAGGGGCTTGCGGCTAACGACGGTGCCGTCCCGTCCAATTCCATAGGCGGTGTCGTTGTGCAGTTGGCCAGATGTGCTGTCACGCCCGGATTTGCGCGCGGCCGGGTCGATGCGCCCGTGATCGGCGCGGTGGCTGACGATGATCCGCGTGACTTGCGCGCTGACATCGTCGCGAAACCCCTCCCACGGGGGCGGAATCGAGCGGGCGACCTCTTCGGCACCGTTAAACTCATCCCGCTTCGCCATGTCGGCAATCCGTTTTATCAGCCCGCGGTCCGTGGCGGCTACCACGGCGGCGTCAATCGCGTGGTGGCGGTGATCGGTGCGGTTCTTGGCCTTGACGGTTTGCTTGTCGCTGTCTGTCAGCGCGGCCACCCCATTGAGCCCCCAATGCCGCCGCAACATCTCTGTCAGCCTCCCCGGAACGACCCAGACGTGGCTCTTGCCGTCATCCCCGTCATACAGCGCATCCAGATAGGCCCGCGCAATCCGAGACAGGTACTGGGTGTCCGCCAGCGCGCGAGCGGAAAAATCTTTCTCTCCTTCGAACCGTTCCATCGCGTCGGGCGCAAAGCGCCAGGCCTTGTTAGCGGGCAGGTTCTTGAGGTTGGCGGCGATGGCCTCCCACTGTTCAGTCTCACCCCATGCCTCCCACGGGGTCTTGTCGGTTTTCTGGCGGTTCGCTTCTTTCAAACAGAGTGTGCGGTTGGCAAAGCTGTCATCCAGCGTGCGTGAATAGGGGAGGATATGGTCCACGTCGCAAGAGCCATCAAACAGCATGCCTGCACTGATCCGCTTGCCAGTGTAGGGGCAGTTGCGGGTCATGACGTCATCGCCAAGGTCCTCCCAAAGGCGCAGCACCATCCGGTTAGCACCTGTGTTGGGAACGCCCATCTCTTCCAACTTTTTGCCCCGTCGGATCGCCGCCTCGGTGTTCTTCTTGATGTCGCGCTGCACGTCTTTCTTCTGATCCTCAGACAGCTTCAGATCACGGGCCAGTTCCACGACGATCTCGTCCGGCCTGCCATAAACCGTGATGATCCGGTTCACCAAACGGCGCAGCTGGTTCAACCCGATATGTACCGTTGGGTTGGTGATCCGGCCATAACGCTTCACGTCATCATCATTTGGATCGCCTGTTCCAGGGATCACGTGGCGTTCAAGAATTTCTCCGTAGTAAGGAAGGCTCTCCAACACCTCCCCCGTGCGGCCATCGGAATGATGCCACCCGCAAGCGGCCACCGCGGCACTGTAGTTCAAGACATCCGCCTCCAGCGCCGCAAGAATCCGAGTGGTCGCCGTCAAGCCCAACCGCCCGTATCCCTCGGGCAAAGGCGCATTTGCGGTTTCCTCTGCGTGGTCTCGGTCCAGCCCATGCACATCCATGAGCCAGCCAACCAGATCAGCGTGCTCGGCATCACTCTGCACGGCGCGAATGCGCTGCACCACATCCCACTGACCTGCGCTTTCCAGCGTCGACCACCGTGCGCCGAACCTGTCTGGATGGGATAGGCTGGCGCGTACCGGATCGCAGGCAATCGCATCGCGGTTGGCCGTTTCCAGCGTGAAACCTTGCTCAGGCCGCAGCTTGATCACCTTACCGAGCGCCTTCAACTTCATCGTCATACCAGAGAGGGATTTCGTGTGTTTCTTGTTGTCCAAGGCATGCACGATCTGGTCCCGCTCCTCACGCGTTAGCGGGCGCGACGGCTCTCCCTGTGCTGCAACCTTCAGATTATTCACCGTTTCCATCAGGATCCGTCGCTGGTTCAGCGGGTGGGCACTGGGAATGCGCTTGTCGCGCTCTGGAACGCCATGCTGCCCGGTAAACAGACACAGCCCGACTTCCGGCGTCTTCAAAGGGCGTTGGTGAAAGATGATCGTTGCGATCTCGTCGCGCAGATCTTCCGTCAGGACATCCGGCGCGTGACGTGCCTGCGCCGCCCATAATTTGTCGAACTCTTCGGACAGATGCTTGCGGTCGGGATAGAAATCATACCCCGCCTCCTCTTTTTCCGCGTCGTCCCGTCGCGCTACGGTCAAACGCGTGCGCACGCTGGGAACGCTTTTGGGGTCTAATGCCGCGGCTCGGCGCATGTGCAGGAACTCACCGTAGGTGCGCGCGCCTTTGGCCATCATCGCCTGATCCAGCCGCGCCGTAGCATCCTTGATCTTGCCACTTTCATTGTCGCCCCGATCGGTCTTGCGGTTGGATTTGAACCCGCGTCGTTGGTTGAGGTGAAACAGCGCCCGCCCGAAATGAGTGAGTGGCAGCGGCCCATCCAACCCGCTTGCCCGCAATTCGTATGGGTTCAACACCTCAAGCACCTTGGCCTCAGCCGGGTCAGCGGGCATCAGCCCCACTTGCGCCATCCGTTTCATCAACGCCGCCTTACGCCGCAGGTATCTGTCTCGCCGCCGCCGTTGTGACCGTGCCGCACGCCTGTCCACCGCCAGTGACGCCTTGGATTGGGGGTCCCGCCCGTCCGAAAAGATGCGCACGCCACCGTCGACCACCTCGGTGATCCGCCCCCCTTCGGTGCCATAGAGCCACCAGCCAATAGAATTCGTGCCGATATCAAGACCCAGACGCATAGAAAATCCCCTCAAAATACAAAGGAAATATTACACCTGTAGGAGAGACACTCAATCTAAAAGCGTGCTTGACGGCTTGGGAGATTCCCGGAATATTGGAGATGTTCAAAATTCGCGGTCGAGCCGTTAACAAGCATTCGATTGCACCACATTGAAGCGCAGGCCACGGCCTGCGCTTCCTCGTTTTGAACAAGGCCGTGATATCAAGAACCTTGAAACCAATTCACCAAAAGTTAGTCGATTGAAAGTCCGTTCTAGGGTCAGGACCCATTGATTTCCGTGCAGAGGCGTGATTCACGGTTCGAAAAACGAGCGGTGAACATGTCTG
>LJSF01000035.1 GCA_001314655.1 Rhodobacteraceae bacterium HLUCCA08 | reverse complement strand
ACGGTGCCGGCGGTGGCAAAGAAAAAGAAACCTCTTTCTGAAATCATGACCTTGTGTGAGGGGACCTGAACGATGGAAATCCTGTCTGAAAACCGCGCGTTCGGCGGCGTCCAGGGCGTCTATTCCCATGCGTCCGAAGCGACCGGGACCGACATGACATTCGGCCTGTTCCTGCCCGAAGAGGCGCGGGGCGGACCGGTGCCGATCCTGTGGTATCTCTCGGGGCTGACCTGCACCCATGAAAACGCCATGGTCAAGGCCGGCGCACAGGGCTGGGCGGCCGTGCACGGCATCGCGCTGTGTTTCCCCGATACCTCGCCGCGTGGCGACGGCGTCGCCGATGACGAAGCCTATGACCTGGGCAAGGGCGCCGGGTTCTACGTCAATGCGACCCAGGCGCCCTGGGCGCCGCATTACCGGATGTGGGATTACGTGGCCGAGGAATTGCCGCGCATCGTCACCCGCAACTTCGACGTCGACGAGGGGCGCCAGGCGATCACCGGCCATTCCATGGGCGGGCATGGCGCGCTGACCCTGGCGATGGGCCGGCCCGGGCGGTTCCGGTCGGTCAGCGCCTTCGCGCCGATCTGCCATCCCACCGCCTCCGACTGGGGCCGCAAGCAGTTCACCGCCTATCTCGGCAGTGTCGAGGCCGGCGCGGACCACGATGCCACCCTGCAGATGCGCCAGCTTGGCTTCGACGGGGCCGTGCTGATCGACACCGGCACGAATGACCAGTTCGGCGATCACCTGGGCACCGAACATTTCGCCGCCGCCATGGCCGAACGCCGCCAGGCCGGCCAGTTGCGCCTGCAGAAAGGCTATGACCATTCCTATTTCTTCGTCTCGACCTTCATGGAAGATCACCTGGCCTTCCATGCCGAGGCGCTCTGGTCCTGAGATGGAGGGCGCCGTCCGCCTGTCCCTGGCCGCGCTGGCGGTCCTGGCCATGGCGGTCGGCGCGACGATCGTGGTGATGGGCCCCGATGCCACCGCGCGCGGCCTGTCGGCCCTGCTGGGCGGGCGCAGCGCCTACAGGGGCGGGCTGGACCATGTGAATGCCGGCTCGGAACTGCGCTTTTATGCCGTCGCCTGGATCGCCTGGGGCGGCGTGCTGATCCGGATGCTGCGCGATCTGGACCGCTACCGGGGCGCGATCCTGGTGATGCTGGCGCTGCTGTTCGCCGGTGGCATGGCCCGGCTTCTGGGCCTGCTGTTCGACGGCCCTCCGGACCTGCTGTTCCAGCTTCTGATGTGGGGGGCGCTGTTCGGCCCGGTGATCCTGGGCGCGCTCCTGATGCGGGTGCCGCAGCGCGCCTGACGCCGATTGGGGGTTTACGCGGGCCCGCGCACGCCGTTTCCTGTCGCGGCGCAACAGGGGGGCAGCGATGAAGATCCAGGCGGAGATCCGGGGGTTCGGCAACGGTCCGAACGCAGGGCGGCCCAAGCGGTGCCGTGACCGCGCGATCGCCGCGCTCCGGTTCACCGACGACCGGGCGGCGCGGCATATGCCCGAGCGGCCGTCGGGCACAGGGGACGCAAGATGACCCAGATCATCCCTTTCGACGCGGGCGAGGCGCGGCTGGACTGGATCGCCCTGACCGACGCCCTTGCCGCCGGCCATGCCCTGCCCCGGGCGGAAATCGCCGACCTGTTCCTTTATCGCGGCGGCGACACGCTGCTGAACCGGTCGGCCTGGATCGACGGGATGGGGCTGGCGGTGAAGGCGGCGACGGTGTTCCCCGGCAATCCCGCCGCCGGACGGCCCATGGTCAACGGCGCGGTCAACCTGTTCTCGGATACCGACGGCTCGCTGGAGGCGCTGGTCGATTTCCACCTGGTCACCAAGTGGAAGACCGCCGCAGACAGCCTGCTGGCCGCCCGCCGGCTGGCCCCGCCGCGGGTCGAAACGATCCTGATCCTCGGCGCCGGCACGGTCGGCGCGGCATTGCGCGCGGCCTATGCGGCGGCCTTTCCCGGCGCCGGTTTCGAAATCTGGAACCGCAGCGCCGAGGGCGCCCGCGCCTTTGCCGCCGCCCATCCCGGCACGCGGGTGGCGCCCGACCTGGCCGAAGCCGTGGCCCGCGCCGACATCATCGGCTGCGCCACCATGGCGCGCGACCCGGTGCTGCGGGGCGACTGGCTGCGCCCGGGCCAGCACATCGACCTGATCGGCGCCTTCCGCCCCGACATGCGCGAGGCCGACGATACCGCCCTGCGCCGGGCCCGCCTGTTCGTCGACAGCCGCGCCACCACGATCGGCCATATCGGGGAATTGATGATCCCGCTGGCCTCGGGCGCGATCACCGAGGACGACATCCTCGCCGATTTCTATCAGCTTGACCGCTTTGCCCGCGCGCCCGACGACATCACGATCTGCAAGAATGGCGGCGGCGCCCATCTGGACCTGATGACGGCGCGCTACATCCTGGATTGCTGGCGGGCCGGCGACGGGACTGCTAGGATTGCGCCTGGAAACGGGCGGGACTGACGGGCGACGTGACCCTTTACGTGATCTTGGCAATCGTGCTGCTGGTGGTGATCTGGCCCTATTGGGCCGAGTCCCGCCGGGTGCCGGCGCGCGCGGTGCGTGACAAGGCCCCGGGCGAATTCGCCGAACTCAGCCAGGGCGTGACCCATTACCAGTGGATCGGCCCGGCCCGCGGTCCGGTCATCGTCGCGATCCATGGCCTGACCACACCCTCGCCGGTCTGGTATGCCGTCGCCGCCGGCCTGAGCAGGATCGGCTACCGGGTGGTCGTCTATGACCTTTACGGGCGCGGCTTTTCGGATGCCGCGCCGGGCAAGCAGGACCGGCGGTTCTTCCTGCGCCAGCTGGAGGATCTGCTGGACCATCTGGGCCTCGACGACGAGCTGACGCTGCTGGGCTATTCCATGGGCGGCGCCGTCGCCACCGCCTTTGCCGCCGAAAATCCGGGCCGGATCAAGCGCCTGATGCTGGTGGCCAGCGCCGGGGTGGTGATCCGCGAAAGCCGCTTTGACCGGTTCTGCCGGGAAACCCCGGTGCTGGGCGATTGGCTGGCCCTGGCTTTGGGCCCCGTGCGGATGCGCCGGGCGCTTCGGGCCCGTCGCGACGCCCCGACCGAGGTCGACGGGATCGTCGCGGCGCAACTGGCCGAGATCGACGGCCGCGGCTATCACCGGGCGGTGCTGTCCAGCCGCCGTCACATGCTTGACGAGGTGCAGGAGGACGAACACCGCCTGCTGGGCCGCGAGGACGTGCCGGTGGTCGCGATCTGGGGTGCCAGGGACAAGGAGATCCCGCTGCGGGCGCTGGGCACGCTGGCGCAATGGAACCGCCTGGCGAAAAGCGAGGTGATCGAAGACGCCGACCACGCGCTGGTCCATAGCCATGGCGCGATCCTGGCGGAGATCCTGCGCGACGTATTGCGCGAGGTCGACTAGGCCGGGTCGATCAGGCCGGCAGCGGCGCGGCGGGCGTCCGGTCTTCGCGGATCGGCAGGTGGACCAGCGCCGAAAAGGCGCCGACCGCGACGCCGACCCACCAGACCGCGGTGTAGGATCCGTAGATGTCGTAAAGCCGCCCGCCCAGCCAGACCCCCAGGAACGACCCCAGCTGATGGGAAAAGAACACGATCCCGTAAAGCGTGCCCATGTAGCGCAGGCCCCAGATATGCGCGACCAGGCCCGAGGTCAGCGGCACGGTGGCCAGCCACAGCGCCCCCATCGCGACCGAAAAGACGATCACCGACCCCGGCGTGATCGGCAGCGCGATGAAACCCGCCGCGATCAGCGTCCGCCCGGCATAGATCCCCGCCAGCAGGTATTTGCGCGAATAGCGTTTGCCGGCCCAGCCCGCCGCCAGGGTGCCGGCGATATTGGCCAGCCCGATCAGCGAAATCGCAACCGCCCCCAGCGCCGAGGTCGAGGTCACGCCCAGGCTGGCCAGGGTGCCCGACGGGTCGATGGCGCCGCACATTTCGGTCACCATGGCCGGGAAATGGGCGGTGATGAAGGCCAGCTGGTAGCCGCAGGAGAAAAAGCCCAGAAAGATCAGCGTGAAGGACGGATCGCGCCCGGCCCGCAGCAGCACCTGGCCCAGCCCCTCCTCAAGCTGCGCTTTCGTCGCCGGCGCCGGGCTGCGCATCATCGGCAGGCACAAAAGCGTGGCCAGCACGGCACCGGCAAAGACCGCAAAGACCCCCTGCCAGGACAGGAACCCCAGCAGCCATTCGGCCACCGGCGCGCCAAAGACCTGGCCCGCCGATCCGGCCGCGGTGGCAATGGCCAGCGCCATCGAGCGGTTGTCATCGCTGGCCGCGCGCCCGACCACGGCCAGGATCACGCCGAACCCGGTCCCGGCGACGCCGAAACCGACCAGCACCTCGTAGGCCTGCATCGTGAACGGCGTTGTCGCCCCGGTCGACAGCAGCAGCCCGGCCGCATAGGTCAGCGCGCCGAGGATGATCGCCTTGCGGTCGCCGATCTTTTCGGCAAGGGCGCCGAAGATCGGCTGGCCGATCCCCCAGGCCAGGTTCTGGATCGCGATGGCGAGCGAGAAATCTGCCCGGCCCCAGCCGTATTCCTCGGCGATCGGGATCTGGAACACGCCGAAGCTGGCGCGCACGGCGAAGCTGATCATGATGATGATGCAGCCGGCGACCAGGACCGGGGTGACAAGCGGGGCGCGGTGTTCCATCGCGTCAGTTGGGCGCGGCGCGGCGCCCGGGTCAATCGCCAAATTCTGAAACGACGGATCAGCTCCTGCGATGGATCGGGCGCCGGGCCGGCTCAGACCGTAAACGGCGGCGTCCAGCCCACCAGGTGCTCGATCCCGGCAAAGCCGTCCTCGTCGAAGCGCCGGGTGTCCAGGCGGCGCGCGCCGGTGGCCTGGTAGAAGCCCAGTGCGGCGTCGTTGCCCTCCAGCACCAGGGCGGTGACCGGCCGGTCGCCCAGAACCGCGCGCAGCAACGCCCGGCCCAGGCCGCGCCCCTTGGCGGCGTCGCGCAGGTAGATCGCGTATAGCTCCTCGGGCCAGTCCGCCCGGTCGCGCGGATCGCGTTGCGGCCCGACCTGGGCAAAGCCCTGGCCCGGCGCATAGGCGGTGCGCAGGTCCTCCCGGGCCAGCGCGCCCTGCCATTGCCGCGTGCGGAACGCGATGTCGAAGCGCGCGATCACCGCGTCCGGGACGATCCCGGCATAGGTCTCGGCCCAGGCCTGCACGTGGATGCGGGCCAGGTCGGGGATATCGTCCGGGGTGGGGGCGCGGATCATCGGCGCAGGCTATACGGCACGGGTGGCGCTTTTCAAGGCCCCGGCGGCGCGCTATCAGGCGCCATGGGGAAGATCCAGGACGCCTATTTCGCCCGGGTTCAGGCCGGAGAGCTGCACCATGATGCGGCGCAAGAGGCCGTTCTGGACGAGTTGGAACGGCTGCGCGCCGCGCTGGAGAACCCGCCCGATCCGCCCAGACGCGGCCTGTTCCGCAAGGCGCAGCCGGTCGAGGGGCCCAGGGGGCTGTATCTGTGGGGCGGGGTCGGGCGCGGCAAGTCGATGCTGATGGACCTGCTGGTCGAACAGGTCGCAGCGCCCAAGCGCCGGGCCCATTTCCACGCCTTCATGCAATGGGTCCATGACGGGATGGCCCGCGCCCGCGCCGAAGGGGTAGACGATGCCATCGCGCCGGTTGGCGATGCCCTGGCCGCCGAGGTCCGGTTCCTGGCCTTCGACGAGATGCAGATCACCGATATCGCCGATGCGATGATCGTCGGGCGGCTGTTCCAGCGCCTGTTCGACGCCGGGGTGACGGTGGTCACGACCTCGAACCGGCCGCCCGACGACCTCTATCGCGACGGGCTGAACCGGGCGCTGTTCGTGCCCTTCATCGACATGCTCAAGGACCGGATGGTGGTCCACGAGCTGATCAGCGAAACCGATTACCGCCAGACCGTTCTGGCCGGCAGCCCGACCTGGTTCACCCCCGCCGACGGCGCGGCCCGCGCCCGCATCGCCGATCTGTGGGCCGAGTTCGCCGGTGGCAAGGCCGAGCCGATGACCCTGCGCGTCAAGGGCCGCGATGTCCTGATCCCGGCCTTCTGGAACGGCGCGGCCCGGGCCCGGTTCCACGACCTGTGCGGGCAGATGCTGGGCCCGGCCGATTACCTGGCCCTGGCCGAGGTCGCCCGGGTCCTTGTGCTCGAGGACATCCCCCGCCTGGGCCGCAACAATTTCAACGAGGCCAAGCGCTTCGTCACCCTGATCGACGCGCTCTACGAGGCCCGGGTGCACCTGATCTGTTCGGCCGCGGATGTGCCGGAACGGCTCTATGTCGAGGGCGAGGGCGCCTTCGAATTCGAACGCACCGCCAGCCGCCTGCGCGAGATGCAGGGCGCGGACTGGGGGCGGCCCGACTAGGGCCTATGGCGCCGGGATCACCAGCCGCTGACCGACACGGACCCGGTCCGGGCTGGGCATGATCTGGCGATTGGCCTCGAAGATGAGGGGATAGAATGCCGCATCGCCATAAAGCTTGTGCGCGATCGCGCCCAGGCTTTCGCCGGGCTGCACCGTATAGAACCGCGCCTCGCGCGTGCCCTCGTTCTGCTGGATCACCCGCACCTCGAGGCCCGGCGCCTCTGCGGGCTGCGGGGCCGGGGCAAGCACGGGGGCGACGCCGGTCGCCGCGCTGGCCTCGGTGACGATGGCGGCCAGCAGGGTGGCGGTATCGACCCGGCCTTCGGCGGTGACCAGTTCGCGCGGCACGGCGATGTCGCCGGCGCGGGCGGCCTCGTTCACCAGCCTGTCGATATAGGCGTCGGACTGGCCGTCGCGCAGGGCCTGGGCGACCAGGCTTTGCAGGTCCGGCTGCGCCGGCGCCGCGGGCGCGCCGGTCACCCGCTGCAATTCGGCGACGACCTGGGCGGTGGCCGGGTCCGCGATCGGCGCAGGCGCGGAGGGGGCGATCACGCCCAGATCGGCGAGGACCGCGCCGGAAAGCGCGTCCATGCTGTCCGCGCTCGTCCTCAGCCGGGGCACCGGGGCGGGTGTGATCGGGGCGGGTGTGATCGGGGCGGCACCCGGCACCGCGAGCGGCGCCTCTGCCGTCGCCGCGCGTGTCACCTCGACCCCGGCATCGGGATCGGCCGTTGAGGAGAAGGGCTGGTAGATGATCATCACGCAAAGCGTCAGGGCGAAGATGAACAGGGCAAGCACCGTGCGGATCATGCGGGTCAGCCTTCCTGCAGGACGTGGACAGTCAGGCCGAGGCTCTGCCAGCCTTGCATGCCGCCGCGGTAGTAAAGCAGCTTGTCCGCCGGGTAACCGGCCTCCAGCAGGTTGGTGATCGCCTGGGGGCTTTGACTGCACCAGGGGCCGTTGCAGAACAGCACCAGTTCAAGCGCGCCGGTGAAATCCAGCCCTCCGTCGGGCCCCGGGACGGCGCCGAGCGCCTGCAGGATCTCGTCGCGATAGGGGTTCTGGGGGTCGAGGGTCGAAAACGGCACGTTCACCGCACCGGGGATCGTGCCTTGCCCGTACCAGTCCGGCAGCCGGCTATCGATCAGCAGGGCGCGGCCTGCGGCGATGTCGGTTTCCAGCAGGGCGATCAGTTCCAGTTCGGCGATGGTGTCGACCCCGTCGGCGATCCGCATCGGCTGGATGCAGAAGGGCGGGCATTCCCGCGAGGTGCGGGCGAATTCGCCGGTCAGGACCGCTTCGGTGTCCTGGTTGCGGGTGATGCGGAAGGTCTGGTCTTTCAGCGTGAAGGTGGCGTCGGGTTTGCCCTCGGTGATGGCGACCTCCTGGGCGGTCGCGGACAATCCGGCAAGAAAAACGGCGGCACAACAGGCCGCGACACGTCGAATCCTCATACCCTATCCCCCACGACAGCAAAGCTTCAACATCTTGAAATACCCGCTGGCAGGCGGGTTGCGCCATATTTCTGCCACAAGATGTAGTGGGGATTTTCCGGCCAAGTCAAACCCGTCCGGGCGGATAGCGCATGGAATGATGCAGCACGGACTCAGGTCGGGTCCGAAAACAGAAGGACGAGCCTTGTGCCGGCCCGCCCCCCCGCCCCTGCCAAATGGGGATCCGGCCGTTCGGGCCGGACATGCGTCAATCCGGTTCTAGGCTGCAGGGTGATTCGCGGTCAACAGGCAAAGCGGGGCATGCGTGATTTTCACCCCCGGGCCGGCGCCGCGTCCGGCCCGCGCCCGATCACCGGAACGCCGCCGCAATCGCGATCCACGGTTCCGGCGGGATAGACCGGAAACCGGGTATAGCGATTGATCATGCTGTCGGTGATCCAGGTGTCGTTCACGCACAGGTCCTGGGCATTGGTCCCGGAATTGAAGCCGAAGCCGGGGGTGCCGCAATCATCGGCGCGGCCGCCGGCATTCCAGGCCTGGCCCTTGGGGCCGTCATGCATCCCGCCGGTCGGGAACACCATGCCGAACGGGTCGAAGGACAGGTTCCAGCTGGTCGTCGGTGTCAGCTGGCTCAGGTCCCAGGACCCCAGCGGCGCGCCATTGTGAAAGCCCTGGATCGAGAACGCGGTGACATGGTCATGGGTCAGCAACCCGTCATCGAGGAACTCGTCAGGCACCGTCATCTGCCCTTCCATGCGATAGCCGTTCGCCCCTTCCCAGCAGAACACGAAATCGGCGGCCGGGGCGGCGGCAGGCGTCAGGGCGGCGATCAGGGCGAATGTCAGGCGCATGGCGGGGTCCTCAGGATCGGGGCGGGGGATGGGATTGCGGGGCCGTGCCGATCACCGGCGCGGCAAGGCAGGGCGGGGCGCTGTCGGCCGGGTGGACCGGAAACGGCGTCTCGGCGGCGATGACACTGTCGATGCGCCATGTATCGTCGATGCAGACATCCTGGCTCCCGGCGCCGGAATTGAAGCCGAAGCCGGGCCTGCCGCAATCGTCCACACTGCCTCTGGCGTTCCAGGCCTGGCCGCGGGGCGAGGTGCTGTAACCGCCGGTGACGAATTCCATCGCCGCGGGGTCGAAATTCAGGTTCCAGGCGGTGCGCGGGGTCAGCTCGTCCAGGCTCCAGCCGCCGACCGGGCGCCCGTCGAGATAGCCCGCGATGGCGAAGGCGGTCACGTCAGCCTCGGTCACCAGGGGCTTGGCCAGGGCGGCGTCGGGCACCGTCATCCGCCCCTCCAGCACATGGCCCCCCGCGCCGCCCCAGCAAAAGGCGAACTCCGCCGCCGGGGCGGAGACGGGCAACAGCGTCAGCAGCAGGGCCAGGCGCATCACATCAACCGGTTCGCAGCACGTGGCCCGCCAGATAGAGCGAACCGCAGATCAGGATGCGTCCATTGGGGCTATGCGAGGTGATCCCGTCAAGGGCCGTGTCCAGGTCCGGCGCGGTGGTGGCGGCAAGGCCGGCGCGGGTGGCGGCGGCGGCGATATCGGCGGCGGGCAAGGCGGCGGCCTCATCGGGGATCGCGATTGCGGTCAGGCTTTGGGCGACGCCCGCCAGCGGCGCCATGAAGCCGTCGATATCCTTGGTCGACAGCATCCCGCAGACCAGATGCGTGGGCCGGCCCGGCATCCGCGCCAGCGTCGCGGCGACGGCCTGGCCGGCGGCGGGATTGTGCCCGCCGTCAAGCCACAGCTCGGCCGGGGCGGCGCGCTCGGCCCAGCGGCCGCTGCGCAGGCGCTGCATCCGTGCCGGCCAGTCGGCACGGGTAAGCGCGGCCGCGCAGGCGGCCTCGTCCAGCCCCAGCGCGCGCAGGGCGGCCAGCGCGGTGCCCGCATTGATCACCTGGTGCGGCCCCGGCAGGCTGGGCAGCGGCAGGTCCAGAAGGCCGGTTTCGTCCTGGAACACCAGGCGGCCGTGCTCCTCGGTCCCGTGCCAGTGCTGGCCGGCGACGATCAGCGGCGCGCCGACCCGGGCGGCCTGCGCCTCGATCGCGTCCAGCGCCGCGTCATGCTGGGGCGCGACCACGCAGGGCACGCCGCGCTTGAGGATCCCGGCCTTTTCGGCGGCGATCTGGGCCAGCGTGTCGCCCAGGTATTGCTGGTGATCCAGGTCCACGGGCGTGATCGCGCACAGCCGCGGCCGGGCCACCACATTGGTCGCATCCAGCCGCCCGCCAAGCCCGACCTCGAGCAGGGCGAAATCCGCCGGGGTTTCGGCAAAGGCCAGCAGCGCGGCGACGGTGGTGATCTCGAAATAGGTGATCGGGGCGCCGTCATTGGCGGCGTAGCAGCGGTCGAGGATGTCGGTCAGATGATCCTCGGAAATCAGGTCGCCGGCCAGGCGGATGCGTTCGTGGAACCGCGCCAGATGCGGCGAGGTATAGGCATGGACCCGGTGGCCGGCGGCCTCGAGCCCGGCGCGGATCATCGCCTGGGTCGACCCCTTGCCGTTGGTGCCGGCGATATGGATCACCGGGGGCAATCGGTCCTGCGGGTTGTCGAGCGCGTCAAGCAGGCGCCAGACCCGGTCCAGCACCAGGTCGATGATCTTGGGGTGCAGCGCCATCATCCGGGTGAGGATGGCGTCCGAGCCCGTGCTCACGTCTTCGCATCCTCGTCGGGGCGCTCATCCGGCGTCTCCGCCGTCTTCGCTTCTGCGCTGTCCGAGGCGGGTTCGGGCGCGGGCAGGTCGCCGGCCACCGCTGGGTCTAGGCCCAGCAGCATCCGGGTGATCCCGATCAGTTCCTCGCGCATCCGCCCGCGCGGCGTGACCCGGTCCAGCATCCCGTGATCCAGCAGATATTCGGCGCGCTGGAACCCGTCGGGCAGCTTTTCGCGGATCGTCTGTTCGATCACCCGCGGCCCGGCGAAACAGATCAGCGCGTTCGGTTCGGCGATCTGGACATCGCCCAGCATGGCATAGGACGCGGTCACGCCGCCGGTGGTCGGGTGGGTCAGCACGACGATATAGGGCAGTCCGGCTTCCTTGAGCATCTGCACAGCCACGGTGCTGCGCGGCATCTGCATCAGCGACAGGATGCCTTCCTGCATCCGCGCCCCGCCGGCGGCGGAAAACAGGACCAGCGGCCGGCGATGGGTCACCGCCGTCTCGGCCGCGGTGATGATCGCGTTGCCGACATACATCCCCATCGACCCGCCCATGAAGCTGAAATCCTGCCCGGCGGCGACGATCGGGGTGCGGCCGATCTCGCCCATGGCGACCAGCATCGCCTCCTTTTCGCCGGTGGTCTTCTGCGCCGTGCGCATCCGGTCGGGATAGCGTTTCTGGTCGCGGAATTGCAGCGGGTCGGTCAGCGGTTCGGGCACCGCCACCTCGGCAAAGACGCCGCCGTCGAACAGCGCGGTGAAGCGGTCCCGCGGGGTGATCGCCATGTGGTGCCCGCAATTGGTGCAGACGTTCAGGTTGTCCGACAATTCGCGGTGGAACAGCATGGTCCCGCATTCGTCGCATTTCTTCCACAGGTTCTCGGGCACTTCACGGCGCGAGAAGATGGAATTGATGCGGGGCCGGACGTAGTTGGTGATCCAGTTCATGGGCGCCTCTGCTCTGTCCGGCTCCGAAATAGGCGCCGACAGGCGGGATTGCAATCGTCAGCGCCGGATCGCCAGCCGCGCCGTCAGCCACAGGACCAGCAGCATCATCACCGTCAGCAACGCATAGAGCGCGTTATACAGCGGTTGGCCCTCGGCCAGGTAGGTGACCGGCCCGCCATCCCAGTGGAACAGCACCAGGGCAAAGCCCGACATCGGCGCGCCGTCGAAGCCGAAGAACACCAGCTGGAAGACGTTGTTGACCAGGTGCAGCGCCAGGGCCGGGCCCAGCGACCCCGCCCGCGCGGTGATGTCGGCGGCGATGCAGCCGAACAGGAAGGTCCAGCCGACATAATAGAGCGCGTCGATCAGGGTGACCGCGTTCCAGGCATGGCCAAGGCCGAAGGCGGCGCTGGGCAGCACCATCCAGATCAGCGGGTTGGCGGACAGCGCCCCCAGTTGCTGCTGCAGGTAGCCGCGAAAGAACAGCTCTTCGGCGCCGGTCTGGATCAGGGTGGCGACGATCGCCAGCGGCAGGATCGCCAGCCACAGCGGGACCGGCCGGGTGCGGGAGACCTCGTCGGGGTCGATCCCCGAGGTCGGGACCGTCAGCACCAGCATCAGCACCAGCAGCAATCGCCCGGTCTTGACGAATTGCCGCAGCGCCAGGCGCGGCGGCCCCAGCAGGCTGCGCGCCGGCCGGCGGTGCACGCGCCGCACCACATGGGCCAGGGCCAGCGCCGGCAGGGCGAATGTGGCCAGCAGCAGGGCCAGCGCGACCGGTGTCGCGCCCAGGTACATCGCCTCCAGCATCTCGGGCGGCGCCCCGGCCAGCACCAAGAGCCAGGGGGTGCCGTAGAAGGTCGCCTCGAAGGCCAGCAGGCCGACCAGGATCAGCCCCGGCCCGGTCGCCGGGCGGGCAAGCGCCACATAGGCGGCATGGGCGGCATAGGGGCTGGGTCTTGACATGCGCGCGACCCTAGGGCCGGGGGCCGGGACAGGCAATCGCGCTTGTTCTGCCGGGTCCGGGGATTTAGACCTTTGCGAAACGCATCGAGGGGACGACGCCATGCTGAAGGGCAAAGTGGACAAGACCAACCTGCCAAGCCGCCACGTGACCGAAGGGCCCGCCCGGGCGCCGCACCGGTCCTACCTTTATGCCATGGGCGTGAGCGAGGAAGAGATCCACCAGCCCCTGGTCGGCGTCGCCACCTGCTGGAACGAGGCCGCGCCCTGCAACATCGCCCTGTCGCGCCAGGCCCAGGCGGTCAAGCTGGGCGTCAAGCACGCCAATGGCACCCCGCGCGAATTCACCACCATCACCGTGACCGACGGCATCGCCATGGGGCATGAAGGCATGCGGTCGTCGCTGGCCTCGCGCGAGGCGATCGCCGACACGGTCGAACTGACCATGCGCGGTCATTGCTATGACGCGCTGGTCGGGCTGGCCGGTTGCGACAAGTCGTTGCCCGGGATGATGATGGCGATGGTGCGGCTGAACGTGCCGTCGGTCTTCATCTACGGCGGCTCGATCCTGCCGGGCAAGGCGCCCCAGGTCGACGAGATCCCGGAAGATTTCCGCAGCCGCGACCTGACCGTGCAGGACATGTTCGAGGCCGTCGGCCGCCACCAGAACGGAGAGCTGTCCGATGCCGCGCTCGACATGCTGGAGCGGGTCGCCTGCCCGTCCTCGGGCGCCTGCGGCGGGCAGTTCACCGCCAACACCATGGCCTGCGTCTCCGAGGCGATCGGCCTGGCGCTGATGAATTCCTCGGGCATGCCGGCGCCCTACGAAAGCCGCGACCAATATGGCGTGGCCTCGGGCGATGCGGTGATGAACCTGCTGGAAAGGAACATCCGCGCCCGCGATGTCGTCACCCGCAAGGCACTTGAAAACGCCGCCCGCGTGGTCGCCTGCACCGGCGGATCGACCAATGCCGGGCTGCACCTGCCGGCGATCGCCCACGAGGCCGGGATCGATTTCTTCCTGCAGGATGTCTGCGACATATTCCGCGACACGCCCTATTTCGTCGACCTCAAGCCGGGTGGGCAATTCGTCGCCAAGGACCTGTACGATGCCGGCGGCATCCCGGTGGTGATGACGGAACTGCGCAAGGCCGGCCTGATCCACGAAGACTGCGTCACCGCCAGCGGCCGCAGCATCGGCGAAGAGCTGGACCTGATCACCCGCGAGGCCGATGGCCGGGTGATCTATCCGATCGAGACCCCGATCACGAAGACCGGCGGCGTGGTCGGCCTCAAGGGCAACCTGGCCCCCGAGGGCGCCATCGTGAAGGTCGCCGGGATGAGCCCCGAGGAACAGGTCTTTACCGGCCCGGCCCGGGTCTTCGAATGCGAAGAGGAGGCCTTCGAGGCGGTCAAGAAGCGCGGCTACGAGGAAGGCGAGGTCATCGTGATCCGCAACGAAGGCCCCGCCGGCGGCCCCGGCATGCGCGAGATGCTGGCGACCACCGCCGCCCTGTCCGGCCAGGGCATGGGCAAGAAGGTCGCGCTGATCACCGATGGCCGGTTTTCCGGCGCCACCCGGGGCTTCTGCGTCGGCCATGTTGGCCCCGAAGCGGCCCATGGCGGCCCGATCGCGCTGCTGAAGAACGGCGACGTGATCACCATCGACGCGGTCAGGGGCGAGCTGTCCGTGGACCTGTCCGAGGCCGAGCTGGAGGCCCGCAAGGCCGACTGGGCCGGCCCGCGCGAGACGATCTATGCCTCGGGCGCGGTGTGGAAATTCGCCCAGCTGGTCGGCGCGACCTACAAGGGTGCGGTGACCCATCCCGGCGCCCAGGCGGAAAAGCACGTCTACATGGACCTGTAGGCCGATGCGCCGGATCGTCGCGGTGCTGGCGCCGCTTGTCCTGGCCGGCTGCCTTGCCGACGGGCTGACCCTTGCCGGGATGAGCGGCTCGGAAGATCCGCGCGGGGTCCGGGCGCTGCGGGTGCTCGACGGCTCGGTCAGCGTCCGCGCGCCCGACGGCTATTGCATCGACATGGAGGCCTCGCGCGCCCGGCGGGGCTTTGCGGTGATGGCGGGATGCGCGCTGATCTCGGACGCGGCGCGGCTGATGCCGTCGCTGGACGGGCTGATCACCGTCCAGGTCGGCGCGCCGGGCAGCGCGGTTGTGAACGGCGACCCCGCCCGGCTGGCCGCCTTTCTGGACAGCGCGGCCGGCGCGGCCCTGCTGGGCGACGCGGTCCGGGTGCAGGACGTCGCCCTGGGCGCGGCCAGCGTCGCGGTGCGCTTTGACCCCGACGGCCCGCCCCGGCTGGACGGCACCGACGGGCCGGTCTGGCGCGGGTTCCTCGACCTCGACGACCGGGCCGTGACCGTGACCGTGCGCGGCTTTGCCCGCGCGCCGCTGTCGCCGGACGAGGGCGGGCGATTGCTGGACATCGCCATGACCGAGATCGCCGTGGCGAACCGCGATCCCGCAGAGTGACCTGCTACCTGTTTCCTTTTTAGAAACAATTTGGCAGGTATGTCCGGAACTGTGTTCGAGCGGATGTCTGACCCATGGCCAAACGCCTCTCTGGCGGCGCGATCGAGCGTTTCCTGAACCGCCGCGCCCTGCGGCGCTGGTCGCGGACGGCCGCCGCCGCGGCGTCGGCGGATCTGGGCCTGTTGCGCCAGCAGCGCGCCCAGGCCCGGGCGCTGCGTCAGAAACTCGACGATCTGCTGTTCGTCGCCGAGGGGCGGCTGGCCCTGCCGCGCATCGGCTCCACCGCCTTTCCGCGTCCGGCGGGCACCGACTGGTCCTGGCGGCCGCAGCTTTGGCGTGGCCCGCTGCC
Source organism: Rhodobacteraceae bacterium HLUCCA08 (assembly GCA_001314655.1). Classification (GTDB taxonomy): domain Bacteria; phylum Pseudomonadota; class Alphaproteobacteria; order Rhodobacterales; family Rhodobacteraceae; genus Salibaculum. The sequence goes on along the minus strand of LJSF01000035.1, from coordinate 20,246 downwards.
GCGCAAGGGCATCGCCGCGGCCGAATCCAAGACCCGGCTGGGCGACGAGATCACCCTGTTCCACGATTGCCGGGTCAGCGAATTGACCCTGCGCCAGCTGCGCAACACCAAAGAGGCCGACCTGGCCCCGTTCGGGTTCCGCATGGATGTGTTCCGCTTTGACGGATCCTTCCTGTCGCTGGCGATCGACCTGCCGAAATCCGCCTGCGAGGGGTTGAAACGCCGCCACCTGGTGCGGCTGGACATGATCGTGGAGCTGGAAAAACCGCTTGAGATCTTTGCCCGGCTGAACGTGAAGCACGGGCCGAACACCGAACAGATCGTCCGCGAACTGGACCTGCGCGATGCGACGCCGCACGTGGAATTCGATCTGGGCTACACCAAGCTGCATGAAAAGCGGGTCGAGGCGATCTGGATCGACCTGATCTTCGAAGGGCCGGAAATGAACCAGGTCACGCTGCGCGACCTGACCCTGTCGCGCTACCCGCGCGCGCAATTGTGAGGGAGAGGCGGATGGCCGAGGCGATGAGGCTGATCAGGACGCGACTGATCGAGGGCGTCTGGGAAGGTGTGCTGGACCGGCCCGCCGACGCGACCGGCGTGCCGCAGATCAAGGTCACCCACCTGGGGGCCGAGGTCGAGGGGGTCGCGGTCGAGCGCGACCCCGACAGCGGCAAATGGCAGCTGCGGGTGCCGATCCCGGTGACGACGATCAGTGACGGGGTGCAGACCTATCTGATCACCGATGCGCTGAGCGGTGCGGTGCTGGACTCGTTCGCGATCCATGCCGGGGACCCCCTGGCCGAGGATATCCGCGCCGAGATCGGCCTGCTGCGCGAAGAGCTGGACATGCTCAAGAAGGCGTTCCGCCGTCATTGCATCGAAACCGCGGGGCAATAGGCCGGCGGGACGCCGCTCGCGCCCGGTGGCGCATCGCCCCGCCCGCCGTCCCGGCGCTGACTGACGCCGCGTTTCGGGTGACGCGGCTGGCCGAGTGCGGCAGAGATTCCCCAAGGGAGGCCCGCCATGACCGATTATCCGCACCTGCTCGCCCCGCTGGACCTGGGCCATGTCACGCTGAAGAACCGGGTGCTCATGGGCTCCATGCATACCGGTCTGGAAGAGACGCGGGACTGGAACCGGGTCGCCGAATTCTATGCCGCCCGCGCCCGCGGTGGCGTGGCGCTGATGGTCACCGGCGGCATGGCGCCCAATGCCGAGGGCGGCGTCTTTCCCGGTGCCGCGGGGCTGTTCACGCCCGAGGATATCGCCAATCACCGCAGCGTCACCGACCGGGTCCACGCCGCCGGCGGCAAGATCGCCATGCAGATCCTGCATGCCGGCCGTTACGCCTATTCCAAGGATTGCGTCGCCCCCAGCGCGATCAAGTCGCCGATTTCGCCCTTTGCGCCGCGCGAACTGGATGCGGCCGGGATCGAGAAACAGATCGCCGATATCGTCACCGCCGCCGCCCGCGCCCGCGAGGCCGGCTATGACGGGGTCGAGGTGATGGGATCGGAGGGGTATTTCCTCAACCAGTTCCTGGTCACCCACACCAACAGGCGGACCGACGCCTGGGGCGGCAGCCTCGAGAACCGCCAGCGCCTGCCGGTCGAGGTGGTGGCCCGGGTGCGCGCCGCCGTGGGCAAGGATTTCATCCTGATCTACCGGTTGTCGATGATCGACCTGATCCCCGATGGCCAGAGCTGGGACGAGGTCGTGACCCTGGCGCAAAAGATCGAGGCCGCCGGCGCCTCGATCCTCAATACCGGCATCGGCTGGCACGAGGCCCGGGTGCCGACCATCGCCACCTCGGTGCCGCGCCGGGCCTTTGCCTGGGTGACGAAAAAGCTGATGGGGCAGGTCGGTATCCCCATCGTCACCTCGAACCGGATCAACACGCCCGCCGTCGCCGAAGAGGTGCTGGCCGAAGGCTGCGCCGACATGGTGTCGATGGCGCGGCCGTTCCTGGCCGATCCCGATTTCGTCGCCAAGGCGGCGCGCGGCCGGGCCGACCTGATCGCCCCCTGCATCGCCTGCAACCAGGCCTGCCTGGACCACACCTTTTCGATGAAGATCGCGTCTTGCCTGGTGAACCCGCGCGCCGCGCATGAAACCGAACTGGTCCTGGCCCCGGCCGCTGCGCCGAAATCCGTCGCCGTGGTCGGTGCCGGGCCGGCGGGGATGTCGGCGGCCATCGCCGCGGCGCAACGTGGCCACAAGGTGACCCTGTTCGACCGCGCCGACCGGATCGGCGGGCAGCTGAACCTAGCGCGGCAGGTGCCGGGCAAGGAGGAATTCCACGGCCTGGTCGACTGGTTCGACGCCATGCTGGCCGATACCGGCGTGGCGCGGCGCCTTGGGGCCGAGGCGACGGTGGATGACCTGACCGGGTTCGACGAGGTCATCGTCGCCACCGGCGTCACGCCGCGCGATCCGCGCATTCCGGGCCAGGACGGGCCGAACGTTCTGTCCTATATTGACGTGCTGCAGGGCGCGCCGGTGGGCGAAAGGGTCGCCGTCATCGGCGCCGGGGGGATCGGCTTCGACGTCGCCGAATTCCTGGTCACGGGCGACAGCCCGACCGAGGATCTGGAGGCCTGGCTGGCCGAATGGGGCGTCACCGACCCGGCCCGGGCCCGAGGCGGGCTGGATCCCGCAGGGCCCCGGCCCGAGGTGGCCCTGCGCCAGGTCACCCTGCTGCAGCGCAAGCCGACCAAGCCGGGCAAGGGCCTGGGCAAGACCACCGGCTGGATCCACCGCGCCAGCCTCAAGATGCGGGGCGTGCAGATGCGCGCCGGGGTGAATTACGAACGCATCGACGCGGAGGGCCTGCACATCACCTTCGGCGCGGCACGCGAGCGGCCGACCCTGGTCGCGGCCGACACGATCGTGCTGTGTGCCGGGCAGGAAAGCGAACGCTCCCTGGCCGACGCCCTGGCCGGCCGTGGCCTGACGCGCCATGTGATCGGCGGCGCGGATGTGGCCGCCGAACTGGACGCCAAACGCGCCATCGACCAGGGCACGCGCGTCGCCGCCACGCTCTGATCCGGGCCCCGGAACCGGCCCCGGTCGCCACATTCGCGGCACAGGCGTGAATGCAATCTTGACGTGTGTCGTTTCGCCCTGTGCATCAGTCGCGGTATCACCCCCGTATTGTCAGGCTCCGGCCCCAGTCGTGCCCGATTTGATCGGCAAAACTCTGCTCAAGACAAAAGTGAACCGAGGATCGAGTATGGATCGCCTGACGGAAATGGAGGCCTTTGCCACGGTCGTGGACCAGGGCGGCTTCACGGATGCGGCCAAGAAGATGGGGATTTCCAAATCCGCCGTCTCCAAGCACGTTTCCTCGCTCGAGGCACGCCTTGGCGCGCGCCTTCTGAACCGCACCACGCGGCGGGTGAGCCCGACCGAAATCGGCCTGGCCTATTACGACCGCGCCCGGCGTGTCCTGAACGATGCGGGCGAGGCCGACGCGCTTGTCACCTCGATGCAATCGGCGCCGTCGGGGCTGCTGCGGATTTCCGTCGCCACCGATTTCGGCGTCAATCACCTGTCGCCGGTGATCGGTGAATTCCTCAAGGATTTTCCGGACATCACGGTCAACATGGTGCTCAACAACCGCTTTGTGGAACTGATTTCCGAAGGTTTCGACATGGCCGTGCGCATCGGCGAACTGGAAGACAGCACCCTGCGCGCCCGCAAGCTGACCGAGACGACCAAGCGGATGATCGCCTCGCCGTCCTATTTCCAGAAATTCGGCCGTCCGATGAAGATCGACGACCTGAACGAACACAAGCTGCTGCATTATTCCAACAGCGCCAATTCCGCGGTCTGGAAACTGACCGCGCCCTCGGGCGAAAAACGCCAGGTGCGCACGGCCGGCTGGCTGACGGTCAATGACGGCCAGTCGCTGCTGAATGCCTGCGTGTCGGGGCTGGGCATCGCCTACCTGCCGTCCTTCCTGTATGCCGAGGCGATGCAACAGGGCCTGGTCGAAGAGGCGATCCCCGATCTGCCGGTCGAAACCCAGGGCATCTATGCGGTCTATCCGCCGGGCCGCTTCACCCAGCCCAAGGTCCGCGCCTTCATCGACTTTCTGGTCAATGCCTTCGCCGAAAAGGGCCCCGATACCTGGTGAACGATCCCCCAACGGTGCGACCCGTCCAACTGGGGCGCGGCCTGTCACGGTCGCGCCCGTTTTCGTCGCCGGCCGGGGGCAATCCGGCCCGGGCCTGACCGGGCGTGACCGTCCGTGACCATGGCCTGGCCCTAGTCGGTCGAGGTCAGGATCGCCTCGACCCGCCGGTTCGCCTCGCGGCCGTCTTCGGTCAGGTTCGACGCGACCGGCGCCAGATAGCCCATGCCCTGGGCATCCAGTTGCCGCCGCGGGATGCCGTGATCGCCGACCAGCCGTTCCAGCACCGAGGCCGCCCGGCGGCGCGACAGGGCGATGTTGCCCTCCAGCGACCCGACGCTGTCGGTATGGCCGACCAGCGCCACCACCCGGTCGGGATTGGCGCGCAGGTAGTCGGCCAGCGCGCGCAGCGAGGCATAATCGCCCTGCGCCAGCCGGGCCGATCCGGTCTCGAAGCTCAGGTCGGCCAGCACGGCATGACCGTTGGCCTCCAGATCCTGCGCCAGGTCGCCGGTGATCTGCGGCGTCCGTTCGGCGCGCATGGGATCGCCGGTCGCCTCGGCCAGGGGCACGTCCGCGGCGGCCGGGCCGACCCGCGTCACCTGTACATGACCCGCCCCGCCCGAGCGGCTGACCAGCAGGCTCAGCAATTCCGTGCGGCCCTCGTCATCGGTCCGCCGGGCGGCGAGATAGCGGAAATCGGCCAGGTTCACATGCATGTCGGGCGCCGGCATCACCCCGGCATTCAGCCGGAAATCGAACCCGCCGCAGGCATCGGTGGCGCACAGGAAGACAAGCTCGAACCCGGCCGCGCTCAACTGGTCGCGCAAGGGGCGCAGGATCTCGAAGCTGGACAGGCCCGGCGCATCGACCTGCCAGGCCTGCCGGATCACCTGGCCCTCGCCGCTCAGCACCGGCATCCCGGCATCGGTCCAGGCGCCGGTCGGCATGGCGTATAGGCCCAGCGGCTCGGCCTCCTCGGCCAGCAGGCGGGCATTCGCCGGAAAGGACAGCGTGTCGGCCGCGGCCGGGGTGGCAAGGCAAAGGCAGGCAAGGGCGGTTCGGATCATGCGGCGGCCGCGTCGGGATGGATGCGGTAGTGATAGCCGGTCCCGGCGGTCATGCCGAGGGTCCGATACAGGGAATTTCCCCCCGCATTGGCGCGCGTGACCAGCACCGACAGCGTGTCGGCGCCCGCATCGCGGGCCCAGAACGCCGCCGCCCGCATCAGGTGCCCGGCCAGGCCCCGGCGGCGAAAGCGCGGCGCGACCTCCAGCGCGTGCAGCATGGCGCGCGGCCCGTCGCAGGCGACGAAGGCGCAGCCGGCGGGGGTGTCGTCCAGCCGGCCCAGCAACGTGGTCCGCGGCCCGGCGACCCGCGCCATCACCGCCAGACGCGCGGGCCCGATCCCGGCCTCGGCCCACAATTCGCGCTGGATCGCCAGCGGCGGCCAGACCTCGAAACCGGTCACCGGCGGCGGGCGCCGGGTGGCCAGACACGAGACCGGCGCCGACCACAGCGTCACGGGATCCTTGACGCGGTAGCCGCGCGTCGCCAGCGCGCTGTCCAGCCGGTCCTCGCCCGCGCGGATCATGAACAGCGGGCCCTGGCCCAGGGCGCGCATCGCCGCCTCGGCCGCGTCGATATCCGGCATCGCGTCGCAGGCGCTTGCGGCGCTGACCCGGCTGCCGCCGCCATCGCCCCGCCGGATCACGAAGCCGCCCGCGCGACCGAACTGCGCGGCGGGCCAGGTCGCATCCACCAGCGCGGTCAGCGCCTCGGGCGTCATGCAGGTGGAAACAGCGCGGCCAGCCGCCCCATCGCGGCATCGACCCGGGCGCCATCGGCCCCGCGGATCACGATGTTCGCGCCATGGACCCCGTCGCGCTGGAACGGGTAGGAGCCGACCGAAAGGTCCGGAAAGTCCGCCGCCAGCCCGGCCAGCGGGGCGGCGATCTCGCCCTCGCCGCGGTCGATGCGCAGCGACTGGCTCAGCAGCGGGGCGCCGCCGGTCAGGGTCGGCAGCAGCCCGGCCAGCATCGCCTCGAAGATCGTCGGCACCCCGGCCATCACATGGACATTGCCCAGCGAAAAGCCCGGCGCCGCGCTGATCGGGTTGTCGATCAGCACCGCGCCCTGAGGGATGCGGGCCATGCGCAGCCGGGCGTCGTTCAACTCGGCCCCGGTGCGGGCATAATGGGCCGCAAGGATCGCCCGGGCATCGTCGCGCACGTCGATCGCGGCCCCCAGCGCGTCGGCGACCGCATCGGCGGTGATGTCGTCATGGGTCGGCCCGATCCCGCCCGAGGTGAACAGGTGGTCATGGGCCGTGCCCAGCGCCCGCACCGCCGCGACGATGGCGTCGTGATCATCGCTGACCACGCGGGCCTCGCGCAGGTCGATCCCGACCCGGGTCAGCTCTTGCGCCAGATGGTGCATGTTGGCGTCGCGGGTCCGGCCCGACAGGATCTCGTCCCCGATCACGAGCATGGCGGCGGTTGGGTTGGGCATCGTCTGTTACCTCCCTGTCGCCCCGGGTATAGGAGGGTGCCATGCGCTTTCAAACCCCCCTTGTGCCCGGCCGGCTGATCCGCCGCTACATGCGGTTCCTGTCCGATGTCGCATTGCCGGACGGCACCGTGGTAAAGGCCCATTGCCCCAATCCCGGTTCGATGCTGGGGCTCAAGGATCCGGGCCTGCCGGTCTGGCTGGAACGCAACGACGACCCGAAGAAGAAACTCGACTGGGGCTGGCGGCTGGCCGGCCTGCCCGGCGGTGGCTTCGCCTGTATCGACACCGGCCTGGCCAACCGTGTGGTGGGCGAGGCGTTGCGTGACGGCGCGGTGGCCGAGCTGGCGCAGGACGGCGCTGTGCGGGCCGAGGTGCGCTACGGCCAGGGCTCGCGCGTCGATTTCCGCCTGGGCGGCGACACCTATGTCGAGGTCAAGTCGGTGACCCTGTCGCGCCGGCCCGGCCTGGCGGAGTTTCCCGACAGCGTCACCGCACGCGGTGCGAAACACCTGACCGAGCTGGCGAATGTCGCGCGGTCCGGCCGGCGCGCGGTGATGTTCTACCTGGTCCAGCGCACCGATTGCCGCGCGATGACTCTGGCCGCCGACCTTGACCCTGCCTATGCCACGGCCTTTGCCGTGGCCCGCGCCGCCGGGGTCGAGGTGATCGCCCGCGCCGCGCGGATCGACCCGGAGGGCCTGGCCCTTGGCGGGCCGGTCGCCTTTTCCGTCGCGCCCGAGGCGGCCGGCTGAGCGGCCCGTCGGGCGAAGATCATCGGCCGAAGGGACGCCGGGGCGGGGGGGTTTCCGAGCGCGGCAAAACATCCTATCTGGGGGCAGGAACGGAGGCGCGCGCTTTGGACGACAACCGCGGCAGACTGACACGGGACGGCATTCGGCTGTACGATCCGGGCGATTTCGCCGGGATGCACAAGGCCGGGCATTTGGCGGCCGAGATCCTGGACCGGATCGCCGACCATGTCGTGCCCGGCGCGACCACCGGCGCGCTGGACCGGCTGATCGAGGCGTGGGTGGTCGAGGCCGGCGCCAAATCCGCCACCATCGGCTACAAGGGCTATGCCCATGCCAGCTGCATCAGCGTCAACCACGTGGTCTGCCACGGCATCCCCGGCGACAAGACGCTCAAGCGCGGCGACATCCTGAACATCGACGTCACCGTGATCGTCGATGGCTGGTTCGGCGATACCAGCCGGATGTATGTCGCCGGCGACAAGCCCAGCGTGAAGGCGGCGCGGCTGATCCAGGTCGCCCATGATGCGCTCATGCTGGGGATCGAGGCGGCGCGGCCGGGCAACACCTTCGGCGATATCGGCCATGCGATCCAGTCCCATGTCGAAAGCCAGCGCATGTCCGTGGTGCGCGATTTCTGCGGCCATGGGCTGGGCCGGGTGTTCCACGCCCCGCCCAATGTGCTGCATTACGGCCGGGCGGGCACCGGGCCGGTGCTGGAGCCGGGCATGTTCTTCACCATCGAACCGATGGTCAACCTCGGCCGCCCCGAGACCAAGGTGCTGGCCGATGACTGGACCGCCGTGACCCGCGACAAGTCGCTGTCGGCGCAGTTCGAACATTCCATCGGCATCACCGAAACCGGGGCAGAGGTCTTTACCCTCTCGCCCGCCGGCCGCTTCCACCCGACGCGGTGATGCGGGTCGTCCTGGCCGCCGTCGCGCTGCTGGCCGCGCCGCTGGCGGCGGACGAGGCGGCGATGCTGTCGGCCTGGCGATCCTGGGTGGAGCGGACGGGTATCGAGGCGTCGTCCATCGCCATCGGCAGCGGCGGCGTGGTCCTGGCGCGGGACGGGATCGGGATGGCGCCCGACGCGGCGGCGCCGGTCGCGTCCCTGTCCAAGGCGATCACGGCGGCCTGTGTTCTGGCCCTGGTCGATGAGGGCGCGTTGCAGCTGCACGACCGGGTCGGCGCGCTGCTGCACGACCGGCCCGACCTGGTGACGCCCGGAACCCCCGGCGCCGAGATCCGCGTCGACGAATTGCTGACCCATACCAGCGGCCTGGCCTATGACGGCACCCAGACGCCGCTGAACCCGACTCTGTGGGGCGGGCCGGACGATCACGACAAGCTGACCCGCGCCGCCCTGGCCGAACCGATCGGCGAGCGCGTGTTCTTCTACAACAACCTCAATTACGCCGTGCTGGGCAGCCTGATCATGGACCTGACCGGCACGAGCATCGAGGCGGCTTGTCGGCCCCGCGTGCTGACCGGGCTGCAAAGCGCCGCGCCGAACCGGCGGATGGGCGGCGGGCTGGCCTGGCTGGGCTGGGAGATCAGCGCCCCCGACTACCTGCTGTTCCTGATGTCGCTGGACCCGGCGGCCAAGTGGCCGCGCCGGGCGACCGGCGGCGATTATGACTACGGCCCCGGCCTGTTCCTGCACGACAGCGAGGCCGGACGCGAGTTCTGGCATTCCGGCGCGGTCTGCCTTGTGAGGCCGATGGACCTCGGCGCCGTCGCAAGGCGGATGGACGATGGCTGGGCCTATGTCGTGACCTATGACGCCTGCCTGTCCGACGGCGCGCTCAGAGACCTTGACCAAAGCATCAGCGACGCGGCGCGCTAGCCGGTCGGCAGGTCCAGCATCGCCGCAAGCTCGGGCATCGACCGGGCGATTTCGACCCCTGCCGCGCGCAGCCTGTCCGGGTCGGTTTCCGCGGCATAGCCGATGGTGCGGATCCCGGCGGCGATCCCGGCGCCGCAGCCGGTCGGGCTGTCGTCGATCATCACCGCCTGCGCCTTGTCCGTGCCGTTGGCCGCCAGGGCATGCAACACCATGTCCGGCGCTGGCTTGGGCGCGAAATCGTCGCGCGACAGGATGCGCCCGGCGAAACGATCCCACAGCCCGTGCGGGGTCAGGGTGATCTCCATCTTCGCCATCGGCCCGTTCGAGGCGACCCAGATCGCCACTCCCCGCGTCTCCAGCGCATCGAGCACCGCGCCCACCCCGTCGATCATCGGCACGCCGTCGGCCAGCCGGGCGAACATCCGGCCATAGAACCGGTCGACCCAATCGTCGGGCAGCGCCGCCCCCATGGCGCGGGCCTTGTGGAACACGCCCTCCATCGTGCCACCGACGAACAGGGCGGGGATCTGGGGCCCGGGCACGTCCAGCCCATGGGCGCGCAGGTCATCGGCCAGCAGGGCATTGGTCGGCCCTTCGCTGTCGACCAGCACACCGTCGCAGTCGAAAATGGCAAGGGCGGGGGTCATGGCGCCTCCAGAAGGGTCAGGTGGGTGTCGCCATAGCGGCGATTGTCGAGCAGGGCAAAGCCGGCGGGCGGCTCTTGCGGGCCGGCCTCTTCCCAGACCACCAGCGCGCCGGGGGCAATCCAGCCCTGCGCCTGCGCCCGGTCCAGCGCCGGCGCGCCCAGCCCCTTGCCATAGGGCGGGTCGAGGAACACCAGCGCGCAGGGCGCCGCGGCCGCGGGCAGCCGGTCGGCGGCACAGGTCAGGACCGTGGCGTCATCCGTGCGCCGCGCCCGGGCCAGGTTGTCGCGGATCAGCCGTTGCGCCACCCGCCCGCTATCGACGAAACTCGCGTGACGCGCGCCGCGCGACAGCGCCTCCAGCCCCAGCGCGCCGGTGCCGGCAAAGAGGTCCAGCACCCGCGCGCCCTGCGGCAGGCCATGGCCGGCCAGCACGTTGAACAGCGCCTCGCGCACCCGGTCGGGCGTGGGGCGCAGATGCGCGTCGGCATCGCCCCTGCCGACGCCCGCCAGGGTCAGGCCCCGATGCTGGCCACCGATGATCCTCACGCCTTCAGCAGGGCCTTCATGTTCGTCTCGGGGTCCAGAACGACCGACGGCGCGGGGGATTTCCCCATCTCGATCAGGCGCTTGGCGACCATGTAGGTGCGCGCGTCGTTCATCGCATCCACCGCCAGCAACTGATCGCCCCGGTAATACCAATGCGATACGGCCGCGCCCTCGCCACGCTTCACATGGACCGTATCATAGCCGGTATTCAGCCCGGCGATCTGCAGCTTGCACTCGTATTGGTCCGACCAGAACCAGGGCCTGGCGTCATAGGCCAGATCGCCGCCCATCATGTTCCGCGCCACGATTTCGGCCTGGTCGATGGCATTGCCGACGCTTTCCAGCCGGATCCGCCCGCCGCCATGCGGGAACGAGGCGCAATCGCCCGCCGCCCAGACATGCGGCGCCGAGGTTCGCCCCTGCGCATCCGTCGCGATGCCGTTGTCGCAGACGATGCCGGCGCTGTCGGCCAGGATCGTGGCCGGGGCGATGCCGATCCCGACCACGGCAAAATCCACCTCCAGCGTGCTCCCGTCGGACAGCTCGGCCCCGCTCACATGGTCGGTCCCGGTCAGGCGGGTCAGGCCCAGGCCTTCGCGGATATCGACCCCATGGGCGCGGTGCAGATCGCGGAAAAAGGCGCTGGTCTCGGGGCAGGCGACACGCTGCAGGATGCGGTCGGCCATCTCGATCAGCGTCACCTGCAGGCCCTTCTTCGCGGCCACCGCCGCCGCCTCCAGCCCGATATAGCCACCGCCGATCACCAGAAGGCGCCGTCCCGGCCGCATCTGCGGGGCCAGCGTATCGGCATCGCGCAGGTCGCGCATGGCATGGACGCCCTCCAGGTCGCCGCCGATCGCCGCCGGCAGCAGCCGCGGATGCGAACCCGTCGTCAGGGCCAGTTCGTCATAGGACAGGAGTTCTTCGCCCTGCAGCATGACCGTCCGGGCCTCGGGGTCGATCCCGACGCAGCGCGTGCCCAGCCGCAGGGTGATGTCGTTCTCGACATACCAGGCCTCGGGCCGCAGATAGAGCCGCGCCTGCTCCATCTCGCCCAGCAGATAGGCCTTGGACAGCGGCGGGCGCTGATAGGGGGGCACCGGTTCGGCGCAGACCAGGGTGATGGCGCCGTCGAACCCGTCGCTGCGCAGCCGCGCCACCAGGCTGGCCGCCGCCTGGCCGCCGCCGACCACGATGAAATGCGCCATTGCGCCGTCTCCTTGCTTGCTCGCCCGGTGGCATACACTACCTTGGGAGACAGCGAAGGCAATTGCAGGGAGTGCAGGACGATGACGATTTCCGTGGGCGACAGGCTGCCGAAGGAGACCTTGTTGCGGATGGGCGAAAACGGCCCCGAAGAGGTGGCGCTGGGGCCGCTGGTCGAGGGGCGCAAGGTGGTGATCTTCGGCTTGCCGGGGGCTTTCACCGGCACCTGCCACAACGCCCATCTGCCCAGTTTCATCCGCACCCGCGAGGCGTTCGCGGCCAAGGGCGTGGACGCGGTGATCTGCGTGTCGGTCAACGACCCCTTCGTGATGCAGGCCTGGGACCAGGCCACCGGCGCGGGCGATGCCGGGATCACCATGCTGGCCGATAGCGGTGCGGCGCTGACCAAGGCCATGGGCCTCGATTTCACCGCCCCGCCCGCCGGGCTCTATGACCGGTCGCAGCGCTATGCGCTGCTGGCCGAAAACGGCGAGGTCAAGGTGATCCAGGTCGAGGACAGCCCCGGCGAATGCACCGTCTCGGCCGGCGAGGCGCTGCTGGAAAAGCTCTGATCCGGCCTCGGGCGGGCTGCCGGTTCGGCCCGCCCTACCCCGCCAGCGCGTCCATCCGCTGGGCCAGCTTGACGTCGAGCGCGCTCAGCCCGTCGGCGTCATGGGTGGTCAGTGTGACCTTGACGGTCTTGTAGACATTGAACCATTCGGGATGGTGGTTCATCTTTTCCGCCTGCAGCGCGGCGCGGGTCATGAAGCCGAAGGCGGCGACGAAATCCGCGAACTGATAGGTCTTGGTGATCGCGTCGCGGTCGCTGTCGTGGCGCCAGCCGGCGGCCTCCAGCGCGGGCATGTGTTCGGCCCGTTCGGACAGGGTCAGCTTGTCGGTCATTGGTGCTCCTCCACCTCGGGTTTGCGGAACGGGCCATAGCTGGTCAGCACGTCGATTTCGTGATCGACGGCATCGCGCTCGGCCTCCAGGTACTTTGCCACCGCATCGCGGAAACCGGGATCGGCGAACCAGTGCAGCGAATGGGTCTGGACCGGCAGGTAGCCGCGCGCCAGCTTGTGTTCGCCCTGGGCGCCGGCCTCGACCCGGGCCAGGCCCCGGGCGATGGCATGGTCGATGGCCTGATAATAGCACAATTCGAAATGCAGGCAGGGGTGATGTTCGGTGCAGCCCCAATAGCGGCCAAACAACGCGTCGCGCCCGATCAGGTTCAATGCCCCGGCCACCGGATGGCCGTCCCGCTCGGCCAGGACCAGCAGGATGTCGTCGCGCAAGCGGTCATGGGCGATCTCGAAAAAGGCCCGCGTCAGGTAGGGCCGGCCCCATTTGCGCGCGCCGGTATCCTGGTAGAAGATCCAGAAGGCCTCCCAATGGTCGGGCCGGATCGCATCGCCGGTCCGTTGCACGATGCGCCCGCCGAAGCCCTGCGCCGTCGCGCGTTCCTTGCGCAGGGCCTTGCGCTTGCGGCTGCTCAGATCGGCGAGGAAGGCGTCCCAATCCGCGTAATCGCGGTTTTCCCAGTGATATTGCTGGCCGATCCGGTGCAACAGGCCCATCTCGGCGCCGGCCAGCGCCTCGGCCGGGTCGCAGAAGGTGGCATGGACCGAGGACAACCCGTTCTCGGCGGCCAGTTGCACCGCGCCCTGGATCAGCGCCGCCATGCCCTGCGCCTCGAACCCCGGCCGGGTCAGGAACCGCCGGCCGGTGACCGGGGTGAAGGGCACGGCGCATTGCAGCTTGGGATAATAGCGGCCGCCGGCATTTTCATAGGCATGGGCGAAATTGTGATCGAAGATATATTCGCCCTGGCTGTGCGATTTGCCGTAAAGCGGCGCGGCGGCGATGATCCGCCCCTCGGTCTGCGCGGTCAGGTAGCGCGGATCCCAACCGGTGCCCGGCCCGACCGAGCCGCTGTCCTCCAGCGCCTTGAGGAAGCGATGGGTGGTGAACGGGTCATGGGGCCGCCCGCCATCGGCCGCCTCGGGACAGGCGCAGGCATCCCAGTCGGCGGCGGCGATACCGGCGAGCGAGCGGTGCACAGTGATTTCGATCGGCGTGGCGTCCATGGCGCTTAGGGTGGGGCAGGCCGGCCCCGGGTCAAGCCCCCCTCAGGGCCGGAACCCTTCAAAGGTGATCTGGGCCGCACCTTCGGCCCGGGCCTGCCGCGCCCGGTCGGGGCTGCGGATGGTCCAGCACAGGACCGGCAGGCCCGCCTGGCGGACGGCGTGCAGCGGCGCGGCGGTCAGGTCGGCGCGGTCATGGCTGACGAAACTGGCCCCGGTCCGGTCCAGGTCGGGGATCGCGCGCAGCGCATCGCGCCGGGCCTGCGGCACGGTCGGCCAATCCTCGGCCGTGAAGGCGCAGGTGGTCAGGCCGCGCGGGATCCGCGGCGCGGCGCCGGCGCAGGCGGCCACCGCATGCGGGTTGAACGACATCAACGCCACCGGCCCGTCATAGCCCGCCAGCGCGCCGCAGACCGCATCTTCCAGCGGCCCGACCCCGGGCCCCAGCGCACCGTCCTGGTCCTTGATCTCGATCAGCAGCGGCACCGCGCCGGCCACCGCTTCCAGCACCTGCGCCAGGGTCGGCACGGTATCGCCGGCACCACCGGTCAGCGGCGTTTCGCCCAGCTGCCGCGCGCTCAGCCCGCGCAGAGGGCCGGGCCGGCCGGTCAGCCGACCCATGTCGTAATCGTGAAACACCATCGGCACGCCATCGGCCGAGGGCTGGATATCGATCTCGATCCCGTAGCCCGCCGCCACCGCCGCCCGCACCGCCGACAGCGAATTCTCCACCGCCGCGCCGCCATGCAGCCCGCGGTGGGCAAAGGGACGGTCAAGGAACCCGGGCGGCAGCATCAGGCGACCTCGAAGATGCCCTCGATCTCGACCGCGACGCCCAGCGGCAGGGCGGCGGCGCTGACCGCGCTGCGGGAATGGCGGCCGGCCTCGCCCAGAACCTCGACCAGCAGGTCCGAGGCGCCGTTGACGACCTTGGGCTGGTCGGTGAAATCCGGGGTCGAATTGACGAAGCCGGTCAGCTTGACCACGCGCTTGAGCCGCGACAGGTCGCCGCCGCAGGCCGCGCGGACCTGGGCCAGCAGGCTCAGCGCGCAATGCCGGGCGGCGATCGTGCCGGCGGCGACGTCCATGTCGGCACCCAGCTTGCCGAGGATCAGCCCCCCGGGGCCCGACGACACCTGGCCCGAAACGAAGACCAGGCTGCCGGTCTGCACGAAGGGCACGTAATTCGCCGCCGGGGCAGGGGCGTCGGGCAGGGTCAGGCCAAGCTCGGTCAGGCGGGCGTCGATGGTCATCGGGGTCTCCGGATCAGGGGGCGGTTCGGCGGCGACGCTATCCGCACCACCCGGCCGGCGCAATCACCCCTCGCGGAACACCCGGGCGAAATAGTCCATCAGCGGCCGCGCCAGGTAATCGATGGGCGACCGTTCGCCGGTCTGGATGAAGGCATCCGCCGGCATGCCGGGGATCAGCGACGCGCCCTCGGGCAGGCGGGCGATCTCGCCCTCGTTCAGCGTGACCTCGGTCCGGAAATAGCTTTGCCGCGTCGCCTCGTCGACAAAGGCATCGGCCGAAACCAGCGTCACCCGCCCGAACAGTTCCGGCGTGCGCCGCTGGTCCAGCGACGACAGCCGCACCGCGACCTCCTGGCCGATCCTGACGCTGTCGATATCGGTGGGCGACACCCGGGTGGCGATCACCAGCGGGCGGTCCTGGGGCACGATGAACAGGACCGGCGCGGCCGGGGTGATGACCGCCCCGCCGCCGAAGACCTGCAGATCATAGACCACGCCGCCGACCGGCGCCCGGATATCGAGCCGGGCCAGCCGCGTCTGCAGCGACCGGCGCCGTTCGCGCAGCTCCAGCTCGGTATAGCCCAGGTCGCGCAGCTGGGTGATCGCCTCTTCCCGGCGGGTCGTGTCCAGGCGCAGGATCTCGATCTCGATCTCGGTGATCTGGCCCTCGGCCTGGGCGATGGCGGCGGCCAGTTCGGCGGCCTCGCCCTGGGTCTGGGCCTCGGCGCGGCGCAGGTCCATCACGGTGCCGGCGCGGGCCAGCCCGCCGGCCAGAAGCGATTCCTGGTTGGCCAGTTCCTCGCCCAGAAGCGACAGCTGCCGCTCGACCGCGGCCTGCTGGGCGCGGATCCCCTCGATCTGGGCGGTGAATTGTTCGGCCCGCCGGGTCAGCTGTTCGCGCTGGCTGGCGACCGATTCGGCGCGGGCCTCGAACAGGCGCTGCTGGCCCTCCATCAGCTCGGCCACGACCGGGCTGTCGACCTCCAGCAGCAGCGGATCGAAGGTGATCTGCGCGGCGCCGTCACGCTCGGCCGACAGGCGGCCGCGGCGGGCCAGGATCTCGAACAGCTGGTTTTCGACGATGGTCAGCTCGGCCTGCAGGTCTTCGTGATCGAGCCGCACCAGGATCTCGCCGGCGGCGACCGGATCGCCCTCCTGCACCAGGATTTCCGAGACGATGCCGCCATCGGGATGCTGCACCACCTGGCGGTTGCTTTCGACCTCGACCTGGCCGGTGGCGATCACCGCGCCGGTGATCGTGGCGCGCACCGACCAGGTGCCGAAACCGCCGACCAGGATCACCAGGCCGATCATCCCGATCCAGAGCGGCCGCCGCGCCGACCAGCCTTTTGCCGTGCCGCTCATGTCACGCCGCCCCCGCTGCCCTGGCCCTTTTCGATCTGTCCGGCATTGGCCAGAACCTTTTTCAGCACCTCGTCCTTGGGGCCGAAGGCGCGGGCCGCGCCACCGTCGATGTAAAGGATGCTGTCGCAGGCCGCGATCGCGGCGGGCCGGTGGGCCATGATGAAGACCAGCTTGCCCTCGTCGCGCATCGCCTGCACCGCGCTGTTCAGCGCCACCGTCCCCTCGTTGTCGAGGTTCGAATTGGGCTCGTCCAGCACCAGCATGACCGGGTCGCCATACAGCGCCCGGGCCAGGCCGATCCGCTGCAACTGGCCCCCCGACAGCCGCCCGCCGCCGGCATCGACCCGGGTGTCGTAGCCATCGGGCAGGCGCACGATCATGTCATGGGCCGCGGCCTTGCGCGCGGCGGCCACCACGCCCGCATCGTCGGGGGCCTGCGACAGGCGGGCGATGTTGTCCCTGATCGTGCCCTCGAACAGGTGGACCCGCTGCGGCAGATAGCCGACATAGCGGCCCAGCACGTCCGGGTCGTATTGATCGAGCGCCGCGCCATCCAGCCGGACATGGCCGCCGGCCGGTTTCCACAGGCCCACCAGCACCTTGGCCAGCGTCGACTTGCCCGCGCCCGAAGGCCCGATGACGCCGATCGCCTGGCCCGGCTCGGCCCGGAAGCTGACCATGCGCAGCGCCGCGTGGCTGTCGCCGGGCGGCACGACGGTGATCTGGTTGGCCTCCAGGATCGCGCGCGGACGCGGCAGGTCGGTGCGCCGGTCAAGCGGGCGGATCGCGCCCAGCAGATGCGCCAGCCGCTCCCAGCCTTCGAAACCGCGCTGCAGCACGGCCCATTGGTTGACCAGCAGTTCCACCGGGGCCAGCGCCCGGCCCAGAAGGATCGAGCCGGCGATCATCGCGCCCGGCGTCAGATCGCCCTGCAGCACGATATAGGCGCCCAGGCCCAGCATCGCCGATTGCAGGAACAGCCGGAACGCCTTGGTCAGGGTCGAGAACGTGCCCGAGGCGTCGCCGGCCCCGATCGCGGCTTTCAGCCCTTCCTCGCGCGCCTTGAGCCAGCGCGTGAAGGCCGCGTCGCGCATGCCCAGCGATTGCACCATCTCGGCCTCGGCGCGGATATGTTCGCCCATCCGGTCGGCGGCGATCACCGCGGCATTGGCGGTGGCCAGCCTGCGCCGCGTGGTCCACTGGTTGATCAGCGCGATCACCACCAGGATACCGCCGCCGAACAGCGCCAGATAGCCCAGCCAGGGATGGAACAGGAAGATCCCGAACAGAAAGATCGGCGTCCAGGGCAGGTCGAAAAAGGCCATCAGCGCCGGCGAGGTCAGCATCCGCTGCACCCCTTCGAGGTCCTTCAGACCGGTCGCGGCCTCGGCCGGGGCCTTGTGCATGGTCTGGGCGCGCATCACCGCGCCGAAGACGCGTTCCTCCAGATCGGTCTGGAACCGGCCGCCGACCCGGCCCATGATCCGGCCGCGGGCATAATCCAGCAGCGCCATCATGCCGTATAGGAAACCGACCAGCAGGGTCAGCGCCAGCAGGGTTTCGATCGACCGCGATCCCAGCACCCGGTCATAGACATTCAACATGTAGAGCGGGCCGGTCAGCATCAGCAGGTTGACGAACATGCTGAACAGGCCCACGGCCCAGAACAGCACCCGCGACCGGCGCCGCGCGGCGCGCAGTTCGGTCCGGCCTTCGGCGATTTCGGCCCGCGTCGCGTCCCGTGCAGCCATGAGCGTTCCGTCGCCTTCCCTTGCCTTTTCCCGCGCCGGCCCTTGTAGTGGGGCGGCGATGAAGAAAATGTCTCTTTCGGATCACGAAGCCGTGCCGCAATTGTCGGCGCCGCTGACTTTCCCCGGATCCGGACCTATCTGGAACACGACTTTAACCATGCCCGATGCGATCCTGCCAATGCCCGTTTCGATCCGCCGAAAACCAGGGGTGTTCTGCGCTTTTTCGGCACTGCTCGTCGGATTGGCCGCCTGCACCGCGCCGCAGCCGGGGGCCGAGTTCAACGACCCCTATGAGGCGACGAATCGCGTCGTGCATGGCTGGAACAAGGGGCTGGACCGTGCCGTCCTGCGCCCGACGGGCCAGGTCATGACCGCCGCCCCGGTCGAGGTCACCCAGCCGGTCCGGAATTTCGCCGACAATGTCGGGCTGCCCGGCATGGTGGTGAACGGCATCCTGCAGGGCGATATCGACAGCGCCGCGACCAACACGTTCCGGTTCCTGATCAACTCCTCGATCGGCGTGCTGGGGCTGTTCGATCCGGCCACGGCGATCGGCCTGCCCGAGGACACCACCGATTTCGGTGCAACCCTCGCCGTCTGGGGTGTCCCCGAGGGCGCCTATCTGGAACTGCCGGTGCTGGGTCCCTCGACCGAGCGTGACGCGGCCGGGCGGATCGTCGATTTCGCCCTTGATCCGCTGCGCCGGGTCGGCACGCCGCACCAGGTCGAATACGGCACCGCCGCGCGGGTCGCCGATATCGCCATCACCCGCGGCCGGTTCGGCGAAACCTTCGACGACGTGCTTTACGGCAGCGCCGACAGCTATGCCCAGGCCCGGCTCGCCTATCTGCAGAACCGCCGCTTCGAACTGGGCGAAGCCCCGCCCGAGGCCGATGCGATCGACCCGTTTTCCCCTGATCTGTCCCTGGAAGGTTTCGAATGATGACCCGTCCCGCCCGTTTCACCCGCCGCGCGGCGCTGGCCCTGTCCGGCGGCGCCGTCCTTGGCGCCGCCCTGCCGCGGCCGGCCCTGGCGCAAAGCGCCGGGCAGGCCCGGGGGCTGGTCGACCAGGCCGTGGCCGAGATCAACGCCGCGATCGCATCGCGCCAGTCGGAAGCGGCGCTGCTGAACGATTTCCAGCGCATCTTCGAACGCTATGCCGATACCGCCTATCTGGCGGCCTATGCGCTGGGCGTCGACGGGCGCAGCGCCAGCAATGCCCAGAAATCCGCCTTTGCCGAGGCCTTCGGCTATTACCTGTCGCGCAAATACGGCCGGCGGTTCCGCGAATTCATCGGCGGCGAGATCATCGTCAACGATACCCGGCCCAAGGACAGTTTCATGGAGGTGCGCTGCACCACCGTGCTGCGCGGAGAGCCGCCCTTCCAGACCGATTTCTGGGTCAGCGACCGGCCCGGGCGGCCGGTGTTCTTCAACCTGATCATCGAGGGCGTGAACATGCTGCTGTCGGAACGGACCGAGATCGGCGCCATGCTGGACCGGCGCGGGGGTGATCTCGATGCGTTGATCCGCGATCTGCGGGCGACATGAGGCGGGGGCTCGTCGCTGCGCTCCTCGCTGTGCCGACGGGGGCGCTGGCCACGCCCTATGACGGCACCTATCGGCAGACCGCGAATGCCGATTGCGCCATCGTCGGGGTCGATGGCGCGGCGATAAGGATCGAGGCGGGGATCTTCTACGGGGTCGGCATGGAATGCCGCATGACCCGGCCGGTCAACGTGGTGAACATGGACGCGACGCTCTATACCATGGTCTGCTCCGGCGAGGATCAGAGCTGGACCGAGCGCGCCATGGTGATGCGGGCCGCCGAGCGCGCCGGGATCATCATGCTGTGGGATGGCTATGCCTTCGCCTATGAACGCTGCCCGGCGCCCTAGGGGGCGCTGCCGCCGCCCCTGACGGGGCCCCCCGGGATCCATCCGACCCGAAGACGCCGGGTGTTGCGCCTGGCCCGCGCGGTCCGGTCATGGCCCGGTCACCCGCGGCCGGCATCCTGCGCCGCGATCGATCCGCGGGGGCAGATCCCCTCGCGCCATATGGACGCTTCGCGGCTGCCGGTCCCGCAGACAGCCCCCGTCAGGGCCAAGGGACGGAAGATGCGCATCCTCCCGGGGGGTCACGCCCCCG
>LJSF01000005.1 GCA_001314655.1 Rhodobacteraceae bacterium HLUCCA08 | reverse complement strand
TTCGCGGCTGCCGGTCCCGCAGACAGCCCCCGTCAGGGCCAAGGGACGGAAGATGCGCATCCTCCCGGGGGGTCACGCCCCCGCGGCCCGCCCCGGCGGGCCATGCCGACCCGCAAGAGACACCCCGGCGCCGCGCGCCGCCGCCACACACGGCCCGGCGGTCGCGACAATCGGCGCATCGACCCAGGCGAAAAGGCCCCGGCATCGCTGCCGGGGCCCCCCTCTGTCGGTCGCCTCGCCCCGCATCACTCGGTGATGACGGTGATCCGCCCGTCGGTATAGGGCGTGTAGGGCGAATTCTCGGCCATGAATTCGGCCGTCACATCGGCCAGGTCGGGGCCGTAATCATAGACATTGGCCGCATCGACGAACATCCCGTAGCCGTCGCCGCCATTGCGCACGTAATTGTTGCTGACGCCCAGGTAGCTGGCCTCGGGGTCCAGCGGTTCGCCGCCGATCATCACGTCCGAAATCCGGCTGCCCGGTTCGGCGGTCAGGTCGGCGGTGAAGGTCATGCCCGCCACCTGCGGGAACCGGCCGGCGCCGTCGGCGACCTGGCTCACGCCGTTCTCCAGCGCCTCCAGGATCACCGCACCGGTCACCTCGAAGGTGGACAGCGTGTTCTGGAACGGCAGAACGGTGACCACATCGCCCATCTTCACCTCGCCCGGCGCGATCGAGGCCCGCAGACCGCCGCCGTTCTGGATCGCGAAGACCACGCCCTGGTCGGCGACCCGATCCAGCATCGCATCGGCCACCAGGTTGCCCATCGGGCATTCCACCGCGCGGCAGGTTTCGCGGCTGCCGTCGATCGCGTCGCCGGCCTCGGCCACGACGACGTCCATCGCTTCGGCGATCGGGCCGGCCAGTTCGGCGACCCGGGCGACGATCTCGGGGTCCTCGGCGACGCTGGCATCCAGCAGGATCGTGTCACCGGTGGCGTCGGTGACAGTGCCGTCATCGTCGAAGGTCACGGTCAGGTGGCCGACATATTTCGAATAGGCATAGGCCTGCACCACCGGAACGTCCCCGACCATGGTCGGATAGGGCAGCGCGCCCTCTTCGGTATTCGACATCAGGGTGTGCGAATGGCCGCCGACGATCACGTCGATCCCCTCGACCGCCTCGGCGATCTCGCGGTCACGGGGCAGGCCGACATGGGTCAGCGCGATGATGATGTCGACGCCCTCGGCCTCGAGTGCGGCGACATCGGCCGCCAGGCTGTCGATCTCGTCCTGGAAGATCACGTTGGGACCGGGGCTGGAGGTTTCGACCGTATCGGTCGCCAGCGCCGAGATCACGCCGATCCGCTGGCCGCCGACCTCGAGCACCGTGTGGTTGTCCAGCTTGCCGCCCAGCAGGTTCGACCGGCTGACATCCAGGTTGCCCGAAATCACCGGGAACGACACCCCGTCCAGCAGCTTGACCAGCCCTTCGGGGCCGTCGTCGAATTCATGGTTGCCCACGGCCATCGCGTCGAAGCCGATCCGCTCCATCAACTCGATTTCGACATCGCCCTTGTAGGTCGTGTACATGAGCGAGCCCTGATACTGGTCGCCGGCATCCAGCACGATCATGTTCTCGCCCGCCAGTTCGTCGCGCAATTCGGCGATCTTGGTGGCGACACGGGCATAGCCGCCGAAACATTCGCCGGCGGCGTTGTCGTCGGCCGAACAGGTCGAATCGAACCGGCTGATCGGTTCGATCCGGCTGTGCAGGTCGTTGATATGCACGATGTGCAGCGTGTAGTCGGCCGCGGCCATCGACCCCATCAGGGCCAGGGCGGCGGTTGTGGACAGCAGGCGGATCGTCATCGGTTTCTACCCCCAATTGGACGGTTGCGGAATCAGCTTGTGCCAAGGCCCGAGGAGAGTCAAAGCTCTCCTGCCGCATCGCGCCTATCGCACCCGTGTGACGGAACCACGACAGGCCGCCCGGGGCGCCGCTTGCGGATGCGTCCCGCCGGCACCTTGACCTTTGGCCGGTCAGTCGCGAAACCCGGCCCATGGACATCTACAAGATCATCACCCGCGACCAATGGGACGAATGGACCGCCGCGGACCCCTGGCAGGGCGCGCCCATCGACCTGCAGGACGGCTATATCCACATGTCGACCCGCGGCCAGGTGCAAGAGACGCTGGACAAGCATTTCGCCGGGCAGGACGGGCTGATCCTCGCGGCCTTCGGGCTGGACCGGTTCGGCGACGACCTGAAATGGGAAGTGTCGCGGGGCGGCGCGCTGTTTCCGCACATCTTCCGGCCGTTGCGGCGCGACGAGATGCGATGGGCGCGCGACATCCCGATGATCGACGGGCGCGCCGTGGTCGACTGGCCGGGCCCGCCGCGCACCGAGGTTGCCGACCGGGCACCGCCGGGCGGCGCGCGCAAGACCTTCGAGGCGCTGGGGCTGAAGGCGCTGCGGGCGCTGGACCCCGAAACGGCCCATGGCGTGGCGCTGCGGGCGCTGCATACGCCGGCCGTGCCGCTGCCCGGTGCGCTTCGGTCGGACCGGCTGGAAACCCGGCTGTGCGACATGGTGCTGCCCAATCCGGTGGGCCTCGCGGCCGGGTTCGACAAGAACGCCGAGGCGGTCGACCCGCTGCAATCGGCGGGCTTCGGCTTCATCGAGGTTGGCGCGGCGACCCCGCGCCCGCAACAGGGCAACCCCAGGCCGCGCCTGTTCCGGCTGACCGAGGACCGGGGCGTGATCAACCGCTTCGGCTTCAACAACGACGGGATGGAGGCGATCGCGGCGCGCCTGAAGGACCGCAAGAGCCTGATCCCCGTGGGGCTGAACCTGGGCGCGAACAAGGACAGCGCCGACCGGGCCGGGGATTACGCGCAGGTGCTGCGCCGCTGCGGGCCACATGTGGATTTCGTCACCGTGAATGTCAGCAGCCCGAATACCGAAAAGCTGCGCGACCTGCAGGGCAAGGCGGCGCTGCGGGGCCTGCTTGACGGCGTGATCGCGGCCAATGACGACATCGGTCGCCCGACGCGCATCTTCCTCAAGATCGCGCCGGACCTGGGCACGCAGGAATTGCGCGACCTGGCCGATCTGGCCAATGACCTGCCCGGTCTTCACGCGATCGTCGCCACCAACACGACGCTGGACCGGACCGGGCTCAAGAGCCGCCACAAGGACGAGGCCGGCGGGCTGTCGGGCCAGCCGCTGTTCGACCGCTCCACCCGCGTTCTGGGCCGGCTCGCGACGCTGACCGACACGCCGCTGATCGGGGTCGGCGGCATCGCCACGGCAGAGCAGGCCTATGCCAAGATCAAGGCCGGGGCGAGCGCGGTGCAGCTTTATTCCGGGCTGGTCTATGGCGGCCTGACCCTGGTGGCCGAGATCGTGAAGGGCCTGGACGCGCTGGTGCGCCAGGACGGTTTCGGCCATGTCAGCCAGGCCGTGGGCATCGAGAAGGACAGCTATTCATGATCCTGTGGCACAATCCGCGCTGTTCGAAATCGCGCGCCGCGCTGGCGCTGCTGCAGCAGGCCGGGCATGATCCGGCGGTGCGGCTCTATCTGAAACAGCCGCCGCTCAAGGACGAGCTCGAGATCCTGCGCGACAAGCTGGGCCTGCCGGTCATCGCGATGCTGCGCACCGGCGAGGCGATGTTCAGGGATCTGGGCCTGGCCCAGGCCGATGACGACGCCCTGCTGGACGCGATCGCGGCCCATCCGATCCTGCTGGAACGGCCGGTGCTGGAACGGGCGGAGCGCGCGGTGATCGGACGGCCGCCCGAAGCGGTGCTGGACCTGGTCTGAGCCGCGACCGGTCGCCGGGTTGTCGCGTCCTTGCTCCCGCATGTCCGGGTGCCTGCGGGCGCAACGCGCCCCGGGCTTGACCCGGGGCCTCTGCCGGTGAGGTCCCGGGTCAGGCCCGGGACGGGTCGGTCCCGGTCGCCACCTCGGCCTGCCGCTCCAGCGCCGGGTAGCGCAGGGCCAGCGTCACGCCGCGGGCGACGAAGGCGATCAGCAGCGCCGCCCACAGCCCGTGATTGCCGAAGGCGGCCATCAGCGGCAGCGCGGCGGCGAAATAGATCATCGCCGACACCGCCATCATGTTGCGCATGTCCGCGGTGCGGGTGGCGCCGATGAAGATCCCGTCCAGGATCCAGGCCCCCGCCCCCAGCACCGGCGCCAGCACCATGAAGACCAGGAAGGCGCGCGCCGCCGTGCGCACCTCGGGCGCCGTGGTCATGATCTCGATGATCGGCCCGCCGAACAGGGCAAAGACCAGCGCCAGCACGACCCCGCTGCCCAGCCCCCAGATCGCGCTGAGCAGCGCCGCCCGCCGCAGCGCCCCGCGCGCCCGCGCCCCCACGGCGCCGCCGACCAGCGCCTCGGCGGCAAAGGCGAAACCGTCCAGCGCATAGGCTGTGATCATCAGGAATTGCAGCAGGATCTGGTTCGCCGCCAGCTGCACGTCGCCGAACCCGGCGCTGAAGAACAGGAAACTCACCGTGATCGTCAGCAGCATCAGGGAGCGCAGCAGGATGTCCCGGTTGACCCGGGCGAAATGCGCCAGCCGCACCGGGTCCAGCACCCGGGCCCGGTCCCGCCAGGCCGGGCTGGCGAAGGCGTCGCGGCACAGCCACAGCGCCAGCACCGCGCCGCTCCATTCTGCGATCAGGGTGGCGATGGCGACGCCCTGCACGCCCCAGCCCAGGCCCAGCACGAACCACAGGTCGAGCCCGATGTTCAGCCCGTTCATCGCCAGCTGGATCACCAGCACCGCCCGGGTCCGCTGGGCCGCGATCAGCCAGCCCGTGGTGACATAGACCGAGATCAGAGCCGGCGCCGACCAGACCCGGATCGCCAGGTAATCGCGGGCCAGCGCCTCGACCTCGGCGCTGGCCGGCGACAGCCGGAAGGCCAGCGCGAACAGCACCCCCTGCAAGGCGATGATCGTCGCGCCGGCGGCGGCGGCGATCAGCAGCGCCCGGGTCAGGATCGCCGCGCTTTCGTCACGGTCGCCGGCGCCCAGCGCCTGGGCCACGAACCCCGTCGTGCCCATCCGCAGGAAACTGAACACCCAGTAGAACGAGGTCAGGATCGCCGCCCCGATCCCGACCGCGCCGATCGGGGCGGCCTCGCCCAGCTGCCCGACCACGCCGGTATCGACGAGCCCCAGGATCGGCACCGTCGCGTTCGACAGCACGATCGGCACCGCGACCGTCAGGACGCGGCGGTGGGTGAGGGTCTCAGCCATCGCGCGCCGGCATCAGGAAATGCCCCGTGCCTTGCGCGAACAACCGGTCGCGATTGTCCTGCCAGGCCTCCACGTGGACGCTGGCATAGCGCCGGCCCGAACGGTTGACCCGGGCCCGCGCATAGGCGTCGCGGGGCAGGCCGGCGCGCAGGTAATCGACGGTGAAATCGATCGTCTTGGGCAGCCGCGGGCGGGTATCGCCAAGGCTGAATTCCGGCCCCGCGGCGCGCTCGATATCCTCCCACAGCATCGCCCAGGCCAGTTCGACGATCGCCGCGGTTTCCAGAAAGGCCGCCGTGGCCCCGCCATGCAGGGCCGGCAGCATCGGGTTGCCGATCAGCGCATCGTCATAGGGCAGGATCGCGGTCAACTCATCCCCGCGCCGGTCGAAGCGGATGCCCATGAAGCGCACGAAGGGCACGCCTTCGGTCAGCGAGGTCAGCGCGGCGTCGCGGCGCTGCTTGATCACCTGGACCGGTTCGGGGCGCTTCATCGGCCCCGCTCCGCACAGCCCGGGGCGAGCGGCCGGCCCGGCGCGCCCCCCGGGGTGAGTCCGACCCGAAGAAACCGGGGCATCTCAGCGCTCCACCGTGAAGGCGCCGGTGGCGGCGGCCACCGGGCGGGATGCGTCGTCGTCGAAGGCCTCGGCCCGCATGAAGGCGACGCTGCGGGTCACGTGGTAACAATGCGCCACCGCCCGCAGCGCCTGGCCGGGTGTCGCCGGGCGCATGTAGTCCAGCCGCAGGTCCAGCGTGGCGGTCCCGGCGGGCACATCCGCATGGCTCATCACCGCGGCGCCGCCGCAGGTATCCATCAGCGCCGACACCGCGCCGCCATGGATCACCCCGGCCTCCGGGTCGCCCACCAGGTCGTCGCGCCAGGGCAGCGTGATCTCGGCCTCGCCCTCGCCGATGCGGGTCAGTTCCAGCCCCAGCGCGCGGGCGAAGGGCAGCGCCTCGATGAATTGCCGCGCCAGCCGGTCGCGCTTGTCCTGTTCGCTATCCGCCATCGGATCCTCCATCGCCACGTGATGGCCCGGATCGGGCGCAAAGGGCAAGGCCCGATCCCTGTTGCCCGCATCCCGGCCGGGCACTACGGTTGGCGCAGCGAAAGGGAGCGCCAGATGACCGACGACCGGCTCAGCTTCAAGCAGATGTGCGAAAGGTTCGACGTCACCCCGCGCACCTTGCGCTATTACGAATATATCGAGCTGCTGGCCCCCGACCGCGAAGGCCGCGCACGGTTCTATGGCCCGCGCGAGGTGGCGCGGATGACGCTGATCCTGCGTGGCCGAAAATACGGCTTCAGCCTGGAAGAGATCCGGCAATGGCTGGAGATCTACGAGGAAAAGGGCACCGAGGCGCAGATGCAGGCGCTGATCGAGATGGCCGACCGGCAATTGGCGGTGCTGACCGACCAGAAGGACCAGATCGAGGCGGCGATCGCCGAATTGAAGGACTTGCGCGATGCCACGGCCGCCGACATGGGTTAGCGGCCTGGCCTGCGCGGCCGCGCTGGCCGCCGGGGTGGCGGTGGCCGACACGCCCTTGCGCCCGCCCTACGATTACATTCGCACCGCCGGGACGGTCACGGTGGCCGCCGATGCCGCGACCCTTACGACGACGATCACCGCCGCCGACGGCACGGTCTGGACCGTCCCCGCCTGGTCGGATTTCATCTATCCCTCGGTCGATGGCCGGGCAGTCCTGCTGACCCCCGGCGCGCAGCTGGCCGCCAGCACCGATCCCGACCTGGTGGTCGGCACGATCCACGGGATCGGCCCGCCGCCGGTCGTCCAACCGCTGCCGCTGGGCCTGCTTCACGCGGCGCCGCAGGACCTGCCCCGCACCGCCAGCCACGTGGTCTGGCACACGGGAATCACCGCCGGACCGGATGGCTGGATCATCGACCTGCCGGGCGGAGGCCGGGCGCTGATCCGCTACCCGTGATCGCCGCCCCCGCGTCGGATCGGGCTGCTCAAAGCGCTTCGAGGGGGAAAACGGCCCGGGTTCTCCCCGTTGGAAAATTTCGTGTGACCCTGCGTCACCTTTGCTGACCTTTCGTCAGCCGGATTCCGACGCAGCGTCACGTTTACCCTCGCGTCAGCTTTGCTTGTAGGCTTGGCCTTGCTCGACCAGATCAGGGCCGCACCAAGGCAACCCGAGGCGATGCAATGAACGAAGACGTGATGAAAGAAAGCCTGATGACGATCCGCGAAATGTGCGACACCTTCGCGGTGACCCCCCGCACCCTGCGGTTCTACGAGGCCAAGGAACTGCTGTTCCCGATCCGCGAGGGCCAGAAGCGGCTTTTCACCCGGCGCGACCGGGCGCGGCTGAAGCTGATCCTGCGCGGCAAGCGCTTCGGCTTCAGCCTGGAAGAGATCCGCCAGCTGCTGGACCTCTACCACATGGGCGACAGCCAGTTCACCCAGCTGCGCGAAGGCCTGACCCTGGCCCAGGCGCACCTGGCGCAGATGGAGGAAAAGCGCGCCGAACTGGACGATGCGATCGGCGAGCTGAAAGAGCAGATGGCCTGGGCCGAAACCCGCCTGGCCGAGCTGGAGCCCACCAAACGAGCGAGCTGAGCGGCCGACGCCGCGACCTGACCCCAAGGGAGACCGACCAGATGCCGATCTACACCGCCCCCGTGACCGACATGCAGTTCCTGCTGCACGACGTATTGCAGGTGAGCGCCCAGGACATTCCCGGCTATGGCGACCTGGACCGCGACTTCACCGCCGCCGTGCTGGACGAGGCCGGCAAGGTCGCGACCGAGGTCCTGCTGCCGCTCAACGAGGTCGGCGACAGGCAGGGCTGCAGCCTTGAAAACGGCGTGGTGCGCACGCCCGAGGGGTTCGACGCGGCCTTCGCGGCGATGAAGGAGGGCGGCTGGACCGCCATGGACTGCCCCGAGGAATTCGGCGGCCAGGGCCTGCCCTACATCATGCACACCGCGGCGATGGAACCCTTCGTCAGCGCCAACATGGCCTTCAACATGTACCAGGGCCTGACCCACGGCGCCTTCAACGCGCTGCTGTTTCATGGCAGCGACGCGCAGAAGCGGACCTACCTGCCGCGGCTCGCCTCCTGCGACTGGACCGGCACGATGAACCTGACGGAACCGCATTGCGGCACCGATCTGGGGCTGATGCGGACCAGGGCCGAACCGCAGGACGACGGGTCGTTCAAGGTGACGGGGCAGAAGATCTTCATCTCGGCGGGCGATCATGACCTGGCCGAGAACATCATCCACCTGGTGCTGGCCAGGATCCCCGGCGGGCCCGCGGGGATCAAGGGCGTGTCGCTTTTCGTGGTGCCGAAATTCCTGGTCAATGACGACGGCAGCCTGGGGGATCGCAACGCGGTCTCGGTCGGCAAGATCGAGGAAAAGATGGGCATCCACGGCAACGCCACCTGCGTGATGAACTACGACGGCGCCACCGGCTGGCTGGTGGGCGAGGAACACAAGGGCATGCGGGCGATGTTCACGATGATGAACGAGGCCCGGCTGGGCGTCGGCCTGCAGGGCTATGCCCAGGCCGAGATCGCCTATCAGAACGCCGCGGCCTATGCCAGGGACCGGCTCCAGGGCCGCGCCGTGACCGGGGCGCAGAACCCCGACGGGCCGGCCGACCCGATCATCGTGCACCCCGATGTGCGCCGCAACCTGATGGACCAGAAAAGCTTCGTCGAGGGCGCCCGCGCCTTCACCTTCTGGGGCGCGACCCTGATCGACCGGGCGCACAAGAACAGCGACGCCGATGCCGAGGGTCTGATTTCGCTGATGACCCCGGTCATCAAGGGCTTCCTGACCGACAAGGGCTTCGAATACGCCGCCGCCGCGCAGCAGGTCTTTGGCGGGCATGGCTACATCGAGGAATGGGGCATGTCGCAATATGCCCGCGACGCCCGGATCACCCAGATCTACGAAGGCGCCAACGGCATCCAGGCGCTGGACCTGGTGGGCCGCAAGCTGGCCCAGGACGGCGGCAAGCACGTCATGGCCTTCTTCGAGATGGTCAAGAGCTTCATCGCCGAGGCCAAGGGCGATGCCGAATACGAGGCGCAGTTCCTCGACCCGCTCAAGGCCGCGTCCAAGGACCTGCAGGCGGCGGGCATGTATTTCATGGCCGAGGGGATGAAATCGCCGGACAACGCGCTGTCGGGATCCTATGATTTCATGCACATGATGGGCCATGTCTGCCTGGGCCTGATGTGGGCGCGGATGGCCCGGGCGGCACGGGCGGCGCTGGACGCGGGCGATGGCGACGACGCCTTCCTGCGCGCCAAGATCGCCACCGGGCGCTACTACATGGCCCGCCAATTGCCGGCGACCGCGATGCACCTGGCCCGGATCCGGACCGGGGCCGAACCGGTGATGGCGCTGGACGCGGCGAACTTCTAGGCTCGGTGGGGAGAAACCCCATCCTGCCGCCAGCGGAGACCTTCATGCCCAAACGCTTTCGCCTGACCCGCCGCTTTCCCGTCGCCATGACCGAGGACGGCTATCGCCGGCTGCGCAAGCTTGCCCATGACGCGGGCCTGGACGAAGGCGAATTCCTGTCCTTCCTGTTCGAACATTGGGGCTCGGTCATCAACGAAGAGAACTTCATCGCCCGGATGCGGCTGTTCAATTCGGAACTGGAGGCGCGCAAGAAATGACATCGACCGGATCACGGCCATGACCCTGCACCTGCATTGCTTCGGCGAATCCGGCCATTCCTACAAGGCCGCGCTGGGTCTGACCCTGGCCGGGCTGGACTGGCAGCCGGTCCATGTCGATTTCTTCGCCGGAGAAGCCCGGGGCGAAGCGTTCCGCCGCGACGTCAACGCGATGGGCGAATGCCCGGTGCTGGATACCGGGACCGAAAGGCTGACCCAGTCGGGCGTGATCCTGCACTGGATCACCGACCGGACCGGGCTTTTGGGCGGCGCCGAGCGCGACCGCTACGAGGTGCTGCGCTGGGTGCTCTGGGACAATCACAAGATGTCGTCCCAGGCCGGCATGATCCGCTTCCTGTTGAACTTCCTGCCCGCCGAAAAACGCCCCGAGGGCGCGATGCCGTTTCTGGAGGGCCGGCTGGCCGCGGCGCTGGGGGTTCTGGACGCCCATCTGGCGGGGCGCGACTGGATCGTCGGCGACGGCGTGACCCATGCCGACCTGTCCTGCTGTTCCTACCTGTTCTACCCCGAGCCCTTCGGCTTCGACCGCGAGGCGCATGCGAATATCGACCGCTGGCTGGCCAATATCGAGGCCCTGCCCGGCTGGAAACACCCCTACGACATGATGCGCCGGGCCTGGCCCGCAGCGTGAAGGAGGAAAGATGACCGACGCCTATATCTACGACGCCGTCCGCACCCCGCGCGGCAAGGGCCGCGCCGACGGGGCCCTGCACGAGGTTACCTCGATGCGCCTCAGCGCCGGGGTGCTGAACGCGCTGAAATCCCGCAACGGGCTGGAGGGCCACGCGGTCGAGGACGTGATCTGGGGCAATGTCACCCAGGTCAAGGAACAGGGCGGCTGCCTGGCGCGGACCGCGGTGCTGGCCTCGGAGCTCGATGAACGCATTCCCGGCCTGTCGATCAACCGGTTCTGCGCCAGCGGCATGGAGGCGGTGAACCTGGCCGCCAACCAGGTGCGTGGCGGCGCCGGGCAGGCCTATATCGCCGGCGGGGTCGAGATGATGGGCCGGGTGCCCATGGGCTCTGACGGGGCCGCGATCGCCGTCGACCCTTCCGTCGCGATGGAGACCTATTTCGTCCCCCAGGGGATCAGCGCCGACATCATCGCCACCCAATACGGGTTCTCCCGCGACGATGCCGATGCGCTTGCCGTCGAAAGCCAGCGCAGAGCGAAGACCGCATGGGATGAGCGCCGTTTCGACAGGTCCATCGTTCCGGTCACCGACCAGAACGGTCTGACCATCCTCGACCATGACGAATACATGCGCCCGGGCACCGACATGCAGGCCCTGGGCGCGCTGAAGGCGTCCTTCAAGGACATGGGCGAGGTCATGCCCGGCTTCGACAAGGTCGCGCTGATGAAATACCCGCATCTGGAGCGGATCGAGCATATCCACCATGCGGGCAACAGTTCGGGCATCGTCGATGGCGCCGCCGGGGTGCTGATCGGGTCCAGGGAATTCGGCGCGGCGCATGGCCTGACCCCCCGCGCCCGGATCCGCGCCACCGCCAAGATCGGGACCGATCCCACGATCATGCTGACCGGCCCGGTCCCGGCGACCGAAAAGATCCTGGCCGACAGCGGCATCGCGATCTCGGATATCGACCTCTTCGAGGTGAACGAGGCCTTCGCCTCGGTCGTGCTGCGCTTCATGCAGGCCTTCGAGGTCGACCCGTCGGTCGTCAACGTCAACGGCGGCTCCATCGCCATGGGCCACCCGCTGGGCGCCACCGGCGCGATCATCATCGGCACCCTGCTGGATGAACTGGAGCGTCAGGACAAGGAGATGGGCCTGGCCACGCTCTGCATCGCCTCCGGCATGGGCGCGGCCACCATCATCGAGCGGGTCTGATCCGCGATGACCGACACCCCGCCCGATAGCCGTTGCGATCCGCGCGACATTCACCAGCTTCTGCTGGACGTGACCGGGCGGGCGCTGATGGCGGGCGATTTCGACGCTTTCGCCCGGCATTTCACCCTGCCGCAGCAGATCGACAGTTTCGAGGGCTTGCTGCTGGTCAAGGACAGCGACCAGCTTCGGGTCGTGTTCGACGGTGTCTGCGCCCATTACCGGTCGCACGGGGTCACCGAGATGGTCCGCACCAGCACCGAGGCCGCCTATCAAGGCGCGGACAAGATCACCTGCACCCACGAATCCCGCCTCTATCGCGGCGAAACCCTGATCCACGCGCCCTACAGCGCCTTTTCGGTGCTGGTGCGCACCGGTGACGGCTGGAAGGTCAGCTTCAGCCAATACGCCATCACCGATGCGCCCGATCTGAATGCCGCGCTGGCCGGACATCCCGTGCCCGCGCCGACGAAACACGAGTGAGAGGATAGCCCCATGGCCGAATTCACCATGACCACGGACGCCGACGGCGTCGCCACCATCACCTGGGACACGCCCGGCAAGTCGATGAATGTCATGTCGATGGAGGGGTTCGGCGAACTCGACGCCCTGATCGACCAGGCGCTTGCCGATGACGCCATCAAGGGCGTGATCCTGACCAGCGGAAAGCCGGGCAGCTTTGCCGGCGGCATGGACCTCAACATCATCGCGTCAATGAAGGACAGCGCCGGCGACGATCCGGCCAGGGGCCTGTTCGACGGGATCATGAATACCCACGGCATCCTGCGCAAGATCGAACGCGCCGGGATGGACCCCAAGACGCTGAAGGGCGGCAAGCCGATCGTCGCCGCCCTGCCCGGCACCGCGCTGGGGATCGGGTTCGAGATTCCGCTGGCCTGCCACCGGATCATCGCCGCCGACAATCCCAAGGCCAAGATCGGCCTGCCCGAGATCATGGTCGGCATCTTTCCCGGCATGGGCGGCACCATGCGGCTGAGCCGCAAGCTGGGCGCCATGGCCGCGGCGCCCTTCCTGCTGGAAGGCAAGCTCAGCGACCCGGCCAAGGCCAGGGCCGCCGGGCTGATCGACGACGTGGTCGCCCCCGAAGACCTGCTGGCCCGCGCCAAGGCGTGGGTGCTGACCGCGACCGATGCCGACCTCGTGAAACCCTGGGACGCCAAGGGCTACAAGATGCCCGGGGGCGCGCCCTATCACCCGGCCGGCTACATGACCTTCGTCGGCGCCTCCGCGATGGTCAACGGCAAGACCCAGGGCGTCTACCCGGCGGCCAAGGCGCTGCTGAGCGCGGTCTACGAAGGCGCCATGGTGCCCTTCGACACCGCGCTCAAGATCGAGGCGCGCTGGTTCACCAACGTGCTGATGAACCCGTCGTCCGGCGCCATGATCCGCAGCCTGTTCATCAACAAGGAAGCGCTGGAAAAAGGCGCCAACCGGCCCGAGGTGCCGGACCAGACGGTCCGCAAGCTTGGCGTCATGGGCGCCGGCATGATGGGCGCCGGCATCGCGCTGGTCGCGGCCCAGAACGGTATCGAGGTCGTGCTGATCGACCAGACGCAGGACGCCGCCGACACGGGCCGCGCCCATGTCGAAAGCTACCTCGACAAGGGGATCGCCCGAAAGAAGATCACCGCGGACAAGAAGGCCGAGATCCTGGGCCGCATCACCGCCACCACCGATTACGACGCCCTGACAGGCGCCGACCTGATCGTCGAGGCGGTGTTCGAGGATGTGGCCGTCAAGGCCGAGGTGACGAAGAACGTGCTGAGGGTCGTGGGCGACGATTGCATCTTTGCCACCAACACCTCGACCCTGCCGATCACCGAACTGGCCCGGGCCAGCGACCGGCCCGACCAGTTCATCGGCATCCATTTCTTCAGCCCGGTGGAAAAGATGATGCTGGTCGAGATCATCAAGGGCCGCGAAACCGGCGACCGGGCGGTGGCCAAGGCGCTGGATTTCGTGCGCCAGATCCGCAAGACGCCGATCGTGGTCAACGATGCGCGGTTCTTCTATGCCAATCGCTGCATCATCCCCTACCTCAACGAGGGCATGCGGATGGTGGCCGAGGGCGTCGCCCCGGCGCTGGTCGAGAACGCCGCGCGGATGGTCGGCATGCCGCTGGGGCCGCTGCAACTGGTGGACGAGACCTCGATCGACCTCGGGGTCAAGATCGCCAGGGCGACCAAGGCGGCGATGGGCGACGCCTATGACGACGCGGTCGACCCGATCCTGTTCTGGATGGCCGAGCAAGACCGGCTGGGGCGCAAGGCGAAGGCGGGGTTCTATGCCTATGACGACACCGGCAAGCGGCAGGGGCTGTGGGACGGGCTGGCCGGGAAATTCCCGCCCGCCGCCGATCAGCCCGACCTGATCGAGGTGCAGCACCGGCTGCTGTTCGCCCAGGTGCTGGAAGCGGTGCGGGCGCTGGAAGACGGGGTGTTGACCGATATCCGCGAAGGCGATGTCGGCGCGATCCTGGGCTGGGGCTTTGCGCCCTGGTCCGGCGGGCCCTTCGGCTGGCTCGACATGCTGGGGGCGGATTACGCCGCCGCGCGCTGCGACGCGCTCGCAGCGGTCCATGGCACGCGGTTCGCCTGCCCCGCCCTGTTGCGCGAGATGGCCGAGGCGGGGCAAAGCTTCTACGGCCGCTTCGGCACCGGGGCGGACGCACAGGCCGCCTGATCGCCGGCGGGGGGATGCGCAGACATCCGACCACAAGCGGGAACGCGCAGAGGGGTCCCTCTGCGCGTTTTTTGTCGCTCGGATCGCGGCGCGCGCGGCAGGCGCCCCGTGCCGAACACTCTTGCGTTGCCCGCTTTGCGGGACGGCGCGGTCGATGCCCGGCCCGAACAGCACCGAAGGTGCCGGGCAATCGCCGACCCGCCCCCCCGGGGCGGCGATTTGGTGACGCTTGGCGCCGTGAACGGATGGTGTTCGGCTTTGCGGGATAAAGCGCAACGCTCGAAAGGCCGGATCGCCACCCCGCGGCTCGGCGATCGCCCGGCACGGCGAATGGCCGGTACGCGCTGAAACCTGTCGTCGAAAAACCCTGGCCCCGGTTTCCCGGGATCAGGGGCAACCCGTTCGCCCCCGTCAAGCGGCAAGGCGCCCGGGGCGCGGTTGCGGGCGCTCAGGCGACCAGGCGCAGCAACGGCGTGGCCTCGGCCACCGGGACATAGCCGCGATCCTCTTCGGCCAGGCAATCGACCAGCACATGGGCGCGCTCCAGGTCGAGCGGGACATAGGCGCTGTCGCCCAGGCTCAGCAGATCGCCGGCGGCCGGGCACAGGAACAGGGCGCCGATATTGGCATAGACGATTTCCTCGGCCTCGAAGCGCAGCTCGATCGCCTCGACCACCTCGCCCGGCCGCACACGCGTGATGCCGCGGAACCCGTCCAGCGCGGCGGCCGGGATCAGCGCGAAGGGATCGCCCAGCACGGCCTCGGCGGTGTCGCTTTCGACCAGGATCAGCTGGCGCGGCAACACATGCATGTCGCCGCGATTGCCCAGGGCGCCGGCCGGCACGCGCAGCGGCCAATCCTCGGGGTCGCTGTCGGTGCACCAATATTGCCGCCGCACCACTTCCTTGACCGGCTGCATGCCGCCGTCGAAGGTCAGGACCATGTCGCCCGCCGCGACCGCCTCGACCGGGCGCCAGCCGATGGCCGTGGCCACCTTGGTGCCGGCCATCATGCCGGTGCTTTCATCGGACAGATCGGGCATCACATGCCCGATCGTGGCGGCGGCACTCCAGTCGGTGTCTTTCCAGGCGAACATCTGACATCCCCTTGTCGGTTCGGTGCGTCCGGCGCGTCTTGGCAGCGGCGCCGGTCTTCGATGTCTCCATGGGCGGTGATTCCCGCGCCGCTCCTTGGGTCGAATAGGGGCATGTTTGCGGCAATGGTGCGGCGAAAGCCGGCAATCCCCGAGGCACGCCCGGATTTGAGACGAATTCGAAACAATTACGTCGCGAATGCGTCCGACCCCGGGTCGAAACCATAACCGAAGCGCGCGATATCCTCGGCGCAGGCCTCTTCCACCGCTTGCGCGGTGTCATCGTCGTAATAGGGCCGCCAGTCGCGCCCCCGGTCCGAGACATTGGCCCGGGGGACCTTCAGCGCGAAGCCAAGATGCGCCTCAAGCGGGTCCAGGTCTGCCTTCAGGTGTTCGAGCCTGATGAACAGATCCGCATGTTCCACCCCCGCCGCATCGCGCAGATAGGCGCCATAGGGTGCGGCGTGCAGGCTGGCCCGCGTGGCCGGATCGGTCACGAATCCGGCGAAATCGACCCGTCTGGCCAGCGCCACCGCCGGATGGTCGAAACCCTGGACCCGCAGCCAGTGGTAATAGCTGACCACCCGGTCCCAGGGGTTGCGCACCAGGGTGAAGGTGAACAGATCGGCCATCTCGGCGCGGGTGATCAGCCCCTCGGCCTCGGCCAGGCTCGAATGCTTCCACAGCCGCCCGGCCGTGTTCACCCCCTTCAGCCGTCCCTTGCGCCGCCGCGCCTTGGGCGTGTCGCCGACCAGGATGTCATCGGCCATGGCCCGCGCCTCCAGCGCCAGGGCCATGGCGGTGCCCCCGGTCTTGGGAATGTGGACGAAGATGTAGCGGCGCCCGCGGCTGACGATCATGGCGGCCACCTTGCCGCGCGCCCCGTCCCTTGCCAACCGCGCTTTGCCCTTGCCCCGCGCCCGCCGCAAGCGGATGATCGGCCCCGAATGCCGAACGGGAGGACGGATATGGGCTGGCTCAGGGACGAAACCGGACTGGAAAAGAACGCGGCCAATTACGTGCCGCTGACCCCGCTGTCGCATCTGCGCCGCGGGGCGCTGGTGTTTCCCAACCGCGCGGCGGTGGTCTATGGCGACCGGCAATGGACCTATGGCGAATACCATGCCCGCGTCACCCGGCTGGCCTCGGCGCTGGCCCAGGCCGGGGTGAACCCCGGCGACGTGGTCGCCACCCTCCTGCCCAACATCCCCGCCCAGTCCGAGGCCGCCTTTGCCGTGCCCGCCTGCGGCGCGGTGCTGAACACCATCAACACACGGCTCGATACCGGCACGATCAGCTATATCCTCGATCACGGCCAGGCCAAGGTGCTGCTGGTCGACAGCCAGTTCCTGCCCGCCGCGATGACCGCGATCGCCGA
Organism: Rhodobacteraceae bacterium HLUCCA08; assembly: GCA_001314655.1. Classification (GTDB taxonomy): domain Bacteria; phylum Pseudomonadota; class Alphaproteobacteria; order Rhodobacterales; family Rhodobacteraceae; genus Salibaculum. The sequence continues at coordinate 19,275 of LJSF01000005.1, read as the reverse complement.
CATGGAGGGCCCGGCCCCCCTGGTGGTCGAGGTGCCCGACCCGGTCGCCGGCGTCCCCGAGATCGGCGACCAGATCGACTACGAGACCTTCCTTGACGCCGGCGATCCCGATTTCGACTGGATCATGCCCGCCGATGAATGGGAAAGCATCGCGCTCAACTACACCTCGGGCACCACCGGGCGGCCCAAGGGCGTGGTCTATCACCATCGCGGCGCCTACCTGGCGACCATGGGCACGCCCATCACCTGGGAGATGAACCTGCATCCGCGCTACCTGCAGATCGTGCCGCTGTTCCATTGCAACGGCTGGACCCATACCTGGATGCTGCCTGTCGTCGGCGGCACCGCGGTGTGCTGCCGCGACATCACCGCAAAGGCGATCTACGACGCCATCGCCGACCACGGCGTCACCCATTTCGGCGGTGCGCCGATCGTGCTCAACATGCTGGTCAATGCCCGCGACGAAGACCGCCGCCCCTTCGACCATATCGTCAAGGTCAAGACCGCCGGCGCCCCGCCGCCCGCCGCAACCCTCGCCGCCGTCGAACCGCTGGGCTTCGACGTGATGCAGGTCTATGGCCTCACCGAAACCTACGGGCCGGCCACCGAATGCACCTGGAAACCCTGGCGCTGGGACGATCTGCCGGCCGAGGACCGCTACACCATCAAGGCCCGCACCGGCGTGCTGATGCCCTTCATGGAAGAGGTCCTGGCGATGGACCCCGAAACCATGACCCCCGTGCCCTGGGACGGCGAAACCCAAGGAGAGATCATGTTCCGGGGCAATTGCGTGATGAAGGGTTACCTGCGCAATCCGCGGGCCACGCGCGAGGCCTTCGCGGGCGGCTGGTTCCATTCCGGCGACATCGCCTTCCAGCACGAGGACGGCTATCTCAAGATCGCCGACCGGGCCAAGGACATCATCATCTCGGGCGGCGAAAACGTGAGTTCGGTCGAGGTCGAGGGCGTGCTGATGCACCACCCGGCGGTGATGCTGTGCGCCGTGGTCGCCAAGCCCGACGACACATGGGGCGAGGTGCCCTGCGCCTTCGTCGAACTGAAGGACGGGCGCGCCGTGACCGAGGCCGAGCTGATCGCCTTCGCCCGCGAAAGGCTGGCCGGGTTCAAGACGCCGAAACAGGTGATCTTCGGCGAACTGCCCAAGACCTCGACCGGAAAGATCCAGAAATTCGAACTGCGCAAACGGTTCGGCTGACCCCACCCGAACGGCGGCCCGGGGCGGCCCGGTAACCGGGACGGCGGGCGGGGCGTCTTGGCCCGTCAGGGCCAAGAGCGGCGCCCGGCCGGACGGCGCAAACCGGGCGCGCGACGTCGCGGCGACCGCGCGGGCGCTTTACCATTTGGCAAGCCGCCCCCGCCTGCCCTATCATGGCCGCAACATAATACGGCAGGCAGAGCAGATCGCCCCGGATGACCGCCCTCAAGGAATATGCCCGGCTCGAAAGCACCGGGCTCTGGCGCCCCGACCCCGAGGCCCAGCGGCGCGAGGTCGCGATCTCGTTCGGCGACGCCACCCTGGTCATCGCCGACAGCGCCGGCCGGCCGCTGGCCCATTGGTCGCTGGCCGCCGTCGAACGCGAAAACCCCGGCCAGCGGCCGGCGCTTTTCACGCCTGATCCGGACGCCGGCGAAGATATCGAAATCGCTGACGACACCATGATCGACGCGATCGAGAAGGTGCGCCGTGCCATCGCCCGGTCCCGGCCCCGGCCCGGCCGGTTGCGGGCCCTGTCGGTCGCCGCGGTCCTGGGCGGGATCCTCGCGCTCGGCGTGCTGTGGCTGCCCGGTGCGCTGCGCGACCAGGCCGAACGGGTCGTGCCGGCCGCCAAACGGGCCGAGATCGGAGGCGTGCTGCTGGGCCATGTCCAGCGCCTGACCGGCCAGACCTGCCGCGGCCGGCTTGGCACCCAGGCCCTTGGTGCGCTGCATGAAAAGGTCATCGGCCCGGATGGCACCACGGTCGTCGTCCCTTCCGGGCCGCAAAGCGCGCTCTATCTGCCCGGCGGGATCATCGTGCTGTCCCGCGCCATGGTCGAGGATACCGAGGACCCGGCCGTCGTCGCCGGCCACATGATCGCCGCCGCCGCCCGGCGCGATGTCGAAGACCCGCTGGGCGCGCTGTTGCGCACCACGGGTCTGCGCAGCACCGTGACATTGCTCACCACGGGCGACATCCCGCCCCAGACCCTGCGCGCCTATGCCGAGGCGCTGGTCGGCGATCCGCCCCCGCGCCCCGCCGATGCGGTGCTGCTGCCGCGGTTCGAAGCGGCCGGTCTTCCGTCCACGCCCTATGCCTATGCAATCGACGTGACCGGGGAAACCACGCTCGGCCTGATCGAGGCCGACCCCCTGGCCGGGGCCGAGACGCCGCCATTGATGAATGACGGCGACTGGATCAGCCTGCAGGGTATCTGCCCCTGATCCGCGGTCTCAACGCCGGGCGAAGGCGCCGCCATGGCCCGCGCCCTGCACCACCGCCAGCGCCCGTTGCAGATCGGCATCGCTGCCGAAGGGCCCGGCCAGGACGATCCGCAACTCCCGACCGCCCTGGTCATGGACGCCGATCCGCATCGGCAGGCCCCGCGCCCGCAGCGCCTGGGCCGCGGACTGGGCCTCGGCCCGGCTGGTGAAGGTCGCGACCTGGACGTAGCGCTGCCCGGAAATCGCCTCGGCCCGCGGCTGCGGAGCGGGCTGGGGCGCGGCGGTCCGGGTGCTGACCGTGGCGGTCACCTCGGGCGCGGCCTGCGGCGCCAACCCGCGCTGCGGATTGATCCGGCCATCGGTCCAGACCTGTTCATAGCCCTGCGGAACCCGCGGCTCGACCTGGCGGGTCGAAACGGTCGGGTTCGAATAGGGCGCGGGCCGCGCAAAGGCCAGCGCCCCGGGGGCGCCGTCCAGCACGTTGCGATACGTCGGTCGCGGCCGAATGACCGAGCGCGCATTGACCGCATTGCGCGGCGGCGCCAGGGTTCCCGGCGGGTCATCCAGCGGGTTCGAATAGGGCGTCGCCGGCGCGGTCAGGTCCGCGCGCAGGCTTGCCAGCAGATTGCCGCCCGGCGCGGCCCGGGGCTGTTGCACCGCCGGGGCCGGTGACGAGCAGGCCACCGGCGCGCCGGTGGCGACGTCGATATAGCGACGCCCGGTGGCGGCGATCTCGGCGCAGATTTCGCTGCGGCTGACCTGGCGCGGCGCGTCGGCCGACGGGGCGGCGGGCGCGGCCGCGGCCAGCGTCACCCCCGGGCCGCAATCGACCGGTTCCCCGGTCCGGGCCGAGATCATGTTGGGCTGGATCCCGGTGCGGCCCGCGCAGGCCTCGGCCAGGGTGATCCGGCGCGGCTCTGGCGTCGGCGCGACCGGCTGCGGCGCGGGAACCGTGACGACCCGCGGCGTCGCGACGGGCGCCGGGGCCGCGGGGCGCGGCGCGGCAACCTGGGTCCGGACCGGTGCCGCGGGGGACTGGACCGGCTGGGCCGGCGCGGGGTCCGGTCTGGCGTCGGCCTGTTGCGGCGCGGGTGCGGGCTCGGGCGCGGGTTCGGGCGCCGGTTCGGGGACAGCGGCGGTGGTGTCCGGGTCCGGGTCCGGGTCCGGCGCCTGCGGCGCCGGCGCGGCAGCCGCCTCGAGCGTCGGGGTGAAGCCGCACAGCGCCTGCCGGTCCCGGTTCACCCGCGGCACCCAATCGGTGGTGCCGCCGATCCCGGCACGGACAAAGACGCACCCGCGGCTGTCGACATATTGGTTGCCGCCGAAATTGTCGGGCGGAAGTTCCGCCGGCGGGCCGACATCGCGCAGATCCTGCGCCACGGCCATGGTCGCGCAAAACGCGCAAGCCGCCACTGCGGCCAGGATACGGGTGCGACTGCTCATCTTCATCCCCACTATATTTTGTGGAAGGATGACGCACAGTGCCTATTTTGTAAAGGGATTGTCCGCCCGAATTGGTTAATCCAACCCTTTATTTCGTGCCGAACATCCGGTCGCCCGCATCCCCTAGCCCGGGCACAATATATCCATGGTCGTTCAGGCATTCGTCCACAGCCGCCGTCACGATCGGCACGTCGGGATGGGCCTGTTCCATGCGCTTGATCCCCTCGGGCGCGGCCAGCAGGCACAGAAAGCGGATATCGGTCGCACCGGCCTGTTTGAGCAGGTCGATCGCCGCGGCCGAACTGTTTCCGGTCGCCAGCATCGGGTCGACGGCGATCACCATGCGCCCGCCAAGGTCCTGGGGCACCTTGAAATAATATTGCACCGGCTGCAGCGTTTCCTCGTCGCGATACAGCCCGACGAACCCGACCCGGGCCGAGGGGATCAGCTCCAGCACCCCGTCAAGCAGCCCGTTGCCGGCCCGCAGGATCGACACCAGCGCCAGCTTCTTGCCGGCCAGAACCGGGGCGTCCATCTCGCAGAGCGGGGTTTCGATGGTGCGGGTCGTCATCGGCAATTCGCGCGTCACCTCATAGGCCAGAAGCTGGGAAATCTCGCGCAGAAGCTGGCGGAACCCGGCGGTCGAGGTGCCCTTGTCGCGCATCAGGGTCAGCTTGTGCTGGACCAGGGGATGGGTGACGACGGTCAGGTGCGGCAATCCGGTCATGCGGCGGGCTCCAGTTTCTTGGCGATGCGGTCTCGGGTGTCGGCGTCGCAGAAGGCGGCGTCAAGGGCGGTGCGGTTGAGGGCGCGGAATTCCTCTTCGCCCCAGCCGAAGGCGCGCTCCAACCCCTCGAATTCGGCGGTCATCGTGGTGTCGAAGAACGGCGGATCGTCGGTCGAGACCGTGACCTTGACACCGGCGTCACGCAGCCGGGCGATCGGGTGCCGAGCCCAGTCGCCGGTCGCGCCCAGAAAGACGTTCGAGCCCGGGCAGACCTCGAGCACGATCCCGTTCTCGGCGATGTCGGCAACCAGCTGCGGATCCTTGACGGCATTGACGCCATGGCCGATCCGTTCGACCCCAAGGTCATGGATCGTGTCGGCCACCATGTCGGGCCCGCCCCATTCGCCGGCATGGCAGGTCAGGTGCAGCCCGGCCTCTCGGGCGCAGTCGAAGGCCCATCGGTAATCGCCCGGGCGCCCGACCAGCTCGGCCCCCGCCATGCCGAAGCCGCGCAGGAACCGCCCCCGGGTTTCGGCGGCACAGATCGCGGCGGGCCGGGCCTGTTCCGGGCCGAAATGGCGGATGCAGGTGACGATGCCGCGCAGGGTGATGCCGAAGCGCGCCTCGGCCTCGTCCGCCGCGCTTTCGATCGCGGCCAGGTAGTCGCGCCAGGCGGCCAGATCGCCGCCGCCGCAGAAATCCGGCGACAGGAAGGTTTCGGAATAGACCACGCCGTTGGCCGCGCTTTGCTCCAGCACCGCCAGGGTCAGGCGGTGGAAATCCTGCGGGCCTTGCAGGGTGGTGCAGGCGGCCTCGTAGACCTTCAGGAAATGATCGAAATCGCGGTATCGATAGCCGCCGTCGGGGGTGAAGATGCCCGACAGGTCGATCCCCTTTTCGGCGGCCAGGCCGCGGATGAAGGCGGGTGGCGCGCCGCCTTCCAGGTGCAGGTGCAATTCGACCTTGGGAAAGTCCTGCCAGCTCATGTCACCTCGATCCCCAGATGGTCGGCCACCAATGCGGCCACGTCGACAAACCCGATCAGGCCCAGCGCGCGCGCCCCGATCCCGTGGCACAGGACCGGAACCCGTTCGCGGGTATGGTCGGTGCCGGTCCAGGTCGGGTCATTGCCGTGATCGGCGGTGACGACCAGCAGGTCGCCGTCGCGCAACCGCGGCCGCAGCCTGCCCAGGGCGGCGTCGAACCATTCCAGGTGCCGCGCATAGCCGGCAACGTCGCGGCGATGGCCGTAAAGGCTGTCGAATTCGACGAAATTGGCAAAGACCAGCCCGCCGTCGGGCGCCGCGTCGATCAGATCCGACAGGTGGCCCATCAGGGTGGCGTCGTCGCCCTTTCGGACCTCGTCTATGCCCTGCATGGAAAAGATGTCGCCGATCTTTCCGATGGCCTGAACCGACCGCCCCGCCGTCTTGGCCCAGTCGCACAGCGTCGGCGCCGGGGGGGCGATGGCATAATCGTGGCGGTTGCCGGTGCGGGTGAAACCGCCGGGTTCGCCGACAAAGGGTCGGGCGATGACCCGGCCGACCTTCATCGCGTGCAAGCCCGGGGCCAGCCGTTCGCACAGGTCGAGCAGACGATCGAGCCCGAAATGCCCCTCGTGCGCGGCGATCTGGAACACGCTGTCGGCCGAGGTGTAGCAGATCGGCCAACCGGTTTCGATGTGCTTTTCACCATATCGGGCGATGATTTCCGTTCCCGAAGCGTGGCAATTTGCCAAGGTGCCACCGACGCCGGCGATCTCGCGGACCCGTGCGATCAGCTCGGGCGGAAAGGCGGGGTGTTCGTCGGGGAAATAGGTCCAGTCCCAGGGCACCGGCACCCCGGCCAGTTCCCAATGGCCCGAGGGCGTGTCCTTGCCGGGGCTGATTTCCGTCGCCGCGCCCCAGGCGCCGGTGACCGGGCCGTCATCGGTGAACGCGGTCGCGCCGCTGGCAAGCGTCAGGGCGCGGCCCAGGCCCATCGCCCCCAGCACCGGCAGGGCCAGCGGCCCGCTGCGGCCGTCATCGGCCTGGCCCGCGGCGCAGGCCTCGGCAATATGACCGAGTGTATTGGCGCCTGTGTCGGGGGTGCCGTCATTATAGAACATATCCGCATCCGGCGCGCCGCCGATGCCGACGCTGTCGATGACCAGCAGGAACGCCCGGCTCATGGGTCCACCCGATCGAGGATCAGCTCGGTTGGCGCGGGCGGCTGGCCGATGGTGATCGCGGCCAGGACCGCCCGCGCCGCGGCCTCGGCGCTGTCTTCGTCGGCGGCATGGATCACGGCGAGCGGATCGCCCCGTTCGACCCGGGCGCCCTTGCCCGCGACCTCGGACAGGCCCACCGCCGGGTCGATCCGGTCGGTTTCACGCAGCCGCCCGCCGCCCAGATGCACCACGGCCAGGCCCAGCGCCTCTCCGTCGATCGCGGCGACATGGCCCGCGGCGGGGGCCGGCACCTCGCCCACAACGGCGGCCTTGGGCAGGTGGGTGTGCCAATCCTCGGCCATGTCGGGGGGGCCGCCCATCTCGGCCACCATCCGGGCAAACCGGTCCAGCGCCGCGCCCGAGGCGATGGCCTGCGCCACCTTGTCGGCGCCATCCTCGATCCCGGCCAGCGCCAGCACCCGGCCGCCCAGGGCGATGGTCAGGTCGTGCAGGCGCGGCGCCGCGGCGCGGTTGCCGGACATCACGTCCATGCAGGTCGCCACCTCGAGCGCATTGCCAAGGGTCGGGGCCAGCGGTTCGTCCATATCGGTGATCAGCGCCGCGGTCGGGCAGCCCGCGCCATTGGCGGTGCCGACCAGCGATGCGGCCAGGTCGCGGGCCTGGTCGCGTGTCTTCATGAAGGCGCCGGAACCGCATTTGACATCCAGCACCAGCCCACCCAGCCCGGCCGCCAGTTTCTTGGACAGGATCGAGGCGGTGATCAAATCTACGGATTCAACCGTCGCCGTAACGTCCCGAATGGCATATAAACGTCTGTCGGCCGGGGCGATGTCGCCGGTGGCGCCGACGATGGCACAGCCGACGCGCGCGGTGATCCGGCGCAATTCGGCTTCGGGCAGTTGCGCGCGCAGGCCGGGGATCGACTCGATCTTGTCCAGGGTGCCGCCGGTATGGCCGAGGCCCCGGCCCGAGATCATCGGCACGAACACCCCGCAGGCGGCCAGCGCCGGAGCCAGGATCAGCGACACGCAATCGCCGACGCCGCCGGTCGAATGCTTGTCCAGCACCGGTCCGGGCAGGTCCCAGCCCAGCACGTCGCCGCTGTCGCGCATGCCGGTGGTCAGGGCGACGCGGCCGACCTCGTCCAGCCCGTTCAGCACCACGGCCATGGCAAAGGCGCCGGCCTGGGCATCGGTCACCGCGCCACTGGCCAGCCCGGCGGCGAACCAGCGCAATTCGTCATCCGTCGGGGTCCGCTTGCGGCGGACCTTGGCGATGATCGCCCTTGCATCGCTCACGGGCGGCTCATGTAGCTTTGATCGAAGACGCCGGGCAGAAGCTCGGACACGGTGGTTTCCAGCGTCGCGCCGGCGACCGTGGCCAGGGTGACCGGCACGTCGCCGCGGGCGAATTCGGCCAGTTTCTGACGGCAGCCGCCGCAGGGGCTGACCGGGTGCGGGCTGTCGGCGATCACGGCGACCTCGGCGATTTCGGTATCGCCGGCGGCGACCATGGCGGCGATCGCCCCGGCCTCGGCGCAGGTGCCTTCGGGAAAGGCCGCGTTTTCGACGTTGCAGCCGGTATAGACCGCGCCCGAGGCGGCACGGATCGCCGCGCCGACCTTGAAATGGGAATAGGGGACATAGGCGTTTTCCCGCACGTGGCGGGCGTCTTCGACCAGGGACATGGGCGGTCTCCTCTTTGGCCCAGATTGGGCCGCGTCGGGGGCGGATGCAAGCCCTGCCCCGCGGCGCGACCCGGCGTCAACCCATTTGCCAGCGCCCCCGGTTCGGGGCTATGAAGGACGGTGCCGGGACGGCCGGCGCAAAATGGTTTAACATTAAACCAATCCATCCCGGAGGCGGATCATGCCCGACACACCCAGCGACAGCCTGCGCCAGGCCGCGCTTGATTATCACCGCCACCCGAAGCCCGGCAAACTGGAAATCCGCGCCACCAAGCCGCTGGCCAATGGCCGCGACCTGGCCCGCGCCTACAGCCCCGGGGTGGCCGAAGCCTCGATCCTGATCCGCGACGATCCGGCCACGGCGCGCGACGTGACCGCGCGCGGCAATCTGGTGGCGGTGGTGTCGAACGGATCGGCGGTGCTGGGCCTGGGCAATATCGGCGCGCTGGCCTCCAAGCCGGTGATGGAGGGCAAGGCGGTGCTGTTCAAGACCTTCGCCGGCATCGATTGTTTCGACATCGAGATCGACGAGACCGACCCCGAGAAACTGGCCGAGATCGTCTGCGCGCTGGAACCCACCTTCGGCGCCATCAACCTGGAGGACATCAAGGCCCCCGATTGCTTCATCGTCGAACGGATCTGCCGCGCCCGGATGAACATCCCGGTGTTTCACGACGACCAGCACGGCACCGCGATCGTCGTCGGCGCCGCGACCCGCAACGCGCTGCATGTCGCCGGCAAACGGATCGAGGACATCAAGCTGGTCAGCACCGGCGGCGGCGCGGCCGGGATCGCCTGCCTGAACATGCTGCTGAAACTGGGGTTGAAGCGCGAAAACATCTGGCTGTGCGACATTCACGGGCTGGTCCACCAGGGCCGCGAGATCGACATGAACCCGCAGAAGGCCGCCTTCGCCCAGGCCAGCGACGCCCGCAGCCTGGACGAGGTGATCGACGGCGCCGACCTGTTCCTGGGCCTGTCCGGCCCCGGTGTGCTGCGGCCCGATCAGGTCGCGCGGATGGCCCGCCAGCCGATCATCTTCGCCCTGGCCAACCCGACGCCGGAAATCCTGCCCGACGCCGCGCGCGCGGTCGCACCCGATGCGATCATCGCCACGGGGCGCAGCGATTTTCCCAACCAGGTCAACAACGTGCTGTGTTTTCCCTTCATCTTTCGCGGGGCGCTGGACGTCGGCGCGACCGAGATCAACGACGCCATGCAGATCGCCTGTATCGACGGTATCGCGGAACTTGCCCGCGCCACCACCAGCGCCGAGGCGGCGGCGGCCTACAAGGGCGAGCAGCTGACCTTCGGCGCCGATTATCTGATCCCCAAACCCTTCGACCCGCGGCTGTCGGCGATCGTCTCCACCGCCGTGGCCCGCGCCGCGATGGAGACCGGCGTGGCGACCCGGCCGATCGCGGATTTCGACGCCTACCGGCACCGGCTGAATGCCGGCGTGTTCAAGTCGGCGCTGCTGATGCGGCCGGTCTTCGAGGCCGCCCGCACCGCCGCCCGTCGCATCGTCTTTGCCGAGGGCGAGGACGAACGGGTGCTGCGCGCCGCCCAGGCGATCCTGGAGGAAACCACCGAAAAGCCGATCCTGATCGGCCGGCCCGCGGTGATCGAAAGCCGCTGCGAGGCGGCGGGGCTGACGATCCGGCCGGACCGGGATTTCGCCGTGGTGAACCCGGAAAACGACCCGCGCTACCGCGATTACTGGGAAAGCTATCATCGGCTGATGTGCCGCCGCGGCGTCACGCCCGACCTGGCCCGGGCGATCCTGCGCACCAATACCACGGCGATCGGCGCGGTGATGGTGCACCGCGGCGAGGCCGACAGCCTGATCTGCGGCACCTTCGGCGAATACCGCTGGCACCTGAATTACGTCACCCAGGTTCTGGGGGATGACCGGCTGCAGCCCCATGGCGCGCTCAGCATGATGATCCTCGAGGACGGGCCGCTGTTTCTGGCCGATACCCAGGTCTGGGACCTGCCGACGCCCGAACAGCTGGCCAAGACCGCGCTGGGGGCCGCGCGCCATGCCCGCCGTTTCGGGGTCGAGCCGCGCATCGCCTTCTGTTCGCGCAGCCAGTTCGGCAACCAGGCCGAGGGCTCGGGCAAGCGCCTGCGCGAGGCGATCGCGCTGCTGGACGCGATGGAGACCGATTTCCAGTACGAGGGCGAGATGAACGTCGATGCCGCGCTCGACCCGGAGCTGCGCGACCGGCTGCTGCCCGGCGGACGGCTGCAGGGGCCGGCCAATGTGCTGGTCTTCGGTCATGCGGACGCGGCCTCCGGCGTGCGCAACATCCTCAAGATGAAGGGCGGCGGGCTGGAGGTCGGGCCGATCCTGATGGGGCTGGGCAACCGCGCCCATATCGTCACCCCCTCGATCACCGCGCGGGGGCTGCTGAACATGGCCGCCATCGCCGGCACGCCGGTGGGCCATTACGGCTAGGCGCACTGGCCCTTGTCCGGGGTCGCGGCGCCGCGCCGCCTCAGTCGCGCGGGTTGACCGGCTGTCCTGCGCAATCCGCGCGCGCCTGTGCGATCGTCTGCATCGACCCGGTCAGGTCGAAGGACAGGACCCGGCGGAAATCGTCCGATTGCAGCGTCACATCGGCGGCGCCGCCCAGTTCCAGCGCGCGCAACGCCGCCTGCCCGGCAGCCCCGACCGGCGCGCGGTATTCGCTTTGCGTCCCCATCGCGCCGCGCGGCTGCAGGCTCACCTGCGCCACCGCCCGGCCATCGACCGCCAGAGCCATCTGCAGCGGTCGCTCGGGCAGCCGCCCCGACGGCGCTGCGATCACGAAATCGAGCCCGCCATCGTCGGTGCAGCCGATTTCGAAACACAGGAAATCCGACGCGGTCGCGATCGGGCAGACCGCCGCACCGCGGTTGCCCGCGTCGTCGGCGTAGAATTCCCAGCCCTGCTGCGCCGCAGCCGACCCCGCCCAGACCGCCAGCACCGCCCCTGACCAGAACCATCTCCGCATCGCGCCCTCCATTGACCACATCCGCATCAAAGCCTGCGCCGCGCCCCCACTCAAGCCCGAAGATCACATGGCCGGGTTAGCGCAACCATGTCGCAGGCGCTTGAGCGCCCCGTTGCAAGCGCCTAAAAGGCGCTCGGATACGAGGGAGGCATACCATGGGCTACAGCGCGATCTACGAGGCCTGGAAGGCCGACCCGGACCGGTTCTGGATGGAGCAGGCCGCGGCCATCGACTGGGCCACGCCGCCCAGCAAGGCGCTGTTCGACCGGGGCGACAATATCCATGAATGGTTCGCCGACGGCATGGTCAACACCTGCTGGAACGCCGTCGACCGCCATGTCGAGGCCGGCCGCGGCGACCAGGTCGCGATCATCCATGACAGCCCGGTGTCCGGCGTGACCCGCCGCATCACCTATGTGAACCTGCGCAACCGCGTGGCACAACTGGCCGGTGCGCTGCGCGCCAAGGGCGTGGAAAAGGGCGACCGGGTCATCATCTACATGCCGATGATCCCCGAGGCGCTGGAGGCGATGCTGGCCTGCGCCCGGCTGGGGGCGATCCATTCGGTGGTCTTCGGCGGTTTCGCGGCGCATGAACTGGCCGTCCGCATCGACGATGCGCAGCCCAAGGCGATCATCGCCGCCTCCTGCGGGATCGAGCCGGGCCGGATCGTGCATTACAAGCCGCTGCTGGACGCCGCCATCGACCAGGCGGCCCACAAGCCCGATTTCTGCGTCATCTTCCAGCGCGAACAGGAGGTCGCCCATCTCGAAGAGGGGCGCGATTACAACTGGCACGGTTTTCAATACGGGGTCGAGCCGGCCGATTGCGTGCCGGTCGAGGGCACCCACCCGGCCTATATCCTGTATACCTCGGGCACGACCGGGGCGCCCAAGGGCGTGGTCCGGCCCACCGCCGGGCACCTGGTGGCGCTGAACTGGACGATGAAGAACATCTACAACGTCGATCCCGGCGAGGTGTTCTGGGCCGCCTCGGATGTGGGCTGGGTCGTGGGGCACAGCTATATCTGCTATGCGCCGCTGATCCACGGCAACACCACCATCGTCTTCGAGGGCAAGCCGATCGGCACGCCCGATGCCGGCACCTTCTGGCGGGTGATGTCCGAACACAAGGTCGCGTCCTTCTTCACCGCCCCCACCGCCCTGCGCGCGGTCAAGCGCGAGGATCCGAAGGGCGAATTCGTCGGCAAATACGACCTGTCGCACCTGCGCGCGATCTACCTGGCCGGCGAACGGGCCGATCCGGACACGATCGACTGGACCACCCGGGTGACCGGCAAGCCGGTCTATGACCATTGGTGGCAGACCGAAACCGGCTGGGCCATCGCCGGCAACCCGGCGGGGATCGAACCGCTGCCTGTCAAGATCGGCTCGCCCACCGTCGCCATGCCCGGCTATGACGTGCAGATCCTGGGCGAGGACGGCCACGAATTGCCACCCGGAGAGCTGGGCGCCATCGCCGTCAAGCTGCCGCTGCCGCCGGGCACGCTGCCGACGCTGTGGAACGCGCCCGAACGGTTCCGCAAATCCTATCTCGACCATTTCCCGGGCTATTACGAGACCGGCGATGCGGGGATGAAGGACGCGGACGGCTACCTCTGGATCATGGCCCGCACCGATGACGTGATCAACGTCGCCGGACACCGGCTGTCGACCGGCGCCATGGAAGAGGTCCTGGCCGCCCATCCGGATGTCGCCGAATGCGCCGTGATCGGCGTCACGGATGAGCTCAAGGGCCAATTGCCCATGGGCTTCGTCTGCCTGTCCGCCGGGGTCGACCGACCGCATGACGAGATCGCCCGCGAATGCGTCAAGATGGTGCGCGACCAGATCGGCCCGGTGGCGGCCTTCAAGCTGTGCGCCGTGGTCGACCGGCTGCCCAAGACCCGGTCGGGCAAGATCCTGCGCGGCACCATGGTCAAGATCGCCGACGGGCAGGATTACAAGATGCCCGCCACGATCGACGACCCGGCGATCCTGGACGAAATCCGCGCGGCGGTGAAACCGATGGGCTACGGCGGCTAGGCCGCCGGGATCACTGCGCGCGCAAGGCCGGGCGGCCGCCCATGAAAACGGCGGTTTGGGGCCCTGCATTCGGACGAAATCCGACCCGGTGACGGGGGCCACGAAACAGCCGTCGCCAGCGGGCATATAGGCCGCGCGTAGTCTTCGCCCGTGGATGTCATGCCCCCGACCGCCTCGGCAGGGTGCCAGGACCACCGCGAGGCTGACGCAACGTCGCCAAACGCCCGGCGATTCGCCGCCGCCGCAGGCCGAGGCACTGAAATCCGGTCACAATCCCGACCCCGGGGCCCCGAGCGTTTCCAAAGATGAAACCGAAACGGCGTAATTCCCCGTTCATTTGACCGAAACATTAACCATGTGCCAAGAACAAGGACCCGTTCATTGGGAAGGATAGTCATGCGTTTTTCAATCAAGACCGGCTTGGCCGCAACCGCCCTGGGCGCCGCCCTGGCGACCGGTGCCGCCGCCGGGACAATCGATTTCGACAAGACCCACGCCAATCTGTTCGGCGATCCGCCGCTCTATTCCGACGTGCGGATCAGCGTCAACGGGGGCACGGCGCAGAACGTGCGCGCCGGTGGCTTCAACATCACCGACGGCACCACGCCGATCGTCGCCTTCTGCATCGACCTGGCCGAACATCTGAACCTGTCGGTCGCCTATGACACGAGCGGCTCGCCGTTCAGCGCCGGCGTGACCGACATGCTGGGCCAGCTGTTCGACGGCCATTACGAGGGGATCGACACCGGCACCAAGGCCGCGGCTTTTCAGGTGGCGATCTGGGAAGTGATCACCGATGATGCGTTCGACCTCGACACCGGCGATTTCCGGGTGTTCAACAACAACCCGGTCAAGGACCTGGCCGCGGATTACCTGGCCGGGCTGTCGGCTTTCGATCCGGACGCCTGGACGCTCAGCTTCTTCGTCGCCGATGGCACCCAGGACCTGGTGACCGGCCAGCCGGCGCCCGCGCCGGTGCCGCTGCCGGCGGCGGGCTGGATGCTGCTGGCCGGGCTTGGCGCGCTGGCCCTGGGCCGCACGCGCCGCGCCTGAGCCTTTGCGCCTGAACCGGGACGGCGGGCGGGGCGATGCCCCGGGCCCGTCCCGGGGCGAGCGGCGGCCGACGGCGTCAGACGAATTGTTCCTGGATCAGCCGTTCTTCCAGCCCGTGGCCCGGGTCGAACAACAGCCGGTGCACCACGCCGGGCTCCGACCGCACCTCGACCCGCACCACATCGGGCACGGACCGGCTGTCGGCATCGGCCATGACCGGGCGCTTGGCCGGTTCGGCCACCTCGAACACCACCTCGGCCGCCTTCGGCACCAGCGCGCCACGCCAGCGCCGCGGCCGGAACGCCGCCACCGCGGTGATCGCCAGCACGTCGGACCCGATCGGCAGGATCGGCCCATGGGCCGAGTAATTGTAGGCGGTCGATCCCGCCGGCGTCGCCACCAGGGCCCCGTCGCAGACCAGTTCCGGCAGGCGCAGCTTGCCATCGACGAACAAGCGCAGCTTGGCCGCCTGCGGGCCGGCGCGCAGCAAGGACACCTCGTTGATCGCCAGCGCTTCCTGCACCGACCCGTCGGCGCAGGTCGCCCGCATCGCCAGCGGGTTGATCTGCGCCTCTTCGGCCTGGGCCAGCCGTTCGGTCAGGCCCTGGGGGGCGTATTCGTTCATCAGAAAGCCGACCGTGCCGCGGTTCATGCCATAGACCGGCGCGGCCAGGTCCTGGGTCGCGTGCAGGGTCTGCAGCATGAAACCGTCGCCGCCCAGGGCGACGATCACCTCTGCCTCGGCGGGGGGCACGTCGCCATAGCGTTCGGCCAGAGTCCGCCGCGCGGTCTGGGCGATCGGCGCCGAACTTGCCAGAAAGGCCAGGGCCAGCCGTGTGGTCATGCGTTCCCTCCCGCGTCTGCCCGACTTGTCCCAAGCGCCGCGGCGAAAGGCAAGCGTTCCGCGCGGTGCCCGGCTGTTCCCGATCCGCCCCGCCGGTTGCCGATCGGCGCCGCAAAGCCGCGCCCCCGCGTCGCTTTGCGCCTTTCAACCCGGGCCACCAGCGCTTAATCCTAGCCGGCAAGCCATGCTGCCGGAGGATGTCACATGACCAGCCAGACCGAAGGATTCTTCACCGAAGCCCTGTCATCCCGCGACCCCGAGATCTGGGGCGCGATCCGGCAGGAACTGGGCCGCCAGCGCCACGAGATCGAGCTGATCGCGTCGGAAAACATCGTTTCGGCGGCGGTGCTCGAGGCGCAGGGCTCGGTGATGACCAACAAATATGCCGAAGGCTATCCGGGCCGGCGCTATTACGGCGGCTGCCAATATGTCGACGTGGCCGAGACCCTGGCGATCGAGCGCGCGAAACAGCTGTTCGGCTGCGCCTTCGCCAATGTCCAGCCGAATTCCGGCAGCCAGGCCAACCAGGGCGTGTTCACCGCACTGCTGCAGCCCGGCGACACGATCCTGGGGATGAGCCTCGATGCCGGCGGCCATCTGACCCATGGCGCCCGGCCGAACCAGTCGGGCAAGTGGTTCAACGCGGTGCAATACGGCGTGCGCCAGCAGGACAGCCTGATCGATTACGACCAGATCGCCGCGCTGACCGCCGAACACCAGCCCAAGATGATCATCGCCGGCGGCTCGGCCATTC
The DNA here is from genome assembly GCA_001314655.1 of Rhodobacteraceae bacterium HLUCCA08. GTDB lineage: Bacteria > Pseudomonadota > Alphaproteobacteria > Rhodobacterales > Rhodobacteraceae > Salibaculum. The sequence goes on along the minus strand of LJSF01000005.1, from coordinate 3,111 downwards.
CGCGCCATATCGATTTCGCCCGCATCCGCGAGATCGCCGATACCGTCGGCGCCATCGTGCTGGCCGATGTGGCGCATTTCGCCGGTCTGATCGCGGCGGGGGTCTATCCCGACCCCTTCCCCCATGCCCATGTGGTCACGACCACCACCCACAAGACCCTGCGCGGCCCGCGCGGCGGCATGATCCTGACCAATGACGACGCCATCGCCAAGAAGGTGAATTCGGCGATCTTCCCCGGCATCCAGGGCGGGCCGCTGATGCATGTGATCGCCGGCAAGGCCGTGGCCTTCGGCGAGGCGCTGCGCCCCGATTTCAAGGCCTACCAGACCCAGGTCGTCAAGAACGCCCAGGCCCTGGCCGACCAGCTGATGAAAGGCGGGCTGGATATCGTCACCGGCGGCACCGATTGCCACGTGATGCTGGTCGACCTGCGACCCAAGGGGGTCAAGGGCAACGCCACCGAAGCGGCGCTGGAACGCGCCCATATCACCTGCAACAAGAACGGCATCCCGTTCGACCCGGAAAAACCCACCGTGACCAGCGGCGTGCGCCTGGGCTCGCCCGCCGGCACCACCCGCGGCTTCGGCGAGGCCGAGTTCCGCCAGATCGGCGACTGGATCGTCCGTGTCGTCGATGGGCTGGCCGCCCATGGCGAAGACGGCAACGCCGAGATCGAGGCCCAGGTGAAGGCCGAGGTCGAAGCGCTGTGCCAGCGCTTCCCGATCTATCCGGGTCTCTGAGGCACAGCCCCCACCCCGCCGCCGGCCCGCAGGGTGGGGTTCCGCCCCACCGGCCGTGCACGGACGCGGCGCGAAAGCCCGGCCCATGCGGCGCCCTGCCCGCGGATCGGGCGCCGCTGTCGAGGATGGCGTCCTGGTCTCTGCTGCTTTTCGTCGGCTGCGTCACCGTGACCCCGGTGGTGCGCGCGCCGCCGCGGATCACAGAAATCCCCGCCAGACCAGCACCGCGACCAGCAGGCCCGCGACGATCAGCAGGTTGAGCGCGATCGTCGCCGCCAGCCGGATCACCCGTGTCTTGCGCGCCTCGACCGGATCGATCGCCTCCAGGTGCTCGACCAGCCGCCGGTGTGCCGCGCCCAGGCGTGTCCGGTCCAGCATCAGGCCAAGGGTCGGATGCCCGGTCAGGCTCTGGGCCTCGACCAGGGCCCGGGCGTCGCGCCGCAATCGGCGTGGCAGCATCCGACCGGCCCGGCGCAGCTGGCGCGACAGGCTGCGGCCGCGCACGCGCAGACGTTCGTCCAGCAGCCTGCGCACCTCGTCGATCATCCCGTTCAGTTCGGCCCGGTCCATGCGCCACCTTCTAGCGCCGGCCGTTGGGGGCTGGCAATCGCGCGCCGCGCGGCTTATGTCGGAGCGATGCTGAACCTCCTCACCCATGGCGATCCCGCCCTGCCCAAGCTGTTGATCGCGCACGGCCTTTTCGGGTCGGGCCGCAATTGGGGGGTGATCGCCAAGCGCCTGGCCGACCGTTATCATGTGCTGGCCCCGGACCTGCGCAACCACGGCGACTCGCCCTGGTTCGACAGCCATTCCTATGACGATCTGGCGCAGGACCTGGCGGCGCTGCTGGACCGGCCGACGGATGTGGTCGGCCATTCCATGGGCGGCAAGGCGGCGATGGTGCTGGCCGTGACATACCCCGACCTTGTCAATCGCCTGATCGTCGCCGACATCGCGCCGGTCGCCTATGCCCACAGCCAGTCGCACAACATCGCGGCGATGCGGGCGGTGGACCTGTCGGGCGTCGCGCGGCGGTCGGAGGCGGGGGATCTCTTGCAGGTCGAAGAGGCGTTGAAACCCTTCCTGCTTCAGTCGCTGGATGCGGACGGGAAACGGTGGAAGCTGAACCTTGATGTTCTGGACCGCGACATGGACAAGATCGTGGGATTTCCGGAGCTTGACGGACAATTCGACGGGCCGGCCCTGTTTCTGTCCGGGGCCGACAGCGACTATCTGCAGCCGGCGCATCGAGACCGGATCAAGGCGCTGTTTCCAGCGGCGAAATTCGCCAAGATCCCCGGCGCGGGCCATTGGCTGCATGCCGAAAAGCCGCGCGAATTCGAGGCGGCCTTGCGGGCGTTTCTGGAGGCGCCGGTGGGGTGAAACCCCACCCTGCGGACAGATGGGGTGAAACCCCACCCTGCGGACAGACGGTCGACGCGGCGCCCGGCATATCCGTCCCGCGTCGCTGTCAGCCGCGCAGGGCCTTTGCCGCGGCCAGGCTGGCCGGCACGGCGACAGCCGCGCCCAGCCCCGCCGCGCCCAGCAACCCCCACAACCCGGTCACGCCAGAGACCAGCGCCACGACCACCGCCGTCGCCGCCAGGGTCGAGGCGACGACGCCATAAAGGAACGCCGCCAGCCGGATCACGACAGCTTGCGCGCCACGGCGATCGAGACGGGGATGGCGATGATGAACCCGAGCAGGGCCGAAATCACCACGGGCCTGGTGGTATCCAGGCCGGCGACCAGCGCGGCGACCATGAAGGAGCCGGCGAGCGTGGCGCTGAGAAAGACATAGAGCACAAGTGCGAGACGGGACATCGAACACCCCTCCGATGAATTAGACATATCTGCGATATGGCAAATGTTCGGGTGGGGTGCGTTGATCTGGGTCAGTTACACTTCCCGCGCATTGGGATCGGGAAGAAACGTATTCTTCGGCTCGTGCCGGTGGTCGAAATTCGGGTCGTCGCGCTTGATCCGGCGCGAGACATGCCGCGCGATGGGGAAGGACAGGACAAACCCGATCAGCGCGGCGCCGAGGATGGCGGGCCAGGTATAATAGCCGAAGCTGAGCGCGGCGATCACCAGCGCGCCGGAGACGACCGGAAACAGGGCCGAGAAGAGAAGGACATATTTGAGACGGTCCATTGAGGGCCTCCTTTCATGCCTTGACCTAGCGCCGAGGGGCCGCGCGGACAGGGGGGCTCAAGGAGGTGTGAGGGTGGGGTGAGGTGGGGAGGTCGGCGGCCGGGTTGGGTTGGAGCGGTGACCTGCCACGGGATTTTTCCTCCACCGTCGATTAGAGTCCGGCCCAACCTGAGGACGGACAATGAAGCGAACGAGATTCACGGACGAACAGATCATC